>NZ_MHXN01000008.1 GCF_001824475.1 Phenylobacterium sp. RIFCSPHIGHO2_01_FULL_69_31 | reverse complement strand
GAAGCCGCCAACCTGGTGCTCGCACGGGGCAACCCATGGTCCGCAACGCCCACCACCTGAAACATGGTTGCTCCACCAGCCGCTCTTCCCCCGGCTCAAGGCCGGGGTCGGCGTCCGGTCCCCCTCCCCCGCTTCGCAGGGGAGGTGAAGCCCCTTTCCGCCCTGCGCAGCCAGAGCGTCAGTTGACGAGCAGATTGGCGAACGTCGGCTTCACGGCGCCGAGTCGCTGACGGGAGCCGACCCGTTGCAGACCCTAACAGATGGCCCCACCTTGATCACGCGTTCGTGAAGTGCCAACTTCCCCGCGACTGGAGGAGCCACCGTGAAGCACTCGCTCGTATTCGTGGCGACCGCAGGCCTAGTTCTCACTGGATGCAGCCGATCCGAACTGACCGGAAGCGGACCAGGTCACGGTGCTGGTCGCTACGCCGGAGTAGGGCTCTACCAAGCTGATCGAATGTGGAAGCAACTGGTGGGGCCCGCACCGAAAGAAGCGGGCGCGGCGCGGATCGCAGACGACAGTTACGTGATCGTTGCTATCGACAGCCGGACGGGCGAGCTTCGCCAATGTGGCAATCTGAGCGGCCATTGCATTGGCATGAACCCTTGGTCGACCGCCCTAACGCAAGCCCACCTCGCGCCAGCCTCCCTTGCGAAACACGCTGAGCAGCTCGATGCTGAAGCCCTGTCCGAGACCAAGCCGGTTTCGAGCGCGCCCACCGTGGAGCCCAAAGTCCGCTAACCACCCGGTCGTGACGCTGGCGAGGTCCGCTACGGGGCGCCTCGGCCAAGGTCCGCAATGCAGCAGCGTCGCAAAGGCGGTTCGCGACCCAACGCGGACATTGCTTGTAGCGCCTGCAACGACGCCGTCAGCCTTTCCATTCCTCGCTGAGCAGAGCGTAGAGGTGAGTGTCGCGCCAACCGTCGCGTACCCTTCGGTCCCTGAGCAACGTGCCCTCACGGCGCATGCCGAGCTTTTCCAGCAGGGCGACCGAGGCAGTGTTTCGCGCATCGCAGCTTGCCCAGATGCGGTGCAGGCCGAGAGTCGAGAAGGCCGTGCGCAGAAGGGCTGACCCCGCCTCATAGCCGTACCCATTGCCCCACCAAGCGCTGCCGAAGACATAGCCCATATCGCCGCCGCCGTTCTGGTCGACGCCTAGCCTCACTGACCCGATCACGCGGTTGGCCTCAATCAGCTCTACGGCCAGATTGACCTCGCGACGCGGCCACACGGCCTGCTCGTCGAGGGTTAGGCGGAGCCGCTCGCGGCTGATCTCTGCTGTATTCGGACCCCATTCCATGAAGCGGACCGTGTCCACGTCCGACGCATAGGCGTGGACGTCATCGAGGTCGTTGACCCCAAACTCTCGCAGCCGCAGGCGTTCGGTCTCGATCGGGAACCAGCATGGGGAAGCCGAGGGCATAGCCCAGACTATGGGCGTGTGTGTCCGCAAGCCACCCTCAGCGGACGGTGCCAATGGCCGCTCCGAGGCCGAAAGCGCAAACGTCAGCTATCAGGCGGAGGGCCTACGGGAGAAACCGATCCACTGCGGGCGCCGGCCCCTCGCCGCCCACCCTCGTCATCCCGGGCGTAGCGCTCGCCAGAGCGCGCAGACCCGGGACCCAGCCGCACACGCCGCCGACGCTTCGCTAAGGGCGCTGCAGCCACGACAGCGGTCCTTCCGGCTCCTCGAACCAGTGGTCGGATAGATCGCGCCATTCGGGGTTCTCAGCCTCGATCAGCTGCAGCTTCCAGTCGCGCCGCCAGCGCTTGATCTGCTTCTCGCGCCGGATCGCCTCTGCCATCACGGCATGGGCCTCGTACCAGACCAGGGTCTTGCAGCCGTAGGTCTTGGTGAAGCCTTCAAAGGTCCCGAGCTTGTGCTGACGGATACGCGCCATAAGCGTGCTCGTCACACCGGTGTAGAGCGTTCCGTTGCGAGTGCTCGCCAGGATGTAGACAGCGATGAAGGCGTCCTGCCCAACCATCGGTGAAAGCTAGGCCGTGACGCGGCTTGCGTCATCCATCGTGACGCAGCTTCAGGGTCCCGTCTGCTGGGTCCCGGGTCTCCGCGCTCTGGCGAGCGCTCCGCCCGGGATGACGACCAGGGGGAGCGGATGACTGCTCGCGCCCGAAAAAATTGCGGGGGCGGGGCTTGCGGAGCTTTACCGGCGCTCCAATCTCGGTCTTGCGGGACCGGGCCCCTCTGACGATCGACTGCGATCGTGATGTCGGACCGCACAGGTGCGCCTGGGGTCCGGATCGGTTGCTCTCCCCCAGCTTGCCCCCCATCTGGGCTCCGGGCGCGCCTCCAAACGGAGGAGCAACATGAACCACCATCGCATCTGGCGTCTGCGCCACCGGCATCGGCAGCTCGAACAGCTGATCCGCAGGGAGCAGGCCAAGCCGGCCCCCGACCAGCTCGCGATCCAGGACCTGAAGCGACGCAAGCTGCAGGTGAAGGACGAGCTGTTCCTGGCCGAGGCCGGGCTCGCGCCCGTCACCGTCCGCATGAGCCACGCCTGACGCCTTGGGGAGGCGCGGAGCCGCGCCTCCCCCTCTTCCTGGAAATCTTGAAATGACCGATCTTCTGACGGCGGCCGTACTCGGCCAGCCGCTCTGGATGTGGCTGGCCTTCGCCGGGCTGGTCGCGTTCCTGCTCACGCTCGACCTGGGCGTACTGCACCGCGATCAGCACGAAATCGGGGTGCGCGAGAGCCTGCTGCTGTCCGCCGGCTATATCGCTCTGGGCCTCGGCTTCGGCGCCTGGGTGTGGGCCGAGCTCGGACGGCAGTCCGGGCTGGAGTACGTCACCGGCTTCCTGATCGAAAAGAGCCTGGCGCTCGACAATGTCTTCGTGATCGCCACGATCTTCGCGGCCTTCGCCGTCCCGCGCGCCTATCAGCACCGGGTGCTGTTCTGGGGCGTGCTGGGCGTGATCGTCCTGCGCGGGATCATGATCGGCTTCGGGGCCACCCTCGTGTCCAGCTTCTCCTGGGTGCTTTGGATCTTCGCGGCGTTCCTGATCGTGATGGGGGTGAAGATGTTCTTCGCGGACAGCGCCCCCAAGGATCCGCACGACAGCCCCGTCTATCGGTGGCTCGCGCGCCGCATCCGGCTGACCCAGGGCTTCCACGGCCACTTCTTCTTCGTGAAGCAGGCCGACCGCAGCGGGAAGCTGGTCTGGTTCGCCACGCCCCTGTTCATGGCGCTGGTCATGGTGGAGATCGCCGACGTGGTCTTCGCGGTGGACTCGGTGCCGGCGATCTTCTCCATCACCACCGACCCGTACATCGTCTACACGTCCAACATCTTCGCCATCCTGGGATTGCGGGCGCTCTACTTCGCCCTGGCCGCGGTGGTGGCGCGCTTCGCCTACCTGAAGCAGGCGCTGGCCGCGCTGCTGGTGTTCATCGGCGGCAAGGTCTTCTTCGCCGAAGCCATGGGTTGGGAGAAGTTCCCGGCGGCCTACTCCCTGGCGATCACGGCGGCGCTGCTGGCCGCGGGCGTTGGCTGGTCGCTGTGGAAGACGCGGGGGATCGCCACGGCGGACGCGCGCGCCGGCTGACGCGCGCCGGACCGCCCTGCCCCGCCTCCCAGGATTCCTGAACGCGTCTGCAAGAGCGCCCAGGGTTTGAGCAAAGAGATTCCCTGAAGGCTCGATCAGACTTTTCCGCGGGCGGCGGGGCGGGGCGGCCCCTACATTGGCGGGATGGCGACGTCCGCGAAGAGTTCCCGTTTCGTCAGCGGCTTCGGCGTTCAGGTGCTGGCGGCGATGGTCGTCGGCCTGGCGCTGGGCTTCCTGGCGCGCCAGTTGGGCGTGGAGCCCGGCGAGCAGGGCCACGGCCTGGCCGAGACCTTGCGGATCCTGGGCGCCTCGTTCGTCCAGCTCCTCAAGGCGCTGGTGCCGCCGCTGGTGTTCACGGCCATCGTGGCCAGCATCGCCAACCTGGCCCAGCTCCAGAACGCCGCGGGCCTCGTCTGGCGGACCCTGCTGTGGTTCGCGATCACCGCCCTGATCGCCGTGGGCATCGGCATCGCCCTGGGCGTGGTTCTGCAGCCGGGCGCGCACGCCGGCGTCGCCGCCGAGGCCGCGAAGGCGCCCGCCACCACAGGGACATGGCTCGACTTCCTCACGGGCCTGATCCCGGCCAACTTCCTGGGGCTCACGGCCTCGACCAAGCTTGCGGACGGCGCGGCGGCGACCAGCGTGTCGTTCAACGTGCTGCAGATCCTGGTGATCTCGCTGGTGGTGGGAACGGCGGCGCTGAAGGCCGGCGAGGCCGGCAAGCCGTTCCTGGCGTTCAACGCCTCGGCCCTGGTGGTGGTGCGCAAGGTGCTGTGGTGGGTGATCCGTCTGACGCCCATCGGCACGATCGGCCTGCTGGGCACGGCGGTGGCCAAGTACGGCTGGGACGCCCTGGGCCAGCTCAGCCAGTTCGCCGTAGCGGTCTACGTCGGCCTCTTCCTGGTGCTGCTGGTGGTCTATCCGGCCCTTCTGGCGGCCCATGGCCTGAACCCGCTCAGGTTCTTCCGGGCGGCCTGGCCGGCGATGCAGCTGGGGTTCGTCTCGCGCTCGTCGATCGGCACCCTGCCGGTCACCGAGGCGGTGACCGAGACCGGACTGGGCGTGCCACGGGCCTATGCCGCCTTCGCCGTGCCCCTGGGCGCGACCACCAAGATGGACGGCTGCGCGGCGATCTATCCGGCGATCTCGGCGATCTTCGTGGCTCAGTTCTACGGCGTGCCGCTGCAGTTGCAGGACTATCTGCTGATCGTCTTCGTCTCGGTCATCGGCTCGGCGGCGACCGCGGGCCTGACCGGCGCCACGGTGATGCTGACGCTGACCCTGTCGACCCTGGGCCTGCCGCTGGAGGGCGTGGGGCTGCTGCTGGCCATCGACCCGATCCTGGACATGGGCCGCACGGCGGTGAACGTCGCCGGTCAGGCGCTGGTGCCGACGCTCGTGGCCAAGCAGCAGGGCATTCTGGACCAGGCCGTCTACGATGGCCGGGCCGAGGCGCCTGAGCCCGCCGTCGCCTAGCCAACCCAGGAGCGCGGCGGCGCCACCCCGCCGCGAGCGGGGTCCATGGACGAGGCCGCCTTGTCACTATAGCGTTACCACCTGGGGGACGATGCCGGGCGACCTCGAAGGCCGCTCCGCTCGTCGCAGCAAGGGGACGGCGTACGCGTGCGGGGTTTGACGCTTGAGAGGCCGTCCTCGCCCCCTGCCCCCGCCGGCCGTGGGACGGGCTGGGCCGCGTGAGCTCGCCGCCCACCCCCGAACGACGGGCAGCCTCGGTCCGCGCCGCCCTGGCGCGCGGCGACCTCCTGGGCGCCTACGACGAGGTCGTGCGCCGCGGCGACACCCTGCACCCCGAGCTCAATTACCTGGAGGTGCTGACGCTGGCCCGCCTGGGTGACACCGAACGGGGTCTGAAGCTCTATGACGACTACCGGCTGGCGGAGATCGGCGGGGTCGATCCGCTGTCGCTGAAGGCGCGGCTGCTGAAGGACCAGGCGTTCGACGCCGGGGCGCCCGATCGCAACCGCCTGCTGGAGGCGTGCCTGCTGTACGCCCAGGTGTTCCGGATGTCGAAGTCCAGCTACCCGGCGATCAACGCCGCCACCCTGGCCAAGATCGCCGGGCGCCCGCGGCTGGCGCGGATGCTGGCGCGGCGCGTGGCGGCCGAGACGGCGCCGGAACGCCGGTCGGGCTATTTCTCGCTGGCGACCCTGGCCGAGGCCTTGGCGGTGCTTGGCGACGTGGACGGCGCGCGCGAGGCCCTCACGCGGGCCATGCAGTCGCCGGACGCCGACGTGGGCGCGCGCTCCACCACCGTGCTGCAGCTGCGCCGCCTGCTCGCCGCCGAGGGCGACGGACATGGAATGGACAGCCTGCTGGAGCTGATCGAGCCGCCCAAGGTGGCCATGTTCTGCGGCAACATCTTCGTCGGCTCTCCCGAGCTGGAGGCCGACCTGGCCGCCCGCATGCGCGAGGTGATCGCGCGGGAGGACGTGGGCTTCGGCTACGGCGCCCTGGCCGCCGGCAGCGACATCCTGATCGCCGAACTGCTGCTGGAGCGCGGGGCCGAGGTGCATGTGGTGCTGCCCTTCGCCGAGCCCGACTTCCTGGAGCAGTCGGTGGCGCCAGCCGGCGAGACCTGGGTGGCGCGCTATCACGCCATCAAGGACCGGGCCGCCTCGCTGACCTTCGCCAGCAACATGAGCTACATGGGCGAGATGGAGCAGTTCGCCTACGGCTCCAAGGTGACCATGGGCATGGCGCGGCTGCGGGCCCGCCAGCTGCAGGCCGAGGCGATCCAGCTGGTGATCGTGGAGGAGCGGGGCGACCGCACGCTCAGCGGCTCGGACATCAGCGCCTGGCGCGCCACCGGCGGCCGGGCCGAGGTGGTCATCGCCCCGACCCTCGTCCGCCCGGTCATGCCCCCGCCGCCGCCGAAGTCGGACGTGGAGCGCGGCGTCTATGGGCTGATGTTCACCGACTACCCGGGCTTCTCGAAGCTGGACGAGCGGGCCCTGCCCCTCTTCTGGGAAGACGTGATGGTGCGGGCGGCCCGCACGCTTGAGGGCCACGGCGACGTGATCCGGCAGGGCAACACCTGGGGCGATGCGATCTTCGCGGTGTTCCAGGACGCGCCCACCGCCGCGGCGGCCGCGCTGGACCTGTGCGAGGAGCTGAAGAAGGTGGACTGCAAGGCGTTGGGCGTGCGCGAGGGCACGGCCATGCGGATCGCCCTGCACTACGGCCCCACCTACTCCGGCTACGATCCCGTCACCCGGCGGACGACCTACTACGGCAGCGAGGTCTCCCGGGCGGCGCGGATCGAGCCGGTGACGCCGTCGGGCGCGGTCTATGTCACCGAGCCCTTCGCGGCGGTGCTGGAGATGCAGACGGACCATCCGTTCGACTGCAACTACGTGGGCAAGATCGCCCTGCCCAAGGGCTACGGCGTCTATCCGCTGTATCGCCTGACCCGGAACCCTGCGGCGGACTGAGCCGCGTCAGCCGCCGGTCGCGACGCGGGTCTGGCCGGCAGGCGCCAGGCCGCGGCATTCCCCGGCCATCTGCTTGGTGAAGCTGGCGTCGGCGCCGAGCGTGTCGCGCAGGATCGTCATCCCCGCCGCGCAGTCGGCGCGGGCCTGCTCGATGCGACCGGCGCGGGCCAGGACCTTGGCGCGGTTGACCAGCAGGTCGCCGTGGTTGGGGTGGAGCTTGCCGTAGCTGGCGTCGTAGTTGCGCTTGGCGTCGTCCAGGGTGGCGAGGGCCTGGGCCGTGGCGCCGCGCTGGGACTCGATCAGCGCCAGGTACACCTCGGCGATGCCGATCAGGTAGTGCGGGCCGTCGAAGGCCTCGCGATAGATCGAGACCGCCTCGCGCAGCGACCGTTCGGCCTCGGCCATCTGGCCCAGGCCCTGGTAGATCTGGCCCTGCATCGAGAGGGTGTCCGCCAGGATCGGGTTGTCGGCGTCCAGCACGCCGCGCTCGATCCGCAGGGCGTTGGCGATGTGCCCGCGGGCGGTGCGCAGGTCGCCGGCGTTGAACGCATTCTGCGCCAGGGCGAACCAGGCCTTGCCGGTGTAGAGGTGGTTTGGACCCAGCTCCTTGCTGAACAGGTCCAGGGATTCCTTGAGGGACGCCTCCGCCGCCGCGAACTGGCCGTCGTCCGATAGCAGAAGGCCGCGGTTGTTCAGCACGGTGGCCAGGGCCCCCTCGGGCGCATCGTCGGCGGCGCGGTAGTAGGCGAGCGCCCGGTCGAAGGCGGCGACGCCTTCCTTCACCTTCGAGGCCGAGGTCAGAATGCGGCCCTCGGTGAGCGCGGCCTGGGCGCGGAGGCTGGCGTTGGCCTTCGGGTCGGGGCCGAGCAAGGCTTCGGCGTGGCGCACGGCCCCCAGGCCCTTCTCCAGCAGGCCCTGCTTCTCGTAGGTGGTGGCCAGGACCAGCATGGCCTCCGCCCCGTCCGGACCGGACCGGTTGATCACCGGCATCGCCTGTTCGAACGCCGTGCGCGCCTCGTTCAGGAGGCCCAGGTTGTTGTAGGCCCGGCCCAGGGTGGCCAGCAGCCGGGCCTGGATCGCCGGCTGGCCCGCCAGCTCCCGCCGCGCGCGTTCGGCGCTGCGGCCCAGGATGGTCAGGGCGGTGATGGTCCGGGGGTTTTCGGTGGCGGGGTTCGACAGCTCGAAGGTGCCGACCAGATAGTCCGAGGCCGCCCGCGCGGCGGCGGCTTCGTGCTGGGCGATCGTGCGCTGGGCGTTGGCCTCGATCCGCAGCGAGTTGGCGTAGAACGCCAGGCCGCCGGTGACCACCATGCCCACCACCGCGCCCGCGGCGATGGTGGTCATCTGGGCGATCCGCCGCTGGGTGTCGCGCTGGACCAGTTCGTCGAGCTTGAGGCCCGTCAGGCCGGCGATCAGCTTCTGGACCGCGAGCCGCGGACCGTCGGCCTCGCGCCGGACGTCGGCGGCGATGGGCTCGGCCGGGATGTCGGACAGCACGCCGTCGGCGCCGATCCTATAGCGCAGGGCCCGCGGGAAGCATTCCAGATGGTCGCGGCCTGGAATGTCGGTGGCGTTCGGCTCGCCGTCGGCAACGATGGCCAGCACGCGCGCATCGCCGTGGACGCGCTTGAACTGCAGGATCTCCTCGTTCACCCACCGCGAGCGGGCGGCGGCGGGCGAGCAGATCACCACTAGGAACATCGACTGGCGCAGCGCCCCGCTGAGCTCTGCCGTCAGGTCACCCGAGGCCGGCAGCTCCTCGCGGTCGCGGAAGATGGGCCGCAGACGCCGCGGCACCTTGCCGACGCCGGTCTGCCGCCCGATGAGCTTGGACGGGATGCGATAGGACTCCACCTCGCGATGGAGCCGCTGCGCCAGGTCCTTGTCCTTGTGGCTGTAGCTGATGAACGCCCGGTACGCGTAGGCTCCGTCCTGTCGGTCGTGAGAGTCCGCGTCGTCTGGCGTCATACCTTAGCTGTACGCCAGCACCCGCCGGCGCCGCAACGCCGCTCCGAGCAGGCCGAAGCCCAGGATCATGGTCATCCAGGTCGCCGGTTCGGGGACCGCGCCGCCCCCGATGACGGTTGACTTCACCCGGAACGGATCGATCAGCTGCGGATCGAACACGATGCCGGTGATCGGATTGTACGCCAGCTGGTCGCGCACGCCGCGGGCCGCCGCGAGCGAGACGCCGCCGCCCCGGCCGATGGGATCGCCGAAGCCCGAATAGGCCACGAGGCAGGTCACCGCGTCGTCGAGGCAGGTCGTGTTGGTCGAGGCATAGGCGGTGGTGCGGTAGTAGAGGCTGGTCGACTGCCCGGCCTCGAGGATCTGGTTCAGGATGATCTCGATGTCGGTCTCGCCCCAGGCGTAGGCGAGCGCGAACGGGTTGTCGTAGGCCGTGGTGAAGCCGTTCAGGCTGAGGCCCGCCGCCTCGATGTTCCCGCCCCGGACGACGTTGCCGACGTCGTCGAAGCTGAGCGTCAGGTTGCCGTTGAGCGTGTAGAGCGCCTCGGCATAGGGATTCTCGAGGTAGTCGTCGCCGTAGATGTCGAAGGTGAAGCCGGCGGTGGCGAACGTCGTGCCCGCGAGGTCTTCGGTGAACAGCGAACCGAAGGAGGAGTAGCCGGCCTGGCCGTAGCCCGTGAAAGCGTTGCCGCCGGTGGGGTCCCCGGTCCGGTCCTGCATGTAGAAGCCGAGACCCGCCGGAATGATGGTCGAGCCCACGGAGTCGATGGAGACGAGGTTGTTCGGCGAGTTGTTGATGATGTCGACGTCCAGTCCGGAGTGGGACTGGGCCGCAGCGTTCGGGCCCGAAACCGCAACCCCGCTCTCGAAGCTGGCGTAGGCCGGCGTCACCTTGACCTTGGTCTCGGTGCTTCCGCCGTAGGCCGCGCCCAGATCGTTGTCGAAATCGGCGTAGATGCCGTTCGCCAGCGTAGGCGCCCCCGCCGCGCCAAGCGTGATGCCGCCCGACTTCACGCCGGTGATGTCGAGACTAACGGCCTGTGCGGACGTCCCAGCCAGCAGGGCGCCACAGGCGATCGCATACGCAAGGCTTCGCATCAGCCCCCCCTTGAAAGATCAACGACAGTCCTGCGGAGGCAGAGCCGCCTTAAGTCAATTTTTACCCTACCACACGCGCTCTGGAGGGCGACTGGGTTCTTGTGTGAGTTGAAAACCGGAATGGGCGTTGCTCGCCCAGCGCGCCGATACACTTGCCGCGTCCGCTTCGATCAGGTCTTTTCACAGGCCGCCGACGGCGCAACCCATAATGGGCAGGGGCGGGCTTCGGCTCGCGTGCCGGGTTATGTGAATCAGCCTAGGGTCCGCTTCGCACATGCAAAGGGGACTCGACGTCATGCGCGCCCGCATGTCGGATCGGACCGGCGCAGCGATCCGCAAGCTGCGGCTCTCGCGCGGCTGGAGCCTCGCCGCCCTCAGCGAGGAGAGCGGCGTACCCATCTCCACGTTGTCCCGGGTCGAACTGGGGCAGAACGCCCTCAACTACGAAAAGCTGATGCGCCTCTGCCGCGCGCTAGAGGTGGACCTCGAGGGGCTGGTCACCCGTGAGGCGGAAGCGCACCCCGCATCCTCCGGCCGCCGGTCGGTGATGCGCGCCGGCGATGGACCGCCCACGCGGGTCGCCGGGAACACCGGCCGCCGGGCCGCCGCGGACCTTCTGTCGAAGAGCCTGTCGCCGATCGTCGTCGACGTGACCGCGCGCACGCTGGACGTTCACGGTCCGCTGGCGACGCATGGTGGCGAGGCCTACGCCCTGGTGCTGGACGGCGAGGTGGAGTTCCACAGCCATCTCTACGCGCCCCTGGACCTGGGCGCGGGAGACGCGGTCTATTTCGACGCCGCCGCCGGCTATGCGCTGGTCGCTCCGCGCGCCCCGGCGAAAGTGCTGTTGGTGGCCTCGGGCGAAACAACCTTCGGCCCCCAAGTTTAGTCCGGGCCAAAGACCAGCCTACCGAGCATTCGCAAGCTATTGCGACGTCGTGCCGCAGGCATTCGGCGAACTTCGATCGCCTATGGGCCAAGGCGGTTCCCACAATTTACCAATAATCAAACCGCCCTTGGGATTGTCCGGATTGGCGGGGCCTGACTGGCGTCGTCAAGCCCTCACGGCAACGGCGAGATTCCCATGCGGTCGTTTCAGTCCCCCTACTGTCTGCAGCCGCACCGCGCCGTACGTCCATTGCACCCCTGGACGCCGTGAGGGCTGACCCCGCGTCGCCGCCTCCTCGCCCCCGATCCGCCAGAACGCCGAGACCCCGATGAACCTCCTGAACAACCTGAACATCTCCAAGAAGCTCGTGGTGGGCTTCGCGGTCGTGGTGACCGTCGTGGCCGCCATGTGCGCGGCGGTGTTCGTCAGCCTGATGAGCATCAAGCAGGCGACCGAGGCGAACAACTCGAGCGTCCAGCAACTGCGGCTGGCCGAAGAGGTGATCATGGCGCGGGTGGAACGCCAGAACGCCATCCGCGGCCTGGTGGCCAGCGGCGACCCGGAATTCCTCAACGCGATCAACAAAGCCGAAGAGCGCTACAAGACGACCCTCGCCGAGCTCGAGACGTCCGCCCCCGAGGACGCCGCACTGATCGCCAAGATCAAACAGGCCGGCGCCAAGGTGGCCGCCGAGGAAGCGCCCCTGATCGCGGCGGGCCAGGATCCCACCCAGCAGGCCACGGCGATGATGCAGCTGGGCACCACCGGCGGCCTGACGGACGTCCGCGCCGCCGTGCAGACCCTCATCGACCAGGAAACCGCCCTGGGTAAGCAACGCGCCGCCGGCCAGTCGGCCGCGCAGGCCTTCGCCATCACCCTGCTCGCCGTGGGCAGCCTGCTGGCCATCGCCCTGGCGGTGGTGATGGGCGCCCTGCTGTCGGCCGCGATCGCCAAGCCGGTCAGCGCCATGACCGCCGCCATGGGCAAGCTTGCCTCGGGCGACAACAACGTCGAGGTGCCGGCCCAGGGCCGCAAGGACGAGGTGGGCCGCATGGCCGCCGCCGTCCAGCACTTCAAGGAAGCCGCCATCGAGAAGGTGCGCCTGGAGGGCGAGGCCGGCGAGCAGCGCCGCGCCGCCGACGCCACCCGCGCCGCCAGCGAAGCCGAACGCGCCGCCACCGCCGCCGAGCAGTCGAAGGTCGTGGAAGGCCTGGCCAAGGGCCTGGAGCGCCTGGCCGCCGGGGCCCTGACCTTCCGCCTGACCGACGCCTTCCCGTCGCACTACGAACAGCTTCGCGCCGACTTCAACCGCGCCATGGACACCCTGCAGGACACCATGCGCGAGGTGGCCACCAACGCCACCGCCGTGCGGTCGGGCGCGGGTGAGATCACCCAGGCCTCCGACGACCTGTCGCGCCGCACCGAGCAGCAGGCGGCCAGCCTGGAAGAGACCGCCGCGGCGCTCGACCAGATCACCGCCACGGTGCGCAAGACCGCCGAGGGCGCGGCCCAGTCCCGCGAGGCCGTGGGCGCCGCCAAGGGCGACGCCGAACGCTCGGGCGTCGTCGTCCGCGACGCGGTCGCCGCCATGAGCGAGATCGAGAACTCGTCCAGCCAGATCAGCCAGATCATCGGCGTGATCGACGAGATCGCCTTCCAGACCAACCTTCTGGCCCTGAACGCGGGCGTGGAAGCGGCCCGGGCCGGCGATGCGGGCAAGGGCTTCGCCGTCGTCGCCTCGGAAGTGCGGGCTCTGGCCCAGCGCTCGGCCGAAGCGGCCAAGGAGATCAAGGCCCTGATCTCGGCCTCCTCGCAGCAGGTCGAGCGCGGCGTCGGCCTGGTCGGCGAGACCGGCAAGGTGCTGGAGCGCATCCTGACCCAGGTCACCCACATCAACGGCGCGGTCACCGAGATCGCCGCCTCGGCCCAGGAACAGGCCACCGGCCTTCAGCAGGTGAACACCGCCATCAACCAGATGGACCAGGTGACCCAGCAGAACGCGGCCATGGTCGAGCAGGCCACCGCGGCCAGCCATGCGCTGTCGGCGGAAAGCGAGGCCCTGGCCCGCCTGATCGCCCGCTTCGACCTGGGCGGAAGCCCGGCCCAGGCCGCCCCGGCCCCGGTCCGCGCGCCGGCCCCGGCTCCGACCCCGGCCCCGGCCGTCGCCGCCATGAAGACCACCGGCCGCGGCGGCGCCGCCCCGAAGCCGGCGTTCGAAGCTGCTGAAGACGCCTGGGACGAATTCTGAACATGACCGCACAGCCTCTCATCCTGGCCGACAGCCTGGACATGACCGCCGCCGGGCCGCTCCACAAGGCGCTGCTGGACCGGCGCGGCCAGCCGCTCAGCATCGACGCCTCCCAGGTTCGCCGGGTCGGCGGCCAATGCCTGCAGGTGCTGCTCTCGGCCCAGTCGACCTGGGCCGCCGACGGCGCCGAATTCCAGATCGTGGACCCCTCGCCCGAGTTCGCTGACGGCCTGGTTCTGATGGGCGCCGCCCATCTGGCCTCGGCCGCCGCCGCCCTTTCCCCTGTTCAGGATTGAACCCATGAGCATGACTGTCCTTACCGTCGACGACTCCCGGACGATGCGCGAAATGCTGCGCCTCGCCCTCGCGGACGCCGGCTTCCGCGTCGTCCAGGCCGAAGACGGCATCCATGGGCTGGAAGTCCTCCAGGCCGAGCCGGAGATGCCGCAGGTCATCGTCACGGACATCAACATGCCGCGCATGGACGGCTTCGGCTTCATCGAGGAAGTCCGCGGCGACCAGCGCTACCGCGCCATCCCGATCCTCGTGCTGACCACCGAAAGCGACGCGGAGAAGAAGAACCGCGCCCGGATGGCCGGGGCGACCGGCTGGATCGTGAAGCCGTTCAACCCGGTCAAGCTGGTGGACGCTATCCGCCGCGTCGCCGCCTGACCCACCCGAACCAAGAGTAGGAAACCACGCCCGTGGACCCGCTAGCCGCCATCCGGGAGACGTTCTTCCAGGAGTGCGAGGAACAGCTCGCAGAGCTCGAATCCGGCCTCCTCGCCATGGAAGGCGGAGACCAGGATCCCGAGACCATCAACGCCGTCTTCCGGGCGGTGCACTCGATCAAGGGCGGCGCTGGGGCTTTCAGCCTGGAGGCGCTGATCCGCTTTGCGCACGTCTTCGAGACGGCGCTGGACGAGATGCGCTCGGGCCGCCTGGCCCCGTCGAACGACGTGCTGAAGAGCATGCTGCGGGCGGCCGACGTGCTGGCCGACCTGGTGCGCGCGGCCCATGCCGGCGACGAGGCCGAGCATCCGGGCGCTGCGACGCTGGCGGAAGAGCTGCGGACCATGAGCGGCGCCGCGGGCGCCGAAGATGAGTCCGAGGAAGACTGGGGCGACTTCGAGTTCCAGCCGATGGCCGTTGCGGTCGAAGGCGCCGAGGCGCCCGCCGCCGCGCCTGCCGGCTTCAAGGTGGCGTTCAAGCCGCGCGCCGACCTCTACGCCAAGGCCAACGAGGCCGCCCTGCTGCTGCGCGAGCTGACGCGCCTGGGCCACGCCGAGGTCGAGCTGGACGCGCACGA
This sequence comes from Phenylobacterium sp. RIFCSPHIGHO2_01_FULL_69_31, assembly GCF_001824475.1. Classification (GTDB taxonomy): domain Bacteria; phylum Pseudomonadota; class Alphaproteobacteria; order Caulobacterales; family Caulobacteraceae; genus Phenylobacterium. Next base: position 28,361 of record NZ_MHXN01000008.1, on the reverse strand, counting down.
CGTGCCGCCGCTGAACGAAATAGATCCGGAAGCGGCCTACCTGTCGTGGACGGTGACGCTGACCGGCGACGCCGACGAGACCTCGATCCGGGAAGTCTTCGAATTCGTCGACGGCGACTGCGAGCTGGAGGTGACCCCGCTGGGCGGTTCGGCCGAGAGCGAAGGCGGCGAGCCCGCCTTCGACCTGTCGTCGCTGCTGGCGCGCGTGCAGGGCGATGCGCCCGCCGAGGCCGCGCCGGAAGCCCCCGTGGAGGCCTTCGAGCCCGTCGCCCCGCCGCCCCCCGCCCCCGTGGTCGCGCCCGTGGTGGCGGCCGCTCCGCCCCCCGCCGCGCCGCCGGCCGCCGCCAACGAGACGGCCGCCGAGGGCCAGGCCGCAGGCGGCCCGCGCAAGACCGAGGCCGGCGCCACGATCCGCGTCGACCTGGACCGCGTGGACCGGCTCATCGACCTGGTCGGCGAGCTGGTGATCAATCAGGCCGTGCTGGCCCAGCGGGTGATGGAGGCGGGCCTGGCCCGCGCCAGCGCCGTCGCCATGGGCCTGGACGAGCTGGAGCAGCTGACCCGCGAGATCCAGGACAGCGTCATGGCCATCCGGGCCCAGCCCGTGAAGTCGGTCTTCCAGCGGATGCCGCGCCTGGTGCGCGAAGTCGCCGCCATGACCGGCAAGCCGGTGCGCCTGGTCACCGAGGGCGAAGGCACCGAAGTCGACAAGACCGTCATCGAGCGCCTGGCCGATCCGCTGACGCACATGATCCGCAACGCCATCGACCATGGCCTGGAGAATCCCGAGAAGCGCGCCGCGGCGGGCAAGCCGGCCGAGGGCGTCGTGAAGCTTTCGGCGGCCCACCGCTCCGGCCGGATCGTGATCGAGGTCTCGGACGACGGCGGCGGCATCAACCGCGAACGCGTCAAAGGCATCGCCATCGAGAAGGGCCTGATCTCGGCCGAGGCCACGCTGTCGGACGAGGAGATCGACAACCTGATCTTCATGCCCGGCTTCTCCACGGCCGCCGAGGTGAGCGACATCTCGGGCCGCGGCGTCGGCATGGACGTGGTCCGCCGGTCCATCCAGGCGTTGGGCGGCCGCATCACCATCTCCTCGCGCCCCGGCAAGGGCTCGACCTTCACCATGAGCCTGCCCCTCACCCTGGCGGTGCTGGACGGCATGGTGGTGTCGGTGAACAACCAGACGCTCGTGGCGCCGATCACCGCGATCGTCGAGACGCTCCAGCCCAAGGCCGAGGACGTCCACAGCCTGGGCGGCCACGCCCGGGTGATCTCGATCCGCGGCGGCTTCGTGCCGCTGATCGACGTGGGCATGGCCCTGGGCTATCGCAACGAGCCGCTACCGGCGACCCAGGGCGTGGCCCTGCTGATCGAAGGCGAAGGCGGCGCGCGCGCGGCCCTGCTGTGCGACGCCATCCAGGGCCAGCGCCAGGTGGTCATCAAGTCCCTCGAGGCCAACTACCGCCAGGTGCCCGGCGTCGCCGCGGCCACCATCCTCGGCGACGGCCGCGTGGCCCTCATCCTCGACATCGACACGATCGTCACCGTTTCCCGCGGCGACATGCGCAAGGCAGGCTGAACATGAACCAGATCATCAGTCAGAACGGCCAGAACCAGGCCGGCGGCATGAAGGAACTCATCTCCTTCCGCATCGGCGCCCAGGAGTTCTGCGTCGACATCATGGCCATCCGCGAGATCCGCGGCTGGACCGCGGCCACGGCCCTTCCCCAATCGCCGTCCTTCGTGAAGGGCGTCATCAACCTGCGCGGCGCGGTGCTGCCGATCGTGGACCTGGCCTCGCGCCTGGGCTTCGAGAGCACCGAGGCCAGCGACCGGAACGTCATCATCGTCGCCCAGATCGGCGAGCAGGTCGTGGGCCTGCTGGTCGACGCGGTGAGCGACATCCTGACCGTCACCGATGACGTCATCCAGCCGACCCCGGACGTCGCGTCCGAGACGGCCAAGTCGTTCATCCGCGGCCTGATCGCCATGGACGGCCGCATGATCAGCCTGATCGGCCTCGACCGCGTCCTGCCCGACATGGAGCTGGAAGCCGCCTGATGAGTGCGAGTGCGCCGACATCCACGCGCCCGGGCGCCAATATGGTCGATGGCGAGTTCGCCTTCACCGACGCCGATTTCCGCAAGATCTCGGCGATGGTGCATGGCGACGCCGGCATCCACCTGCCCGACGCCAAGGCGACGCTGGTCTATTCGCGGCTGGCGAAGCGCCTGCGCGCCCTGGGCCTGACGAGCTTCAAGGACTACTGCGCCCTGGTGGCCGGCGCCGACGGCGTGGACGAGCGCCAGAAGATGCTGGCCGCCCTGACCACCAACGTCACGCGCTTCTTCCGCGAGCCGCACCACTTCGACCACCTGAAGGAGCGCGTGCTCCCGCCCCTGCTGGACGCGGCGCGTAGCGGCGGCAAGGTGCGCATCTGGTCGGCCGCCTGCTCGAGCGGCCAGGAGCCGTTCTCGATCGCCATGACGATCCTGTCGCTGATGCCCGAGGCGGCCGGCCGCGACGTGAAGATCCTGGCCACCGACATCGACCCCAACATGGTCGCCGAAGGCCGCGGCGGGGCCTATGCGCCCCACCTGCTGGAGGGCATCCCCGACGGCTATCGCAAGCGCTGGACCTCGCCCACGGCCGACGGCCGGGTGAAGATGTCCGACGACCTGCGCGAGCTGATCACCTTCAACGAACTGAACCTGATCGGCGACTGGCCGATGAAGGGCCAGTTCGACGCCATCTTCTGCCGCAACGTGGCGATCTACTTCGAGGACGACACCCAGGCCCGCCTGTGGAGCCGCTTCGCGCCCCTGAACAAGGTGGGCGGCGCCCTCTACATCGGCCACTCCGAGCGCATCCAGGGCCCGGCGGTCGCCGCCTACAAGCCCGACGGCGTGACCACCTACCGCCGCATCCAGGAGTCGGCCCGATGACCCGCGTCCTCGTCGTCGACGACTCGAGCACCATGCGCCGCCTGATCTCGGCCGCGCTGTCGGCCGATCCGGAGCTGGAGGTCGTGGGCGAAGCCGGCGACCCCTTGCAGGCCCGCGAGGCGATCAAGGCGCTGAACCCCGACGTGATCACCCTGGACGTCGAGATGCCGAACATGAACGGCATCGACTTCCTGGAACGGATCATGCGCCTGCGCCCCATGCCGGTGGTGATGGTCTCCACCCTCACCAGCCGCGGCGCCGAGGCGACCCTGGCGGCGCTGGAACTGGGCGCGGTGGACTGCGTGGAGAAGCCGGGCGGGGCCGACCCGATCGGCTTCAGCCGCCTGGCCGAGAAGGTGAAGATCGCCGCCCGGGCGCGGGTCCGCTCGCGGGTCGCGCGCACCGAGCCGACGCCCGTCGACGTCTTCACGCCGTCCGAGAAGGTGGTGGCCATCGGCTCATCCACCGGCGGGGTCGAAGCCCTGCTCAACATCATCGAGCGCCTGCCGGCCAACTGCGCCCCGACGGTCATCGCCCAGCACATGCCTGCGAGCTTCACCAGGAGCTTCGCCGAGCGCCTGAACCGGGCCTCCGCGGCCACGGTGACGGAGGCCCGCGACGGCGATCCGCTGGTTCCCGGCCGCGTCTATGTGGCGCCGGGCGGCGATTTCCACCTGGAGGTCGAGGGCGCCCGGCACCTGCGCTGCCGCGTCGCCCACGGCGACCCCGTGAGCGGCCACTGCCCGTCGGTGGACGTTCTGTTCTCATCCGTGGCCCGGGCCGCCAAGGAGCATGCCGTCGGCGTGATCCTGACCGGCATGGGCCGGGACGGCGCCCGCGGTCTCCTCGCCATGCGGGAGGCCGGCGCCAAGACGCTGGGCCAGGACGAGGCGACCTGCGTCGTCTACGGCATGCCCCGCGCAGCCTACGAACTGGGCGCGGTCGAGCGCCAACTCCCCCTGGAGAAGCTCGGCCCCGCCATCCGCAACCTCACGAACAAAGAAGTGGAACGCTGAGATGCCGGCGCCCTCCTCAATTCCCTGCCTCGTCGTCGACGACCAGCAGACCATGCGCTCCCTGGTGCGCACGGGCCTGCAACAGCTCGGCTTCCGGACCATCCACGAAGCCGCGGATGGCGAGGACGGCCTGCGCCACATGCTGTCGCGGCCGGTGCAGCTGGTGATCTCCGACTACAACATGCCGAAGCTTGACGGCCTCGGCCTGTTGCGGGCGATCCGGTCTCACCCGCCGATCCAGAAGACGGCTTTCATCATGCTCACCGGCCGGGCCGACAAGGAGCTGGTGCAGCGGGCGGTGCAGTTCGGGGTCAACAACTACCTCGTCAAGCCGTTCACCGTCGGCACCCTGAAGGAAAAGATCGAAGCGATCTTCGGCGTCCTCGCGTGACCGTGGGCCTGGCCGGACAAAGCCACGCCTACGACGCGGAACCCCGCAAGATCCACGTGATCCAGGGCCAATTCCACGTCGCCGAAGGCGATGACGTGGTGCTCACCACGATCCTCGGATCGTGCGTGGCGGCCTGCATCCGCGATCCCGTGACCGGGATCGGCGGGATGAACCACTTCCTGCTGCCCGGCGAGGCCGGGGACGAGGGCCTCCGCTACGGGGTCCAGTCGATGGAACTGCTGCTGAACGACCTGCTCCGCAAGGGATGCCGGCGCGACCGCCTGGAAGTGAAGCTGTTCGGCGGCGCCCACCTGTTCGACGGCCTGTCGGACGTTGGCGGGCAGAACTCGGAGTTCGCCGAGCGGTTCGTGCGCGACGAAGGTCTGCGCCACGTGGGCGGATCGCTCCGGGGCGACCGCGCCCGTCGCATCCAGTACTGGCCCGGCACCGGCCGCGCGCGGCAGATCCTGCTGGCGCCGACCGAGGCCAAGGTCTTCGTCGCCGAGCGCCGCCAGCCCGTGGCGCCCGTGCAGGACGCCGGCGCGCTGGAGCTGTTCTGATGAACCAACCGGCCGCTGCGCGGTCCCTTTCGGAATCCCTGGACCTGGTCGCCCGGGAGGTCACGGACCTGGTCGCCGTCGGCGATCAGCTCCAGGACCTGATCTCGCGCCTCGTCCAGACCGCGGGGCAGTCCGATCCGTCGGCGATGATCGAGGCCCAGGCCGCCGACCTCCTCAGCCAGCGCCTGTCCGGCCTGGCCTCGTTCGTCCGCGCGCTGGCCGACGCCGCGCCGGCCGACGTGGCCGCCGACATCGACGACGCCCTGCGCGTCCTGACCCTCACCGAACAGGCGCGCCGCCTGTCCGATCCCTCCCACGCTCCGGCGGAAACCGGAGATCCGATGACCTTCTGGGACTGAGGGCATGAGCCAGGCCTACGGCAAGACCGAACGCGTCAACCTCTCCACCGCTGAGGTGTTGCTGGCGTGCGGGGACCTGCAGGGCCTGACCATCATGGCCGAGATGTTCGCAGGCTTCGGCGTCCACTCGCCCCGGAAGTGCCAGACCATGGCCGACTGCAAGGCCGTGGTGAAGGAGCGGATCATCAACCTGATGGTCGTCGACAGCGCCCTGAACGACGCCGAAGGGTACGAGTTCATCAGCTGGCTGCGCCGCGCCGAGCTGGATCCCAACAGCTTCGCGCCGGTGATCCTGGTGACCGGCCACACCCGCCCCTCGCAGGTCTTCCGCGGCCGGGACGCGGGCGCAAGCTTCGTGGTCGCCAAGCCCGCCGTCCCGACCGTCATGATGCAGCGCATCGTCTGGCTGATGCACGATCAGCGCAAGTTCGTGAATTCTCCCGGCTATTGCGGGCCCGACCGCCGGGTCAAGGCCCTGGGCCCGCCCGTCGGCATGAAAGGCCGCCGCCACGACGACCTGTCGGCGGAGGTCGGCATCGCCAAGACTCCCAACCTCGAGCAGGACGAGATTGACGCCCTGTTCAACCCGAAAGCAGTCGCGTTATGACCGGTCCCTCCCGCATCTTCGCCGTCGAGAACAAGCTGGGCCAGATCGCCCGCGAGCCTGGCGGCCGCCGCCCAGAGGACGCCATCCGCGCCGCAGAAGGCCGGGTCGAGTCCGTGCGCGGCTCGTCGGCCAAGGTCCTTGTCGAAAAGGCCGAGCAACTGACCGCCCTGGCCGCCAAGGGCCGCGGGGGCGACACCTCGGTCCTCGACGCGATCTACGACACCAGCAACGCGACCTTCGGGATCGCGGGCACGTTCGGCCTCGGCGCCCTGGCCGAAGCGGCGTTCAGCCTCTGCGACCTGGCCGACTGGTTCCGCAATGGCGAGCCCGTGAACTGGCCGGCTATCGACGTGCACGTGGACGGCATCCGCCTGCTGGCCAACCTGGGCGACAAGGCCGGCGCGGCGGGCGCCGACTCGATCCTCGATGGTCTGCGCCGGGTACGGGCCCGCGTCGCGCCCGCCGCCTGACACGCCGGCGCGCGGACAACAGCGCACAGGGTCTTCCGTGAGGCCCAGCCGTGCGGCGACCGGGACGGCGAGGGATTGTCGGAAGCCCGTGAGCCGGGCTCAGGCCTTCGGCAGGCCCGCGATGTCGGGCAGCGCGTCCGCGGCGGCGACCAGGGCCATTTCCAGCGCGCCCATCATCTCGAGGGCGCCGGCGTCGTCCTGCAGTTGGTCGCGCGCGTCCTCGATGAGTTCGATGGTCCGCGACGGGGCCCTCCCGCGGCGGGCGAGGTCCAGTTCGTCGGACAGGGCGCGCTCGGCCACGCCGGCCAGGGTCGGGGACAACGACGCCAGGGTCTGCAGGATCGCGCGGTTGAGGGCCAGGCACGCCTGAACCTCCGCGCTCGCGGGCTCGAGCTCGCGGCCGGCATCCTCGTCGACGAAAGCGGTGATGTGGCTCAAGGGGGGAGGTCCTCAGCTCTGGTAAGGTGAAGCCTAAGGCGACGACAGTTAATGCCGCAATAACACTGTGCATTTGCACCTATTGCATTTGCACACAAATCAGGGACGGATAGCGCCGCACGACCGCCCGCCGGCGTCTGGAGCCGCCCCCATGCGCACGTCCCGCCCGACCGACCTATCTGTTGATTCCACAGGGGAATTTCCGCTCGCACCGGCGGAGTACATCTTCTATCTGCTGTTCCAGGCGGCGCGGCAGCGCGACCTGTACTTCACGCGGACGGCCGGCGCGTCCGGCCTCACCCTGCAGCACTGGCGCACCCTTGCGGTCATTCGCCGCATCGAAAACTGTTCGATGAAGGATCTGGCCCTCTATGCGGCCATCGATCGGACGACGCTGACCCGCGTCGTCGATCACCTCGTCGCGCAGGGACTGGTGGAGCGGTGGTCGCGGGCGCGAGACCGGCGGCAAGTGCAGGTGACGCTCAGCGCGGCGGGCGAGGCCGCCTTCGACGGCGCGGTCGCCCGCCTGCTGCGCAACAACCGTGCGGTGCTGTCGGGCGTCGACGAGGCTTCCGCCCGCGTGGCGGCGCGCGTGCTGCAGCAGGTCATCCGCAACATGATGGACGATCCGCTGGCCGCAGAGCGGCTCCTGGCCTACGGCCGGCCCTCGCGCCCGTCGTGACCGCAGCAATCTGGATGCATCCCGCGTTCGCATCCGCCAAGTCCGCCACTTCGACGACCTGACGGGTAGAATTCCAGAGCATCTGTGCGATCAATATACTCGCGACAGGGCCGATCGGCCGCGCCTTCCCGCACGTAAGCCGAGTTCCCAAGACAAAACCCGTCGAAACCCTCCGAATATTCGCGGGCATCTATGGTTTCTTCGCGGTTAAGGTACGCCTTGATTTTGTGACGACCAAAAATTCCCACTTTTAACCGTGAATTAGTGGCGTGCCGGCAAGTTCCCACATCGAGCCGGTAACGGGATTGCAGAATGCGCCCTCTTCCAGCGGTCGGACGCCACGCAGCGGCCGCCACCGCATGATCGCAGACCCGCCCATGCGCGAGGCGCAGGACGACGACGGCGCACGCTTCTCGTGGGTCCTGCGGGGCCGTGCGAAGGCGCGCCGGGCCAGGGTTTTCGAAGCGGCCGTCATCGCCGTCCTCGTGTGGCTGGGCACGCAGAACCCCTTCGTCGCGCCCTGGTTCGCGATCACCGTCGTTGCCGGCGCGATCGAGGGCGTCTTCGCGCGCCGCGCCTTGGCGGCGCCCTCGGCGGCCGGCCCGCGCGCGCGGGCGGCCCTGGCCATGGCATTCAGCTCGGCGACCTACTCCTCGATCGCCGCCATCCTCGTGGCCTCAGGCGCCGACGCCGTGGCGCTGGCGGGCGCGGCGGTGCTGCTTTGCGCTGTCGCCCTCAACAACGCGATCCGCTCGTCCGGCTCCCCGCTGGCGGTCGCCAGCCTGGTGACGCCGCCGGCGGCCTTGCTGGTACTGGCGCCCGCCCACGCCGCGTTCGGCGGGGGCGGGGTCCACCTGGGCGACACCCTGTTGCTGGCCCTGGGCGGGTTCGCCTTCACCGTGTTCGTCCTGCGGATGTCCAGCGCCATGTCCCGCGAGCGGGATGTCCTGCAACAGCTCGGCTCCGAGGCCGAGGCCGGCAACCACCGCTGGCGCATGGTCTTCGACAACAGCCCGACCGCCCTGGTGTGTTTCGACGCCACGGCCTTCCATGCGCGGCTGCAGGCGCACGCCCGGCCGGACGCGGGGCTGGGGACGATCGCCCGGAGCCTCTACGCGAGCATGGACGACGTCGCCGATGATTCCACGGTGATCGAGGCCAACGAGGCGGCCCGCGCCCTGCTCAGCCGTCACGGTGGCATGGGTCACTTCGGCCCCGGCTTCCTGGACAAGCTGTGCGAGGGCCTCGACCGGATCGACGCGAGCGGCGCGCTCCCGGCCTTCGACGCCGAGCTGCTTGTGAGCGAGGGGGAGTCCCGGATGGTGCGGGCGCACTTCCGGTTCACCTCGGGCCTGGGCGCCCCCTGGAGCCTCTGCCTGGCCACCTATGTGGACGTCACCGAGGCCCATCGCGTGGCCTGCGCCCAGGACGAGGCGCGGCAGGCCGCCGAGGACGCTAACCGCGCCAAGAGCGACTTCCTGACCGTGATGAGCCACGAGATCCGCACGCCGCTGAACGGCGTGCTGGGCATGGCCCAGGCCATGGACCTGGACCCCCTGCCCGCCCTGCAGCGCGACCGCTTGCGGGTCATCCGCGAAAGCGGCTCGGCGCTCATGGACCTGCTGGACGACCTGCTGGACATCTCCCGCATCGAGGCCGGACGGCTGCTGCTCGAAAACCAGGACTTCGACATGCGCGCCGTCGCCGAGGCGGCGCATACCGCCTTCGTGGCGGAGGCCCGCGCCAAGTCCCTCAGCTTCACGCTCGAGATCGACGCCGCCGCCGAGGGCCTCTGGCGGGGCGACGCGGCGCGCGTGCGCCAGATCCTGTCCAACCTCATCTCCAACGCCGTGAAGTTCACCCATGCGGGCGCGGTGACGGTCCAGATCCTCCGCAGCGCGACCGGCCTGCGGTTCGAGGTGGCGGACACCGGCATCGGGATCGCGCCCGACCGGGTCGCCCGGCTGTTCGAGAAGTTCGTGCAGGCCGACGGCTCCGCCACCCGCGCCTACGGCGGCGCGGGCCTGGGCCTGGCGATCTGCCAGGAGCTGTGCCGGGCCATGGGCGGCGCCGTCACAGTCGGCAGCGCGCCGGGCCACGGCAGCACCTTCGCCGTGGAGCTCCCGCTGCGCCAGGTGGAGCGTCCGGCGCCCGAGCCGATACCCCTGGACCTGCCGCGGGCGCTCTCGGACGGCACGATGCGGGTTCTGGCGGCCGAAGACAATCCGGTGAACCAGATGGTCCTTAAAGCGATCCTGGCGCAGTTCGGGCTTGAGCCGACCATCGTCGAGAACGGGGCCGAGGCGGTGCGCGCATGGGAGTCCGCGCACTGGGACATCATCCTGATGGACGTGCAGATGCCGATGATGGATGGCCCCACGGCGACCATGACCATCCGCGCGCGTGAGGCCGTGCTGGGCCGCGCGCGCACGCCGATCCTGGCCGTGACGGCGAACACCATGGCCCACCAGCTCGCAAGCTATCGCGCCGCCGGGATGGACGACGTGGTGCCCAAGCCGCTCAACGTCACCGAACTGTTCACGGCGATCGCCGCCGCCGTCGCGCCCGGCGCGGTCGGCCTCGATGCCAGGGGCGAAGGCCGCCAGGCCACCGGCTAGCCCCTCGCGCCGCAGAGGCGGTCAGGGCGCCGCCTTCACGTTCCGCTTGATTTGCCGGGACAACGAGTTGTTCATGACAGGGTCCATTCGGGGGGAGTGGTCATGTCACAGCTCGGCCGGTCCGCCGGCCTGACCGGGTTCCTGGAGTTCACGCGCGAACTGGGCCTCGACGCCCATGCGCTGGCGGCCGCCGTCGGCCTTCCGGGCGAGGTGCTGAGCCAACCCGACCTGAGGGTGTCGGTCGAGCTCATGTGCCGGATGCTGGAAATGGCCGCCGAGCAGTCCGGCGCCGAGGATTTCGCGCTGCGGCTGGCCGAGCGGCGCCGCATCTCCCACATGGGCGCCGTCGGGCTGGTGATCCGCGAGCAGCCCAACCTGCGCAGCGCCCTGGCCGCCTATGCCCGCTATCAGTGGCTGCAGAACGACGCCTATTCCCTGACGCTCGAGGAGTTCGGCGACCAGGCAATCCTGCGGATCCATGGCCCGCCCTGGCAGCAGCGGCAGGCTGCGGACCTGGCCGTGACCACGGCGGTCCGGCTGCTCAAGTCCGTGATGGGGGAGGCCTGGAAGCCCCTGGAGGTGCGGTTCACGCACGCCGCTCCGGCGCGGATGGAGTCCTATCGCCGGCTGCTGGGCGTGACGCCCCTGTTCGACCAGGACGGCATGGCGATCGTCATGCGCCGCGCCGACCTGGACGTGGCCCTCCCCGCGGCCGATCCCGAGATGGCGCGCGACCTGGCCCGATACCTCGACAGGATGACGGCGGACCGCCGGACCCAGTTGCGCGACAAGGTGGCGGACCTGATCGTGGCGCTGCTGCCCGACGGCGTCTGTTCGGTCGAGCGCGTGGCCCAGCAGCTGGGCATGGACCGCCGCACGCTCCACCGGCGGCTCTCGGCAGAGGGGACGACCTTCTCCGACATCCTGGACGCCACGCGCCGCGAGATGGCCGCCTCGCTGCTGGTCAACAGTGACCGCCCGCTGCAGGGGGTGGCCGACATCCTGGGCTTCTCCAGCCTGTCGGCCTTCGCGCACTGGTTCCGGCGCAAGTTCGCCCAGTCGGCCAGCGCCTATCGCAACCGGCATGCCGGCGCGCCGCACCGCCCCGCCGAAGCCCTCGTCCCGGCGGAGTGACCCGGCCGCCGCCTCAGGCCGCGGTCGACTCCGGGATCGCGCCGGCCTCGCGCAGCACATAGCCGCCGCCCCAGACGGTCTCGATGACGTGGCGGCCGTCGGTGACGGGGGCCAGCTTCTTGCGCAGCTTGCAGATGAACACGTCGACGATCTTGGCGCCCGGCTCGTCCATGCCGCCGTAGAGGCTGGACAGGAAGATGTCCTTGGTGATCGCCTTGCCCTTGCGCAGGGCCATCAGTTCCAGCGTCTGGTATTCGCGGCCGGTGAGATGGATCCGCTGGTCGTTCACGTGGACCACCTTGGCGTCCAGGTCGATGACCATGTCGCCCACCGTGATCAGCGACTGGGCATGGCCCTTGGACCTGCGGATCACCGCCCGCAGGCGGGCGACCAGCTCGTCCTTGTGGAACGGCTTGGTCATGTAGTCGTCGGCGCCGAGGCTCAGCGCCTTCACCTTCGAGTCGATCTGGGCCGTGCCCGAGAGGATCATGATCGGGGTCTCGTTCCGGCCCCGGCGCAGGGTGCGCAGCACGTCGAGGCCCGACATGTCCGGCAGGCTCAGGTCCAGCAGGATGAGGTCGTAGTCGTAGACCCCCGACAGATCGATGCCGTCCTCGCCGGCGTCGGTCTTGTCGACGATGAAGCCGCTGGCGTTCAGCATCATCTCGATGCTGCGGGCCATCATCCGATCGTCCTCGATCAAAAGCACACGCACCTAGGTCCTCCTCGCCGCGGCGCCGCGGCCTCTGTCTGATGTTGCTGGTCGCGAGCGGAGGCCCCGCCTCCGCGCCGTGTCATCCGTCGGGCCGGCGCCCGGTCACGCGCACGCCGCGGCGCGCCAGGGCGGCCTCGGCGGCGGCAAGCAGGCGGGACATGGCGAAGGGCTTGGCCACCACCTCGTCCGCGCCCAGCTCGGTCGCCCACTGCAGGAACGCGCCGGTCCGGCCGAACGCCCCGCCCCCGGAGATGGCGATCACCGCCGTGTCGGGCGCCACGGCCTTGGTCTCGATGATGGTGGCGATGCCTTCCTTCTCCGGCATCACGATGTCGGTCACCAGCAGGTCCGGCTTAAGAGCCCTGACCAGTTGCGCGGCCAGGCGGCCGTTGCGGGCGGGATAGGCCCGATAGCCGGCCCGTTCGAAGGCCGCGGTGATCAGCTTGAGCAGGTCGGGATCGTCGTCGGCGATCAGGACGACCGGCCCGGCGGGTTCGGCCGCCGCGGGGTCCCGGCGGGACGGGGTCGGGATGGCCAGCCCGGCGGCCAGCGCCGAGGCCTTGCGGGCGGCGCGCAGACCGACCCGCGCCAGTTCGCGAGGCTCGCCCTGCCCGTCCAGGCCCTCCACCAGCTGCTCGCAAACGCCGGTCAGGACGGCCAGGAGGCCCTTGAGTTCGTGACCGGGATCGAGAGCCGGATCGTGCCCCGGCGGGCGGCCTTCGACGGGCTTGGGCAAGAGCATGGACGGCACGCGACCTCAGGCGACGCAGGCGGCGCCCGCGGGGCTCTGAGCGTGGTGGAGCTAGGCCTGCCCCTTCCCTCGCACCCCCCCCGGGCTGATTCGTGAGGCAAGGCCCTATATGGTTAACCGCCGGCCAGTTTGATCCTGCGGGACAGTTTCTTGAATTCTCGGGACAGAATGCTGCACTGCGACATCATGTCATCGGGGGTCAACCCGACAGTCGCGGCGAGCAATGGACCGCTCACTCGCCGCGCTGGAACAGTCGAACCCTAGACTAGCGAAGGTGACGTTGGCGTCACCTTGCACGTCTATATCAGATCACCACCACAGGCGCCGGCGGTCGTACCCGTAGCCTTGAAGGCTTTGATCACGTTGCGGCCGACTGTCCAGCGGTGGACCTCGTCGGGCCCGTCCACCAGCCGCTGCGAACGGATGTGGGTGTACCAGGCCGCCAGGGGCGTATCGCGGCTGTAGCCCAGGGCGCCGTGCAACTGGATCGCCGTGTCCACCACATGGTGCACCATGTGGGCCAGGTAGACCTTGGCGATGGAGTTCTCCTGCCGCATGTCCAGGCCGTGTTCGGCCTTGTAGGCGATGTGCAGCAGCATGAGCCGGGCGATGTAGAGCTGGCTGGCGCACTCGGCCATCATGAACTGGACCGCCTGGCGCTCGTCCAGCTTCCGGCCGAAGGTCTCGCGGTTGGTGATGTGGGCGGCGGCCAGGTCCAGGGCCCGCTGGGCCATGGCGATGTTGTGCATGCCGTGGCGCAGGCGGCCGTAGGCCAGGCGGTGCTGGCCCATGTCGAAGCCGCGCCCCTCCCCGCCCAGAAGGTTCTCGGCGGGCACCACCAGGTCCTTGATCTCGATCTCGGAGTGACCGCCGCCCATGATGTGCGACAGCTCGCTCTCCGCGGCCATGGTCGGGATGTCGCGCTTGATGCGGTAGCCGGGGTTGGGCAGCTCGACGATGAAGGTCGAGAACTGCTGGTGGCGCGGCGCGTCGGGATCGGTCCGGGCCATGACCACGGCCAGGTCCGCCGCGCTGGCGGCCGACGAGAACCACTTCTCGCCGTTCAGCACATAGTTCTCGTTGCCGTCCTTGACCGCGGTGGTGCGCATGCCGGTGGCGTCGGCGCCGGCGGCTTTCTCGGTCATGGAATAGCAGACGCGCTTCTCGCCGTTCAGCAGCGGCTTGAGGTACTTCTCCTTCTGGAACTCCGTGCCGTGGGCCAGCAGCGTCAGGATGGTGGCGTCGTCGGGCCCCTGGCTGTTCATCGACAGCGCGCCGAGGTGACTCTGGCCCAGTTCCATCTGCACCAGGGCGTTGGCCAGCGGGCCCAGGCCCATGCCGCCGTACTCCTTGGGCACGAACGGCAGCCACAGGCCCTGGGCGCGGGCCTTGGCGCGCAGTTCGGCCAGGACGGTCTTGTAGCTCTCCTTGTCCACCAGCCGCTTCTCGGCCGGGATGCATTCGTCCTGCACCCACTGGCGGACGCGCTCGCGCACGGCCTTGGCGTCGGCGGGAATTTCGAAGTCGATGGCCACGGCGGCGTCTCCCAAACATTTGTTTGAGCGAACCTTGCGAGCCTCCTCCAGGGCAGGCAAGTGGAAAGCGCCGGCCTTTGACGTGGCGTCCGGGGCTCGGGCCGCCGCTCAGTCCTTCAATGTGCTGAACACGTGGTCGCCGCCGGGCGCGGACTTCGCGTGGCAGGCTCCACAGGCCTTGGCCATGTTTCGCTCGATTTCCACCGCACGGTCGCGGTTCGGCCAGACGAACTCCGTGTACCCCCAGCCACCGGTGGCGGCGTAGCGGCGGCTGTCGCGGACCATCACGTCGATGAACTTGCGCTCGCCGGGCCCCTCGGCATGTGGACCGGCTTTCGCGGCGGTCCACTGGTCGAACACGATCACCGCGCCGTCAGGCCATTTTCCGGTCCGATAGCCTTCCACCGCTGCCGGGTTGGCGTAGATCGCGTGCAGGCCCTCGTATTTCGGCGCGGCCGGGTGGCCCGGACCGAACGTGCCGCTCGTCACGTGGGTCCAGGCGCGGAAGTCCTCGGGATAGGCGATCGGGGCCTCGCCGGCGGCCGCGAGACCGATGGCGCAGGTGGCGACGAACAGGCGGCGCATGTGGACTCCCAGCGGACCGCTGGAAGGTCCGGCCTGCGCGCCCCGGCGTCGCGCCCGAACGGATGACGGCGTCAGGCGTGCAGCGCCGCTTCGGTGGCTTCCATCTCGTCGCGGATCCAGTCGTGGCCGCTGGTCACCATCACGCCCTCCAGGGCGCTGATGTGCCCGCGCAGACGGTCGCGGATGTCCTTCGGCACGTCGTCGCGCGTGGCGATCCAGCGGGAGATCTGGTGCACCGCAAAGGCGGTGTGCAGCGCCAGGCGGTCACGGTCTTCGTCGGAGAGCTTCATCTGCGGGCTCCGTTGATATGCTGAAGCATAACACGCGACGGGCGTTAGGGATCACGTTGGCGAAGTCGAAGATAGAGCAGCGCCGCCAGCGGCAGCGGCGCCAGGGATAGCGCCAGCTCGATCGGCTTGGCGCCCGAGATCAGCAGGGCGGAGAAGGCGACGGCGGCGGCCGCATTTGCCAGGGCGGCGGCGCGGCGGCCGGGCGTGAACCGGGCGGCGAGCCTCACTAGCGACAGCGCGGCCAGGACGTAGGTGTAGATCGACAGCAGCGACACCGCGTTGATGATCGTCGAGAACTGCTCGGCTAGGTTCGGGCTGGCGGTGGCCAGGGCGAAGGCGGTCGTCAGGCCTCCCGCAGTGAGCAGGTTGGCGGCCGACGCCCGCTCGCCCGGCCGGGTCCGGAACACCCGCGGGAAAACCCCCTGGTCGGCCGCGCCGCGCGAGGTCTCGGCCACAACCAGCGTCCAGCCCGTCACGCAGCCGCCGGTGCGCAGGAAGGTGCAGGCCGCGATCGCCGCGCCGAGGGCCGCGCCCAGGGCCGCGCGCGCCGCATCCCCGAACGGCGCATCCGACGTCGCCAGCACTTCGGCGGGCAGGATGCCCATGATCGCCGAGGTCGCGGCGATGTACAGCGCCGCGGCCCCGAGGACGCCCAGGATCGTCGCGCGGGGCACGTTGCGGGTGGGGTTGCGCACGACCCCTGCGGCGGCGGCGGCGCACTCCATGCCGAGGAAGGCCCAGAAGGCGTTTAGCGCCGAGGTGCCGACGGCCTTGTCCAGCGACAGGCCTGTCGGGTTCCAGGAGGCCAGGAACACGTCCGACCGGAAGAAGACCCAGCCCACCGTAGCGGCCAGGATCACCGGCAACAGGCCGACGCCCAGGGTGAAGCCTTCCGTGCGGGCGACCGTCCGCGGGCCCAGCCAGCAGAGGCCGACGGCGGCCCAGAGGATGCCGACGGTCGTCGCCAGGCGCGCCGTCGGCTCGGCCAGCGCCGGGACCAGGAAGCCCGCGGCCCCGGCGGCGGCCAGGGCGATAGCCACGGTCCCGGCCCAGCAGGACGTCCAGAACAGCACCGCCGTCTGGGTCGCGAAGAACCGGCCCAGCCCCGCCTGGACATATCCCGGCAGGCCCTCGGCGCCGGCGACCTCGGCCGACAGCCAGACGAACACGCCCGCGATCGCCAGGGCCGCCAGCGTCGCGACGATCCAGCCCAGGATCGAGATGGAGCCGATGGCGCCCATGGTGGCCGGCAGCAGGTAGACGCCCGACCCGATCATCGAGCCGGCGACCAGGGCCGCCGCGCCCGGCACGCCGATCTTGGCGTCCTCGGGACGCGCCGCCTGGCCTGCCGTCGCGTCCGCCATCGCGTTCCCCCGGGACTCGGGAGCGACTATGGAACCCGCCAGGGGACGCGCCTAGCCTTTGCGACACTGGCTTGACACCTCGGGCGGGTCGCGTAGCGTCCGACTCAAGCTACGGGTGTAAGATGTCGAAGATCTCGGGCGCTGAGAGCCACATCATGGAAGCCCTCTGGACCCGGGGGCCGCTGACCGCCGAGGAGATCGTGCAGACGGTCGGCCCGGCCCAGGACTGGGGCGAGGCGACGGTGAAGACCCTGATCAACCGGCTCCTGAAAAAGAAGGCGCTGAAATCCGAACGCGCCGGCGGCCGTGCGCTCTACCACCCGCTGGTCACGCGCGAAGAGTATGTGACCGGCGAGAGCCAGGGCCTGCTGGACCGGCTGTTCGGCGGCCAGATCGCGCCGCTGGTGGCCCACTACGCCCGCCACCGCGCGCTGTCGGCCGACGAAGTGGCGCGCCTGAAGACCCTGATCGCCAAGCTCGAGGCGGACGATGAGTGATCCGCTGTATGTGGTGCTGGGCGGCTATCCGGCGGCGACCCTGGCCCTGGCGTTCCTGAAGGCGAACCTGGTCGCCGCCGTGGCGATCGCGGTGGTGAGCGTGGCGCGCGTCGCGGCCCGCCGGGCGTTCGGTCCGGCCGCCGCCTATCACCTGTGGGGCGCACCCCTCGTGGCGGCGCTTCTGGCCCTGCTGGTCGAGACCGCCCGGCCGCACGGCGACCCGTGGGTCTTCGGAATCAGCGGCGCAGTCCTCGCCGCCCTCGCGACCGTCTGGGCGCTGGGCGCCCTCGGCATAGCCGCCGTGTTCGCCGTGGCGCAGGCGCGGTTCCAGGCCGAGGTGCGGGCCGGTCGCGCGGGTCCCGCGGTGGTCGGCTTCATCTCGCCGCTAATCGTCATGCCGGCCGACGACGGCCGCTACACCGCCGAAGAGCGCGAACTGATCCGCGCCCACGAGCGCGAGCATGTGGCCCGCAAGGATCCGCGCGCCGCGGTCCTGGCGGCCCTGTTCCAGAGCCTGTGCTGGTTCAACCCGCTGGTCCACCTGGCCGCCCGCCTCATCCGCCTGGATCAGGAGCTGGCCTGCGATGCGGCGGTCGTCCGCAGCCGGCCGGCGGCGCGGGCGCTCTATGCGCGCACCCTGCTCAAGACCCAGCTCGCCGTCACGCCCCTGCCCTTCGGCTGCCGCTGGTCGCCGCGCGGGACGCACCCGCTGGAGGTGCGGATCCAGCAGCTCAAGCGCCGCGGCGTTCGGGGCCGGACCCGGGGTGACGGCCACGGCGTCGTCGCCGCGTCGGTGCACGCCATCCGCCCCTGACGGGCGCGCGGACCTTCGCCATAAATCCGCCCTCGCCGCCGCGCTCGCTACTCGGGCCGAACCCGGTTGACAGTCAGGTTTACGTGCGTAATCTCGCGAGAAGGCTACGAGTGTAAGATGTCGAAGATTTCCGGCGCCGAAAGCCAGGTGATGGAAGCCCTCTGGGCCCGTGGACCGCTGACGGCCGAGGAGATCTTCCAGGCCGTGGGCCCGGCCCAGGACTGGGGCGAGGCGACGGTGAAGACGCTGATCAACCGGCTCCTGAAAAAGAAGGCCCTGAAGTCCGAGCGCGCGGGCGGGCGGGCGCTCTACAAACCCATCGTCACCCGCGAGGACTACGTCACCGGCGAAAGCCAGGGCCTGCTCGACCGGCTGTTCGGCGGCCAGGTGGCGCCGCTCGTCGCCCACTACGCCCGCCACCGCGACCTTTCCGCCGCCGAGGTCGCGCGCCTCAAGTCCCTGATCGCGGAGCTGGAAGCCGATGATGAGTGAGGTCCTGGCCGCCCTGCTGCGCGCGAACCTGGTGCTCGCCATCGGGGTGCTGGCGGTGCTCGCCCTGCGCCTTCCGGCCCGCCGCGCGTTCGGCCCCGAGGTCGCCTACGGGCTCTGGGCGGCGCCGCCGCTGGCCGCCCTCGCTTCGCTGCTGCCGGCCCGGGTCGAGGACGGGGCTCCGGAGGTTCACGCCCTGGCCGCCGCGGTGGCCGACTGGTCCGCGCCCGCCCTTATGGCGTGGGGCCTGGGCGGCCTGCTTGTGCTGGCGGGCATGGCCCGGGCGCAGGCGCGCTTCATGGACGAGGTGCGACGCGGCCGGGGTGGCCCGTCTGTGGTGGGCGTCATCGCCCCCCGCCTGGTGATGCCGGCCGACGACGGAACCTATACCGCCGAGGAGCGCGCCCTGATCCGCGCCCACGAGCGCGAGCACGTCGCCCGCTGCGACCCGAGGGCCAGCGCGGCGAGCGCGGCCTTGCAGGCGCTCTGCTGGTTCAACCCCCTGGTCCATCTCGCCGCCCACCTGATGCGGCTGGACCAGGAACTGGCCTGCGACGCGGCCGTCCTGCGCCGGCGGCCCGAGGACCGCGCCCTCTACGCCAGGACCCTGCTGAAGACCCAGCTCGCCGCCCAGCCCCTGCCCTTCGGCTGCTACTGGCCCGCCACCGGCCTGCATCCGCTGGAGGTGCGCGTCGGTCAGCTGCGCGTCACGCGTCGCCACGACGCCCTGATCGGCGCCGCCCTGGTCGGCCTTGCGGTGCTGAGCGCGGTGATCGCGGCCTGGCGCCTGCAGCCGCCGGCCCCGCGCCCGGGCGAGCTGGTCGAACTGTGGGAGCGTCACCAGCGCCAGCCGGTGACCTCGGTGATCCTGGTCAGCCTGCCGCCCAAGCCGCCCGCGGCAGCGCCCGGCTCCTGAATCCCGCCGCACAGCGGTTGAGGGCGAGCGCCCGCGCCTCTAGCCTGACACCGAACCATCAAGCGGGAGCGCACGTCATGCCGGAAGCCATACTCGAACCCGAGCTGCCGATCGTCGACCCGCACCATCACCTCTGGGATCGGCGCGCCTACGTGGCGGAGGCGAACGAGCATCCCTTCGTCGAGGCGATCCGGCCGGCTGCGGTCTACCTGCTGGACGAACTGATGGCCGACACAAAGAGCGGCCACAACGTGATCGCCACGGTCTTCGTGGAGTGCGGCGCCTTCTACAAGGCCGACGGCCCCGTGGAGCTGCGCCCCATCGGCGAGACCGAGTTCGTCAACGGCGTTGCGGCGATGAGCGCCAGCGGCCTCTACGGCGATTTCCGCGCCTGCGCCGGGATCGTGGGCCGCGCGGACCTTCTGCTGGGCGATGCGGTGGCGCCGGTTCTGGAGACCCACATCAAGTCAGGCGGCGGCCGTTTCCGCGGAATCCGCAACAGCGCCTCGTTCGACGCCGACAAGGACGTGCTGGGCCCGCTGAACCGGGTCGAGGCGGGCCTCTACCGCGACGCCACGTTCCGCGAGGGTTTCAAGCGGCTGGCCCCGCTGGGCCTTTCGTTCGACGCCTGGCTCCTGGAGCCGCAGCTTCCCGACGTGATCGACCTGGCGCGGGCGTTCCCGGACACCACCATCGTGCTGGACCACGTCGGCACGCCGCTGGGCCGGGCCAGCTACGCCGGCAAGCTGCCCGAGCGCTTTCCCGGCTGGAAAGCCAACATCCAGGAACTGGCCAAGTCGCCGAACGTGGTGGTGAAGCTGGGGGGCCTGGCCATGGCCTTCTGCAACTTCCCCTCGTTCCTGGCCGAGCCGCGGGCGCCGTCGGAACAGCTGGCCCGCGAATGGGGCCCCTATATCGAGACCTGCATCGAAGCCTTCGGGCCCGACCGCTGCATGTTCGAGAGCAACTTCCCGGTGGACATGGGCAGCTGCAGCTACGCCACCCTGTGGAACGCCTTCAAGCACATCGCCAAAGGCGCCTCAGCGGCCGAAAAGACGGCCCTGTTCTCCGGCACGGCGAAGAAGGTCTACCGGCTGGAGCTCTAGTCCCTCCCCTTCATGGGGAGGGTGGATGCGAGTGAAACGAGGAGACGGGTGGGGATCTCACGTTCAAGCCCGGAGCTTGATCCTGGCCACCCCACCCTGACGACGTCGTCGTCTGTCCCGCCCCATTAAGGGAGGGAAAGCTAAGGCTTGTTCGTGCTCCACTTGGGCGGCGGGGCGACGTAGGCTCCGAAGGCGTCCAGCACCTGTGGGGTCGTCTCCGCATAGACCAGCATGTCGACATAGGCCTGGCCGATGAAGCCGTTGTCGGCCATCTGCTGGATCGTCTGGCGCATGAGGTCGTAGTAGCCGGCGACGTTCACGAACCCGCACGGCTTGGCGTGGATGCCGAGCAGCGCCCAGGTCCATTGTTCGAAGATTTCCTCGAACGTGCCGGGGCCGCCGGGCAGGCAGAGGAACCCGTCGGCCAGCTCCGACATGGCCAATTTGCGCTCATGCATCGACCGCACGACGTGCAGTTCCGTGAGGCCCTTGTGGGCGATTTCCTGGTTGACGAGGTCCTCGGGCATCACCCCGACGACCCGGCCGCCGGCGGCCAGGGCCGCGTCGGCCACCGCGCCCATCAGGCCGACTTTTCCTCCGCCATATACGAGGGTTAGCCCGGCCTTCGCGATCTCCGTCCCGCCCCGGATGGCCTCCTCCAGGAACCGCGGATTGGTTCCGGCGGACGAGCCGCAATAGACGCAGATGCTCTTCAAGAGGGGCCTCGGCAGCGGTGTGGCGAAGGGGGCGCTGCTTAGTCCGAATACCGGCGTGTGTCACGACGGCTGGTCTTGGGGAAAATCCGCCGCTACAACTTGTAGCACGGCTCATCAGGGCGATTAGCCGGGCGCCGCTTCATGGGCGGCGTAGGACTTATCTCTGTAGGTTGCGACGATATGGCGAGCGGCACGGTAAAGTGGTTCAACACGGCGAAGGGTTTTGGTTTCGTCCAACCCGACGACGGCGGTTCGGACGTTTTCATCCACATCTCGGCCCTGAATCAGGCCGGGCTCGACAGCCTCGATGAAGGCGACAAGGTCGAGTACGAACTCGAGCAGGACCGCCGGTCCGGCAAGCTGGCGGCGACCCAGATCGTCGTGACGGAAAAGGGCGCGCCCCAACCCCGTCGTGCGGGCGGCGGCGGCGGCTTCGGCGGCGGTGACCGCGGCGGCTACGGCGACCGTGGCGGCTACGGCGGCGGCGGCGGCGGCTACGGCGGCGGTCGTGACCGCGGCTTCGGCGGCGGTGGCGGCGGCGGCGGCGGCGATCGTCCGCGCGGCGTCGTGTCGGGCTCCGGCACCGGCGAGGTGAAGTGGTTCAACCCCACCAAGGGCTTCGGCTTCATCAAGCCGGAAGGCGGCGGCCAGGACATCTTCGTCCACATCTCCGCGGTCGAGCAGGCGGGCCTCTCCGGCCTGAACGAGGGCCAGCGGGTCAATTTCGACCTCGAACAGGACCGTCGCAGCGGCAAGACCTCCGCGACCAACCTGAAGGTCAGCGGCTAAGACACTCCGGCGGGCCCATCCTTGCGATGGGCCCCCATTCCGGGCCGCGCTGAACCTGCGGGCCCGCAACGCGTTGAAAACGCTCACGTCGAGGAAGTCCTCGTGGAGCGTTGCGAAATGCGTGACCTATTGAGCCTCGCCATCTGTAGCGCGGTCGCCCTCCCGGGCGCCGCGCGTGCGCAGGACGTTCCCCAACCCACCACGATCCCATCGGCCAGCCCGGCATCCGCCGCGCCGGCCCTGGCGCCCCTGCCCACGGTCGCGCCGACGCGGGCCGCGCCACCCCCGGCCGCCGCCGCCCCGCCGCCGCCGCCGGTGCAGGACGCCGTCGAGCCCACCCCGCCGACCGAGCCTACCAAGGTCGCGCCGGTGATCGTGGCGAAGGAGGAGAAGGACGGCCTCGGCGACAAGCTCGGAACGATCGCCGGGGGCGTGGCCGGCGGCGCGGCGGGGGCCGCCGTCGCCGGACCTGTCGGCAAGTTCGCCGGCGGCTTCCTCGGCAAGAAGCTGGTGAAGGGCCTGTTCGGCGACGACAAGGACAAGGTCCCCGAGATCACCGTGGTCGAGGTCCCGCCCTCCGCCGAGACCGCCGCCAAGGCCGCCGTGGCCGAGCCGGCCACCGCCCCGCCGCTGACGGAGACCGCGTCGGCCGCAGCCCCGTCCTAGGGCTGGACGGGCGAGCGCCGCGCCACCCCGCCGCCGGGCAGCTTCGCCACATAGGGGCCGAAGCGGACGTCGGGGACCATGTAGTCCGTCGAGACGTACTGCGCGCCCGAGGCGAAGGCCGCCGCCTGCCGCTCAGTGTCGTTGGCCCGCGCCTCCCGGGTGTCCGCATCGGCGCGGGTGCGGACGATGATCCCGGCCTTCACCGCCGCCGCGATCCGGGCGGACTGCGCCTGAGGCTCGTTCAGGGTGATGTAGCCGGCGGCGGGCGAGGTCTCGTCGGTGTTCACGAAGGCGACCCGTCCCTCCAGCACCTTGCGCGCGCCACGGTAGAGGGCGACCTGCTCCGGAGGACAGTCGAGGGCGAACATGACCCGGCCGCGCGCCGCCTTCAGCGTGGGCCAGCCGCCCGCCGCCGCCGCCTCGCGCAGGCTCGCCCGCCGGCCCTGGACCTGGTCCGGCGTGATCAGCGCCGCTTCTGGGAAGACCGCACGGATCTCGGCGTCGATCCGGTCCATCGCCTGGGCGTCGAAGGGCGGCGCCACGGTCGCGCCGGGCAGCGAGAGACCGCCTTCCTTCAGGTTCAGCAGGATCAGCAGCGGCACGTGGTCCGGGTGGGCCTTCGACCAGTCGCGGATGTCCTTCAGGCACTGGGCGAACAGGGGGCAGACCGAGCGATAGTCCACCGACGCCTCGTGCAGCACCTTCAGCCCCGGCTGCTTCAGCGGCGCGAAGTCGTAGGGGACCGCCGCCTTGCCGGCCATCCGGAAGCCCAGGGGCGCGGCGTAGAGGCCCGGCGCGGGGTCGTAGGCGAGGTCGATCTCGAGCTGGCGCGCCCCGGCGTCGAGCTGGGCCTTGAGCGGCGGGTGGCTGTAGTCGATGCCGTCCGCCTCGCGCGGGTTCGCGGCGCGGATCGTGGCGAGCTCGTTCGGCGCGATCGCCATCTTGTAGCTGTTGTGGGTGCCGATCGCCTGCAGGGCGTTCATCGGCAGGGCGTCGACGGCGGCCTGCGTGCAGCCGGGCGCGCCCGAGGGCGTCTCCAGGTCGCAGGCGGCGGAGACGGCGGCGGCGGCGGCGGCGAGCAGGGCGGCGATCATGACCTCGTCCTAGCCTCGAAAGCGCGACAGCCGGATGACGCTCAGATCCACGGGATGACCTCCGGTTCGGCGGGAAAGCTGCCCGCGATTATCGGCGGCAGCCGGTGCGGAAGGCCCGGCGGGAAGACCCTGTCCGGCGTCATGTGCAGCTCGCCCAGGGTCCACCAGCGGATGTCGTCGATGAGCTCCCGCTCGATGGCGTTCCAGCCGTCGCGGACGGGGTCGCCGCCGTCGCAGCGCGCCACGATGTAGCATTCCTTCAGGAGCGTCGGCTCGGGCAGGCGCATCACGCCTTCCCGCACCCAGACCACCGGCCCCAGGACGAAGTCTGCGATCCCCGTCTCCTCGCGGATCTCCCGCGCCGCGGCCTCGATGAAGGTCTCGCCGGGCTCCACCCCGCCGCCGACGGTGAACCAGGCGCCAGGCCGGTCCGGCGCGCTGGGCAGGCGGCCCTTCATCAAAAGGATCCGGTCCTGGGCGTCGAACAGAAGCACGCGCGCCGTCGGACGTTCCGGTTGTGTGCGACTCAACTTTTCCGTCATGCTCATGGCGCCGCTGTCGAAGACTTAAGCACTTTCCCCAATCGTCGGCGGCGTCGAAACCACTGGAACCATCGCATGTCGGACGATGACTCCACCAGCAGGCGGGATTTGATCGCCCGTGTCGCCACGCTGGAGTTGCTTGTAACGGACCTGATCGACGCCCTGTGGCAGGTCGATCCGCGGGGCATGGACCGTCTGGCCGAGGAGGCCGGCCGGGACGTCGACGCACAGCAGGCCCGTCCCGCCCTTCCGGTCGGGCCGCAGGAGCGGGAGCGGCTCTATTCCGTGCTGGAGACCCGCAGGCGGATGCTCCGCCGGAACAAGGCCGACGCCTGAGGCTCGGAAAAGATCAGCGCATACGGGATCTTAAGGCGCTGGCTCCTAGCCTTTGGCAGGGAGAAGAATCAGCCTTGCCATCCGCACATCGGTTTCTGGGTTTCGGCTTCGCCGCCGCCGATCTCCTGCTTGAGGTCCGCGCGGACGGGCAGGTGAGTTTCGCCCTGGGCGCCGGCGAGGCGGTGCTGGGCGTCCAGGACCGCGCCCTTGCGGGCCGCCCTTGGCAGAGCCTGTTCGATCCCGAGGATCATTCCATGGTCGAGGCCCTGTTCGCCGGCCTTGGGGACGGAACCCGGGCCGGTCCGGTGGTGCTGAAGGTCGCGGGCAAGGCCGCCGGCCACGCCAGCCTCACCGCCATCCGCTTGCCGCAGAACAACGGCGCGATCTCCTGCGCCCTCGCCCGCGCCGGCAGCCGCGGCGCCTCGGGCCTGCAAGGCCGTGAGACGTTCGAGGCGCGCGCCGCCGAGCTGATGGCGGGCGCATCGCAGGAGCTGGAGCTCGCCTTCGTGGAGCTGGCGGGCCTCTCGGGCGCCGCCGCGGCCGCCCAGGATCCCAACCGGTTCCAGTCGCTGGTGGCGGGGGCCTTGCGCGCCCAGGCCTATCGCGGCGAGGCGGCCACCCAGGTGGGGCCCGACCGCTTCGCCCTGGTGCGCGGTCGCGACGAGCCGGCCGACGCCGTCGCCCAGCGGATCGCGCGGGTCCTGACTGAGGCCGGCGCGGGCGGGCTGCAGGCCACGGCCGCCGCCGTGCCCATGACGGGTGTCGAGACCCGGAAATCCACGGTCCAGGCCCTGCGCTACGCCCTGAACCTCGTGCTTAAGGACGGCCTGGCCCACGCCCTGCCTGGCGACCTTTCGCAAGCCCTGGACGCGGCGATGCGCACGACGCTCAGCAACGCCGGCGCCTTGGGCGCGGCGATCAAGCACCGTCGTTTCACCCTCGCCTACCAGCCGGTGGTGTCGCTGGAGAGCGGCGATCTGCACCACCACGAGGTGCTGGTCCGGTTCGGCTCGAATGGCAGCCCCTTCCCGACCATCCGCATGGCCGAGGAGATGGACCTGATCGAGCCGCTCGACATGGCGATACTGGAGGAGACGCTGCAGGCGCTGCAGCGTGACCCGGCGCTGGTCCTCGCCGTCAACGTCTCCGGCCGCAGCCTGATGCGCGACAGCTACGTAGAGGCCGCGCTCGACCTGCTGAAGAGCCGACCCTGGGCCCACGGCCGGCTCATGTTCGAGCTCACCGAGAGCGCCGCGGTGGAGGACCTCGCCGCGGCGGACCGGCGCCTGCAGGACCTGCGCGCGGCCGGGTGCGAGGTGTGCCTCGACGACTTCGGCGCCGGCGCCGCCTCCCTGGCCTATCTGCAGCAACTTACCCTGGACCTGGTGAAGATCGACGGGCGCTACATCCGCGATCTGGCGCATGGCGGCCGAGAAGCCACCTTCGTCAAGCACCTCGTCAACATGTGCGCCGAGCTCAAGGTCCGCACCCTGGCGGAAATGGTCGAGACCCCCGAGGCGGAGGACGCCGTCCGACGGGCTGGGGTCCACTATGCCCAGGGCTGGCTCTACGGTCGCGCGCGCGAGGCGCCGGCCAACGACGTCTCCATCGGCGCCCGGGGACGCGCCCGGGCCGGGGCGCTCGCGATCCGCTCGGCGCTGGACCGCTAGGCGGCCTCACGACTTCTTGAGGCGCGCCCCGCAAAACTCCGGGCGTAGGGTCTTCCCGTAAGGGCGGCGTCGGCTGGCCTGTACCGGTCCGCGACCGCTCATAACCGCGCGCAAGGGCGCCACGACCTCCCGCATGGCGGGCGCCCTCGGCGCCTTCGGTGATGGGAGAACGCGACCATGGCAATCCGAGATACGGGGTCGGTTCGGGCGCTTGCGCTCGTCGGCCCCACGAGCGCCGGCAAGACCGCCCTGATGGAGGCCCTGCTGGAAGCCGCGACCGGCCAGGCCGTCCGCCCCGGCGAGGTGGGCGACTCGAGCCCCGAGGCCAAGGCCCGCGGCCATTCCGTCGAACTGAACCTCGCCGGCTTCGATTTCATGGGCGACCGCTATGTGGTTGTCGACTGCCCCGGATCCCTGGAATTCTGCTGCGAGATCGACAAGGCCCTGCCGGCCGTCGACCTCGCCATCGTGGTCGCCGAGCCCGATCCGGCCAAGGCGATCCTGCTGCAGCCCACCCTGCGCGAGCTGGAGCGCCTGGGCATCCCCCACGCCCTTTTCATCAACAAGATGGACCAGGCCCACGGGACCCTGAACGAGCTGCTGGAGGCCCTGGCGCCCGTCTCGTCGGCGCCGCTGGTGGCCCGCCAGATCCCGACCTGGAACGGCGACAAGGTCAGCGGCTACATCGACCTGGCTCTGGAGCGCTGCTTCGTCTACCGGCCGGGCAAGCCCAGCGAACTCGCCGAAATCCCCGCCGACCTCCGCCAGGAGGAGACGGACGCCCGGTTCCACATGCTGGAACAGATCGCCGACTTCGACGACGAGCTGCTGGAACAGCTCCTGACCGACGTCCAGCCCAGCCGCGACGCGGTCTTCACCGACCTGGTGCGGGAGATGAACGACGGGCTGATCGTTCCGGTCTTCTTCGGCTCGGCCCAGAACGGCTTCGGCATCCGCCGGCTGCTGAAGGCGCTCCGCCACGAGACCCCGCCCGTCGGCAAGGCCGCCCAGCGGCTGGGGATCACGGAGGGCGCCTACGTCCTGAAGGCGGCCTATGCCGGGCAGTCCGGCAAGCTGGCCTATGCGCGGGTGTTCGGCGGCAAGCTGGCCGACGGGGCCGAGTTCGTCATGGCGGACGGCTCCAAGAGCCGCGCCGGCGGCCTCTCCCAGGTCCAGGGCTCGGCGCTGAAGAAGATCGCCGAGGCGCCGCTGGGCGACATCTGCGCCATCGGCAAGGTGGAGCAGGCGGCCGCCGGACAGATCCTGTCCACCACCGGCCAGCCCCAGGTCCCCAAGGCCGAGGCCCGGCCGCGGCGGCCCCTGTTCTCGGTCGCCCTCATGGCCAAGAACCGCAACGACGACGTCCGGCTGTCGGGCTCCCTGGGCAAGCTGGTCGAGGAGGATCCGGGCCTGTCCCTCACCCACGACCCCGAACAGCGCCAGATCCTGCTGTCCGGCCAGGGCGAGGGCCACGTGCGCCTGGCGCTGGAGCGGCTGAAGCGCCGCTATGGCGTCGAGATCGACACCCTGCAGCCCAAGACGCCCTACCGCGAGACCATCGCCCGGGCGGCGACTCAGCGGGCGCGGCACAAGAAGCAGTCCGGCGGCCACGGCCAGTTCGCCGACGTGACCATCGAGGTGAAGCCCCTGCCCCGCGGCTCCGGCTTCGTCTTCCAGTCCAAGGTCGTCGGCGGCGCCGTGCCCCGGCAATGGATCCCCGCGGTGGAGACCGGCGTGCGCGACGGCCTGGCCAAGGGGCCCCTGGGCTTCCCGGTCACCGACCTGGAAGTGACCCTCACAGACGGCATGACCCACAGCGTCGATTCCTCGGAAATGGCCTTCCGCACGGCCGGACGGCTGGCCATCGAGGACGCCCTGAAGGCCGTGGGCTCCATCCTGCTGGAGCCGATCGAGAAGCTGACGGTCTATTCGCCCTCGCCCAGCGCCAGCCACGTCACCTCTGCGCTCACGGCCCGGCGCGGCCAGATCCTGGGCCTCAGCCCCCGCGAGGACTGGCGAGGCTGGGAGCGGATCGAGGCCTACCTGCCGCAGAGCGAGCGGCAGGACCTGATCGCCGAATTGCGGGGCCTCACCCAGGGCCTGGGCGCCTTCGAGGCCGACTTCGACCACATGAGCGAACTGCACGGCCGCCTGGCCGAGGAGGCCGCGCAGGGGGCCAGGGCTTAGGCGCGCGTCGTTGCTCCCCCGTTGGGGAGCTGTCAGCGAAGCTGACTGAGGGGGCTTCCGCTCAAACCGATCG
>NZ_MHXN01000007.1:7610-375324 GCF_001824475.1 Phenylobacterium sp. RIFCSPHIGHO2_01_FULL_69_31 | reverse complement strand
TAGCCGCCGTCGGTCAGGCTCCAAACTGCCCACGATCGCGTGAAATCGGCGCCCACCATCGCGCGAAACGCGCGCCCACGATCAGCGAAATGCGCACCTTCGCAGCGAGGGCCGCTGGAGTCCCGCTCCGCACTGCGCAGCGCTGGCTGGCTCGTTATCGCATGCACGGCCTGTCAGGCTTGGAGCGTCTCACCCGCTCGGACGCGGGCGTTCGACAGACGCCGGCCGATCTCGTCGGCCTGATCGAGGGAATGGCGCTCAAGCGGCCGCGGGTCTCAGCCGCCACGATCCATCGGCGGGTCGCCGAGGCCGCAAGAGCCAAAGGCTGGCGCGCGCCATCTTACAGCACCGTGCACGCCATCATCGCGCGCCTCGAACCGGGGATGGTGGCGTTGGCTCACGATGGCATCGCCGGTTTTCGGGACCGTTACGAACTGATCCATCGCCATCGCGCCGCAGCGCCCAACGCGGTCTGGCAAGCCGATCACACCATGCTCGATCTCCTTATTCTGGACGAGCGGGGCAAGCCGGCTCGGCCCTGGTTGACCACGGTGCTCGACGACCATTCTCGGGCTGTCGCCGGCTACGCCGTCTTTCTCGGGGCGCCGTCCGCCTTGAACACCTGCCTCGCGCTTCGGCAGGCCATATGGCGCAAGAGCGAGGCGGCCTGGCCGGTCTGTGGTATCCCGGACATGCTCTACGTCGATCATGGCAGCGACTTCACGAGCCTGCACCTCGAACAGGTCTCGGCCGCGCTACGCTTTCAGCTGACGTACTCCGCCGTCGGCCGCCCGCAGGGCTGCGGCAAGATCGAGCGGTTGTTCGGAACGATCAATACGGAGCTGCTGCCTGAGCTTCCCGGCTGGCTATCCGGCGGCAAGGCGGCAGCTGCTCCGAGGTTGTCTTTGGCGGAACTCGATCGCGCCATCGGCGCCTTCGTGTCCGGCATCTACCATGTTCGCCCTCACAGCGAGACCGGTCAGACGCCGCTCGACGCTTGGCGTGGGGACGGCTTCCTTCCGCGCCTGCCCGACAACCTGGAAGACCTCGATCTGCTCCTCATCATGCACGCCAAGGCGCGCACCGTTCAGCGTGACGGGGTCCGCTTTCAAGGTCTCCGCTACGTCAGCCCCACGCTCGCCGGTTACATCCGAGAGTCCGTCACCATCCGCTACGATCCGCGCGACCTCTCTGAAATCCGGGTGTTCCATCGCGACCGGTTCCTCTGCCGTGCCGTCAGCGAGGAGCACGCCGGCAACACGGTGACGCTGAAAGACATTGAGGCGGCTCGCCGGGCGCATCGCCAGGCGCTCCGCAACGGCATCAACGAGCGGATCGCTCGCGTGGCGGATTTCCTCCCGGTCGCCGGCGCATCGTCCGGCGCCGCAAAGCCGGGGTCACCCGCCCGACCGACCCGATCGAAGCTCAAGATCTACGAGGAGGACGGGACATGATGACATCGAGCGTCCGCCGGCGGGAACCCACCTTCATCGCCACCAAAGAGCATCGACGCTTCCTCGAGTTCGCCAAAGCCGTTCGTCAACACCGCTATATCGGTCTCTGTTATGGGCCTGCCGGTGTCGGCAAGACGCTGTCGGCCCGCCGCTACGCTCATTGGGACCAGGCTGAGCCGATTCTTGAGCTTGGAGGCACGTCAGATACCATGACCGCCGAGGTCCTGGCGGTGATGGCCAAGACGCGGACTGTGTTTCTCACGGCCGCCGTAATGGGAACCCTGCGCGATTTGCGCGACACCCTGGGCCACAGCCTTGTCGCAATCAGTGCCTGCATCGAAGAGCAGCTACGCCGTGAGGGCGTAGAGGTTCCCCGACTCCACGTTCATCGACTGGTCGAAATGGTCATAATCGACGAAGCCGAGCGGCTGCAAACCGCCGCGCTCGAACTCGTTCGCGACATCTTCGACCGCACCGGCATGGCGGTGATCCTGATCGGAATGCCGGGCATGGAGAAGCGCCTGGCTCGATACCCCCAGCTCTACAGCCGAGTGGGCTTCGCCCACCACTATCGGCCGCTGCATCAAGAGGAACTCACCTTCGTTCTTACCCGCCACTGGCGCCAACTGGGCCTTTTGCTCGACGACGCCGACTTCACCGACGCCCAGGCGATCGCCACTATCGCCCGGATCACTGGCGGAAACTTCCGGCTGCTGCAGCGCCTCTTCATCCAGATCGAGCGCATCCTGAAGATCAACGGCCTGTCGGTGATCACCGACGACGTGGTCGAAGCTGCCCGGAGCACGCTCGTCATCGGCGCCATATAGCGCTGGAGATCATCCGCCATTTAGCGCTGAAGCTCACACCCCAATGGACACCTCGGAAGGTCGATTGGCCCACGAAAAAGCCAAATTAATCTATTGCCGAAAAGCTGATGGTCGGTGATATTTTTCGTGGCGATATTGGTTCGCTGAAGGCGCCAGGCCGAGAGGAAGAAGCGGCCCATGCCCACGGTGATGAATGTTGCCGGGTTCCGCTTCTTCTTCTACAGCCTCGAAGGGGCGGAGCCGCCGCACATCCACGTCGAACGCGACCAGTGCGCCGCCAAGTTTTGGCTCGATCCGGTCCAGCTCGCCGGCTCGCGCGGTTTTCGATCCCACGAGATGAACCGTATCCGCGCCCTGGTTATCGAACACCGCGTGGCATTCAAGGAGGCCTGGCATGGGCATTTCGGCACTGAAGCTTGATAGCGACGCGGTCGATGTCCAAACGACCGATCTGGCGTTGCACATCGTCCTGGCGGATGGGCGAGAACTGGACGCGCCGTTGGAGTGGTTTCCGCGTCTGCGGGACGCCACCCCCGAGCAGCGCAAACATTGGCGTCTGATCGGCGGTGGCCAGGGCATCCATTGGCCCGACATCGACGAGGACATCGCCGTGGCCACGCTCCTGCGGTCGAGCTGACCGGCGAGACCCGATGGCTTTGATTGGATATGCCCGTGTCTCGACACGCGAAGAGCGGCAGGTTCTCGATCGCCAGATCGATGCGCTGACGGCAGCGGGCTGCGAGAAGATCTTCGACGATCGGCTGAGCGGCGTTCAAGCCGATCGCCCGGGCCTGGTCGCCTGCCTCGGCTACCTGCGCGCTGGCGACGTGCTCACGGTTCTCGACCTTGATCGGCTTGGACGTCGGGCGCGGGACCTCATTGGGATGATCGAGGACCTCGAAAAGGAAGGCGTCGCGTTCAAGGCGCTCAATTCGCCGATGGATACGACCACGCCCGCGGGGCGCGCCTTCCTGCAGATCCAAGCCGCCTTCGCGGAAATGGAGCGCAATCTGATCCGACAGCGGGTCAACGAAGGTCTCACCGCGGCGCGCGCCAGGGGACGACAGGGCGGCCGCCCTCGGGTCATGACGCCGGAACGGCTGCGCTTCGCCCAGCACCTGATGGCCGACAAGAGCAGAACCATCCCTCAGATCTGTCGTGAACTGGGCGATATCCCCTCAAGCACACTCTATCACTACCTGCACGCCGACGGCACGCTGAAGGACCCTGGACAGCGTCTCCTCGCCTCCGCAGCGGCGTAAGTGAGCCCAACCGAGCCCGCGCCGGTCGGCGGGCCTGGCTCAGAAAAGCTGAATGTCGTTATTAATCAATAATTTGTCCCCCGTTTACCGGCGTAACATATTGAAATCACATAACTTCCTTAGCGTCACTTTTGGCGCCGATCTTACGAAAGGCCCACTCCGGGACCACGACAGCGATGCGCTGACGGTCACCAGGGCGCCGAAGAGCGCCGTTCCAACGCCAGCCGGGAGGCTATCGTGGTGGCCTCTCGCCAGAAGACGCTCCTGCCGCTCGATGATGTGCTGGGCTGCCTGACGGACACCGTCCCCAAGCTCAGCCGCAGCGCCCTGCACCGCTGCTTCCAGCGCCACGGCATCTCCCGGCTGCCGATCGAGAAGCGCAAGCGGTTCAAGACCTGCGAGCGTGGCGGTGGAGGCAGTTCAACGGCAACTTGTCTCCAGCCAGCTCGCCCGGAGAAGCACTTGGTCTGCTTGACGCGGCGCTCGCCACACTATCGTGAGATTATTGCAATGTCCGTTCGGGGCTGATCGAACCTTTGAACGCCGCTCGGCAATGACCTTGGGCCCCTAACGCGCATTCACCCTGAGATGCTGCAGCCCGCGGAAGAATGGCAGCGTGCGCCACGCCGGGGCTTCTTCGGGATCGCTGAGGCGAAGGTCCGGGAACCGATTGAACAGGCGCAGAATGGCGACCTGCGCCTCCATGCGGGCCAGCGGCGCGCCGATGCAGATGTGGGCGCCGCCGCCGAATGCGAGGTGCGGATGGTGCTTGCGGCTCACGTCGAAGCGGTGCGGATCCGAGAACATCTCCGGATCACGGTTGGCCCCGCGCAGCGAGACGAGCATCGATTGGCTGGCTTTGATCGGGCAGCCGCCGACTTCGATGTCCCTTGAGGCGATCCGGCTGGTTATGTCCACCGGGGGGTCGTACCGAAGCACCTCCTCGACGACCGCGTTGATGATGCCCGGGTCGGCCCGAAGCTTGGCCAACTCATCCGGATGGGTCAGCAGCAGGCGTACCGCGTTGCCGATCAAATCCGTTGTCGTGAGGTTGCCGCCCACCAGCAGCGCCGAAAGGTTTATGCGAAGTTCGGCGTCGCTGACCGGCAGACCTTCGGCCTGAAGCCCGGTCATGTCGCTGAAGAGGTCATCCTGCGGGTGCTTCCGACGAAGCGCGAGCATCTCGGTAAAATAGTCTGCGAGCGCCGGTCGGGCCCGTTCCAAATGCTCGGTCTGAGCGGCCGTCCGGAATGGGTTGAGACCCTGAATGACCCCCTCGGACCAGTCCCGAAACTCGCTCAGTCGTTCATGATCCACACCGAGAATCGCAGCGATGACATCGATTGGGATCGGCACGCAGAAGTCCGGCATCAGGTCGAAAGTCGGCTCGTGAGCGAGGCGGTCCAGGGCGACATTGACGATGCGCTCCACGTTCGGCCGCCCCTTCGCCACCCGGGCATAGAGCGCGCGAGCCAAGGGCTGGCGGATGCGGGCATGGTCGGGGTTGTCGAGACTGAGGATGCTGGTGGTCTCGCCGCGTGTCTCGCCCGGCACGGCATTCTCCAGCATCCGGCGCTGGAAGACAGCCGCCTCTTCGGCGCGAAGCGGATCTCGCCACATCTCAAGGTCTGAGACGGTCGCACGGACATCGGCGTAGCGCGTCAGAAAGTAAGTCCCCGCGGTTTCCTCGCGGTAGACCGGGCACTGCGACCTCAGGTTGTCGAGTACCTGATGCGGATCGTCCCGAAACTTCGCGTCCATCGGCGTGAGTTCGAAGATGTTGGGCAGCCGGTCAGCGGTCATGTGTCTGCGTCTCCAGGGCGAGGTGTTTGAGGAAGTCCGGAACCGCGCGCGGGCCGACCGAAGCGGTCGGCGACCAGGTCAAGGCCATCGGCTGTCTTGAACGCGACCCTGCGTGGCTCGGTCACCGACATGTCCCACCCTAACGACGCAGTCGCGGCGGCGGCCCCGCCACACCAGCCGGCCGAACGGGCAGGCCCAACGATCGCCTCTCGTTGCTGCGCCAGCCATGTTAGCAGGTTTATGGCGCGAACTAACATATATGTGTTGTAGATTTCGATGAGCGACGCCGCAAAGATCGAGCGAAACGACCAAACGAGGGAGCCTTCAGGAGAAGCTGAGCACCCGTTGGGAAGCGCGCCGCTCGAGTGGTTCTTCCTCGCCTGCGTCTCAACTCTCTGACGCCCGCCTTTCGGCCGCCAGGGCATGCTCAATGGCGGTGCGGAATGACCACGGGCATCGAAGAATAGCCCCGGATTAGCACCGACGGCACACGGCGGGGCTCTTCGACGACCCGGATCTCTGCAAACCGCGGCAGGATTTCCTCCCAAAGAATGCGCAACTGCAGCTCGGCCAGGCGATTGCCGACGCAGCGGTGGATGCCGAACCCGAACGACAGATGGTTGCGAGGCCGCTCCCGGTCGATGATGTAGGCGTCTGGATTGTCGATCGCCGTCTCGTCCCGATTGCCCGAGGCATACCAGATGAGCACCTTGTCACCCTTCTTGATGAGCTTGCCGCCAATCTCGAAGTCCCGGGTGGCGGTGCGCCTCATGTTCGACAGCGGTGTCTGCCAGCGGATGGTCTCCGAAACCATGGAGGGGATCAGGTCTGGGTTCGCCTGCAGTTTCCGTAGCTGTTCGGGGTTCTGGTTCATGGCCAGGATCGAGCCGGTCATCGTATTGCGGGTGGTGTCATTGCCGCCGATGATCAACAGGAGCAGGTTTCCGAGGTACTCCATGCGGTCCATGTTTCGCGTGGCCTCACCGTGGGCCAGCATCGAGATCAGATCGCCCTTGGGCGGGGCGTTGACCCGCTCGTTCCAGAGCCGCGTGAAATAATCCACACAGCCGAAGAGCTCCATTCCGCGCTCGGTCTCAAAGTCATCCGTGACGAATAGGCCCGAGTCAGGTCCCGCGGTGGCGATATCTGACCAGCGGGTCAGCTTGCGCCGTTCATCCCACGGGAAGTCGAACAGCGTGGCCAGCATCTGGGTGGTGAGTTCGATGGAGACCCGATCGACCCAGTCGAAGGTCTCGCCGATCGGCAGTTCGTCCAGGGTTTTCGCGATACGGCTGCGGATCAACGGCTCCATCAGGTGAAGGTTGGCCGGCGACACGATCGGGCTGACGGTCTTGCGCTGGACGTCATGCTTCGGCGGGTCCATCGCGATGAACATCGGAAGCGTGAAGTCTTCCTTGGGATCGAAGATGGTGATCGACGGCTCGGACGAAAACACCTCGTGGTTGGTGTCGACGGCCATGATGTCGGCGTAGCGGGTGATCGACCAAAACGCGCCGTCCGGGTGGTGGTGAGCCGGATGCAGATGGACCGGGTCCTCCTTGCGCAGCCGCTCCAAATACGGCCACGCCGTATCGGTGCGCCATAACTCGGTGTCGGCGAGATTGATGTCCTCCAACGGCATTGCGTAGGCTTTTGCGCGGGCCTCGGCCCTCAGATCGATCGAACCGTCGCTCATCGAAGTCTCCATGGCTCGTTCACTCGTCGATCAAGCCGACGCATGAGTTGTCGTCGTTCTAAGCAAAAATCCCTCGTAACCGTTGGCGGCGCTCGCCTGGCACATCTGCAGGTACATCGGCACGCCGCCGGGATAATTCAGCAGTTCCCGTGGCTTGCCGGGTATGTTGGCTCCCATGTACCAAGAGTCAGCCAGGGGAAAGAGCGTCATGGCGCCAACGGCCTCAACATGGTCCTTCCACGTCTGTTCGGCGGCGGGGGTCGCCTCGAACCGGCTCACGCCCGCGTCGCGCATGTGTTTCAGGAATTCGAGCACCCAGTCGCCCTGCAGCTCGGCGCAGGTGGGACCGTTGCAGAAGCCCGAGGGGCTCTGGGGCCCGTAGAGGAACAACAGGTTGGGGAAGCCGGCGCTCGCCATACCCAGGTGGGTCCGCGCGCCCTGCGCCCACTTGTCCTTCAGCGTCACCCCGTCGACGCCGCGGATGTCGATCTGCGTGAGCCCGCCGGTGACCGCATCGAAGCCGGTGGCCAGGACCAGGATGTCGAGGTCGTACTCGCCGTCTGCCGTCCTCACGCCGCCTGGGGTGATCTCCAGGATCGGGGTGGCCTTCAGATCCACGAGGCGCACATTGTCCTGGTTGAAGACGTCGTAGTAGGTCTGCTCCAGGGACGGGCGCTTGACCCCGAAGGGGTGCGGCGGCTCCCGGGGCGCTAGCTGCTCCGCCAGCTTCGGATCCCGGATGCGCGCCTGCACCTTTGCGCGCCAGAAGTCGTAGGCTGTACGATTGGCCTCCAGGTTCATCATTACGTCGTAGAAGGTCGAGGCCCAGAAGCTGAAACCACCCGCGGCCCAGCTCGCCTCATAGATGGCCTGCCGCTCTTCCGGCGAGACCTCGAGCGCAGACTTCCCGCTCGCGTGGAAGTCGAAGCCCCCGAAGCTCTCTCGCCGCCGCGCGAACCGGGCGGGGTAATCCCGTTTCATCTCGACCTGGGTCGCCTCGTCCAGCGCGCATTGCTGCATCGCCAGCGCCAGAATCGGCGTGCGCTGGAAAACCGTCAGCTCGGCGGCCACGGCCGCGGCTTCCTGCACCACCTGCACGCCGCTGGCGCCAGTGCCGATCACGCCCACGCGTTTGGCGGTCAAGTCCAGGCCGTTCTGCGGCCACCAGGCG
Organism: Phenylobacterium sp. RIFCSPHIGHO2_01_FULL_69_31; assembly: GCF_001824475.1. Lineage (GTDB taxonomy): Bacteria > Pseudomonadota > Alphaproteobacteria > Caulobacterales > Caulobacteraceae > Phenylobacterium. The sequence continues at coordinate 367,111 of NZ_MHXN01000007.1, read as the reverse complement.
GTGTGGTGCTTGGCGCCCTTGAACTGCTCCAGACCCTTGAGCTCGGGAACATAGGGCTTGGCGGCGAACCCCGTGCAAAGCACCAGGAACTGCGCCCGCACAGCGCCACCGTCCTGCGTCCTCACGGTCCACTGCTGCCGGCCTTCGTTGAATTCAGCGGCTTCAACGCGGGTGTTGAATCGGATGTCGCGGCTCAGATCGAGCTTCTGATCGACGTAACGAAAATAGCGACGAAGCTCGTCCCAGGCCGGGAACCGCTCGGTCCAGGTCCAGTCGCGCCAGAGGTCCTCGCTGGAGAACTCGTACATCGGGACGTGGGTGTCGACGCGGGCGCCAGGATAGCAGTTCCAGTACCAAATGCCGCCCAGGTCGGCTCCGGCCTCGAGCAGCCGCACCGAGAACCCCAGCTGGCGCAGGCGATGGAGCTGGTAGAGACCGGTGAACCCCGCGCCGACCACCAGGATGTCGAACGCCTCGGCGGCTTGGGTTTCGGACGGGATGCCAGATTGGGTTGTCATGACCTCACGCCAGTCCCAGGTCGCGCCGCGCGAAATCCGTGACCGTCTTGTAGTCGGCCTTGCCGTTCGAGGCCCTGAGAGGCACCCGGGTCACCAAGATGCGCTTGGGGGTCTTGTAGCCGGCCAGGCTGGCGCGCACGTGGCGGCGCACATCGTCCTCGTCGAACGCGGCGCCGCTCGCCACCGCCACCACGCCGGTCACGGCCTGGCCCCATTTGTCGTCGGGCACGCCGACCACCAGCGCGTCCTCAATCGCCGCGTGGGTCTTCAGCGCCTCTTCCACTTCTTCGGGATAGACCTTCTCGCCGGCGGTGTTGATGCAGGCGCTACCGCGCCCCAGGAGCGTCATGGCGCCATCGGCCTCTACCGTGCACCAGTCCCCTGGGATCGAATATCGCTGGCCGCCTATGGTTCGGAAGGTCTTGGCGGTCTTTTCCGGATCCCTGTAGTAGCCGAGAGGAATCGGGCCGCCGATGGCAATGATCCCGGCCTTGCCACTGCCGGGCTCCACAAGGTTCTCGTCCTCGTCGAAAACCTTGCACCGGGGACCGATCTGGAACGACGCCGTCCTGACCTCACCGTCCTTGGTCATGGCTGAGGAGCCGAAGCCAAGCGCCTCTGAAGCGCCGAAGGAATCCATCAGCGCGACTTGCGGAATATGGCGCAGCAGACCGGCCTTCACCTCGCGGCTCCACATCACGCCGGACGACACCATCGAGACGAGGCTCGAGGTGTCGAAGCGGCCCGGGTTCGCGTCGAGGGCCTGCAACATCGGCTTGGCGAAGGCGTCTCCGACGATGGCGATCGATTGCACCTTCCGGCGCGCCACAACCGACCAGAGTTCGCCAGCGTCGAACGAGGGGCTCTGCAGGGTCACGACGCACCCGCCGCCCATCATGCATCCAATCGCCGTGATGAGACCGGTTCCGTGCATCATAGGACAAGCTGGCAGGGTCCGACTTCCCGGACCGACGGCGCGGATCGAATCCAGGTGCGCCTCAAGGGATTCGGGCGCCGGGCCCAGCCGGCGCAGCGCGTCGAGTTGCGCTTCTCGCAAGTCGTCATGGCGCCACATCACGCCCTTGGGCATGCCCGTCGTGCCGCCGGTATAGATGAACAGCAGGTCGTCAGGGGATCGCTCGATGCCAAGCGGCGCGCCGTCACCGACTGTGGCCAGGTTCTCGTAGGATTCCGCGAAGGGCGGCGGCGCGCCCTCGTCGCCGACTTCGATGAACGTCACGACCTTGGACAGCCGGTCCTTGAGTTGCAGGATCGTTTCGCGAAACTCCGATCCGTAGATCACGGTCTGAGCGTCCGAGTCGTCGAAGATGTAGAACACCTCGTCGGGCTTGTAGCGGTAGTTGACGTTCACATGCGTCAGCCGGCCCTTGAAACAGGCGGCCAGGGCCTCGCCATATTCCGGCCGGTTGCGCATGTAGAAGGCCACCTTGTCACCCGGCCTCGCGCCGCGCGCCAACATTGCCCTGGCCAAGTTGTTTGAACGGCGGGTGGTTTCCCCCCACGTCACGACGCGATCGCCGTGAATGAAGGCGGGCGCCTCCGGCGGGACGACCCGCGGAAGCGCATCGAGGATTTCGCCGAAATTCCAAGCCATGCTCAGGTCCTCCTACGCCGCGATCCAGCCCTGCAGCCGCGCGGCTTCGTTGCGCACGGTTTCGGGGCCGCCAAGCAGCTGGCGATCGAGGCCGATCCGCTTGAACCAGTAGTGCAGCCCGGCGAGGTCGGTGAATCCCATGCCCCCGTGCACCTCCGTCGACGTCCGGGCGACGAGCCGGCCGACCTCTGAGAGATGCGATTTGGCATGGCAGGCCATCAGAGGCGCCTCATCCGGCATATGGTCGAACGCGTGGGCCGCGTACCAGACGAGCGACCGGGACGGCTCCAGAGCCGCCGCCATCTCGGCGCACATGTGCTTCACCGCCTGGAAGGATCCGATCGGCCGCCCGAACTGCCGGCGCTGTCCGGCGTACGCCACGGCCTGTTCGATCATCGCGGCGCCCGCGCCCAGGGTGTCGGCGGCCAGCATGACGCGTCCCGCGTCGACGATCCGGCGGGTCGTCTCGGGTCCGCTCCCCGGCAGCGGCTCGGCCGCCGCGCCGGACAGGCGCAGCTCGCCCACAGACCGCGTCCTGTCGATCGTCGGGAGGGCGATCAACTCAACGCCGACCGCATCCGCCGCGACCAGGTGCTGGCGCCCGGTTTCGTCGGCTACGACGATGACCTCGGCGTCGGCCGCATCGAGAACAAAGAGAGCGGCGCCCTCAAGGCGCCCGTTCTTGGCCCGGACGCCGGCGCCGTCGCGGCTCAGGATCGATTCCGTCACTGCGACGGCCGCCGTCGCCTCGCCTTTGGCGAGCCTCGGCAGCCAAGTCTGTTGCTGACCCGCCGATCCCCCGCTCATGATGGCCAGGGGCGCCATGACGTGCGCGCCCGTGAAATGCGCTGGGGCGACCCGATGCCCCAGCGCCTCGGCGACCAGGGCGGCTTCCAGGAGGCCAAGGCCCATGCCGCCGTACTCGGCGGGGATCAGGATGCCGGGGACGCCAAGGCCGGCCAGGCCCGCCTTGAGCGTGGCGCTCACGACCTGCGGCCCGGCCGCGGTATCGCGAACGTGCTGCATCGGGCAGGCGTCGGCCAGATACCGCGCGACGCTGTCCTGCAGCATGCGCTGCTCGCTCGAGAGCCCGAACTCCATCAGCGGGCTCCCTCCGCCGCGAGCTTCGGCTCGCGCGGCATGCCGAGCCCGCGCTCGGCGATGATGTTCTTCTGGATTTGGGCAGTGCCGCCGCCGATGATCAAGCCGAGCTGGAACATGTAGTTTTGCTGCCAGGCGCCGTGATCTCGCAGGTGCGGCGCCTCATCGTAGAGCACACCCAGTTCGCCCAGGGCGTCGATGCCCAGGGCGGAGATCTGGTGGGCCAGTTCGCAGGCCTGCAACTTGACGACCAGCCGCGCCAGCCCGGCCTCCCCGCCGTTGGCCGACGCGCTGAGCACGCGCAGCCCGTTGAATTTCATGGCGGCGATCTCGGCCTGTAGCCGCACCAGGCGGTCGCGCAGAACGGGATTGTCCATGATCGCCGCGCCGCCCGCGGTCTCGGTCCGCATCAGCTCGACAAGCGCCTGGAACCGGGACTCCAGCTGACCGGGATCGCCCAGCATTCCGCGCTCGTGCTTCAGCGTCGTGTTGGCCACGATCCAGCCCTGTCCGCGCTTTCCGACGATCTGCGACTTCGGAACCCTGACGTCGGTGAAGAACGTCTCGTTGAACTCCGCCCGCCCCGTCATGGTCACGAGCGGCCGAACCTCGATGCCCGGCGTCTCCATCGAAAAGATGAGGTAGCTGATCCCGTCGTGCTTGGCCTTGTCCGGCTCGGTGCGGACCAGACAGAAGATCATGTCCGCCTCGCGCGCGGTGCTGGTCCAGATCTTCTGGCCGTTGATGACGAAGTCATCCCCGTCCTCGATCGCGCGCGTCTGGAGGCTGGCGAGATCCGAGCCCGAGCCCGGTTCGGAATAGCCTTGGCACCAGATGACTTCGCCTCGGATCGTCGGTCCGATCCATTGCCGCTTCTGGTCCTCGGTCCCCAACTCCAGCAGGGTCGGAACCAGCATCGAGATGCCCTGGTTCTGCAGTCCGGGCGGAACCCCCGCATAGGTGAACGCCTCGCCGATGATCCGCGACTTCAGGATATCCGGCGCGGCGCCAAAGCCGCCATACTCCTTGGGGATGGTCCGCGCGGCGTAGCCGTGCTCGATCAGCAACTTCTGCCAGGCCACCGCTTCTGGGGACGGACGCTGCGCGCCCCCGCGCCCCTTGGGCGCCGCGTCGCGATGCGCGTCCAGAAAGTCGAGAACCTCCTGTCGGAAGGCCTGGTGCTCGGGACTGTAGGTCAGGTCCATCGGCGGGTCCTCATGCTGGGCCTACGGGTGGCCATCAGGCCGCCTTGCTGGCCGCGAGCGTCCCCAGGGGCTGGAAACAAGGCAGCTGGAAGCCATCCCCGATCACTTGGAAGACCAATTCGACGCGAAGGCCGAGCTGGAGCGCGCTGCGGTCGCAGTTCAGCAATCGAGTCGCCATCCGCACGCCCTCGTCGAGCTCCACCAGGGCGGCGATGTAGGGGATGTCCGCGGCGAAGGCGGGATGTAGCGCCTGGTGGGTGATGGTCCAGGAGTACAGGCTGCCGGTTCCCCGGACCGGGGTCCAGGCGAAGTCGGGTGACCCACATTGGGCGCACATGTACCGCGGCAGGAACCGCCAGGCTCGACAATGGTCGCACCTCTGAAAGCGCAGGCGACCATCCTGGCATTGCTGCCAGAACGCCTCGTCCATCGGGTCCTGGGTGCGCGGAAGCGGCGCGGGAACGGTGGGGGGTTGCATCGCCATCAGGTCCTCAGGATCGCCAGGCTGCCGTCGCCAAGATCGCCCCAGCCGGTGACCAGGCCCAATTTGGCGCCGGGAACCTGACGCGGGCCGGCGTCGCCACGCAGCTGCCTGACCGCTTCGAGGACGTGATTGAGGCCCCAGACATGCGCTTCGCTGAGGAGCCCCCCGTGGGTGTTCAGGGGATAGCGGCCACCCAGCTGGATTTGACCATCCTTCACGAAGTCATGGATGGCGCCGGGCTCGCTGAACCCCAGCGCTTCAAGCTGCAGGAGGACCACATAGGTGAAGCAGTCGTAGACCTGCAGGAAGTCCATGTCCCGGGCCGAGACGCCGGCCATCTCGAACGCCCGCGGCGCGGCGTAGGCGAGACCGATCTTCAGCATGTCGGGACGGGAAGGAATGTCGTCGGCGGGATAGGGATGGCCTTCGGCCGCGCCGGCGATCAGCACCGGTCGGTGCGGCATGTCTCGAGCCCGTTCGGCGCTGGTGACGACGACCGCGCAGGCGCCGTCTGTCTCGAGACAGCAGTCGTAAAGACGGAAGGGTTCGGAGATCCACCGCGCGTTCAGGTACTCTTCCATGTCCAGCGGCCGGCCGTAGGTCATGGCGTTCGGGTTCAGCTGGGCGTGGGCCCGGCAGGCCAGGGCGACTTCCCCCATCGCTTGGTCGGGCACGCCGTAGAGTTGCTGGTGGCGCGTCGCGATCCAGGAATACATCTGCGCCGGCATCATCACGCCATAGGGCATGTAGAAGCCCTGGATGGTGCGGGTCAGGGTGTTCATGTTCATGGCCCGCTGCGGCGGCCGGCCTGGCTTGGGGCGGAGCGCGGAGTAGCCGTTCCAGCCCAGCACCACGAGCACATTGTCAGCAATGCCGGCGGCCACGGCCATGGCTGCGTTCTGAAGCGCCGTTGTCGGGCTCGCCCCGCCCATGTGGACCGTCGAGGCGTAACGGAGCACATCGACGCCCAGGTTCGCGGCCAGCTCCTCGGAGGTGGTGTAGATCGGCGGCGGCACCATGCCGTCGATGTCCGATGGCCGCAGCCCGGCGTCGGCGATGGCCTTGCGCGCCGCCTCCAGCATGAGGTCCACGGCGGTGCGTTCGGACCCCTTGACATACTCCGTCTCACCGATGCCGACGATCGCCGCCTTGTCGCTGAAGCTCACGGTTCCTCCGGGTTTCCGGGCGCCTCTTCGGCGTCCCGCGGTGCGATATGTCACGGGTGGGCTAGATGGGCGGGATCAGGCAGGAATGGATGGACTCATCGCCGTCCACCTGGCGCGCGAGCGTCCGGATGGCCAGCTCCGCGTCCTCCAACGCGAAGTCGTGAGTGTGCATCAGCTCAAGGGGCAGCGACCGCGCTTCGATCAGGTCGATGGCCTTGCGATACCCCGATGAGGTGACACCGATCGCCCCCTTGATGGTGATTTCCTTGAAGACGATCAGGTCGGAGACGAAGTCCGGTATGGGTTTGAACCCTTTCACCCCGGCCAGGACGATCGTCCCGCCGGCGCGCACATAGCTCAGGGCCTCGCGTACCGGGTCGGTGGCGTAGGACGTCACCTCAACGACCACGTCGGCGCCCCGGCCGCCGGTCAGTTCCTTGATGCGTTCGATGGCGTTCTCGTTCTGAACGTCGATGGTGTGATGCGCCCCGAAAGTCCGGGCCAGGTCGAGTTTCCGCGCATCCGCAGCCATGCCTGTGACGATGATCTTCCCCGCCCCGGCCTGACGGGCGGCGATGACGCTGGCGAGGCCCCTTTGCCCGGGGCCGAGGATGACCACCGTGTCGCCCACCTGAGTCTGAGGAATCTCCACAGCCCAGCGGAAACCTGCGCCCAGCGGGTTGAACATCACGGCGAGCTCGGCCGGCAAGGACTTGTCCATCCGGTGTACGATCGTGTTGGGCGCCAGGTACATGTACTGGGCGTACGCGCCCCAGAGGCCGGGCTGGTTGGTGAGCGGGATGTAAGAGTAGATCTGGCGGTCAGCGCAAAGGTGATAGCGGCCCCCGAGGCAGGTGTCGCAGCTGTGGCAGGACAGCATGGTCTCGACGGCCACCCGGTCGCCGACATCGACCCCCCATCGGCGGGCAGCCTTGTCGCCGATGGCTTCAATGATCCCCACCGGCTCATGTCCGGGGATGACCGGCATCGGCGTTTTCAGCACACCTTCGAACTGCTCGTAGTCGCTGCCGCAGATCCCGCAGGCCTCGATGCGAAGGATCGCGCTGTCGGCTTCGATCTCGGGGACCGGAAGATCGCGCATCTCCAAGCGGCGCGGCGCCGTTTGAACCATCGCAAATGTCGTAGCCGGGATCACGGGCGGAACTCCACTTCGCACCCACAATCGTAACACGTATCTGTCGTAGTCAACTCATATCTGTTATGGCAATGAGCGATCGGAGGGTGCAGGCTGACGATCTGCGGATTGCCGCACACCGTCTCCTGACAGGGATTGAACGCGATGGCCGCCAGTGGAGCGAGGGTCGATCTTCTCAGTCTGGCCCAGGCGAAAGCCGCGGCAAGCGCCGCGGGCGTATCCGAGCAGATGGCGCCGCTCAGCGTCTTCCGGGTCTTGCTGCGGCATCCTGACGTCGCTGAGGAACTGGCCTCGACCCTCACCACGCTGCTTTTCCGCGGCAACAGGCTCGATGCGAGACTGCGCGAGCTGATCATCATGCGGATCGGCTGGCGGACCGGCTCGGTCTATGAATGGACCCAGCACTGGCGCGTGGCCCGTGGCCTCGAGATTCCTGAAGCCGACCTGGCCGCAACGCGGGACTGGCAGGGCGCGCCGAACCTCACCGAGGCCGACCGGGCGGTGCTGCAGGCCACCGACGACACCCTCGATAGAGGCATGATCGACGACGCGACCTGGGAAACCTGCTGCCGCCACCTGGCGACGGACGCCGAGCGGATCGAGCTTGTGGTCGCCATCGGCAACTGGACCATGTTTTCTCAGCTCCTCAAGAGTCTGCGGATTCCTTTGGAGGAGGGCGTCGAAGCGTGGCCGCCGGATGGCAGGGCGCCGCAGCCTTTGAGCCAGCCATCCCCAACGCGCGAGGCCCCATGACACGCCACCCGATCTCGCCCGATCTCGTCGGGCTCGAGTTTCCCGTCTCCACCGAGACCTGGTCTTCGAAGGACACGATGCTCTATGCCCTGGGCGTCGGAGCGAGGCCGGCTGCGGACCTGGACTTCATCTACGAAGGCCGGGGCCCGAAGGTTCTTCCGACCTACGCGGTCATTCCGGGCGGAACAGCGCTGGGCGGCATGATGCGCGCTGTCGAGATGCGCCTCGAAATGCTCTTGCACGGCGAGCAGGCCATCGAGCTGTTCCGGCCGCTTCCGCCGGACGGAACCGTCGAGGTGACCGGCCGGATCACCGAGGTCTGGGACAAGGGGAAAGCCGCTGTGCTGGGCGTGGAGAGTCTGGGTCGCGACGCCGACGGTGACCTCTTCCGGACGCACGCAACGCTATTTGTCCGCGGCGCCGGCGGCTTCGGTGGCGAGCGCGGCCCCTCGGCGGGCGATGGCGACACCCTTCCCGACCGGGCGCCGGACATCGTGGCCCGCTTCGACACGCGCCCGGAACAGGGCGCGATCTACCGGCTCTCCGGCGACCGCAATCCGATCCACATCGATCCGGCGTTCGCAAAAATGGGTGGCTTCGACGCGCCCTTCATGCATGGGCTCTGCACCTACGGCATTGTCGGCCGAGCCGTCCTGCGAGAACTCTGCGCCGACGATCCTGCCGCGTTCCGCGCGTTCCAGGGCCGCTTCGCCGATCGGGTGGAGTATGGCGATACGATCGTCACCAAGATCTGGCGCACGGGCGACGGTGAGGCGATCATTCAGGGCGAGACAGGAGACGGCCGTATCGTGCTGTCTCAATCCAGGGCAAGCTTCGCAGTCTAGGCGCAGCATGGACATTTCGCGCTATCCGCATCTGTTGTCGCCGCAGGACCTGGGTTTCGTCACCCTTCCCAACCGTACCTTGATGGGCTCGATGCATACCGGGCTCGAAGAGGCGTCGGATGGATACGACCGCCAGGCTCGGTTCTTTGCGCGGAGGGCTGAAGGCGGCGCGGGGTTGATCGTGACAGGCGGCGTATCGCCCAATGCGGCCGGCCGCCTCGGCAGGAACGGCGCCGTGATGAGCGAAGCCGTCGTGGCAGACCACGGCCGGATTGCGTCGGCGGTCCATCTCGCCGGCGGACTGGTTGTGCTGCAGCTCCTGCACGCTGGCCGCTACGCGCGCCATGAGGGTCTGGTCGCCCCCTCGGGGATCGCCTCGAGGATCAACCCGTTGGCGCCACGCGAGATGAGCGAGGATGAGATTTTCGAGACGATCGAGGATTTTGCGAGCGCCGCGATGCTCGCCAAGGAGGCTGGCTACGACGGGGTCGAAATCATGGGGTCTGAAGGCTACCTTCTCAACCAGTTCCTGGCGCCGCGCACCAATCAGCGCACCGACAACTGGGGTGGCTCGGCGTCCAATCGCCAGCGGCTGCCTGCCGAGATCGTCCGGGCGGTTCGCGCCCGCTGCGGCGAGCGGTTCATTCTCGTCTACCGACAGTCGCTGCTCGACCTTGTGGAGGGTGGCAGCACCTTCGACGAGGTGGTCAATCAAGCCAAGGCTGTCGCGGCTGCCGGCGCGAACCTGGTCAACACCGGGGTCGGCTGGCACGAGGCGCGGATCCCTACCATCGCCCACATGGTGCCCCGCGGGGCCTTTGCCTGGGCGGTGGCGCAGCTCAGGTCGCACCTCAACGTTCCGGTCATCGCATCGAACCGGATAAACACGCCGGAACTCGCCGACCGTCTTATCGCAGACGGCAAGGCCGACATGGTTTCGATGGCGCGGCCCTTTCTGTCCGATCCCGACTTCGTCGCCAAGGCCCGGGCCGGGCGACGCGCCGCGATCAATGTATGCATCGGCTGCAATCAGGCCTGTCTGGACAACGCCTTCACCGGCAAGCTCACGACCTGCATGGTCAATCCCGCCGCCTGCCGGGAGGCCGAATTCGGCGATGTCGCAGCGCCGATCGAACCCAAGCGTATCGCGGTTGTTGGCGCGGGACCCGCAGGCCTGGCTGCGGCGGTGACAGGTGCGGAGCGGGGCCACAAGGTCACTCTGTTCGAGAGGTCAGACCAGATCGGCGGCCAATTCAACCTCGCGAGCCGCATCCCGGGGAAGGAGGATTACGCCGAAACTATCGGATATTACGGCGCGCGGCTGTCAGAGCTCGGGGTCGACGTGCGGTTGGGAGTACTTGTGGATCCGCAGGAACTGATCGCCGCCGCATATGATCATGTCATCCTGGCCACCGGCGTTGAACCGCGAACGCTGGACTCGGTCGGTGTGGATGACCCTCGTGTTCTCACCTACGCACAGGCGATTGAAACGCCGGAACTGGCGGGCGACACCGTGGCGATTTTGGGCGCAGGTGGCATCGGCTTCGATGTGGCCCAGCTCCTGGCGCACCCGACCGGAACAGGCGATCCCGCCGCTCCGGACATCGAGGGCTTCTCCCAGGAATGGGGGATCGACACCGCCTTCACCGAGCGCGGCGCCCTGCGACCCCCTCCCAAGACCTGGCCCTCGCCCCGACAGATCACACTCTTCCAGCGCAAACCGGGGTCGGCGTTCGGCGCGGGCCTGAGCAAGACGCGGGGCTGGGCCAACATCCAGGAGGTCGTGCGGCGGGGCGTGGCCATGACCGGAGAGGTCGACTATGGCCATCTCAGCCCGGAGGGCCTCCATGTCACGGTGGGCGGCGTCCCAAGGTTGATCGTGGCCGACACCTTCGTGTTATGCATCGGCCAGGAGCCACAGGCGGGAATCGTCCCGGCGCTTGCGGCGAAGCAGATGCCGTATTCCCTGGTTGGGGGCGCTCGCGACGCAGCCGGGCTGGATGCGGTGCGGGCCATTGAGGAAGGAACCCGGGCGGCGCTCGCGATCTGAGCGGGCGCCCAGGATCTGAAAGCATGCCGAAGCCCGATCCGTCCATCGTCAAATCCGCGGCCCGGACGCTGGAGATCTTCGAATATTTCGACGAAGTGCGCCGGCCCGCGCATATCCAAGACGTGGCCGTGGCGCTAGGCTATCCCCATTCCAGCACCGGCGCGCTACTCCGCAGCCTCGCCGACCTCGGCTATCTGGAATTTTCCGCCGAAGACAAGACCTTCTTCCCTTCCATCCGGGTGTCACTGCTTGGGCACTGGGTCGGGGACGAGATCCTTCCGCTGCGGCGCATCCAGCAACAGATGCGCGAGATCGCGGAGCAAACCCAGATGACCGTGGTGCTGGGCGCGGCGAGCGGCGGCTATTGCCAGTATGTGCGCGTGATCGAGGGCACGACGCCGATCCGGTACCACGTCAAGGCCGGGACGCGGCGCTGCCTTGCCCGTTCGACTCTCGGGAGCGCGCTGCTGGCGATGGAGACCCCGGATCGCCGGGCGCAGTTGATCGCCGAGGCGCTCGCGGTCTGGGACGGCGACGAGGTCGCGCCGCGCCCGCAGGATGTCGCCGCGGAGGTGGCCCAGGTCGCCGCGCGCGGACACGCGTTCAACTCCGGACTGGTGAATCCTCAGGCGGCGATGCTGGCCATTCCGCTCGCGATCGGTCCCCCAGCGCGGCCCCTGGCGCTGGGCCTGGCCGCCCCGAAGGACCTCTTCCGGGGGCGGCGCCCCGAACTGCTCCGGATCATGCGCGGCGCCCTGGGCCACCTTGGCGAGCCGGCCCGTAGCTTGATTGAGAAGACCGCTTGACCGACGCCGGGCGGTGTCAGGCGGGCCGGGGGTGCTGGATCAGGACAGTGCCTTGCGCCGAACAGCAGAGCCGACCCTCATTCTCCATCTCGATCCGGACGACCGCGGTCTGCTTGGTCATCGAGATGATCTCCGCGTGCGCCGTGACCGTCCCGCGACTGACCGGGGCCAGAAGATTGATCTTGAATTCCGTGGTGGCCGCCCATTGGCCCTTCTCCATGTGTGGATAGCAGACGCATCCCAACACATGGTCGCAGGCCGCCGACAGGACGCCCCCGTGCATGTTGCCGAAGCCGGTGAGCAGCTTGGGGTCAACGGCCATCTCCGCAGTCAATCGGCCCGGCTCCATGCCCGTGATCTTCAGGCCGAGGAACTCCGGCAGACCGGTCATCCGATTGCTCGAGGCCATGAAGCCCTCGACCATCTCGGCGTGGAATTCAGGCATTCTGCGCGGGACCATCGATGTTCCTTTCAGCTTCAGCGGAAACGGTCGGCTCGGGACAGAGCCTGCTCCGCCCCGCTGACGAGATCCTCCAGGACCTCTCGCGCCGGGCGGATCGCCTTGATCAAACCGATGCCCTGGCCGGCGAATCCCGGGGCGATGTCCTTGCGCTGGTCGCGGGTCGCGGCGGCCAGCACGGGTCCTGCGATCATCGACTGGAATGGCATCGGCAGGGGTTGCTTGTCGGCATCGACCCAAGCCTGCGCCCATTTGTTGCGGATGATCCGCGCCGGCTTGCCGGTGACCGACTTCGACACCACCGTGTCTCCGTCGCCGTACTCCACCAGGACTTCCTTCTGGAACTGCTGGATCCCGGCCTCTTCGGTGGCCAGGAACGCGGTGCCGACCCAGGCGCCCTCGGCGCCCAGCATCATGGCGGCGGCCACGCCACGGCCATCGGTGATCCCGCCGGCCCCGAGCACCGGCATCCGGCCGGCCATGGCGTCGACGACCTGGGGGATCAGCGCCATGGTTCCGATTGGCGAATTGTGCCCGCCTCCGTCATGTCCCTGGGCGACGACGACATCGATGCCGGAGGCAGCGACCTGCAGCGCGTGTTTTACTGAGCCGATCACCGCCATCACCTTGGTGCCGTTGGCCTTCAGCCGATCCATCCAGGGGCCGGGATTTCCCAACCCGGCCGCATAGACCGGGACCTTCTCCTCGACCACCACCTCCATCTGCGCCTCGAAGAACTCCTTCGAGAAAAACGCTGGGCCGCCGTGCGCCTCGCCGTTCGCGGGTTCGCGCGCGCGCGCCACCTGCTCAAGGCCTTCCGCGCGCATGAAATCCGCCGCGAAGGCCCGGTAGTCGCCGATCAGCTCCATCGAGGACGGCTTGGCGCGGTCGCCGGAGACCGCCGCCGCATCTGCGACGTCGCGGCGCACCGAGGCCGGCAGCAAGGTGTCGACGCCGAAGGGCTTATCGGTGAGGGATCTCACCTCGCGGATCCAGGCGCGCAGCTCCTCCGGCGCGCAAGCCGCGGCCCCGAGGACGCCCAGGCCCCCGGCGTTCGAGACGGCCGCCGCCAGACGGGGCACGCTGGCGCCGCCCATGCCGGCCAGGACGATCGGATACTTGATGCCGAAGACTTCGCAGATGCGGCTGTGCAACGCCATGTTTTGGGGGTCCTTTTGCGAACGGGCGATGGCCGGGGTGGAGGATCAACGGCCGTTGAAGACAGGTCTACGCTTCTGCATGAAGGCGAGCGGACCCTCCCGCGCATCCTCGGTGCGAAAGACTGGCGCCGCCATTTCGGACTCGATCTGCATGGCGTCGGCTTCTGGGCGCCCCAGACAGGCTCGGGCGGACCGGCGGATCGCCTCCACAGCGATCGGGCCGTTCGCCGCGATGCGCTCGGCCAGTTCGAGCGCGGCGGGCAGGACTTCGCCCTGCGGCACAACCCGGTTAAGGAAGCCCCACTCAAGCGCCTCCGCGGCGGTGATCAGGTCGCCGGTCAGCAACAACTCCATGGCGCGCGCATATGGAACCTGGCGTGGTAACCGCACGGTCGAGCCGCCCCCGGGAAAAATGGCCCATTTGACCTCCTGCACGCCGAGTTTGGCCGTGTCGGACGCGACACGAAGGTCCGTGCCTTGGGCGAGTTCCATGCCGCCCGCGATCGCATGGCCGTTGATCGCCGCGATCACCGGCTTGACCACATCGAAGGTCCGCAGAAGCCCTGTGCCGAGCATGTCCCGGTCCGCCAGGACACGTCGGTCCCACTCGTCTTCGGGCGGGCGAGCGCGGCTCATCAGGGGGATGAACCTTCCCAGGTCGGCCCCTGAACAGAACGCCCTGTCGCCGGCGCCGGTCACGACGGCGACGCGGATCTCCTGGTCGTCTCGCACCCGGGTCCAGGCCTCGGCCAGGCGAACGAGCATCTCGGGTGAGATGGCGTTGAGCGCCTCGGGGCGATTGAGCGTGACGATCGCCACGTGTCTGCGCCGCTCGAAATTGACGACCTCGCCCATGCATGCTCCGACACATATGTGTTTTCTGATGGCACGTTCATGCTACGCTAGCTAGCTGCAGGACGCAAAGCGGGATATGGCGCTCTTGTTGGCTAGGGGCTGCTCGCGCACCTTGTCGACCCGCGAAGCTGTCGGGGCATGCGCAAACGTGAGAACCACCTATGAATGAACCGAGCCCAGCTGTCTTCAGAAGCAGCGACGGTCTGGACCTCGCCGCAGACCGGTATGGTCAGCCGAGGCGCGGCTCCGTCCTCATGGCGCACGGCGGCGGCCAGACTCGGCATGCCTGGGCGAAGACCGCGGCGGCGCTTGCGGATCGGGGCTGGGAAGTGGTCACCCTCGACCTCCGCGGCCATGGCGACAGCGGCTGGTCACCGACGGGCGACTATGGGATTGAGCGGTTCGCGGGAGATCTCGCGGAGGTCGCGCGCGCGATGGGTGGCCGTCCGGCGCTGATCGGCGCGTCGCTCGGCGGGCTCGCTGGACTGTACGCGGAGGCCGAGATCGCGCCCGGCGGCTTCAGCTCGATCACCCTGGTCGACATCGTTCCGAGCATGGACCCGAACGGGGCCGCCAAGGTCATGGAGTTCATGAGCGCCCATGTCGCCCAAGGATTTGGCAGCCTCGAAGAGGCCGCTGAGGTCATTGCGGCCTATCTGCCTCACCGTCCGCGGCCAGCGGATCTCTCTGGACTGGCCAAGAACCTGCGGCAGGGGGACGACGGTCGGCTCCGCTGGCATTGGGACCCCGGCTTTGTCTCCGGCGTCCATCGCGGCCGATCCTTGCGGGATGCCGACGCGTTCCAAGCCCGATTGCCCGCGTTGACGCTTCCGGTGCATCTCATCCGGGGCCGGCTGAGCGAACTGGTTTCTCGGGAAGCGGCGGAGACCTTCGTCGCGCAGCTTCCCAACGCAAGGTTCACCGATGTCGCGGGCGCGTCGCACATGGTGGCGGGCGATCGCAACGACGCCTTTCTCACCGCTGCGGTCGGATTTCTTGAGGAGCTGGACCGGCAGACGCAAGTCAACGACGGCTGAGGCGTTGCCGAGCATCTTCGCCCAGACGCCTCTCCGTCCGAGGTTCAGAACCGATCGTTACGAGGTGCTCGACGACCTGCGGACACATTGCCCCGGGGTCGCGAAGGGGCGGCGCGCGCTTTCATCCTGACCCGCAACTCTGATGTTCGCGCGACGGTCTCCGACCTGGCAGCGCCCGTCCGGACGCCGCCGACCCCACGCCGATGTCGCCGCAAGCCTCTTGCCCGGCCTTAGGGTCAACTCACTATTGCGGCCTTGAGCTTTCTGGACGCGACGAAAGGCAGCCAGCTCGCCAAGAGACCCACGCCCGGCACGGTGACGAGAGCCCAGCGCACACCCTCTGCGGGACCCAAGCCCACGGGTCGGGGAAAGGTGCGGCATTGTTGTTCGAAACTGATCATGCTCCGACTCGAACAGAATCCGCATCATAATGTAACATACAATTATGACTTGGTTGGAGTTGCTGGTTGCCTACCCTTCTTAATATCGACACTCCCTGCAGCACTGGGCCGCGTACAAGATTATCACTCTTCGGAAAAAGCCATGCGGAAGGGGGGCACGCGTGGCGGTGGAAGCAAAAAGCATATTGAGCATCACCACGGGCTTCCTGCTGGATCAGGTTCAGACCGGTCGTCAGCCGATGGACCTGACCGACGCCTTGATCGTGACCACCGTCACCCAGGCGAACGTCGAGGCGCTGATGCGAAACTCCGCTTTGCAGGCCGCCTATGCGACCTACCGTGCCGTGCCGCCAGATGAGCTCCGCCGGCCAATCCGCATCAACGCGCTTGCGCAGTCTCTCAGGCTCCCGTTCGAGACGGTGCGCCGGCGGGTGAATCGACTGGCGCTGCTTGGCGTGTGCCGCAATTCTCCGGACGGTCTCGTGGTGCCCGCACGACGCCTCGCGCTGCCGGGACATCGCGAGACGCTGGAGGCGGCGTATCGAAAGCTCTCGGAGCTTCATACGATCCTCGCAGAGTGGGGCGTCCTGCCTGAATTGACGGCGCCCCCGCTGGCTGAGCCCCTCCCGTTGCGCGCCGCCGCCCGCCTCTCGTCCGAATACCTCCTGCGCATCGTGGCGCTGGCGACTGAGGCGGTCGGAGACGCGGTGGACGCGGCGATCTGGCTTGAGGTTTTTCGGTCGAACACAGAGCACGATCACCGCGCGGCATGCTCCGGTGCAGAGGCCGATCGGAAACCCGTGACTGCGGCCTTGGTAGCCCGGCGGCTGGGAATTTCCGCAGAGACGGTGCGGCGCCGCCTCCACGGCCTTATTGCGAGAGGCTCCTGTGCCTGGGCCTGCGGCGGGGCCGTTGTTCCGGACGCGGCGCTTGAGAGACCCGCTGTCGTCCACCTGGCTGACCGAAACCTGGATAATCTCAAGCGCCTGTATACTCGGCTCGCAGCGCTCACCGTCCCGGTCGCTTGCGCCGATGTATCGCCCCTTGGCAGAGCAACACCGCCGATACGCGGGACGCTCTGAGGGCGGGGCTACAATTCCGGGGCGCCGCGCAACTCGCGGAACATGAACAGATTCCCGCAGCGAGTTCGGCGCATCTGGTTCACCCGTCTCGCGGCGGCGAAGGCTGAAGAACCGAGGTGACATTGACGTGCCGCCGTCCTGATTCCCCGGTTTGAGCGAGAGTCCGTCACCTTTGCGCGGATGGCCGTGAAGAGGAGCAAGTTCAACGAGGCGCAGATCATGTTTGCGTCCTGGCAGCATAGGGCGGGCCTCGCCTGGGCCCCGTCCGGTGGGCTGAATTGTGGGTATGAGGCTCGTCTCGCGACGAACGCCAGGCGTCGGCGCCTGATTGCGGTCGCAGGGGCAACTGCGGCCAAAGGGTCAGCGGGGGCGTCGGGTCCAGGCATGATCCTTCACCGCAGCGCGGCGTCGGAGCCGGGGAGCCGCGGGCCGCTTCAGATGCCGGCTGGCGGACGCCTCACCCGACGGGTGTCACCGGCCGGGCTGAGCTGGGGCCGTCTCTCCGCGGCAATTTGGCCGTCACCCCGGGAATGTCCGTGGTTGGCCGGCCGAACTTGCCCTTGAGGCTGTCGACACCCTCCTGCGGTTTGGCGAGCGACACCATGTCCTGGCGGGATTGCCGCACATCGGCGGTGATGATGCCGAGCGTCTTGTCGCGCTTCGCTACGAGGCCCGGCTCCCCCTCGCCGTCGCGGTTGAAGGACCAGGCCAGCATCGGCGTTCCCATCGGGACCTTCTCGCCCTTGGCGGCGGCCCAAGTGTGCCAAGTCTTATCGTAGCTGTTCATCTTGCCCTTCATCAGCTCCTTCTCCGCCACGCCGGGAAGACCGGGCGCGACGAGCTGGCCGCTGAGGATCTCGCCGTTGTGGGGGTGCCAGTACTGCCGCTCGCCAGTCGGCAGGGTCTCGAAGACTTCTCGGAAATGATGTACTCGACGCCGGTCATGTTGGCGGCCGAGGTGTTGCCGTCGAACAGGACGCACTGGGCGAAGTCCTCGTTCACCTGCTTGCAGAAGTGATGCGCCTCCATCTGGTGCGCCGGTTCCTGCTTCATCGGGTGGAAGCTGTCCCGCGCCGTCATGCGCAACATCCGCCAGAACCTGTTCTTCGCCTTCGTCTCCAACGCCGCCGGCGTGCCCGTGGCCGCGGGCGTGCTCTATCCGATGTTCGGGTGGCTGCTCTCGCCCGCCATCGCGGCGGCGGCCATGGCGCTCTCCAGCGTCAGCGTGGTCAGCAACGCCCTTGCGCCTGAAGGGCGTGAAACTCTAGCGGGGTTCGGCCGGGGCGGCCTCTGGCTGCGGATGCATGTCCGGTTCGTCCGGCGACATGAGATGGGTCTCCGTCGGGTCCTTCGCGAAGGCGGACTGGTCGTGGGGTTCGCCCATCTCGTCGGAGGCGCCGGCGGCGGCGGCCGTGTCGGACGGCGCGCGCGCCGGCGCCCGCGAGCAACCGGCCAGTCCCAGCCAGAGCGCCGCGCAGAGCACCGTCCTTCGCCGCAAAGGCCGCCGTGTCGCTGGCCGTCCCATCCCCGGCGTCCCTCCGTTCATGCCGCCCGCGCGCCCGCAGACCTGAAGTGCCGGACGGCGTCGGACACCATCCTGTTCACGCACCAGCGCGCGTAGAGGCCGGCGAGCGCGGGCGCGCGCCGGGCCCACCCGCGGTCCGGGAGGGCGTAGTCGATCCAGACGCGCAGGCGCGAGCCCGCGCCCTCCTCGGCGATCTCGAACCCCATCTCGTAGGCGCCGATGATGATGAGCCTGGGCTCCCCGGTCGTACGCCAGACCTTGCGGCGCGGCGGATCGCGGACGGTGACGACTTCATCCACGAAGAGACGGAGGCCGAACGCCTCCCCGCCCATCCGGATATGGGATCCCACCGCTTGGCCGCGCTGGGCGTCGAAGGCATAGGTCATCCGACCGCCGCCCATCATCGCCGAGGGACCCCCCATGTGCTCGGCCAAGCGGTGCTGATCACCCGCGCGTCCTCGCTATGAAGGCGCATGGCGACGACCCCGGCCATGGCGCCGACGGTGGCGATCAGGGCGAAGGTGCGGGCCCCGACGAACCGGATCCGCCGCGACCGCTCGAGCCCGATCAGGAACCCGACCGCAGCGGCGGCCAGAATGCGGAACACCACCTCCAAGTCAGACATCGCCGGCCTCCGCCTTCAGGGCGGCCGCGACGAGGGGGGCCAGGAAGATCAGGTTCGTCTCGTGCGGCACGGCGTCCGTCGAGACGACGCGCGCCGTCACGTGGGCGACCTCCGCGAAGGCGTCGCCGCCGAACACCGGGTGGACCACGACGCAGAGGGGGGCCGCAAAGCCGCGCGCCAGGAGTTCCCGGGCCGCCGCCGCGAGGGTTCGCCCCGAAGAGGCGATGTCGTCGATCAGCACCGGCTGGCGCCCGGCGAACGCCGACAGGTCCGGGAAGGTGATCCGCACCTTCCGGTCGCCCAGGCGCTGCTTCTGCAGGACCACCACGGGCGCGTCCGCGACCGTGGCAACCTCCGCGGCCCATTGCGCACTCTCGCTATCCGGCCCGATCACCAGGGCGTTGGGCGCCTCGGCGCGGATCCACGCGCCCAGCAGTCCGGCCGCATGGAGCGTCACGCAGGGGATGTCGTAGATCTCGTCCAGCGCCTTGTGCCGGTGGAGGTGGGGATCCACCGTGACCAGCCGGTCGAACGCGCCGGAGACCAGACGCGCGAAGGTGGCCGAGGTCACCGCCTCGCCCGCCTTGAACTGTGTGTCCTGGCGCATGTAGCCGAGGTAGGGCGCGACGAGCGTCACCTTCGCCGCCCCCTGCGCCCGCGCCGCCGCGGCGGCGAACAGCAGCGTCAGGATCACGCTGTCGGCGCGCACAAGGCTGCACACCCGTCGACCTGGCGACCGGCCGGATCGGTGCGCAGGCGGACATAGTGCTCCCCGTCGGGGAACTGGCGGGTCTCAAGCTCGCCCAGCTCCGCGCCAGCCTCCTGGGCGAGCCTGGCGGCGAAGGCCTCGTTGCCGGGCAGGGCGAAGACCAGGCGCATGGTTCAGGCCTCCAGAAGGACGATGTCGGGATTGGCCCCGGCGAACTCGAGGGCGTAGGCGAGCTCCCCCGGCGCCTCCGCATGCACCGTCATGAGCGGTTGCCCCTGCCCCACCTCGTCTCCCAGGCGCACGTGCAGGGTGAGGCCCGCCGCCTTGGCGTCCGGCGCCCCCGCCAGCTTCGCCAGTCGCGCCAGCGTCCGGTTGTTGATGCCGACGACCCGGCCCGCGCGAGGGGCCAGGATCGGTCGCGTCAGGGGGGCGACGGGCGGTTTCCGCAGGCCCCCCTGGGCCTCGCAGATCCGCTGGAACTTCGTCCAGGCCCGGCCGTCGGCCAGCGTGGCCTCGGCGAGCGCGAGGCCTTCGCCGGGCGCGGCCCGGCCCGCGAGCTCGAGCGCGGCGCCCGCAAGCCCGCAGGCGCGCCGCCGCAGGTCCTCCGGGGCGGCGGGATCGTTCCTCAGCACCGCCAGCACATCGTGGGCCTCCAGGGCCGGGCCGATGCCCCGTCCGACCGGCTGATCGCCGTCGGTCATGACGCAGCGCACGGTGACTCCGAGGGCGCGCGCCACATGGGCCAGGCGCTCGGCCAGGTCGGCGGCCGCGTCGTCGGAGCGCACCTTGGCCGTGGCGCCCACCGGTATGTCGATCACGATGTGGGTCGATCCCGCCGCGATCTTCTTGGACAGGACGGAGGCGATGAGCTGGCCCTCCGTGTCGATGTCCAGGACCCGCTCCACCCGGATCAGGATGTCGTCGGCGGGACTGAGGCGGACCGACCCGCCCCAGACCACGCAGGCGCCTTCGCGCTCGACCACGCGGCGCATGGCGGGCACGTCCAGATCGACCGGCGCCAGGGTCTCCATGGTGTCCGCGGTGCCGGCCGGGCTGGTGATCGCCCGGGACGAGGTCTTCGGCATGACCAGGCCGTGCGAGGCCACGATCGCCACCACGATTGGCGTGGTGCGATTGCCCGGCAGCCCGCCCACCGAGTGTTTGTCGACGACGATCGGGGCGTCCCAGGCCAGCCGCTCGCCGGCCTCGATCATCGCCTGGGTCAGGCTGACCGTCTCGCCCAGGTCGAGCGGGAGGGCCGAGCAAGCGGTCAGGAAGGCGGAGAGATGGACGTCGGTGTAGCGGGCCAGCGCGATGTCCTGGACGATGGACCGCAGGTCGGCCGGGTCCAGCCGCTGTCCGTGGATGCGGCGGCGGATCGCCGACAGGGAGCCCAGCGGGGGCGGATGGCGCACCGTCAGCGCCGCTCCGTCGGCGACGCCCAGCCGCTCCCACGCCGCTTCGGAGAGGCCCGCCTCGCCCGGCTTGAGCAGCCCGTCCGCCACTTGATAGAGGGTCGCAAGCACCTCGCGGCCCTGCGCGGCCAACAGCACCTGGGAGCGGGGCCCGAGGCCTTCTGAGCGGCAGACGTGGCAGTCCGCGCGCATCAGGACGATGGCGTCATGCTGGGTGAAGAACCCCAGCCGCCGCGCCTTCAGCGTGGGCGCCGAGACCGTCTGGGCGTCGGCGATCACGACAGCACGTACGCTTCGCCCTGGGCCGAGATCGTGCAGGGCCACCCGAGGTCCTCCTCGATCCGCGCCTTCAGGCCGATCGGTCCGCCACCTTCCCCATGGACGATGAAGGTGCGGCGCGGCGGGCGTTGGAACCCGGACAGCCAGCGCATGATCTCGTCAACGTCGGCGTGGGCGGACAGCATCGGCAGGTTCGCCACCTCGGCCCGGATGGGAATCCACTGGCCGTGGATCTTGACCTCCCGGGCCCCGCCAAGCAGCGCCTGACCACGGGTGCCGGCGGCCTGGTAGCCGGAGAACAGGACGGTGTTCCGGGGATCCGGCCCATAGGCTTCAGATGGTGCAGGACGCGCCCGCCCGTCGCCATGCCGCTGGCCGAGATGATCACCTTGGGCATGCTGTTGTGGCTGAGGGCCTTGGACTCCTCGACGTCGCGCGTGTAGGTCGCGACGGCGCACGCGGCGCGGCAAACCTCCTCCGGCAGCTTGTGGTCGGCGCCGTGGCGACAGAGCAGCTCCGAGGGTCGGTGGCCATGGGGCTGTCGAGGTAGACCAGCGTCAACGGCAGTGCGCCGTCCCCTTTGAGCTTCGACAGCAGGTAGAGCAGTTCCTGGGCGCGGCCGACCGCGAAGGCCGGGATGATCACGGTCCCGCCGCGCGCCGTCGTGCGCTCGATCACGCTCCGCAGGGCTTCGGCGGGCGCGACGGGGTCGTGGTGACGGTCGCCGTAGGTCGACTCCAGGAGCAGGTAGTCGGCGTTCGCGATGGGCTCCGGATCCGGCGTGATGGGATCGTCATAGCGTCCCAGATCGCCGGAGAAGACGACGGTCTTGCCGCCCCAGCGCACTTCCACGGTGGCCGCGCCCAGGATGTGGCCGGCATAGCGGAACGTGGCGGCCGCGCCGTGCCCGAGATCCACCGGCTTGCCGAACCCGACGGGCCGCAGCTGTCCGATGGCGCGCTCGGCGTCATGCCTGCCGTAGAGCGGGAGCGCGGGCGTGTGTTTCGAGAACCCGTGCCGGTTCGCGAACTCCGCGTCGTTCTCCTGGATCTTCGCGCTGTCCATCATGATGATCTCGGCGAGGTCCGCCGTGGCCGCCGAGCAGAAGATGTCACCGCGGAAACCCTCGCGCACCAGCTTGGGCAGGTACCCGCAGTGGTCAAGATGGGCGTGGGTGAGGATCACGGCGTCAATGGACGCCGGATCCACCGGAAGCGGGCCCCAGTTCTGCTCGCGAAGCGCCTTGGCCCCTGGAAGAGGCCGCAGTCCACCAGGATACGCCGTCCCCCGAGCTCCAGCAGATGCTTCGAGCCGGTCACCGTCCCCGCGCCGCCCAGTGATCTCAACGTCAGCTTCGTCATCTTCGCTCCACCAGTCGGCCCAGCCTAGCTGGGTCCGGGTCAAAGGAATTTGTGCCAGATCAATAGTTTGCTCGCCGCGCCGCCACCCGCAGGCGGCCAGGTGGCCGTCCTTCGCGTGATGCGACCTGCGGCGGACGACGGCGGGCGCGGGTGGTACGCAGCGGCAGCCTCCGGACGCGGACCCACTGTCGCGTTGCGCGATGAGGGTATCTTCCCCTTTTCCCGTCCAATGCAAGTCCGCGAGCCGCACCGCCACGGAACGGTTTGATCTCGCTCAAGGCGCCGGTCGTCCCCGCCCGGCGAGCCTGGCCCGCAAGCCTTGTCACGGGCAACCGGCCCAACGCGGCCGATCTAGAACAGAATTCACTTGAGGGCCGCTCGTGCCGGCTCCGTCGGCCGGCGTCTCCAAGACGTCCCGGCGCAGGGCTCCAGGAGGTACGCATGCGCAGACGGGATCTGTTTCTGCTCGGCGTGACCGCGGGGCTCGCGCCCGCGCTGCGCCCCGCGCAAGCCCAGGGGCTCTGGCACAAGTATGTCATGCGTGGCCAGGTCGTGGACCGAGCGGGGGCCACGGTGACGATCTGCGTCGGACGCGCCGATGGAGCCGAGGCCGGGCAGACGCTGACCGTGGTCAGGTTCAAGACGCGTCCGGGAGCCATGAAAGGCGCCCCGCCCATCATTGAGCGTCGGGATGTGGGCGAAGTGCGGATCGAGACGGTGATGGACGACCACTTCGCCAGCGGTGTCGTCGTGAGCGGGCGCGTGGCCAAGCTCGACATGGTGGAACTGCGCGCCCGCTGACGGGGCGGTCGCGGGGCTGGGGGGTCGTCACGCTGGCCTCGGCTTGCGTTGGGGTGGCGCTCGCGTCCACGACCACCGGTCCAGCTGCATCTGTGCGTCGGGCGAGGCCCGGCGGCCCGGCGCGCTGCCTGGCGTGTGGGCCGGCGCGCGGTAATTGGCGCGACCGCCGCCGCACCCGCTGGGACGACCACGCGCGGCGCCGGCTCGGGCGCAGGCTCGGGTGGCGCAGGCCGATGCGCCGGCGCAACGCAGGCCCCCGCCCGATGGCCGCGCGAGGTGCCCAGGCGTCCGCCTCCGCCTCGAGGTATCAGGACTTCGAGAACGGCCGCACGGGTCTGCGGCTCGCCCGTGGTCGCCTGTTCGCGGAAATCCTGAGGGTGAACCACTTCGCGATCCTGGCGGCCTTTCATCTCCGCAAGCCTCGGTTGGCCCACGTCTTCGCACACCACAAGTTCATGCTGATCCAGGCCAGCGCCGCCGATGAGCTCGACGAGGCGACGCAGGACGCCGTTGCGGCCGTCGACTTCCTGACGGTCCTGGACGCGCACATGCAGTTCTACGAGCAACTCGCCGAAGCGGGCCGCGCGCAGCTTGGGGCGGCTGAGGAGAAACGTTCGAAGGACTGAAGAGCGCCTCGGCCTGCCGACAAAGACGGCGTAGAAGTGGGGCTCCGAGCGCCTTCCGGCGGCCGATCCGGGACCGCACGATTACGTTCGCATAGCGGTGACGAGAGGAGTTCGATTGAGCAACGACGATGGGTTTCGCCGCATGGTCAAGGACTTCGCGGACGGTCGGGTCGATGTGGTCATCATGCACATCGACACGACCAAGCTCCTTGATCCCGAGGAGTGGGAGCTGCTCAAGGCGGCGGGTGCGAACGCCGTGGTCGTCCACAAAGCTCTCCCCGACGAGGCGGGCTGACCCGCGGAGCGGCGCCAAGGTCTCACCGAGCGAGGCAAGGCCATATCCACGTCCACCCGCCTCGCGACCCCGTCGCCGTCTGGGATCGTCGTCGCCGGTAGGATGCTGGCGACGGGGCGAAGCGGACAGTCCGGCGGCTTGCAGGAGCGCCGTCGCCGACGACCTGGGTGGACGGCCGGCTCTCAGAGCGGCCCTTCGCCCCTGTCGTTCCTCAACCGCTCGTAGGCGGGGCGAAGCCTGTGCTCGTCAGCCACCGGCGCCACCGCCGCAACAGGCGGTCGGTTCGCCGGCGGCGCTCGCCTCCTGGATCGGCGGACAAGGGGTATCGGCATAGGAGCAGAAGACGCAGCAGTCGCCCGGCTTCGGGCTGAGGACCGAACCACACGCCGGGCAGTCGTAGAAATATTGGCAGGCGTCGGTGGGCATGGTCTCGGTCGTGCGGGCGCCGCAGTCCGGGCAGGTCAAGGTGGATCGCAGCTCGATGGCGGTCCCGATCATCCCCGAAGGCTCCTCAGCAGCATCAAGGCCCGGGGCTCGATCCAGGGCTGCCAGGCCAGCGCCAGGCCGATCAGGCCGGTCGCGGCGGCCAGCAGCCCGATCGTCAATCGCGATGGCGGTGCACAGCTTCCGTCACGCGCGCAGGCGCGACGCCTTCGCCAGACCGTCCACCATCCCGCCGCCAGCACGGCGGTCGCGCCCCAGGTCAGCAAGCCGCGCTGCTCGGCGAAGAAGAGCGTCCCCGCCAGACTGAGGCCCGCCACCGAGAGCGCCATCGGCAGGACGCAGCAGGCGGCCCAGGCGAAGACCGCCAGTGCAGAGCCGCCCAAGGCGGTCCAGCCGACGATCCTGTCACGCGCCTCCGTGCGGGTCGGGGAAGTCATACCCATCGCCTCTCACAGCCAATGACGCTAGCCTGCAACCCGTAGTCACTACGGGATCAAGAGGTTTTCCATGCCTGGGCGCACGGGGTTGACGATCGGCAAGCTCGCCGGGTTGAGCGGCGTGAACCTCGAGACCATCCGGTACTACGAGCGGATCGGCCTGATGCCGGAACCGGGACGCACGGAAGGCGGGCACCGGCTCTACGAGCCCGCGCACCGGCAGCGCCTCGCCTTCATCCGGCGCGCCCGCGAGCTGGGGTTCGGCATCGATGGCATCCGCGCGCTCCTGGGCCTCGCCGAACCTCATCGTCGATCCTGCGAGGCGGTGCGGGTGATCGTGTCTGACCATCTCCAGGATGTGCGCACCAAGATCGCCGACCTCGTGCGGCTGGAGGCCATCCTCGCGGGCACGGTCGAGCGCTGCCGCGACACGGCCATGGCGCCATCCTGCTCGGTGCTCGATCTGCTCGAGGCGGCTGCCTGAAGGCCGTCGCCGCGCCGGCGCGCTAAAGGACGAGACCGGCGCGAAGCCGCCACCCGGCGTGCGGACATTTGTCGTTTGGCCCTGGTAGATGCCGCCACAGCGAGCAGCGGCGCACCTTCGTACGTGTAGAGCCGGACATCCGCCTTGTGGGGGCTGATCTCGCCTGGCGGGGCTGGCGCGGAGCGATGGCTCGTTGCCCAGCGTCGCCACAAGAAGAAGCGCCAGCGCGCCGGACTTCAGGCGCGGAACCCCGGATAGACGTAAGCCCGGCGGATGGCCTCGCAGTCGGCCTCGCTGACCCCGCAGTTGCGGGCGACGCCGTACCACTGCTGTTGAACGGCGGCCTCCAGCTGGTCGACGAGCGCCGCAGCCGCGTCCGGGTCGAGAAGGAACCGGCGGCACTCGCTGAGGAGGTTGCCGGCGTTGGCGAAGCGCCCCTGGGCGCCGCAGGTCATGGCGAGGTCGCGCCGCTCCTCCGCGAAGGCCGGCGTCGGCGTGAGGTCGTAGGCCGGCGACAGCCGCCAGCTGGGGCCCGGCGCGAGCGCCGCGTGGTTCCGCGGATGGTCGTCGGTGTTGGAGATCAGCGCGTTGAACGCCATGCGCCCGAACAGCTCGCGGGCGTCGTCCGCGGGGCGTTCGCTGATCCGCCGCAGGGTCTCAGCCAGGAGGATGTATGACCAGCGGGCCCGCCCATCCGGGGTTTCGTCGGTTTCGAGAAGCGTCAAGGCGCTCACCATGCGGGCGCGGGCGTAGCCGTCCTGCACGCGCGTCCGGTCGAAGCGCTTCACCATCAGGACGTCGCGGCCACCCACGGTGACGACCTGTGAGTCGGCCACCTGCAGGCCGCAGCGGCGCGCGAGCTCTAGCGTCGCATGCTCCACGCGGGCCATGTTCCAGCGGTCGTCGTGGCGGTTGAACTTGGCGAGCCACAATGCGTCCTGGCTCTCCACCACCACCTTCGGCCGCGCCCCGCCCATGGAGGTGCCAAGCAGCAGCAGCTCTTCCACCTGGGCGGCGTCCTTGGGCGGCTCATCGGCGAGCAACGCCTCGGCAAGGGTCTGCAGTTTCTCGAGGTCCCAGGTCTTGTTGAACTGGCGCGCCGGCGCGGGCGGCTCCACGCCGAGACCGAAACCCAGCGCGCCCGCCCGGTCGTCGGGGGAGTGCAGCAGAT
Organism: Phenylobacterium sp. RIFCSPHIGHO2_01_FULL_69_31; assembly: GCF_001824475.1. Taxonomy (GTDB): domain Bacteria; phylum Pseudomonadota; class Alphaproteobacteria; order Caulobacterales; family Caulobacteraceae; genus Phenylobacterium. The sequence goes on along the minus strand of NZ_MHXN01000007.1, from coordinate 340,245 downwards.
AGTCGAGCTCGCCGAGCTGGCCGAGGCCGGCGTGCTTTTCGATGACGCGCCGGCCCCAGTAGTCCGGGCCGGAGTCGCGGAGAGCTCCGAAGACGCCGCCCAGCCGCACCGTCTCGAAGCCGGCGCGGCCCAGGCGGAGCTCGACCGGGTCGATCTCGACGGCGTCCGGCCGCTCGCGGTAGCGGCGGCCGTAGACGAACCGGCCGACGGCCACGCCGTTGCGCTCGACGGTGTGCTCGAAACGCCCGGCGGTGACCGCCTGCGTTGCGCCGGGCAGGGTGATGTAGACATAGGCCGCAGGCATCGGCGCGCTCAGAAGTCATCGTCGAGCGGCTGGGGCGCGCGGGCGTGTCGCCGCTCCCGCAGCGCGGCAAGGCGCAGCCCCTCGTCATCCGACGTCGGATCGGCCAGTCCCCCCAGTCGCTCCGACATCCCGTAGGACCACAGAAGGGCCGCATAGACCGCCACGCTCGTGGACGGCTTGCCGTGCTCAGCGTCGCCCACCACCTCCCGGCTGGCGCCGATGCGCTCGGCCACTTCGGCCAGGGTGATGTTGCGGCGCAGGCGCGCCGTGCGCAGATCCGCGCCGAGGCGCTTCAGGGCGCTTTCGACCTCGTAGGGCGGGGTGGTCAGCAGGTGGCCGCGACGCATGGAAATCCTCCCAAGGCGTCAGTTTGTCGGTTTAAGCCGACAAATTCAACCATTATGTCGGCTTAATCCGACGCAATCCCGGAGTGTGCGCAAGCCAGCGGAAGCCGCGCTGGCCCGGTTCTGGTGCCCGTCCTCGCGGGCCCGGCCGAGCGCTGCCGCGACACGACCACGGCGCCATGCTGCCGGGGCCGCATACGGACGACCATGGCGGATGCGGTGCGGTTGCTGATGCCCACGGGCGGCCGGAAGAGCGAGATCCTCACCTTGGAACGGTCGAACGCCAGCTACGGCCTCCCGAGGTGGCCTCATGGTGCGGGGGTCAAGCGGCTCCTGGTCCTTGGCGCGCGTCAGTCCAAGTCCGGGAGATCCAGGTCGGGCGCGAAGGCGGCCACGATGTCGGCATGTTCGGCCTCTCGCGTGGCGCGCGCGATGTTGAGGCGGATGAAGACCTGCCCGCTGCGGGCGGCGGCCAGCGCGTCGCGCGCCGCCGGCGCAGCTTTCTGCAGGGTGTGGGCGGAGGCGCAGAGCCGCACGTCCAGGCGCGGCGGCGCGCCCGTCGCCACGATGAGGTTTCCGGCGGTGACCGGAAGCTGCTCCAGCGTGGCCGCTCGAAAACGGTAGGCCGCGCCGGAGGCGCCGATGACGTCGACAAAGTCCATGAGATGCCTCTATCCGGCGTGGCCCCGCTTGGCACGTCAAGTCTCACGCCCGTGAGTCAGGCCTCGGGGGTCGCTTAGAAGTCGAACGTGATCTGGCGACTGTCCCCGCGCTTGCGGCTCGCCTGCGCGAGGGGCGCAGCGCGTTCGGTTGCGATCTGCGACGCCGTCGCCGCGGACGCGGGGGTTGGGGACTTGCCCGCGTCCAGAACGCAGGGCGACTCGGCCGGGCCCGATGCTTTAGGCCGGGAGGACGCCTGCGCATCGACCGGAGACCCCTCGGCCAGGCGTTCGTCACGGTGGCCGCGCGACGCCTTCCAGGCTTCGACTTCGCTTTCCTTGTAGGCGACCCGGCCGGGCGACACGACGTAGGGCTTCGGGAAATCGCCCGATCGTTGCAGGCGCCACGCCGTGGTGCGGCTGATGCCAACCCGCGGTTCAACCCGCTTCCAGGGCAGATAGGCCCCATCCGGTCCTTCCGGATCGAGGAAGTCGGTCCACTGGGTCATGCTGCCTCTGCCCTTCCCACGACGCCCATCATCACCGCGTCTCCCTTCGCGACCGCCGAAGCCGGGTCTGCTGCGACAGCGCCCAGGCCCGCAGCTCCCCCCGCGGGTACCAGGGCTTGCCTCTTATGTGTCGGCAGGGCGGGCCGTCGCCGCCGACCGACCAGAGTCGGGCCAGCGTGGGGACCTTCATCTGGATATGGAAACGGCGCAGGTACTCCGAGGCCTGGGCCCGCGTCAGCAGGTCGGCGTCGTCCTCGTGCGCCGGTGCGACGGTCAGCTCGGGCCCCGCGATCATGGCGACACCGCCGCACGGCATTCGCTGGCGCGCCGGACGCCGCGCCCGGCGCTGAGCGCGAGGTAGCACTCGACCACCGCCTGGACGTAGGCCCGCGTCTCGGGGATCGACGGCACGCGGCCGAGCGCGGCGACCCGCGCCGGCCCGGCGTTGTAGGCGGCGAGCGCCAAGCGCAGGTCGCCGAACCGCAACAGCTGGCGGGCAAGATAATCCGCGCCGCCCGAGAGGTTGGCCTGCGGATCGAAGCGGTCGCTCACCCCGAGGTCGGCCGCGGTGGCGGGCATCAGCTGCGTGAGTCCCGCAGCGCCGGCCCGAGAAACCGCGTCGGCCCGGTAGGCGCTCTCGACAGTCACCAGCGCATGCAGCAGCTTCGGATCGAGGCCGTGCCGTTCGGCGGCGGCCGCGACCGGCTGTCCGAACGGCTGGTTGAGCGGCGCGAGGCGGGCCTCGTCCGCGCGGGCCTCGGAGGCGGACAGCGAGTCGGCGCGGACCTCCACGAACAGCGGCCCGCCGGCGCCCCGCCAGTCGGGTTGGGCAGCCACGGGTCCGGCGACGAGCGCCAGGCCCAGCGCGATCCAGCAGGGGCTTACCATCGCAAGACCTCCCTATAGGCGGCTTCGATCCGATCGCGGCGCACCGGCCCGAAGTAGCGGCCGTCGAAGCTCTCGGGACTGTCGCCGAGCAAGAAGACCTCGTCGGCCGCCAGCCGACGGCAGCCCCGCCAGGCGGGCAACGGGACGCCCCGGCCATCCCGCGCCAGGATCCTCACCGCTTCGCGCGGGGTGCGCAGGACGTCGCCCTCGGCACACACGCGCTCGCCGGCGACCGCCGCGACCCGCTTCAGCAACCGCATCTCGGCCGGCACACGGAGGCTCGCGAGGTAGGGCCGCGCGGCGGGCGGTTGGGCGATCGTCACGCGGCGCCCCGGACGCGGCTGCGGATCGGCGCTGCGCAGATAGACTCCGCGGGGCGCGCTCCGGGTCTCGTTGATGAGAAGGAGGGGCGCCGGGGCCACTTGGGTTGCGAGGCGCGACGCGCCGGCGGGGGCTGCGACAGCGACGAGGCCCAGGATGGCGTGACGCAGGGCTTTGGAGGCGCGCATCATGAGCGATAGGGCTCCAGGATGAGGTCGCGGGTGATGAGCACCTGGACGCGCGCGCCGGGGCGCAGCCGGATGGACGGCCTGACGTCCAGTTCGCGGTCGATCAGCTTGCCGCCGACCTGGGCGGCTTCGATCGAGGCGGCGTCGCCGGCGTCGCCCAGCAGGCCGCCGGAGTCGTCGTCGCGATCGCGCGCGACCTGGCCCAGCGTCGTGATGGCGCCCGCGAAGAGGGTGGCGACCGCCAGCGGCAGGAGGCGACGGTCGACCCGGCCCTCGGCGCCGATGATGCCCTGCGCATCGACGCCCGGCTCTTTGGTGAGGATCAGGCTGCGGCCGTTCGGCAAGACCAGGCGGTCCCAGGCGAGGTAGGCGCGCTTGTCGCCGTGGCCGCTTTCGCCCTCGTGCCGGCCGATCAGGCGTGACCCCTGGGGGATGAGCAGGTGACGGCCACTGACCGTGTCGTAGATGTTGCCGGTCACGGTGGCGACGACGGGTCCCGCGCGGGCGGTATCGACGCCGGTGAGCAGGAGCGCGGGGAGGACCGCACCCGCCTTGATCTCGAACGGGCTCAAGGGCGCGAGCAGCGCATGCGTGTTGTAGACGGCCGTGTAGTCGCGGGCGCCCGGGTCTTCACTCCGCCCGGGCCGCACCGGGCCCGTCCCGGAGGTCGCAAAGAACAGGCCCGACTGCCGGGCTTCGGATGTCGGACTGCGGACGCGTCCCCGCGACGCCGCCCGCGTCGCCGCCGAGGCGACCGCGGGCTCCGTGCGGGCAGCGCCCTTGCCATCCACGGCCTTGGCGTCGGGGCCCGAGGCGTCCGCGCCGCCGCCCAGCCTGCGCGGCGCCGGAAGCTGTCCGTATGTGGCTGGTTGGTCGGTGATCACGTCGCTCGCGCGCACCGCGCCGCGGACCTCACTCTGGCGTTCGAGGTTTTGCGCCCGGGCGGCGGCGCGCAGCTCGGGCTGGACCACGAAGGCCCAGGCCAGCGAACCGGCGAGCAGGCCCACCGCGCCCATCACGGCCACGGTCACCACGCTGCGGCGCAGGCGCACGACCGGCGGCCGGGGCGCACGGGCGTCGAGCGGCGGCATCACCGTCTTCGGCGGCGCGCGCTCCGGTTCGGAATGGGGCAGCGCGCTCACGACCGACCGCCTTCACGGGTGATCCGCACCGTCTGACGAGGCTTGTCGCCCACCCGCAGCTCGGCCTGGTCGACGACGCGGTCGACGACCCAGACCCCGTCCTGCTGTCGGTAGTTGACGAGCTGGGCGTCGCCGCCGGGGCCTATGACGAACAGGGCCGGCGCCTCGCTCGCCCCGAGGGCGGGCGGGAAGGTCAGGAAGGTGCGCACCCCGTCGGTCATCACCGCCGTGGGCGTCCAGGCCGGCCGCGACCCGCGCGGCAGGATGCGGTAACGGGCGTCGAGGGGACCGACGGGGGCGACCAGCCCGGGCGGCTCGGCCGCAGCCGGGTCGCCGATCGCGCCGGGCGACTGCGACGCGACCGCCGCGACATCCCAGCTGACGGCCGCATTGAAGGCCTCGGGACCGCCGCTGCGCAGCTGGATCAGGTAGACCCGCTGGCTCGTGGCCAGAACCAGGTTGGTCTCCAGCCCGCGCTCCAGCGGCTTGATCATCACGTGGGCACGCTGAGCTTGCCCCTGGCCGGACGTGGTCTCCCCGATCTGCCAGCGCACGGTGTCGCCGGCCGCTTTGGAGACGATGACCTCGCCGGGGGCCAGCGTCAGGGTGGTGACCCGCAAGGGCGCAGTCCAAACCTCGTAGACCTGGCCCGGGTCGTAGCTGAACACCTGCACCCCGCCCACGAAGCCCTCGGAGCGCGAGGTCTCGCGCGCCGCGACATTGGCGGCGGCGATGGCCGCGCGCCCCGTCACGGCCGGCGGTGCGGGCGAAAGCCGCGCGGCGACCCCAGCCACGACCTCCGGCGGCGAGCGGTCGGCGGACGCGGGCGCGACCCGCATCGGGACGGTCGACGGGTTGCGGCGCGCACGCCCGGGCGGATTGGGGATCGGCGCCATGGTCGCAAACGCTCGGGGCGGCGTCGGCGCGACCGCCGCGGCGTGCGTCGACGGCGCCGCGGCCGCCGTCGGTCGCGCGGGCTTCACCGTCAGCCCGGTGAAGTCGCGCAGGCTGGCGCAGGCCGACAGCGCCAGCGCGGCCGACGCCGCGACCACCATGCGCCAACTCACGAAGCGTCTGGAGTCCATGACACGTCCTCGATGCGGATTCCGAGCGGGTTCTTCATCAGCTCCGCCTCGGTCCTGGGCGGCTGCAGCTTGATGGCGATGAGGGCGCGCCAGCGCGCCTGGCCGGCCTGCTGACCGTTCACGTAGCGGGTCTCGCGCCACTGCAGGTCGAAGGTGCGTTCCGTCCGCCGGACCACGTTGAGGATCTCGACGCCCACGGCCTCGCGACCGGCTTCGGCGAACGGGTCGTGGGCCTGAGCCCAGGCATTGAGGAATGAAGCGGCCCGCGGGGTGACCAGGTCGTAGGCGGAGAGCCAGTTCTGGCGGATGACGATCGGGTCCGTGGGCTTGGCGCGGACGTCGCGGATCCACTCGGCAAGGGCATGCCCGATCTGGGCTTCCGTCGGCTCGTAGCGCCCGTTGATCGCGGTGATGCGTTGGGTCTCACCCCAGTCGGACACCTCGACGACGAAGGGCTTCACGACCGCCTGCTGGCTCTGCATCCACCAGCCCGCGCCCAGGAAGCTCGCGAGCGCGAAGTTGGCGAAGGCGATGCGCCGCCAGTTGCGGGCATGGGCGAGGGACAGACCCATCCGCTCGTCCCAGACCTGGCCGGCGCGCTGATAGGGGGTGGCGTCCGGCGTCGCGCTCAGAGCGCGCTTCGGGCGGAAGAACGGGTGCATCTCAGGGCTCCTCAGACTTCAGCTGCGGGGAGATCGTGCCGCTCGTCTCGCCGGCCGGCAGCAGTCCGCGGCCGGCGTTCGCGAGGAAGAAGGTCTGCAGCGCCGCGCTGCGCCGCTGACGCTGGCTCGCCGGCGCGTCCGCCGCCCCGGCTGCGCGGTGGAAGTCGCGGCGCGCGGCTTCCGCCTCGCCGGCGATCCGCTGCGGATCGCGTCCGGCCGCCGGGCTCGCCTCGGGCCCGGCGGGGCGCTGACCTTCCGACCCGGTGGTCGCCTCGGGCTGGGCGGCCGCTCCGGCCGGCGGCCCCGGCCAGGCTGTCCCCGCTTCGGCCGTGCCGGGCGCACGCGCCGCCGCCGCTCCGCCCGCCGGGCCGGATCCTCGCGGCGGATTGTCATTGGAGGGCGAGGGCGCAGGCGGCGAAGCCGGGGGCGGGGCCGCGGGTGGCGGCCGCGGGGGCGAGGCGGCTCGGCCGGTCCCCGCGCCGGCCGCCGCGCGGGAGGACCCCGCGATGCGCGCCGCGGCCGCGCCGAGCCCCACAGGCGCAGCGACCGCCAGCGCGCCCCCGGCCGCCACCGCGATGCCGCTGCTGATCGCGGCGCCGGCGCCCAGGGCCGGACCGCCGGTCACGAGCGCCGAGGCGAGGTTTGGGATGAAGATCGCCAACATGGCCAGCAGCAGGGACGCGGCCAGGATCGCCAGGGCTTCGTAGAGGTCGGGATTTCCGGAGGGCTGCAGCTGATCGAACACCGACCGGGCCCCGGAGACCACGATGGCCAGCGCCAGGGTCTTCAGGCCCGAGGAGACCACGAACCCCAACGGCCGCTCGGCCAGGAACGACGACTTCGACCAGATCCCGAACGGAAGCAGCACGAAGCCGCCCAGGGTCACGATCTTGAACTCGAGCAGGGTGACGATGATCTGCAGGGCCAGGATCGCGAAGGCCAGCATGATCCCGATCATGGCGAGGCCCAGGATCAGGGCGTCGGTGAGGGCGCCGACCACGTCGAGGGAGTTCTCCCCGAACGCTGGGGTGTCGCCCAGCGCCTTCACGATCTCCCAGCCCTGCTGAAGGATGGCGCCCGGGTTGAGGAAATCGGCCCGGGACAGGCCGCCGCCGCCGGCGGTAAGGCCGAGGTCGACGAACCCCGACTGGATCATCAGGCTCAGCTGCTCCCAGTCGTTGATGAGATAGGCGAAGGCGCCGATCAGCAGGACCTTGCCGAAGCCACTCGCCAGCACCTCGCGGTTCGAGGACAGCGCCCACTGGATGCCCGTCAGCGCGACCACCAGGGCGATCATCACCCCGAACACGCCGTTGACCGGGCCTTGCAGCGCCGCGAACCCGGCCGAGACCGTGTTCGAAAACACCGTCATCAGGTCGTTGGGGGTCTGCATGCTGACGTCGGCCATGGCGGGAACTCAGCGGCGCGGGGTGTAAGGGTCGAAATCGGGGTTCGGGATGGTCGTGGGCTCCCGGCCCCAGAACCGCCGGCGCGCCTCGGCCCCCGCTGTGCGCTCGGCCGAGCGGCGGGCGGCCTCCTCGGCCATCAGGCGGGACTGGGCCATCAGGATGGTGCGCATCGAGCCCAGATCCTCCGCGAGCACGGCCAGAACCTGGGTGGAGGATTGGATCGCCGCGGTCTGGCCGCTGGCGTTTTGGCTCGCCGAGACTGCCCCCGTCAGACGGCCGCCGCGGCCCTGGGCCAGCCGCTCAAGCTCGGCCGCGGCGCGGGCGAGGTCTTGGGCGGTGTCGCGGGCCTTGGCGTTCCGCTTCTGGGTCTGTTCCAGCGCCTGGCGTGGATCGAGGCCCTTCATCGTCTGCGGATAGAGCTGCTCGAAGTCGCGTTGCAGCCCTTCCACGTCGGCGGCGACGCCCTTCACCGTGCGCGCCAGTTCGCCGATATCGCGTAACGTCTCGCTGGTCTGCGTGAGGTGGCTGTACGGGGATGACGCCAGTTCGCGAGCCTGGTTCGCGAGCGCGCGGGCCTCGTTGGCGAGGCTTTCCAGCTGGCGGGCGGCCTGAAGGGCGTTCTCGAGGTGGTTCTTCGGATCGAAGACCACCTGCTGCGCCTGCGCCGGTTTCGGGTCCGAGCACGCCGTGGTGGCGAGCAGCACGGCGGCCAGGGCGAGATGTGCCTTATTCCGCCGCGAGCGCGGGCTCGGCGAGGCAGTCGAAGAGCGGGTCCACATGTTGGACTCCCTTTGCGGTGAGGAAGGCGCGGGCGAAGGCTTCCGGTCCGGCGCGCGCGAGCACGGCGTCGATCAGCCGGTGGTCCTCGGGGCTCGAGGCGCCGCAGAGCGCCAGGCCGATCCCCGTCAGCTTGAGGTCGAAGAGCCGGCGGCCCTGGGGCTGGCGCCAGTAGTAGGCGCGCTTGGGGGTCGCAAACGCGATGAGCTCCAGTTGCCGCCGGTTCAGGCCGAACGCGCGGTAGAGCTCCGCCGAGGCCGGTTCGAGCGCCCGCGGATTTGGCAGGAACACCTGGGTGGGACAGGACTCCACCAGGCTGGCGGCGATCGAGGACGCGGCCACGTCGTCGAGGCTCTGGGTGGCGAAGACGACCGCCACCCGCTTCTTGCGCAGGGTCTTCAACCATTCGCGGATCTTGGCGGCGAAGGCCGTCTCGCCCAGGAACAGCCACGCCTCGTCCAGCACCAGCAGGGTCGGCCGGCCGTCGAAGTCGCGCTCCAGGTGGTGGAAGAGCGCCGACAGCACCGGACCCATCGCCGAGGGCGTGGCCATCAGCCGTTCGAGCTCGAAGGTGTCGAACCGGGTGGGGGCGAAGGCGTCGTCGGCGCCGTCCAGCAGGGCGCCATGCGGGCCTTTCAAGGTGATCGGCTCCAGGGCCGCGGCGACGGCGCGGTCCTGCACAAGAGCGCAGAAGACGGTCAGCGTGCGCTGCGCCGGCGGCGCGTCCGCCATCGCCTTCAGCGCCGCCCAGATCTCCTCGCGGATGCGCGGCGTGGGCGCCACGCCCGCGCTCCGCATGGTTTCGCCCAGCCATTCGGCCGCCCAGGCGCGCTCCGTCTCGTCATCGACCCGGCCCAGCGGCTGCAAGGCGAAGGGCTGCCCCGGCTCCAGCGCGCGCCAGGCGCCGCCGGCCGCCAGGGTCGCCGCGCGCGCACTGCGCCCCTTGTCAAGGAAGACCACGCGGCCCTCGGGGTATCGGAACCACTGCAGGGCCAGGAACGAGAGCAGCGCGCTCTTGCCCGACCCGGTCGGGCCGACGACCATGGCGTGGCCGACGTCGCCCACATGCAGGACCATCCGGAAGGGCGTCGAGCCCGTCGTCCGCGCGACGCTGAGCGGCGGCCCGCCCAGGCAGGGATCGCAGGCCGGGCCCGCCCAGGCCGCGGAGACTGGGAGCAGGTCCGCGAGGTTGAGGGTGGAGACGAGCGGCCGTCGGACATCCGCATAGGGTTCGCCCGGGATAGATCCCAGCCAGGCGTCGACGGCGTTCAGGTCCTCGATCCGGGCGACCAGGCCCTGGGCGTTGAGCGCCGCCGTCACGGCGCGGGCCTTCTCCGCCGCGACGGCCGGATCGTCGTCGGAGATGACGACCGTCAGGGTGAGGTAGCCGAACGCGCAGGCGTCCGCACCGAGCGCCGCCAGGGCTCCGTCGCACTCGTCGGTCTTGCCGGCCGCGTCGGTGTCGAGGAGGGGCACCTCCTCCTTGGTGATCGCCTCGCGCAGCAGGACGCCGACGCCCTTGCGCTTGGCGAACCAGCGCTTGCGCAGCTTGACGATCTCACGCTCCGCGTCGGCCTTGTCGAGGGCGATCCAGCGGACGGTCCAGCGGTATTCGAACGGCAGGACCGACAGGGCGTCCAACAGACCAGGACGCGTCGCCGCCGGAAGCGAGCGGACCGACACCACCTTGAGCCAGCGGTCGCCCAACCGGGGCGCGACCCCACCCGTCAGCGGCATGTCGGCCAGGGCGGCGTCCAGGAAGACGGGCAGGTGCGCGGGGTCCACGGGATGGCTCGCATCCGAGACGCAGGCATGCAGCCACGTGACGAGCTCGGCGTCCGCCAGGGGGCGGGCTTCGAGGAGAGCATCGGCCAGCAGGTCGAGGACGGTGTCGACCTCGCGCCGGAACGTCTCGAGCGCCGTGCGCCAATCCCGCCCGGAGCGCGACAGGCCGTCGAACATCACCCGCTCAAGGCGGCGCGTCTCGTCAGCCGGCGGCAGCCAGGTCAAGGCGAGGCGGAAGTCGGTCTCGAACGCGGGGTCGGCGCCTTCGAACAACGCCTGCCGCTCCGCATCCACGACCCACGCCGCGGCCACGTCCGGTTCGGCCGAACGATAGGGATCGGCCGGTCGCCGACGCGCCTCCACGTGCAGGCACCAGCCGGTGCCCAACCGGCGCAGCACGTTGTTCAGCCGGGCGCGCACCGCCATCAGCTCCTCTTCGGTCGATGACTCCAGGTCGGGCCCGCGGAAGGCGATGGCGGTGAGGAACGAGCCGTCCTTGTTCAGGACCACGCCCGGCGCGACCAGCACCGCCCAGGGCAGGTGGTCGGAGAGCGTGGCGGGGCGGCGGCGATGCTCGTCGAGGAAGCGCATCGGGGCCTCACGCGTCCAGATGGCCGGGCCGCGCCAGGTGCCGGCGCAGGACCTCGAAGAAGCGCTTGTCGGCGCGCGCCACGAAGAGTCCCAGGGCATGGGCCGCGGTCCACCAGAGGAGGCCCAGCCACCAGATGCGAAGCGCCAGACCCAGCACCAGGGCGATGGTGCCCATCAGGATGGCGTAGTCCCGGGGCATGCCGGCCAGCAGCACGGGCTCGGAGAGCCCCTGGGTCAGCGGCAGGTCCCAGCCTTCGCGGTGGGGATCGTGGTCGACCTGCATCAGCCCACCTCCAGCCCGCCGGCGAACCCGAAGAAGTCCAGGAAGAAGGTCGAGGCCGCAAAGGCGATGGAGAGCCCGAACAGGATGCCGACGCCCCGGCGCATGCCCGAGCCGCTCTCGCTCATGGCGATGCCGGCGCCGAAGATCGCCACGGCGATCACCGCGGCGACCTGCACCACGGGGCCGGTGATCGATTCCATCACCTGTTGCAGCGGCCCCTCCCAGGGCATCCCGGAGCCGCCCGCCAAGGCCGGCCCGGCGATCGCCAGGCCGCAAATCATCGTCGCGGCGAAGAGGCCGCGCGGAAGAGGTGTCCGCATGGTCGGGTTCCTTGAAGGGGCGCGATCCCAGCGCCGCCGACTCAAGGCAAGCAAATGCACTCACAGGTTGTCAACAGCATTCGGACACGATTTTGCAGATAGTTTTGCGCAACTTGCCGACGACTTGCAGGCAACTTTCCCACGACATTTCGACGACGTGCGGACATTCACTTTATATCGACGCGTGACGACTTGCCGACGACTTGTGTCGCTTTGCGGCGAAGGCGCAGGCGTGAATTGGATGTTGTCGAGGCGGGGGCGCTCAGGCCCGTCGGACCAGGCGGTACTCGCCGTCCTGTCCGAGGCCGTCCAGGGCGAGCAAGCCCTCGACGCGGCGACCGTCGCGGGTCCGCCGGATATGGACGATCAGATCGATGGCCTGGGCGATCGCCCGGCGGGGCGGCTGCAGCACGACCTCCAGGAGCAGGTCTTCCAGGCGCGCCATGGCCTCGGCCGCGGAGTTGGCATGAAGGGTGGACAGGCCCCCCGGGTGCCCCGTGTTCCAGGCCTTCAGGGTCTCAAGCGCCGCCGCGCCATCGCGCATCTCGCCCACGACAATGCGGTCCGGCCGCATCCGCAGCGCGTCGCGCACCAAGTCGCCGACGCCGATGCGCTTCGGATCGCGCCGCGTCAGCACGGACACCAGGTCCCATGCCGAGCACTGGAGCTCCGGCGTGTCCTCGAGCAGGAAGACGCGATCGTCGGCGAAGGCAGGCTCCGCCAGCAGGGCGTTGGCGAGCGTCGTCTTGCCGGACCCGGTCCCGCCGGAGATCAGGATGTTCTGGCGCGCGCGCGCGGCTTCGCGCAGGGCCGTGGCCTGATCGGCGCACATCACCCCGCCGGCGACATAGTCGTCCAGCGTCCAGATCACGGCGGAGCGCTTGCGGATCGAGAAGGCCGGCTGGGGCGAGACAGGAGGTAGGAAGCCCTGGAACCGCTCGCCGGTCGGCAGCACGCCGGACAGGCGCGGATCCTCGCGGGTGACGGGCTCACCTACATGCTCGGCCACAAGCCGGATGACCCGTTCCCGGGCCTGGGCGGAGAGCCGCTCGCCGGTGTCGCGCCGGCCTTCTCCAATGGTGTCGGTGACCAGCCGCCCGTCGGGATTCGCCAGGACCTCGACGACGCGGGGCTCCTGCAACGCGGCCAGAATAGCGCCGCCGAGGGCATGATGCAGCGCCTCGAGCTTGCGGGCGCTGGCGACCTCCTCGGCCGTCACGTGGCAGCCGCCCGGAACGAGCGGTCCTCCGGCGTCGCGTGGCCGTTCACTTCGTGGGTTGGGCCAGGGCCCCCCGTGGCGATGCGCGCCGCCGCCGCATCGAGCAACCTCTCGATGCGGGAGTCCGCGGCCGCCTGAAGCAGCGCGTCCTCATCGGCCGGCGTGTCCGGAAGGCGAAGCAGGATGAGACGGGCGAGTTCGACCACCAGCTCCTGCAGGATGGCCATGTCGCGCGCCGTGCTGCGCATGTGGTCGCGCAGGCTGCGCTCCAGGTCGAGCAACCGGTCCTCGGGATCGGCGGTCGGTCGCTTCAGAAGGCCGCGCTCGATCGCGCGCTCCGCGGCCCGGCTGAGCGGGATCTTCGCAGCCCGCGCCTCTCGGCGCAGGGCCGTCTCAATCCTCGGGTTCTCGAAATAGACCTGCACGCGCACGGTCGGGTGGTCTTCTCGCCTAGACATCGCTCCGTCCCTGCAGGTGATCGAGCACGGCCTCCTGGGCCGCAAGGTCGCCGGCCATCCGCTCATAGATCTGCGCCGCGCGTTGGGCGGCCCGTTTGTCGTCCATGGCGCCGACCATCTCCTTGAACAGCGGCAGGTTCGCAGTGGGGTCCACGCCCAGGGCCCGGCGGCCGGCCCAGGGATGTGAGGGGGCGCCAGGCGAGTCCAGGACGTCGGGGGCCGGCGGTGGCGTCGCCGCGCGCGCCCGGAACGGCCGGCGGGTGTCGTAGTGGACCTTGCGCGTACGCAACGGTCGCTGGCCGGCGATGAACACCAGTTGCTCTTCGTCCGGCAACGATCGGATCTCGCCGGGCTCCAGCAGCGGGCGCTCGACCTCCGACCGGGAGACGGAACTGCGCCCGGCCCCGAAGCCCGCCGGACGGCTGCGACTGGTGCGGACCTCGCCGATCGAGCCGGTCAGCCTCGAGACCTTGTCCTGGGTCAGCGGATCCAGCGCACTGAAGGCTGTGTAGACGTGACAGTTGTCGATAATGGTGTTGTTGATTCCGTAAGTCTCCACGATGTCGTTGAGACTCTGCGCCACGAACATCGTCTTGATTCCGTAGCCGCTCATCAGGCGCAGGCTCTTCTCGAAGAACTCGACCCGCCCCAGCAGCGGAAACTCGTCCATCGCCAGCAGCAGCTTGTGCCGCTTTGGGCGGCCGGCGGCGTCGGCCTTCTCGTCGGCTGTCAGGCTTTGCGCCGCCGCGTAGAACATCAGCCGCACCAGCGGCCGCAGGGCGGACGCGTCGGCCGGCGCCACCTGCACGTAGAGGCTCACGGGCGCCTCGGCGCACATCAGGTCGCCGATCGAGAAGTCCGACGCGGAGAGCACGCGCTCAACGTCCTCGCCGGCGAGCCATTTCAGGTAGGATCGGGCCGTGCCCTGCACCGAGGTCCGGAACCTGTCGTGCATCGCCGCATAGCCTTTGACCGCCGTGGACACGAAGGGATGGGTCTCCGGCTCGCCGTCCGATCCCAGACGATGCAGCGTCTTCAGCATCACCTCGGCCGCCCCGTCGAGGTCGGCCAGGAGTTCGCGCACCTTCAGCAGGGACTTGTCGCCATCCTCGGCGGAGTAGAGGACATGCACGATCACGGCCTCCAGGATCTCCGAGGCCGACTTGTCCCAGATGGCCTCGTCGTCGCGCACGCCGCCGGGGTCGGACAGGATGGCGACCAGACGTTGCACCTGGGCGAGCTCACCCGGACCCGGCTGGATTTCGGCGAGCGGGTTCCAGCGCGCCGACTGCGGCGACCTCGGATCGAACCGGAGCGCATGGGAGAAACCCGATCGCCAACCGGCCGTGACGCGCCACAACTCCCCCTTCGGGTCGTGGACGAGCGCACTCTCCGTCCAGGCCAGTAGGCTGGGAACCACATGGCCGCGGCCCTTGCCGGAGCGCGTCCCGCCCGTGACCAGCGTCGGGCGCAGGTCCGCGGTTATCAACAGGCGGCCGCTGAGCTCGCCGACCACGCAGCCGCTTCGGGCCAACAGCCCGGCGTGTCGGGCCTCGCGCAGACTGCCCCAGCCGCGGGTGCGCTGCCGACGGGAACTGGCTTCGCCGAGCAGGGTCGCCCAGCCCAGGCCGCCTGCGAAGCCCAGGAGAATGAGGGAGGTCGCGCCCGCGAAGACCCTGCGGCCCTGCGCCTCAAATCGTGCGCGCCAGACGAGGATCGACCAGGGCGGATAGAGCATGGTCTCGGTCCCCGCGCGGAGTCCCGGGCCCAGGGGCGGCGCATACTGGAAAGACCAGGCGACGAACTGGGTGGCGGCCTGCAAGCCGAGCACAAGCCCGGCGGCAGCTCCCAAGATGCGCCCAACGCCACTCATCGAAGACTCGAACAGTTACGTGACAGTCTCACCCTAGTGCTACAGACCGGAGATCTCAGATTGCAAGCGGTGCAATTGCAATTTTATTGCGCTCCGCCAGATGTTGGCGGTCAGTACGCCAAAATGTGGCGGATCGTCCGCCATTTTTACTTGCCGTCGTCAGCAGTCGGCCCGCGGTTTCCAAGCCAAGTCGCGGAGGACTCACGCGCCTGCCCAAGATTCGCAGCCATGGCCGCGAAGGCTGGCGTCAGGGCTTCAATGATGTCGGAGGCCTGCAGGGTCGCGAGGTTCGCGCCCTCCATGCGGAAGAGCTGGCGGGCATGAGCGACCAGCAGCATGCACAGCTTGTTGTCGATGCAAGCGAGGGCGAAGTCGGGCGTCCCCAGCTTGACGCTGGCTTGGATCGCGTAGGGATCGCTGTCCGTCGCGGTCGCAAAGGTGAAGATCCGCTCGAGCTTCAAAAGGCCTTCGCCGGCCTCGAAGTGCTCGTAGGTCCGCTTCTTCATCCCCATGCCGTTCGCCACCTGTTGCACCGTCAAGCGGCGATGATTCCGAACCGCCCTCAGGACGCTGGACAGCACCTCATCGCGATCGCGCGGCTTCTTCTCGGTCGACGGCGGCATGAGCTCAGCATGACAACAACCTAGGTTTGGATGACATCCACCTGACACCCATGGGTCGTCAATCCACCACGATGCGTCGTGCACAGGGGATGATCGTCGTCGCCATGAAATCCGAGCCCGCGACACGCTCTCCAGCCTATTGCCACACGAAATCATGGAATAGGCGTGGCGCTGTACCGCCAAATTGTTGCGGGCAATCCGCCAGTATTTGGCGGACCTCAAATGAACTTCTTCAGAGACCTCGACACATCAGGAAATTGTGCGCCACTCTACCGTCGGATGTTTGGAGTTCCCTATGCCGCGTAAGCGTGAGGATTCGTTCAGGCTCGCCCTTGAGGCCCTTCGGCGTGAGGTGCGGGCTGGCGTGCACCCGATGGGCGCGCGACTGACCGCGAACGAGATCGCCTCGCGATTATCCCTCAGCGCGACCCCGGTCCGCGAAGCCCTGTGGCATCTGGCTGGCGAGGGACTGATTCAGGAGCATCGCGGCCAAGGCTTCTTCATACCTCGTCTCTCTGAGCGGGACGTCGGGCTTCTCTTCCTCCTGCAACTCGAGTTGTTGCAGTTGGCCGCGCGCACCAATGCGGTGACGACGACGGGCATCGAGTTGGACAAAGTCCTGGCCGCCTCACATCCCGGGGGCGAGCGCTTTGACCGTCTGATGGCGAGCGAGCGGCTCCTTCGGGCCGTGGCGCTTGCCGCCAGCCCACCTTTGGCCCGCCATCTGCTCCGGCTTCAAGATCAGCTTGCCCCGTTCCGCGTCGCAGAGGCAGTGGCGTTGGGCGACACATCGGGCGAGCTTGAGCGCCTTGCTACAAGTGTCGCAGAAGGCAACACCGAAGCAACAAGCGATACCTTGCGGGAGTACTTCACGCGGCGCGTGGACGCTGCCCCCACCTTGGTCCGCCTTCGCGAAACCGGAGTGAATATAGAGTCGATATAATTTGAATATATTACAGTACGAGCGCGAACTGCTTCGGTCGCAAGCGCGACGAACACTGAAGCAGGAGGACACCATGTCCAAGCATCTGTCGACACCCATCAGCCGTCTCGTCTGCTTCGGCAGCGCGAAGGCCGTCACGCTCGCCGGCGACATCGGCGAGCCCGAGCCGGATGTGGGCCAGCTGTTCGAGTAGCGGGCCGGGCCCGTCAGCGCGTGGCTGGCGGGCCTCCCGTTCGCACCACGATGTTTCATACAATCCTTTGTCCGGCCGTTCATGCCGTCGCGGTTGACGCAGACGTCGTCTTCCTCAGCGTAGAGGAGGACACATACCTCTGCCTGCCGGACGGCGCGTCGCAACTCACCTTTGGCCCCGACGGCTCCGTCACCGTCTTCGACGACCAACTCGCCGCCGCGCTTGTTGGCCGCGGGCTTGTCAGCGAAGGCGAGGGTTCAGTCGCGCGGCATTCGCCTCCGCCGCTGCCCCTCCGGAGCGCGCTGCGAGACACCTATCCGCCGCCCGCCATTACAGATCTTGCCCCCACATCGAGAGCGCTCGCAGACGTTCTGCGCTACTACGTTGGGAAGAGCTTCGCCTCGCTGCTGGAAGCGGCTCAGAGGACGGGGGAGTGGCGACAGCCTTTCACGCTCGATCTGCAAGAGGCCGTTGATCGATATCATCGCTGGGCCCCCTACGCGCCGCTCCCTGGAAAATGTCTGCTGCGATCCTTCGTTCTTCGGCGTGAACTTCGCCGGGCGGGACTGGATGCGGCATGGGTGTTCGGCGTTCGGACCTGGCCGTTCCACGCGCACTGCTGGCTTCAGGCGGATGACGTGGTCCTGGATGACCATCACGAGCGGGTGCGGAGCTACACGCCGCTCATGGTCATCTGATCGTGCGCCGTGCCTACGTCATCCTCGCGCATCCGCCGAACAGCGAGCTCGCCGCTCGCCGGTCCGCCTTGTTGGCCGCCGAACTCGATGCATCCGCGTGCTGGCGCCGTGCGGGTGACGGCGCGGGCTTCCAGGTCTGGACCGATGTGAACACGTCCTTGCCGGTCCGCAGCCTGGCTGGGGAGGCAGGCCTGGTCATCGGCGACCTCTACAACATGCCCGATCCCGACCCGCAGAGCTCGCCTCTGTTCAACCCAGCGTGCGCAAGGGGCAATGCGGTGACTGCCCGGCGCTTGCTCCGAGGCCACTGGGGCCAGTATGTCGCCGTGCTCAACGACGGGCGGCAGACCGCCCTGCTTCGTGATCCGAGCGGTATGCTCGACGCCTTGACGTGGTCGTTGGGCGACGACGTCTCGGTCGCGGCCTCCGACCCCTGGCGCCTGCCGGCGGTCCTGCGGCCTCGCAGGCCCTATCTCAACTGGAGCCGCATCGCCGCATTCCTGACAGTGCCAACGGTCACGACCACACCGCCCCTCTTCGACGACATGGTGTCCGTGGGCCCGGGCGAGCTCCAGCCCTTGACGTCAGGAGGCGGCGCCGCCGAGCCCTTATGGACTCCCCTTCGCTTCGCGGACGACTTGCTCTCCGCCAAGGACGCCGAAGCAGCTTCAGCTCACCTGTTGGAACGCGTGGACCGGTGTGTCGCCTCGCTCCTCGCCGATCATGCCGGAGCCCTTGTGGAGCTATCTGGCGGGCTCGACTCCTCCTCCCTCGCAGCCGCTATCGGTGCAGTCGGCCTGAACGACCGCGTCAGGTCGTGGCTCAACTTGGTGGACATAAGACGCGAGGGTGACGAAGCCATCTACGCGCAGGCCGTCGCCGACCGACTAGGGGTGACCCTGACGCGGGTCGAGCGAGCGCCCGGACAGATCACCGTTGAAGACTTGGCTGAACTCGCGACCGAGCCGTGGCCGGCGATTGCGGGTGTGGACGCTGCGCGAGATCGTGATGAAGTTGCACGGCTCTCCGCAACCGGCGCCACGGCGATCGTGTCGGGCCAAGGCGGCGACGCCGTCTTCTTCCAAATGGGTGCGCCCGTTGTCCTGGCCGACGCCTTGGCCGCCCAGGGATTGGGTGCGCTCGCGGGCCCCGTTCTCCCCGACATTGCTCGCCGGACGCACCAATCGGTTTGGGGCTTGCTGCGCCAGGTTGAACAGGCGTGGCGAGGGCGTTTGCCGGAGCGAAAGGTCGTGAACGCTCTGGTCGCTCCCGAGGTCCGGCGGTGGGCAGGTGGCGCTGAGCACGCGTGGACCGCGGAGGCGCTGGCCTCGACGCTTCCGCTCGGCAAGCGGCTGCAGGTCCGAGCCATCGCGGCGTCGCACTTCAACCACCAGTACAGTCGACGTCGACGGGTCGCCGATCTACTGTATCCACTGCTGGCCCAGCCCGTGGTGGAGTTGGCTCTGCGCATCCCGACATACGTCCTCGCGGGCGGCGCCTACGACCGCCCCTTCCAACGCGCTGTCTTTGCCGACCGCTTGCCGGCGGTCGTGGCCCGCCGACGGTCAAAAGGGAGCGCAAGCGTCTACTTCGCAAGATTGATGGCGAACAGCCTAGCCGACCTGCGCCCGTATCTGCTGGATGGCTGTCTCTGCAGTGCAGGCCTGCTCGACCGAGATCGCCTCGACGCTGCGATGACGGCCGAGCACCTGATCTGGAAGGAAACCGCCAACGATCTCATCACCTCGCTCGCAACGGAATCGTGGGTACGATACTGGCAGACGCGGGCGCCGGACTCGCTCGCGGCGGGTCGCCGTTAACGAGGCGCGCGTCGAAGAAGGCAAAGATCCGAGCATACATGTCGCGGACGTCTCCGGGACTGGCCAAGCCGTGCAGCGCCCCCCAGTACGTCACCAGCATGGCGTCCTTACTTTGTCGAAAGAGAGCGGAGTACATGGCCGCTGAGCCGTCGTGAGGGATCGGGTCCAGAGCTCCGTGGATCAGCAACAGCGGCGTCTCGATCCGGTCGGCGACCAGGAGGGGGCTGTTGCGGGCGTACCGGTCGGGCTCCCGCCAAGGGGGAGCCTGGAGGCGGGGCTGCGTCGATTCAACAAGGCCGGTCATCCGGTTGCCAACATAGCCCGATGCGGGATCCAGGTACGCGAAAGGGCTCTGGCTTGCCCAGTAGCTGACGAAGTCGCTGACACCGCTGATCGAGACAGCCGCCTTAAACCGGTGGGTCTGGGTGATCGTGGTCATGACGCTGTAGCCGCCAAAGCTGAATCCGATGAGGCCCAGGCGATCGGCGTCGAAGCGACCACGCGCGGCAGGATTCGCGGCGGCCGCATCGATCACGGAAAGGATCCGGCCGGCCAAGCCACGCGCCGGATCGGTCATGCCTCCAGGCGGGTTCGGTAGGCTCGGGATCAACACGGCGTATCCGTGTGACGTCAGGACCCTCAGATTGATCATGAAGCCCTGGTCGGCGGGCCGGTCCACGACGGCATGCGGGTAGTTCGCGCCAAGATACGGCCGCACGAGCAGCGGCGGCGGTCGGGCGCCCACCGCTTTGGGCAGGTAGAGCCAGCTCGTCAGCTGTTCTCCGCTCAGGCTGCGGTGGGGGATCGCGATCACCTCGGGCGCCTCAGTATCCCCCTGCTCGGCATTGAGTTCGGCGACGAGTTTTGGGGCTGACCCGGCTTCGCTGAGCACGAGACGCTCTACCCCCGCGGGACTGACGTCCCGCCAGAGCAAGGCGCGTCCATCACTCGAGACGGCCGCCAGTGGAGGTTCGCCCTCCGGCGTCCGGAGAACTTGAAGTCCCCGACGCGACAGCAAGGCGAGGCGCGGTGTCCCGCCCTCCGTCACATGCAGCCATAGGCGCTGGAAGGGCCCCCTCCCTTGGCGGCTCCGGGCAAGGTTGGCATCCACAGCAAGCGCTCCGCGCGAGGCTGTGGCCAACCGACGGCGGCCGCCTCCGTTGCGATCGACCGCCCAAAGCCCTCCGTCCGCCGCCACACGGAAGGTGTCCGCGTCCCCAATGCGAAACATCTTATCCGGCGGCGGGAGCGACCGGGTCAGATTGATCGGGCCAGCGGAGGACAATCGGAACCAGTCACTCCTCACGAGGAGGGCGCCATCGTCGGCCCTGCCGAACAGCACTGGATCTCGCCCGATCCAGTCGACCCAGATGCGGACCGGGTTCAGATCGAGATCCGGACGCACACCCTTGCCGATCTCGCGCAGCTCAGACGTCTGAAGATCGAGTACGCCGAGGCGCCCGTCGGTCCAAAGCTGGCCCGGCCGCCGCCTGAAGACCAGCAGCCGCGCACTGTCGGGGGCCCAGCTCAGAAGTTGCGGAAGAAAATCACAGGCGGTGCAGACTGAGCGCCGCGTACCCGAACGCAGGTTCAGTATGTCCAGGTGATGCTGTTCCGTCTCGGAGCCGGCCTCTCCTCGCACAGGCTGTTCGCCGCGAACCTGGAGATCCGCACCTTTGGAAAGCAGGGCCACATGGGTTCTGTCAGGAGAAATCTCGAAATCGACATAGGGACCTTCGGCAAGAAGCGCGGTCGCCCCGTTCCGCGCATCTATGCGTAGGAGCTGCATGGCCGGAGGGCGGGATCGCACGTCAGCGTAGACGCCGCTCCCCAGCACCACATGGGCCGACCGTCCCGCGGCCGCCGTCGCCCACAGGCGCGGCAAGGTCTCGGCGGCCACCCAGCCGCGGCGCGCCCCTTCCGGTGCTTGGCCATCGCTTCGAGCCAACACCAGCAGGGTCTGCTCGGAAAGCCAGGCCACGGTGCGGCCGTAGTCCGGTTGCAGTGGGGTCACGTCCAGGAACTGAACGGATCCTCGCTTGAGGTCGGCGACCCCCATTTGGAACCGTTGGTCCGCCAGGCGGAACACCGCCAGACGTCCGCCGGACGGCGAAAATGGTCCCGCAACGAGGCCCGTCTCCGGAGACAAGAGGCGCGGCGCCAGGGGTTCGTCACCCTTTAGATCGACGACACTGAGACGGCTAAGCGCACGACCATTCCATTCGCCTTGGTCGAACCGTTTCCCCTGGATGTAGGGCCGGCGGCTTTCGTAGACGAGCCATCGGCCGCTCGGGTCGATATCCGCCACCCCGAATGTCGCCTGAGAGAGGAGATCCTCCACCTCGAACGCTCGGGCGTGCGCTGCGGATGTGGGTCCCATGATGAAGGCTGCAGCCACGACGGCCGCCACAAGTCGATAGATCTGCATGGCGGGCCGTCACCAGGTCCGCGTCAGCTGCAGCGAGACGAAACGCCCGATGACATCGGCGTTGGCGCCGTCGTACCCCACGCCGACGGGGTTGTTGTAAAAGGGCGGAGCGCGGTCGAACACGTTCCGCAGGTTCAGGAGAATCGCCACGTCCTTCAGCGGGCCGCCCGTGGCGGGGGCCAACCGCGCCTGCATGTCGAAGGTGGGCTGGGGTCCAATGCGCGCGCCGAGCGTGTCGCGGTAGTGGCCAATGTAGTTGAAGGCCCCGCCTAAGGTGAGGCGGTCCTTGGTCCAATCGGCGGTGAACCGGCCCCGGAATCGTACGGGAAAGTTGATCACGCCAGCGCGCTCGAACGATGCCGAGGTCGGCGTCACCTGCTGCTCGTAGTCAAGCACGTAGGCCAGTGAGCCGCCGAGCACGACCTGAGCATCGCCCACATCGAACGCATAGGACCCGCTCGCATCTAGCCCGCGGACGCGCAGCGCAGCCGTATTGACGTAACGGTTGTCGACGATGGCGCCGTAGCTTTCCGGCGGGAAGACGCCCCCGCCGGTGTTGAGAAAACCGCTCTCCAAGTAGCTCAGAAGCAGGGCCCGGTCGGCCGCGTTCGTGGCCGGCGAGATGCGCGTCACGAACGGCGCTAGCGTTGGATCGGTCAGCGCGTTGGCGAGGTTGTTCTGCACCGGACGGTCGACGCGGTTCTTGAACTGCACGTCGTAGGCCGAGACGCTCAGGGTGAGTCCAGGCCAGCGCTCCGGCCGCCAGTCGAAGCCCAGAGCCCAGGTGTCGGCGGTCTCCGGCTTGAGGTCCTCGTTCCCCCCGCCGAGGGATAGTCCGCGGAGCTGGCCGCCGCCCAGGGCGAAGTTGGCCGGCGAGTAGAGCTTCGCATCGAAGATCTCGCGCAACGCCGGCGCGCGGAACGAGCGACCGTAGGACAGGCGCAGGTTCAGGCCGCCGACTGGCGCCCAGACCACGCCCACCTTCGGGTTGGCGGTGGTCCCGAAGGACTCGTAGTGCTCGACCCGCCCGGCCAGCACCAGGTCCAGCCGCTCAAGGCCCCGGCGGGCCTGCTCGCCGCCGAAGATCGGCACCCGCGCCTCGGCGAAGGCGGCGGTGACGGTGCGGCTCTGGTCCGTCGGCGTCTGCGGCACGGGCGTGAGCGTCGAGAACCAGTTGGCGCCTTCTCGCCGCAGGCGTTCCTTGCGAGCCTGGACGCCGAGCGCCAGCTTCAGCGCCCCAGCGGGCAGGGACCACAGCGTCCCGTCCGCCTGCGCGCCCATCGAGCGGACATCGGACCGCGCGCGGTTGAAGGTGTAGCCTGACGCGATGAACCCGATGACGCCTGGCCTGTTGCTCCCGGCGATGCCGGTAAAGGGGTTGAAGAAGCCGTCGCGAGCGGCGTTGAAGGCCGTCTCAGGCCGGTCCGTCACCGCGCCAAGGGCCTCGCTCAGGAAGGCGGAATTGAGCGTGCCGCCGTTGCGCACTTCGGCGGTCTCCTGGGCATAGGCGCCGAAGGCCTCCGCCCGCCAATCCCCGCGGAGCTTGAGCTCGGCGTTGAGCGTGGCGCCCAAGGCCTCGGTCACGCCATAAGCGACCGGGTTCGGGGCCTCCTCCGCGAACGAATAGGCGATGCTGTGCGATGTGGCCCCGGTCGGCGAGACGAAGAACGGGTTGGCCGACGTCACCGTGAGCGTGCTGATGAGCGGCGCCGAATGCGACTTGTAACGCCGAGCGCTGTAGCGCGCGTCGGCGCTGACCTGCAGGCGGTCGCCCAACGCTTGTTCTGCGGACAGATAGACGGCGTTGAGCGTCTGCTTCGGCAGGACGGTCACGCCCTGGCGCTGGTTCGTGCGGTTGACGACCCCCGGCAGGAAGCTCCCGGGCCGCAGCCCAACGCCGTTCTGACCGGCAGGGATCGCGAACGTCGGCACGAGGACGCGGGTGACGGGGTCTGGCAGCAGGATGTTGCCGGGGTAGGCGTTGTTCTGCCGCTGGTCCGATCCGCCGAGGGGCCGCAGGTCCGCGTCTGCGGCGAAGCGGCGCTCGCCGCCGTTCAGCGCCTCGCGCTGAGAGAGTTCGTAGGACAGCAGGAAGCCGCCCCCCTCCCACGTCCGTCCGAAGGTTTGGGCGAGCCGGCCTTGAGCCGGCTCGCCCGCGGTCCCGATGCCGGCCAGCAGTCGGGTTTCGCCGCCGTCCTCGGGCCGCTTCATGATGATGTTGACGACCCCGCCCACGGCGTCAGCGCCATAGATTGCCGAGGCGCCGTCCAGGAGCACTTCCACCCGGGCCACGGCGGCGGACGGGATCGTCGAGATGTCGACGAAGTCGCCGAACGCACCCGAGCCCGAAACCCGCTTGCCGTTGATCAGCACCAGTGTGGCGTTGTTGCCAAGGCCGCGCAGGTTCAGAGCGGTGCCGTAGGTGCCGTTGCGCGCCAGCCGATCGGAGCCGGAGGTGTTGGCGCCCTCGGACGCCCCGCCGCCGAAGTTCTCCGGGAGCCAGCGCAGCGCATCTGTGAGCGTTGTTTGGCCGGTCCGCTCCAGTGCCTGCTGGTCGAGGATCCGCACCGCCGCCGCCGGAGACACCCCCCGAAGGTTCGAGCCGGTGACCCGAACCTCGTCGACCAGCACGGCTTCCGCTGCCGAGTTGGCTTGGGCCACGGAAGGCGCCGCTGTCGCAAAAGGTGCATCAGTGTCGTTTGAGGCCCCGGCGATTTGGAAAGGGCGGCTCGCCGCCGATCCGGCGATGGGCGGGCCGCTGGCGGCGGCGCTTTGCAGCACAAGCACATTGGGGCCCGTCCGCCTGGCGACGATCCCACTGCCGGCGAGCAGGCGGCTGAGCGCCTCGTCGGGCGTATACGATCCCTTGAGGGCGAGCGCCTTGCGGTTGGCCACGAGATCCGCCGTGTACAGGACCTGCTGGCGAGTCTGCGTTGCGAGAGACGTGAGCGCCGAATCCAGGGTGCCGGCCGCCACATCTACCGGAACTGCGTCTGGCGCCGCTGCGGCGGGCAGTGCGGCTATGGTGACAAGAACCCAAACGGAGCTGGCCAGGAGACGGCGTCTCAGACTGGCGCGGGCGGCTCGATACATTCTACTCCCCCGACGCCGCCTTTCGGCCTGCCGGGGTGGCGGGCGCTTCATTGTCGACCAGCGTCACAAGGGTGACGCGTCAGTCGGCGGATTTGCGAACCGGGGAGATGCAAAAAGTTCAGTCCGCGGATGCAGGGACGCGGCTTCGCAACACGTAGCCGTCCGATGTCGTCACCGCCTCGAGTCCGAACAACTCGGTGACAGCAGACAGAAAGGCCTGGGTGTTGCCCGTCTCGAACATCCCGTTGACGCGGATGTCGACCAAGTGGTCTGCGTCCAGCACGATCTTGGTCCGGCTGTAGCGGTTCATCTCAGCGACCGCAGCAGCGAGGGGCGTCTCATGGAAACGGATATGTCCCGTGGTCCAACTGCTGGCTGCGGTCGCGTCCATTACCCGTGGCGGGGCCACCGTCCCATTGACGGTGATCTGCTGGTTGGGCTTGAGCGTCCAGGTGTCGTGGCGGCTCGAGCGCGTCACCTGAACGCGACCTTCCAGCAGGGTCACCTGCGTCCCGGCGTGGAGCCGACGAACGTCGAACTTCGTGCCCAGCGCTCGCACGCGCGTCGCGCCAGCCTCGACGACGAACGGTCGCCCCGGATCGTGGGCCACCTCGAAGAACCCTTCGCCACGCAGAAGCCGCACAGTGCGTTGCGTCCGGCCGAAATGGATCGCGACCTTGCTGTCGGTGTTCAGTCGCAAGACTGAGCCGTCGTCGAGGCGGACGATCTGTTGGGCGCCGACGTCGGTTTCATAGGTCTGAGGGCGGAACTGGGCGACGAGGAGGACGAGCAATCCACCCAGGGCGAGGGTTGCGAGGCTCAGGGGCAGAAGCGGACGGCGAAGAAGCCGGCGCAATTTCGTCGGAAGGGTCTCCCTGCGTAACGCCGCTTCGGTCAGGGCGACCAACTCGGGGTCGTTGCGCACGCGATCCGCTTGGCGCCATCGCGCCACAACTTCGGCGTAAGCCTCCGCGTTCACAGGCATTTCGCGCCACGCAAAGAATTCCTCGATCGTCGCCTCGCTGACGCTCGACTGCTTAAGTCGGGTGAACCAGGCGGCGGCCTCTTCGAGGACGCGACGGTCTTCTCCCTGCTGGGTGCCCATCGTTCGAAGCCTAATCCCGAAGTTGAGCCACGAAGAGCGTAATGGCCTTCTGCAACCTTTTGTCGATAGTGCGCACCGACAAACCGCAGCGTTGCGCGATCTCGCGGTTCGTCAAGCCCCCGATCTTGCTCAGGAGGAAGGTGTCGCGTAGCGCCGGAGGCAAGGCCAAGACCGCTTGCCGGACCAGAAGATCGTCTTCCGCGGTATGTCGGCACGCATCCTCCGGGAAAGGCGGTCCGATCGCCGCCGCGTGGTCCACGCGCACTCGCCGCCGCCGGAATGTGTCGCGCGCGAGGTTGGCGGCCACCGTCATCAGCAGACCACGGATGTTCTCGACGGGCTCCGTCGCGGGCCGCTCCACGACGCGCAAGTAGGTCTCGTGCGTGATGTCGTCGGCAAGATCCGATCCAAAGCGGCGTCCGATGGTGGCGCGGAGCCATACGAGGTGGGCGCGCCATGACGGGTCGCACACGCTGATCGCGGTCGACACGCCAGCCGGCAGGCGATCACACGCCGCTCGGACGCGAGCCGAGCCGCTCGATTGGGGGCGGGACATGAAGTCCTCACACAAGCACCGCGCGTCGTGGCGACCGGGCGTCTTAAACGCGAAGGATCAGTGTCCCCGCGCCCCGCGCTTTCCCGCGCCGGAGGCGCGATCTTCTATGGCGCGGGCGCCCAGCGGCGGCGAATCGGCCGTCGCGGTGGCGCGAGCGATCCACCGCCCGCGCCGGCCACAAGACTGTCACAGGCGGGGGCGGCCGGCTAGAGTCCCATTGGCCCGTCGCCCCGCGGCGGTTCATCCCGATTGCAGCCGCTGCAGGAATGTCTTGATTTGTACGCCGTTGTGGCGTACAAACTCAAATAAGTTTGAGGAGCCTGCTATGCTCACATTCCGCGACCAGGTGAGCGAAGTGGACGAACGAAGCACGGAGCGGATGAACTTCCGCACCAAGCCTCGGATCAAGGAGGCGATCCAGCGCGCCGCCGCGCTGTCGGGCGTCGACGACTCCGTCTTCACGATGAACGCGGCCTACAACTCCGCCATCGAGACGATCGCCGCGCATGAGCGCACCGTGCTCCAGCCGGTCGATCACGCGGCCTTCTTCGCTGCGCTGGACAATCCCGCCCCGCCCACGGACAAGCTGCGGGCAGCCTTCGGTCGTCACAAGGCGACGATCGCCAGCCGGTGACGGCATCCGGCGCTGACCACCCCATCATCGAGCCGCTCGATCCTGCCAAACACGATCGGGCGGCTTTTTCCTGCGGCGTGGGGCAGGTCGATAACTTCTTCCGAAAGACCGCCAACAAACTCGCGATAGCCGACAACCTCCGGGTCTTCGCAATGGTCGCACCGGCCGGTGAGCTGATCGGCTTCTACGCCCTCAACGCTCACGCGCTCGAGTACAGCGACCTCCCGGCCCGGTTCGCGCGCACCCGGCCCCGTCACGGTCAGATCCCTGCCGCCTACATTTCCATGATCGGCGTCGACACACGCTTCGCCGGCAAGGGTTATGGCGGCGATCTTCTGGTGGACGCCCTGACCCGGATCGCGCGGGCGGCTGACGATGTCGGCATCGCGGTCGTCATGCTCGATGTTCTCGACTGTGGAGACGCCGCCCTCGTGCAACGAAGGTTCAAGCTCTACACCGGCTACGGGTTTGCGCCGCTGCCCTCCCAGCCCCTGCGCCTGTTCCTGCCTCTTGCCACGGTGCGAGACCTCCTCGGCTGATCTAGGCCGGGCCGTTCGGCGGGACCACGTCGCAACGAGGTCGATGGAACCTGAGCCGTCCCCTGTGACCTCTACCGCGGACAGGAATTGTGTCCCCCAGCCGGCGCATCCGACGCCGAGGCGCCGCCGAAGGCGCTCGAGTTCCCGCATGTGCACATGAGCGCCGCGAGCGCCGACGTGTGGGGAGCGCCAATTCCATACGCGAGCGCGCCTTCATCCCCGACCTGAGGGCGGTCCTCAGCAACTGAGCGTGTCACGCAGGCGCTACTACGCGGCCCGACGCCCATCGCTCGTGTCAGGCCTTCGGCGCGATCATGGCCAGGTAGGCCCGACAGCTCGCCTCCACCCGCTGCTGCAGATCGGTCACCCGCTCCACCAGCCACGCCAGCTGCTCGTTCGTGATCTCGTATTGATCTGAGAAGCGCGCCTCGACATAGGCGCGCCGCAAGAGCTCCCAGCAGCGCTTCTCGAACCGATTGGCGCGCGGCCAGGTCGGGATCAGTTCGGGCGCGACACGCTCGGCCTGGCCACGCAGGAAGTTCAGATTATGCGACTTCGTTGAGTAGAGCGTCTGGCTCAGCAGCGTACAATGATACAAGCGCTCGGCAGCCTGATGCAGCAGAAACGCCGCGTCATCTAACTCGTCCTCTTGGAGCGCAAACCTTGCGATTTTCAATGCGCTCGCGCTCCTGCGCGACCACTTAGTGAAATTCGCCTTCGCTTCACGATAAGCTTCTTCGGGCGAAAGCTTGGCCGGACGCGCGAATGGGTGGTCCGGCGTCTCATAGAGCATCACACCCTCCTCGACCGTCCCGGTGAAGAACGGCCGGCCGAGGGTGAGCTGGCGGTTCACGTCGGCCAACGAGTGGACGATGAAGTGCGCCGGCGCTGACAGCATATGCGCGATGTCGAAGGCCTGCTCGAGGTGGGCCTCGGCGTCCATCCAGTATTCGGTGACCTCGGTGAAGTCGTCGTGGTTCACGACGATCAGGAGGTCATAGTCGGACTTGTAGCCGCCGATTGGGTCATCGACCCAGTCGCCACGGGCGTAGCTGCCAAACAAGACCACCT
The DNA here is from genome assembly GCF_001824475.1 of Phenylobacterium sp. RIFCSPHIGHO2_01_FULL_69_31. Classification (GTDB taxonomy): domain Bacteria; phylum Pseudomonadota; class Alphaproteobacteria; order Caulobacterales; family Caulobacteraceae; genus Phenylobacterium. The sequence goes on along the minus strand of NZ_MHXN01000007.1, from coordinate 311,725 downwards.
TGAGGATTCGCCCCTGTCCGCGCGGCGACGCCTTGCGCTTCGTGGCTTCCTCGAACTCGCGGAACAGCACCTCGAGCACCCACTGGAGCTCGCGCCGCTTGCCTTCCGGAAGATGATCGACGGTGGTCTTCATGCCTTAGGGGACGTGGCGCGAATTGATTCGCTAAGTCTAGCCGAACTCAACCTGCGCGGGCCCCTTTGACGACGCCAAGCCGCGAACGGTGGCTGCACGCCTCAACCACGTCCCCGAAGGTCGTGCTCTGCGACCTCGTCGGGCGCCACAGTTCCCGCGCCCGGCTGATGAGCGCCGCGGCTTGGCTCAGTGATGGGCGGCGTAGTTCAGATCCGGCAGGCCCAATTCCCGGCGCCAACCATCCACGGCCTCTTCGAGGACCCACATGGCGCTGCGCCACCGCAGCGGCTCGTCCTGCCAGCGCCGCACACAAAGTGTGATCATCGGGACCTGGCTACCCAGTTCGTCCCAGTCGATGGTGTCGATATCGTCCTCGGGACTGAGGCCTTCCACATGCAGGTCGGGATGGCTGCGCGCGTTGAGCACGAGGTGTTTGGCGCCGTTGGCGACTTCGCGGACGGCCTCGCCATAGGGGATCCTCGGCCAATAGGTCTTCAGCCCGCGTTCGGTCCTTACCCAGTCCCGGACGCTGGTTAGCAGGACGAAGGTAGACAACACCGTGAAGCGGTCGTCTGGCGTGAGGCGGACACGCGCAAGGCCCTCTTCGGCTAGGCCGAGCAGGGTGGTGGCCTGCCCCACCAGCAGGCGGATGCGTTCCCGGGCGTCGACCGACTCCATCGGCGTAGGCTACCCGATGGCGTCGCCGACGCCAGCGCCGGCAGCGCGCGAGACGCCTAGGTGCGGTCGTAGACCAAGAAGGCGGCATGCGGCGCCAGCTGCTTAAGCCGGTCCATATCGGCGAGGGTGCGCGTCAGCAGCACGCAGCCGGACTCCGCCGCATGGAGCAGGAGTAAGGCGTCGTTCAGCAGTCCCACGCCATGGGCAAGGCCGGCCGGCCGGCCGCGCGGCGAGGCCGGCCAGAATGCCCGCCTCGCCGAAGGCGCGTACGCCCGGCGCGCTCAGGCGCTGCGCCGGGACGTCCTCGATGACGCCAGCCAGCTCCCGCAGGGTCGCCCGCGTCGCCGGATACGCCGGTTCGAGCCGGCCGAACAGGTGGGTCAGTTCGGAGAGGGCCACCGTGGAATGGTTGAGGATCCGCTGTGTGAGGAGTTCATCCACAGCGGGCGGGGTGCGTCCCTGCAGGACGTCGATATAGACACACGTATCGAGCAGGAGCTCGAGGCGGGGTCCGACGAGCGTCGTCACCACGGGCAGCGCGCTGTCGGCCCGCCGGACGAGCGCCGCTGTGGGGCGTTGCGGCTTCAAGCGCCGCAGCGACCCCGACAGATCAAAGCTCAATATCCAGACCGCGCAGCGTGCGGCCCTTGCGCGCCACGAGCGCAGCTCCGAAGTCGTCCCCCAGCGCTACCTTGGCGAGGGCGTACTCCAGGATTTCTGTGGTCGAGGTCAGCCCGTCGACCGTTCAACAAATGGCGAGAATGTCAAACGCGCGCCATCCGCCCCCGACGTGGGGACGGGCGGGCGCAATAGCGGCGTTGAGGTGCGTCGGCCGACGCGGTGGATCAAGTCGACGGTCCGCGCGTCCAGCATCGTCCGCCTGCCGGACTGTGGGGTCTCGGTCATGAGGTTTTCGCCAGGGCGGCCAGCAAGGCGCGGAGTTGCGGCTCCACGGCGGTCACCGACGGGCCGCCGCGAAGCCACGCGTCAGCCGCCTCAATCTGCCGGCGCCCCGCGGCGCTCCAGTCGTCGGCCTGGCGCAGGGTGGACAGCACCGCCTGCGCCCGCCGCCGGGCGTCGGGTGCGGCGCCGAACCCCCGCAGAAGCTTGCGGGCGTCGGCGAGGGCCTGGTCTCGGCTGCCGGTCATCGGAGACTCACGGATCGGGGTTGGGGAGCGGGCCATGACGCCCGGATGCGGTCTGGCCGGTCGGGCGCGCAGACACAAGCGTTGCCGACCGCCGCGCCGCCTGCAAGATGCTCCGCTCGCCATTCGAGGGATCAATGGGAAAATACGATCCGCTGGAGCACCACCTGCGCCGCCAGAGCACGGCGACCTATGAGATGAGCTTCCGCGACATCGAACGCGTGCTCGGAGCCTTGCTGCCCAAGAGCTCTCGCCGCCCTGAATGGTGGGCCAACGAAGCCGCCGCGACTCGGCATGTGCAGTGCAAGGCCTGGCTGCGTGCCGGCTATCGGGCGGTCGCCTCCCCCGCCGCCGAGCGCGTCCGGTTCGAGCGGCGGCCATAGATCTGCGTGACGCCTTCGAGACGCCGACCCACCGCGACACCGCACCCCTTCCGGCCGAAACTCTGTCAGGCACGCGACGCCCGATGCCTTGGTCGCTTGGTCCAAGCGCGACGTCTTCTTGTGTAACCTTGGCCCGGATTAAGATTCGGCCCTTTTTTGGTCTCGGATGCGCCACAAGCCGTCCTTGGCTTCGATCCGAAAAGCGGAAACTTGGATCGCCGAGCTTAACCCTCTCCCTTCAAACACTTCTAGCTGCCGCACGCGCAACCTCAGCGCGTCACGCGACAACCCACACCTCTTCGCGGCCTCGAAGGACCGGGCAGCGCCGAGCGTGTACGCCGCATTCAACGTCGCTTCCAGCGAGCGCGTACGCATCGCGGCTCGGGCCTACTGACTTCTGTCGGAAGGCGCCTGCTCTTGGTCTACTGGGCGTCCTGCCTCACGGTGATCGCGCTCGGCTTGGACAGCCTGTATCCTGATCTCCGCCCTGCCTTCGCCGCCCTCCTCGCAGTCACTTCTAAAGAACCGATCTCGTCGGCTTCCGGCGCCTCCGCATTGGTCCCGTCTACGCTGCCACTCCAGCCTGCGCAGTCCACCGGCCCTGCAAACCGGTTTCCCAGTTGCGCCGCCGCCCATGCAGCCGGCGTCTACGACATCCCGATCGGCTCTCCTGCCTACTCGCCGCGACAAGACGGGGATGGCGATGGACTTGCCTGCGAGCCCTACTGACCCGCTACCACGACTTGCAGCGGTAGGACGCAGTCGTCGCATCCGCGCCACGAAGAGACGTTGGCACCCTCCCAGGCTTTAGACGTTCGCGTGGGGATAGGTATCGTGTCCCCGTAACCTCCCACGCCGGCAGCCGTACCGGGTCCAAGGGGGTTGGGACCGCCGCAGGCCATAATGCCTTGATCGCGGCTACCGGGTCCCGACCAGTTGCACGCATCCGAAGTGCAGGGTCGAAAACGGGATCTGGCAGTCGCGGCTTCAACCGGCTCTCTGCATCAACTCCAGTTCGCCCTTCGCACTCGTTGCCAGCCTGCGGCTCGTTCAGCCGCGAGCGGCCCGCGGTAGCGCTCGCTTGTGATCATCATCGCCCAGACGGCTCGGGCGATCGTTTGACACGTCGGACGTTTCAGGTCCCGCGAACTCCGCGTTATTGCCGGCTAACGCAACGGTTCGCACGACCCGCTGTAGGTCTTCATATAGCCGCCTTCGCCGGCGCCGACCCGCCACCGGTAGGTCATGTTAAGCGTCCCGCGTTGCCGCTCGATGATGACCCTGCCGACGGCTGCCTCGCCAAACCTGGCTTCCTGGTAGCCGCCGCACCCGTCATAGGCGAGGCAGAAGTCGATGCAATCTTCAGAGACGTTGGCCGGCATCAGCACCGCGATCTTGGTCTCCCTGAGTTCGTTGTCCTTCGCCCACCCCTTCACGAGGATCACCTCCTTCTCCGGCATCAGCACGAGAATCTCCCACCGGCCAAGCGGACCCGATTCACGGTCGCCTAGCGTCGAGATCGATCGCCAGGAGACATCGCAGGCCAGTGCAATCGTCTCGTCTGCCCTCGCGACCGCAGGAGTCCCCAGGACAGCGAGGGCGAAGGCCACCGTTGCGCGGCGCGAGTAGGCCCCGGTTAGATTGCGACAGCGACCGTCCGCGCTATTCATCTTCGATCGCGATCTCGGCGAAGGGACGTACGGAAGTCGCCTTGAATCCACGGCACGCAGGCTCGGACGGGAATTCGTAGCTTCCACCCCCTCGCACCCCCGCGCGCTCGCCCAGCGCTTCTGTCGATCCAACCTTGGTGCTTCCGCGATAGCACCCGTAAGACTTGTTCTCGCCCGCGCCCACAGAACACGAGATGCGACGGCTGCTGACGTTGACGCATCTCCATGCGACGCGGAACCCGTCCCCGTCCGGCTTGATCCTGTAGTCGATGTTGACGCTGTCTACGGTGCGGAACCGTTCCCAGTTCGACCATTCCTGGGCCGCGGCCTGCGCGGCCACGCACGTTGCGAGCAGGAAAAGGCCGGCAGCAATCTTCTTCATGAAAGCCTCCATGCAGTGGTTTTCGGTGACAGTGCACTCAATCGAGACGTGTGGCTTGCAGGAGCAGCGCCCCCCATTGAGTGCACTGTCACCGAAAATCCGTTGTTGATAGACGACGGGTCCTAGGCCGAAACCGTCCGCCGCCGCGCCCTCAGCGCCGCGCCCGCGGCGCCGAAGCCCAGGATCATCAGCGCCCAAGTCCCCGGCTCTGGGACCGCGGCGATCCCGTAGCTGCCGTCGCCACGGTCCACGAGCCGGCCGCTGTCGCTGGTCAAGCCCGCTGGCGCACCGGCGTCGGTCAGCGCGGTGATGCCGACCAGCTTCGCCGTGTGGCTAAAGTCGATGGTTCCCGCCACCAGGTCTTCCACCATTAGCGCCCCGAGGACGAAGAACCGGTCGCCTGGGTTGACGGTGAAGCTGAGGGTGACGGCAGTCGGCGGATAAACGGCTGCCGGACAGCTACCACCCTCGAAGGTTGTGATCGGGCAGAGGGTGGCCGATCCAAGAACGAGCGGGGAGTCCGGGGTGGGCCCGTCGACCGGCACGCCGAGAACGCTTACGTCCTCGTAGGAGAGGACCCCATTCTCCTCATCCTCAGTCTCGAAAGCGCTCACTGGCCCTTTGACAGCTTTCAGGAAGAAGTTGAACGGGGGCGGCTCGCCTTCGCCCACGAGGGGCCCGGCGACGCCATCGACGCTGACCGTGAACGTCAGGTTCACCGGCCCGGCGGCAGTGTCGCTGACAGCGAAATTCTCGCCCCAGATCGAGGCGACATAGGTGTTGTAATCGTCATTCGGCCGGCCTCTGGCGTCGATGTAAAGCCGGTTGAGGCCGAAGTCGGTCTGGGCCCAGGCAGTGGTATGACTGTCGCTACCCGAAGCCTTGCCCCCCGCGGTCAGGCTCTGAGCGGTGACCTCGCCCGCCTGCAGGTCGGAGATCGTGAAGGTCGTCGCCGACGCCGAACAGGCGAGCAGCGCGGCGCCCGCAAGCGCCCCAGCGCCTGCGATGAATTTGGAACGCATGAAGTCCCCCAACAAAACCCCAGGACCCCTTCCGGTCCCATCCGACGGCCGTGCCGTTCATCTCCGAATAATCACGTCGCGCCCCCGTCCTCGCCTACCATCTGGTAGTAGCGAGCCGCGCCTCGCTCAGCCCAGCGCCTTGATCGCAAGCGCCAGTTCGGCTTCGCGACCGACGCTGGCCTCCTGCAGGATCGCCTTGATGTGCTGGCGCACAGATCCGGGGACACAACGCTTAACTCTCAGCCTTTGCCTCCGGCCCGGCCTTCGGGCGCGCCAGCCCGCGGCCCAGGCGGCGTTCCAGCTCGCTCACGAACTCAGCGGAGCCCAGCGGTCGGCCCGTGCGCTTGCCGGCGCGGATCGCGCGGTGCTCGGCCTCGCAGAGACCGCGGCCAGGAACGCCGCCCATCGCCTGCACGATCCAGCAGCGGCGCCACGCGCGCCGTCGTCGCGCCCGCACCGGGTTCAACTCCACATACGGCGCGCAAGCCAGCAGACGCCCCTCGTCCATCGGGACCGAGGCGAACCGCCCCTGCCAGAGGTAGTCGCGCCGGCCCTAGCGGAAGTTCACCCGCCGGGAATAGCGCCGATGCGCCCACCCCAGCGCCGCGCGCAGCCCGCCCTCGTCCGAGGGCGCCAGGATCAGGTGGACGTGGTTGGGCATCAGGCAGTAGCCCACACCTCGTCACCCGCCGCGCGGCAGCCCTCGGCCAGCAGGTCACGATAGGCCGTGTAGTGGTCATCGCCGACGAAGGTCTGCTGGCGGCGGCCGCCGCGCCTGGGTCACATGATTCGGAACCCCGGCCGCCATCACTGGGCAGCGGCGTCGGCAGGTGTCAATTCGGTAGTGTGTCCCCGGAACTCCGAGTGTGTCCCCGGAACTCCGGTCGGTCTCGACCGTACGCGACGACAGTGGGCCCTATCGCGTGGTGCGCTACAACCTGTTCCCGGCGGCCGAGCTGCGCGGCGACACCAAGCCTGGCTATTCGTCGGGCGAGGCGAGTCGCTGGCGGCGGTGGAGAAGCTGGCCAACGACCACCTGCCGGAAGGCTTCGGCCACGAATGGACCGAACCGGCCTACCAGGAGAAGATCTCCAGCCGAACCGGCCCGATCGCCTTCGGCCTGACGGTGGAGTTCGTCTTCCTGCTGCTGGTGGCCCAGTACGAGAGCGTGACCCTGCCGAAGGGCGAGGACCGGGGGCCGCAGCCGCTGGGACGCGGCGGTGGAGGCGGCGCACACGCACCTGCGGCCAATCCTGATGACCTCGTTCGCCTTCATCGTGGGCGTGCTGCCCCTGGTGATCGCGAGCGGTCCGGGCGCCGAGATGCGCCAGGCGCTTGGGACGGCCGTGTTCTTCGGGATGGTGGGCGCGACCGTCTTCGGCCTGTCACGCCGGTCTTCTACCTGCTCTGCCGCCACATCTCGGACCGGATGCCGAAGCCGCGGCATTCGCCGCAGCTGGAGGCGCCGGCGGAGTGGGGATCAGCTCATGGCGGCGGCGCGTCTGCGGCGCAGCGCGGCGCCGGCCCCGCCGAAGCCCAGGATCATGAGCGCCCAGGCGCCGGGCTCGGGCGCGGCAGTCGCCGGGATCAGTTCGCGCTCGAACGTGAGGCTGGCGCCTCGCAGCCGGAACTGGCCGAGCGTCGCCGTGACGGTGAAGTCGAGCTGGCCGTCTTCGTTCAAGCCAAGGAGGTCCGCGTTCGTGACCGTCGACGAGAAGTTCATCGCGCCGTAGATGGCCGATTCGTATCGGTATTCACGGACTCGATAGAGGTTGTTGGGAAAGGAAAAGTCGGAAAAGTATTCCACGAGATTCAGCTGGCTGATCTTCTGTTGTGAGGCCGCGGTGCTCCCAAGCGCGGCCGAAGTTTCGATCTCCATGGTGTCCGCGATATCGTCGCGCCAGACATAATTGGGGTCGGTTCGCGTTCGTACGTAGTAGCTCGTACCGTTTATGACTTCGTGGCCTTCGCTGTAGTATATCGCGTTGGATGACCGATTGTAATTGAAGTATTGATCGGAATATCCGGCAATCGAGAGGGTGGCAGATGTGATGCGGTACTCGTTCCCCGAGGCGTCGGAGAGGTACGAGCTGAGATTGAAGGTGTCGGAGCGCGCGCTGGTCACATGTTCGCCAAAGGCGGACTCATACAGTTGTGCATTGTAGAACTTGTTGAGCGTGACCGCGGCCTGGGCCGCCGACGAAAACAGACCGGCGAACGCCAATGCGGCGCCCGCGATGACTTTGAGCGACATGAAATTCCCTAGCGACATCCTGAGATCGCCCCCTGCGACCCCTGCGGCGACCCGCGCCGTTCACCGTTGAGTAACCACGCATCGAGCGTCGCCTCGCCTACCATCTGGTAGTGGCGGCCGGCGCCTCGCTCAGCCCAGGGCCTTGATCGCCAGCACCAGCTCGGCCTCGCGACTGACGCCGGCCTTCTGCAGGATCGCCTTGATGTGCTGGCGCACGGTGGCCAGCGAGACGCGCCGGGCGGCGGCGATCGCCTCGCGGCTGCGGCCGGCGGCGAGGTCGAGGGCGATGGCCGCCTCGGTGGGGGTGAAGTCATACGCCTCCAGCAGCACGTGCATCGGCACCGCCCGCGTCGAGGCGCTGCGCACAACCACCAACACCTTGGGCGCGATGGCGAGGCCCCAGTCGGTGGCCGGCAGCGGATCGACCTGCACTACCAGCCGCTCGGCGCCCTGGCCCAGCACGAGGATCGACTGCGCCACTTGCCCGGCGCGGCGATCTGGCGCCGCCGCGCGCTGGAGCGCGAGCTGGAGGGCCCGATCATCGGCATCGCGCCGGGCGCGCAGCCGTCCGCCGCGCAGGCCCAGGGCGCATCCGGCCGCCACCACGGCCTCGGCCTTGCCGGTCATCAGCCGTACCCCGGCGGCGGCGTCGCAGACGAAGGCGGCTATCTCGGCCGACTCCAGGGCGCCCGCGAGCAGCCGCTCGCCGTGGCTCTCCAGACTCATCTGGGTGCGTACGGCGGCGCGCACGTGCGGCGCCATCAGCGCATAGGCCCGCTTTTGCTCGTCGGTGATGTTGCCCTGCCGGCGGCTGCGCCCGACGCTCAGACCGACCGTCAAGTTCTCGTTGTGGATCAACGGGCTGAGGCAGATGAACGGAACATCGTGGCGGCGGATCCAGTCGCCGTACGCGGTGAAGCGGCGGCCGTCCGCTTCAGTGGTGAAAGCGCTCTCGTCCAGGATCGTCAACTCAGGCGCCCGTCCGCCGACGCGCACCCGCGAGTTGACCCGGATGTCGCCTCCATTCGCCGCCAAGAACTCGGCAGGCGCCTCCGGTGCGAGGCCCGTAAACAGGTTGAACGGGACCGCCGCGTCCGAGCCGAGTCCGATCAGTTCGCCGGTTTTGGAGCCGGTAGCTGAAGCAAGCCCCTCAAGGGCCGTTATCCAGGAGCCGGCGCCCAGTGCGGCGGACTCGAAACTCACGATCACCGCGGCAAGCGCTGTGTCACCCACATGCAAATTCGGCGCGCCCCCGACCCACTGAACAAAGCTACGCTACTAGCATGGCGACCCGACGGCGCAATCGCCCGCACCGCAGAGCTGCGGACTAGGAGTTCTAGTTGCGGCCACTTTCGCCGTTATGTCGCGCTCTCTGCGCGAAAAACGCATAGAAACGTTTACAGCATCACGGAGGCCGGGGCCCGACGTCGTCGCGAACGGCAGTGGTAGCCTCGATCTTACGCGGCTGGCTCCTTGCGGTTTTTCACAAACCTTGACTGTTGGCGTCAGGCCGGGCGGCAACTATCCGGATCTAGGTACGGGATTTGCCCGCCTAGGACAGGCGCCGAAGCTTCTGCCATCGAGCGAGAAGCTGACCTTCCGAAGGTCGCCATGGAGTCAAATCCGGTCCAAGGGCTAAGCACGGCCAGCAGGTCGACGCGGACCGAAGCCTGGGTTGGTGTTGGCGTCCGCCAGCCGGACCTGAATGCACAGCTTTGCTGTGGCCTATCCGGATCTCGAACTTATCCCGCAGGCTGCTGTACAGTTGGTGGGGACCATCCCCGGGGTGTTCCGTCCTCGAGGACTAATCATCTAGGCGAAGTCATGCCCATCCCGCAGCCCATCGACCCGCGCCTGCTGGCGGCCGAGATCGAGGCCACGGTGTCGGAGTTCAACCGCCTGGTGGCGCTCGCCACCGAGCATCAGATCGCCGTGATCGGCGAGCTGCGGACCCAACGCCACGGCGACCATCCGGACCGGCCGGTGCTGGCGGTGCAGGTCGTGGCCCCACTCTGAGGCGGCGTTCTCAGTGGACCTTCAAGGTCTTTGCGGGGCCGAGCCGCCGCAGCAGGTCCTGGCGCAGGACCTCCACCTCCGCCTCCAGCCGCGCCATCGTCTCGGCATCGGCGGTGCGCGCCGTCGTCAGGAGTTTCAGGCAGCGGTCAACGATCGCGCGCGCCTCGGGCGCGGACCGGACCTGCAAGCGAAGGTCGACGAAATAGAGCAGCGCCTGATCGAGCGAAGTCGCCATCGGGCCTTCATGAAACGCCGATCCCGAAACGACAAGCCCAGGGCGTCCAGGCCGGGCGACGCACCGGGCGCGGAGGCCCGGATGATCTTCGAGGGGGATGGAGGGAGGGCTCCGTGAGCTGACGGCCGGAGTGGCGGGGCGCGCAGGCGCCACCCGCACCGGAGCCGCTCGCAATCGCGGAGATCCCCCATGACCCTCTATGCCATCGCCAAGGCGGTGGGCGGCGACGTGTATGCGCGCGGGCGTCGCGCCAATATCCCGGCCCCTGGCCACAGCCTGGCCGACCGGTCGGTTTCCCTGCTCGTGGCGGACGGACGGCTGGTGATCCATTGCTTCGGCGCCGCGTCCTGGCAGGAGGTCCGCGCCGACCTCCTGGCCCGCGGCCTCATCGACGCCTCCGGCGTCCTCGTTGGTGACGGGCGGTCCGCCGGCCGCGTCGCGGCCTCGCCGACGCCGGGGCGATTGGAGCGACGGGCGTTCGCCGAGGCCCTCTGGCTCGGGAGCGGTGAGCTCCACGCCGCCGCGCCCGCCGGACGGTACTGCATGGCCCGCGGCGCGCCCGAAGCGTTGGGCCGGCCCTGGGCCTTGCGCAGCCATGCCGCGGCGCCGGTGTCGGTCTATGGCGGCGGCCGCTTCACGCGGCCGGCCCTCGTCTGTGCGGTGCGATCGGCGGACGACCTCCTGACGGCGGTGGAGCTCACCTATCTCACCACGGCCGGGGCGCGGTGCGCCGTCGTCCGGACGCCACGCAAGGCCATCGGGGTCTTGCCGCCCGGCAGCGCTGTGCGGCTCGCGCCGGCGGCCGCCACGCTGCTGGTGGCCGAAGGCGTCTTCACCACCCTCTCGGCCATGGCGCGCTTCGACCTGCCCGGATGGGCGCTGCTCTCCACCCGCAATCTGCGCCGATGGACGCCGCCGCCGGGCGTGCGTCGCGTGCTGATCGCCGCCGACCGGGGCGCCGATGGCGAGGCCTCGGCCGCGACCCTGCGGCGGGGGCTGCTGCGGCTTGGCGTCGAGGCGGAGATTCGGTGTCCACCGCCCGCTTTCGGCGATTGGAACGATTGGTGGATTGCGGGGCGCGACGCCGAGCGGGCGGGGAGGAGGAGCAAGGGACCGGTGGGGTGCGCCCGGGGGCAGGATGACCCTCGCTCCGGCGCAGGAGCCTGATCTCGATGACCGAAGTTGCTTCCGCAGTCCCCGAACCGGCCGCCGGCCCCGTCCCGATGAAGCGCATCGTCGTGCGCCTGGGCGATCTCGGCCTGGCGAAGGAGAACCTTCGCTATGCCGAACCCGCCGACGAGGACGTCTCCCAGCTCGCCGACACCCTGCTGGCCGCCGGCGTGGTGATCCCGCCCATCGTCCGGCCGGGTCGCAAGGGCGAACAGCCCCACATGGCCCTCGACGGCAGGCGCCGTCGCATGGGCCTCCTGCTGCTGCGCGACCGGGGCGACATCACCGACAATTATGAGGTCGAGTGCCTGCTGGCCGAGACCAAGGCGCAGCAGGCCGCGGCGATCCTGCTTCCCAACACCGAGCACGCGCCGGTCCACATCGCCGACGTCATCATCGCCATCGGCCGCCTTCGGAAGGCCAAGATGGACACCGCGGCGATCGCCAGGTCCCTGGGCTACGCCGAGCTGGAGATCAAGCGGCTCGAAGCCCTGGCCGCCGTCGATCCGCTGGTCCTGAAGGCGCTGCGCCAGGGCAAGCTGACGCTGAAGCAGGTCCGCCTGTTCGCGCGGCTGCCGGACAAGGCGCAGCAGAAGGAGATCGCCCAGACCGCGCTGGACGGCTACTTCCACGACTACCAGCTGCGCGCCGTGGTCGAGAATGGCCGCGCCACCGTCGACGACGAGCGGTTCGTCCTGGTCGGCCGCGAGCGCTACATCTCGGCCGGCGGTCGGATTTCTTCGGACCTGTTCGGGGAACTGCCGGACGCCCTCCTCGACCCCGACATCCTGCAGGCCGCCTGGCGCGAGCGCGTGCAGCCGATCGTCGATCACCTGCAGGCCGGAGGGCTCGAGGTCTTCATCGGCCGTGAGGGCGGATACGCGGCGCCGGACGGGTTCTCCCGCCTGGGCTATGTCTACGAGCGCGACCTCGCCGACGCGCAACGCGCCGCCCTGGCCGCCGCCCGCGACCGGATCGGCGCTATCGTCGGCGAGCTCCAGGGTCTGGATTTGGCGGCCGACGAGACCCCCGCGGCGCTCTGTCCGCTGATCGACGCCCTGGCCGTCCAGGCCGGCGCCCCGCTGACCCGCAGCCGCATCGGCGCGGTGCTGATCACCCCGGGCGCCGGCGATTTCGGCGTCGCGGCCACGTTCTTCTCGGTCCCCCTGCCGGTGGAGGCGCTGCCCGACGACATCGAAGAGGAGGACGACGAGTCGGAGGAGGCGGTGGGCGGCTATGGCCGGTCGAGCGCCGACGTGGAGGCGCCCAAGGCCGACGTGGACGTGGAAGGCGTGAGCCACGTCCTGCACGAGACCCGGACCGATCTGGCGACCCGCGGCCTGATCCGCGATCTGGCGGACGACCCATCCGTCGCCCTGACCGTCCTGGTGGCGCAACTGTTCAAACAGCTTGCGTTGCACTCGGCGAGCAGTGCTGGGACCTCGGCTGTGCAAATCCTCGGGATGCGCTACGGCCGACCCGGAATGGCCCCGGTCACGGTCCTCGATGGTGAGGTGCGGACCCGCCTTGACGCGCGACGCAGCGCCTACAAGGCCTCTGGCCTGCGGCCCATCCCCTGGGTCGAGACCTTGCCGCACGGGGAGAAGATGGCGCTGCTCGCCGAGCTCACCGCCATCAGCCTGGACCTGCGGGAAAGCCGCACGACATCGCTCCGCGACGCCGCCCGGGCCGAAGCGGCCGAAATCGCCGCGCTCTGCGGGGCCGAGATCGCCGCCCACTGGACGCCCGACGAGCCTTTCCTCGGCGTGCACTCGAAGAAGCAGCTCCTGGCGCTGCTCGACGAGATGCAGGTCGAAGACGATCGGGCCAAGTCGCTGAAGAAGGACGACCTGGTGGCCTTCGTCGCCGAGGCGGCCGCCGAACGGCAATGGGCGCCCGCGATCCTCTCCTGGGACCGCACGACGCCCGACGACGCCGAGGGCGAGGCTTCGGACGAGGCCGGCGAGGCGACGGCGGATGGGACGGCCGAACCCTCGACGGATACGTCGGAGGGGCAAGCCGACACCGCGCCGCCGCTGGCGGCCTGACCGACCGTCCGGCGGGCGTGCCCGTCGCGAACGTCGGGGGTCCCCGCGCCGAGGAGCCGGCGCGGCCCCGCGTGGGCACGATTGGAGCGCTCTGCGGCAGACCCTTCAATGGGGCCGCCTCCCTCCGCGACGCCCGTCGGACTGACGGCGCCCATCCGGTCGCTCCGGGTGGGCGCCGTCCTTCTGGAGGGGGAGCGAGGGGGCGGTCGGGCGAGCCCGTCGGAGCTGGAGGGAGGCGCCCTCCGCGGCGGGTGAGCTGGACCTCCGCCCATGAACGCCTTGCTGCCCCTCTTCACTGCTGGCGGGGATCCCGCCGGCGAGAGCTCCGCCAATCTGCTGGCCGCCGCCCGGGCGCTCACACCGCATCTCAACCGCTCGCGCGTCCTGGACCGCAAACTGGTGGCCGGGGTGATGACCACCGCCTACGGCGCCTCGGACGCTGAAGGCGCCTGGCTGTGGCGCGACGCCTATGACGCGATCGAGGTGGCGCTGGTGCTGCAACTGCGCCGGCTTTCGCTGCAGATCGGGCGGCTGGAGGACGCCCCGGCCGAGATCGCCGCCCTGCTGGCCAACCTGTCGGCGCTGGGCCTCACCCACACGCGCCGCTCCGAGGAGCAGGTCGCACTCGACCAGTTCTCGACGCCGCCCCAGCTGGGCGCGCTCGCCGTTCTGGCCGCCCATGTGCGCCCGGGCGACCGGGTGCTGGAGCCGTCCGCCGGCACCGGCTTACTGGCCATCCTGGCCGAAGCTTGTGGCGCGACCCTGACCTTGAACGAGCGCGCCGCCGGCCGCGCGGCCCTTCTCGACGCGCTGTTCCCGGCGGCGACACGATCACGCCACGACGCCGCCCACCTCGCCGACCTGGCGCCAGGCTCGGGCGGCTTCCACGTGGCGCTGGTCAATCCGCCCTTCCAGCATCTGGAGACGCATCTGCACGCCGCAATCGAGACCTTGGCGGACGGCGGCCGTCTGGCCGCCATCGTGCCGGCGCGAGTGTTCGACGACGCAGCCGCGATGCGAGGCCTCGCCGCGCGAGGTCGCATGGCCCTGCGGCTGCGCTTCCCGGAGCGCGCCTACGCCAAGCACGGGACCTCGGTGGAGACCGGCCTGCTCGTCGTCGACCGAGGCGACGCGGAGGGCGGCGTCCCGGAGGTTCGCGACGCCGAGACGCTCGCCGAGGCCGCCGGGCTCGCGGCGGGCGTCGCGCCACGCCCCAGCGCGCAGCCGCGCCAGTTCCGCACCCTCGACCGCAGCGCCCTGCTCGCCCCGCGCGCCCGGGCGCTGGCGAGCCCGGGCGGACGCCTCGCCTTCCTCGCGGACACCGCGCCGGTCGACTACGATTCCGCGCCCTGGTCCGGCGAGGGTCACGATGTCGGCCTCTACCAGGCCTACCGGCTGGGCCGAATCCGTCTGCCGCAGAGCGCGCCACATCCGTCGCCGCTGGTGGAATCCGGACCGATGGCCTCGGTCGCGCCGCCGGCGCCGACCTATCGCCCGGTCTTGCCGCGCAGGGTGCTGGACCAGGCGCGGATCTCGGAGGCCCAGCTCGAGACGGTGGTCTATGCCGGCGAGGCCCACGCCCAGGTGTTGCCGGGCGCCTGGCGGCTGGGCGAGGCTCCGCACCAAGTGGTTCTGGTCAAGGACGACGAGCCGGGCGCAGTGCGCTTCCGCAAGGGCTTCTTCCTGGGCGACGGCACCGGCTGCGGCAAGGGCCGGCAGATCGCCGCGATCATCGCCGACAACCTGGCCCAGGGGCGCAGCCGTGCGGTCTGGCTGTCGAAGAACGACGCCCTGCTCGAGGACGCGCGCCGAGACTGGACGGCGATCGGCGGGACCACCGCCGACATCACCCCCCAATCGGCCTGGAAGCAGGCCGACGGCATCCGCCTGGAGCGCGGCATCCTCTACACGACCTACGCGACGCTGCGCCGACCTGCGCGAGGGGACCGCCCCTCCCGCCTGGACCAGGTCGTGGCCTGGCTGGGGGCGGACTTTGAAGGCGTGATCGTCTTCGATGAAGCCCACGCCATGGCCAACGCCATGGGCGGCGGCAAGGGCGCGCGGGGCCCGAAGAAGGCCTCGCAGCAGGGTCTGGCGGGCCTTGCCCTGCAGAACCGGCTGCCCAACGCCCGGATCCTCTATGTGTCGGCGACCGGCGCCACCACGCCGGAGAACCTTGCCTATGCGGCCCGGCTCGGCTTGTGGGGCGGACCGGAAGCGCCGTTCCCGACCCGGGACGGGTTCATGGACGCCGTCGAAACAGGCGGGGTGGCGGTGATGGAGCTCATCGCCCGGGAGCTGAAGGCGATGGGCCTCTATGTGGCCCGCTCGCTCGCCTTCGATGGCGTCGAATACGACGCGCTCCGCCATCCGCTCGGCGCCGACGATATCGCCATCTGGGACGCCTGGGCGGACGCCTACCAGCTGATCCACCGCAACCTGCGCGCCGCCCTGGACGCGGTCGGGGTCACCGAGGACGGCAAGCCGAAGTCCGGTCAGGCCGCCTCGGCAGTGTTCTCGGCGTTCGAAGGGGCGAAGCTGCGGTTCTTCGGCCATCTGCTGGCGGGGTTGAAGGCGCCCTCGCTCATCGCTGCGATCCGCGAGGACCTCATCGCAGGGCGTTCCGCCGTGGTGCAGGTGGTTTCGACGAACGAAGCGGTGATGGAACGGCGCCTGGCGGAGATCCCGCCGGAGGAGTGGAACAACCTCGCCGTCGATCTGACGCCGAAGGACCAGGTGCTCGACTATCTGATGGGCGCCTTCCCGATCATGGCCATGGATGCCGTCGAAGACGAGGACGGAAACGTCACCTTGGTTCCGGTCACGGATGCCGACGGGCGACCCGTGGTCAGCCAGGAAGCGTTGCGGTTGCGCGACGAACTCGTCGCCCATCTCGCGGGCCTGCCGGCCGTCTCAGGTGTGCTGGACGCGGTGATCGAGGCGCTGGGAACCGAACGGGTCGCCGAGATCACCGGGCGCGGACGACGCGTCGTCACCCGCGGCGGCCGCCGCGTGGTGGAGCGCCGCAGCGTGTCGGCCGCCAAGGCCGAGACCGACGCCTTCATGGCGGGTCGCAAACGGGTGCTGGTGTTCTCCGACGCGGGCGGCACGGGCCGGAGTTACCATGCCGACCTCGGGACTCCGAACCAGCAGCGCCGCGTCCACTATCTGGTCGAGCCGGGCTGGCGCGCCGACGCCGCGATCCAGGGCCTCGGCCGCTCGCACCGCACCAACCAGGCGTGCGCGCCGCTGTTCCGCCCGGTGACCACCGACATCCACGGCGAGAAGCGGTTCCTCTCGACCATCGCGCGGCGTCTGGACAGCCTGGGCGCGCTGACCCGGGGCGAGCGACGCACCGCCGGCGCAGGCCTCTTCCGCGCCGAGGACAACCTGGAGAGCCCGTGGGCGCACCGCGCGCTGCAGGCCTTCTACGTCGCCCTCCACTTCGGCGAGGTCGACGCCATGGATCGCGAGACGTTCGAGGCGAAGACCGGCCTGCGGCTGCTCGACCATGAGGGCGAGCTCAAGTCGTCCGACGACCTGCCGCCGATGAACACCTTCCTGAACCGGCTGCTGGCGCTGCGGATCGCCGACCAGAACGCCCTCTTCGGGGCCTTCGACGCCCTCCTGTCGTCGATCCTCGAGCGGGCGGCGCAATCGGGGCGGCTCGACCGAGGCATGGAGGACATCGTCGGCGACAATGTGGTGCTGCAGGACGAGGAGGTGATCCGCACCGACGCCGTCACCGGCGCGGAGACACGACTGCTGCGCTTCCAGGTCCGCACCCGGCGCGCGCTGACCTCTGCCGACGACGCGCTGCTCGGCCTGGACCGCGAGAGCCTGACCTTTGCTCGCAACGGCAAGTCCGGCCGGGCGGCCCTGGTCGTGCGCGGGCTCACCACGACCGACGACGACGACCGGCTGATCCCGGCGGTGCGACTGATCCGTCCGGAAAAGCGGACCATCGCCTCGTTGAAGGGGTTCGAGGAGTCGGCCTGGGACGGGGTCGACGAGGCGACCTGGCGCGCCGCCTGGGACGCGGAACTGGCCGATGCGGATCCCTGGATCGCGCGCGAACTGGTGCTGGTCTGTGGCCTCCTGCTGCCCATCTGGACCCACCTGCCGGACAAGGGGACCTCCGTCCGCCGGCTGAAGGCGCCGGACGGCCGCCGGTGGCTCGGCCGCCTACTCGATCCCGGCCAGGTCCCCGCCCTGAAGGTGGCCCTGGGCCTTTCGGAGGTCGCGCAGGCCTATGGCGATCCGGAGCAGGTCGCGCGCCTCCTCCTGGAGGACGGTACGGCGCTCTGTCTCGCGGGTGGCCTCTGGCTGCGCCGCGCCAAGGTGATGGATCGCTATCGGATCGAGGTCGTGGGCGCCGGCGGCCAGCGCCACGTCTTCACGGCGCTCGGCTGCTTCGTCGAGATCATCGCCTACACGCCGCGGGTGTTCGTGCCGGTGGATCAGCCGGCCGTGCTCAGCGCCATCCTGGAGAAATGGCCGCCGCAGTCGGTCCTGCCCAAGGCGGTCTGAGGTAGGAGGAAGGGACGGACCGGGTGCGCTCGATCGGAGCGCGCCTGGAGGTCCCCATGACCCAATTCCCCACCTGGTCCGACGACCGCGTCACCACCCTCAAGACCCTCTGGCTCGAAGGCCTCAGCGCCGCGCAGATCGCACGGCGGCTCGGCGGGGTCACCCGCAACGCCGTCATCGGCAAGGTCCACCGCCTCGGTCTCAGCGGCCGCGCGACGGCCTCTCGCCCGGGCCGGACGCCACGTGGCCGGACGCCACGCAGGCCGCGCCCCGCCAAGATGGCTACCGTGACGCGCCCTCAGGTTCGGGCGTCCGCCCCGGCTGTAGCCGCCGTGCCGGAAGGGCCCGGGCTCATTGCGGACCTCACGGGCCTTCGGGCGCACATGTGCAAATGGCCGATCGGCGATCCGAAGGCGGCGGACTTCAGCTTCTGTGGACGGCCCGCCGATGGGCCGTACTGCCCGACACACGCGGCCGCGGGTGTCCGGCCTGGGTCATCTTGGCGGGCCGACGGCGACCCCATTGTGCGTCGTGCGCTCGCCGGGCTAGTCTGAGCGGGCGGTCAAGCCACGACGATGCAGTGTCAGTCGCGCCCGCCCCGCTTGGGTGCTGAATTCGCTCTTGTGCGGGCGCGCGTGGGCGCTGGAATGGTCGACGCACGGGCTCGGGCGACCGTATGGAGACTTGGGACGTCAGACCGAGTCGTCTTGAAACCGCGGGGGCGAGAGCGTGCCGATCTGGCGAGGGTTGTTTCGCGTGAAGGGCCAGGATCGGGCGCACGTGTCCGACGGCGACATCGGCGATGTGATGGCCCGCGCAGATTACGAGGCCGCGTTGATTTCCCCGCCGTGGGATGACTTGAAGGAGGTCGACCCCGACTCC
The DNA here is from genome assembly GCF_001824475.1 of Phenylobacterium sp. RIFCSPHIGHO2_01_FULL_69_31. Taxonomy (GTDB): domain Bacteria; phylum Pseudomonadota; class Alphaproteobacteria; order Caulobacterales; family Caulobacteraceae; genus Phenylobacterium. The sequence continues at coordinate 293,177 of NZ_MHXN01000007.1, read as the reverse complement.
GGACCTCCACAGCCGCAGAGACCCCTGCGGCGGAAATCCTAGCCGCCCCCGCTTTCACCCTCGCACTGCGCGACGAGCTACTCGCGGTTCGCTCGCCCGTTGTCTGGCAGGCTGAAGCCGGCGCGCTGGAGTACCAAACGCATCTGGTACTCCCGGAAGCCCTCGAGAAACCACCATCGAAGATCTGCGGGCGGCAGGCCGATCAGCTGCAGGATCCGCGCATGGTAGAGCAGATCCAGCGCGCCATTCAGGGCTTCGATATCCTCTAGGAACTCGTCGTAGCCGGCTCCGTCGCGGGCGCCGCCGAAGTGGGAGACGTCATTGCGCCGCTTTGTGCACCGCGTGGCGAATGCGGTGAGTTCGGCCGACGTCAGGCCGATCGGCAGGTCCTTGAGCACCTCGTAGAGACGCGTGCCAAGTGACGGCTCCTCTGTGACCGGCAGCTTGCCTTTCGCCCACTTTCGATCCTTGTCGAGCTTGATGTCACTCAGAATCCGGCCGACCTTTCCACCAGGTTCGGGTTCTCTGCCGGGGGCGCGTCGCGCCGGTGCATCGCCTCGAGGCCCCACATGAAGCTCGCGAACCGAAACTCGGGGTAGCTCTGAGCCACGCGCCGGTTGCCGAGGTAGAGATGGAAGCCGGGCCCGAAGCGTTCGTGTCCGTCGAGCCAGGCCTCGACCAGCGTCCCGAAGATGTCCTGGATCTGTGGGAACCTTGCCCAGCAGTCGTTCCACCGCACCGCGGCGTCTTTCCGGTGGCCGCGCGCGTAGAAGAGGCGCGCGGGCGCGCCGACGCCGGTGATGACCCGCGGGAACGCCATCCCGCGCTCGCTGTCGGTGAGGAGGATCATCAGATCCTCGATGCGACCGGCAAGTTCGAGAGCGGCTTCCACGTCCATCGGCTCACCCCTGAACTCGAGGTCGGCCGTCTCGGTCCATTCGATCCTCGTCTGCTTGCCCGGTCCCGTGCCGCGAAGGCTGCGCCTCAGGACGACCTCAAAGCGTCGTGTGGACCAGGTAACCGGCTCCGGCCGGGCATAGGCCGCGGTCGCCCCACGATCGTTCTGTGTCACCTCGATATGCTCAGCGATCAGCCAGTTCTCGTAGCCCTCAAGTGAACAGAGCAGCGTGTCGAACGTCGGCTCCTCACCCTCCGGCAACGCCAGGCCAATCAGGCACCTCTGCGCAATGAAGCCTTCGTGGGACGGCCCCCTTGCGGCAAGCTTCGAACCATTCTTGATGAGCGCCCACAGCCGCACGCGTTCGTTCGTGCCGGCGAGCACGCCGACGATGGCGGAGTGCGGCAGCTCCTGTTCGAAGGCGATCGCCATCCGTCCAGGGCCCGGAAGCCGCGGCAGAGGCATGTCGAGCGCCAGGTCGGCTAGGCCGGATTCGCTGACCGTCAGGCGTCCCGTTGCGAGCCCTTCTGGCGCCCAGTTCCCCTCGGGGATCGGCTCATCAGCCCACCAGAAGTAGCCGCGTGCATCAACCAAGTCGCCCATACCCACACCCTCGTGGTTCCAACTGCGCGGATGTGGGCCGTAGCAGGAATCTCGCCGCGCCTCCTACGGCTCCGCTCGCGACGGGGTGTCGTTCCTCGCTTCCATCTCGCCCCCGAAGTTGCGGTCGGTGATCCGCCGGATAACATCGGCCGCGACGTACTGGGCGCGCATGGCAAGTTCCATGAGCTGCACGCGCGTCAGGCCGTGAGCTGCGTAGCGCGCGCCCACATAGTTCGGGAAGTTCTGCACCGCGGCCAGCAGGCGGGCGTCGCTGGGGCCTGGCGCGACTTCGACCAGCTTCGCTGCCAGTCGGGAGAGGTTGTGCGACAGGTCCTTCAGCGCCCGTTCGTCGAGCCCAGATGGGCGAGCCCGCCCTTCAGGGCGAGCTCGGCGCTCAGGCAGGCCGACTGCACGGCCGCGTCGACATCGACATCTCCGGCGAGGATGCGGGTCGTCGCGGCCACGTTCGAGCGCGCATTCGCGAACAAGACTGGCTTCGGGGCGCCGCCATCCAGAAGCCGCCGAACCGCTCGCCCATACGGAACGGTCGCCCGACGAGCGACACCTGACTGGCCGCCCCCAGCCCGCCAAAAACGTGAAGCCGGCACGCGCGTCTGAGGACCTGTCGCCCCCAAGGTCATCTCCCGGAGGAGCCTCAAGCGGTCTTGGCGTCGCCGTGTTCCCAGCCGAAGATGCTGCGTCCCCCGTAGCTGGTCGATTGCACACGCTCCTCCGCCACGACGCGCTCGAAGCTCGCCGCGGTGGCAAACTGCTCGAGGCGACGAGACTCCGCGTCAAGCCGCTGGAGCGCGTGCAGCTGGTCGTCCTGGCCGAGCTTGGCCTGGCTCACCGCCGTTTTGAGCACGGAGATCGTGTGGTCATAGACGTGGATCGGGACCGGGAACGGGTGTCGATCCTTACCGCCGTGCGCGAAGGCGAAGCGGGCCGGGTCACTGAACCGGCAGGGCGCACCATGCATGACCTCAGCCACCAGGGCGAGCGCACGCACGGTGCGGGCGCCGACGCCGGGAACCTGCAGCAGCTCGGTGAAATCCTTCGGTCCGCACTCGGCCGCGGCGGCCAAGTTGCCTCGCAAGCGCGGCAGCACCACGTCGGAGGCCTGCACGTCGTGGCGCTCCGGCATCGTCAGATGGGGCAACGTCATCTGCGGCGGCGGGGGCGCGGGCATCGTCGACCCCCGTTCCAACATAGCCATCTCACGGGCGATCGCGTCGGGGCCGAGCGTCTCCAGGAGCTCGATCTGCGCCGCCCGCGAGGCGTCCGCCCTGGCGTCGGTGAGGTTGACGATCTCGCCGGACGTCTCGCCTTCAATGGCGCTGTGCGGCGCGTCGACGAAGCTCGTGAGTCCCTCCGACAGCCAGTGATAGCGGCGCGCCGTGCCGGCGTCGCCCTTCATGCCCTGCTGCACCACCACCCAGCGGCCATCGTCGCTGACGATGAAGCCGTGCAGATAGAGGTCGTAGCCGTCCTGCACCGCGGCGCTGTCCACCTTAGCGACCAGACGGCTGGTCGCGGCCAGGCCCGCGCCATCGAACCCGAGCCGGTCGCCGAGCACGATCAGCTCGCCGGGCGTCTTGCGCGAGTGTTTGCCGCGGCCGCCGCAGACGTGCAGGCCGAGCTCGCGGGCGCGCGGCGCGAGACCCCGTTTGAGGGCGCCGAGAACGCTGGTGGTGATGCCCGACGAATGCCAGTCCATCCCCATGACGGCGCCGAAGGCCTGGAACCAGAACGGATGGGCCAGGCGGCGCAGCAGCTCGTCGCGGCCGTAATGGTGGATGATTGCCTCGCACATCACCGCGCCCAGCGCGGTCATGCGGTCTGACAGCCAAGCGGGGACGCGACCGCCGTGCAGCGGCAGATCGGCGCTCCCGGTTCGCTGGCTCACGACTCAGCCTCTTTGTTCATGCCTTGTTCTAGCATGCCGCGCGCCGTACGTCAGGCGCGCGCTCGCCGGGTCTCCATGGTCGCGAGAGCGTCTCGGGTGATCGCCTCCAGATCCTTGGCGCCGTCGAGCACCGCGTCCGCCGCGGCACGGAGCTTTTCGTCCAGGTCCTGTTCGGCGGGATGGGCCTCGTCGGCCTCCATCTGCGTGACGCTGACCCCTCGGTCGGCCACCCGCGCCCGCCGTGTTTCGCGCGGCGTGTCGAGGTAGAACAAGGTGACGGTGTCGAGGCCCTCGGCCTCGCGCTGCCGCAGGGCGTCGAGAATGGAAGCGTGCCGCAGGCCGTCCAGCAGGAGGTCCTGACCGGGCGCATGCCCCGACCAGGCCAGCGCCCCGTCGAGAAACGCCCGCGCATCGGCCTGCACGAGCTCGTGGCCGAGGTCCTGGAGCACCTGTCGGCGCTCGACGTCCAGGCCACGTTCAGCCGCGAGGCTCCGCACGTAGTTCCCGAAGCCGGCAGAGGCGGCGCCGGAGGCCGCGGCGATCGCCCGGGCCAGGGTGCTTTTGCCGCTGCCGATGGGGCCCGCGAGCGTGATGATCATCGAAGGTCCAGCTGGGCCTCGGCGCGCCGGTCGATGATGACCCAGCCCTGCCGGTCGCGCTTGGCGAAGGCCATCGGCTTGATCTCGGTGGGCTCCTCCAGCTCGATGAGGGTCGCGTACTGCTTGCTCGCCCGGCTCTCCCAGAACTCCTCGTCCAGGGCGTAGAGCTGGTAGGCGAAGCGCTCGCGGATGTCGGCCAGGACCGACGGGGAGAGCTGATAGAAATCTGCGGTCTTGGCGAGCGCCAGCCCGACGACGGGGCCGCCGCTGCGCTTGATCAGGATGTAGTCGTCCGGCGCGATGCAGAGGTACGGCGGCCGGCGATGGACCCCGAAACGCGACTCAATGGTCTTGCGGCCTTCCAGGACGGCGGTGAGGAAGGGTTCCACGAAGACGGCCAGGTGCACGCCGGCGGTAACCACCGGTTTGGCGAGTTCGCCCTTCAGCCGGGCCCGCCACGGAGAGTCCGCCGGAACGCAGTCGAGGAGCCGTTCAAGAATCGCGCGTCGTTCACACTGCGGTCCCATGACGATACTCCCACAAGCATCGCCGCATGCGCGAGGTCGCGCGCAGCGATCCGGGCAAGCTCGTCAACGCGCTGAATCGGGTCAATCGACGGCGAATCGCGCGACTCGATTCCTGCTGGATCGAGTCCTTTCGGCCACAGGTCATTCCGGGCGGCCAGCGCCAGCATGGCCTGCAGGGTCGAGCCCGGATCGCAGACGAAGGCGCGGTTGCCGCTGGTCCAGAGGTTCGCCCGATCGCGCCCCGCGGCGCGGGCGCTCACGCTCGGGAAAACCTCGTCGGGAACCAGCGGCGTCAGCGGGGTCGCCGGCACCGCGGGACCGGCGATCAAACGGAAGCGAACGCCCTCCAGCGTCAGTTCGAAGGCCGGGCGCGCGGGCGGCAGCGGCTGCGCCTCGCCTGGGCCGGTCTTTCTGAAGGAGAGAAGGTCACCCCGCCGCCAGGACGGCAGCCAGGCCGACACGCCGGACGTGCGCATGGCGGCCAGCTCGAAGGCGGGCGTCCGGTACGTCAAAGCGTCCGGCTCGTCAGCGACGAGGCTGAGGCCCGCCACGACCGCGGTTGCGAGGCTCGCGACCCGCTCATCGGCGGCCGTCGGCCTCACGCCCGCCGACGGCGCGCCGACCAGCACCCAGCCGCCGGCCCGGCACGCTGCGCCGGCCTGGGTCAGCAGCGCGTCGAACACCGCCGGATACCATGGGGGATCCACGATGGCGGCGGCGCAGCCCTCCGGGGCCGCGCGCACGAACCGCGCGTCCGCCGCCACCCGGGCGGCCAGGGCCGCGCCGATGACGTTGTCTTCGCAGGCCACCACGAAGCGCCGGGCGGCCCCGCTCCGGGCCGCCGCGAGCACCACCGTGGGCACGCCCAAGAGCAACACGGCCTCGCCCGCCTGCGTCAGGTCCACCGCGCGGGCCAGGAGGGCGTCGGCGGTGGCGTCGTCGAACCGCCATTCGGCGTCCAGGGGGTGCGGCAGCGCCAACCCGTCACCTTGCGCCAGCACCGAGGCGGGCGGCGGCCTGGCGGCCTCAGAGGCCAGCCGCCTGGCGTCGGCGCCTGCGCCCACGTTGAGCGCCGCCAGGACGTCGGTGGGGTGTCGCCCGCCGGCGCCGGCCACGATGTCGGCGAAGCTCAGCGCGGCGACCGGTCGGGGAGCCGAGGCGTCGTCCACTACGGCCTCCCCAGCGGCACATCGACCACGCCGAGCGCCCGCATCTCCCGCGAGAAACGCCGGTCCAGCTCGGCAGTCCAGAGCGCGATCGCCCCCTCCTGCACGCGGGCGGCGGCCTCGAACCGACCATGGCCGCCACGACGCTCGCGCTCGCGGGTGGGCGAGAAGTCGCCGATCTGCAGCGGGACCACCCGCAGCGGCAGATTGGGGTGCAGCGCCTGCAGCCGATCCATCAGGCCGGGGACGCCGCGGGCCACGGCGGCTTCGTCCGGCCCGGTCAGGGTCACGTAGCCGTAGAGATCCAGGCCGAGATCGAGGTAGCAGCCGAAGCGGCGGAACTGCGCCTCGAACGCGTCCGGCCGGGCGCCGGTGTTGAAGGCGAATGCCTCGGCGTCGAACCCCTTGAAGCAGCAGACGCGGCCATAGTTGCGGTAGGCGGCGAGGCGATCGCGCGCCGCAGCGTCCAGGTGCGTGAACACATAGTCGGTGCTGAGGTTGTCGTCGGACCAGAGATAGGTGGTGTCCGCGAGGCCTGCGGTCTGCAGGGCCTCCATGGTCCACACCACCCATTCCGGGGTAAGGTCGGGCGAGCCGCCGGACAGGTCGATAACGTCCGGGCGCTCCGGTTCCCGGGCATAGAGGTCGACGAGTTGCTCCGCGGTGACCCAGGCAGCGCGCGTCTCGTCGCCGCCCAGCATGTTGAACGGCACGAAGCAGTACCAGCAGCGCCAGCCGCAGGCCGCGTTCTGGAAGACTTGGGCGTGGACCATGTCGCCGCCGGGCCATCCCAACCGTCGCGCGGCCGGATCGATGGGCAGCGGGTTCTCGGGCCAGCCCGCCGCCGTGGCGCGACGGAAGTGCCGCACCCGCCCCAGGCCCTCGCAGTTGGGCGGCACGGTCAGATCGCCCTCTTGATCCGATCCCGCGAACCGGCTGACCAGCACCTCGCGCGTTGCCGGGCGCACGATGCGGCTGCGCATCGTCGCGGCGAAGGCGTCGGTGTCGATCAGCTTGGCCGGGCTCATCAGCTGGCGGGCTCCGGGGGCTTCGGCGCGGGCGTGGCCGCCGGCTCGGCGAACAGCTCCGTCTCGCGCAGGTCGAGATAGGCCCCCACGAGGCCCGCGCAGTAGTCGAGCTCCGGCGCCGTCAGTTCGCGGCCGCGCTCGATGCCATGCCAGTACTCGATGCATTTGCGGCAGCAGGTGGCGGTCGCGTGCTGAGCGAAGTGGATGGCGCTGCCCTCTTTCGGGGTCTGGGTGCCGTCGCGCCAGATGTCGGCGCGGCCCACCTTCTTTTCCAGGTAGGGCCGCACCTTGGCCCGGAGGCCCGTCGGCCCGAGCGTCTTCGCCTCCGCCCGCGCCGGTTCATCGAAGTCGGCGTGAAAGAATACGTGGCGGATCAGCTCGTGCTGCAGCTCGCGGAACACCCCACCGACATCGGCGAGATCGCGCCGCTTGACGCGGTCCCAGTCCACCAGCTTCGCGCCGCAGTCACGGCACTGGCCCTCGTAGCTCTTGGCCCACGCCTTCTTGCGGCGGTTGGGGGCGAAGGCGTGGCGGCCCGACTGGCAATCGCTGTCGGAGCACTTCACCTCAAGCGGCTTGAAGTCGGGCAGTTGGTCGAATTCGGGATCGTCAGCCATCGGCGGCCTCGTCATGGAGAGCGAGGGTCAGGAGATTGAGGTCAGCGTCGCCCAGACCCTCGAAGGCGAACCGCTCGAAGAAGACCTCGCGCGCGAAGGCGAGCGGGTCGAAACTGGTGTCCTGCAGGCCAGCGGCCGCGCCCCACCAGTTCTCGCCCTGCAGAGAGAGCCGGAAGGCCGTGTAGTTGGCGAGGCATGCCACATCGACGGCGCGGTCGGCGGCGACCGTCTCAACCGCCCCCTTGAGCCGGCGCAGGTCGCCGCCCACCCGCGCCATGGCCTCCTGCACCAGATCCTCGGCCGCGCCGTTGAGCGTGACCTGGCCGGCGAACCAGCTGCACATCTGCTCCTCTCGCGATTGGCGGCGTTCGTCGGACGTCTCGGCGCCCTCCACCACCTCGAACGTGTCGGCGTCCGGGTCCTCGGCCGCGTGCCGCAGCTCATGGATCAGGTCGAACAGCCAGCGCGCCGGGTAGCGGTGCGCTTGCTTCAGGACCACCACGTTTACGCCGCCCGCTCGCCAGCAGGCGCCGTGGAAGGCGCCCGGATCGTTGAGCGGCAGGACGACCACGCCGAAGTCCCACGCCAGCGACAGAGCGCTGCGGAACTCCACCGCGCCGTAACGCTCCAGCAGCCGCTCGCGGAACACGCGCCACTCGCTCGGAATCCGCTCCCGGGGGCGACCGGCCATCGCCTGGGCGCAGACCTCCGCCAGGTGGTGGGCGTAAGCGGTGTAGATGGCGGCCGAACGACCGTCGCGCCCCTTCGGCATCTTGAAGCGGGCGGTCGCGCCGGCGAACTGCCCCATGTCGAGGGGGGCCGACCCCATGATGGCGTCCGTGGACCAGCCGAAAACGCCGCCGACGCGCTCCGCCGCCTCCGAGAGGCCATCCCCCTTGAGATCGAGGTCGGGCGCGATGCGCCGGCGGATGAACCCTTCGTCCAAGCCGATGGCCTTCAGGCGCTGCAAGATCGCGGTCGGGGCGGCGGGCTCCAGAAGCTCCAGGCGCTTACGGACCTTCAGGCCGATCGCGTCGGCCACGTCGACGAGGCGGCTGAAGCTGGCGCCGTCGTAGCGCGTGGCCTCGTAGCGTTGGATCTGCTGCTCCTTCAGGCCGAGGCGATCGGCGAGCTGGCGCTGGGTCAGGCCGGCGGCGATGCGCGCATGGATCAACGCCATCGGAAGCTCCGCCAGCGACTCCACGTCGAAGCGCTTCACCTCGCCGGCCCGCAGCCGCTCATAGGCGCGGATCTCGGCTTCCAGTGCTTTCAGCTCGCCCCGGACGGCGTCGATCTGGGCGGTCTTCAGCGCGGGATGCAGGTCGGTGACGTCGAGGCTGCCGGCCTCCATCGCCTCCAGCGCGGCCCGGAAGCGCTGAGCCTGGGTTCGCGCCTGTGCGAGCTGGCGTTCGTTAACGATCACGGCAGCGCCCTCACATCGAGGAGGACCACGCCTTTGGCGCGGCCCTCGCGGTCCTGTTGGAAATAGTCCTGGTAGATCATTCCCGTGGTCTGACAGGCGACGTGCCCCCACGGGAACAGGTCGCCGAAGTACTTGGCCTTCATCGCCTTGCGCCCGTCCGTGTGGCGCAGAAGCACGGGGTCGACGAGCAACCCGTTGACGCCGTTCGGATCGAAGGCCGCGTCGTAGTCCCCGGGCAGCTCCTTGGCGGTGACGAAGCTGCCGTCGATGATGGCCGCCCGGCAGCCCGCCATCTTGAGGTTGCGAAGCGCCCGATAGAGGCCATTGGCGAGGAAGCGGCGGCGCTGGTTCCAGGAGAAGGCCGTGACGAAATTACCCCAGGGCCAAGGGTGCAGGCCCACGGGCAGATAGCCGGACTCGGGATCGAACGACGGCACCATGAACACAACATGCTTGTTGTGTGGTAGAGTTGTCAACCACACAATGTCTGCGTTGTGTGATCGCGTGACTCCGCCGGGCCGTCGGGACGTCCTGCACGCGCGAGATGGGCGCAAGGCGCCGCGGCCGGAGGCCGCGCCGGTTGGGAAGGCGGGAGAAGGGCTCCGCAGGGCGAAGCACAGGCTGGGAGGTGGTCTCCCGGCAGCTTCGATCTCAAGGAGACTGACATGCAGAACGTGGTGTTCGTGGGCCGCTTGGCGGCCGACCCTCAGGTGACCGACGACTTCGGCAAGGCGGTGTTCCGGCTGCTGGAGAACCGCGGCCGGGACGCGGACGGCGCCGACCGGGTGGTGGGCGTCAACTGCGTGAGCTGGGCCAAGGGCCTCAACGAGAAGGTCATTGCGCCCGGACTCGCCAGCGGCTGCGAGGTGATGGCCATCGGCGCCTTCGTGGACAACCTCTACGAGGCCCGCGAGGGCGGCCAGCGCGCCGCCAAGGAGCTGGTGATCCGCTCGCTCACCGTGCTCGACTGGGCGTCCGAGCGCTCGGCCGGGGTCCCGGCCGCCCAGGCGGCCTGACCTCTTCCGTAATCCCATTCCTTCTAAGGAGACTGACCATGCAAAGCGTGATCCTTGACGGCTACCTTGCCGCCGACCCGTCGATCCTCACCGCCCAAGGCTCGGGCAAGCGCCGGGCGAGCTTCCGCGTCCTGGAGACCGCCCGTTTCCGGCGCGGCGACGGGCAGCCGGGCGAGCGGACCACGGGCTTCAACTGCGTCTGCTTCAACGAGCAGACCACCGAAGCCTACATCTCGCCCTACGCCAGGAAGGGCGCCCGCGTCGTGGTGTCCGGCCATGTCGAGAACGACACCTGGACCGGGCGCGACGGCGTCGTGCACTACGACCTGCGGCTCGTCGTCGAAAACCTGCGCATCAAGTCCAAGCGCGCCGTCGACGACGACGTGGACGAGACCGAGCCCCCGGCCGGTCCTTCGCCGAGCGTCGATCCCGACGACGAGATCCCGTTCTAGCGCCTGTCACCGCTGACCTAATGGCCCCGCCGGCTCCGCCGGCGGGGCTTTCTGCGTCTGGCCGCCGGAACAGGGTTTGACCTGATATGGGCAGATTGCGCACAGGGTTGAGCGTGGTCGCGCGAGAGAGGCCGCGCAGCTTGATGTCTTCGACCTCCTGGAGCGGCGGCGCATGTGGGGTGAAGACGGGCGTCCGGCTCTGGGCCCGCTTATGCTGCGCGCGCGGACCCCTTCAGGCCGGCGGACCCGGCGGGCGGAATTCCCCCGCGTGGGTCAGGAAACGCACGTAGCCGGTGGCGATCGCCTTGGCGACGGCCTCAGGATCGCGGGTCCCGTCAACCTCCATCGCCCCAGCCTGGACGTGGTTGCGGACGGCGAACAGCAGCGTGGCGCCAAACGCCTCGGGGTCGAAGTCCTTCAGCCGCAAGGGCGGGCGTTGGGCAACGATCATGGCCCACTTGCGGTGCGCGACGTAGGTCATGAAGCTGGGTCGGCCGATGAGGTCGCGGTTGGCGAGCGCAAACATGGCCGCCACTTCCCGCAGCTGCAGGTCGTTGATCGGGCCGGTGATCAGGTCCAGCCGGTCCGACCAGGCGCTCTCCGCCGCTGTGCTGTCGTTGAGGGTCGCCACGATCCCGATCTTCCCGACCCGGACCAGCACGGTCTGCGCGTCGGTGAAGTCGAGGTAGTCGTAGTCGCCCTCGAGGGTGGCCGACGCGATCTCGAACACCTGCAGCGAGCCGATGACCTCCGGCATCAGGCTCGCGCCCGTATAGGGCGCCCGTGCCACCGCATGGACGTGGTGAAGGTCGGCCCAGTCGTAGGCCTCGCCGATGCGCGCGTCGCCGCGCCGCCGATCCTTGTGCACGGGGATTCGTCCATCCTTGAGGTGCACCTTCAGGAACAGCAGGCAGAGCCACACGAACAGCAGCTCGCGGCCCTTGTCGTCGAGGCGCGACGCCACGGTGGCGGCGTCGCCGTCCAGCAGTTGCGAGACCGGGTCTTCGACCGTTCGGCCGAGCAGCGTGTTGCAGGGCTCGCAGCACGGCACGCGGTAGCCGCCGTACTTGCGGCGCTCGCCGGTCGGCAGCGTGATCTCCTTGTCGAAGAGCCCATAGCGCCGCAGGATCCAGCGCGGAACGATGTGCTCGTCGTTGAAGTCTTCACGGTGCGGCGCGCCACAGATGAAACAGCAATCGCCCTCGCAGATATCGCGCACGAAGCGCGCGCAGCTGAACAGCAGGATGCGCCCATCCTCGCCCACGATGGCGTCGTCCTGAACGGGATCATCGGCCATGGCCGTCATGGGCCAGCCATAGCCTTCGCCGCAGGCGGCCTCCAAGTCGGACGATGATCGTCGCGCTCGCTCGCAAGCTCCTCATCGCTTTCTGGCGGCTGGTGACCACAGGCGCCTTGCCAGACGGCGTGATCGTTGCGGACCGTCCAATCCCGGTTGAAAATGAAAACCAAGTACGGGCAGAGAGCGATGAACAACACAGTTCGTCTCTACGGTCGGCCGCCGTATCGCGTTGTTCTGGTGCACGGGGGGCCCGGCGGCGCGGGAGAGATGTCGCCGCTGGCGCGACGACTGAGTCAGTGCATGCCGGTGGTCGAAGCGATGCAGACCAAGCTCTCCATCCAAGCGTTGATCGAAGAACTTCGCGACCAGATCGCGGCGCATGCGCAAACGCCCGCGGTCATCGTCGGCCATTCCTGGGGCGCGTGGCTCTGCCTGCTTTTCGCCGCGCACCATCCCGATATGGCCGAGCGGCTCATTCTGATCAGCAGTGGCGTGCTGGAGGACCGATACGCCGAGGTTCTGCGAGCAACTCAGTCGGCCAGGTTGACGGAAATTGAACGGTCTGAAATGGCCAAGCTGACGGGCTTGCTCGACGATCCGGACGTTCCGGACAAGGGTGCCCTTTTCAGTCGCTACGGCTATCTGTTCGACAAGATCGAGAACTATGACGTCGAACCTGAGGCGCAAGAACCATTCGAGACCGATCCGGCGATCTTCAACCACGTGTGGACCGAGGCGGCGGCCATGCGGTCCAGCGGCGACCTGCTGCGGCAGGCGTCGCTGGTGCAATGCCCGGTGCTGGCCATCCATGGCGACTACGATCCGTCTCCAGTGGAGGGCGTGCGCGAACCCTTGGCGCGCGTACTGAAGACGCCCTTCGAGTTCCTGGTGCTTAAGAACTGCGGCCATACGCCCTGGCTCGAGCGCCACGCGCGGGATGAGTTCTACGAGATCCTTGAGGCTAACGTCGCCTGAACGACCCGGGCGCAGGGCTGCCTTTCGTTGCTGATCGAGGCCAGCGGCTCTTCCATATCGGCAAGGGCGGTCATCCGGGCAGGCTCCTTCGCGGACGCGCGGTCTGGCGGACCGGGCCCAGGCTGACAAGAGGTTTGGCGTGCCCCGGCCTGCGGCCGGGTCGGGCTCTAGTCGCCTGCGGCTCCCGGAGCCCCGTTCCGGGTCTCCGCCCATTCGGGTGACGATCCCTCACGCATGGCGGGCCCGCCTTCGCAAGCTCGGCTACTGAGGGGGCACACCACACAACGACCTCCAACCGTATCACGTCACCCAGGGCGTCAACGGCCTGCGGCCGTTCCCCTCCGCTCCGCCCTTTGGGCTGCGCTCCGGTGACTCCCCCGGGGCCCGACGTGGCGGGGGGAAAGGTCGTTGCGCAAGGCGCGACGGCGATCCTTCACCTCATCTTGGAGTCATCGTCATGACCTTCTCCCTTCATGCCTTCTCGGCGTCCGACACCCGTTTCGATGTCCAGGCCGCGGCCCTGGAAGACGTCCGTCCGCATCCGACGGAGGACGCGCTGGTTCAGCTCGGCCATGTGCTGATGACCGAACTCATCGACCTCATCGGCGACACGGCCCTGGAAGATATGCAGACCATCCTGTGCGAGAGCCTGATCGGCGCCTTCCATTCGGCGGCCGGCCGGATCGAACGCGACGGGGACCGGGCGCGAGACCGGATGCGGCTGCTGGAGCGGGACTTCGACGGTTCCGAGCTGGCCGACACCGAGCTGCAGGAGGCGACGCGGGTGACGCGCGCAGCGGACGTGGCGCAGGCGGCGGCCGAGCTGGTCCGCGATGCCGCAGCCGAGGTCTACACGACCCAGACCGGCGAGGTCTGGACGGCGTGGCGCGGCAGCCGGCGCGGCACGCGGATGACCGCGGCGCAGCTGGAGGCTAAGGCGGCGATCCGGGCCGTGGAGCGCCGGCGTCGGGGCGAGGCGGACCCGGGTGGGCCCGTGGTCGCCTTCCGGGCGGCGCCGTTCGCCGACAGCGCGGAGGATGCGCAGCGGATCTTCGACGCCCTGAACTGGGCGAAGTCGGAGTGGCCGGACATGGCGCTGGCCACGACCGGAGCCAAGGGCGCGGAGCGGATCGCCATACGCTGGGCGCAGCAGAAGTCGGTGACGCTCGTGCTCGCGCGGGCGGACTTCGATCGGCACGGGAAGGCGGCGCCGTTCCGAGCCAACGATGACCTGCTGGCCCTGGAGCCAACCTGCTGCCTGACCCTGGCGCAGTCGCTGGAGCTCGGCCGGGCGGAACGCTCGCATCCGTTCGGACCCGCGCTGAATCTGGCGCAGCAGGCCACGGCGCGCGGCGTCCGGCACGTGGCGATCCTGGCCAAGGCGGCCTAGACCCAACCTCTCTTCTCCCTTGCCCGCTTGGCTTCGGCCGGGCGGGCTTTTCTTCGTTTGGTCGTCGGGTTGAGGGGGATCGGGACCGAAGGCCAGACGACAGTACCGACCCAACTCGGCGTACATCAGCCAGGAGTCCGGGGTTGCGGATACTGATTGTCTCAGGTTGTTTGCTATTGATCGTTGTTGATGTGGCGGGCGTTTTTGGTCGGGAGGGCAAGATAAAAGGGTATTTTGGCGTTCTTCTTTCCGGTATTTGTTCAGATGGTTAGCAGCGCGGCAACGCGACCGGACGACTTGCGGTGACGCGCGGCCTCAGAATGAAGGTCGAGGTCTTCCGATGACGGTCCGTCAGGCGATGCAGGCGCGTCTCGAGACGCATGACGGTTGTGAGCATCGCGGCCGGATCGCACGCCTGCCGCGGACCCTGAAGGCGGATCGCAACGGCGTCCGGCTCGGCATGATGAAGCGTCTCGCCGCGTCGCGCCTCTTCGCGCTCGGCGACCGCGCCGGCGTGCTCAGGACGGCTCAGAAACGGTCAGGCCGTGCCTTCCGTCTGGATGTGCGCCAGCGCGTCATCGTCAAGGGTCTGGTCTCCCGGCACACCAGACAGGGCGCCCTGCGCGGCGAGGCCTTGAGCAAGCACCTGGCCTATCTCGGCCGCGCCGGCGCCGGGGCCGACGGGGAGCGTCCGGAGTTCTTCGACCGCGCCGAGGACGGCGTCGACGCTGCGCAGATCACGGACGGCTGGGGCACCGACCGCCACCACTTCCGTTTCATCATTTCGCCGGAGCACGGCGACCGGATCGCCGACCTTCGCGACTACACGCGCGAGGTCATGCGCCGGGTGAGCGCGGATCTCGGCCAGCCGGACTTGGCCTGGGTGGGGACCTGCCACTTCGACACCGACCAGCCGCATGCCCACGTCGTCGTGCGGGGCCGCAAGGCCAATGGCCGCGACCTCGTAATTCCCCGGGACTACATGGGCTACGGCTTCCGGGCTCGGGCCCAGGAAATCGCCCACGAGCGGCTGGGCGATCTGTCCCGGGCCGAAGCGGAGCGCCGCATCTGGCGCGAGACCCAAGCCGATCGCTTTACTGGTTTCGACCGCCGACTGGAGCAGGCCGCCGACGCGCAGCGGATGGTCGATGACGGTGTCGGCGGAAGCGATGCCTGGGCGGCCCTGACGCGCGGCCGGCTCCGCAAACTGGAGGCGTTGGGCCTCGCGACGCGGGTCGGGCAGCGGTATCGACTGCATGACGAGATGGAGCCGCGCCTGCGCGGCCTTCAGCTGCGCCAGGACATCATCCGCACGCTCCACCAACGGCGTCTCGAGACGGGCCGCACCGTCCGGGAACTTGGCGCTGGGCGGGTGCGCGGCCGGGTTGTCGGCCGTGGCGCGCACGATGAGCTGGGCGGGGCGGCGTGGGTCATCGTGCGCGACCGGGACGGGGTCGAGCACTACGCGCGTCTCGCGTTCGCGCAGCAGCTCCCGGAGCTCGGCAAGACGATCGACCTGGCCGCGGGGCCGAGGGGCGCCCAGATCGGGACGTCGGTTCGATCCAGCGGTCTCGAGCGCTAAGTCCCAACCGCCTGCCATATGCACTGTCGTCGGTGGAGGCTTCGCGCGAAGTTGGCTGCCCTCAGAGGTTGCGTGTCGAGCTATGCCGACGCCTCAGGGTGCGCAGATCAAGGTCAAGTCCATCTCAGCCGCAAGCGCTTGTCGTTCGCTTCCGTGCTCGCGAGAGGCGCGCGGAATAGACCCGTCGAAATGTGAGCCTTGGGTCGGGCTCTGGGCTTAGACGGCTTGGATATTCCCCAGGAGGTCCAGCAGCGCCCGGTTCATGTAGTAGCTCTCGCGGCCGATCTTGTGCTTTCGCATCAGGCCGATCCGCGTAAGTTCGTCGAGGTAGCGTGTCGAGCCGCGTCGTCTGGCCGGCCATCTGCCCGACCCCGTCCAGCATGTAGATGAGCCATTCTTCCCAGACGCCATCGGGACGGACCGCCTGCAACAGGCGATAGTAGTCGGCCTTGTGCTGGTTGATGTAGCGCGAGAGGTAGAGCACCGGCGTGCCCAGCAGGTCCTCCTTCACCAGATAGGATGTTCAGGATCCGTCCGGTCCGGCCATTCCCGTCGTAGAAGGGATGGATGGTCTCGAACTGGTGATGGATCACGGCCATCTTCACGAGAGGATCGAGGTCGAGCGTGTCCTCGCCGTTGATGAAGCGCTCGAGGTTCGCCATCAGCGGCGCGATCTCTTCGTAGCTCTGGGGCGGCGTAAAGACCACTTCCCCGGTCTTGTCGTTCTTCAGGGCGGTGCCGGGGAGGCGGCGAAAGCCTGCCTGATTGCGCTCCAGGGTCGCCTGCATGGCCAGGATGTCGTTGATGGTGATCAGTCCCGTCGCGCGGACCGTGTCGAAGCCTTCCCTCATCGCGCGCGCGCAGGCGTAGACCTCCTTCGCCGCGACGCTCGTGAACCGGGTTGGCCATGTCGTCACTGCGATAGAGGTCGTCGTGGGTCGTGATGATGTTCTCGATCGCCGAGCTGTCCTTCGCCTCCTGCAGCGAGAGCGTGTTGATCCGGCCGCGCCCTTCAGCTCCGCCAAGGCGCGGTGTGCAGTGGCGAGCTTCTTGAGGACCCGCTTGGTCTCCAGGTCCACGGACAGTGGCAGGAGCGGTGGGACGTGGCTGGCGACCAAGGCCATTCGGAACCGATCTGCATAGGATTTGGCGATTTTCCATACATGATCGGAGGACGTGTATAGACCTCGTCGAAGTTCCTTACATGCCGGCTGGACGCGTCAAGAGTCGCCGCTTCCTATGCAATGTGCGTCTCACATGTCTGGAAAAGCCGCCGACCTAAGCACATTGCCGGTAGACTTCCCGCGCCGAGAGCCGGGAGACCGCCTCGGTTCGCCGAGAACTCCGCAGACGCATGCCGCAGACCCGCCGTCAGTGGAGCTTGCGGTCACCCGTTACATGGTCGGTCTCGACCAGGGTCGGCCGTCCCGCCCGGCGCCCACATTCGAGCGGGCGCAGAATGTCGTCGTGGAAAGCGTCGACGATGATGGCGAGCGCGACGACGTGGCGGCTCTCGGGACAGTCCGCGGCAAGATCAAGAACGGCCCTGACGAGATTGCTGTAGAGCCGCTTTGCGGACTCGATATCGGACGCTGAGGCATTAGCCATCTACGGGTCTCCGTGCCGGCGACATCATCGCCGCGATCACGATCGTCCGTCGATACGTAACCTTACCCCCCTTCCGCCAGGCTGCGCTTCGGGCAGGCCAGTCTTTGGCGTGGCGCCGGCGAAACACCTGACGCTGCGTGGAACGCGGCGAAACGCCGGGCAGTGGCAGACTGCAAGTGGTACCCCGGTGGTACCCAGCCCGGCTCGGCTTTCGTAGGATTGGTATGCGCGCTCAGGCGCTTGCCTGAAAATGGTGAAGGCCCCCAGTGGGTTACTGGGGGCCTCCGTGGTGGAGCTAAGCGGAGTCGAACCGCTGACCTCTTGAATGCCATTCAAGCGCTCTACCAACTGAGCTATAGCCCCGAGGTCGGGTCTTCCCGGGAGGCTGGCCCCCCGGGAAGGCGCGGAACCTATTCAAACCGGTTCCCGCGATCAAGCCCGCTTTCAGGCTTTTTTCGTCGCAGGCGCCGGAGGGGTCCCTACCGGTCGTCGTCGCCCTCGTCCGGAAGGCCTTCGATCTCGGACTCGTCGAAGTCGTCCTCGTCCTCGTCTTCGAGGAACGGAACGTCCGCGTCGTCTTCCTCGACCTCGTCCTCGTCCGTGAATTCACCGAGGTCCTCGGACACCGGCGCCGGCTCGTCGGCGTCGTCGTCGTCGGTGACCAGCGGCGGCTCGTCGGCGACTTCGTCGAGTTCGGGCGTGACCGCCTCTTCCTCTTCTTCGTCCTCGTCGGCTTCCTTCTCGGCGACCTGATCTTCGACCTGATCGTCTTCAGGCACGATGGTGCGGGCGCGGACGCGGCGGTTGCGGACGGCTTCGTCGGGATCGAACTCGGTCTGGCACTTTGGGCAGTGCGCGGGACGCTTGCTCAGATCGTAGAACTTAGCCTGGCAGTTGGGGCAGATTTGCTTGGTGCCCAGCTCGGGATTGGCCAAAGGCGGCGACCCTCATAAATAGCGATTTTGCGATAAGGCGGCGTCCCTTGCCACGCAGGGGGACGGCTGTCAAAGCAATCCCCCGCACGACCAGAGCCCACATTCGGAGGCGAGTTTTCGACACATGACGGCGGCGAACCTGACCGCCAGGCGCGCAGGCCCCCTTCGGGGCGTGGTGCGTGCTCCGGGGGACAAATCCATCAGCCATCGTGCGCTCATCCTGGGCGCCCTGGCCAGCGGCCTCACCGAGATCGAGGGCCTGCTCGAAGGCGACGACGTCAAGCGCACGGCCGCGGCCATGGCCGCGTTCGGCGCCGGCGTGGAACGGCTGGGCGAGGGCAAGTGGCGCGTGGAGGGCCGCGGCGGCTTCTCCGAGGCGGCCGACGTGATCGACTGCGGCAATGCGGGCACCGGCGTGCGCCTGATCATGGGCGCGGCGGCGGGCTTCGACATGGCCGCCACCTTCACCGGCGACGCCTCGCTGCGCGGACGGCCGATGAACCGGGTGCTGAAGCCGCTGGGCGAGATGGGCGCCAGCTGGATCTGCCGCCAGGGCGGACGCCTGCCGCTGACGCTGAGGGGCGGGAACCTGCGCCGCATCGCCTACACCCTGCCCGAGCCCTCGGCGCAGGTGAAGTCGGCGGTGCTGCTGGCCGGCCTGCACGCCGACGGCGGCGCCGAGGTGATCGAGCCCGAGGCCACTCGCGACCACACCGAGCGCATGCTGCGGGGCTTCGGCGCCGAGATCGAGGTGCGCGAGGCGGGGGCCGGACGCCACATCGTTCTGCCCGGCGGGCAGACGCTGCGCGGGACCCGCATCCACGTGCCGGGCGATCCCTCCTCGGCGGCCTTCCCGCTGGTGGCGGCCCTGGTGACGCCGGGGTCCGAGGTCACCGTGCAAGGGATGCTGCTGAACCCGCTGCGAATTGGCTTGCTGGAGACGCTGGGCGACATGGGCGCCGACATCTCGGTGACCAATGTGCGCGACGAGGGCGGCGAAACCGTCGCCGACGTCACCGCCCGCCACTCCGAGCTGGAGGGCGTGGAGGTTCCGCCCGAGCGGGCGCCCTCCATGATCGACGAATATCCGATCCTGGCCGTGGCCGCGGCCTTCGCCTCGGGCAAGACCACCATGCGCGGCATCGGCGAGATGCGGGTGAAGGAGAGCGATCGGATCGCGCTGATGGCCGCGGGCCTCGCCGCCTGCGGCATCGGCGTCGAGGAAGAGCCAGAGGCCCTTACCGTCGTCGGCGCCAAGCGGGGGAATCACCTCGTGGCCGGCGGCGCTGGCGTGACCACTCATGGCGACCACCGGATCGCCATGTCGCATCTGATCCTCGGGATGGCGGCGGAAGAGCCGGTGACTGTGGACGAACCCGGCATGATCGCCACCAGCTTCCCGGGCTTCGTCCAGATGATGCGCGGTCTGGGCGCGGAGATCGGCGAAGATCTGCCGGCGACGGTGTGATGGGCAAACCTGTGCGGGGGACGTTCATCGTCGCGGTCGATGGGCCGGCGGCGTCGGGCAAGGGCACGATCGCGGCGCGGCTGGCGCACGACCTGGGCCTGCCCATGCTGGACACCGGCCTCCTGTACCGGGCCGTGGGCGTCCTGATGGATCGGGCGGGGCTGTCCCTGGACGACGAGGGCGCGGCGGCGGCGGCGGCGGCGACGCTCACCTCGGACCTGCTGGGCGACCCGCAGCTGCGCACCCGCGCGGCGGGCGAGCTGGCGAGCCGGGTGGCGGTGCACCGGCGGGTGCGCGACGCCCTGCTGGACTTCCAGCGCACCTTTGCGCGCCAGGAGGGCGGGGCGGTTCTGGACGGCCGCGACATCGGCACCGTGATCTGCCCGGAGGCGCCGGCCAAGCTGTTCGTCACCGCCACCCCCGAGGTGCGGGCGGAGCGGCGCTGGAAGCAGCTCTTCGGCCAGGGCGAGGAGGTGTCGTACGAGGACGTGCTCACCGACATCCGCAAGCGCGACGCCCGGGACGGCGGCCGCGACGCCGCGCCCATGGTGGCCGCGCCCGACGCGAACTTGCTCGATACGACGCAAATGACTATAGAGCAGGCCGCCGATGCGGCCCGCCGTATCGTCGAGGCGGCGCGCGTCCGCTGGGAAGCCGGTCAACCGGCCGACTAGCCGGACAAATCCAACCGCGCCTTTCCCTCGCACGGCTGCGGGCAATTTTCACGGCGCGGGGTCCGCTTCGCGCCTTCGGTTGCAACCCTTAACCCGACCAGCGGGAGTCCGTCCGACACCATCCGGTGTGCGGGCCCATTGGTCATTTGAAGACGAAAGTACACATGGCTGACGATCTGAGCCTCAACCCCTCGCGCGACGACTTCGCCGCGCTGCTCGACGAGTCCCTCGGCGGGCGCGACTTCATGGAAGGCCAAGTGGTCCACGGTCTCGTGGTGGCCGTCGAGAAGGACTTCGCCATCATCGACGTCGGTCTGAAGACCGAAGGCCGCGTTCCGCTGAAGGAATTCGGCATGGACGAAGGCCGTCCGGCGCTGAAGGCCGGCGACACCGTCGAGGTGTTCCTGGAGCGCGTCGAGAACGCCATGGGCGAGGCGGTGATCAGCCGCGAAAAGGCCCGCCGCGAGGAAGCCTGGACGCGCCTGGAAGGCGTCTACGAGAAGAACGAGCCGGTGATGGGCTCCATCGTCGGCCGCGTGAAGGGCGGCTTCACCGTCGACCTGGGCGGCGCCTCGGCGTTCCTGCCCGGCAGCCAAGTCGACATCCGCCCGGTGCGCGACGTCGGCCCGCTCATGGGCCGCGAGCAGCCGTTCGCGATCCTCAAGATGGACCGTCCGCGCGGCAACATCGTCGTCTCGCGCCGCGCCATCCTGGAAGAAGCCCGCGCCGAGCAGCGCACCGAGCTGGTCAGCCAGCTGCAAGAGGGTGAAGTCCGCGAAGGCGTGGTCAAGAACATCACCGACTACGGTGCGTTCGTGGACCTCGGCGGCATCGACGGCCTGCTGCACGTCACCGACATGAGCTGGAAGCGCGTCAACCACCCGAGCCAGGTGCTCGCGGTCGGCGACACGGTGAAGGTCCAGATCGTCAAGATCAACCCGGACACCCAGCGCATCTCGCTCGGCATGAAGCAGCTCCAGTCCGACCCGTGGGACGGCGTGGAAGCCAAGTACCCGGTGGGCGCCAAGTTCACCGGCCGCATCACCAACATCACCGACTACGGCGCCTTCGTGGAGCTGGAAGCCGGCGTCGAAGGCCTGGTGCACGTGTCGGAAATGTCGTGGACCAAGAAGAACGTCCACCCCGGCAAGATCGTCTCCACCTCGCAGGAAGTGGATGTGGTCGTGCTGGACGTCGATCCGTCCAAGCGCCGCGTCTCCCTGGGTCTCAAGCAGGCCCTGGCCAATCCGTGGGAAGCCTTCATCGCGGCCCACCCGATCGGCACGGTCGTCGAGGGCGAGGTCAAGAACGCCACCGAGTTCGGCCTGTTCATCGGCTTGGAAAACGACATCGACGGCATGGTGCACCTGAGCGACCTGGACTGGGCCACGCCCGGCGAGGAAGCCATCGCCAAGTACCAGAAGGGCGAGACCGTGAAGGCCCGCGTCCTGGACGTCGACGTCGAGAAGGAGCGCATCTCGCTCGGCATCAAGCAACTGTCGGGTGACCCGCTGCAAGGCGACACCTTCCGCAAGGGCCAGACCGTCACCTGCACCGTCACCGAGATCACCTCGGGCGGCATCGAGGTGAAGTTCGGCGACGAGGAAGCCCCGATGACGGCGTTCATCCGCAAGTCGGACCTGTCCCGCGACCGCGCCGACCAGCGCCCCGAGCGTTTCGCCGTCGGCGACCGCCTGGACGCTCAGGTCACCAACGTCGACAAGGCCGCCCGCCGCATCTCGCTGTCGGTGAAGGCCCTGGAGATGGCGGAAGAAAAGGAAGCCATCGAGCAGTTCGGCTCGTCGGACTCCGGCGCTTCGCTGGGCGACATCCTGGGTGCGGCGCTCCGCGAGAAGGCCCAGAAGGAATAGTCCCCCTGGGAAAAGCTTCGGGCCTGATGGCTTGAACATCGAACGGCGGATCGGGAAACCGGTCCGCCGTTTTCGTTTTGTGGCGCTCGCTCTATCGTGCGTCCCTGGTTTTCGAAGGGTCGCCTCAAAAGTGCGTTTCGCCCGTCTCGCCGCCGGCCTCGCCGCGGCCCTGCTGCTCTCAGCTCCCGTGCATGCCGCGCCCAAGCCGGTCTTCGGCCCGCCGCCCAAGTGGGTCGACGTGGCGCCCGTGCCCGAGCCGCCGCCGTCCGAGGGCGCGCCCGCCGTCCAGACCCTGCTGGACGACAACCAGAGCCGGCTCACGCCCCAGGGGGACACCTACTACAACCGCCGTGTCCGCAAGGTCCTGAAGGCCGAGGGCCTCCCGGCCCTGACCACCTTCGGCGTCACCTGGGACCCGCAGGACGAGGTGGTCACGATCCACACCCTGCGCATCCTGCGCGGCGGCCGCACCATCGACCTGTTGGGCAAGGGGCGGCAGATGCTGGTCCTGCGCCGCGAGCAGGACCTGGAAAAGGCCATGCTGGACGGCCGCATGAGCGCCACCCAGCAGATCGAGGGCCTGCAGGTGGGCGACATCCTGGATGCGTCCTGGACCCACTCGGGCCGGGACCCCGTGGCCGGCAATCGCTCGTACGACATGGAAGGCCTGTCCTTCCCCGGCGTGGCCAGCCGCTATCGGGCGCGACTGTCATGGCCGACCGGCGCCCCGATCCGCTACCGGACCACCGAGGGCTTCGGCGAGCCGAAGCTGAGCCAGGATGGCGACTGGACCTACCTCGTGCTGGACGCGGCCGGCGTCCAGGCGCCCAAGCCGCCGGTGGGCGCGCCGCCGCGCTTCCGCCGCCTGGGCTTCATGGAGACCTCCAGCTTCGAGAGCTGGAACGAGATCTCGCGCATCATGGCGCCGCTGTACGCCCGGGCGACGTCGATCTCGCCCGGCTCGGACCTGCGCGCCGAGATCGACGCCATCGCCGCCAAGTCGACCGATCCCAAGGTCCGCGCCTTCGAGGCGCTTCGGCTGGTGGAGGAGAAGACCCGCTACTTCTTCATCGGGATCGGCGACGGGGGCTATGTGCCGGCCTCGGCCGACGAGACCTGGCGGCGGAAGTTCGGCGACTGCAAGGGCAAGACGGCCCTGCTCCTGGCGATCCTGGCGGAGCTGAAGGTCCCCGCCGAACCCGCCCTGGTCAGCTTGGGCGGCGGCGATGGCATGAACGAGCGGCTGCCGTCGCTGGCGGCGTTCAACCACGTGATCGTGCGGACCGAGATCGAGGGCAAGACCTACTGGCTCGACGGCACGCGGACCGGCGACCGCAGCGGCCTGGACGCCCTGCGCCCGCCCCCGCACCGCTGGGCCCTGCCGATCCGCGCAGACGGCGCCGACCTCGTCGAGATCGTCGTCCCGCCGCTCAGCGAGCCGTTCGTCGAGGCGACCACCCGCTTCGACGCCTCCAAGGGCCTGGATGCGCCGGCGCCGATGGAGATGGTCAGCCGTTTCCGGGGCGATGCGGCCAACGGGCTGCGCCAGATGGTGGCGGCGGTCCCGCGCGCCGACCTGGAGCGCAACTTCCGCCAGCAGATGTCGGGCAACATGAGCTGGGTCGAGGTGCAGAAGGTGGAGTGGAAGGACGACGTGGCCAACGACGCCTTCGAGGTGCGCATGGCGGGCGTGGCCGACCTCGACTGGCGCAAGAACCCGGACCTCGGGATGCTGGAATACAAGGTGACGGCCTCCACGACGAGCGCGCCGGGCTTCCCGCGCCGGGAACCTGGGCCGAACCGCGACGCGCCCTACGCCGTGCCGTTCCCGATCTATGTCCGCTCGACCACCGAGGTGGTGCTTCCGGGCGGCGGCAAGGGCTTCACCGTGCGCGGGCCCAGCGGCAAGGAGACCATCGGGGCGATGGAGCTCAGCCGCGGCTCGACGATCGCCGGCGGCGTCGCCCGCTTCACGACCGACATGCGCTCGCTGGCGCCTGAGATTTCGGCAGCCGACGCCGAGGCGGCGACCCGCACGCTTCGCCGGATCGCCGGGGAAGACAGCCTGATCCGCGCGCCCCTCTAGGCGCGGAGCCGCGTGGCCAAGGGGGGCGTCGCGCAGGGGTTGTGGCGCCCGCCCGGTCGCCAAGCTTGGCCATGGAGTACAGTAAACACGCTTTTTGCGCCTTGATCCCCGTGTCGGGGTCCGCCATGGTCGCGCCGGTTCGAGGGGCGCGTATGATCAAGTCCGAGCTGATCGCGAAACTTGCGGAGGAGAATCCGCATCTCACGCAACGCGACATCGAGCGCGTGGTGGGCGTGATCCTGGAGCGCATGATCGAGGCCCTGGAAGAGGGTGGCCGCGTCGAGCTGCGTGGCTTCGGCGCGCTGTCCGTCCGCTCGCGCGACGCCCGGGCCGGCCGCAACCCCCGCACGGGCGAGCCGGTTGACGTCCGCGCCAAACACGTCCCCTTCTTCAAGAGCGGCAAAGAGCTGCGGGAACGACTGAACGCCGACGACGAGGGCTGATCAACGGCCCTCCGGCAGGGGAGCGCGCCATGGGAATCTTCTCCGAGTTCCGCGAGTTCATCCAGCGCGGCAATGTCGTCGACCTCGCGGTCGGCGTGATCATCGGCGCGGCCTTCAACGACATCGTCAAGGTCCTGGTGGACCAGGTGGTCATGCCGCCCATCGGCATGCTGATGTCCGGCGTCGATTTCTCGAAGCTGGCGGTGGTGCTGAAGCCCGACGACCCGGCGACCGAGGCCAGCGAACTGGTGGCGATCCAGTACGGCGCCCTGATCAACGCCGGCATCAAGTTCCTGATCGTTGCCTGGGTGGTGTTCCTGCTGGTGAAGGCGGTCAATACGCTGCGCCGCCAGGAGGCCGCCAAGCCGCCCGAGGCGCCGCCGGCGCCGACGCCGCAGGAAGCGCTGCTGGCCGAGATCCGCGACCTCTTGAAGACGCGAGCCTGACCGGGGCCTTGCGCCGGGCGCTTCGGCGCCCCTAATCCGCCTTATGGCAGCCAAGGCGAAGATTTGCGGCGTATCGACCCCCGAGGCGGTGCGCGCCGCCGTGGACGGCGATGCGGCCTATCTGGGCTTCATGTTCTTCCCGAAGAGCCCCCGCAACATCGCCCCCGGGGCGGCGGCGCGGCTGACCCCGCCCGCGCGTGCGCGCGGCGTGAAGATCGTGGCCGTCGTGGTCGACCCGTCCGACAACGAGATCGACGCCATCGTGACCGGCCTCGATCCCGACCTGATCCAGCTTCATGGCAAGGAGACCCCGACGCGGGTGCGTGAGATCGCCCAGCGGTCGGGCCGCGGGATCGTCAAGGTCGTGCCGGTCTCGGAGGCCTCGGACTTCACCGCGGCGGCGGCCTACGAGCCGTTGGTCGAGCACCTGATGTTCGAGACCAAGCCGCCCAAGGACGCCGACAGGCCGGGCGGGCTGGGTGTCGCCTTCGACTGGACGCTGCTGCAGGGGCGCCGCTTCCAGCGGCCGTGGTTCCTGGCGGGCGGCCTCGATCCCTGGAACGTGTCGGGCGCGATCGGCGCCGCCAAGGCCCCGTTGGTGGACGTTTCCTCTGGCGTGGAACGCGGTCCGGGACTAAAGGACCCGGCCTTGATCACGGCGTTCCTCGACGCTGTTCGCCGCGCGTAGAGGCCTGCCTTGGACGCCCCAGCCCGACCCAACGACTACACCGCCTATCCCGACGACAAAGGGCGTTTCGGCGACTACGGCGGCCAGTACGTCCCCGAGACGTTGATGCCGCTGGTCCACGACCTGGACGCGGCCTATGCGGCGGCCAAGGCCGATCCGGCGTTCCAGGCCGAGCTGGCCGGCTACCTGACGCACTATGTCGGCCGCCCCAGCCCCCTCTATTTCGCCGCGCGGCTGACCGAGCACTTCGGCGGGGCCAAGATCTATCTGAAGCGCGAAGAGCTGAACCACACCGGCTCGCACAAGATCAACAACTGCATGGGCCAGATCCTGCTGGCCATGCGGATGGGCAAGACCCGGATCATCGCCGAGACCGGCGCCGGCCAGCACGGCGTGGCCACCGCCACCGTCTGCGCCCGTTTCGGCCTGCCCTGCATCGTCTACATGGGCGCGGTCGACGTCGAGCGGCAGAAGCCGAACGTGTTCCGGATGAACCTGCTGGGCGCGGAAGTCCGGCCGGTGACGTCCGGCTCGGCCACGCTCAAGGACGCCATGAACGAGGCCCTGCGCGACTGGGTCACCAACGTCCACGACACCTACTACCTGATCGGCACCGCCGCCGGCATGCACCCCTATCCGGAGATGGTCCGCGACTTCCAGGCGGTGATCGGCCGCGAGACGCGCGAGCAGATCCTCGAGGTCGAGGGCCGGCTTCCGGACGCGGTCGTGGCCTGCGTCGGCGGCGGATCCAACGCCATCGGCATCTTCCACCCGTTCCTCAACGACGAGGGCGTGAAGCTGATCGGCGTCGAGGCCGCGGGCGAAGGCATGGATACCGAGCGCCACGCCGCGGCCATCAACGGCGGGCGCCCCGGCGTCCTGCACGGCAACATGACCTACCTGCTGCAGGACCGTGAGGGTCAGATTACCGAGGCGCACTCGATCTCGGCCGGCCTCGACTACCCCGGCATCGGGCCCGAACACTCCTGGCTCCACGACGTGGGCCGGGCGACCTATCTCACCGCCACCGATGCGGAATCCCTGGACGCCTTCATGCTGCTCTCCAAGCTGGAGGGCATCCTGCCGGCCATCGAGTCGGCGCACGCCCTGGCCCGCGTCGGGGACGTCGCCCGCGACGTCGGCAAGGACGGTATCGTCGTCCTGAACCTGTCCGGGCGCGGCGACAAGGACGTCGGCACGGTCGCGGCGCACCTTGGCCGCCAGATCTGAGGGACGCCGGATTTTGACCAAGACCCGTATCGACGCGCGGTTCGCGGCCCTCAAGGCCGAGGGCCGGGCCGCCTTCGTCCCCTATGTGATGGCCGGCGACCCGGACGCGGCGACCGCGCTCGCGATCCTCAAGGGCCTGCCGCAGGCCGGCGCCGACCTTATCGAGGTGGGCTTTCCCTTCTCGGACCCCATGGCGGAAGGTCCGCCGATCCAGCGCGCGGCCCAGCGGGCCCTGGCCAAGGGCATGACGCTGACGGGCACGCTGGACCTCATCCGCAGCTTCCGCGCGGACGACCAGACGACCCCCGTGATCCTGATGGGCTACATGAACCCCCTGGTGACCTGGGGCTTCGAGGCCTTCGCGCGCGACGCGGCCGCCGCCGGCGTGGACGGGGTTATCGTCGTCGACTGCCCGCCGGAGGAGGCCGATCCGCTTGCCGATGCGCTGGAGGCCAATGGCCTGGCGCTGATCTTCCTGACGACGCCGACCACGGACGGCAAGCGCCTGCCGACGGTGATCCGCCGCGCCTCCGGCTTCGTCTACTACGTGTCGGTCGCCGGGGTGACGGGGGTCAAGGAAGCCGACGCGGCCGCCGTGGCGCCGAACGTCGAGCGGATCCGCAAGGCTGCGGGCCTTCCGGTCGCGGTGGGCTTCGGCATCAAGACACCGGAGCGCGCTTCGGCTATAGCCCAGGTCGCCGACGCCGTGGTCGTGGGATCCGCCCTTGTGGACGAAGTGGCCGAAGCAGTGGATTTGAACGAAGACGTGACCCGGCGAGTTCTTTCCAAAGTGGATTCTCTAGCTAAGGCTGTGCGCTTCGCGCGTCGGGGCCTCACGGCGGTCTGAAAACCATGGCGATGGCTGAACAGCGTAACGACAAACCGGGCCGTCCTCCGGCCGAACGGCGCCGAGGCTGGCTTTCGCGGATCGCGCCCGGCGTCCGCGGCCTCACCAAGAAGGACACGCCCGAGAACCTCTGGGTCAAGGACCCCGATACGGGCGAGATGCTGTATCGGCCCGACCTCGAGGCCGCCATGTGGGTCACGCCGTCCGGCAACCACATGCGCATCGGCTCCAAGCTGCGGCTCGACTACACGTTCGACGACGCCAAGTACGAGCGCATCGCGACCCCGATCGTCGCCGACGATCCCCTGCAGTTCCCGGACGACAAGCCCTATCCCGAGCGCCTGAAGGCGGCCCGCAAGGCCACCGGCGAGCAGGATTCCATGGCCGTCGGCTACGGCCACATCATGGGCCAGCCGGCCGTCGTGATCGTCCAGGACTTCACCTTCATGGGCGGCTCGCTGGGCATGGCGGCGGGCGAGACCTTCGTCGTCGCGGCCAAGGAAGCGGTGAAGCGCGAGGTCCCGCTGGTGATCTTCACCGCCTCGGGCGGCGCGCGCATGCAGGAGGGCACGCTCTCCCTGATGCAGATGGCCCGTACGACCCTGGCGCTGAACGAGGTCAAGGCCGCGGGCCTGCCCTACATCGTGGTGCTGACCGACCCGACCACGGGCGGCGTCACCGCCTCCTACGCCATGCTGGGCGACGTTCACCTCGCCGAGCCGAACGCGACCATCGGCTTCTCGGGCCGCCGGGTGATCGAGCAGACCATCCGCGAGACCCTGCCGCCCGGCTTCCAGCGCTCGGAGTTCCTCGTCGAGCACGGCATGGTCGACCAGGTGGTGAAGCGCGCCGATCTTCCGGAAAAGCTGAGCTCGATCCTGAAGACGCTTATGATGGGGCGTGAGCGCCTTTCCTCCGCCGCCTGAGCTTCTCGTGAGCCCGCCGCCAATTCTCCTCACCCGTAGGGGGAGGGGGACCATGCGCAGCATGGTGGAGGGGGCATGCCGGGAGCGTCGGGCGTGGAGGTCTTCCCCCTCCACCGCGTTCCGCCGCCCCCCTCCCCCTACGGGTGAGGAGAGAACGTTCTAGAATGGCCGCGCCCCTTCCCCCCGACCCCGGACACGACCCGATCCGCGCCTCGGACGCAGTGATCCAGCGGCTGCGCGCCAACCACCCCACCCTGATCGACCTGTCGACCGGCCGGGTCGAGCGGCTGCTGGCGGCGGTGGGCGATCCGCACCGGAAGCTGCCGCCGGTGATCCATGTGGCCGGCACCAACGGCAAGGGCTCGACAGTCGCCTACCTGCGCGCCATCGCCGAGGCCGCGGGCCTGCGGGTCCACGCCCTGACCTCGCCGCACCTGGTGCGGTTCGCCGAGCGGATCCGCCTCGCCGGCGCGCTGATCACCGACGCCCAGCTCACCGATCTCACCGACCGGCTGGAGGCCGCCAACGCCGGCGAGCCGATCAGCTTCTTCGAGATCACCACGGTGCTGGCGTTCCTCGCCTTCGCCGAGACCCCCGCAGACCTGTGCATCGTCGAGGTCGGGCTGGGCGGCCGGTTCGACGCCACCAACGTCTTCGACGCCCCCGCGGTCAGCGTGATCACCCCCGTCGACTACGACCATCTGGAGATGCTGGGCCCCGGCTTGCCCAAGATCGCCTGGGAGAAGGCCGGGATCATCAAGCACGGCCGCCCCGTGGTGGTCGCTCGTCAGTCCGACGAGGCGCTGGAGATGATCGAGCGCGAGGCTGACGACCGCATGGCGCCCATGCTGCTGATGGGCCGCGATTTCGACGCCTGGGAGGAGCGCGGCCGGCTCTTGGTGCAGATGCCCGAGCGGCTCCTCGACCTGCCGGCGCCCAGCCTGTTCGGCGGCTACCAGTTCGCCAACGCGGGTCTCGCCGTCGCCGCGGCCCTGACCTTCGACCGCGACCTGAGCGACGAGGACCTTGGACGGGGTCTGACCTCCACCGTCTGGCCCGCCCGCATGCAGCGCCTGACCGCCGGCCCACTGGCCGAGCTGGCGAGGGCGCGCGGGGCCGATCTCTGGCTGGACGGCGGCCACAATCCCCACGCCGGCAGGGCCCTGGCAGAAGCTGCCAGTCGCCTCATCGACCGCGACCCGCGGCCCCTGGTGCTGGTGATCGGCATGTTCGCTCGCAAGGACGCCGAGGGCTTCTTCCGGCCCTTCGCCGAGATGCGGCCCCGGGTGATCGTCACCGGCTTCGACAGCCCCATCGCGGCCACGACGGACGACCTGGTCGAGGCAGGCGTGCGGGCGGGCCTGGCGCCCGAGACCTCAGCCAACGTCTCCGACGCGGTCGCCCGGGCTCTGGAAACCGACGGCCCCGCGCCCCACGTCCTCATCTGCGGCGGGCTGCATTTCGCCGGCGAGGTCCTGGCCATGAGCCCCGAGACCTGGCCGACCTAGAGAGGTCTCTTGATGTTCGGAAAGCGCACCTGGCGCCTGGCGCTGCCGATCCCGTGGCTGGTCACCCTGGCCGTGGCTCTGGTGGTGCTCGCGGTGCTGATCCACCTCTACGGGCGCGGCCCGACGGTGATGTTCGGCTGGCTCATCGGCTGGCTCCTGGCCAGCCGGCTCGTGAACTACATCGTCAGCCGCCGCCGGCCGAAGCGCAGCGGCGACTGACGAGGGTCGTCAACTCAGGCGGCGACGCCGGCCTCGGCGAGCCACTCGAGGATCTTCTGCTTGGGCATGGCGCCGACCTTCATCGAAGCCATCTGGCCGCCCTTGAACAGCATCATCGTGGGGATGCCGCGGACGCCATAGCGCGAGGGGGTGGTCGGGCTCTGCTCGATGTCGAGCTTGGCGATGGTCACCTTGCCGGCCAGCTCTTCCGAGAGCTGCTCCAGGGCGGGGGCGATCTGCTTGCAGGGGCCGCACCACTCGGCCCAGAAGTCGACCAGCACGGGGGTTTCGGACCCCAGGACGTCGGTCTGGAAGGTGTCGTCGGTGACCTTCACGGTGCTCATCTGAAAAACTCCTATGCCGCGGTGGAATGCGCCGCCACGGCCTCTCGATCCGCGATGTAGGCGGCCCCTGACCCTGTATCAACCGTCACGGCGGAGCTCGGCAAGCGTTTGGATCACCAGCTTTTCTGGAACCGGCATCAGCTTCGGCCCGTCGGTCCATACGATGGCGGCCTCGACGCGCCGGCCGGGGAAGATGTCGGCGAGCACGGCCGAGTAGAGCGCCATCTGGCGCAGGTAGGCCGGGTCGGCGTCCTCCACCGCGTCGGGGGAGGGCCGGTTGGTCTTGAAGTCCACCACCAGCACCCGGTCCGGCAGGACGACGAGGCGGTCGATCCGGCCCGAGATCCGAAGGCCCGGCGGGAGGGCGGCGGCCGTCCCCGCCACGGCGATCTCGCCGCGCGAGCCCGGGCCGAACACCTCGGCGAAACGGGCGTCGTTCAGGACGGAGAGGGCCGCCTCGGCCATCTCGGCGCGCTGGCTGTCGGTCAGGTCGGCCTCGCGGGCCAGCAGGGCCGCCGCCCCCGCCGCCCGCTCGGCCGGCGGCAGCTCGGGCAGCAGCTGCAGCAGCCGGTGGATCAGGTCGCCGCGCCGGAACCGCCCCAGGCCCTGGGCCGCCGCCAGCGGCGACGGCGCGGGCACGGCGGCGCCTTCGCCCAGGTCCGACGGCGAGGCGTAGCGGGCGTACGCCTCCGGCGCGGCCATGGCGGCGGCCCAGGCGGGGAGCGCCGAGGTTTCGGCCTCGACCGCCGCGCCGCCCCCCAGCGGCCGCGGGTCGGCGCCATAGCGGTCGAAGGTCAGCTCGCCGGCCCGCACCGTGCGTACGCCCTCGGCGACGTCGGCGTGGGCCAGGGCGTCGCGGATCGCGCCCCACCAGCCGCGCAGCTTGGCCTGGTCGGTCCGCTCGGCCACCCGGCCGCACAGGACCAGCCGGTCGCGAGCCCGGGTCAGGGCGACGTACAGCAGGCGGTAGGCCTCGGCCTCCTCCCGCGCCGCCCGCTGCTCCCGGGCGCCCGCCGTCGCCTCGCAGTCGCGGGCCGAGGACGAGCACCACAGGAACCCGTCCACGCCGTCGTGCCGGACCCGCAGCAGCGGCGAGCCGCGGGCGTTCTGGGTGAGGGTGGTCTCGGGCAGGAACACGATCGGCGCTTCCAGGCCCTTGGCGCCGTGGGCGGTCATCACGCGGACTTCGCGCCGCTCGGCCTCCATCTCGCGCTTCACGGTGATGTCCAGGCCGGCCAGTTCGGCGGCGAGGCTTTCCATATCGTGGATGCCCCGCGCCTCGGCGGCCAGCACCTGGCCCAGGAACTCGTCCAGGGCGTCCTCCGCCTCCGCCCCCAGCCGCCCCAGCAGCCGCTGGCGCATCGAAAGCCCCTCAGCGTTGATGTAGCCCAGGAGGCGCGCGTAGAGCTCGAACGGCTGCCGCACCTTGGCCTCCGCCAGGGCGTGGGCGAGGAAGGCGCAGGCCGCGCCCCAGTCCGCCTGCTCGCCCGCCCGCCGCTGCAGCCGGTCCCACAGCGGCTCCTTGGCCCGCCCGTGCGCCAGGGCGTAGAGGCTGTCGTCGGTCAGGCCGCAGAACGGGCTCTTCAGCAGGGCCGCCAGGGTCAGCTCGTCGCCCGGGAACAGCAGGAACCGCGCCAGCGCGACCAGGTCGTCGAAGACGATGTGCTCGGACAGCGCCAGCCGGTCCGCCCCGGCCACCGGGATCCCCGCGTGCTTCAGCGCCCGCAGGATCTCCTCGAACAGGGCCCGGCGGCGGCGCACCAGGATCAGCACGTCCCCCGCATGCGCCGGGCGCTCGCGCTTCAGGTCCTTGTCGTAGACGGCGTCGCCGCGGGCGATCAGGGCGCCGATCTCGGCGGCAATCCGGCGGGCCAGGCGGCGGTTGGCGCTGTCCTCGGGCTCGGCGTCCAGCGGCGCGTCCCAGGCCTCGCGCTCCTCGCCCTTGCGGTCCACCTCCAGCGGCCAGACGTCGACGCAGCCGAGGTCCCGCCGCGTGGGCTCGTGCTTCACCTCCTCGGGCGTCTCGCGCGGCTGGATCGCCTTCGACAGCTCCGGCGGCGAGAAGACCGCGTCCACGAACGAAAGCACCTGCGGCGTGGACCGCCAGGAGGTCAGCAGGTCGACCCGCTCGAACCGGTAGCCCGCGCCCACCGCCCGGTCGCGATGGAACTCGAACTTGCGCAGCAGCAGCTCGGGTTGCGCCCCCTGGAACGAATAGATCGACTGCTTCTCGTCGCCCACGACGAACAGCCGCCGCTCCCGGCTCTCGCCCTGCACGCCCGCGCCGGCGAAGAACTCCTCGGACAGCGCATCGACGATCGTCCACTGGTCCGGCGCGGTGTCCTGCGCCTCGTCCACCAGGATGTGGTCGATCCCGCCGTCCAGCTTGTAGAGCACCCAGGCCGCCGCCGGCCGGTCGCGCAGCAGGTGGCAGGCCTTCTCGATCAGGTCCGCGAAGTCGAGCGCGCCGGCCGCCTTCTTCTCGATGCGATAGGCCTCGAGGTAGGCGTTGGCGAGCGTCAGGGCGCCGATGCTGTCGGCCGCGACCTGGGCGGCGCGGTAACGCTGCCGGGCCTCGTGCAGCCGGGCCTGTTCGGCCAGCAGCCGGACCCGCAGGCCCTCGTGCGCCTTCAGGCCGCTGGTCTTGCCCACCCATTTGACGCCGTCGCCCTCGCCCTTCTCGGTGAAGAGGACGGCGAGCGCCTGTTCGAAGCCGGCGTCCGGATCGTCGGCCACGGCCGCCATCTGCGCCGCACACTTCTGGTCCGTGACCCCGCCCTGGCGCAGCACCTCGGCGACGCCCCGCCACAGCTCCCGGTCCATCCGCGCCATGGCCTCGGCGGCGAGGCTCTCGGGTTCCGACCCGCGCGGCACGTCCACGGCTCGCCACACCCAGCCCTTGGCGCCCTCCAGCCCGCCCTCGCGCTCCAGGAAGGCCGACAGCGCGCCGCGGCGGGCCTCGAAGTCGGCGAACATCGCCTGGAAGCTCTGGAAGTCGAGCGCCACCGAGAAGCGGGCGTAGGCCTCGGCCACCTCGTCCCCGGCCGAGATGGCGTGCCGCGCCACCAGCTTCCGCGCCGCCTGGGCCACCGCCGCGGAGGCCGCATCGTCCATCACCCGGAAGCCGGGCGAGATCCCCGCCTCCAGCGGGAAGCGCCGCAACAGCTTCTCGCAGAAGGCGTGGATGGTCTGGATCTTCAGGCCGCCCGGCGTTTCCAGGGCCCGGGCGAACAGGCTGCGGGCGCGGGACAGGTCGTCGAACGGACGGTCCTGCAGGGCCGCAAGCTTCCCGGCCAGCTCGGCGTCCGGCAGCACCGACCAGTCGCCCAGCACCTGGAACAGCCGCCGCTGCATCTCGGCCGCCGCCGCCTTGGTGTAGGTGACGCAGAGGATGGTCTCGGGCTCGGCCCCCGCGAGCAGCAGGCGCGCCACCCGGTCGATCAGGGTCTTGGTCTTGCCCGAGCCGGCGTTGGCGGTGACGAAGGCCGATAGGCCGGGGTCCGCGGCCAGCTTCTGCGGGTCGACGCCCTCGGTCTTCTCCTTGGCGGGGAAGGAGATGACGTTGCTCATTCCTCGCCCTCCTCGCCGCTGGTGGACCATTCGAACACCCGCGCCAGGTGGTCGTAGTCGCTCATCCGCGCCTTCACGAACTGGGGCGCCACGCGGGAAAGATAGGGCTGGGCGGGATCGTCGAACCGGCCGACCAGCTTGTGCAGCCCCTCCAGGGCCCGGGCGGCGGCCTCGGCGCTCTCGTCGCCCGCGGCGGCGCGGGTCTCGACCTTGCCGGCGGGCCTGCGGCCGGTGATCTCCAGGTAGGTCAGGTCGCCGGGCTTCAACGGGCCCAGGTCCGGAAAGCCACCCGCCTCAAGGATGGCGGCGGTGAGGGTGAGCTGGGGCGAGAAGCCGGTCTGCACCTCCTTCTTCGAAGGCGCCTTGCCGGTCTTGTAGTCCAGGATGTGGCCATGGCCGTCGGCGGTGACCTCGATCCGGTCGGCGCGGGCGGTGACCTTGAACGGCCCGGCCGGGGCCTGGATCGTCCGCTCCCCCTTCAGTTCGACGGTGATCCGCCGCCCGTCGCGTCGTTCCCGCTCCAGGTCGGCGACCCAGGCGGCCGCTTCGGCGGCCAGGGCGGCCTCCCGCGCCATGGCCTCGTGCGGCAGGCCGGCTTTCAGCAGTTCGTCGAGGTAGAGGGTCTGGAACGTCGCCGCCGCGTCGGCGGGCAGCTCGCCCGGATAGGTTTCGGCGAAACGTTCGAAGGCGGCGTGGATCGCCGTGCCCCGGGCGCGGGCGTCGGCCTGCTCGTCCGGCCGGTCCAGGGGATAGAGCCGCAGGATGTCGCGCGCCCAGACCGCATAGGGATCGCGGGTCAGGCTTTCCACGCGGGTGACCGCCAGCTCCCGGGGTCGGTGCGCCACCGGCGGGACCGGCGCGGGCCGTTTCACCGGGTCGTAGCCGCCCGGCGCGTCCAGGGCCCGCGCCCAGTCCAGCACCTCGGCCCTACCGGGTATGGCCAGCCCGGCGCCGCGCGCCAGGGTCTCCAGCCGCCACAGCCACCGCGACTTCACCGAAGGCGCGCCCTCCCGGCGCTCGGTGTGCAGCAGGATCACCTCGGGCGCGCAGGCGGCCTGGGCGAAGTCGTGGGCGGCCAGGCCGATCCGCCGCTCGGGCGAGGGCAGGCCCAGCATCTCGCGCATGGGCCGCGACAGGAACGGATCCAGCGGCGCGCCGCCCGGCCAGACGCCCTCCTCCAGGCCCGCCACCACCAGCCGGTCCGCGCGCACCAGCCGCGCCTCGATGGCGCCCAGGATTCGCAGGCGCGGATGGGTCGCCCCGCCGCTGCGCACCGTCTCGCCGTCCATCAGCCGCTGCAGCAGGTCCGCGAACTGGCGCGGCGTGACCCGGGGCAGGGCGTCGCCCTCGCGCACCAGCGCGCCCAGCAGCCGCGCCATGGCCTCGCCGCCGTGCCCGGCCCAGAGCTCGCCCGTGCCGCCGCCCTCGTCCGCGGCCAGGGCTTCCATCGCCTCCACGGTGCGCCGGGCGGCCACGGCGGGGCTGTCGGCCTCGGCGTCCCAGGCCAGACCCGCCACGACCGCCTCCAGCCGCCCGGCGAGCGGCGCGGCGTCCTTGGCCTTGGTCCTCAGCTCGTCCCAGTCCCGCGCCCGCGGCCCGCGAAGCGCGGCGCGCTCCAGGGCCGCGCTGTCGCCGAGCCGGGTGAACGGGTGCTTCAGCAGGCCCAGCAGGGTGACCGGGTCTGTCGGATCGACCGCGGCGCGCGCCACCAAGGCGGCCAGTACGCCGCAGCGGCTGCCCGCCAGGCTCTCGCCCGCCGAGGAGTCCGGGACCACGCCCCACCGCGCCAGCCGGGCGGTCACCCGCCGCGCCAGCACCTGGTCCGGGGTCACCAGCGCCGCCGTCCGCCCGGGCGTTTCCAGCGCCTCGCGCAGCAGGAGCGCGGTGGCGGTCGCCGCCTCCTCCTCGGTCCGGGCGTTGACCAGCGACAGGCCGGTGAGGCCTTCGGCGATGGCGTCGGGATGCTCGGCCCTGAGGCCCGCGATCACGGCCAGCCAGTCGGCGGTCTCCTCGGCCGGACGCAGGGCCTCGTTGACGATCCGCCGGCGCCAGCGCCCGGCGCTCTCGGCGCGGATCGAGGCCGGCCACAGCGAGACGTCGCGCTTGCCCACGCGGGCCTCGTCCAGCAGGCGCTTCAGCGCGCCCTGGGGATGCTGCACGTCCACCTTGGCCCAGGCCTTGTCGGCGAGATCCTGGTCCAGGCCCGGAAGCACCACGGCGCCCCTCGGCGCGGCGGCGACGGCGATCAGCAGGGCGCGGGTGGCGGGGGCCGTGCCGGTGGAGCCGGCCGCCACCAGCACGCCTTTCGGCGGCGACTGGGTCCAGACCTCGGCCAGGCGGCGCAGGAGGCGCACGCGGCGCTCGCTGACGTCGGCGACGCCCAGGGCGCGCAGCCGTTCGGGCCATAGCGCCAGGGCCTTCTCCAGGAAGGTGCGCGAGACCTCCCAGTGCTCGGCCAGTTCCGCGCCCACCAGGCTGGCCAGCCGGTCACCGACGTCGACCTCCTCGATCTGCAGCCCGTCCAGGAAGCCGCCCAGGGCGTCGGCCAGCTCCAGGGCCGCGCCCGCGCTGACCAGGCCGCCGGGGATGTGCTCGGCCAGTTCCGAGACCAGCCGGGTGAGCTCGAAACGCCGGCGCAGGGGATCGATCGCGGCGGGCAGATCGAGCGCGAGGTCCCCGGGTTCGAAGGGCGGCTCGCCGGCCTCCAGGTCGCCCAGGGGTCGCATCTGCGGCGGCAGCACCGCCTGGCCGCCCGAGGCCTTGATGAAGGCGTCGGCGAGGGCGCGGGCTCCGCGGCGGGTGGGGGTGAGGACCACGGCGTCGGCGAGCGCCTCCGGGCCGCGCGGCGCCAGGGCGTCGTAGAGGCCCTGGGCCAGGTCTTCCGCGAACGGCCGGTGCGCCGGGATGTTGAACCAGCGCGAGCCCGGCTGCTCGAAGAAGGCCTGGGTCATGAGAGCTGCGCTTCGCTCAGGATGCGGGCCTCGGCCTGGTCGCGGGCCGCCGGATCGCCCACGTGCATCCAGAAGGCGTCCATGGGCACGCCGTAGAGGCGGCCCTCGGCCTGCAGCCTGTGCCAGGTGGGAATGATGGAGAAGGCGCCCTCGGGGTGGTCGTCGAGCACCTGCGGCTTGAGGATCGCAAAGCCGATGTTGGCGAACGGGGTGGGGGGCGCCGCCGCCGTCGAATGGGTCAGCCGCCCCGCCTCGTCGCGGAAGAAGCCTTGCGGGCCCTCGAAGCCGATCCCTTGGCCGCGCTTCACCAGCAGCAGCAGGATGTCCATGGCGGCCGGGTCCCACGCCTGCTTCAGAGTCTCCAGCGCCGGCGTGCGACCTTCGATCCAGAGGCTGTCGATGTTGGCGACGAAGATGGGGTCGCGGCCCAGCTTGTCCGCCGCATGCCGGATGCCGCCGCCGGAATCCAGCAGGGCGGCGCGCTCGTCGGAGATCAGGATCTCAAGGTCCCGGCGGCCCTCCAGGTGCGCTTCCATCTGGTCGGCGAAGTGGTGGACGTTGACCACGGCGTGCTCGACCCCGGCGTCGCGGAGGCGGTCCAGCACATGGTCGATCAGCGCCTTGCCGGCCACCGGAACCAGGGCCTTGGGCATGCTGTCGGTCAGCGGGCGCATGCGGGTGCCCAGCCCCGCGGCCAGCACCATCGCCGTCTTGGGCGCGGCGCTCATGTGCGCGATCCCGCCGGCACATGGCGGTCGAACCAGGCCTTCAGTTCGCCCAGCGCCGGATCGGCGAGGCAGCGGTCGAGGTAGGTCCACAGGCGCGGCATGAAGGCGGCGTAGCGGGGTTTTGCGTCACGCGTCACCAGCCGGGCGAAGATGCCGATGATCCGGGAGACGTTCAGCGCGCCCAGCGCGTGGTAGTCGGCCAGGAACTGCGCCCGGTCCGCCTCGGGCCGCAGGGCGAAGTAGCGGTCCAGCGACCGCGCTTCGATCGCCGCCGAGACGTCCCGGCGCGCGTCGTGCAGCAGCATCGACATGTCCCAGGCCGGATGGGCCTTGAGCGCGTCCTGGAAGTCCAGCAGGCCCACCCGGGCGGCGCCCTCGCGGTCCGGCAGCCAGATCAGGTTCTCGGCGTGATAGTCCCGGTGGCAGAACACCCGGGCGCCGTCCTCGCCGCGGCGGCGAATGGGCGCCCAGATCGCCTCCCAGGCCGCGGCCGCCTCGGCGTCGAACGACAGCTCCGGCTTCAGCTTGGGCAGCCATTCCAGGATGATCTCGCCGCCGGTCTTCAGCGCCAGGTCGTCGTAGGTCAGCAGCGGCCAACTGGCGCCGTCATAGGTCAGCACCGGCGGCGGCTCGACCTGGTGCATCCGGACCAGGGCGCTGATGGCGTCGTCGTAGAGCGGCGCTTCGTCCTGTCCCCGTTCGATCAGGCGGGCGTAGAGGTCGTCGCCCAGATCCTCCAGCACGGCCAGGCCGCGGGCGGCGTCGGCGTGCAGGATCGCAGGCGCCGAGAGGCCCTGTTCGCGCAGCCAGCCGGCCGTGGCGATGAAGGCGTCGACCCGGCCCGCCGCGAGCCGGGCTAGGGCGTTGTAGCCCAGCGCCGCGCGCTCCGCGGGGGTGGCGCCCGGCGGGCAGGGCGAGGTTTCCACCGACGGGGGCTGGTCCATGAAGATCAGCCTGCGGTCGGCCAGGTGCAGCCGTTCGTAGCGCCGCGTGGAGGCGTCGCCGGTCAGCGGCTCGCGCCGCACCGACCCCAGGCCTGCGGCCTGCAGGAACGCCGCCTTCTCCGCCTCGCGCTCAGAGCTCAAGTCCACGTCCTTCCCAGGCGCCGTGCGGGGTGAGCCGCGCGCGGCGCGCGCCTGCGTCTTCGGTCAGTTCGATCTCTACGTCGAGTCGGTCGGGCGGCAGCCGGCCCTCCAGCCGCTGCGGCCATTCGATCACCGCCGCGCCGGCGTCCAGCGCCTCGTCCAGCCCGATCTCGTAGGCCTCGTCCGGATCGGTGAGGCGGTACAGGTCGAAGTGGGCGACCGGCAGGCGGGGGCCTTCGTAGAACTGCACCAGGGTGAAGGTGGGCGAGGGCACCTCTTCGTCCGGCGTGGTCAGGGCGCGCACCAGGGCCCGCGCGAGGGTGGACTTGCCCGCCCCCAGGGGGCCCGACAGGCACACCGCTTCACCCGGTCGCAGGGCCGCTGCGATGGCCGCGCCCAGGCGCGCGGTGGCCGCTTCGTCCGGCAGGTTCATGCGAACGCCCGCTCCGGGTCGGCCGGCAGCTCGCGCTCGACGTAGGCCTTGAGTTGCGCGGTGACCGTGGCGGCGTCGCCGTCCAGCGCCGCGGGCGGGATCGGCTGGCCGATGGTGAGCTCGAAGCGGCGTCCGCGCTTGTTCAGCAGCTCGTGGAAGAGGGTGATGTCCCGAAGTTCGTTCGAGAACCCGTGGAAGAAGTGGAACATCGCCGACCAAGGCCCGCTCAGGTGGATGGGCACGATCGGCGCGTCGTGCCGCGCCGCGATCGAGACCGCCGACGCCATCCACTCGGGATCGGCCAGCGAGCCGTCTGGCTGTTTGCGCGCCAGGCGGCCGGCGGGGAAGATCACCAGGCAGCGCTCCGCGGCCATGGCCTCGCGGGTCTGCACCAGGGTGGTGCGCATGCGCTCGCGGGTGCGCTTGGCCTCGACCCACTCCACGGGGATCAGCACCTCGTCGAAGCGCGGCGCGACCCGGTGCGCGTCGCTGTTGGCATAGAAGCAGATATCCGGGCGCAGGGCCTTCAGGGCGTCGAACACCGCGACCCCGTCCGCGATCCCGGTAGGATGGTTGCAGACCACCACACAGCGTCCGGTGGCGGGCGTGCGGTCCAGGCCGTTGGCCGAGACCTTCAGCGCCAGCAGGTCGGACACGTGGTCCAGCGCCGCGCGACCGGGCAGGGGCGCGATGGCGTCGGCCATCCGCACGGCCTTGGCGTAGTCCAGCATCGCGTACAGCAGCGGCCGGGCGACCGGCCACACCGGACTGGCGGCCAGCTTCGGCGCCCGCTCGGCGATCAGGGTGTCGACGATGTGGTCGTGGCGTCCCGCAGCGCGGACCGCACCGGCCGGGGTGGCGAGCGTCATCGCGTCAGGATGGACCGCTGCGCCCGACGCGAGCAAGTCAGGCGCGCAGCCGGGCGATCAGGGCCGCCGTGGACGGGTCGTGCGCGCCGGCCGGGCCGCCTTCCAGTTCGCCCAGCACGCGGGTCGCCAGGGTCTTGCCCAGCTCCACGCCCCACTGGTCGAAACTGTTGATCCCCCACAGCACCCCCTCGACGAAGGTCTTGTGCTCGTAGAGGGCGACCAACGCGCCCAGCCGCTCCGGGTCCAGCCGGTCCAGCAGGATGAAGCTGGAGGGCCGGTCGCCCGGGAAGGTGCGCTGGGGCGCCAGGGCGTCGATCTCGGCGGCGGACTTGCCCGCGGCGGTCAGTTCGGCGCGGACGTCGGCCTCGGTGCGGCCCACCAGCAGCGCCTCGGCCTGCGCCACCGCATTGGCCAGCAGCTTGGTCTGGGCGGCGGGATCGCCCTCGGAGCCCTGGGCCACCGCCAGGATGTCCACAGGCACCACGTCGGTGCCCTGGTGCAGGAGCTGGAAGAACGCATGCTGGCCGTTGGTGCCCGCATCGCCGAACACGCTGGCGGCGGTGGGATGGGCCACTGGCTGGCCAGTTGCGGTCACCCGCTTGCCGTTCGATTCCATCTCCAACTGCTGCAGGAAGGCCGCGAACAGGCGCAGCCGCTGGGCGTAGGGCACGACCGCCCGGATCGAACGGCCCAGGCCGTTGCGGTTGAACACGTGGGCCAGGGCCAGCAGCACCGGCGCGTTGGCGGCTAGCGGGGCGGTCTGGAAGTGCTCGTCCATGGCCCGGGCGCCGGCCAGCATGCGGGCGAAGACGTCGTAGCCCAGGGCCACGGCGCAGGAGAGGCCTACCGACGACCAGATCGAATAGCGGCCGCCCACCCAGTCCCAGAAACCGAACACCTGGTCGGCCGGCACGCCGAAGGCCTGCGCCCTCTCGGGCGCGGCGGAGACGGCCACCAGGTGGCTGTCCGAGGCCGTTCCCAGGCTGGCGCGCAGCCAGGCGCGGGCGGCCTCGGCGTTGGTCAGGGTCTCCAGGGTGGTGAAAGTCTTGGAGACGGTGACGATCATCGTCTCCGCGGGGTCCAGCCCCACCAGCGCCTGAGCCAGCTCGGCCGGGTCGACGTTGGCCACGAACCGCAGCTCGATCTGCGGGTCCAGCGGCTTGAGCGCCTCCCACACCAGCCGCGGCCCCAGGTCCGAGCCGCCGATGCCGATATGGACGATGGCCCGGAACGGCTTGCCCGTGGCGCCCGTCTTCGCGCCCGATCGGACGGCGTCGGCGAAGGCGGCCATGGCGGCGCGGGTGGTCTCGACGTCCGCGGACACCGGCTGGCCGTCGGCCCGGAAATCGGCGCCCTGCGGCGCGCGCAGCGCCATGTGCAGGGCCGGGCGCCCCTCCGAGGCGTTGACGATCTCCCCGGCGAACAGCCGCCCGCGGGCGGCCTCGATGCCCGACGCTTCGGCCAGGGACAGCATGGTCTGGAGGTCGGCCAGCGACCACGGGTGCTTCGACAGGTCCAGCTCGAGCCCGGCGGCGGACAGGGTCAGCCGCGCCAGCCGGTCGGGTTCGGCCGTGAACAGGCCTGCGATGCGCCGGTCGCGCGCGGCCTCGGCGGCCTTGGAAAGGGCCGCCCAGGCGGCGTCGGACTTGGACAAGGATACCTCTCTAGTCGGCGGAGCCGTATTTCACGCTGCAACCGTAGGGCCGGGTGGCGGCCTGGGCCACAGGGCGGCCGGCCTTCACGTCGGCGAGCGCGGCCGCCACATAGTTGGTGGCGCCCTTCAGGCTCTCGGGGTCGGACGACGGCTTGTCGTCGATGCCGCCCATATAGATCAGCTTGCCGGTCTTATCGACCACGTACATGTGCGGCGTGGTCTTGGCGTCATAGGCGCGGCCCATGGTCCCCGCAGGGTCCAGCAGCACCTCGGCCGGCGCCGCTTTCTCCTTTGTTTTCCACTGCATAGCCTGCGTGCCGGTCAGATGGCCCTGCATGCCCGGCGCCGACGAGATGACCGCCAGCCAGACCACCCCGTCCTTGGCGGCCTGGCCCTGCAGGCGCTGCATGGCGCCCGCGTTGTAGTGTTTCTGAACATAGGGGCAGCCATTGTTTGTCCACTCCAGCACCACGGTCTTGCCGCGGAACTCCGAGAGCGAGCGGGTCTTGCCCGAGGCGTCGACCGCTTGGAACGCGGGCGCCGGCTGGCCGAGGACCGGCGCGGCGACGGCGGGCGCTGCGAGCGCCGCGGCGGCGGTGAAGACGAGGAGGAAGCGGGTCATGGGTGCGGCTCCTTCGGGGGGAAAGGGTCAGCTGGTCCTGCCGGCGGCGTCCAGGGCCTTGACCACCACGCCCTCGGTCAGGAGCGAGGGCAGGATAGCCGGCTCGCCGCCCTTCGCGCCATACACGAGGTAGAGCGGCACGCCCGCCCGGCCGAACCTGGCGAGCTCGGCGGCGATGACCGCGTCGCGCTTGGTCCAGTCGGCCTTCAGGTAGACGGCGTTGTTGCGCGCCAGCGCCTCGGCGACGGCCTTGGTGGAGAGCGCGGTGCGGTCGTTCACCTGGCAACTCACGCACCAGGCGGCGGTGTAGTTGACCAGCACCGGGCGGCCCTCGGCCTGCAGGGCGGCCAGACGCTCGGGGGTGTAGGTCTCGTCGTCCAGCTTGGCCTCGCCCGACGATTGCGCGGCGTCGGCGATGGCGTAGGCGGGCCAGAGCGCGCCGCCGACCACCGCCACGGCGCCCACGAGGGTCGCGGCGGCGGCCAGGCCGACGTGCCGGCCCCCGATGGCGTGCTGGCGCTGGGCTGCCCCGGCGATCCAGGCGGCGAGGGCAAGCAGGACCGCCGCGCCCAGGATCCGCGGCACCGCGTCCGGTCCCACCTGCACCGTCAGCACCCAGACCAGCCAGGCGACGGCGCCGTACATCGGGAAGGCCAGGGCCTTCTTGAAGACATCCATCCAGGGGCCGGGCCGGGGCAGGCGGGACAGCAGCCCTGGGACGAAAGCGACCGCCACGAAGGGCAGGGCGAAGCCGATGG
This sequence comes from Phenylobacterium sp. RIFCSPHIGHO2_01_FULL_69_31, assembly GCF_001824475.1. Classification (GTDB taxonomy): domain Bacteria; phylum Pseudomonadota; class Alphaproteobacteria; order Caulobacterales; family Caulobacteraceae; genus Phenylobacterium. The sequence continues at coordinate 249,732 of NZ_MHXN01000007.1, read as the reverse complement.
CCAGGGCCAGGAACACGACCAGGGCGGCCACGGGCGGCTGGGTCAGCGCCCACCCCAAGGCCGGGCCCATGAAGGGCGCGGTGCAGGGCGCGGCGACCACCACGGCCAGGACGCCTGTGAAGAACGAGCCGGCCAGGCCATCTCGGGATGCGAGGCCGGTCCCGACGCCCTGCAGCGAGGTCCCGATCTCGAAGACGCCGGAGAGGTTCAGCCCGACCAGCAGCATCAGGAGCGCCAGGGTCGCGACGACCGGCGGGTCCTGGAGCTGGAAGCCCCAGCCGACGGCCGAGCCCGCGGCGCGCAGGGCGATCAGGATCGCGGCGAGGCCCAGGAAGGTCAACAGCACCCCGGCGCCGAACGCCAGGCCCTGCCGGCGCGCCTCGGCCTGCTCGCCGCCATGGCCCGCCAGCGAGGCCGCCTTCATGGCCAGCACCGGGAAGACGCAGGGCATCAAGTTCAGGATCAGCCCGCCCAGCAGGGCGAAGAAGGCGGCGGAGGCGAGGCCGAGGTTGGCCGCTCCGGCCGGCGCGGCCAGCTTCACGGGCGGCGGCCCGAGGCCCGCGGCTGCGGCGGGCAGGGGTCCCGGCGCGGCCGTGACCTCATACGCCTTTTCGGCCACGACCAGCACGCCCGCCAGGTCCTTGGGCGGCGTCGGAGACTGGAAGTCGTAGCCGGCGACGATCGACAGGGTCAGGCCCTCGGGGCCACGCTCGATCGCCTGGGGCTTGGCGTGGTCGATGGCGGTGCCGGAGAAGGGGAAGAAATAGGCGTCGGCCATGTCGGCGCCCCTCAGCGCCGCGCCCGTGACGGCCAGCTTCACCGCCTGGCCCTGGGCTTCGAACGCAGCCGTGAGGCCTGCGGGCTTCGGCGCCTCAGCCAGGGTCTTTTGGATCGCCGCCCCCCATTTCGCGTCCGTCGGCGCGGGGCCGTCGGTGACCGGAAGGGACAGGGCGAGCGTGGCGCTTTCCGGGATGCAGATATCGGCGCAGACGAGGAAGTCGGCCTTGGCCTGCAGCGACACCGTCGAGCCCGGCTGGGCGCTGGCGGGCGCCGTCAGCGCCACCGGCAGCAGCACCTCGTCCTTGTAGCCGTAGTTGGTCAGCGGCCCCAGCGGCAGCCGGTGAGGCGTGGGCCAGGTGAAGCCGGAGGCGGTCCAGCCGGCCGGCAGGGTCCAGGCGATCTTGGTGGCCTCGCCGCTGTCCCCCGGGTTGCGCCAGTAGGTATGCCAGCCCGGCTGGATCTTCTGGCGCAGGGCGACGTGGATCGTCTGTCCGGGGGCGATCCCCTGCGCCGCCGAGACCAGCTCGGCGGTCAGGTGGCCGGTGTTCACCGGCTGCGCGACCGCCAGGCTCGAGAAGACGAGGGCGAACAGGCCGCCGAGCAGGAACCGCATCATGACCTCAAGCTGCGCCGGTCTTGTGGGCGCTATATGGCGGCTTGTGTCTCGCGTGCAAAGCGGGCTCGACTTCGGCGCCTCCCGGGCCATGATCGGGAATCAGGTTCGTTCACGCAAGGAGTCCAGGTGCCCGCCTCGTTCGACGACATCGAGATCGGCCAGGTGGCCTCGCTGGGCGCTTGCGGCGTCGACCCCACGGCGCTGGAGGTCTTCGTGTCCGCCTTCACCCCCGGCTGGACCCTGGACCGCGGGGCGCCGGACGCCATGGTCTATGCCATCTGGGCCAAGCTTGATGCCGTCGCCGCCACCGAGTGGCCCCAGACCAAGCGCCTGGGCGTCGATGCGCTGCGCTGGATGCGCAACCCTCCGGCGGGCGAGCTGCTCCGTGGCCGGATGACGGTGATGGCCAAGGATCCGGTGGGCGACGACAAGGGCATCGTCATCGCCCAGCACGACCTGCTCGACGAGGCGGGCCGGCTGGTCTTCAGCTGCCTGACCCGGAGCGTGTTCCAGAGATAGCTTCCCTCCCCATCAAGGGAGGGAAGAGTTTGGCGTTACGCGTTCGCCGCTTGCGGCTGCTGCGCGGCCTTGGTGAGGGCCAGGGCGATCATGCGGTCCCAGCCCACCAGGCTGTGCATGTGGGCGTAGATCTGGCCCAGGGCGCCGTTGTCGCGCAGCTCGATGAATTTGTCCTTCGGCAGGGCGTTCAGCTTCTCCTCGGAGACGCCGAAGTACTCGGCGATCTTCTGGGTCTCGCCGGCGGTGCCGTCCGGGTTGGCCGGGGTGAAGGTGGCTTCCTTGGTCTCGAACAGGTCCAGGTCCTTGAGGATCTGGACGAAGCTGACCGTACGCTGGCGCTCGACCTCGAAGTTGTTGCAGAACTCGATGCAGTTCTTCGTGTACTCGGTCGGCTCGCCCTTCTCGTCGAAGAAGGCCATGTCGTAGCCCTTGTCGACGATGAACTCGGCGTTGCGGTCGATGCAGAGGACCATCTGGTTGTTCGCCTCGTCGTTGGCGAACACGAACGGATAGCGGCGCACATAGGCCGGGATGTAGATGCCGCTCTCGAACGTGCCGTCGTCCTTGACGAACATGTTCTCGCCGGCGTTCAGGCCCATGACGGCGATCGGCAGCTTCTCGTCGCCGACGAAGATGATCGGGCCGGTCACGGCGGCCAGCGGGAACTCGCCCACCGTCAGCGGGATGGCGTGGCCGGTCTTGGCGAACTTGAACGGACCGTCCATCCGCTTCACGCCGATCTTGCCGTGCAGCTCCTTCGCCAGCGGCTCGGGCTTGGAATAGAACAGGACGTTGCCGGAGAGCTGGCCGGGCGGCATCGGTTGGGTCGCCATGTAGAACCTTCGAATTCGTGGAGCAGCGCGCGCCGTCGTTCGGCTCGCGCGCCGAGGTCGCCTCCTCTAGCCGATCCCGTTACGCCGGGCAAATGCGGTGCGGCGCTTGCGCCGCCGGCCGCCAGCCCGTTCAATCCCGCCCGCAGAACAAGCCACGCGAAGACGAGGACGGGGAGACGCCATGCCGATCTACTATCCGGACATCCTGGACCAGGGGACCAAGCCGCGGACCTTCCGCTACGGCGACAAGGACGTGATGCTGTACGCCCTGGGCATCGGCCTGGGCGCCGACCCTATGAACGAGACCGAACTGGCCTTCGTCTACGAGAAGGGCCTGAAGGTCGTGCCTACGGCCGCCACCGTGCTGGCCGGGCGCGGGACGTCCGAGCCGCTGCCCACCCCCGAAGGGCATCGGCCCAGTATGCCGAACTATCTGATGCTGGTGCACGGCGAGCAGAAGGTGGAGCTGCACCGGCCGCTGCCGACCGAGGGCGCCTTCACCACCGAGAGCCGCACCATCGGCGCCTACGACAAGGGCAAGGACAAGGGCGCGGTCCTGGTGAGCCAGACCATCTGGCGCGACGAGACGGGCGAGAAGGTCGCCACCCTCACCGGCTCCAGCTTCTGCCGCGCCGACGGCGGGTTCGGCGGCCCGGCGGAAGGGGCGCCCGAGCCGCACCCGACGCCCACCCGGGCGCCCGATAAGTCCGTGGACATCGCAACCCGGGAGGACCAGGCGCTGCTCTACCGGCTGAACGGCGACCGGAACCCGCTGCATTCCGACCCGGAAAGCGCGAAACGCTCGGGCTTTCCGCGGCCGATCCTGCACGGCCTGTGCACCTACGGAATCACCTGCCGCGCGGTGCTGCAGGAGATCGTGGACTGGGATTCCGACCGGATCGCCAGCCACGAGGCCCGGTTCTCCGCGCCGGTCTTCCCCGGGGATACGATCACCGTCGATCTCTGGGTCGATGGCCCCGTGATCTCGTTCGAGGCTCGGGTTAAGGAGCGCGGCGCGACCGTCATCAAGAACGGCAAGACCGTGCTTCGAACCTGAGAGAGGCCCCGCTTTGATCCGCCATATCCTGACCGCCGCGGCGGTTCTCGCCCTTTCCGCCTGCGCCACGGCCTCGACGCCGGACGGCGCGGCGGGCCACGCGTCGGTGGGCCCGCGGGAGACCAAGCTCACAGGCTATTTCGGCTCCAATCCGCTGGACGGCCGCGCGATCCTGGGTCCTCCGCCGGCGGCGGACTCTCCGCATGGCAAGGCCGACCGGGCGATGTTCGAGGACACCCGCAGGCTGGAGGGCTCGACCCGCTGGACGGCGGCGATCCAGGACAACGACCTGTGGGGCGGCGGCGCCATCAAGCGGTTCTCCTGCGCCATGGGCGTCAGCCTGGACGCGCGGCAGACGCCGCGCACCCTGCGCATCCTGGAACGCGTCGAGCTCGACGTCCGCACGGTGGGCACGCCGGCCAAGGACGCCTACGGCCGCCAGCGGCCCCTGATCGGCAACGATGCGCCGGTCTGCGTGCCGCGCGAGGACTGGATGAAGACGAACGCGTCCTACCCCTCGGGCCACGCGATGACGGCCTGGTCCTGGGCCCTGATCCTCACCGAGTTGGCGCCGGCCAAGGCCGACCCTCTGCTGACCCTGGGGCGGGAGTCGGGCGAGAGCCGCGTGATCTGCGGCGTGCACTTCATCTCCGATGTCGAGGCCGGCCGCACCCTGGCCGCCGGGATGGTCGCGCGCCTGCACTCCGACCCGACCTTCATGGCCGACATGGCGGCCGCGCGCCGGGAACTGGCGGGCGCGAAGGCCGCGCCGGAGGGGTGCGCCGCGAGCTAGGGCCGCTTGGCCACAAACACCACGTGTCGCCGGAGAGGATGGTCTTCGGCCAGCGCCGGATGGTCGAAGTCGCGGGCGGGGTCGGGGTCCATGCCGATGCGACGCATGACCGCTTGGGAGCGCAGGTTCGAGGCGGCGGTCCAGGCGAGGATCTCGTCGTTCCCCTGCGTGGCGAACCCCCAGTCGAGCAACGCGCGGGCGCCCTCGGTCGCGTATCCCTGGCCCTGAGCCTCGACGGCCAGACGCCAGCCCAGCTCCAGGCATGGGGCCGGCGGCGCATCCTTCTGCGCCCGGATGCCGATCATGCCGACCAGCCGGCTGTCGGCCTTTCGCTCGGCTGCGAAGAAGCCGAAGCCGTCGCGCGCGATCTCCGCGTTCAGCCGGTCCAGCAAGGCGTCGCTCGCAGTCCGATCGATGGCGCCGCCCAGCCACTCGCCCACGCGCGGGTCGCCGTTGATCGCGGCCAGTGGCGCGCGATCCTCCTCCCGGAAGGCCCGCAGGATGAGGCGGTCCGTCTCGATCATCAGGCCGGTCGCGGGTTGGCCAAGGCGCCGTAGAGATCGGTCCGCCGGTCGCGGAAGAAGCCCCAGGCCGCGCGGTGGGTCTGCAGGAAGTCCAGGTCGAAGGTGGCGTGCGCCACGCCCTCGTCCTCCCGGCCCAGCGCCGAGACCAGGTCGCCGCGGTGGTCGGCGATGAAGCTGGAGCCGTAGAACTGCTGGCCGCCGTTGGGGTAGCCGTCCCAGGGCTCGAAACCGGTCCGGTTGGCGCCCACCACGGGGATCACGTTCGAAACGGCGTGGCCCTGCATGGCCCGGCGCCACGGGGCGGCGGTGTCCAGGCTCGGGTCATGCGGCTCGGAGCCGATGGCGGTGGGATAGAACAGCACCTCGGCGCCCATCAGGGCCATGGCCCGGGCGCACTCCGGGTACCACTGGTCCCAGCAGATGCCGACGCCGATCCGACCGAAACGCGTGTCCCAGACCTTGAAGCCCGTGTCGCCCGGCCGGAAGTAGTACTTCTCCATATAGCCGGGGCCGTCGGGGATGTGGCTCTTGCGATAAACGCCCATCAGGCTGCCGTCGGCGTCCGCCATCACCAGGCTGTTGAAGTAGTGCGGTCCCTCGCGCTCGAAGATCGAGATCGGCAGCACCACGCCCAGCTCGCCCGCCAGGGGCGCCAGGGCCGTCACGCACGGATGCTCGCGCCACGGATAGGCGGTGGCGAACCAGCGCTCTTCCTGGGCCACGCAGAAGTAGGGCCCCTGAAACAGCTCGGACGGCAGGATCACCTGCGCGCCCTCTGCCGCCGCCTGGCGGATCAGCGTCTCGGTCTTGGCGATGTTCGCCGCCAGGTCCTCGCCGTACGAGGTCTGCAGGGCGGCGACGGTGATCTTGCGCGACATCAGGCCGGCTCCTGCTGGGTGATGCAGTGGAAGGACCCGCCGCCGCTCAGGATGGCGGTGGACGGCAGGCCGATGACCTCGCGGTCCGGGAACACCTCGTTCAGCGCGCCGACCGCGAACTGGCCGGGCTGCTCGGCGTAGATGGGCACGATCACCGCCCGGTTGGCGATCAGGAAGTTCATGTGGCTGGCGGGCACGGGCCGGCCGTCGTCGCCGTCGATCCAGCCGGGCGAGGGGATGCGCACGACCTTCAGCTTGCGCCCTTCCGCGTCCGTCATCTCGGCCAGCCGCCGGGCCGCGTCGTCGAAGGCGGGCGCGTTCGGGTCGCCCTTGCCCCAGGCCACCGGGATGGCCACCGTCGCCGGTGCGACGAAGCGGGCCAGGTTGTCCACGTGGCCGTCGGTGTGGTCGTTAACCAGGCCCTCGCCCAGCCACAGCAGCTTCTTCGCGCCCAGCGCCTTGCCCAGCGCCTCGGCCGCCACCTCTTCGGTCCAGCCGGGATTGCGGTTGCGGTTGAGCAGGCATTGGCCGGTGGTCAGCACGGTTCCCGCGCCGTCGTGGTCCACCGCCCCGCCTTCCAGGATGAAGTCGTTCGCAACGAGCGCGGCGCCCGAAGCCGCGGCGATCTGGGCGGCCACCTTGTCGTCGTGCTCGAGCTCGTACTTGCCGCCCCAGCCGTTGAACCGGAAGCCGTGCGCGCGGCCATCGGCAAAGATCGGCCCGGTGTCCCGCAGCCAGATGTCGCCGAACGCGCCGGGGACGATCTCGATACCCGGCACGCCGCCCAGCAGTTCGCGCGCGGCCGCCTCGCCGTCCGGATGGCCGGTCATCAGCTTGACGACCTCGCCGCCAGGTCCGGCAAGGGCGCGCGCGAGCGCCGCCACCTCCGCCTGGGCCGGCCCCAGGTTGTCCTCCCACAGGTCCGCATGGCTGGGAAAGCCCAGCCACATGGCCTTGTGGGGCGCCCATTCCGCGGGAACGACGAAGCTCATCTCAGGCTGATCTCCAAAGCCGGGCGCAGATGGCCCCCGCGGCCCCTCGCGTCAAGCGCGCCCAGAACGAGAAAGGGCGGCCGCATCGCTGCGGCCGCCCCATTCCGAAGTCCGATCCCGGACCTGCGCGTCTTAGTACTCGACGTGCAGGGTCAGGATGAAGGTCCGGCGATAGCCCGGCTGGCCGAGGCCGGTGCCGGTCAGGTTCGCCGTGATGTCGGCCAGGTAACGCTCGTCGAACAGGTTCCGGATGTTGCCCTGAAGATAGGTGTTCTTCAGGCCGAACTGGTCGAGCTTCAGGCGGGCGTCGAGGTCCCACAGCGTGTAGCCGTTGAACTTCTCGGTGTTGACCAGGTTCGTCCAGCGGTCGCCGACGAACTTGCCCTGCACGCCAAGGCTGACGGCCTCCATCGGATCCCACTGGGCCCGGACGCCGCCCTGGAACTTCGGGGTCTCGTACAGCGACTTGCCTTTGGTCAGCAGGGTTTGACCCGCGCCGGTCCCTGGGATGTCGTCCTGGATCTCGGATTCGATGTACGAGGCCGAGGCGTAGAAGCTCAGCTGGTCGGTGGGCTTGAAGGCCACCTGGCCGTCGATGCCCCACAGTTCCACGTCGCCCACGTTCGCGGAGAAGGCGATGCCGGCCTGCTCGTCGAACACGCGCTCGATGCGGTTGCTGAACTCGTTCCGCCACACCGAAGCCGCCGCCATGACCGGGCCGCTCTGGTAGCGGAGGCCGACGTCGAAGGTCTTGGCCTTTTCCGGGCCCGGGTCGACCAGCACGCGGTCGTAAAGGTCGTCCGTCCGCGGCGCCGAGAGGGTCTCGGCGTAGCTGGCGAAGACGGTCAGGTCGTCGTTGATGTCGTAGCTGGCGCCCAGGTTCGGCAGGACGTCGTCATACTTGCGCGTGAACGAACGGGGCTGGCCGTAACGGTTGGACGCGCTGGGGTTCAGCGCGCTGACCGGGAAGGTGACCAGCGGCTTGCCCGTACCGTCGTTGGTGCCGGCGACCGGCGTGCCGACTTGCGTGGTGCAGTAGGCGTTGAAGGTGTCGCGCTGGTAGCAGTACTGGTTCAGGTCGCGCTTGAAGAAGGGCGCCCGGACCCCGGCGTTCAGCAGCAGCTTGTCCTCCAGGAACCGGCCTCGGTACTCGACCGAAACCTGGTTCAGCAGGGCCACCGAGTAACGGTCGCGGCGGCGCAGGATGGTGCCGTCGGGCAGGACCACCTGCTTGCCGTGGCCTTCCTTGCCGGCGAAGACGCTCTCGGGCGAGCCGTCGGCGTTGAAGAAGCCCACTTCACCGGTCTGGCGGTGCTTGGCGCGGTCGAAGGTGTAGGCGGCGCGGATGCTCTGGTTGTCCGCGAACTTCCAGATCAGCGACGACGTCACGCCATAGCGACGGGTGTTGGTGTTGTTCGGGCGGTACAGCGAGACCGTGTCGGCGAGGTCGCCATCGCCGTTCAGGTCGACGCCGAGGGCGCTGGAGTTGCCGCGCAGCTGCGCGTCGGTCTCGGCGAAGTTCTGCGAGCCGCCGCCATTGGCCAGGACGTACTGGAAGGAGGGGTCGACGGTCAGGATCAGGCTGTCGCTGATATTCCACTTCGACAGACCGCGAATGTTGCCCGTGTTCGACGGGTTCACGTTCACGTTGGCCGCCGCCTGGTTGTTCACCGGCGCGATCCGGGCGCGGAAGTTGGCCAGGCTGATGCGGTTGATGAAGGTGTTGCGGTTTTCGTTGTAGTTGAAGATCAGGCTGGCTTCGCCGACGTCGCCGAAGCTCTGGTCGATGCGCGCGTTGTACTGGGTCTTCTTGATCTGGCCGGCCGGATCGACGGTGGCGTCATGTGGCTTGAAGATGTCGTTGCGGGTGTAGGTCATCGAGAACCAGGCCTTGGTTCCGAACGGACCCACTTCGCCGGTTTCGATGGTGCCGTAGTAGCGCTGGAAGTCGTCGCTGCCGAAGCCGACCTCGGCGCGGACGCCGAACTCGCTGGAGGCGCGGCGGGTGATGTAGTTGATGGTGCCGCCCGCGGCCGCCGCGGTGGGGCTGTCCACGTCGGTCGTGCCCAGGTTGACCGTCGCCTGGGCGATCAGGTCCGGATCCATCTGCTGGTTCGGGTAGATCGCGTAGTTGCCGCTGTCGTTCAGCGGAACGCCGTCCTGCAGCAGGGCCACGCGCTGGCTGTCGAAGCCGCGGACCACGAGATCACCGCCGGCCGAGCCGTAGGCGTCGTTGTTGCTGAAGTTCACGCCCGGCAGCAGGTTGATCGAGTCCAGGATCGTCTGGCCCGGCGCCTGGCGGGTGATGAATTCTTCGGTGATCGAAGCGCGCGACTTGGGCGCGGTTTCCGCGACGATGACGCCGTCGAGGTTGCGCGGCCCGGTGGAGCCGGTGACGACCAGCTCTTCGACAATCGCGGTGCCGGTCGATTGCGCCAGCGCCTGGCCCGAGAGCAACAGGCCGGTGGCGAGCGCCGTGGACGCGCAAAGCGCGCGGCTCAGTTTGATATTCATGCAGTAACCCCTTCCACAGACTCAAGCGGAGGGGCCCCCCGAGGCGCCCCTGAGTCTTCGTCGCCCCTATAGCGCCAAAAATCAGGTGGTTGGTGACTGTTTTGCGACGGTGCAGCGGTCACTGTCACACTGAGGCAAATACGCATCAGTTTGCTTGCAGAACGGGCAGCGCACTCTACGTTCCGCGGCCTCAGAGGGTCGAAATGCCGCAAAGCCATAGCCCGCAAGGGTCCGACGGCGAGCTCCGCGCTGCGCTGCTGCTAGTCGCGGCGCTGACCGTGGCGCGACTGATCGCGCTGTTCGGCACGCCCCTGGAACTCTATCCGGACGAGGCCCAGTACTGGCTTTGGTCGCGAACGCTCGACTTCGGTTACTATTCGAAGCCGCCGATGATCGCCTGGGCCATCTGGGCCACCACGGCGATCGGCGGCGACGCCGAGGCCTGGGTGCGCCTCTCGGCCTGCCTGTTCCAGGCGGGCGCCACGCTGGTCGTCTTCCTCATCGGGCGGCGTCTCTACGGACCGCAGACGGGCCTGGCCGCGGCGGCGCTCTACGGCCTGATGCCCGGCATCCAGCTCTCGGCCCTGGTCGCGGCGACCGATGCGCCCCTGCTGTTCTTCCTGGGCGTGACCATACTGGCCTATGTGAATCTCCTGGAGGCCGACGGGCGGCGACGCGTGTTGCTGGCGGCGGGCGTGGGCGCGGCCCTCGGCCTGGCGTTCCTGTCGAAGTACGCGGCCGTCTATTTCGTCGTGGGCCTGGCGGTCCACCTTGCGCTGTCACGGCCGGCGCGCGCCGCCTGGACCCTGCCGGCCGCCGCGGCTGCGCTGGCGGCGTTTGCGGCGGTCCTGGCGCCTAACCTGGCATGGAACGCCACCCACGGCTTCGCCACCTTCCAGCACACGGCCGCCAATGCCGCCTGGAGCGGCGTGCAGCTGTTCAACGTCACCGAGATGGGCGCGTTCGTCGGCTCGCAGTTCGGCGTCTTCGGGCCGATCCCGCTCGCAGTCCTCCTCATCGGGGTCGTGCTGGCCGCGCGGCGCCGCCAGCTCTCCGCGAACGACCTGACCCTGCTCTGCTTCTCCTTGCCGCCGCTGCTCATCGTCACCGGCCAGGCCTTCATCAGCCGCGCCAACGCCAACTGGTCCGGCGCGGGCTATCTGGCTGGTGCGATCCTGGTGGCCGCATGGCTGATGCGCTGGCGCGCGCGGCGGTGGCTGATCGCAGCCGTGGCGATACAGGGCGCGGTCGCTGCCTTCTTCCTGGCGGCAGTGATGTCGCCGGCGCTGGCCGACAAGGCGGGCCTGGCCAACGGGCTGAAGCGCGCGCGCGGCTGGTCCCAGACCACCGAGCTGATCCTCGACCGCGCCGCGCGGGAGCCGGGGCTCACGGCCATCGCGGTGAACAACCGCTTCCTGTTCTACGCCATGAGCTACTACGGCCGCGACCGCCTGGGCTTCGGCGCGCCGCCCCTGGCGAGCTGGCTCCTGATGGAGGGGCCGCGCAACCAGGCGGAGACCACCGCTCCCCTGACGGCCGCCATCGGCCGCCGTGTGCTGATGGTGTCGTACGAGGGCTGGCGCCGGGCTGAAATGCAGGCCGATTTCGCCGCCTCGCGCGACCTGGAGATCGCCAGCGTCTGGCTGGACCGCCGCCACAAACGCAAGGTGGAGATGTTCGTGGGCGAGGGGTTCGCACCCCGCCCACGAGACGCCGCTACCGGCCTCCCCACACCGCCTTGAGCGCCCGGTCGCGGCCGCAGCCGATCCGGTAGCGTTCGTAGTGGCCCGGGTTCTTCTTGGCGAAGTCCTGGTGATAGGCCTCCGCATTGTAGAAGGGCGCGGCGTTGCGCGTCGCAACGGTGATCTTGGCGCCCAGCTGCTTGGCGTACTTGACTCGCGCCGCCTCGGCGGCGGCCCGCTCCTCCGCGGATCCGGCGAAGATGGCGGTACGGTACGATGGCCCCTTGTCGCAGATCTGGCCGTTCGGATCGGTGGGATCGATGTTGCGATAGAAGCGATCCACCAGCTGGGCGTAGCTGATCTTGGCCGGATCGTAGGTGACCTTCACCGCCTCCATGTGGCCGGCGTGGTTCTCATAGGTCGGATTGGCCGAGGCGCCGCCGGAATAGCCCGAAACCGCCTTCAGTACGCCCGGCGTGGCTTCGAAGAACTTCTCCACCGACCAGAAGCAGCCCCCGGCGAACACGGCGGTCTTGGTGGCGGCGGCCGAGGCCTGGGCGCCGGTCATGAGGACAGTGGTGGCGGCCAGGGCCGCGACGAGGCGCATTTTCATGGGTGAAGCCGGGTTTCTGGGGTCGGGGGTCATTGCGAATACGTAGGGGCCGGGCGGAGGGACGCCAGCCTCAGTCCAACCGGAAGAGCCGGTCAAGGCTCCAACCGCCGCCGCCGCGGCCGACCAGATAGATCAGCAGCGCGGCCCAGCTGAGGTGGGTCGGCCAGGCGTCTGGATAGACGAAGATCTCGATCACCGCCGTCATGCCGAGGAGGGCCAGGGCCGAGAACCGGGTGAACAGGCCCAGGACAAGCAGGATGGAGAACAGGTGCTCGGACCAGGTGGCCAGGTGGGCCGCGACGTCCGGCGGGATCAGCGGCAGCCGGTACTCCTCGCGGAACAGGGTGTACGTCCCGTCGGTGATGTGCAGCAGGCCGTCCACCTTGGTCCTGGCCGACTGGAAGAAGATCCCCGCCACGCCCAGGCGCGTGACGAGCGCGATGGCGTCCTCGGGGATCAGGCGCTCGGCCAGGCGGCCAAAGGCGCGGGTAGGGCGTGCGCCGCCGGCGAGCGGGGCGGTCAGGGTGTTCATGGGTGTTTCCTCAGGGCGGTGAAGGCGCCCGCGGCGACAAGGCCGGCGAACGCTGTGGAGAGGTCGAGGCCGGGCTCGGCCGCCAGGGCGGCCATGGCGGCTTCGAGGAGACTGGCGCCGGCCGAGGAGGCGGCCAGGAACATCAGCTCGCCGGGGCCGATGAGTTGATGGCGGATGTCGAGGCCGGGGCGGACGAGCAGCAGGCCCTCGGGCGCGTCGTTCAGTTCCAGGGTCTTCGGCGGGGCGTCCGGCGACTGCAGGGCGCGCCAGAGCGATGGCGTCCCGTCCTCGAAGTCCGCGAACCGCGTGGCGGGGTGCAGGACGAGGGCGTGAGTCGAGAACGCCGCCGGCGAAAGGGCGGCCGCCGCCTCCGGCGCGAGCGGGCGCGCGTCGGCGGCCAGGTGGGCGCAGGTCCACAGCCAGTCGAGCTGCGCGAGTCCCGCGAGGTACGGCATGTCCGCCGCCGGGGGGAAGTCCGCCAGCCAGGTCGGGAAGGCCTCGCCGTAGGCCAGCAGGCTGGCCGTGCGCGGCGGGCAGGCTGTGGCATGTGCGGTCGCGGCGGCGGCCAGCCACGCCGGGCCCACCACGCGCTCGACCGTCGGAAACTGCGCCGCCAGGGCGTCGGCGCAGCCCTTTCCGACCGTGTTGCGATAGACGCTGAGGCCCGCCTCGGCGGCGTTGGGCGCGCACCAAGGCGCGAGCGCTGCGGCATCACCGGCGACCGCCGCCAGGAAGCGCTCATGAAAGGCGTCACGCATCGACGGGCTCGCGGAGGAGCAGGCCGTGGGCACGCTCGCGCTCGGCCATCAGCATATCGAAGGCTGGGATGTCGTCGTCGCGCTCGATCAGGGTCGGACGCGGGCCGATCCGTTCGACGAGCCTTGCGTACAGCGACCATACGGCCTCGGCCACCGGCGCGCCGTGGGTGTCGATCAGCAGATCGGCGCGCGCGTCCGGCGCATGGCCCGCCAGGTGGATCTCGCCGATCGCCGCCGCGGGGAGGGCGTCCAGGTACGCCTCGGCCGAATAGCCCAGGTTGTGCGCGCTGACGAAGACGTTGTTCACATCGACCAGCAGGCCGCAGCCGGTTCGCCGGCTGAGCTCGGCCAGGAACTCGACCTCCCCAAGATCGTGCCCCCCGAGCGGCAGGTAGAGGGACGGGTTCTCGATCAGGACGCGGCGCCCCAGGACCTCCTGCATCCGGTCGACGTTGTCCGCGATCCGCGACAGGGCTCGAAGCGTGCGCGGGAAGGGCAACAGGTCGGGGGCATAGACGCCGCGGCGCATCGACCAGGCCAGATGCTCCGACACCAGGGCCGGGCGGTAGCGGTCGACCAGGCGCTTCAACGCCGCCAGGTGGCCTTCGTCCGGCGCCTCGTCCGCCGCCAGCGACAGGCCGACCCCGTGCAGGGAGACCGGCCGGTCGCGCGCGATGGCGTCCAGCCAGGCGAGCCGTGGCCCGCCAGCGGCCATGTAGTTCTCGGGATGCGCCTCGAACCATAGTCCCTCGGCCCGGCAGGCGAGGGCATCCGCATAGTGCTGCGGTTTCAGGCTGACGCCCGCGGTGAAGGACTGGGTCATGAGGCGCATCCGCGAGACGCGACGTCAGGCCTTGGGCGTCAGCGAGCCCGTGCCCTTGGGCGTCTTCATGGTGACGCAGGTTCCGACCGGCACCTCCTTGAACGCCTTACCGTCGTAGTTGACCTTGGAGGTGCCCGCACAGGTCGTGCCGGCGCCGGCCTTGCAGTCATTCTGGCCCGCCTTGGCGACGCCGTAGCACTTCTCGGTGGCGGCCGGCTTCTTGGCCATGTTGTCCTGGGCTATGGCGGCGCCGCTCATCAGGGCGAGAACGGCGGCGGCGGCCAGGGTCGTTTGAACGGTCTTCATGAAGAGCTCCTCGTTGCGACCGGCCACAGCGGCGCAGTCAGGAGCTAGTTCGCGGGCGGCGCGGCGCAGGTTACAGCTTTCGCCGACTCTTTTTCTTCGCCGCCCCGATGTAACTTTTCCGCGCGTGGCGCGAACTCATTCCGACGCGGTGACATGGCGTTTCACGAGGTCGAACAGCGGCTGAAGGCTCTGATGCTGCGCGCCCAGGCCGGGGACGGCCAGGCGTGGCGCGAGCTGCTGACCCTGTTGAGCGCCCGGCTGGCCGTGTACTTCCGCCGCCGGCTCGGCGCAGACCTCGCTGACGAAGCGGACGACCTGGTGCAGGAGACCCTCTTGGCTGTTCATGGCCGCCGCATGACCTATGACCCGAGCCAGCCGTTCACGGCCTGGGCCTATGCGGTGGCGCGCTACAAGCTGATCGACCACTGGCGCCGCCGCCGGGTGCGTCGCCACGTGCCGTTGGATGAGGTGGCGGAGACACTGTGGGCCGAGGCGGACGGCGGCGCCGAAGCCGCGGCCGACCTGGATCGCCTGCTGGGCGACCTGCCGGCCCGGCAGGAGCAGCTTGTGCGCGGCGTGAAGATCGAGGGGTTGAGCCTGGCGGAGGCGGGCGCGCGGTTCGGCATGACCGAGGGCGCGGCCAAGGTCTCGCTGCACCGGGCGCTGAAGGCCCTCATGGCGAAGGTGGGGGCCCGTGGAGACTGATCGGCTTATCGAGGGGCTAGCGGCCGACCTGCGGCCGGTCTCGCCGGGGGTCGTGTCGCGGCGGATCGCCCTGACGGCGCTCGTCGGCGGGGCTGTCGCGCTGGTCGTCGTGCTGTCTTGGCTGGGCCTGCGCCAAGATCTCGCAGCCGCTGTGACGGGGCCGATGTTCTGGATGAAGGCCGGCTACGCCGCCGTGCTCGGCGTCGCGGGGTTCTGGTGCGCCGAACGCCTCGCCAGGCCTGCGGCCTCGCCGCGCCGCGCCGCGGCCCTGGGCCTGCTGGCCTTGATGGTCATGGGCGGGCTGGGCGCGGCTACCCTCATGGCCGCCGAACCGTCGGAGCGCGCGGCCGTCTGGCTGGGCCATTCCTGGCGGCGTTGCCCCGTGAACATCCTTGCGCTGTCGCTGCCGACCCTTGCGGCCGCGCTCTGGGCGATGCGGCGTCTCGCGCCGACCCGCCTGCGGCTGGCCGGCGCCGCCGCGGGCCTGTTCGCCGGCGGCGTCGGGGCGACGGTGTATGGCCTGCACTGCACCGAGACCTCGCCGATGTTCCTGGCGACCTGGTACAGCCTTGGCATGGCGCTCAGCGCCGGCCTGGGCGCCCTTGTCGGCCCCTGGGCGTTGCGCTGGCGGTAGGGGGGCCTCAGGCCGCCGCGGTCTGCGCCACTTGGAATTCCGCCTCGGTCTTGGCGCGGATCTCATCGACGCCGACGCCGGGGGCGCACTCCAGCAGGGTAAGCGGCTTCTTGCCCCGGCTGACGTCGAAAACGCCCAGGTCGGTGACCACTAGGTCCACGACACCCGCGCCGGTCAGGGGCAGGGTGCACGCCTTGAGCAGCTTGGGCGCGCCCGACTTCTCGGTGTGCTCCATCACCACCACCACGCGCTTGACGCCGGCCACCAGGTCCATGGCCCCGCCCATGCCCTTGACCATCTTGCCAGGCACCATCCAGTTCGCCAGGTCGCCGTTCTGGGCCACCTGCATGGCGCCCAGGATGCTGAGGTCGATGTGCCCGCCGCGGATCATGGCGAACGAGTCGGCCGAGGAGAAATAGCTCGAGGACGGCAGGGCGGTGATCGTCTGCTTGCCGGCGTTGATCAGATCGGCGTCCTCTTCCCCCTCGTAGGGGAACGGACCCATGCCCAGCATGCCGTTCTCGCTCTGCAGCGTCACCGACATGCCCGGCGGAATGTAGTTGGCCACGAGGGTCGGGATGCCGATGCCCAGGTTCACATAGAAGCCGTCGCGCAGTTCCTGCGCGGCGCGGGCGGCGATCTGGTTGCGGTCCCAGGCCATCAGGCGGCTCCCTCAAGCTTGCGGACGGTGCGCTGCTCGATGCGCTTCTCGTGCATTCCCTCGACGATGCGATCGACGAAGATTCCCGGCGTGTGGATGTTGTCGGGATCCAGCGCGCCCGTCTGGACGATCTCCTCGACCTCGGCGACGCAGACCTTGCCGGCCGTCGCCATCATCGGATTGAAGTTCCGCGCGGTCATCCGGTAGATCAGGTTGCCTTCCTCGTCGCCCTTCCAGGCCTTGACGATCGACAGGTCGGCGGTCAGGCCGCGCTCCATGACGTAGAGCTCGCCGTCGAACTCGCGGACTTCCTTGCCTTCGGCCACCAGGGTGCCCACGCCGGTCTTGGTGAAGAAGGCCGGGATCCCCGCGCCGCCGGCGCGGATGCGCTCGGCCAGGGTGCCCTGGGGATTGAATTCCAGCTCCAGCTTGCCGGACAGGTAGAGCTCGGCGAACAGCTTGTTCTCGCCGACGTAGGACGAGATCATCTTGCGGATCTGCCCCCCGGCCAGCAGCACGCCCAGGCCGAAGTCGTCGACGCCGCAGTTGTTCGAGACGACGGTCAGGTCCTTGACCCCCGCCGCGCGGATCGCCGCGATCAGGTTTTCCGGAATGCCGCAGAGACCGAAGCCCCCGGCCATGATCGTCATGCCGTCGAAGAGCCGACCCGCGAGCGCCTCGACAGCGTCCTTGCAAACCTTGTCCGCCATGGCCGCCCAATACGCCGCAAAACGCAGGTTGGGAACGGGTCGCCCGAAAAATTCATCGATTGATGATTTGAGCGCCACACCCACGTGTCAGGCTGAGCTGGAGCCCCAATGCACGCCGACACCCTTCTGATCCAGGCGCTGGTCTATCTGACCGCTGGCGTCGTCTCCGTACCCATCGCCAAGCGGCTGGGGCTGGGTTCGGTATTGGGATACCTCATCGCAGGCGCGCTGGTGGGGCCGTTCGTGCTCGACCTCGTGGGCGAGCCGGGCGACGTCATGGCCTTCGCCGAGTTCGGCGTGGTCATCCTGCTGTTCCTGATCGGGCTCGAGGTCCGGCCGGCCCTGCTGTGGGAAATGCGCACCTCGATCTTTGGGCTGGGCATGGCGCAGATGCTGGCGAGCGCCGCATTGATGGGCGCCGTCGTCCTTTTGCTGGGCGCCGACTGGCGGATCGCCCTGGCGGCCGGGCTGATCCTGGCGATGTCCTCCACCGCCATCGTCCTGCAGAGCCTGGAGGAAAAGGGACTGCGGCAAGGCCCCATCGGCCAATCCGCTTTCGGCGTCCTGCTGTTCCAGGACCTGGCGGTGATCCCGCTGTTCGCCTTCCTGCCGCTGCTGGCGGTGGGCAGCGGTCCCGTGGTCGCCGAGGCCTCCGGCCATGGCGCGAGCGTCCTGGCCGGCCAGCCGGAATGGGTGCGCATCCTGGCCACCTTCGGCGCCGTGGCCGGCGTGGTCATCGGCGGCCGCTACCTCACCCGGCCGATGTTCCGCTTCATCGCCGCAGCCCGCCTGCGGGAAATCTTCACCGCCTCGGCCCTGCTGCTGGTCGTGGCCGTGGCGGCGCTGATGGAACTGGTGGGCCTGTCGCCGGCCCTAGGCGCCTTCCTGGCCGGCGTCGTGCTGGCCGAAAGTGAGTTCCGCCGCGAGCTGGAGACCGACATCGAGCCGTTCCGCGGCCTCCTGCTGGGCCTGTTCTTCATCAGCGTCGGCGCCGGCCTGAACTTCGGCCTGGTGGCCGCTCAGCCGGTGCTGATCGTCTCGCTGACGCTCGGACTGATGGTGGCGAAGTTTGTGGCGATGTGGGCGGTGGGCCTGGCCTTCCGCCGCAGCCGGCGCGACGCGGCCACCATCGCGGTTTCCCTGGCCCAGGGGGGCGAGTTCGCCTTCGTGCTGATCGGCTTCGTGCTCACCGCCCGCGTGCTCAGCGCCGAGGAGGCGGCTCTGGCCACAGCCGTTGTGGCGCTGTCCATGGCGCTGACGCCCGTCGCCTTCGCGCTCTACGAGAAGCTGGTTCTCAACCGGACCGGCAACCTCGCCGAGCCGGAGGCCCTGCCGTTCGCCGACGGTGCGCCCGACGCCATCGTCGCCGGCTTCGGCCGCTTCGGCCAGATCGCCACCCGCCTGCTGACCGCCAACGACTTCAAGGTCACCATGCTGGAATCGTCCATCGAGCAGATCGACCTGATCCGGCGCTTCGGGTGGCAGGTGCACTATGGCGACGCCAGCCGGCTGGACCTGCTGCGCGCGGCGGGCGCCGACAAGGCCAAGCTGCTGCTGATCGCGATCGACGACAAGGATAAGGCCGTCGACCTCGCCAAGGCCGCCACCGAGTACTTCCCCAACCTGACCGTGATCGCCCGCGCCTTCGACCGTCGCCACGCCTACGAGCTGATCCGTGTGGGCGCCGACGAGATCGAGCGCGAGACGTTCGAAAGCGCCCTGGCCTTCGGCAAGAAGGCCCTGCTGCGCCTGGGCCTGTCGGAGCGCCGCGCCGCCAAGGCCGCCAGCCTGTTCCGCGACCACGACAAGGCCCTGCTGAAGCGCCTGGCTCCCGTCTACGGGGAGGAGGAACGCTACATCATGGCCGTCCGCGACAGCCGCGACACCATGGAGAAGCTGCTGGCCGCCGAGATGCGCCGCCTGCGCAAGGAGGAGGCCGAGGAGGCGGACAACGACGCCGCCGCGGCGCGCCGGCTGGAGGCCGGATAGCTGGCGGTGTATTAGGGGCCGATGAGCCAAGCCCTTCACATCCAGGACTCCATCGAGCCCGTATCCTTCGACCTCTACGCGAAGGATTTCCAAGCCTTCACCCAGAAGCTGGGCGACAGCTACGCGCGCTGGGGTTTCGCCGTGATCGCCGACCACGGCATGCCGCAGGACAAGATCGATGCGGCCATCGATCAGATGAAGAAGTTCTTCGCCCTGCCGGAAGAGACCAAGCTGAAGTACAAGCTGCCGCTGGCCGGCCAGCGCGGCTACACGCCCTTCGGCGTTGAGACGGCGAAGGGGCACACTCACTACGACCTAAAGGAATTCTGGCACGTCGGCCGCAACCTGCCGGCCGGGCATCCCTTCCGCGACCACATGGCCGACAATGTCTGGCCCGATGCGGAGCTGCCCGAGTTCCGCGAGAAGGTTCAGTGGCTGTACGACACCCTGGACGCCATGGGTCTGAAGGTCCTGGAGGCCATCTCCTCCTACCTCGGGCTCGATCGCCACTTCTTCGACGACAAGGTCGACGTCGGCAATTCGATCCTGCGCCTCTTGCACTACCCGCCTGTGCCTAAGGACGGGCCGCATATCCGGGCCGGTGCGCACGAGGACATCAACGTCATCACCCTGCTGCTCGGCGCCGAAGAGGCGGGGCTGGAGGTGAAGGATCACGACGGCCGCTGGATCGCCATCAACCCGCCGGCCGGAAGTCTCGTCTGCAACATCGGCGACATGCTGCAAAGGCTGGTGAACCACCGCCTGCCGTCCACTACCCACCGCGTGGTGAACCCGGCGCCCGAGCGCCGCGGCTTCCCGCGCTACTCGACGCCGTTCTTCCTGCACTTCAACTCGGACTACCTGATCCGCACCCTGCCCGGCACGGTCGACGCCGAGCACCCGGACCGCTACCCCGAGCCCATCACCGCCGACGACTACCTCAAGGAACGGCTGCGCGAGATCAAGCTGGCCTAGGTCCGGCGTCGCTCCCCCGTCCTCGACGGGACGGGGGAGGAGCTTCACGCCACTACCAGCCGCAGGGGCGGCCCTTGTTCTGCTTGGTCAGCCAGGCGTCCAGCGGCTTGAAGTAGTCGGCGACCGCGCTCGCGTCCGTCCGGGTCTCGCCGGAGAAGACCGCCAGGGTCTGCGGCCATGGCTGCGACTGCCCCAGCTCCATCATCCGGTTGAACTTCTCGCCCACGGCCTTCTGTCCGTAGACCGAGCAGCGATGCAGCGGGCCCTTCCAGCCGGCCTGCTGGCAGGCGGCCCGGTGGAACTGGAACTGGTAGATGTGGGCTAGGAAGTAGCGCGTGTACGGCGTGTTGCCCGGCACATGATACTTAGCGCCCGGATCGAACGCATCGGCCGGACGGGCCGCCGGCGGGGCCAGGCCCTGGTACTTGAGCCGCAGCGCCCACCAGGCGTCGTTGTACTTGTCCGGCGCGACTTCGCCCGAGAACACCTCCCAGCGCCAACGGTCGACCAGCAGGCCGAAGGGCAGGAAGGCGATCTTGTCGAGGGCCATCTTCAGCAGGAACGGGATGTCCTCTTCCGCTCCGGGCACGGTCTCAAGCAGGCCGATCTGATTGAGGTAGGTGGGCGTCGAGGCCGACAGCGCGGCGAAATCGCCGATCGCCTCATGGAAGCCGTCGTTGGCGCCGTTGCGGAACAGCGTCGGCTGGTTCTGGTACGCCCGCTGATAGTAGTTGTGGCCGAGCTCGTGGTGGATGGTCCGGAAGTCGTCCGCATTCACCTTGGTGCACATCTTGATGCGGATGTCGTCCTTGTCGTCGAGGTTCCAGGCCGAGGCGTGGCAGACCACTTCGCGGTCGCGGGGCCGGGTGATCAGCGAGCGGTCCCAGAACGTCTGGGGCAGGGGCGTGTAGCCGAGCGACGAATAGAAGTTCTCGCCGGTCTTCACCATCCGCACGGCATCGTAGCCCTTGGCCTCCAACAGCTTGTCGAGGTCGTAGCTTGAGGCCGCCGTCTTCGGGGCGACGATGTCGTAGATGTTGCCCCACTGCTGGGCCCACATGTTGCCCAGCAGGTCGGCCCGGATCGGCCCGGTCTTGGGCTGCACGGCGTCGCCGTACTGTTCGTTCAGCCGGCCGCGCACGTAGCAGTGCAGGTTGCGGTAGAACGGCGCCACCTGGGTCCACAGCCGGTCGGTCTCGGCGGCGAAGGCGTCGGGGTCCATGTCGTAGTTCGAGCGCCAGAGCGCCCCGGTGTCCTTGAAGCCCAGCCCCTTGGCGCCCTCGTTGGAAAGCGCGGCGAACCGGGCGTAGTCCGGCTTCATGACCGTGGCGACGCCGTGCCAGCCCTCCCAGGCGGCCTTGAGCTCGGACGGATCGCGGCTCTTGGCCAGCACGTCCTCGGCGTCGTTCAGGGTGATCTGCTTGCCCTTGAACGTGAACTTGCCGGACGAATAGGTGCTGTCCAGCTTGGTCACGAGACCGGCCAGCTCCTCGGCTGCGCCCGGTCGGTTCGGCGCCGGCGAGACCAGGTAGAGCTTCAGCAGCTTCAGCTTGCGCGCGGTCACGGGATCGACCTGCACGCCGTTGAAGCGGGCCGCCTCGGTGGCCAGGCGGGTGACCAGTTCGTTCTGCTCGGCGTTGGCCTTCGCCTCGAGCCACTGGGTGTCTTCGGTGATGAAGTTGGCCCGCACCCACTGGGCGCGGTTGGCGAAGGCGTTGACCCGGTCGAGCTGGGCTTCCGCGTTCTCGACGAAGGCCTTCGCGTCGGCGGCGGTGGGCTGCTGGGCCGCGGCCGGCGCGGCGCACGCAAGAACGGCCAGCGCGCACGCGGCCATGAGCTTCATTTTCATCGACTGTTCCTGGTCGTTTCCGTTGGCGGCCTGCCGCCGCCTCTGGATCCGAGACAAGCGAGGCGCGGCCGTGCGGTCAACCCGGCCGCGACGAACTCAGCTCGGCAGTTCCGCCAGGTCTTCCAGGCCCGCCACGCTGACGTTCAGGTCGGTGACGATACCGGTGCCCAGGGTGTAGACCCAGCCGTGCACGCTGAGCGATTGGCCGCGGGCCCAGGCGTCCTGCACGAAAACGTCCGAGGCCACGTTCCGGACCTGACGGATGACGTTCAGCTCGACCAGCCGGTCCCACTTTTCCTTCTCGCCGGGCAGGGCGTCCAGCTCGTGGCGATGCTCGTGGTGCACTTCGCGGATCGGATGCAGCCAGTGGTCGACCAGTCCGCGCCGCTGGCCGTCGACCGCCGCCGCCACACCGCCGCAGCCATAGTGGCCCACGACCAGGATGTGCTTCACCTTGATCACGTCCACGGCGAACTGCAGGACGGACAGGTAGTTGGCGTCCTGCGGCGGGGCCAGATTGGCCACGTTGCGGTGGACGAACAGCTCGCCCGGATCCAGGCCGACGATCTCGTTGGCCGGGACGCGGCTGTCTGCGCAACCGATCCACAGGTACTCGGGCGCCTGCTGGCCTTCCAGGCGCTTGAAGAAGCCCGGGTCGGCGGCGACCTTGCCGGCGGCCCAGGCGGCGTTCTTGGCCTTCAGATCGTTCAGGGACTTCGGCATCAGAGGGGCTTTGCGTCCGGTTGCTGATTGGGATGGGCGGCGATGAAGGCTGGGTGTTCCGCCGCGCGGTCCGCGGCGGCCGCCAGCTTCGGCCAGGGTGAAACGTCCAGCTCGAACCGGCGTGCCGAATAAACCTGGGGCACCAGGCAGCAGTCGGCGATCGTGGGGCTGTCGCCGAACGCGTACTGGCCGCCATGCTGCTCGATGAGCGGTTCGAGAGCGTCGAAGCCGTCGCGGATCCAGCCGTGGATCCACTGGGTGATCGCCGCCTGCTCGACGCCCATCTGGCTGAGCTTGCGGCCCACGCGGGTGTTGTTCAGCGGGTGGATATCGCAGGCGATGATGCCGGCCATCCGCCGCACGACGGCCCGGTCCAGCGCGGCGCGCGGCAGGATGGGCGGATGGGGCCGGGTCTCCTCCAGCCACTCCAGGATCGCCAGGCTTTGCGCCAGCACCGTTCCATCGCCCAGGCCCAGGGCCGGGGTCAGGCCCTGGGGGTTCACGGCCCGGTAGCCGGGTTCGCGTTGCTCGCCCGCGACGAGGTCGATCGGGTGGTAGTCGTACTCGCAGCCCTTCAGCTTCAGGCCGATGCGGACGCGGTACGGGGCCCCGGCGCGCCAGGCGGAATGCAGCGTCCAGCCCATCAGGCCACCGTGAAGGTGAGCCGGCCCACCCCCTCGATCTCGCCTTCGACCCGGTCGCCCCTGACCAGGGGGCCCACACCCTCCGGCGTTCCCGTGTAGATCAGGTCGCCAGGCGCCAGCGCCCACAGCGCCGATGCCTCGGCGACGATCTCGGCCACGTTCCAGATCATGTCGGCCACGCTGGCGTCCTGCTTCACGACGCCGTTCACGGAGATCGCGATGCGGCCCTGCGGCGGCGGTCCCTGCCAGCGGCGGATGGCCGAGATCGGGGCGGACTCGTCGAAGCCTTTGGCCGCGTCCCAGGGTTGGCCCTTGTCCTTCGCGGCGCTCTGCAGGTCGCGGCGGGTCAGGTCGACCCCCACCGCATAGCCGTAGACCAAGTCGAGCGCATGCTGGGCGGCCACGTCCCGGCCCGCCTTGCCGATGGCGACCACCAGCTCGATCTCGTGATGCAGGTTGGCGGTCCGAGGCGGATAGGTCGGATCGCGGCCGGGCGGCACGATGGTGTCGGCGGGCTTCGTGAAGAAGAACGGCGGGTCACGGTCGTCGCCCCCCATTTCCCGGCGATGGGCGGCGTAATTGCGACCGACGCACAGGATCCGGCGGACCGGGAAGCCCCCGGCCTCGCCCTCGACGGGCACGACGGGGACGGGCGGGGGAGCTATCGCGAACTCGGCCATGGCCGGCGTTTAGGCCCGCCGGGCGGCGATGTGAACCCCACGCTACGGTAAGCTCGCCTCACGTCAGGGGCAAAAAGGAGCCCCCGACCACGGCTGTGATCGGGGGCCTATAAAAATGCTCGCAGGTCTAGGAGGTCCCACGAGTCCTCGCTGCGGATGCGGGTCATCCGTGACGCCTCCCCAGACGTCGCGGCTGACCCGCATCGGGCGCGCCGATCCCGCAAGGCGGGGGAGCGGAGCGGGGTCGCGAAATCTCTTCCAACGACATGACGATCGCCGCCTCCGACGCCAGCACAAGCGGCAGAGGCCCAAGGGAACATGGACGGGGTTGTCGGGTCGTCCATGACCCTGGGGAAGAGGTCTAAACCCGGGCGTATAAAGACCAGTCGTCGCGCCGAGCTGACAGGCCCGACAGCCGATCTTTTGCCGAGCGGAAGCCGATCTTTTCCAGGCTCGGAAGCGTGGCGAGCCCCTCCGGTTGTGCTAAGGGCGAGGGAGTGATGAGCGTTGCGGAGCGGGGCGAGGCTTCCGCGCGCGTGATTTTGGACGGGACCGGGGTTCGATGCAGTTGGCCCATCAGGCCGCCTTTTCGCTGGGAGCGCTGGAGGTGCGGCCGCCGACCTGCGAGGTCGTCTGGCGGCAGGGCCGCGAGGTGCTTCAACCCCGGGTGATGCAGGTGCTCGTCGCCCTGTCGCGGGCCGAAGAGGCCGTGGTGAGCCGCGACGACCTCATCGCCACATGCTGGGGCGGGCGGGTCGTGGGTGACGACGCCATTACCCTCGTAATGATGAAGCTGCGCAAGCTGGCCGAGCGCGCCGACGGCGCCTTCACCGTCGAGACCGTGCCGCGGGTGGGCTATCGCCTGACGGTCGCGCCCGCCACGGCCCAGCCGGCGCCTCCGCCGCCGTCCGGCAAGGCGCGCCCCCGGATCGTCGTGCTGGAGTTCACACACCCGGCCGGCGACGAGGAGCAGGGCTGGTTCGCCGAGGCTCTGGCGGACGAGCTCACCGTGGGGCTGTCGAAGTCGCCGCTGCTGTCGGTGATGCCGCGCCATGCGCTGCTGCATTCCGAGGTCGTCGGCCACGGCGCCGGGTCGATCTGCGCGCGGCTGGGCGTCGACTATGTGCTCGACGGCAAGGTCCGCAGCCTGGGCGGCACGGTCCGCGTGTCCGTCGACCTCATTCAGGGCTCGGACGAGACCAGCGCCTGGTCGGGCCGCTACGACCGCCCGATGTCGGATCTGTTCTCGATGATGAACGAGATCACCACCTCGATCATCGGCACGGTGGAGCCCGCCGTGCTGGAGCGCGAGGAATCGGAAGCCCGCAAGGTCCCCGAGCGCAGCCTGCAGTTCTGGCAACTCCTCGTCCGCGGTCGCGGGCACTTCTGGCGCTCGACACCCGCCGACGTGCGGCTGGCCGAGACCTTCCTCGAGCAGGCTCTGGCGCTGGAACCGAACGACGTCTCGGCCCTGTCGATCCTGGCGCACTGCAAGCTGTTCGAGGTCTGGGTCGGCACCTCCTACGATCCGGACGCGGCGATCGAGACGGCGCACCGGATCGCGCTCAAGGCGGTGGCGTCAGGCGGCTCCGACGCCTTCGCGCACTACACCTTAGGTGTAGTGCTTTCGATGATGGGCCGGCTTGCGGAGGCCAAGGCCGAGCAGCGGCGGGCGCTCGAGCTGAACCCTTACCTGGCGGCCGCTTCGGGCGAGATGGGGCGCCTGCTGGCCTTCGAAGGCCAGTCGGACGAAGCGATCGCCTATTCCGAACGCGCCATAACGGCGAGCCCCAACGATCCCCACAGCTGGCTCTGGTATCGCAGCAAGGCGATCGCCCGCTTCGTCGCCGGCGACTTCGAACAGGCTGCCCGGGATGCGGCGGACGCCTGCGCCCGCGGCCCCGAGCGCTTCCCGCTGCGGTATCTGCTGGCCGCCTGCTATAGCGCGGCCGGCGAGATGGATCAGGCCGAACGCGCGCTCGGGGATGCTGAACGGCTGGCCCGGAACAGGGCCGGCGCTGGACAAGGCAGCAACACGACACCGTATTCGCTGGAAGCGCTGAAGATCGGCCACCCATTCGTACGGCCTGCAGACCTCGCTAACCTTGTTAAGGCTCTGCAAAAGTCTGGGTGGCAGGCTGTCTAGGTCAGCAACCTAGGCGAGACCGGGGTCAAAGCCTCGGGTAAATCCCATGTCCGACGCGACCCAGCCCCGGAAAGTGGCCATCCTCGGGGGCGGCATGGGGGGTCTCACGACCGCCCTACAGCTTACCAGCCAGCCCGACTGGCAGAAGCGGTTCGACATCACCGTCTATCAGCTCGGCTGGCGGCTCGGCGGCAAGTGCGCCTCGTCCCGCGGTCCGAATGCGCGCATCGAAGAGCACGGCATCCACGGCTTCATGGGCAGCTACTTCAACGCCCTGCCGATGATGGCCGACGTGTACGCCGAACTGAACCGCCCCGCCGGGGCGCCGCTCGCCACCTTCGAGGAGGCGTTCCTCGGCTCCGGCTTCACCATGCTGTGGGAATGGGAGAAGGACCGCCTGACGCCGTGGCCCACGCGCGCGCCATCCAACAGCACCCCGCCCACCGACGGGACCTCCTACAAGGGCCTGCAGACCGCCATCGTCGCGATCCTGAATGAGATCGGCCAGATGTTGGGCGCCGCCGAGGGCGTGCCGAAACTGGTCTCCGACGGCATCTCGCTGGTGCTCGACAAGGCGAAACGACAGATCGAGACCGTGCCGCTCTCCGAGGGCCCCAACCATCCCCTCGTGGGCGAGATTCAGGCGGCGCGGAAGCTCGTCTCGGGCGTGGTCAAGACGGTCGACGTCCTGGCCCCCCACATCGCCGACCACGCGGACGACCTGCGCCGGGCCCTGCTCACCCTCGACTTCTACGCCACGCTCATCGTCGGCGCGCTCAGCGACAACGTCGAGGTGGAGGGCTACGACCGCCTGGACGAGGAGAACTGGAGCGACTGGCTCACCCGCCACGGCTGCCATCCGGCCACGCTCCAGTCGCCGGTGGTCATGACCACGGTCAACATCTGCTACCAGAGCCCCAACGGCGACACGAGCCGGGCGGCCCGCATGGGCGCCGGCTGCTACCTCAACTGGACCCTGCGGGCCTGCGCTTACATGGGCGACCTGATCTGGAGCTTCGCCGCCGGCACCGGCGAGACCGTCGTGGCGCCTGTCTACGAGGTGCTGAAGCGCCGCGGCGTGAAGTTCGAGTTCTTCCACAAGGTGGAGGCCCTGCGGCTGGATCCGGTGAACCGTCGCAACGTGGCGGCCATCGAGATGACGGTCCAGGCCACGCTCAAGGATCCGGAGGCGGGCTATCAGCCGCTCATCGACGTCAAGGGACTGCCGTCCTGGCCGCACCGGCCGCTGTATGAGCAGCTCAACGAGGGCGAATACCTTCGCGCGACCGGCATCGACCTGGAATCCTACTGGAACGGCTGGCCCAACGAGGCCTTCCCGCGCCTGAAGACGCCCCGCACCCTGCGCCACGGCGTCGACTACGACGAGATCGTCTTCGCCATTTCGCTGGGCGCCGTCCGCTACCTCTGCAAGGAGCTGATGGACGAGGATCAGGCCTGGCGCGACATGGTC
Source organism: Phenylobacterium sp. RIFCSPHIGHO2_01_FULL_69_31 (assembly GCF_001824475.1). Taxonomy (GTDB): domain Bacteria; phylum Pseudomonadota; class Alphaproteobacteria; order Caulobacterales; family Caulobacteraceae; genus Phenylobacterium. The sequence goes on along the minus strand of NZ_MHXN01000007.1, from coordinate 222,325 downwards.
GCGGCCCTGCCGGCCCTGCAGACGCAGGCCATGCAGATCTGGCTCTCCAAGGACATGTATGAGCTCGGCTGGGCCGAGCCGCTCAATCCGGCCAAGAACGAACTCGCGCTCTCCGGCACCTACTTCTGCCCGCCCAACGGCAACGCCAACTTCCCGGACCTGCTCAAGTGGGAGAGCTGGCCCAAGGACAACGCGCCCAAGGCGCTCTGGTACTTCTGCGGCCTCATGCCCGACTACGAGCCGCCGCCGCCGTTCTCGGACACCGACTATCCCCGTCGCCAGTCCGAGCGGGTGAAGACCCAGTGCATCCAGTACCTGCAGGCCTCGATCGGCACGATGCTGCCCAAGGCCACGGTGCGGGCCAACTATGGCGTCGGCGACCCGATGGGTCTCGACTTCAACCTGCTGGTCGACTCCCGGGAGACCGGCCCCGGCGCGCTGCGGGCCGAAGGCGTCCAGCGGTTCGACAGCCAGTTCTGGCGGGCCAACATCGATCCGACCGAGCGCTACGTCACCTCGCCGCCCGGCAGCACCGCCTGTCGGCTGGAGGCCTGGGGTTCCGGCTTCGACAACCTCACGCTGGCCGGCGACTGGATCTATACCGGTCTCAACGTGGGCAGCTTCGAAAGCGCCACCATGAGCGGGAAGCTGGCCAGCTACGCGCTCAGCGGCGCGCCGGCCCTGGACACGATCATCGGCTACCCGACCATGCCGCGGCCTCACGCGCCGACCCGGGCGCGGACGCCGGCGGTCGAGGCTGCCCTGCGTCTGCGAAAGGTTGTCGGCTAAGCGCCTTCCGCGTCGGGGCTGCACGGCGTGCGGCCCCGCTTGCGCCTCCGCAGGACCTGCCCCAACCTCGCCTGGCCGTGCCGGGGGGGCCTGGGAGGGCGTCTCGGCGATGTTGCGGATCGATATCTCGACCCTGGGCCAGCCGGAGCTCAAGCGCCTGCTCGCCGCGGCCAGGGCGCGTGGACAAGAGGGGTTCGCGGCGAAGCTCGAGGCCGAGCTCGCGGCCAGGGCCGCAAGCGGCCGCAAGGCTCCGTCCTGCCCGCCGCCAGACCCCGACGTCCCAGACGACGAGACGCGGCCGATGTTCCTGGACGACGGCACGGCGGACCTGCGCCTGGATGCCCCCGTCCGCCGCCGTCCGCGGTCGGGAGCCTGGCCCATGGTCCTGACGGCGGCCGTCCTCGTGGGCGGCGCGGCCGGCTGGGGGCTATCGCCCGGTGTGAAGACCTGGCTCTCGGCGCGCGCCGACCGGACCCAGCCCGTCGAGCGAGCGCCCGCCCCGCGGATCATGGCGGCGCAGGTCGCGGGGCCTGAGCCCGAGCCGCCAGCCGAGGACACATCTGCGCCCCCCGTGGCCGCGCCCGAACCGCAGCCTGTCACGCCGCCGCCCGAGGCCCGCCCCATCGCTCTGGCCAAAGCCCCAGTCAGGGCGACGGCCCCGGCGCGTCTCGATCCCTGCGCGACGCCACCTACCCCCGCCGACCGCGCGCTCTGCAACGACCTGGCGCTGAACCTGCTCAGCCATGAGATGCGGGACGCCTACGGCCGGGCGCTAAGCGCGGGAGCAGACCCCGCCGCGATCCGGGACAGCCAGGCCGCTTGGCGCCGGACGCGAGACCCGGTTTCGGATCCGAGGGGCCTGGCCGAGATCTACGACCGTCGGATCCGGGAACTGAAGGCTGCCGCCGCCGTGGCCGCGTCGTCGGCGGCGCCTCCATCACCAGGTGATCGACAACAAAATTGACGCTCTTACCTAGCGTCACCGGGCTTACGCTGGCGGTCGCGCCGCGCTAAGCGAGAGCCATGACCGATCCTGCCGCTTCTCGCCCGGAGGCCAAGGGCCCCCTCGCCGACCTCGTCGTCATCGAGATGGGGACCCTGATCGCCGGGCCGTTCTGCGGCCAGATCCTGGGCGACTTCGGCGCCGAGGTGATCAAGATCGAGGACCCCCGCGTGGGCGATCCCATGCGCCAGTGGGGCCGTAGCCTGCCCAAGGGCCTGTCGCCCTGGTGGCCGGTGATCGGGCGCAACAAGAAGTCGGTGGGCCTGGACCTGCGCAAGCCCGAGGGCCAGGCCCTGGCCAAGGCGCTGATCGCCAAGGCGGACGTGGTGATCGAGAACTTCCGGCCGGGCGCCATGGAGAAGTGGGGCCTGTCGTACGAAGCGCTGTCCGCCAACAACCCCGGCCTGATCATGGCCCGGGTATCGGGCTTCGGCCAGACGGGTCCCTATTCCCAGCGGGCCGGGTACGGCCTGATCGGCGAGGCCATGGGCGGCCTGCGCTACGTGACGGGCGAACCCGACCGGGCGCCGGCGCGGGCGGGCATTTCGATCGGCGACAGCCTGGCGGCCATGCACTCGGTCATGGGGATCATGATGGCGCTGCATCACAAGGAGAAGACCGGCAAGGGCCAGGTGATCGACGCGGCCCTGTACGAAAGCGTGCTGGCGGTGATGGAGAACCTGGTCACCGAGTACGACCTCACCGGCTACGTTCGCGAGCGGTCCGGCTCGATCCTGCCGGGGATCGCCCCGTCCAACGCCTATCCCTGCGCCAACGGCGAGATGATCCTGATCGGCGGCAATGGCGACAACGTCTATGCGCGTCTGACCGAGGCCATGGGGCGGCCGGAGCTGAAGGACGACCCGAAGTTCGTGGACCACGCCAGCCGGGGGGCCAACCAGCACGAGCTGGACGAGATCGTGTCGGCCTGGACCTCGACCTTCGTGCTGACCGACCTCCTGAAGCTGCTGGAGGCCAAGGGCATCCCCGCCAGCCGAGTCTACCGGGCGCCCGACATGCTGGAGGATCCGCAGTTCGCGGCGCGCGAGGCGATCGTGTCGGTGGACCATCCGGTGTTCGGGTCGGTGCGCATGCAGAACGCTTTCCCGAAGCTCTCGGCCACGCCCGGAAAGGTGCGATGGCCCGGGCCGGCCCTTGGCCAGCACACCGACGAGGTGCTGGCCGCGCGGGCGGGCTGTTCGCCGCAGAAGCTGGCCGAGCTTCGAGCCGCCGGCGTCATCTGACCGCAAGGTCGTCGGCCCGCGACCTATGCCGCGGACCGCCGTCGAAGTCCGGGTCGCCTGCGTCCGGGCGAGCACCCCTGGCCACCGGCCTGGCCCCCGCGAACGTCGCCGCGGGCCTTCGTAAGGTCGACATAGAGGCCTCGCGGCCCATTGCGCAGGTGGCGACTTGCCACAGTGCGTTCCTGCCGCGCGACTACGCGCCGCGCAGCATAGCTAACGGAAATGGCTAACGATTTCCCAGCAGCTCGGCAACCGCCGCGGCGACCTGGGTGACGTCGTAGGGCTTGCGGATGACCGGCGCTTCGAAGCCGCCCGGCGCCCCGCCGGTTTCGCCGTAGCCGGTGGCGAAGACGAACGGGATCCGGCGCTGATGCAGCACCTCGGCCACGGGAGTCACCGAGTGGCCGTTGAGATTGGCGTCCAGCACGGCTGCGTCGATCGGCTGGTCCAGCAGCGCCATCGCCTCCTCCAGCTCATAGGCCGGGCCGATGACCTCGGCGCCGGCTTCGGAAAGCCCGGTCTCCAGTTCGAGCGCCAGCAGGACGGCGTCCTCGACGATCAGCACCCGGGCGCCCTTGAGGCTGGCGGGGCCCCGCGAGGTGGGCACGGTCTCGGTGACGCGGGCGACGGGCGCCTCGGGCATGACCTCGGGCCGATCGGCCATGGCCTGGGGTCCTGCGCGCAGGCGGACCGCCACGCCGGCGGGGCGGTAGTCCACCTGGGTGTCGCCGTTCAGCTCGCGACCGGTGACCTGCTCCAGCAGGGTGGAGCCGAAGCCCCGGCGCGCCGGCGAGGCGACGACCGGCCCCCCGCTTTCGGTCCAGGTCAGCTCGAAGCCGCCGCCCGGCCGCGCGTTCCAGCGTAAGTTGACGTGGCCGGTCTCGACCGACAGGGCGCCGTACTTCACCGCATTGGTGGCGAGCTCGTGCAGGGCCAGCGACAGGGCGTTTGCCGCGCGGGGCGTCAGGAAGAGCTCCGGCCCCTCCCAGCTGGTCTGGCCGGGCGCGATCGCTCCAAGCTCGGCGGCGGCCAGATGGTCGATGGCGGCGCCCCGCCAGCGGGCTGCGGTAAGAAGTTCGTTGGCCGAAGCCATAGCTTTGAGCCGCCCGCCGAAGGTCTGGAGGAAGGCGTCGAGCGATGTGGTGCGCTTCGCGGTCTGCTGGGCCAGGGCCTGCACGGCGGCGAGCACATTCTTCACCCGGTGATCCAGCTCGGCCATGAGCTGCATCCGCTGGTCTTCTTCCCGGCGGCTTCGGCTGACGTCCTCGATCACGCCGCAGACCCGGATCGCCTGGCCGGCCTCGTCGCGGACGATCTTCGCCGCGGTCCGCATCCATTGGACCCGGCCATCGTCGGGCCGGATCATCCGGTAGCGGCCCTCGTAGCTGTCCCCGTCCTGCAGATGCTGTTTCTGCTCGGCCGCCAGCGCCTCGCGGTCGTCGGGGTGGATGAAGCGGTCGAAGGCTGCGCCGCCCTCGGCGGGAATCTCCCCGGCCGGAAGCCCGGTTATCGCTGACAGTCGATCGGAGATGATCAGGACGTCCCTGGAGAGGTCCCATTCGAACTCTCCCAGGCCGGCGATCTGGAGGGCCAGCTCCAGACGCTCTCTGTCGGGGCTGCGTCCCACCTCGCGCGTCATGATTCCAACATAGGCATGCCCGCGCGCCGACGCGACGGGAAACCGCGCAAACTTTCGCGGCGCTCTGCCGGCCCTTTGCGGCCATTCCGATATCCACCTATGCTGCAGCGCAGCTCCCACGCCCGGGGAGCGCATTTCCGTTCGGAGACGACACATGCCCCCCAAGGCCGGCCAATTGACGACCGAAGAGGTGGCCGACGCGGCCAACGACACCGCCGCCAAGATCACCGCGGATGCGCAGAAGGCGATCGCCGACGCCGCCAAGCGGATCGAAGCCACTGTCCAGCAGGCGCTCGAACAGGTGCGCGCCCAGTCCCGCGTCTATGCCGACGTGGCGGGCGAGCAGATCGACGAGGCCAGCCGCCTCGCCAGCGAGCAGATCCGCGCCCGCCCCCTCGCGGCGACCGGCGCTGCGCTGGGCATCGGCGTGCTGATCGGCATGCTGCTCGCATCCAAGCGCTGATCCCCCGCCCTTGAACTTCAAGCGGATCCTGAGTCTGGCCGCGGCGGTCACCGCCGTCGCCGCGGCCGCGGCCGTGTGCGTCGTCGCGGCGTCGTTCGCGATCTATGCCTTCGCGCGCGAGTACATCGGACCGGCCGGCGCAGCGGCGGTGGTCGCCGCCGTCTTCGCCCTGCTCGCGCTGGCCGTGGCCTGGGCCGCGACGCGCAAGGTGGTCCCGAAGGCCCGGGCCGGCGCCCCGCCGCCGCCGGCCTCGCCGGTCGATCGCGTGGTGGCCATGGCCAAGGAGCGGCCGCTCCTGGCCCTGGGCGCCGCCGCGGTGGCGGCCACGGTGCTGATCCGCAACCCGGCGATGGTCACGGCCCTGATCAGCGCGTTCGTCGCCGGCAACAATACGCCCAAGCCGCCGCAGTAGTCGGAACGGCGCGCGCCTCGGAGCGTTGCCTTTGCCGCAGGCAGTTCGGCCTGCGAACGGAGGTAACGACATGCTCGGTTGGGCCCTGACCTTTCTGGTGGTCGCCCTGATCGCCGGTGTCCTCGGCTTCACCTCGGTGGCCGGCGCCGCGATGGGGATCGCCAAGATCCTGTTCTTCGTATTCCTGGTGCTGTTCGTCGTCTCGCTGGTCATGCACCTGGTGCGTGGCCGTGGCGTGGGCCCCGGACCGCTCTAGACCACTATGCCGGGCGACGATCCAACGCCCAGGTTCGATAGGGCTCGTAGTGCGAGCCCGTCCAGGCGAGGGCGGTGACGCGAATGCAGCCGTCCTCGACCTCGACCTCGTTATAGCTCGGCGGCACGCCCCTCTCCCGCACCGACAGGGTGCCGGCGCCCACCGCATAGGTCCGCCCATCGGCGTGCGGATAGGGCCAGGTGAAGGGGGCATGGATGTGCCCCGACAGGACCAGGTCGACGCGCGCCCGGGCAAACGCCTTGGCCGCCTTCTCCCCGCCCCACACCCGGGCCGTCATCGGACCGCCCAGCATCTCGATCAGGGGGTGGTGAACCACCACGATCCGCAGCCGGTCCGAGGGTTCGAACCATTCAACGACGCGTTCGGCCTGCCGGAACGAGATCTGCCCTTTGGACCAGTTGATCCGCGGCTGGGCGCCTCGGGCGGTGTTCACGCCGTGAACGGCGATGCCGTCCCGCCGCCAGTTCTGAGCCGGGGCAGGGCCCACGTGGCGCTCGAAGCGGCGGAAGGGCGCGAAGATCCGTTCGGCCCACGCCAGATAGGGTGCGTCGTGGTTGCCGGGCGTGACCAGTTGCGGCTGGGGCAGGTCCCTGAGCCAGGCGGCCGCGGCCTCGAACTCCGGCGTCTCGGCGTAGCGGGTGAGGTCTCCGGAGACGATGGTGAGGTCGAAGCTCCCCGCCCGGATACGTTCGCCCGCAGCGGCGACGGCGGCCTTGTTCTCGCCGCCGAAATGGATGTCCGAAAGGTGCGCCAGCCGGATCTTCACCGCTCGTCCTTGGGTGGGGTGAGTACGCGGCAGACCTTCGGATCGTACCGGACGTCCACCACGCTGGGCAGACGGACGATCTCCCCGTCCAGGAGCGCCGGAATTCCCTGAGCTGCCCACACGTGCGCGCGCCGGCAGAACTGATCCTCCACCGAAGGGTCCACCCGCCAGTCGCGAACCAGCGCATTGAGCCCCAGGCGAAGAATTTCCCCCGCGCCGCTGGGGTTCAGCGCGGCCGCCTCGAGGGCGGGATCCTCGGCGTGCATCACCTTGGAGGCGATTGGGCACATGAGCACCAGCGCCTCAGCCTTCGAGCGCCCATGGCCGTCGAGCTGGTAGCGGAGGCGCCCGGTGAAGGCGCGCTGCACGGCGTAGCGAACCTTGCCGAACGCCTCGATCAGGTTCCCGCTGCGCGCCGCCTCGCGCGCCGAGGCCAGGCGCGCCGGTGAGCCGAGAATCGCGGCGCAGAGGAAGCGGTGGCCATCGATGCAGCCCCCGCCCAGGTCCCGCTCGCGACCGTCCTCCAACGCTACGCGCAGGGCGTCCTGCCATGATCGCTGACCATAGACGGCATGAGGCATCATGTTCATCGTGCCCCCCGGCAAGGGGGCGAGCATGGGCCCATCGGGGCCGCAGAGCTCTGCGGCCGCGCGCACCGTGCCGTCGCCGGCCAGGGTGATGAGGAGGTCGGGCCCCGCGTCGACGGCCGCCTTCAACTGATCGATCAGTTGTCCGGGCTGTGGTGTGCGAACACGCGCCGTCACGCCGAACTCGCCGAGCAGCTTCTCCAGTTCCGCAGGCGCGTTGGGTCCGACGCTGCCGGAGGCGACGTTGACGACAACCTCGATCTTGCCGAGGCGGGGGCGAACGGCGGGGTCGGCGTCAGTTGTTGGCAGGCGTCTGGGTCCCGTCGGTCGATGTCACATCGCGCACGGCCTGGCCGGCTTCGGCGGCGGCGCTGCGGACCGCAGGTTCGGCCTGGTCGGCCGCCGTGGCAAGGTTTTGATCGACGACCGTGCCGGCGCCGCCGAACGAGCCGTTGACGGCGGCCAGCGCCATGACGATGAGGCCCACCGCCGCGGCCACCACCAGAAAGGTCATCAGGATGGGATGGCGGCGGCGCTGCTTTACGGCGTCGCGCCGGCCCAGTTCATATGCCTGCCGCAGGTCGCTGCGCTCGGCGTCGCGGTCGCTGTAGGAGGTCACGGCTTTCGTCTCCAAGGTGTTCCCCGCTTGCAACGGCGCCCGACCGCCTTGGTTCCGGACGGAACTGTGCAGGTGGCGATGCGTTTTCCGCCGTGAGCGATCCTCGCCGAAGGGCAGGAGGATGCGCTCCGGAATCGAGTGATCTGGCGGCCCACCCTCGTGCGGGGCGCCGGGGACACCCCAAAGGAGAGCTAGTCGAATGTTGAAGCCTCTTATCGCAATCGCGGGCGCCGGTGTCCTGGCCGCCGCCTGCACCAGCACCGGCCACACGGAACGCAGCGCCCTCGGGGGCGCGGCTCTCGGCGCGCTCGGCGGCGCGGCGATCGGCGCCATCTCGGGTGACGTCGGCGTGGGCACCGGCGCCGCGGTCGGTGCGGCCGTCGGCGGCACCGTCGGCGCCGTGAAGGGCTGCCGTGACGAAGGCGGCTGCGGCAAGGACACGCCGAACCGCCGCCAGTACTACGATGAGCGCGCCGGCCGCTATTACTACTATGACCCGGGCACCGGCCGGTACTACTGGGAAAACGGCACGCCGCGCTGATGCGAAGCCGACACTGATCTAGGAGAAGGGCGGTCGGATATCCGGCCGCCCTTTTTCGATTTTGCTTATTGGAGGGCTTGGATGAAGTTCCTGTTCTTGACTGGGGTCGTCGCGCTGGTTGGGCTGTCGGCCTGCACGACCGTGCGCAACGCCAGAGACCGGATCGTGCGGGCGCCGCCAGCCTGCCAGGACGTGAGCATCCCCATCTATTTTGAGGCCGACGCCGCCGAGCTTACCCCGGAGGGGCGGCGGGTCATCTCGCTGCAAGCCGCAGAGGCGCGGCGCTGCAAGGTCGAGCGGGTAGTGGTCGTCGGCCTGGCCGACGCCGATGGCGATCCTGCGGCGAACCTGGAGCTTTCGAAGGCTCGGGCCGCTTCGGTTACGAACGCGCTGATGCAAGCCGGCCTGCCGCCGGCCGAGTTCGATCTTACCGCAGCGGGTCAGGCGGGTTCGGTGACCGCCGATGGCAAGCTGCAGCCGGTTCGCCGCCGGGCGGACATCACGCTCAAGCTCGCCAGGAAATAGGGCCGTCCAGTCCTGTCGCGCCCTGCAGCGCAAAAAGAGAAGGGCGGGCCTTTGCGGCCCGCCCAGGTGTGCATCATCGAGAAAAGGGGTGCGGAGACGGCAGACTGGCATGCTCGCCAGCCTCAAGTCGGGGGGGGCGTCGCCGCCTCCGCAGACATAGAACACCGGCGCCTTCGAACCGTTCCGGGTCCCCGCGATTTTTTTCGAATGGACGCTTTGAGCCGCTCGGACGGGCGGCGGAACGCCGGCTTCACCGTGCGCGTTAGTCGTCTGCCGTCAGGAAAGGGCGTCTTCCATGCGCAGTTCCTTCATCGCCACCACGGGCCTGAAGCTCGCCCGTAGCCCGAGCCTGCGAGAGCAGGCCGCCCGTCGGCGGGCCGTGGCGCTCGGCGCGCTGCTCGGCCTCGCCGCGATAGGCGCGGCCTTCGGCATCCTGACCGCCCCCCAGAGCGCGAGCGACGGGGCCGCGAGCACCGGCCCGTTCAGCTATTTCCCATCCGAGTAAGGAGACCGATCCATGTCGTCCCGCGAGACCGAAAGACCGGTCATGAACGCCACCCGCGCCCGCCAGGGCCGCTGGGGCCGCCCGGTGTTCTGGGTGCTGTTGTTCGGCACACTGCTGGCCGCCCTCGGCATGTTCGCCGCCTGGAGCTGGAAATCCGCCGACGAGGGTCCGGCCGGAACGGGGCAGGAGACCGTGGACGGCCGCGGCTATGGTGCGCCGGAGCCGCCCTCGCCGAATCCCCAGACCCCGTAAAAGGATCTGCTCGTCCCACGAAAAAGGGCGCCGCTTGCGAGAGCGGCGCCCTTCGTCGTTTTCGGGGCCTGTCGGTCAGGCGGCCTGCTTGTTCTGCCGTCGCGGGTGGAAGAACAGGGCCTGGCCGATGGCGGCTTTCACCGTTTCCGGTTGGAATGGCTTGGTGATCAGGAAGGTGGGCTCCGGCCGTTCGCCCGTCAGCAGACGCTCGGGGAAGGCGGTGATGAAGATCACTGGCACATCGTAGCGCTGCAGGATGTCCTTCACCGCGTCGATGCCCGACGAGCCGTCGGCGAGCTGGATGTCGGCCAGCACGAGACCCGGCGTCTTGCGGGCCACGGCGTCGACCGCCTCTGTCCGGGTGGCCGCGATGTCGACCACGGTGTGGCCCAGCTCGGTCACGAGAGCCTCGATGTCGGCCGCGATGACCGGCTCGTCCTCGATGATGAGGACGTCGGTGGCGAGTTCGGCGTCGATCTCGGCCTGTGCTTCGGCGATCAGGCGCTCGACCTCGCCGAAGTCCGACCCCAGGATCTGGGCGGCCTCGGTCGGTGTGAAGCCTTCCAGCGCGGTGAGCAGGAAGGCCTGGCGGGAGCGGGGCGCGATGCGCATCAGCCGGCGCGTCGCATCGTCCATACCCAGATCGTCATCGGCGGGGCCTTCGAGCTGCGCGCCCGAGGTGCACCAGATGGCGTGGAAGACGTGATAGAGCGCGACGCGAGGCGTCATGTTGTCGGCCAGCGTGCGTTCGCCGGCGGCCAGCGCTTCAAGAGCCACGCGCACGTAGTGATCGCCGGTGGTCTGATCGCCGGTCAGCGCGCGGGCGTATCGGCGCACATACGGCAGATGCGGCGCCAGTCGGGCTAGAAGACTCAAGGGTACACCCCTCCCGTATTGCAGTTCGAACACGGCAGCCCGGTGCAGGGAAACGTTCCCCCGCCCGAACCCCATGATGGTCGAAAACGTCACCGCTGGGAACCGGTTCCCTTTGCCCTCGGTTTTCCGCATCTTGTTCCTCGCCGCAAGGGAACCCGAAAACGGACAAGGGCGTTGAGCAGTCGCAAGGAACACGAGAGGGGGCGGACTCCGCGTGAGCGGAGCGCCGACGAAATGATCGAACAGCGTCCAACAGCGGAGCGCCGCAAGGCCTCCGCAGCTCTTGATGAAGCCCGCCTGCGCCAGCAGGCGATCGGTGTGCGCCTGCGCCAGATGTTCGACGAGGTCGTGAACGAAGAGGTGCCGGACGAATTCCTGGAAATTCTTCGTCGGGCCGACGAACGCGGCTCGGAGAAGGCCTGATGGAAGGCGCAGCCGAAAAGACCCGACCCGAGCGCAGCGCGGCCGACGACGCGGCCTTCAAGCGCGAACTGGTCCAGCTGATCCCGCACCTGCGTGCGTTCGCCCGCACGCTTTGCGGCGACCCGACCGCGGCCGACGACCTGGCGCAGGACGCCATGATGAAGGCCTGGGATGCGCGCGCCAGCTTCCAGATGGGCACCAACATGAAGGCCTGGACCTTCATGATCCTGCGCAATCAGTTCTATTCCGAAAAGCGCCGGTCGTGGCGTCAAAGCCAGCTCGACCAGGAAGCCGCCGAGCGCACGTTGGTGGCCGTGGACGACCCGGAGGCGCCGGTGGCCCTCGACGAGCTGCGCCAGGGCCTTGCGATGCTGCCCGCCGAACAGCGGGAGGCGCTGATCCTCGTCGGCGCCGGCGGCTTCGCCTATGAGGAAGCGGCCGAGATCTGCGGCTGCGCGGTGGGCACGGTGAAGAGCCGCGTCAGCCGGGCGCGGCGCGCCCTTCACGCCATCCTCGAAGACGGGGCTTATGATCGGGACGGCGCGTCCGCCGGGGACGCGATGCGTTCTATCCTGGCCGACGCGGAGCGTCTAAGCACCGTCCGGTAGGACGGATGAGCTGATGCCCGGTTCCCCCTGGAGTTCGCTTGGCACGATCCGGGTCCGCCTGATCGCGGCCCTGGCGGCCGCCCTGCTGCCGGTGCTCATCCTGGGCGCCCTCCAATCTGCGATCGGCTTCCAGCGTGAGGGCCGTGAGCTGCGGCAGAACCTCGGCTTCGCCGCCGAGCGCAGCGCCGCCACGGCCCGTGCGCGGATGGAAGGCGCCGACGTCCTGCTGCAGACGCTCGCGCCTGGGGCGGTCGGGTTCCAGTGCCAGAAGCGCCTGGAGCAGGTCACCGCCCGCATCCCGGGCTACCTCAACCTGATCCGCTTCGACCGGCAGGGGCGGGTGGTCTGTGCGGCCGGCGGCGTGCCGGCGGACCTGGCTCGCGCCGAACGTCCCTGGTTCCGCCAGCTGGCCGAAGGCGGCGCCATTTCCATCACCCGGGATCCTGGCTCAACCTATGCCGAGGAGCCGGCGATCCTGACAGCGGCGCGCGCGACGGGGACCGACGGCGCGTTCGACGGCGCCTTCGCCGCGGTGATCGCGCTTTCCAGCCTCCAGCCGCAGGTCAGCGACCCGTCCTTGCCGAAAGGGGCGGAGGTCGGGCTGGTGGAGAAGACCGGCCGCTACATCACCTTCACCGACGCAGGCGCCTTCCCGCGCTTGCCCGAAGACTGGCGCGCCAAGGTCGAGGCGCGCGGTACGCTGGTCTGGTACGGCCAGGACGGTAAGGGCCGCCGCCGGGTCTATTCGGCCGCCCCGGTGGTCGGCGACGAAGTCTATGTGGTGCTGTCGGCGGCCTCGCCGGGCATCCTCTCGTGGGCCCGCCTGAACCCCCTGACCGGGATCGTCTTTCCCCTCCTGACCTTCCTCTTGGCGCTGATCGCGGTGTTGGCGGTCACGGAGCGCGTGGTGGTGCGGTGGATCGTCTATCTGCAGCGCATCGCCGCGCTCTACGCCCGCGGACGGCTGAGCGTTCGCCCGGTCCAGGCCGAGCAGATGCCCGGAGAGATCCGCGACCTGGCCGAGACCCTGGAGGACATGGCCGACGCCATCGTCGGCCGCGACGCCTCGCTCCGCGACAGCCTCGCCCAGAAGGACGCGCTGATGCGCGAGATCCATCACCGGGTGAAGAACAACCTGCAGGTCATTTCCAGCCTGCTCAACATGCAGCAGCGCTCGCTGGTCGACCCCGCCGCGCGTTCCGCCATGAGCGACACCCGCCAGCGCATCACCGCCCTGGCCCTCATCTACCGTGCGCTCTACCAGGGCCCCGATCTCAAGCGCGTGGATCTGCGCCCGTTCCTCGAGGAGCTGACCGCACAGCTGGTGAACGGCGAGCTGTCCCAGGGGCTGACCGTGCGCACCGAGCTCAAGGTGGACCCGCTGGTGATCGACCCGGACCGGCTCGCCCCGCTCGCCCTGTTCGCCGTCGAAGCCATCACCAACGCCCAGAAGCACGCCTTCGCGGCGCGGGGCGGCGTGCTGCGCCTCAACTTCACCGTCCGCGGCGAGGAGGCGGAGCTGGAGATCTCCGACGACGGCGAGGTCGAGGAAAGCGCGCTGGTCTCGACCGGCGTGGGACGGACCTTGATGACCGCCTTCGCCCGCCAGCTGCGCGGCCGCGCCGAGCTCGTCCGCAACGCGGCGGGCGGGGTGACGGCCCGGCTGATCTTCCCCACGCCGGCGGCCGATCGCGCGACGATGGCCTCGCGGGGGAACCAGGCCGCGGCCTGAAGCGTTGCCGCGGGGAGCAATAGAAGCCCCCGGGAGATTCACCATGCGTAAAGTCGTACTGCTGGCCGTTCTGGCCGCAAGCCTCGCTGCCAGCGCCTGCAACACCGTGTCCGGCGCGGGCAAGGATGTGAAGTCCGCCGGCGAGGCGGTGACGGACACGGCCGAAGACGCGAAGAAGTAGTTCTTAGCGAGGTATCGCTGCGAAGGCCCCGGAGTTGCTTCGGGGCCTTTCGTGTTTTGGCGGTCAGGCGGCCGAGCGGGCGCGCGGCTCGGCAGCGGCGTAGAGCGCCATGTCGGGGGCGACCCGGACGAACGCCTTGCCTGCGGAATCGTTGTGTCCCAGCAGCAGACCGCCGCCGGGGGCCAGGGCGGATCCGATCTGATCGAGCAGGCGCGCGCCTGCCTCCGGCGCGAGCTGGCCGAGCACGTTGCGGCAGAGGATCAGATCGAACTGGCCGATGCGGGATAGATCGTCCATCAGGTTCACCCGCCGCCAGCGCACCATCTGTCGCACGCGTGGCGAGAGGACGAACGACTCGCCGTCCTTTTCGAAATGCCGCACCAGCATGCGGGCGGGCAGGCCGCGCTGGACCTCGAACTGCGAATAGCGGCCGCTCTGGGCCTTCTCAAGGCTCCGCTCCGACAGGTCGGAGGCGAAGAGCTCGATCCTGCCGACGCCCGGTGCGTCGGCCAGCAGCATGGCGAGGGAGTAGATCTCCTGGCCCGCACCGCAGGCGGCGCTCCAGATCCGCACCGGCTCGCCGCCCCGCGCACGGGCGAGGGCCGGAACCACCTCCTCCGCCAGGATGGAGAAGACGTGGTGATCCCGGAAAAACTCGCTCTCGGGCAACGCCATGGCCTCGACGGCGGCCCAGACCAGCCGGTCATCCGCGCCGTGCCGCAGGGCGTCGATGAAGGCCTCGGACGAACTGAAGCATTCTCGGCGGGCCAGCGGCGCCAGCCGGCTTTCGATCAGATAGGCTTTCTCGGCGTCGACCCGCAGGCCGGCGCGCGCGAGGCACAGGGAGGCCAGGAATTCGCGATCCTGCGCCGGGATCATCCGACCAGCCCCAGATAGCCCAGCTTGCCGGCGATGATGCCGCCGTCGAAGGGCTTCATGATGTATTCGTCGGCCCCCGCGTCCAGCGCTTCGCGGATCGATTCAATCTCGTTCTCGACGCTGCAGAAGACCACCTTGGGGTGATCGCCGCCCGGCCCGCCCCGCAACTTCTTCAGGAACTCGAGGCCGTCCATGGCGGGCATACGCCAGTCCAGCAGGACCAGGTCGGGCATCACCGCACTGCACCAGGCCATGGCCTCGACGCCGTCCGACGCCTCGGCGACCTCGAACCCCAGATCCTCGAGGATCCGGCGCGAGACCTTGCGGATCACGCGGCTGTCGTCGACGACGAGGCAGGTCTGCAAGGGTCTACGGCGCTCCAGGAGTCTGGATGCCTATGTCGCGCTGAGTTGGTTAACGCGGGGTATGGGCGGCGGCAGAAGCTGGCATCAGGCCGGCAGCGTCGCCGCGAAGATGACCCGTTCCTCCTGCACGTCGGCGAACACGCGGCCGCCCGCGTCGGTGACGAACAGGTGAGTGTAATAGGCCTGGACCCAGTGGCCGTGCAGGCCCTCGCCCGGCGGCTGCCCCTGCAGGCCGGCCAGCACCTCGGGACGAAGCCGCGCACGCGGCCCGGTGGATTCGATAGCGATCGCCAGCGAAGCGCCCTCCTGGACCGCGCGGACCTTGGCGACCCCGCCGGTGGGCAGCGCCGCGCCGGCCATCTGGGACAGGTTGAGTAGGGTCCGTGCGGCGGGCTTGTTCACGGCCGGAGTGTCCACGGCCCAGGCGAGCTCGGCGCGCATGTGGGCGAACACGCCCTGGGCCAGCTTTTCCAGGTCGCGGGCGTCGAAGGTCTCGGCCGACGCCGAGGCGCCGAACGCCACCCGGCAGAACGACAAGAGGTCGGCCAGCTTCTTGGCCGAGGAGGTGATCAGCCCCATGGCCTCCTCGCGCATGTCCTGCGCCGAGGGGTCGTCGAGCAGGTCCAGTCCCGAGGAGATGGCGCTCGCCGGGCTGATGAAGTCATGGCACATCCGCGCCGCGAGATAGGCGGCGAGTTCGGCGGGCCGCACGGCGGGGGCGTTGGCGTCGGTCATGGAGCGTAACCTTGGCGCGATTTGCGCCTTGGGGAAACGCCTGGGCCTCTCTAATAGACCCGCCCATGGACACGTTTTGGGATCCGTTCCTGGAACCGGGCGTCCTGGTGCGTCACCCGACCGAAATCGCGTGGGGGCTGGGCCAGGTTCAGTCCGTGGCCGGGCGCAAGGTGACCGTGAACTTCGAGCACGCGGGCAAGCAGACGATCGACGCCGCCGTCGTGACGCTGGTGTTCGCAGGCGACGATCCCCGAAAGTAGGACGAATTGACCGAGAGCTCCGTGAACGCGAACGACGTCGGCGACGTGCTGGCCGACATCTGCGAGGCCGCCGCCGCCCTGATCCTGCCGTTGTGGCGCTCCGGCGTTGAAGTCCTCACCAAGGCCGACGAAAGCCCGGTCACCGAGGCCGACCAGCGCGGCGAGAAGCTGATCCTGGAGCACCTGGCCCGCCACTTTCCAGGCGTGCCGGTGATCTCGGAGGAGGACGCCAGCGAGTTCGGGACGCCGGACTCGATCGGCCCCCGCTTCTTCCTGGTGGATCCGCTCGACGGCACCAAGGCCTTCGTCCGGGGCGACCCGAACTTCACCGTGAACATCGCCCTGATCGAAGACGGCCGCCCGGTCGCGGGCGCGGTTTGCGCCCCGCCCAGTGGAGAGACCTGGTTCACGAAAGGCGGAGTGGCGCTGAAGCGGGTGAACGGCGGTCCCGCCGATCGGATAGTCGCACGCCCGTGGCCGAAGGGGAGCGCGGTGGCGCTCGTCAGCCACACAATGAAGGAAGAAACGGCGGTCAAGCTCGCCGAGCAGTACGGCTTCGATCTGCGCGAGCCGATGGATTCGTCGATCAAGTTCTGCCGGATCGCCGAAGGCTCGGCCGACATCTATCCGCGGCATGGGCCGACGATGGAGTGGGATATCGCGGCCGGTCAGGCTGTGCTGGAGGCCGCTGGCGGCTCGGTGCTGACGCCGGAGGGGCGGCCGTTCGCCTACGGCAAGGCGAGCGACGGATTCAGGAATGGATGGTTCGTGGCGCGCGGCGCCGACTGAAGAGGCGAAGCCTCTCCCGTCGTCCGGGAGAGGCTTCGTCCGCCGTCAGCGGTTTTCGTCGCGCTGGCCGGACTGCCCGGACTGGCCCGACTGGCCGGCTTGGCCCGCCTGGTTTTCCTGACCCTGGCGGTCCTGCTGGCCGCCTTGCTGGCCCTGGCGTTCGCCCTGCTGGTTCTGCTGGTTCGGCTGCTGCTGGGACTGATTGTCCTGCTGCTGCTGCGGGCGCCGGGTCTGGTCGTTCTGGCCTTGGTTCATATTGTTGTCCTGGCCCATGGTTCGTCCTTCCGTGTTGGCGATGGACAGCGTCCGCCGCGGTCGGCGCTGCGTCCCATAAAGCCTTGAGCGAGCATAAGGTTCGGTCGGCCGAAGGGACTTTTTCCTTGTGTCGGACCGCCGACGGACCGGGGCGAGCCCGGGATAAAACCCTGGGGCTCAGCCGTCCGTCGCCGGGTGGCTTTCCATCCAGCTCTCGAGCGCCTGCGCCGCCTCGTCGGTGCAGCCGCCCTGATGCACCTGGACGATGGCGTCCAGAGTCGTGATGCCGGCTGCCTCGGGGCAGACGCCTGCGCGCGCCCGCGCCGCATAGAGGCCGGCCTTGGTCCGCTCGGGCGGCGCCACGATGGTCCGCAGGACGGCGAGCCGCTCGGCCTCGGCCTGGCCCGCCTTACGCGTCGGGACCGCCACGCCGCCGGGGGCGCCCTTCAGGCGAACCATGTCGCCGGAGGCGTGCATCAGGGTCAGCGTGCGGCCCGGCGCCAGCGGGGCCTTGGCGCCGGCGTCGTAGGAGGCGCCCCTCGGAATAGCTGGGTCGGTCGAGGCGACGACGATGTAGTCCCGCGCGACCGCCGCGCCGGCCAAAGTCGACAGGGCGACGCCCAGGATCAGGGTGGGAAGGCGGCTCAACATCTGCCGAGCATGCGCGTCATGGTGGAGTCCGGCAAGTCCAGGTCGCAGTCCGCATACCAGGTCCCGCGAACGCGGATCGCCGAGTGGGACGGGCGCTCGGGGGTCCGTCCGAGAGCAGGGGCGGCGGGCAGCCTGCGACACATGGGCCCGCAACCGGCAATTGAGATTCCGATTAACCCCCGGTTAAGAGGTGCTCTTGTATGGTGACCGCCAGAATGTCGAGGCAGACGCTATGGTCAGCGTACAGCTGCGAAATTCCGGCTCAGGCCTTTGGATGCCGTTCACCCTGCCCACATCGGTGCAGGTGGCGCAGACGATCGCTGCGGCCGTGAAGACGCTCAACATTGCCGATCAGGTGCGCATCCAACCGGCTGCGTCCGCCCCGCAGCTGGACATCAAGGTCTAGCGCGGCAGGTCCTCGCGGACGTCGACGTCGAACAGCACGCCGTCGTCCGGAGCCTCCACCTGCGCGAGCGCCGCGCCCAGTCCCTGCAGGATCGGCCGAGCGCCCACATCGCCGCGCAGCGCCGCGACATCGCCGAAGAGGGCGCGGCCCAGCACCACCGGGTTTCCGCGCTGTCCCGCAAAGACCGGCGCTGCAGCCGGCGCCCCGGCCTCTATGGCCGCGGCGAGCGGGGCGAGCACGGCGTGAGGCACGCGCGGCATGTCGCCCAGGAAGACGAAGGCGCCGTCCAGGCCGGGCTCCAGACTGGCGATCCCTGCCCGCAGCGAGGCGGCCATTCCCTGGGCATGGTCCGCGGCGTGGACCACCCTGACACCCGGGTCGAAGCCTCGTGCGCAGGCGGCCACGGCTTCGGCGTCCGCACCGGTCACCAGGGTGACGAACTGCGCCGGCGCGGCCCGCGCCGCAGCGAGGGCGGCGTGCAGCAGCGGGGCGCCGCCATAGTCCGCCAGCAGCTTGCCGCCGCCGAAGCGGGAGCCCGCGCCGGCCGCCAGCACCACCGCGGCGAACCTGCCTACTGTCGCCACGCGCGGTTCCCTCCTATCTTGGACGTCGGATGACGCCATACGACAACATCGCCGCAGCGCCCCAGGCCGACTTGTCGGGCAAGCCCCTCGTCGACGGCTTCGGCCGGACGGTGACCTATTTGCGGCTCTCGGTCACCGACCGCTGCGACCTGCGCTGCGTCTATTGCATGGCCGAGCACATGACCTTCCTCCCCAAGGCCGAGGTGCTCACGCTCGAGGAACTGGATCGCATCGCCTCGGCCTTCGTCGGCCTGGGGACCCGCAAGCTCCGGCTGACGGGCGGCGAGCCGCTCGTCCGCAAGGGCATGCTCGACCTCGTGCGAAGCCTCGGCCGCCACCTGCGCTCGGGTGCGCTGGACGAACTGACACTCACCACTAACGGCACGCGCCTGGCGGATTTCGCGGGCGAGCTGGCCGACGCCGGCGTGCGGCGGATCAATGTCTCGCTCGACACGCTGAAGCCGGACCTGTTCCGCCGGCTCACCCGCGGCGGCGACGTCGGCAAGGTGCTGGCCGGCGTGGCCGCGGCGCAGGCCGCCGGCCTGGCGGTCAAGATCAACGCCGTGGCGCTCCGCGACGACAATGCCGCCGAAATCCCCGACCTGATCGCCTGGGCGCATGGGGAAGGGTGCGACCTGACCCTGATCGAGACCATGCCGCTAGGCGAGATCGAGGCGGATCGGACGGATCAGTACCTGTCGCTCGCGGCGGTGCGCCGGGAGCTGGAGAGCTTCTGGACGCTGGAGGACCTACCGCTCTCCACCGGCGGCCCGGCCCGCTATGTGCGCGTGGCGGAGACGGGCGGGCGGCTGGGGTTCATCACCCCGCTCAGTCACAATTTCTGCGAGGCCTGCAACCGCGTGCGGCTGACTTGCACGGGCACCCTGCACACCTGCCTGGGGCAGGAAGACGCGACCGACCTGCGTGCGGTTCTGCGCGATGGCGCCGACGACGCGGAGCTGGCGAGGGTCGTCCGCGAGGCGGTGCTCGGCAAGCCGAAAGGGCACGATTTCGAGATCGCCCGCGCCCAGCCGGCGGTGACCCGGCACATGTCCACAACGGGCGGCTGACGTGGCGCGGGTGCTCCTGTTCGGCCCTCTCCGCGACCTTGCCGGCTGGCGCGAGCGCGATGTCGAGGCGGCCTCGCTCGCCGCCCTGCGCGGGGCCTTGGCGGCCGAGGACGCGGCGCTGGGCGAAGCCCTGGGCGGCCCGGGCGTGCAGACCGCCGTGGATCAGGCTCTGGTGCGGGGCGACGCGCCGCTGTCGCCCAGGAGCGAAGTGGCCTTCCTGCCCCCGATGAGCGGCGGATGATCAGGCTCGTCGAAACAGCCTTCGACCCGGGGGCCCTGCTCTCCGAGTTCACCCGCGGCCGCAGCGAGACGGGCGCCGTTGCGACCTTCACCGGCATCGCACGGGCCGAGGCGGGGGCCACCACCGTCCTGGAGCTAGAGGCCTATCCCGGGTTCACCGAGGCCGAGATCGGCAAGATCGCGGAGCAGGCTCGCGAGCGCTTCGGCCTCCACGACCTGGCGATTCTGCACCGGGTCGGAAAGATCGGCCCCGGGGAGCCTATCGTCTTCGTGGCGACTGCGGCCGGTCACCGACGCGCGGCGTTCGAGGCGTGTGACTTCCTCATGGATTACCTCAAGTCCCGGGCGCCCTTCTGGAAGAAGGAGCACGGCCCGGGCGGGGCGCGCTGGGTCGAGCCGACGGCCCAGGACCACGCCGACCGCGAGCGCTGGACATAATATAACACGTTCGACGAACGTGAAATCGTCGGCATATCCAGGCTTGCCCGAAATCGGGCAAGGGCGTTGTCTGGCGGGAATGCGAGCGCCAGAACACCCCTCGATGTCGGATGCGGGCGACCTGGACGATCTCGTGGCCTATGTGGCGCGGTCCAGTGGCCTCGATCCGTTGCAAGCGAGGCGGATCGTCGATGACGTGCTCACCTACCTGGGCGAAGGCCCTGAGGATTTCGTTCGCCGCCGCCATGCGGCGCTCCTCCGGCTGGGCCGGCGTAACGATGAGATCTACGGCCAGATCGCGGGCGAGCTCGTCCAGCGCCGCTTCCCGGCTCCGCCCTACAGCCTCCGCCAGATCCGCCGGATCATCTACGGCTGAGGCGCACGTCTGATGTGCGGGATCGTCGGCTACATTGGGCCGCGGATGGCCCTGCCGCTGTTGATCGAGGGCCTGCGGCGACTGGAGTACCGTGGCTATGACAGCGCGGGGGTTGCGATCGCCGCCGCGGGCGGCCTGACCGTCTACAAGCGCAAGGGCAAGGTGCGGGAGCTGGAGAGCGTCCTGCCGCCCGAGCTGCCAGGCGCGGTAGGCATCGCCCATACCCGCTGGGCGACGCACGGCCCGCCGAGCGACGTCAACGCCCATCCGCACACCGACGCGAGCGGGCGGATCGCGGTGGTCCATAACGGCATCATCGAGAACGCCGCCGAACTGAAGCGCGCGCTGCAGGCCGACGGCGTGGCGTTCCGGTCCGAAACCGACACCGAGGTCCTGGCGCACCTGATCGCCCGCCGGCCGGAGGCCTCCCTTGCCGAAGCGGTCCGCGCCGCCTTGCGTCAGGTGAAGGGCGCCTACGGGATTGCGGTGATCGACGCCGCCCGGCCCGAGGCCATCGTCGCGGCGCGGAATGGCGGGCCCGTGGTGATCGGCGTGGGCGAGGGCGAGATGTTCGTCGCCTCGGACGCCGCCGCGCTGATGGGCCACGCGCGCTCGGTGGCGCACCTCGACGACGGCGAGGTCGCGGAGATCCGGGCTGATGGCTTCTCGGTCCTGACCCTGGATGGCGGCCAGGCGACCAAGGCCACGCTCGAGCTTTCGGGCGACGTCGCCGGCTTCGACAAGGGCGACTACGCCCACTTCATGCGCAAGGAGATCGGCGAGCAATCCGAGGCGGTGCGCCGCACCCTGCTGGGCCGCCTGGACCATCGCTTCTCCACCGCCCACTTGGGTGGGATCGAGCTGGCTGCGCGGGAGATGCTCGACATCCGGCGGGTGAAGATCCTGGGCTGCGGCTCGGCCTTCTTCGCGGGTACTCTGGGCGCGCATCTGATCGAGCAGCTGGCGCGCATCCCCGCCCACGCCGAGCCGGCGTCGGAATTCCGCTACCGCAACCCGGTGATCGAGCAGGACACGCTCTACATCGCCGTCAGCCAGTCGGGCGAAACCTTCGACACCCTGGCCGCCATCCAGGAGGTGAAGCGCAAGGGTGGCCGAGTGCTGGGCGTGGTCAATTCGGTAGGATCGACCATCGCGCGCGAGTGCGGCCGCGGCATCTACCTGCATGCCGGGCCGGAGGTGGCGGTTGTCTCGACAAAGACCTGGACCTCCACCGCCGTCGCCTTCGCCCTGCTAGCGCTGCAGCTCGGGCGCGTGCGCGACCTGTCGGCCGGGCAGGGGGCTCGCCTGCTGGCCGCCCTGGCGGCCCTGCCGGACCAGATCGCGGACATCGTGGCGCGGGAAGCCGAGCTCGCGCCTCTAGCCGCACGCCTTGCCCGCGCCGACCACGCCTATTTTCTCGGCCGTGCGGCCGGCTACGCCGTGGCGATGGAGGGGGCGCTGAAGCTGAAGGAGATCAGCTATCTCCACGCCGAGGCCTATGCCGCGTCCGAGCTCAAGCACGGCCCCCTGGCGCTGATCTCCGCCGACACGCCCACCCTGATCGTCCTGCCCGACGACGACCTCTTGCCCAAGAACCTCTCGACGATCGCCGAGGTGCGCACCCGGGGCGGGCCGGTGGTGGCGATCACCCACCCGGGCGTCGAGGCCCCCGGCCTGGAGGCCAGCTTCGCCGTGCCCCGCTCCGAGCCGGAGCTGGATCCGATCCTGCTCAACATCCCGCTGCAGCTTCTGGCCTATCAGGTGGCGAAGGCGCTGGGCCGCGACATCGACCAGCCCCGCAACCTGGCCAAGTCGGTGACGGTGGAATAGGGGCGGGCGCCCGCGCTAGATTGGCGGCGAAGGAGCTTCCCATGAACGCGTTCACGCCCGGCGGCCGGATCGACACCGCCCGCCAGCTCAAGCCGGTGAAGATCGCCGTCCTCACCATCTCGGACACCCGGGACGAGGAAAGCGACACCTCCGGCCACCTCCTGGCCCAGCGGGTGACCGACGCGGGCCATGAGCTCGTCGACAAGGCGATCGTCACCGACAGCATCGTGGCGATCCGGGAGAAGATCGAGGCCTGGGCCGCGTCCGGTTTCGTCGAGGCGATCGTGACCACCGGCGGCACCGGCATCACTGGCCGCGACGTGACGCCCGAGGCCGTGCGCCCCCTGTTCGACAAGGAGCTCGACGGGTTCTCGGTGGTCTTCCACATGGTCAGCTACCAATCGGTGGGCCTGTCGACGCTGCAGTCGCGGGCGCTGGCCGGGATCGTCAAAGGCGTTTTCGTCTTCTGCCTGCCCGGCTCGAACGGCGCGGTGAAGGACGGTTGGGACAAGGTGATCTCGGCCCAGCTCGACAGCCGCCACGGCCCCTGCAACATGGTCGAACTCATGCCCCGGCTGATGGAAGCCTAGTGAGCCGCCTCACCCACATCGACGAGACCGGCCGCGCCCGCATGGTCGACGTCTCGGAGAAGGCCGTGACCACGCGCGAGGCGGTGGCCGAGGGGTTCGTTCGCATGCGTCCGGAAACCCTGGCCCTGGCGGTGTCCGGGGAAGGCAAGAAGGGCGATGTCCGCGCGGTCGCCGAGATCGCCGGCGTGATGGCGGCCAAGCGCACGTCGGACCTCATCCCCATGTGCCACCCGCTGCCCATCGCCAAAGCCGAGGTGCGCGTCGAGCCTGGCCAGGGCGGCCTGGTCGTCACGGCGCGGGTGAAGACCACCGGCCAGACGGGCGTGGAGATGGAGGCGCTGACCGCCGCGTCGGTGGCCTGCCTGACGCTCTACGACATGCTGAAGGCGGCCGAGAAGGGCATGGTGATCGAAGCGGTGCGGCTGGTCTCGAAGACCGGCGGAAAGAGCGGAGACTGGACCGCCTAAGCCGCGGCCCAGCTCAGGGCGTCGGGATCGTCGATCGCCATCTCGTCCCAGTCCAGGTCCGGCGGCGGGCTCATGGCGGCCGCCACCACGGCGCTCATCTCGGCGGCCGAGGTGACGCCGACCAGGACGTGAGCGGCTTCGGGACGCGTCAGGGCGAAGCCCAGGGCGGCCTGCAGCGGGTCGGAGCGGCCCTCGGCGATCAGCCGGCGCGCGCGGGAGATGCGGCCCGCGGCGGCCTTCAGATGGCTGGGCGCCCGATCGGGCGGCAGGAACAGGACCCCGTTCAGGAAGATCGAGCGCAGGTGTACCTCGATGCCCATCTCGGCAATGGTCGAGAGCGAGCCGTCCAGCAACAGCCGCTGGTCGAGCAGCGAAGCCGGCGCCTGGACCAAGTCAGGCTTGAACCGGCGAGCGACGCCCACCGGATCGTCCGAGGCGTAGACCGGCACGCCGATCCGCCGGCAAAGGCCTTCGTCCTTCAGCGCCTTGAGACGATCCCAGAGCTGAGGACCCAGGGGCGAAAACAGGTCAGTGGCGGACGGCGCGACGATGGTGTCCACGCGCTCGACGCCTAGCCGCAGCATCTGCGCCCGCAGCTCGGCTTCCACCATCTCGGGGCCCCGGTCGGGGCGGACGCTGGTCAGGGTGAGGCGGAAGGGGTTGGGCTGGGGCAGGGCCCCGCGCAGCAGACCGTCCGCCGTGGACGAGCCCCGGGCGACTTCCAGAACCGACAGGCCGGAGCGGCCGGCGATCGACAGGATGTCCCTGGCCTCAGCCTCCCGCGGCTTCCCCCGCGGGCCGGGCGGCTGATCGAGACCGAACTGACTGGTCCCGAGGCCGAGCTTGCTGAGGGGTGAGGTCATGCGCCCTGAAAAGCTTGGTCTATTCCGTTCGAAGGGCCATTTTGCCGCAGGAAAGGCTAAGAAGCCGTATCCCTGCGAAGGTTAAGGTGTGATTGACCCTCTTCCCGAGTGGCCGATGTTCGGCGTCGCCGAGGACGTGCGTCCGGCCCTGCGCCGCGCCGCGGAAGAGCACCGGGCGCTGGTGCTCGCGACCCTGGTCTCGGTGGAAGGCGGCGGGCCCCGTCCCGAGGGGACGCAGATGGTTTTCGCCCCTGGAATCCTGGCCGGCTACTTCTCAGGCGGGTGCGTCGAGGGCGACGTCGCCGGCCACGCCTGGGCCTGCCTCGAGGACGGGGCGCCGCGGACGCTGGTTTATGGCGAGGGCAGCCCCTGGCCCGACATACGGCTGCTCTGCGGTGCGCGGATCGAGATCTTCCTCGAACGAATCACCGCGGGTGATTCGGCCCTGGCCGAACTGCTGAGCGCGACGGCCGAGCGCCGTCCCGTGACCTACGTCAGCGACGGGACGACCCGGCTCTGTGCGGCGGACGTCTCCCCGTGGCCGGAGGCGGCCGTGGTGAAGCACTATGAGCCGACGCCGCGCCTCGTGGTGGTGGGGGGCGACCCCACGGCCCTGGCGATCGCCGAACTGGGGGTGAAATCGGGATTCGAGACCACCCTGGTGCGTCCCAAGGGGCCCGAGGCGCCGCCGCCGATCCCCGGCGTGGCTTATCGGCGCGACGAGCCGGCGCCGGCGCTGGCGGCCATCGGTCTTGATCCCTGGACCAGCGTGGCCGTGGCCACGCACGACCTGGAGACGGACCGCGCGGCGCTGAAAGCCGCCCTGCCGTCGCAAGCCGGCTACGTCGGCCTGCTGGGCGCGCGGCGACGGCTGGCGGGGCGGCTCGCCGAACTACAGGCCGAGGGCATGGCTGAAGGCGCCTTGGCCCGACTGCACGCCCCCATCGGCCTCGACATCGGCGGCAAGGCGCCGTTCGAGGTGGCCGTGTCGGTGATCGGCGAGATCACCGCCCTGCGCTATGCCCGCGGAAGCGGCAGCACCTCCACCGCCTCCCCGGCGGCAGCGGCGGGGGCGCCGGCCGGCCGCTTGAGCAGGGCGTCGGCCGCCGAGAAGACGCTGACCAACGAAGAGTCCTGATCCCCGAAGGGCTGGGCGGTGATCGCCTCGGCTTCGAAGCTCAGTTTCGCCCGCATCCAGTGCTCGCGCGGCCCGTTGGCCGGCAGTGGCAGGGACAGCCTGGCCGCGACCATCCGGAGGTCCGGCGCCGCGCCCGCATAAGCGGCCAGCAGCGGCCTCAGGAACAGCTCCGCGCAGACCAGGGCCGAGGCGGGATTCCCGGGCAGGCCCAGCATCCGCCGACCATCCTCCAGCACGCCGAAGAAGGTGGGCTTGCCCGGCCGCACGGCCACGCTGGCGACCTTCATCTGCAGACCCAGGGCCTCCGCCGCGGCGCGCACCAGGTCATGGTCCCCGACCGAGGCGCCGCCGACGGTGACGACGAGGTCGCCCTCCGCGCGCCGCAGGGCCTCGACCGTCGCCGCAAGCTCGTCCTTCACCGGCCTCGCACGATGCACCTCGGCGCCCCACGCCGTCACCAGCGCCGCAAGGGCGCGCGACCCGGAATCGTAGATCTGGAACGGCCCAGGCACGGCCGGCGCCTCGACGATCTCTTCGCCGGTGGAAAAGAGGGCGACCCGGGGCCGGCGCGTAACCGACAGCTCTGCGCGCCCCGCCGCGGCGGCCAGCGACAGGCGCCAGGGATCGATCCGCGTTCCCCGGGACAGCAGCGCGGTCCCGGCCCTGAAGTCTCCCCCCGCCGGCCGGATGTGGCGCCCGGCCTCCACCGCCGGAACGGTGACGGTCTCGCCCTCGCGGCGGGCGTCCTCCTGGATCACCATAGCGTCGCAGCCGGCGGGCAGTGCTGCGCCGGTGAAGATCCGCACCGCCTCACCGGGCTGGACCACGCCGTCGTATCCGTGGCCGGCCGCACTCTCGCCCACGATGCGCAGGTCGCCGGGCGTATCCGCACTGCGCACCGCCCATCCATCCATCGCCGAGGCGGCGAACGGTGGCTGGTCGCGTACCGGAGTCACGTCTTCCGCCAGCACCCGGCCGATGCTGTGCTGGATGGCCACGGCTTCGGCGGGCAGGGCGGCGACCTCCGCCAGCATCCGCGCCCGCGCCTCGTCGACGGACAGCAGCTTCATCAGACCGGCCGGTCGATGGCGGGCTGGGGCGGCGTGAACCAGGCCGCCCCGTCCTCCGTCACGTGGAAGTGGTCCTCGAGCCGAACGCCGAACTCGCCCGGGATCACGATCATCGGCTCGTTGGAGAAGCACATGCCGGGCTGCAGCGGCGTCTTGTCGCCGCGCACCAGATAGGGCGCCTCGTGGATCGACAGGCCGATGCCGTGGCCCGTGCGGTGCGGCAGGCCCGGCAGCTCGTAGTCGGCGCTGAAGCCTTCCTCCGCGAGCACCCGACGGGCCACCGCGTCGATTTCCTCGCAGAGCACGCCCGGCTTCACGGCGGCGAAGGCGGCGGCCTGTGCCTTCTTCTCCACCTGCCAGACTCGCAACTGGTCCTCGGTCGGCTGGCCAAAGACGTAGGAGCGGGTGATGTCGGAGTTGTACCCCTGGACCCGGCAGCCCGTGTCGATCAGCACCAGGTCGCCGTCCTGCAGCTTCTGCTCGCCCGGCAACCCGTGCGGATAGGCTGAAGCCTCGCCGAACTGGACCGCGCAGAAGGATGAGCCGTCGTCGGCGCCCAGGGCCCGGTGCGCCTGGTCGATGAAGCGCCGAACCTCCCCCGTGGTGATCCCGGGCGCGAGGATGCGGGCGGCACGGCGGTGGACCTCCAGCGTCATGGCCTTGGCCTGGCTCATGAGCGCCAGCTCGGCCGGCGACTTGATCGACCGGCAGCCGTCGACCACCGGAGCGGCGTTGACCATCACCACCTCCGGCGCGGCCAGCCGCAGGGCGTCGAACATGGCGAAGGCCAGGGCCGGGTCGATGGCGAGAGATCCCGCGCCCCATTCCGCCAACACCTGCGCGGCCTGGACGGCGGGGTTCTCGTGCTCTTCCCACAGGCGCATCGGCGCCTCGATCCCCAGCGAGGCCCGCAAGGAGCCCTCTTCGAACCTGGGGCAGATCATCACCGGCTCGCCCCGCTTCGGCAGCAGCATGGCCACCATCCGCTCGGTGGCGTTCCAGCCGACGCCCGCGAAGTACCGCAGCGAGGCGCCGGCCCCGATGATCAGGGCGTCGGTGGTCATCAGCGACTGCGCCTTGGCCAGGCGGGCGAGCCGCTCCTCGCGCGTGATGGCCGGGGCCGGGTTGGGCCAGGGCTTGAGCTCCGCGAGCTCCCGTTCCGCCGTCGATCCGCCGATCATGCAAAACTCCTTGTCAACGCCCCCGCGCTCTACCTCCCCCGGGCCATTGCGGAAAGCGCGCTTCGCGAAACCCGGATGACAGGCGCGGGCGGCGCGTTAGGAAGGGGCATGGCTGGAAGTCAGGATTTCGCGGCGGACCCTCGGAACGCCGATCTCAAGGTCTATGTCAGCGGCCAGCTGGTCCCGAAGGACCAGGCGCGGGTCTCGGTCTTCGACGCGGGCTTCGTCCTGGGCGACGGGGTGTGGGAGGGTCTGCGGCTGCACAAGGGGCGGCTGCTGTTCCTGGAGACCCACCTGGAGCGGCTGTACGAGGGGCTGAAGGCCATCGCCCTCGACATCGGCATGACGCCGGCCCAGCTGACGGCGGAGATCCAGCGCACGCTGGACGCCAGCGGCATGGCGCACGGCGCGCACCTGCGGCTCATGGTGACGCGCGGCGAGAAGAAGGCGGTCAACCAGGACCCGCGCAACTGGCTGGGCAAGCCGACCATCGTCATCACGGCCGAGTACAAGGAGCCGTCGCCCGAGATCCTGACCCAGGGCCTCGCCCTCGCCACGTCGTCGATCCTCTGCACGCCGGCCGAGATGTTCGACATGCGGCTGAATTCGCACAGCCGGCTGGCGCTCATCCGCGCCCTGCTGGACGCGATCGAGAAGGGGGGCGACGAGGCCCTGATGCTGGACCCGAACGGCTTCGTGTCGAGCTGCAACGCCACCAATTTCTTCTGGGTCCGGGACGGCCGCGTGATGACCTCGACCGGTGACTACTGCTTCAACGGCGTAACGCGGGCCAACGTCATCGCCCTGTGCCGCCGCCACGACATCCCGATCACCTTGGGCGATTTCGATCTGGCCGACGTGGCGGAGGCGGACGAGGCGTTCGTGACCGGGACGTTCGGCGGCCTGACACCCGTGCGCAGCATCGACGGCCACGCCCTGCCCGAGGCGCTTCCCGGACCCATGACCCGCCGCCTGCGCGCCGCCTACGAGGCGCTGAAGGACGAGGACGCCGGCCTGTGACGGTGCGGATCGCCATGTGGTCGGGGCCCCGGAACATCTCCACGGCCATGATGCGCAGCTTCGAGAACCGGGCCGATTGCCGGGTGATCGACGAACCGTTCTATGCGGCCTATCTGGCGCGGACAGGCCTGGATCACCCGATGCGTGCGGCGGTGCTGGAGTTCCAGCCGCAGAACTGGGCCGAGGTCGTCGCCGGCCTGGACGCGCTCGACGGGCCGCTCGTCTACGAAAAGCACATGACCCACCACATGCTGCCCGGCTTCGGTCTGGACTGGTCGGCAGGCCGGGCCAACGCCTTCCTGATCCGCGACCCGGCCGAGGTGCTGGCGTCCTACACGGTCAAGCGCGCCGCGGTGACGCTGGACGACATCGGCGTCGTCCGGCAGCGCGAGCTCTTCGAGCGCGAGGCGGACCGGCTGGGGCGGGCGCCGCCGGTGGTGCAGGGCGCGGACGTCCTGGCCGACCCGCGCGGCATGCTGCAGGCGCTCTGCGCGGCCCTCGGCATAGGTTTCGACGCGGCGATGCTGAGCTGGCCCGCCGGCCGCCGCGACTCCGACGGGGTCTGGGCGCCCGCCTGGTACGATGCCGTCGAGCGTTCCACGGGCTTCGAGGCGCCGCGCGAGCGAGAGGCGCCCACCTTGCCCGACGAACTGCGCCGCATCGCCGAGGCGGCGCGCCCGCACTACGAGGCGCTGCGCGCGCACAGGCTTTCGCCGGCCTGAGCTTTGGGTATGGTCGCGGCATGCGCATCGCCATCCCCCTGTTCGCCGCCGCCTTCGTCGCCAGCACCGCTCAGGCTCAGCCCCTCGGCGGCGAACAGCCGCTGCTGAAAGAGGTCGCGGCCGCGGTCTCGCCCGCCCGCCAGAAGGCGAGCATCGAGAAACTGGTCTCGTTCGGCACTCGCCACACCGGCTCGGACACCAAGTCCGACAAGCGCGGGATCGGCGCCGCCCGTCGCTGGATCGCTTCGGAGTTCCAGGCGGCCTCTAAGGACTGCGGCGGCAGGCTGACGGTCGAGACGCCGTCCCGCGTGATGACCGCCGAGCGGCTGGCCGGGCCGACGGAGGTGATGAACGTGGTCGCCATCCTGCCCGGGACCAGCGATCCCAGCCGGGTGATCGTGATCTCCGGCCACTACGACAGCCGGGTCACCGATGCGAAAAACTTCACCGCCGACGCGCCGGGGGCCAACGACGACGGATCGGGCACGGCGGCGGTGATCGAGGCGGCTCGGGTGCTCTGCAAGCACCAGTTCCCCGCCACGCTCGTGTTCGCAGCCCTGGCCGGGGAGGAACAGGGCCTGCTGGGCGGCAAGATCCTGGCCGACTTCGCCGTCAGCAAGGGCTGGCGGGTCGAGGCCAACCTCAACAACGACATCATCGGCAACACCGAGGGCCTCGGCGGCGTGCGCGACAACACCCACGTGCGGGTCTTCTCGGAGGGCACGCGCTCCACCGAGACGCCGGAAGAGGCCAACCGCCGTCGTTACAACGGCGGCGAGGTCGACAGTCCGTCGCGCAATCTGGCCCGGTTCATGGACGGCGTCGCCGACCGCTACCTGACCAACCTCGACGTGGTGATGGTCTATCGCACCGACCGCTTCGGCCGCGGTGGCGACCAGGTGGAGATGCTGCGCGCCGGCTTCCCCGCCGTGCGGATCACCGAGGCGGTGGAGAACTACACCCGCCAGCACCAGGACCTGCGGACCGAGAACGGGATCAAGTACGGCGACACCATCGACGGCGTCGACTTCGCCTACCTGGCGCAGGTCACGCGGCTGAACGTGGCGACCATGGCCGCACTCGCCATGGCGCCGGCCCCGCCGACGGGCGTCGAGATCGCCGGCGCCGTCAGTCCCGACACCACCGTGAAGTGGAAGCCGGCCGCGGACGCCGCCGCCTACCGGGTCTGGTGGCGGTCCACGACCGATCCGCAGTGGCGCTATTCCCGCCTCGCCGGAACGACGGGCGAGGCGAAGCTGCCGGGCGTCATCATCGACGACTGGTTCTTCGGCGTGAGCGCGATCGGCGCCGACGGCTACGAGAGCCCGGTGGTCTTCCCGGGCGCCGCCGGCACGTTCGAGCGGGGCGGCGCGCCGAAGTAGCGGCCGTCAGCCC
Organism: Phenylobacterium sp. RIFCSPHIGHO2_01_FULL_69_31; assembly: GCF_001824475.1. Lineage (GTDB taxonomy): Bacteria > Pseudomonadota > Alphaproteobacteria > Caulobacterales > Caulobacteraceae > Phenylobacterium. Next base: position 191,559 of record NZ_MHXN01000007.1, on the reverse strand, counting down.
AGGTTCGACTTGTAGAGCTTCAGCAGCTCGGCCCAGGCCTTTTCGGCCGCGGCCTCGTTGTAGACGGGGCTGCCCTTCACGCACCAGCCGTGGCTCGCGGGATAGACCTCGACGATCGCCGGCCGTTTCGCCTCGACGAAGGCGGCCTTTAGCTGGTCCTTCTCCTGCGGCCGCTGCTTGTCGTCGTTTTCCGCGGTGGCGATGAGATAGGCGGCCTGGGTCCTGGGAATGCCCAGGTGCGGGCTCTGCGGGTCGGCGGTGACCAGGGCGCCGCTATGGAACGTAGCCGCCGCCCGCACCCGGTCCGCCTTCACGAGCGCGGTGGCGAAGGTGAGCGGCCCGCCCATGCAGTAGCCCTGCACGCCGATCCCCTTCTTCCGGTCCGTCTGCGGCTGAGCGTCCAGGAACTCGACATAGGCGGCCGCGTCCCGCTGTACGGCCTCATGCGTCAAGGCGGCCCGCATCGGCGCGATCTTGGCGCGGTGCTCGGTGTTGGCGAAATCGAAGGCCCCGTCGAACACCGGGGCCTTCCGCGAGCGGTAGTAGAAATTGGGGACCAGCACCACGTAGCCGGCGCTCGCCAGCCGCCGTCCCATCTCGCGGAAGACCGGTCGCAGCGAGAGGAAGTCGCACCAGATCAGCACCGCCGGCCAGCTTCCCTTCCCGGCGGGATAGTAGAGCGCCGCGTCCGCGACGCCGTCGGCGGTCTTCACCTCCACGTCCTTCTCGACCACGTCGGCGGCATAGGCCGAGGTGGCCGCGCCGGCGGCGGCCACGGACATCAGCCCAAAGGTCCGGCGCGAGACGGTCGGATCGTGGATCAGGCCTTCGTGGATATCGTCGCACATGGGAGCCTCCCGCTCGTTCTGTTGTGTGGACGCCAAGCGTCGGCCGGAATGTTGCGGCGTTATTTCCGGGCGCGCTAGAGCAGGCGCCATGACCTCCAACCGCCATCTGCGCGCCGACCGCCTCGCGCCCTACTTCCACGCCCAGCTTCGGCTGGCCGGGCGCATAGCCGAACTGACGGGAACGCCGCTGAGCGATGCGGTGCTGCAGTTCACCAACCTGCATCGGCGCCTCGGCTTCGGGGTCAAGGTGCTGGGAGAAGCCCCCGCCCCCGGCTGGCTGGGCTACGCTCGCGCCCTGGAGGCGGCGCCAGATGATCCGGCGCGGCTGGCAGTGACCCTGGCCGCGTTCGTGCGCGGCGCCGACGAGGTGCTCCCGCTGCAGGGCCAGCGGCAGTTCGGCTGCTTTGCCTGCGAGGCGCCGTCGGAGGACGGTGCGGTGCGCCTGCACTTCAACAACCAGGACACGGACGAGCACGGCGGACCGCTGGCCACGGCCAAGATCGCGAGGCGCCGGACTGAACTTGCCGCCCTGGTGCGCCATGTCCGCACCGTCCATCCCGAGGCCACATGCATCCGCGGCAAGTCGTGGCTCTACAACCTGGAAGCCTACCGCCGCCTGTTCCCAGCCGACTACGGCGCCTCGCGCGCGATCGCAGAGGGGCCGCTCCGGTTGAACGGCACGTCGAGCTGGGGCCAGTTGATCGACGCGCACGAGCGGATCCGGCCCGCGGCGCGAGATACGCTGGTGGCCAGATTGGCGGATCTCGATCCGGAAGCGCCGTGGCTGGCCTTCCCCCTCCGCGTGCTCGCGACGGAGGCCTCGATCGACAGCTTCGCCGCCGAGTACGGCGTCTAGCTCGCGGTGTCGGGCGCCGGCGCCGGCGAGCGGGCTGTCCGCGGCTGGCGGCGGTCCATGCGGCGCAGCTCGGCGAAGCTGGCGTGGGGATGCGTCCGCACCAGCTCGCGCAACCGGCCCATCGCCACCGGCAGGTAGGCCGCCGTCACGCCGACCGCATCGCCGAACAGGTCGCGGAGCGACATCTCGCGCCCGACCATCGCCTGGGCGACCTCGCTGGCCACGGCCAGGCCCAGGAAGGCCAGCGCGACGTCGGAGGCGCGCGAGCGCGGCAAGGCGCCCGCCGCTGTCAGGGTCAGGCCGTAGAACAGCAGCGCGTGCGCCACGGTGTCGGGGAACGGCAGGTTGAGGTCGCCGTACCGGAACGGTCCCGTCAGCGCGACCACCGCGGACAGGCCCGCGGCCACGGTCCCCGCGCGCAGCAGCATCATCAGCTTGTGGGGCGTGAGCCGCATGGGGGTCCTGGGTCCGGCAGAGTCGCCAAACCATGACCGGATGCGGTGAAGGCCCGTTGAAGATCGTTGGTTAGCTGTTCGTCACCGCGGCGCCTGCAATGAGGCGCCGCGCAGGGTCCGCACCACGCCTGTGGCGATCAGCGCCTGGCCGCCGAAATAGAGCCCCCAGACCGCGAGGCCCATGGGGAAGCCGTCCAGCGCGGGCCGCCCCGTGCGGAGGAAGATCAGCAGGTCGGACACCGCGAACATCAGGGCGCCCGCGAACACCAGCGTGCGTGGGAAGCGGCTGAGGAACGCTGCGGCCGTCATGGCCGCAAGGCCAGCGGCGTAGAGGGCGATGCCGGGCGCTCCGGCCCGGTCCGGCGGCAGCAGGTAGGCGATTCCGGGGATGATCACGAGCAGCAGAGCCGCGATGGCCCAGTGACGCGCGGCCAGGCCCGGGCGGCGGTTCTTCAGATAGAGCCAGATGGCGGTCAGGTGGCCAGCCAGGAAGGCGAGGGCGCCGGTGACCAGGCCGTGGGTCTCGAGCAGGACGTCGCCCAGGGCGCCGAACGCCATCACCACCGCCAGCAGCCAGCCGTCCAGGCTGCGGGCGTTCAGCGCGGCGTACAGCGCCAGCAGGCCGACGCCGGTCCCCTTCCAGGCCGTGCTCCAGCCTGGCGGCAGGTCGAGGAACCAGCCGCCGACGTAAGAGATCCCGCCGACGAGGGCGGCCCAGAAGACGATGCGGCTCAAGCTTCGAAGCCCTTCAGTTCCAGCCAGATTTCAGCCGCGTCGCGGGTCGAGCGCCAGGCGTTGATGGGGTGCTCGGGGTCGCGGTAGCCCAGCGCCATCCCCGAGAAGACCATGTGGTCGGCGGGCAGGTCCAGCGCCCGGCCCACGGTCTGCGGGTAGCGGGCCCAGAACTCCTGCGCGCAGGTGTCGAGCCCGGCCTCCACGGCCAGCAGCATGACGTTCTGCATGTACATGCCGAGATCCGCCCACTGCGGCGGCCCCAGCTTGCGGTCGAGGCAGAAGAACAGGCCCACCGGGGCGCCGAAGAACTCCGTGTTGCGCGCCAGCCAGCGGAGCCGGGTCGCCTTGTCTTCCCGCGCGGCCCCGACCGAGGCGTAGAGCTGTTCGCCGTTTTCGAACCGGCGCGTGCGGAACGGGTCCCAGAGGGATGGCGGATAGACGTCGTATTCGGGGGTCTCCCCCATGGGGTTCTTCGCCACCTCAGCCTTGAACGCGGCCAGCGGCTGGCCGCTCAGCGCATAGACGCGCCAGGGCTGCAGGTTGCCGCCGGAGGGGGCGCGGGCCGCCTTCTCCAGGATGTCGGCGACGACGGCCCGCGCGGGGACCTGGTCGGTGAAGGCGCGGACCGAGATGCGGTGCGCGATGGCGTCTGAAACGTTCATGGCTGGCTCATTGACCTCAGGCTCACGAATCGCGCCTAGCATTCGCACCCTAGGTGAAGGCAAGCGCGCGTGGCGAAACGAGGCAAGAGCGGGTTCTGGAACGTCGTGAAGGCGGTGCTTGTCGCCGCGATCATGGTGTTCTTCATCGGCCCGGTGATCGTGGTGGCCGTCTATCGCTTCGTGCCGCCGCCGGTGACGTTCCTGATGGTCCAGCGCCTGTTCGAGGGCCACGGGCTGGAGCGCGAATGGGTCCCTCTGGAGAAAATCTCGCCGGCCCTGGTCCGCGCCGTGATCGCCGCAGAGGACGCGCGGTTCTGCGAGCACCACGGGTTCGACCTGGAGGCCATCGAGAAGGCCATGAAGGCCAACGCCGCGGGCAAGAAGCTGCGCGGCGGCTCCACCATCAGCCAGCAGACGGCCAAGAACGTCTTCCTGTGGCCGGGGCGCGACTGGGTGCGCAAGGGCCTGGAAGCCTGGTTCACGGTCCTGATCGAGGTGGGCTGGGGCAAGGAGCGGATCATGGAGGTCTATCTGAACTCCATCGAATGGGGCCCGGGCGTCTATGGCGCGGAGGCCGCCGCCCAGAAGAACTTCCGGATTCCCGCCGCGAAGCTGACCCCCACCCAGGCGGCGAGACTGGCGGCCATCGTGCCCAAGCCCCTGTCGTGGAAGGCCGCCAAGCCGGGGCCGTACATGAAGCGGCGGGCCGGCAGCATCAACCGCAACGCCCGCGTCGTGCGGAACGAGGGCCTGACCGCTTGCGTGCTGTAGCGGCCGCTCCCGCCACCGATCGCCGATAAACTGGCCGCACGGCGCCCATGTCGCCGGCAATTTTGCGGTGCAGCGACTCGTCCGCCGATTGTCATTGCAGTGCAGCAAACGGTCGCTAGCGTGAGGGTGTGGGGGGCGCCAACCGCACGCAACAAAGGATCGGCGCCATGAGATTGAGATCTACCCTGGCCGCGGCGGCTTTCGCGCTGTCGCTCGCCTCACCCGCGCTGGCGGACATAACGGTGCTGGAAGGCGCCGCCCCCGGCGCGCTGGACCCGGTGAACTTCGACAACGGGGACACCGGCTTCCTGATCACCGGCGTGGTCGGCCCAGCGGACGCAGAGGTCACCTTCAACGGGGCCGAAAGCCTCGTGGTTCAGGGCCAAAGCCTCGAGGCGGTGGCGGGAACCTTCAATTTCCTGCTGTTCACCCTCGCGGACGCCGGCCTGGCGTTCACGGCCGCCCAGTTCAACCTGGACGCCGCCGACGCCGGGACGACGACGATCTTCGCCTACGATCAGTTCGGCAATGCGTTCGGCGGCGGTTTCAGCCTGGCGGCGAACGGCGGCAACGTGTTCAGCGTCCTGGCCACGTCCGGCCAATATATCCAGAGCATCGTCATCATGTCGGATGCCGACCTGGACGACGTGAGCCAGATTCGCCTGGGCGGCATCGCCGCCCTGGTGCCCGAGCCGGCCAGCTGGGGCCTCATGATCCTCGGCTTTGGCGCGGCGGGCGCCATGCTCCGGTTTCGCCGGGCCCACGCGGCCGCCTGACCGCCAACGCCGCCGACGGGGATTTCGGCGGCGCTCCATCCCTCAGGGATTTCATTCAGATTTGAATGACTATTGAACTATCGAGGTTGCGCGCGGTCGTTGGAACGGCGCCGCTCGGCAGGGGTTCTTGTGGCCGACAAGTGCCGAAGGAGCTCCGACTATGAACATCAGCGAAGTCATGACGGCCCAGGTGGTCACCGCCACGCCCCGATCCACCATCGCCGAGGTGGCGAAGACCATGGCCAAGATCGAAAGCGGCGCGGTGCCGGTGGTCGACGACGGCAAGGTCGTGGGCCTGGTCACCGACCGCGACATCGTGATCCGCGTGGTGGCCGAGGGCCTGGGCCTCGACACCCCCGTGGCGCAGGTCATGACTGAAGGCGTGGAGACCTGCCGCGAGGACGACAACGTCGCCGACGCCACCGCCAAGATGGGCGCGAAGCAGATTCGCCGCCTGGTGGTGCTGAACGATCAGGGCCGCATGGCGGGCATCGTCTCCCTCGGTGACATCGCGGTCGACTACGGCGCCAAGAAGGTGGGCGAGACGCTCGAAGAAATCTCCGAGAACACCCCGGCGGCGCACTAGCATCTCCTGCGAGGTGGCGAGGGTGGGATGAGTCCGGCGCCGTCCGGCCATTCCACCTTCCCTGCTTGACCCGGCAACGCCATTCCCCCAAATGCCCTCCCAATCGCAATAACAGACCCTGGGAGGTCACAACATGCGCGTTGGCGTGCCCCGCGAGATCAAGCCGGACGAATATCGGGTGGGGCTGACGCCCACGGCCGTGCGGGAGTACGTCTCCCACGGCCATGACGTGCTGGTGGAGGCCGGGGCCGGCATCGGCGCCGGCTACGCCGATTCCCTCTATGTGCGCGCAGGCGCGAACATCGTGCCCGACGCCGAGGCGGTCTTCGCCGGCGCTCAGCTGATCGTGAAGGTGAAGGAGCCGCAGCCCGGCGAATGGGCGCGGCTCAAGAGCGACCACATCCTCTTCACCTACCTGCACCTGGCGCCCGACCCCGCCCAGGCCGAAGGCCTGCTGGCCTCGGGCTGCGCGGGCGTGGCGTACGAGACCGTCACCGACGCGGCGGGCGGCCTGCCGCTGCTGGCGCCGATGTCCGAGGTCGCGGGCCGTATCGCCGTCTTCTCGGCCGGCGAGACCCTCCTCAAGCACAACGGCGGCATGGGCCTGCTGATCGGTGGGGTGCCCGGCGTGCCGCCGGCCCGCGTGCTGGTGCTGGGCGGCGGCGTCGTGGGCATGAACTCCGCCCGCATGGCCGCGGGCCTGGGGGCAGAGGTCGTGGTGGTGGAGCGCTCCATCCCCCGGATGCGCGAGCTGGACAACATGTTCCAGGGCCGTGTCCTGACCCGCTATTCCACCCAGGACGCGGTGGACGAGGAGGTGCTTAAGGCCGACGTGGTGATCGGCGCGGTGCTGACCGCCGGCGCCTCGGCCCCGACGCTGGTCAAGCGCGAGCACCTTTCGAAGATGAAGCCGGGCTCGGTGCTGGTGGACGTCTCCATCGACCAGGGCGGCTGCTTCGAGACCAGCCGGCCCACCACCCACAAGGAGCCGACCTATACGGTCGACGGCGTGGTCCACTACTGCGTCGCCAACATGCCCGGCGCCGCCCCGCGGACGTCGTCCGAAGCCCTCGTCCACGCGACCCTGCCCTTCGGCCTCCTGCTCGCCGACAAGGGGCTGGATGCGCTGAAGACGAACCGTCACCTGGCCAAGGGCCTGAATGTGCTCGCGGGCGAGGTTACGCACCCCGCCGTCGCCGAGGCGTTGGGCAAGCCGTTCGCCGATCCCTACGGGGCGTGGGCGTAGAGCGCCGCTAGGAACGCACAAGCCTCAGTGCGTGGCGCCGCTTCCAGGCCCGTGAGCGGAGCCGGGGGGCCATGAGCAGGGCGATGGGCGCGGACACGACGAAGGTGGCCGCGATGACGGGCGCGAAGGCCGCCGGCGGCGCGCCGAGGGCCAGGAGAATGAGCAGCCCGGCGCCGAAGGCCACGGCCTGGACCATGGGATAGACGAGGGCGGCGATCGCCAGGTTGGTTCGCATCGTCGGCTCCGGTCAGGCGGTGGGACCACCAGACAACGCGGCAGGACGAACTGCGATCCTTAGGCGATCTCCGAGACGCCGGCGTTCCCGTCCTCGTCGCCCCAGGCCACCCGGGTGGCGTCCGGGCTCATCGCGAGGGCGGAGATGGCGGCGCCCTTCTCGGACTTGAGGGGGACGAGCCGCTCGCCGGTGACGTCCGCGGCCCAGACCCGGCCGTCGTCCAGGCCGGCGGCCAGCCAGGTCCGGTCGAGACGGGCGGCGATCCGCGTGGTCATCGCCGCCTCGTCGTAGCCGATCTCGGCCGCCTGCTTGCCCATCGGCCCCGTGGCGCCCGCGAACGGCCAGCACACAGCGCCGTTGGCCCCCGAGGTCGCCATCAGGGCGCCCTTGGACATGAAGGCCAGGCTGCGCACCTTGGACGGATAGCCGCCCATGCGCATGTTCTTCTCGTCGGCCACGCGCCAGCCGTGGAGCTGGTTCTCCTGCATGGCGCTGACCAGGAACTTGCCGTCGGGGCTCCAGCACGTGGCGATGTGGCTCCCGGCCCATTTCAGGATTACCGGCTTCTGGTCGGCGATGCGCGCGTACCAGAGCCAGACGCCGCCATAGGTGGCCACGGCGATGCGTCGGCCCTTGGGGTCGAACGCGATGTCGGCTGCGGACTTTTCGTGCGCGAAGACGCGGGCGAACGCCGGGTCGGCGGGGTCGCGCACATGCAGTTCGCGGCCCGCGGCGAAGGCGATCAGCCCCGACTCGGCGCTCGCGGCCACCGACTCGATCCATTTTCCAGGCAGGCTGGCGATTTCCTGGGCGCCCGCCGGTGTCGACAGCACCACCCGCCCATCGTCGCCGCCCGTGAGCAGGCCTTCGCCCTTCGGGGGCAGGCAGGCGGACAGCACCGCGCCGTCGTGCGCCTCGACCGACTCGCCGCTCTCGAAGCGCACCGTGCCGTCGCCGAGGGCGAAGGCGGCGCGTCCCGCGCGGTCGAAATGGGCGGCCGTGACATAGGCGTCGAAGCTGAAGGTCATGGCGCGCTTCCTAGGAGGCGGCGTGCCGGCGGGCAAGCGCGGGGCGATTTCGAAAGGGGAACGACGTTCCGGCGCTTTCGGCTTTACAAGCTCCCGGCGGCTTGCCAATGGTCCCCGCGAGAGGCCCGGTCTGCGCGGGCCCTAGGGTAAGGAACCAGGACGTATGGGCGCAAAGGTTGGCGGAGGGGGCGGATCCAAATTCGACCTCGGCCAGAACTCTGACATGAACGTGACGCCTTTCGTGGACGTCATGCTCGTGCTCCTCATCATCTTCATGGTGTCGATCCCCGCGGCGACGGTGTCGATCAAGCTCGACCTGCCGCCCGCGATCCCGCCGCCCCCTGGCACGGTGGTCAAGGAGCCGACGCTCATCAACATCCAGCGCGGCCAGCGCATCTTCATCGGTGAACAGGCCACGACCCTGGACCGTCTGGCGTCGGACCTGTCGGCCCGCCTCCAGGTCGATGACCCGGCCATTCCGCCGACCGAGCAGCGCGTCTACATCCGCGCCGATCGGGACGTGCTGTACGGCGAGTTCATGGGCGTCATGAACGACCTGCAGGGCAACGGCTTCTATCAGGTGGCCCTGATCAACGAAGAGCTCTAGGCCCTTCGTACCGAGATTTGGGAAGGCCCGTCGGAGGACACTCCGGCGGGCTTTTTCTTTGCGCGCATTTCCGGCCTTGTTGCGAATTACATCTATAATATATTACAAGCATCACCTATTAGGAGGACGCAGATGGCCGCTTCCCTTTCCGCCCGTAACGACGCCTGGAACGTCAGCCAGAACGCCGAGATCAACGTGACCCCTTTCGTCGACGTGATGCTGGTGCTGCTCATCATCTTCATGGTCGCGCTGCCGGTCTCCACCGTTTCGGTCAAGGTGGACCTCCCCCAGGCTCAGGCCGCCCCGACCCCCGCGCAGGCGCGTGATCGTCACCCTGACCCTGTCGGGACAGGTCTATGTCGGGGAGCGGGCTGTCGGGCTTGAGGACCTGCCGGCCGTGGTCGCGGCGGGCGCCGGAACCCGTCCTACGGACCAGCGGATCTACGTGCGGGCCGACGAGGGCGTGCGCTACGGCGCCCTCATGGGCGTGATGAACCGCCTTCGCGCCCACGGCTTCGAAAAGGTCGGGCTGGTGGGAGAGGAATTCTAGCTTGGCCGTTCATCATTAATCGCGGCGCAACTCCGGCAGCTTAACCTTGGCCGGGAGCAGGGTCAGAACGACCCTCGAGACCAGCGCAAAGGCGCAGCGATGTGGCAGACGATCGAAGCGACGGTGGGTCACGCTATCCACCGCGGGCGCTACCGGCTCGAGGGCCGGCGGCTGATCCTGGAATGGCGCGGCGGGCGAACGGCGGTGTGGTGCGGGATGCTCCGCCCCGAGATCGTCGCCGCCCAGCTTCTCCGCCGCGTCGCCGGCCAGCCGATCGCCGCCTGAGGCCGCCTTATGCGGCGATGCAGCTCTCGAAGCCGGCCCGCAGCGCGTCCTCGTTGAGGTTTCGGCCGATGAACACCAGCCGCGAGTAGCGATTGTCGCCGGCCTTCCACGGGCCCTGGAAATCCCCTTCGAGGATCATGTGGACCGCCTGGAAGACCAGGCGGCGCTCCTCGCCCTTCACGTCCAGGATCCCCTTGGCGCGCAGGATGTCGACGCCCTGGGTCTGCAGCACATTGTTGAGCCAGGCGGTGACCTTATTGCCGTCGATCGGCTTCTGAGCCGTCAGCGAGATCGACGAAATGCCACTCTCGGCCACGTGGTCGTGGATGTGAGCGTGGCCGTGATCGTGGTGGTCGTGCCCGCAATGCTCGTCGTGAACGTGCCCGTGGTCATGGTGATCGTGGTCGCAGTGCTCGTCATGCACGTGGCCGGCCTCGCCATGGGCGGGGTTCAGGAAATCGGGCTGCAGCTCGGTCACCCTAGCAAGGTCGAAGGCGTGGCGGCCCAGGATGGCGTCCAGCGGCACGTTCGAGCGCTGGGCCCGGCGGATCGGCGCCATCGGATTGAGCGACCGGATCGCCCGCTCCACCTCGGCCAGCTCCGCTTCGCTGACAAGGTCCGTCTTGTTCAGGATGATCTGGTCGGCGAAGGCGATCTGCTCGGCCGCCTCGCGGGAGTCCTTCAGCCGCAGCGGCAGGTGCTTGGCGTCGACCACGGTGGTGACGCTGTCCAGCTCGGTGCGGGCGCGGACGTCGTCGTCGACGAAGAAGGTCTGCGCCACCGGGGCGGGGTCGGCGAGGCCGGTGGTCTCCACGATGATCCCGTCGAACCGGCCCTTGCGCTTCATCAGGCCCGAGAGCACCCGGATCAAGTCGCCGCGCACGGTGCAGCAGACGCACCCGTTGTTCATCTCGAAGACCTCTTCGTCGGCCCCGACGATCAGGTCGTTGTCGATCCCCACCTCGCCGAACTCGTTGACGACGACGGCGTACTTCTTGCCGTGGTCCTCGGAGAGGATGCGGTTCAGCAGCGTGGTCTTGCCGGCGCCGAGATAGCCGGTCAGCACGGTCACGGGGATCTTGGTGGAGAGGGTCTCGCTCATGCCCGTCATGTAAGCGGCATGGCGTGACTTATGAAGTGCCGTTCTGGGCGCCGAGGCGGTTCCCAGGGCCCCCGATTGCGCGCTAGTGTTCTCTGAACTTGATGTTATAAAGTAACACATGACGACCGCCGAACGCCCCGAGCCGCTCGACGCCTTCCGCGACGACCGCACCTATCTGGGCGCGGACCACCGCCGGAACGAACGACGGACGTGGATCGTCACCGGCATCTGCGCCGCGACCCTGGCCGCCCTGGTGGCCGGCGGCGCCGCCACCCGCTCGATGGCGCTGATGGCCAGTGGGCTGCACATGGCCGCGCATGTGGCCGCTCTGCTTGTGGCGGCGGCCGCCTACGCCCTGGCCCGGCGCCATGCGGAGAACCCCGCCTTCAGCTTCGGCACCGGCAAGATCGGCTACCTGGCCGGCTTTGCGAATGCGGTCGTGCTGGCGGTCACCGCGGTTCTCATCGGCATCGAGAGTATTGCGCGGCTCCTGAACCCCGCCGCGGTCGACTATCACGGCGCCCTGCCGATCGCTGCGGGGGGCCTCCTGGTCAATCTCGTCTGCATCTGGCTGCTCAAGCCCACCGGCGTGTCCGCGTCCCGAAACGACCCGCAGGGGGACCTGAACCTGTCGGCCGCGCACCTGCACCTCAGCGCCGACGCCGCCGTATCGGTCCTGGCCCTGCTGGCCATCGGAGCGGGCCAGTGGCTCGGCCTGGGCTTCGCCGATCCCCTGGCGGGCCTGCTGGCGGCCTTCCTGGTGGCCCAGTTCGCCTGGAGCCTGCTGCGCAAGGCCGGCGCTGCCCTCGTCGACATCAATCCCTCGCCCGAACTCACCGCCGAGGTGCGCCGCCGGCTCTCCGACGAAGGCGAACGGGTTATCGACCTGCACCTCTGGCGCCTGGGGCCCGGGCACCACGCGGTGATTGCGGTCATCGCGGCGGCGGACCCCAAGCCTGTGGCGACCTACCGCGCCCGCCTGGCTGGACTGGCGGGGCTTTCCCATGTGACGGTCGAAGTCCGCGAAAGCGGCGAGGCGCACGGTCATCACCACGGCCACGCGCACGACTGAGTAGCTGGAGCGTTCCGCCCGTATGGCGCAGTGGGTGCGATATTTCCGAGGCGGCAGGGGCATCGTCCTTGGCGGCCTCGTGGCTGCTGCAGCCCTCGCCGGCGGGCTGGTGTCGGCGGACCGCGCCGTCCGGCTCGCCTCGGCCCCGCTGACGGCGGCCCGCCTGGAGATCCAGCGCAAGCAGGCCCCGCCAGCGCCCGCCGCCCTGCAGGCCCGGCTCGACGAACTGGCCGCCGCCTATGGCGAGGAGGTGGGCATCGCGGTCACCGACGTGACCCAGGGCTGGACCGCCGGGGTCGATCACGAACGGCCCTATCCCCAGCAGAGCGTCTCGAAGCTGTGGGTCGCCATCGCCGTGATGAAGGCGGCCGACGAGGGGCGGCTCGATCCGTACGGCTGGGTCACGCTGACGGAAGAGGACCGTTCCGTCTTCTACCAGCCGGTATCCTACCGGATCGGGGCCGGTGGATACGCGACCCCGATCTCCGACCTGTTGCGCCGCGCCCTGGTGGAAAGCGACAACGCCGCCAACGACAAGCTGATGCGCGAACTGGGTGGGCCGGAAGGCGTCGCCGCCACGCTGGAGGGCATGGGCCTCACCGGCGTCAAGGTCGGCGCCTACGAGCGCGACCTCCAGGCGCTGACCGCCGGCCTCGTCTGGCAGGCGGACTACGGGATCGGGTGGAATTTCCAGGCCGCGCGCGAAGCGCTGCCGATGGCCACGCGCCAGGCAGCGATGGACGCCTATCTCGCCGATCCGCTGGACGGGGCGGCGCCGGGCGAGGTCACCACCGCTCTGGCGGCGCTGTCGCGGGGAGAGCTGCTGTCTCCGCAGTCCACCGAGTGGCTCATCGGCCTGATGGCCCAAGCCCGAACCGGTCCGCGGCGCCTCAAGGGCGGCCTACCCGCCGGGTGGACGATCGCGCACAAGACCGGCACCGGCCAGGACTTCCGTGGCGCCTCGGTGGGCATCAACGACGTGGGGCTGATCACCGCCCCGGACGGCCACGTCTATGCCGTCGCCGTGATGATGCGGCACACGCGAAAGCCCGTTCCCGAGCGGCTGGCCTTCATGCAGGCGATTACGCGGGCGGTCGCCGAGCAATGGATGCGCGACGACGCTTTCCAGACTGCCGACTAGGGCGCCGCGGCCGCCGCGCCCGTGGGACGTTGGATACCTCGCACCACGGTGACCTTGATCGGGTGGCCCTCCATGCTCTTCGAGGTCCAGACCGCGCCCACGCCGCCATGGGCGGGAAAGTCGGTGCAGTATTTGAACGGGATGGCGACGGGCCGCGCCTGCTTCAGGCACACCTTGCCCTCATCCTTCTGCGACCACTTGCCGGACGACCACTTCCCGCGCCGGCCGAACGCCTCCCAGGTGCCGTCCGCCTTGAACCACAGCCACTGGTGCTTGCCGTCGGGATAGAGCGCCTTGACCGTATTGCCGAAGGCGGCGGCGACGCCGCGGGTCTCGGCGGCGGCGGGCTGCGCAGCGGTAGCTAGGATGATTGTCGCCGCGGCGGCGTAGATCAGTCTCTGCATTGGGCTTCAGGTACGTTGATGGGCGATGGCGGGATGAGGCGCAACATCTCTCGCGTGGCGCGCCTGAACAGCGGCTGAAGGCGCTTCTAGCCCCAGTAGGGACCGACGCCATAGCTCGAGTAGTAGCCAAAGATGGCGTCGCGGCTGACGCTGTCGTTCCAGCCCGAAAGCTCCGCTTCGTCGATGGTCGGCGCTTTCTCGAGGTCGGCCTTGTCGAGGGGGATCACATAGGCGCCCTTGTCGACGTCGTACTTCAACAGGCGCCACGGCACCGGATGATAACGCGCGCCCAGGCCCAGCAGGCCACCGAACGACAGGATCGCGTAAGCGACTTCGCCGGAGACCTTCTCGATGGCCACGTCCTCGATCTTGCCCAGCTTGTCACCAGCCTTGCTGACGACGTCCGTGCCGTTGACGCGGTCGGCGGGGATCAGTGGGTGCGCGGGCTTCCTGGCGGTCATGATGGCCTCCTTGGCGATCTCTCCGCCAGAACGGCTGTGGCGCGGGGAGGTTCAGGGCGAAGCCGTCACCCGCCGCGCCCCCAGGGCGGTGCGCCCCACGCCGTCGACTTCGTAGAGGACCTCCAGCGGGGCGTCCCGTCCGGTCTTCAGCGCCCGGAACGTGTTCGGATCGCTGGCCACCTCGGCCATCTGCATCACCCCGATGTCGCGGGCGCCGGCCACGATCACGAACCGGTTGCCGGCGGGTCCGCGGAAGGCGGCGAGATAGCCATAGTCGCGGTTGGGACGATCGGCCGAGGCCGCGCCGGCTCCGGAGACGAATGTCTGCCCCGTCGTTCGATCGACCAGTTCGTCATAGGTCGCGCCGATGGTGAACCGCGAGCGCTCGAACACCGGCTGGTGCAGGATCCGCAGCCCGGACAGGTAGCCCACGTAGACGATATCGGCGCTCTTCATCAGGTCGGGCGTCAGGTGCGAAGCGGTGGTCACGCGCACCCGGTCGGCGTCCCCGGCAGCCTGCCGTAGCAAGGGCATGATCTCCCGCAGGGCCAGGGTGGCGCCCACGGGCGTGTAGTAGGTGTCGAGGTCGACGTAGCGGCCCTGGAATTCCGGGTTGTCCATCAGCCAGGCGTCGAGCTCGGCGGGCGAGTTGATCTCGAACGCCCGGATCATGCGCTTGGGCCCCTCGCCACGGTCGGTGTCGCCGAAGATGTAGTAGTCGCCCAAGACGACGACGACCGGCCGCTCGCGCCCGATCCCGGCCCAGAGCGGTGAGGCGGCCGCCCGCGCCAGGTCGCGCGAAGGGCTGGTCTCCCGCGCCAGGAAGGCCCACGCGGCGATGTTGGCGACCACCAGGGCGAGGGCCGCGGCGATGGCCGGCGCCACCCAGCGCCGGCGCAGCGCGGCCGCGGAAGGCGGAGAGTCCGCCGGCGTCGGCCGCCCGACCAAGTCGAGCCGGTACTCTCCCACAGGGATCACCAGCCGGTGAGGTTCGCCTGCGCCAGCGCCGGCATAGAATTCGTCCAGCTTCTTGCGCAGGCGGTGGACATACACGCGCACCGAGGCGTCGCCCGACAGGTCGAGCTCGCGGCCGAAGACGTCATGGGCCACGTCCGCCTCGCGCAGTGTGCGGCCGTCGCGGGCCGGATCGGCCAGATAGTCGAACAGCCGCGCGAGGCCGTGGCTGCGGCCCAGGATTCCGCTCTCGCGGACCCGCGCCACCTGTGCCGCCAAGGCTTCGGATCGCTGCCCGTTCATACCCGACTTTCGACTCTTCGCCTCTCCTGTAACCCCCTGTAACGGGCAAGAAAACGGTAAAGTACGGGCCCTCTGCCGACGAGCGCCCTATCGGCCGCAAAGGTGGGGACGCGACGGCAGATCGCGGCGCGACCCAAGGGGGTGATGCAAATGCGCACGATCTGGCTGCTGGGCGCGGCGGCGAGCTTGCTGACTGGGGCGGCGCGCGCCGCCGACGTGGACGAGGTGGTGGTCACCGCCCGGCTGGAGGAGAGCCTGCCGCAGGAGCTGTCACGGTACGGCAGTGACCTGGAGGTCATCGGCGCCGAGACGGTCCGCCGCAACGCCTATGTCGACGTCTCACAGGCGCTCCAGATGCAGACGCCGGGTCTGTTCGTCTCCCCCCGCAACGGTCCGTTCAGCTACGTCGACATCTCGCTGCAGGGCTCGCGCACGGGCGACGTGCTCTGGCTGGTTGACGGCGTGCGGATCAACAACCGGCTCTACACCTCGACCAGCCCCGCCGACACCCTGCCGGCCAGCATGATCGAGCGTATCGAGGTGCTGAAGGGCGGCCAGGGGCTCTTCTACGGAACGCAGGCGGCGGCCGGGGCGATCAATGTGGTGACCAGAGCCTACGCCGACGAACCGGGCGGAAACGTCACGGTCGGCGGCGACACCAACCAAGGCGTCCACGCCAGCGCCATGGTGCGCGGCCCGGCGGGTCCGGGGCGGTTCGTGGCCTGGGTCTCGAAGGACGAGGCCGAGGGCTACAAGACCTTCGACGTCTTCCAGCCCAGTTCGACGGCCCGCAAGCGGGGCTACGACGTGGTCAGCTTCGGCGGCAAGCTGGGCTTCGACTTGGCGCCGTCGCTCTCGGCCAATCTCTACTACCAGCACACCGACGCCCGTCTGGACTACCCGAGCCCCCGCCTGACCCGCCTGTCGTTCAACGACCGCGACGAGGAGATCGCCAGCGCCAGCCTGGACTGGACGGCGAGCGACCGGGTGGGGATCTCAGTGAAGGGCTACTACCACGACTGGGACAGCGTCTATTCGACGGTCAACAACGTGCCGGGCCAGCCGGCCGCCCCGCCGGTGGTCGTCGATGACCTGACCTACTGGGGCTACGAGGACTATGGCGCCAGCGTCCTCGCGAAGCTGAACCTGCACCGGGGCCTGGAATACCAGCTCGGCTACGACTTTCAGAACTTCAACGGCCGCGACGAGGTGCTGCTGATCGCGCCCCGCACCGAGACGGTGCACGCCGCCGTCGCCCAGGTGCGCACCACCGACGACCTGATCCGCAACGCCCATCTGGCGGCCGGCGTCCGCTTCAACCGGACGGGCGGCGCGGACAAGGCGGTCTGGAACCTGTCGGGCCGCTGGGATCCGACCCCGGCGCTGTATCTGGAGGGGACTCTGGGGACCTCCTTCATCCTTCCCAGCGCCGAACAGCTCTACGCCTTCGACCCCTGCTGCGCCGCCGGCAACCGGGACCTGAAGCCCGAGGAGAGCCTCGGCGGCAGTCTCGCAATCGGCGGCCAGGGCGGCCGCTTCACCTGGCAGCTCACCGGCTTCGCCCGCCGCATCGACGACCTGATCGTCGACGTCTACGACCGGCCCGCGTTTCCCGACGGCCTCTACGTCAACGTGGATCAGCGCGTACGCACCCGGGGATTCGAGCTCAGCGGCTCGGCGGCCCTCGCGGTCGGCGTGACGGCCCGCGCCTCGTACGCCTACACCCGCACCCGCGCCGAGGGCTCCGGCCAGCAGTTCGACCGAATCCCCAAGGCCCAGGCCAAGGCCTCGCTCGCGTACGACCCCGCGGATCGCCCCTTCGGCGCCTCAGCGAGCCTGCTCTGGACCGGCGACGTGCATCAGACCGCCTCCGGCTTCGGGCGCGTGAACTATGGGAACTATGTGGTGGTCGACATGGCCGCCCACGTCTTCCTTGATCGCGCGCGGCGCCAGCGCGTGACGGCGCGCCTGGAGAACGCCTTCGACGAAGGCTACGCCACCCGGGTGGGCTCGGCGCTTGCGGACCTATCGACCCAGCGGTTCCTCTACCGCTTCCTGGGCGTTCCCCGCACCCTGCACGTGAGCTATGCCTACAGCTTCTGAGCCTCGCGGCGGCGCGTGCCCCCGGATCGACGGGCATCGCTGTCATGAAAAAGGCCCCGAAGCTCGGCTGAGCTCCGGGGCCTCTTCCGCTTCGTCGCGGTGACGGCCTACTTCCTGGCGGCGTCTTCGATGGCGTCGGCCTTCTTCTCCGCCGCCTCCTTGGTCGCCTCGGCCTTGGCTTCCAGGCTCTCGGCCGCGGCTTCGCCCTTCGCCTCGATGGAGTCGGCGGCGGCCTCCGCGTTTGCCTTCATGGCGTCGGCCTGGGCGCCCATTTGGTCCGCGGTGGCTTCGGCCTTGGCCTCGACGGCGTCGGCCTGGGCTTCAGCGGCCTTTTCCGCCGGCTGGCTGCAAGCGGCGAGGCTCATTGCGCCGAGGGCGGCGATGGCGAGGGTCGCAATACGCATTGGTGTCTCTCCTGAGTGGTCTGCCCGACAGAAGCGCACGAAACCGTGATTGGTTCACCGGGAACCGCACAGCTCGTTCAACGGCCGGGCAGGCTTCAGGTCTTCACGAACGGCTGGCTCAGGGTCGGCTGGCCCGTGATGGCGAGCAGGGCGTTGGCGACGGCGGGACCGATGACCGGCGTGCCAGGCTCGCCCACGCCGCTGGGCGGGGCGGTGGAGGGAACGATGTAGGTCTCGACCGTGGGCGCCTCGGAGTTCCGCAGCACGCGATAGGTGTCGAAGTTGCCCTGGTCGACCACGCCCCCGGTCAGGGTGATGTTCCCGAACAGCGCCGCCGACAGGCCATAGCAGGTCCCGCCTTCCATTTGGGCTGCGATCTGGTCGGGCGAGATGGCCGTGCCGCAGTCGATGGCGGTGACCACCCGGCCCACCTTGGGCGTCCCGTCTTCCAGCTTCACCTCTGCGATCTGGGCCACCACCGAGCCGAAGCTCTCGTGGACCGCTACGCCCCGGGTCCAGCCGTCGGCCGCGGGCGTGGTCCAGCCGGCCTTTTCCGCGGCCAGGTTCAGCACCGCCAAGTGCCGGCTGGCCCCAGCCTTCTGGTAGAGCGCCTGACGGTAGGCCACGGGATCCTTGCCCGCCTTCTTGGCGAGCTGATCGATGGTGTGCTCCATCACATAGGCCGTGTGGGTCGCCCCTACCGAGCGCCACCACAGCACCGGCACGCCCGCGTCCGGCGTGATGAGCTGGGCGTCGACGATGGGCGTGGCCTTTAGGTAGGGCGACCCCATCGCGCCCTCGACGGCGGTGAAGTCGACGCCGCCGCCGCCGGGCGACCCGGGCGGTGCGCCCTTCATGATCGACTGGGTGACGATCCGGTGCCGCCAGGTCGCCGGAAAGCCCTCCGCATCCGTGGTCACCCGCACGGCGTGGTGCACCAGCGGCCGGTAGTAGCCGGCGCGCATGTCGTCCTCGCGCGTCCAGACCAGCTTCACCGGCCGGCCCTTGCCCACCTTCTTGGCGATGTGGACGCACTCGACCACGTAGTCCGACTGGAAGGTCGCCCGGCGCCCGAACGAGCCGCCGGCAAACAGGGTCTCGATCTCGACCGAGCCGGGCAGGGCGAACACGACCCGCGCCGTGTTGAGCTGGTCCAGGGTGGGGGTCTGCGAGCCGAAGATCAGCTTCGTCGGCCCCTTGCCCACCATGGCCACGCAGTTCATCGGCTCCATGGTGGCGTGGGCGAGGTAGGGGAAGTCGTAGGCGACCTCGACCGCCGCGGTTCCGGCGGCCGCCCTTGCCGCGTCGCCCTTGGAATCGAAGCCTTTCCAGCCCTTCTTCTCATCGTCGGGCGCGGCGGTCTTGCCCGAGGCCAGGTCCTTGAATTCCTGGAGAAGCTCAGCCGACCCGCGTGTCTCGGCCTTGGATTCGTCCCACTCCACCTTCAGCGCATCGCGGCCGAGCTTGGCCGACCAGGTGGAGTTGGCGACCACCGCCACGCCGGTGGGGATCTCATAGACATTGACCACGCCGGGGACCTTCTTCGCCTCGGTGGCGTCGAAGGACTTCACCTTGGCCCCGAACTTCGGCGCGTGCGCCACCATGGCCACCAGCATGTCCTCCAGCCGGACGTCCTGGGTGTAGCGCGCCGTGCCGTCGCTCTTGGCCTGGGCGTCCTTGCGGCGCACCCGATCGGTGCCGATCAGGGTGAAGGCCTTGGGATCCTTCAGCGTGGGCTTTTCGGGCGGCGTGACCTTGGCGGCGTCCGCCACCAGTTCGCCGAACCCGGCCTGCTTGCCCGAGGCGTGCGCGATGACGCCGTTGGAGACGGTGATCTCCGCCGCCGGAACGCCCCACTTGGCGGCGGCGGCCGACACGAACATGGCCCGCGCCGCGGCGCCCGCCGTCCTGAGCTGGGTCCAGGAGTTGGCGATGGCGGACGAGCCGCCGGTGCCCTGCGTCCCGCCCATGTTGACGTTGCCATAGAGCTTGGCGTTGGCGGCGGCCTGCTCGACCTTCACCCGGCTCCAGTCCGCGTCCAGTTCCTCGGCGGCGATGGCCGCAAGCCCTGCGTGGTTACCTTGGCCGAACTCGATGTGCTTGGAGATGACCGTGACGGTTCCGTCCGGCGCGAACTTCAGGAAAGGGCCGAAGGCGCCCACCTCGATCTTCGAGCCCGCCGAAAGCATGTCGGGCAGCGAACAGCCGACCAGCAGGGAGCTGCCGGCCAGGGTGGCGCCGACCACCAGGACGTCCCGGCGGCTGGCGGTGGCGACGATCTCTTTGAGGGGCTTGTTCATGGCGCTTCCCCTCAGGCGGCCGGGGTCGCCGCGGGCGCGGCGGCGGGCTCGGCGGCGGTGGCCGGCATGGCGGCGGCTTCCTTGATGGCGGCGCGGATGCGCTGATAGGCCCCGCAGCGGCAGATGTGGCCGTCCATAGCCCCCGTAATCGCCGCATCGTCCGGGCTCGGGTTCGACGCCAGGAGGGCGGTGGCGCTCATGATCTGGCCGGACTGGCAGTAGCCGCACTGCGGCACATCCAGCTTCACCCAGGCCTGCTGGACCGGGTGATTGCCGCCCAAACCCTCAATCGTGGTGATTTTCGCGGCGCCGATGGCGGAAATCGGCGTCTGGCATGCACGGATCGGCTGGCCGTCCGCCAGCACCGTGCAGGCCCCGCACTGGGCGATGCCACAGCCGTATTTCGTGCCAGTCAGCCCCAGTTCATCTCGCAGCACCCAGAGAAGGGGTGTGTCGGGCGGCGAGTTGACGTTCAGGGGCCGCCCGTTCACATCCACCGTGGTCGCCATGAGGCCGCTCCGTCCGACTGATTTGGCTTCGATCCTAACGCTGTTCAGACCGCGCCGTAAATTCCCGCCTTTGCCTGGGAAGGCGCCCAAGGGTAATCCGTACCGGCCTTACGAAATTCAGGAGACTGCATGCTTCGCGCCGCCGCCGCCGCTCTGGTCCTCTCGCTCGCCGCCGCGCCGGCCCTGGCCGCGGACGGCCAGCAACTGTTCAACCTGCAGTGCAAGATGTGCCACGGCGGCTCGCCGATGGGGCCCAGCCTCGCCGGCGTCGCGGGGCGCAAGATCGCCGAGGGACCGTTCGCGTTCTCTCCGGCGCTGAAGAACAAGGGCGGGACCTGGACCGACGCCAACCTGGACGCCTACCTCAAGAGCCCCACCGCGTTCGCCCCGGGGACCAAGATGATGATCTCGGTCGCCAACAACGAGAACCGCGCCGCCATCATCGGCTACCTCAAGACCCTGAAGTAGCATGGACGCCTTCCCCGCCTTCTTTCCGCTGGCCGGCCGCTCGGTGGCCATCGCGGGCGAGGGCGAGGCGGCCGAGGCCAAGGCGCGCCTGTTCGAAGGCTCGCCCGCGACGGTGTTGCGGCTGACCGGCGCCGACGCCCTGGATCCACGCGCGTACGCGGGCGTGACCCTGGCCTTTGTCGCCGGCGCCGACGACCGGTGGGCCGAAGCGGCCGCCGAGGCCGCGCGCGCCGCGAACGTGCCGGTGAACGTCGTCGACCGGCCGGCGCTCTGCGACTTCACCACTCCCGCCGTCATCGACCGGGGCGAGGTGGTGGCCGCCATCGGCACCGGCGGCGCCTCGCCCATGCTGGCCACCATGCTGCGCCACGACATCGAGGCGCGCGTGCCCGAGGGAACGGGCCGGATCGCCGCCCTCTTCCGGTCGATGCAGGATGAGGTGCGGGGCGCGCTGCCGGACGCCAACGCCCGCCGCCGCTTCCTGCGCGCCGCCCTGGCCGGACCCGCCGCCGAAGCGGCCATGGAAGGCGACATGGACGGCGCGCGCGAGCGTCTGCGCGCCGCCTTGTTTGACAGTCCGACACTGGCGGGCCGGGTGCAGTACGTGGACGCCCGGGGCCCGGCGGACCTCCTGACCCTGCGGGCGGTGCGGGCGCTTGCAGCCGCCGACGTGCTGGTCTGCGACCCCGAAGCCCATCCCGACGTCCTGAGCCTGGCCCGGCGCGACGCCGAGCGGTTCGAAGGGCGCACCCACGACGAGCTGGCCGGCTTCGCCGCCGAGGGCCTGACCGTGGCCCGCCTGATCACCGGCTCGTCCTGGCGTACCGAACAGGCCGCATTGCAGGCCGCGGGCGTCACGACCGAGATCCTGCCGATCGCCTCCTGAGCCCCCGGGCGCCAACGAACGCGGCGCCTGGCGGTCATCCGTTGGTCATAAAGCGACCGACCGTGCCTTTCTCCCCTAGCGCGCGCCGTCACGTCCTTGTCGCACTGGCTCGGCGTCGCCCCTTGTCCCCTGAGACAACGAACGCGAGGGGGCGATGGACAGCATATTCAAGGCGAAGGCTGCACGAGGGATGGTGAGCGTCGGCGCGCTTTTGGGCGCCCTGGCGGGCTCGCAGGCCATGGCTCAAACCCGGCCGCCCGAGATCGAGGAACTGGTGGTCACCGGCTCGCGGGTGTCCGAGGCCACGGTCGCCATCGGCACGGATCACGCCACCGCCACGGTCTCGATCACCAGCGACGCCCTGCTGTCGGCGCCGGCGGGCATCACCGGGCTGAAGATGCTGGAGAGCCTGCCGGGCTTCAACGTCCAGGCCAATGACGCCCTGGGGATGTACGAGTTCGGCAACTCCGTCTCCGTCCGGGCCTTCAACTTCCAGCAGATCGGCTTCTTGCTCGACGACGTGCCCATGGGCCGCTCGGACCAGTTCGGGGGCTCGCCCATCTACCGCTACGTGGACAACGAGAACCTGGCCCGGGTGACTGCCTCGGCCGGCTCGGGCGATGTGTCCCTCGCGAGCTACGCCTCGCTGGGGCCCATCGTCAGCTACATCAGCCGCGGCCCGGCCGAAGAGTTCGGCGGCCGCGTCAGCTACAGCCGCGGCAGCGACGAGCTGCTGCGCGCCTTCGTCCGCCTGGATACCGGCGAGCACAACGGCTTCTCCGCCTTCGGCAGCTTTTCGACCGTCTCCGGCGAGCTGTGGCGGGGACCCGGCACCATCGACCGCGACCACTACGAAGGCCAGCTGCGCTACCGGTTCGGCGAGGGCTCGGTGACCTTCCAGACCGTGCACAACAAGTACTTCGACTACGACAGCCCCTCGATCACCAAGGCGCAGTACGCCGGCACGGCAGGGGACATCTTCGGCCGCAGCGGGCGTGATTTCGCCTACCTCGGCTACATTCCGGTCCCGGGCGCGGCGGGCTCGGCGGCCACGGCCACGTCCCTGCCGATCACGGCGGCGGGCGTGCCGTACTCCAACAGCAACTACAGCCAGTACTACAAGTTCGCGGTCAACAGCCGCGAGGATCACCTCTACGCCCTGACCCTGAAGACGCCGCTGGGCGAGGCGGTCGACGTCTCCGTCACGGGCTACTACGAGGACAAGGAAGGCTATGGCGTCTCGCCCGAGGCCTACGCCACCTCGCTGGCCAACTACAACGCCGAGCGCCTGATCGTGCCGGGCTTGTTCGCACCGCGCGGCATCCAGTACGGCCTGTCCACCATCGACGGCACGCGCAAGGGCGTGAACGGCAATCTGACCTGGCGGTGGGGGATCAACACCATCCAGGCTGGCGCCTGGTACGAGGACGACGACTATCACCGCACCCAGCAGCGCTACAACGTCGAGAACGGCCACCCCGACGGCGCGCCGCTGTTCAACGAGCCGGTGCACCTCCAGCGCGACTACACCTCGAACCGCAAGACCCTGCAGGTCTTCGTCAAGGACACCATCAGCCTGCTGGACGACCGCCTGAAGGTCGACGTGGGCTTCAAGGGCCTGGACATCGACTACGAGATCAGCGGCTACCGGAACCCCGCCGACTTCATCAACCGGCGCACGCCCACCATCACCGACAACTGGAAGGACTATTTCCTGCCCCAGGTCGGCGCGGTGTGGTCGGTTACAGACCGCGACCAGGTCTTCGCCTCCTATTCCGAGAACATGGCCCTGCCGCGCGGCGCCGACGACATCTTCTCGGCCGCCAGCCCCCTGGCCCCCGGCCCTGACGCCGAGAAGGCGAAGAACTACGAACTGGGGGTGCGCACCAATCGGCCCACGTTCAACGCCTCGCTGGTCGCCTACTTCACCAAGTTCGACAACCGGCTGCAGTCCTTCGCCTCGCCGGTGCCCGGCAGCACCACCACCGAGACCTTCTTCCAGAACGTGGGCGCGGTGGAGGCCAAGGGCGCCGAGTTCAGCGGCCAGTGGAAGCCCGAGCTTTTCGGCGGCAAGGTCTATTTCAACGCCAACGTCTCGTACAACATCTCGGAATTCAAAGACAATTTCGCCACGTTCCTGATCGCCGGCAACAAGGTCCCCGACTTCCCCGAGTGGCTGTTCCAGGGCGGCGTGACCTTCGAGCCGGTGCAGGGCGCGATCTTCAACCTCTCGGCGCGGACCATCTCGAAGCGCTACACCAATTTCACCAACACCGAGACCACGGGCGGCTACACCATCCTCGCCGCCTACCTCGACCTGGGTGACGGGGTGGACTGGGGTCACCTCAAGAACGTCAAGGCCCGGGTCAACGTCGACAACCTGCTGGACGAGGACTACCTCGGCACGATCAGCACTACCGTGAGCACGCCGGCCTTCTTCCGGCCGGGGCCGCGGCGGACGGTGCAGGTGACCCTGTCGACGGAGTTCTGATCGTCGCCGGGCCGGCCGTGCGTTGACCGGCCCGGCGACCTCTGCATGCTGGTGGTCTGGATTGAGGGGCGTATTCCTATGGCGTTGAAGATGGCGGCGGCCTGCGGAGCCGCAATGGCGGTCCTGGCATGGGCCGGTTCTGCGGGGGCGCAGGCGGCCGATCCCAAGATCGCCGCGCGGGTCGACAAGGTGCTGGCCAAGACCCCGCTGATCGACGGCCACAACGACCTGCCCGGCGAGATCCGCGGCCGGGCGGGGGGCGACGTCGGCAAGATCGACCTGCGGTCCGACACCTCCCAGCTGAAGGGACCTCGACCGGGCTCCATCGGCCTGATGACCGACATTCCCCGCCTGAAGAAGGGCCGGGTCGGCGGCCAGTTCTGGTCTGTATTCATATCCCCGCAGTATGACGGCCCCATCGCCGTGCAGATGACGATGGAACAGATCGACATCGTGAAGGGTATGGCGACACGCTATCCCGACGTGTTCGAGATGGCCTACACCGCCGACGACGTGGTCCGCGCCCATAAGGCCGGCAAGGTGGCCTCCCTCATCGGCATCGAGGGCGGGCACCAGATCAACGACAGCCTGCCGGTGCTGCGCCAGATGTATGCGGCCGGCGCGCGGTACATGACGCTCACCCACGCCATCAACAACCGCTGGGCCGACAGCGCCACGGCGAACCCCACCCACAACGGCCTGACCCCCTTCGGCAAGGCGGTGGTGGCCGAGATGAACCGGCTGGGCATGCTGGTCGATCTGAGCCACGTGTCCGAGAAGACGATGAAGGACGCCCTGGCCGCGACCCAGGCGCCGGTGATCTTCTCGCACTCCGGGGCCAAGGCGGTGGCCGACCACGCCCGCAACGTGCCGGACGACGTGCTGGCGCTGGTGAAGGCGAACCGCGGCGTGGTCATGGTCAACTTCGCCACGACCTATGTGTCGGAGGCGCGCAACCGCTGGGCCGCCGACCGCTCGGCCGAGCAGGCGCGCTACAACTCCCCGCCGTTCGGGGGCCTCTACATCGGCCAGCCCGAGCGCGCCAAGGCGGCCATGGACGCCTGGGACAAGGCCAACCCCGGCCCGCCCGCCACCCTGGCCCAGGTGGCCGACCACGTGGAGCACCTGGCCAAGGTCTGCGGCGTGGACTGCGTGGGCATCGGCTCGGACTTCGACGGCATCGGCGACACGCCGGTGGGTCTGGACGGAGTGGACAAGTTCCCCGACCTGCTGGCCGAGCTCGCGCGCCGCGGCTGGTCCGACGAGGACCTGGGCAAGCTGGCGGGCGGCAATGTCCTGCGCGCCCTACGCGAGGCCGAGACGGTGGCGAAGAAGCTGCAGGCCACGACCCCGCCGTCCTACGCCAAACTCGCGGATCTGGACGGGACGGCGAAGTAGCCAATTGCTCCCGCGTCGGGGGAGCTGTCGGCGAATGCCGACTGAGGGGGTCCTCAGCCGCGTTTTGAGCGGACTCCCTCCACCGCTTCGCGATCCCCCTCCCCCGATGGGGGAGGATTTCAGCTCAGCGGCTTGCCCTTGGTCTCGGGCAGGAAGATCAGGCACACGATGATGGAGATCACCGTGAAGGCCAGCGGGTACCAGAGGCCGGAGTAGAGGTCGCCCACCGTGGTGACGATCGCGAAGGCGGTGAACGGCACGAAACCGCCGACCCAGCCGGTGCCGATGTGATATGGCAGCGACATGGCCGTGTAGCGCACCCGCGTGGGGAACAGCTCCACCAGGCAGGCGGCGATCGGCCCGTAGAGCGCCGTGGCGGCCGTCACGAACACCAGCAGCACGCCGAACGCGCCGAACAGGTTCATCCGCGCGGGGTCCGCCTTGGCCGGATAGCCAGCCTGGCTCAGCGCCGTCTTCAGCCGGTTCTCGACGCTGGTCTTCACCGCCTTGGCGACCGGCGGCGACAGGCCCTCGGCGCTGGTGGACGGAATCGTCTGGGCGCCGATGCGCACCAGGGCCGGCTGGCCCGGGACGCCTGGCTCGTTGCGGTACGAGACGCCGGCGTTGGCCAGGGTCGACTTGGCGATGTCGCAGGAGGAGACGAAGCTGGCCTTGCCCACGGGGTCGAACTGCACCGAGCAGTCGGCGGGATCGGCGATCACCACCACCGGCGTGGCGGCCTCGGCCTCGGCCAGCGCTGGGTTCAGCGTCTTGGACAGCATGTGGAAGCCGGGGAAGTAGGCGGCCGTCATCAGGATCATGCCGAACAGCATCACCGCCTTGCGGCCCACGCGGTCCGACAGCCAGCCGAAGAAGACATACAGCACCGCGCTGGCCGCCGTGGCCGACAGCATCAGCAGATTGATCGTCTCGGGCGAGACCTTCAGGAACCGTTCCATGAAGGTCTGGACGTAGAAGAAGGCCGTGTACCAGACGGCGCCCTGGGCGAACATGACGCCGGCGAGGGCGATCAGCACCAGCTTCAGGTTCGGCCAGTGACCGAAGGCTTCCTTGAACGGGGCCTTGGTCTCGTTGCCCTCGGCCTTCAGCTTGGCGAACTCGGGGCTTTCGGTCAGCTTCAGGCGCATCCAAATCGAGATCGCCAGCAGCACGCCCGAGAAGAGGAACGGGATCCGCCAGCCCCAGGCGTCGAACGCCTCGTTGCCGACCGCCAGGCGCGTCAGGAGGATCACGATCAGCGCTCCGAATAGGCCGAACGCCGCCGAGGTCTGGATCCAGCTGGTCGCCCGGCCGCGCCCGTTGGCCGGCGCGTGCTCGGCGACATAGATCGCCGCCCCACCGTACTCACCGCCCAGGGCGAAGCCCTGGATGATCCGCATGAGGATCAGCAGCGCCGGTCCGATGATGCCGGCCTGGGTGTAGCTGGGCAGCAGGCCGATCGCGACCGTGGCGCCGCCCATCAGCAGCACCGTGGCCAAGAAGGCGCCTTTGCGCCCCGCCTTGTCCCCGATGCGGCCGAACACCAGCGCGCCCAGCGGCCGGAACAGGAAGCCCGCCCCGAACAGCGCCAGCGCCGCGGCGAGGGCGGCGGTCTCAGGCAGACCGGTGAAGAAGGTCTTGGAGATGACGCCGGTCAGGCTTCCGAAGACGAAGAAGTCGTACCACTCGAACGTCGTCCCTGCGGACGAAGCGGCCACCACGGTCCGTAGCGACGTCGGCTTCTGGCCAGCGTCCGTCGCGGCGATCTCCGCCATACGTTGTCTTCCTTCCCCAAGGACTTGTGCGATCCCGCATAGCGCGGAACTTTGCCGTCACACCAGCGTCGTCTTCACCACCCGCTCGAGCACCACCAGCGGCATGCGCCCGCGGCGCAGAACCTCGTGAAACTGCTTGATGTCGAAGCGCTCGCCTTGGCGGGCGCGGGCGTCCTCGCGCAGCCGGACCCATTCGTTGTGGCCCACCTTGTAGCTGCAGGCCTGCCCCGGCCAGACGCAGTAGCGATCGATCTCGCGCTGCATCCCGCCCCGCGGCCGGCCCGTCGCCTCGACCATGTAGTCGGTGGCCTTCTCCCGGCTCCAGCGCTTGGCGTGCAGGCCGGTGTCCACCACCAGCCGCACGGCGCGGAACAGGATCGATTGCAGATAGCCGATCCGGCCCAGGGGATCGTCGTCGTAGCAGCCGAGCTCGTCGCCCAGCTGTTCGGCGTAGAGGCCCCAGCCCTCGCCATAGGCCGAGAAGCCGCCGCCCTGCCGCCGCAGCATCGGGATGTCGGTCGACTGCTGGGCGATCGCCCCCTGCCAGAGGTGGCCCGGATAGGCCTCGTGGAACGCCAGGCTGGGCAGGGAATAGCGCGGCCACTCCGCCGTATCCTTGAGGTTGATGTAGAACCGCCCCGGCCGCTTGCCGTCCAGCGAGGCGCCCTGGGCGTAGCCGTTGGCGGCGCCGTCCTCGATCGCGGGCGGCACCCGCACGATCTCCATCGGCGCGTTCGGGATCGTGGCGAACACCCGGGGCAGCCGCTTCTCGATGTCGGCGACGCGGGTGTTCAGATAGGCCAGCAGTTCGGCGCGGCCGGCGTCGGTATTGGAATAAAGCTGGTCCGGCCGGCGGTTCAGCGCCACCAGGCGTTCGGTGACCGTGCCGCCGGTCAGGCCCTCGGCGCGCAGCAAGGTATCGATCTGGGCGGTCAGCGCCTTCACCTGATCGAGGCCGAGCTGGTGGATCTCCTCCGGCTTCAGCGCCGTGGTGGTCTGATAGGCCACCGCGCCTGCGTAGTAGGCCTCGCCGTCGGGAATCTTCCAGACGCCCGCGTCGTCGCTGGCAGTTTTGCGCAGGGCGTCCACCGCCGCCTTCTGGCGCTCGACGGCCGGCCGTACCGCTTTGGCCAGGATGTCGTCGGCACGGGCCTTCCAGTCTCCCGCAACCCCCGCCGCGGCCGCCTTCTTCGCGAAGGCCGTAGCCAGGCCGTCCGACGACGCCAGCTTGCCCAGCTGTGTGCTCGCCTGCTCCAGCAGGAAGCCGGGCGCCAGCACGCCTCGCGCCGCCTCGGCCTTGAGGCTAGCGGTCGTGGCGTCCAGCGCAGTGGCGAACCCGCGCAGGCGCTGCAGATAGGCGTCGGCGTCGGCCGCGCTCGCCACCGGATGCTTGGAATCCAGGAAGTCCGGCAGCGCCTGGTAGGGCCCGGAAAGCTGGCTCACTACATAGGGGGAATAGGGCGCGTAGGAAAAGCTGGCCGAGGCGCCCTCGCCGAAGCGGAACCGCTCGCCGCCCGTTACCGCCGTCTCGTACTGATAGCGGACGACGTCGTAGTCGATCTGCGCGGCAGGCCCCAGGCGGGCGCGGTCGATGGCCTTCAGCCGTGTCAGCCGCCCCTTGGTCCGCTGGAACATCGCATCGCGCCCGGCCGGCGAATAGTCGCTCAGCTTCGCCCGGAGGCCCGCGCGGGCGCCCACGTCCAGGCCCAGGCTGGTGGCGGCCTCCGGGGCCTCGTCGATCTGCTCGTCCCAGAACCGGTCCAGCAGCGCTCGAAGCTTCTGGTCCTCGCCCTGTCCCTGCGCCTGCGCCGGCAGGGCGGTGAAGAGGGCCGCACCCGCGGCGCCCTGGAGGAAGAGCCTGCGATCCATGATGGTCCCCAACGCAACGAAGCGCGGGACCGTAGCGGACAGGCGGCCGCACGCAAGACAGCCGGAAGCCCCGGGATTGAGGTCAGGCCGCCGCGGTGTCGGCTTCGCTGTCCGGCACGTCGCGGTTGGCGGCGGCCTGGGCGATCTCGGCCAGCAGCAGTCCGGGCGCGATGGGCTTGCCCACCACCCCGTCCATGCCGGCGTCCAGATAGGCTTGCCGCTGGTGGGCGAGGACGTTGGCGGTCAGGGCCACGATCGGCGTCGCCGCGGCGGCGCCCCCGAGGGCGCGGATGCGGCGGGCGGCCTCCAACCCGTCGATGCCGGGCATCTGGATGTCCATGAGGATGAGGTCGAAGCCGCCGCGGGCCGCAGCGTCCACGCCCGCGTAGCCGTCGGCCGCCGTCTCTACCGCCGCGCCCAGGTTCTCCAAGAGCTTGGTGGCGATCAGCCGGTTGGTGGGGTTGTCCTCGACCACCAGCACGCGCACGCCGTCCAGCAGGGTGTCCAGAGCTTCGGCCGCCTCCTGTTGGGCTTCGGCCGCGTCGGCGCGCACCTCGATCCAGAAGGTCGAGCCCTGGCCCTCGACGGACCTGAAGCCCACGTCGCCGTCCATCATCTCCGCCAGCCGGCGGGTGATGGCCAGCCCCAAGCCGGAGCCGCCGAACTTGCGAGTGGTCGAAGCGTCGGCCTGGTTGAAGCGCTCGAACAGCCGGTCTTGGGCCGCCTCCGGGATACCCACTCCGGTGTCCTCCACCTCGAAGCGCAACACGCCGGGTTCGGGGCGCCGGCAGCGCACCACCACGCGGCCGGCCTCGGTGAACTTCACGGCGTTGCCCACCAGGTTGAACAGGGCTTGGCGGAGACGGACGGGGTCGGACCTGACCCACCCGAGCGCCGGGTCGGCGTCGACCAGTAACTGCAGGTTCTTGGCCTTGGCCTGGGGCTCCAGCAGGCGCACCACGCCCTCGACCAGCATCGCCGGGTCCACCGGCTCGCAAGCCAGCTCCAGGCGTCCTGCCTCGATCTTCGAGAAGTCGATGACGTCGTTCAGCAGTTCGGCCAGCATCTGGCCGCAGGACAGCGCTTCGCGCAGCAGGCCGCGCCCGTCGTCGGTCAGCCGCTCGTTCTTAAGCAGATGCAACACGCCCATCACGCCGTTCATGGGCGTGCGAATCTCATGGCTCATATTGGCCAGGAAGGCCGCCTTCGCCTCGGCGGCGGCCTCGGCGGCGACCTGAGCCTCCTTCAGCGCGATCTCCTGGCGCTTGAGGGTGTCGCAGTCCTGCACCAGGCCGACCGCCTTCAGCCAGCGGCCGTTGCGCGACTTGACCAGGTGATGGAACACCCGAACCCAGCGCTCGCTGCCGTCGGGCCGCACGATGCGGGCCTCGAAGCTCTCGCCCGAGTTCTTGTCCCCGCGGTGCAGAGCGCGGAACGAGGCGCGCACGTGCGGCAGGTCGTCCACGTGGAAGCCGGGATAGCGGAGCTCGGTCGCTTCCTCGTAGCTCGAGTTCTTGCGGCCGGTGATCCGTTCGAACTCCGGCGAGCACCAGAAGGTCTTGCCCACGTGATCGATCTCGTAGACGCCGGCCTCGGCGGCTTCGAGCGCCAGGGCCAGGCGACCGGCCAGGGCCTGGGCCTCGCGACGGGCCTTGCGGGCGGTCTGCTCGCCCTTGCGCGCCGCATCGCGCGCCTCGGCCAGCTCGGTGATGTCCTCGGAGATCCCCTTGAGGGCGTGGAACCCCCTGGCGATCCGTTCGGTCCGGACGGTGACCCGCATGGTCAGCCAGCGATCGCGGGCGCGGATCCGGTGTTCGATCCGCATGTCGCCGCCGTTGGCGACGGCGTCCGTCATGATCTGGGCCATCTTCGCCCGGTCGCGCGGGTGGACGATCTGATAGAAGCGCTCGGCGGTCCATTCGACCGAGGGGTCGAGGCCGACGAGTTCGACGATCTCGTCCGACCACCAGATGACGTCCTTGCGCGGGTCGAACTCCCAGACGCCGATGCCGGCGGCGGCGCCCAGGGCCTTGCGGGTCCGCCGGGCTTCCTCGCTCTCCGCGCGATAGGTGCGCTCGTCGGTGACGTCGCGCATGCTGCCGATATGCGCGCCGTTCTCCATGACCTGGCGGCGGGCGGCGACCCAGCGCCACTTCCCATGTCGATCCTTGAGGCGCACCTCGGCCTCGCTCACGTCGCCGGGCTGCGCCACGTCGGCGCGCGCGCGGATGCCTTCGATCTCTTCGGGATGGCAGAAGTCGAAGACCGATCGGCCGACCAGCTCCTCCTGGCTCAGGCCGGTGAAGTCGGCCCAGGCCTGGTTGACCTGCAGCAGGGTTCCATCCGGCGCGACGACCTGCATGAGGTCGCGGCTGTTGTCGAACAGCCACTGCGCCATCTGGGCCCTGTCGGCGGCGCCTTGAGCGCTCTTCCGAGCCATGCGTTCTCCCCGCGCCTGTCGCCGGTCGGCGGACTAAGCTGACGCAGGGGTACGCGGGGAGTGTAAATTTAAGGTTGTGCCAAAAATCGGCGTTTTGTCGCGTACCCGACTTTACCGCCGCCTTTTCCGCAGCTTAGAAGGCGCTCTCGCCCGTGATGGCCCGTCCCAGGATCAGGGCGTGCACGTCATGCGCGCCCTCGTAGGTGTTGACCGTTTCCAGGTTCGAGGCGTGCCGCATCACGTGGTACTCCCCCGAGATGCCGTTGCCGCCGTGCATGTCGCGGGCGACCCGGGCGATATCCAGCGCCTTGCCGCAGTTGTTGCGCTTCAGCATCGAGATGGCTTCCGGAACCCAGGCGCCCTCGTCGATCAGCCGGCCCAGCGCCAGCGCGCCTTCGAAGCCCAGGGCGATCTCGGTCGACATGTCGGCCAGCTTCTTCTGTACCAGCTGGCGCGAGGCCAGGGTGCGGCCGAACAGGCTGCGGCTGGACACATAGTCGCGGCTGGCGTGCAGGCAGAACTCCGCCGCGCCCATGGCGCCCCAGGCGATGCCGTAGCGCGCCTTGTTCAGGCACGAGAACGGCCCGCGCAGGCCCTCAACGCCCGGCAGCATGGCGTCCTCCGGCACGTGGACGTCGCTGAGCGAGATCTCGCCGGTGACCGAAGCGCGCAGGGACAGCTTGTTCTTGATCTGCGGAGTCTCGAACCCCTTGGTCCCGCGCTCCACCAGGAAGCCGCGGATCTTGCCGTCCAGCTTGGCCCAGACCAGGGCCACGTCGCTGACCGGCGAGTTGGTGATCCACATCTTCGCGCCGTTCAGCACGTAGCCGTCCGACACCTTCTTCGCCGTCGTGCGCATCGAGGCGGGGTCCGAGCCGCCGTCCGGCTCCGTCAGGCCGAAGCAGCCGATGATGCGGCCGGCGGCCATGCCGGGCAGGTACTTGCGCTTCTGCTCCTCCGAGCCGAACGCATAGATCGGATACATCACCAGCGAGCTCTGCACGCTCATGGCCGAGCGGTAGCCGGAATCGATCGCCTCGATCTCGCGGGCGATCAGGCCATAGGCGACGTGATTCACGCCGGCGCAGCCGTACTCCTCGGGCAGCGTCGGGCCCAGGAAGCCCAGCTCGCCCATCTCGGTCATGATCTCGCGGTCGAACCGCTCCTCGGCATAGGCCGAGACCACCCGGGGCAAGAGCTTCTCGCGGGCGTACTGGCGGGCGGCCTCCCAGACCATCCGCTCCTCTTCCGAGAGGCGCGAGGACAGGTCGAGCGGGTCATCCCAGCGGTAGGTCTTCTGGGGCGCGCCAGAGTCGAGCGGCATGGGAGGTCTCCGTGGCGTTAGGTCGGGCGCGGGATAACGGCTTTTCCCGCGGCCGGGTAGGCGCCTTCGCGTTTCCCGCCCGCAACCGGCCCTACAGCTCGGCCCACATCCGCAGCAGGTTCTGGTAGGTCCCGGTCAGGGAGACGATGGCCGGGGCGCCGAGCCCTGCGTCCTGGGCCAGGGTCTGGATGGCCACGTCCATGTCGAACAGCAGGGTCCGCTTGGCGTCGTCGCGCACGAGGCTCTGGATCCAGAAGAAGCTGGCCACCCGCTCGCCCCGGGTGACCGGCGTGACCCGGTGCAGGCTGGAGGCCGGATAGAGGATCAGGTCCCCGGCCGGCAGCTTCACCTCGTGCGCGCCATAGGTGTCCTCCACCACCAGCTCGCCGCCGTCGTAGTCGTCCGGCCCTGCCAGGAAGAGGGTCGCCGACAGGTCGGTGCGCACCCGGATGCCCTGGTCGCGCTGGAAGCGCATCGCATTGTCCACGTGGTCGCCGAACGTCTGGCCCGGCCCATACCAGTTGAACAGCGGCGGATAGACGGTGTGGGGCAGGGCGGCGGCCATGAACAGCGGGCTGCGGGTCACGGCTTCCCGCACCCGGGCGCCGGCCTGCCGGGCGGCGTCCGACGCCTCGGGCAACTGCCGGTTCGCCTTCGCCAGCGCCGACTGCTTGCCGGACGTTGCGTTGCCGTCTTCCCAGGCGGCGGCGTCGATGAAGGCGCGCAGGTCGCGCACCGCGTCGGGCGACAGCACGCCCGGAACATGCAGCATCATGAGCAAACCCTAGAACGAATGGCGCCCCGCCTGCGAGCAGCAGAGGCGGGGCGCTTTACGCGCCGTCGGGCCGAAGCCTGACAGCGCCTGCCGGTCCTGTGGGGGGATTCAGAACCGGTAGTTGGCGGTGAGCGTCGCATTGCGGCGATCGCCCGGCATGGCCCAGCCGTTGTTGCGGACCCGCGTGTAGTACGCCTTGTCGAACAGGTTGTTCACGTTCAGGCGCAGCTCAAGCTGCTCCGTCGGCGACCAGGCGATTGTGGCCCGGTGCACGAAATAGTCCTGCGCCTTCACCCGTGGGATCGTGGTGCGGACGGCGGTGGTCGCGCCGGTCACCAGGGCGTGCTGGGTCAGGTAGTACTCGCCCTGGTACGTCACGCCGTAGCCGACCTGGATGTCGTGCGGCAGGTCATAGGTGGTGAACAGGCTGAACGCGTGGTCCGGCACCTGCAGCAGGTCGTCACCCCGGGTGAAATCGCGCCCCTGGGCGGCGAAGACGTCGTCGACCCCCTGGAGCACCTTGGACTTCAGGTAGGTGTAGTTGGCGAAGATCGACCAGGCGTCGGTGATCCGGCCGGAGGCGCCGAGCGTGACGCCTTGCACCCGGGCGCTGCCGTCCAGTTGCTGGTCCGGCTGCTGCGGATCGTTGGACGCCACACGGTAGTTGGTCCGCTCGTTGCGGAAGATCGCCGCGGTCAGCGACAGCCGGCCCTGGATGTCCCACTTGGCGCCGATCTCGATGTTCTCGGATTTCTCCGGGTCGACCGTGCAGGTCGCCACGACGCAGGCGCCCTGGCCGTTGACCGTGGCTTGGCTCGGGGTCTCTGAGTTGGCGTAGGAGACGTAGAGGCTGGCGTTCGGGATCGGCTTGTAGACCACACCGATCCGGTAGGTCAGCAGGTTGTCGTCGACCTTGAAGCTGGGGCCGGGCGTGACGGTCCCCAATGTCGGGCCCACCACCGTGGAATAGGTGTCGGTGGAGTTGGAGCCCTCGTTGTGCTCCCACCGGACGCCGCCGTTGATCGACCACTGCTCGTTGATGACGATGTTGTCGAACAGATAGACGGCTTGGTTCCGGCGGTCGCCGTCCTGTGCGCTGGCCTGGATGAAGTTGATCGGGCCCGTGTAGGTGTTGTTCGGGCTGGCGATGTTCATCGGCGGCAGGGCCACCGTCGCGCCCGTCGCGGTGCGGAAGACGTTGCCGGTGTCGAGGTGGAAGTCCTCGTCCAGGAACGCGACGCCGAACACCACCGTGTGACGCATCCCGCCCAGCTCGCCGTCCCAGGTCAGGTCGATCTGGTTGTACAGCAGGGTGTTCTCGGTATCGCGCAGGTTCCCGCGCGGCCCGCTGGGCTGGTAGAAGCCCGGCGCCGGATCGGTGGGAAGGCAGGCGGTGTAGCCCGTTATGTTGGTGGCGGTGGTCGACTGGCTCCAGGCCACCGGCTTCTGGCCGTTCGCCAGGCAGTAGGTCCCCTGCGGCGGATTCACCACCGTGAGCTGGGTCACCTTCTGATAGCGCGACAGGTTCCGCAGCTTCAGCCCATTGCCGAAGTCGTGGTCGATGATCCCGGTCAGGATGTCGACGTCGGAGTCCTGCTTATCGACGTTCGAATAGCCGTAGTAGTTTTCCGGATCTACGCCCGGCACGGCCCGCCCGTTGTAGAACGGCACGCCATAGGTCGGCAGGTTCCGATCTTCCTGGTGGAAGTACATGGCCGTGAATTGGGTCGGGCCGTTCAGGCCGATGGTGATCGACGGCGCGATCCCCCAGCGCTTGAATTCCTCGACGTCCCGTCCCGGCGCGTCGTTCCGGTGGACCATGGCGTTCAGGCGCACCGCCACATTGTCGCCGACCACGTGGTTCGCATCGACCGTGCCGCGCCAGTAGTTCTCGGTCCCGACGCCGCCGCTGACGACCGTCGAGTTCCGGCCCGTCGGCCGCTTGGAGACGATGTTGATGGTGCCGCCCACCGAGCCTGCGCCCGAGTAGACCGAATTGGCGCCGTTGGTGACCTCGATCTGCTCGAGGTTGAAGGGGTCGGAGCGCGTGTACTGGGCACTGTCGCGGACGTTGTCGACCGTGATGTCGTTGTTGGCCGAATAGCCGCGCAGGTTGATGGAGTCGCCGAAGCCGCCGCCGCCCTCGCCGGCGCCGAAGGTGATGCCCGGCACCGTCGACAGGATGTCGCGCAGCGAGAGCAGGTTCTGGGCCTCGATCACGCCCCGCGGCACCACGGTCACGGTCTGCGGGTTGTCCAGCGGCTTGGCGGTCACCTTCGGATTGTTCTGCTTGGTCAGCTTGCCCTCGACCTCGATGCCCGAGACCGTGCCGGCCGAATCCGCATCGGCCGTGGCGATCGCCGCCCCGTCGGCCTCCACCGCCTTCGCCGCCCCGCCCAGCGACAGCCCCGCCAGCCCTGCGAGCGCGCAGGTCATGGCCAGCTTCTTCCGCGCGGCGATGCCGCCTCCAACTCTCACCATATCCCCCGCGCCCCTCGGCGTGTTGCGACTAAGAATGCGAGGCGTTCTTAAGTCGCGACATGACGTCGCGCAATGAGAATCGTTCGCAACTTTGAAAACGCCTCACCGCGCGCCGGCCGCTTGCGCCCCGTCAATGCGCCGGCGTGAAACCGGCGGCCTCCTGGCGCCGTACCTGCATGCAGGAACCTTACGGCCA
The DNA here is from genome assembly GCF_001824475.1 of Phenylobacterium sp. RIFCSPHIGHO2_01_FULL_69_31. GTDB lineage: Bacteria > Pseudomonadota > Alphaproteobacteria > Caulobacterales > Caulobacteraceae > Phenylobacterium. The sequence continues at coordinate 155,063 of NZ_MHXN01000007.1, read as the reverse complement.
AGCTGGCTGCGGCAGACGAGGAAGGCGCCCGTGACGCTCAACGGCGGCAATGCGATCGCAACACCCGGGCTCGTGCGGCGGGCCTTCCAAAAACAATGGCGAGCGGCGCCGCAACCGTCCCCGTGGGCGCCCGTTGAACCTCAGGCAACCGGCCATAGGGAGCCTGCGGTCAGCCTCATGAACGACGTGCTCAAGCCCTATTTCGTCCTGGCCTGCGTCGCCTTCTTCGTGGGCTTCGCGAGCTATCTGGCGCTGGGCCGGATGCTGGCTCCGCCGACCCTTGCCACGGACGACTGGCAGGCGTCGATCTCCGCGCCTGCGGTTCCCGACCAGCCCCTGGCCCGCGCAAAGCACATCTAGCCGCGGTCGGCGCCGAGGCCGTGGGAGGGGGTATCGGGCCAAACGCGGTCGGCCCGGGTCTCGTCTGTAAGCTCCCGCGCCCTCAGCCCCGCTCGCGGCCCGCCCGTCCTCGCGACCCGCCCTGCATAGCCCCAAAACGAAGGCGGCCCCGGCAGCCATCTAAGGCGCCAGGGCCGCACACCCGTCGCTCGCTGTCCGAGGGGGAACGGACGCCAGCGCGATCGGAACTTATTTAGGTTCGGCCCGGCGGTTTACAAGGATCCCAGCTTGCCCAGCGCCACCGTGGCGGCGGCCTCCTCCAGCCTCGGGCGATCCTGCCGATAAGACGCCTCCGCGGCCTGGTAGCGGGCGCCCACGGCCTCAATGTTCTGGGCCAGCAGGGTCTGCTCGGCGGCCAGCGCCGCGCAGCCCTGGTACGCGGTCGGGTCGACCACGGCCGGGCCTGCGGGCCCGGTGGCCGGCGCGCCCGGCAGCGGCGTCTTCACAGGCGGAGGCGGCGGGGTCACCGGCCCCGCAGTCGCGCCGGGCGCCGGGGCGGAGGGGCCGCAGAGCGCCAGCGCCGCCGTCACCGCCGCCTGCTGCTCGGCCGCTGCCGTCCGGAAGGCCGCAAGGCTGTCGGCGAGCCCGCGATGAGTCGTCTCCGCATCGTTGCGTGCGGCCGTCACGCGACCCGCATCACCGCGCCGAGCCGCCTCCAGCGCCCGGCCGGCCTGGTCCCGGATGCGCTTCTCGGCCCGCTCGATGGCCGCCAGGTCGGTCAGGGCCTTGGCGTTGAACGCCTGGGCGCCCGCCAGGGCCGCATCGATGGCGTCGGCGCCCTCCGGACGCATGGGCGCAGCGGGCAGGGTGGCGGGCGGAGCCACCGCCACGGGCGTCGGCGTCGCCTCGGGCGCGGCCTTGGCCGGCGGCGTCTTCTCCCCGGAGCAGCTCACTAGCAGCATCGCGGCCGCCGCGCCCAGCGCGATCCCCGGCCACCGCCCGTCGGTCATGGTCCGCATGGCCTGGCTTCCCTCTCGCAACACGCTCCCGACTGATTGAGGGAACCTGCGGCCGGGCGCAAGCAGATCGCGGTGCTCAGACGGCGTCGCCCGGGCGCGGATAGACCCGGATGGCGCAGCCGTGGGCCATGGCGTGCTCGGCCGGCGCGCGGTCCTCGGCCGACAGGTGCGGCCCCAGCTCGACGATGCCCGCCTTCTCGAACCCCGGCTCGCCCCAGCCCTGTTCGGCCAGGCCGCCCGTCGCCACGGCCAGGGCCTGGTCGTGCGAGGCGGCGCGGGCGAACACCAGCATCCGGCGCCGCTCGCCGGCCGGATACCGCGTGGTCGGCCCGGCCGCGGCGGTGGCCAGGATGAGGTACAGCTCCTCCTCGGCGCCGGGGCCGCTCATCGCCGGCCCCCGCCCTTACGCCGCGCTAGGGCGAACGGCGCCAGCGCCGCCGCCACCCCGCCGGTGTTCGACGCCAGGTCCCGCCACTGGAACGTGCCCGACACCAGGCCCCAGATCTGCGTCACCTCGAACCCGGCGCCCACGCCGAGATAGGCGGCGCCGATCAGCCACGGGTTCACCCGGGGCAACGAGGCGATGGTCAGAAGGGTCAGGAGGTAGCCATAGGCCACGTGCTCGATGACGTCGGGGGTAGGCACGTTGCGCGCCGCGTTGTGGTGCGGATCCAGCGCGCCGGCCAGCGCCACGCCGAGGACCAGCACCAGGGCGGCCCGCCCGGCCCAGGTGATCCGGGTCTGCATCCCCGCCTCATAGGCGATCCGCCTGCCCGCGCGCTATGGCCGAGGAAGTGTTCGCTTAATGTTCTCGTTTCGCGCCGACGATGGTAGCGTTGCGGCATGACCAAATATGACCCCGCCTACTGCGAGCAGATCTCGGGGGACCTCTTCTTTCGTCTCGCCAACGGTCAGACCCTGGACCAGATCTGCGCCACGCCCGGCTGGCCCAGCCGCCCCACGATCCGCGCGTGGGCGAAGAAGAACTCCTACATCTCGGAGGCTCTCGTCCAGGGCCGGAACTTTCGCCGCCGGCGCGAAGGCTATCCCTTCGACGCAGCCGCAGCCCAGGACCTCCTCCACCGCATCCGGCTGGGCGAGCCGCTGGGCTGGCTGCTGCGCCAGCCCGGCCGCCCCCACCGCCGCATGCTGAACGCCTGGAAACGGCAGAACCCCGACTTCGCCGCCGAGCTCGAAGCCGCCAAGGCCTTCGCCGACCCCAGCCGCCGCCGATACGGCCGCCGCCGCGCGCGTTTGCGCTTCGACCAGGATGTGGCCGACCGGATCATGCTGGCGGTGCTGCGCGGGGCGACCCTGCCCGAGCTGGGCCGCGACCCCACCCTGCCCAGCCCGATCGGGCTCCAGCGGTGGCGCAAGGCCGATCCCGAGTTCGACGCCGCGCTGCGGTCGGCGATGAAATACGGTCACAAGGCCCGTGGCCGCGCCCGCGCCGCCGCCTTCTGCTCGCCCAGGATCACCCGGCGCGTCACCCGCCGCATCGTCGATGGCGCGTCGCTCGCCGCCCTCGGCCGCGAGCCGGACATGCCCAGCCTCTTCACCCTCTACAAATGGGTTCGCACCCGCCCCGACTTCGCCGCTGAGGTCGCCCGCGCCTGCGAGTTCCGCGACTGGATGATCGCGGACCAGGCCGTCGCCCACGCCGACCGCCTCGCTGCCGACCCCCGCGCCGCCAGCCGCGTCCTGGGCGCTGCCAGCAAGACCCTCGGCCAACTCAACCCGCACCCCGGCGCGAGGCGGCGGGACTGAGAGCGGAGGCGTGGGGCGAAGAGGCTGCGTGGCGACGCGGCCGGTCATGGCGCCGAGCGGTCACTCGCCGCTCAAGCCAGATACGGGCTGAAATGCGGACGTCTCATATCCAGCTGGAGCGCGCCTGTTCTCGATCGAAGACCGAAGCCGGCGCGCTCATGGCGTTAGACGGTAGGGACTGTGCCACCGTCGATGACAAACTCAGCGCCGTGGATCGCGGCGGCGCGATCGGAAGCCAGGTAGGCGATAAGGTCGGCCACCTCGTCGGGTTCGGCGCCACGGCCAATGGCGATACCCCCCAGACCGTCGAGCACAGCCTGCCGCGCCTCCTCGATCGTGCCGCCATTGGCGGCCTGCAGACGTTCCAGGAAGTCGGTGGTTGCTTCGGTCATAATCCAGCCGGGGGAGACGACGTTAACCCGCACGCCCTTCGGCCCCAGCTCCTTCGAGATCGACTTGCTGTAGGTCCTGAGCGCGGCTTTGGCGGCGGCGTAGGCCGTGGTCGCTTCCGGCAGCGGCAGGACCGACTGGATGGAGGTGACATGCACCACGGCCCCGGCGCCGCGCTCGATCATCTGCGGGATCAGAAGCCGATCCAGCCGGACCGTGGCCAGAAGATTGAGGTTCAGCTCGGACAGCCAGTGATCGTCCGTCAGGGCGACGAAGCCGCCGCCCGGCGTCGTCGAGCCGCCGATGACGTGAGCCAGGATGTCGACGCCGCCCAAACGTTCCAGCGCCGCCTTCGCGAGGGCTTCCCCGCCCTCAGCCGTCGTCAGGTCCGCCTGGACGAACTCCACGCCATCGATGGGCTCCAATGTTCCGCGGGCGGACGTGATCACCCGCGCGCCGCCAGCCAGGAAGCGATCGACGGTGGCGCGGCCCAGACCCTTGGTGCCGCCACTGATGAGCACGCGCTTGCCGGCGAACTCGGTTGGGTCACACTTGCGGGTCATGCCGTGATCTCCAGAGCCTTGATGGCGTCGCCTTCGAGCGTGAAGCGATAGGTGAAGCGGATCGGGCTTCCCGGAAAGTCGCCGTAGGCGGAGCCTTCGACGACGACATGACCGCCGTCCTGATGCGCGGTCTCCGGCGCGAAGATCGCCCTCGCGGGAACGACCGCGTCTTCGAGCAGACGGCGGATTTCAGCGCGGCCGTTGAAGACCGCGCCGTTGTCGCGGAGGACGGCGTCGGCCGTGAACGGCCGGAGCATGCCGTCGACATCGAGCTGAGCGTTGGCCGCTACGTAGGCGGCGATCGGGGAGGGAAGTTCGGGCGGCATCGGTCCTGTCCTGCTTGCGGCGTTCGCCACCGGAAGCGGCGGCGGGTGCGCTTGCCAGCCAAGTTAGCCATGGACAAGCGGAGGCATAATCGGGACAAAACAGGACGACTCATCGCGGATATCGGGACAATGGCGCAGCATAGCCTGACTGAGCTGGACGCCGTTCTCATGGTCGCCCGGCGGGGAAAATTCCGTGCGGCGGCGGTTGAGCTCGGGGTCTCGACCACGGCCCTCAGCAACGCGGTCGGAAAGCTGGAGCGCGCGCTCGGCGTACGACTTTTCAATCGCACGACGCGAAGCGTGTCCCTTACCGAGGCCGGTCAGCGGTTCGTCGACCAGGTCGCTCCCGCCGTCCGCGACATTCATGAGGCGATGGAGGCTGCCCGCTCCCAGCAGGCCACGCCATCCGGCACGCTGCGCATCAACGCCTTTCCAACGGCGGCGCGCGAGATCTTTTCCTCGCTCGTCTTGCCGTTCCAGCGCCTGCACCCCCAGGTCCATATCGACATCGTCACGGAGGGGCGCCTGGTGGACATCGTGGCCGGCGGCTTCGATCTTGGCGTGCGCAGCGAAGACCTGGTGCCCGTCGACATGATCTCCCTGCCGCTGGGTGGCGCCCGGCGCAATGTGGTGGTTGGCGCGCCGAGCTATCTGGAGGCGCGCGGGACGCCAAAGATTCCGCAGGACCTCACCGCGCACACCTGTCTCCGCGTCCGGCTTCCCAATGGCGCGATCTATCGCTGGCCGTTAGAGAAGGATGGGGAGGCGGTCCATATCGACGTGGAAGGCGGTCTTACTCTCGACGAAGCGAGCCTCGCCCGGACCGCGGCGCTGGCGTCCGTTGGTCTCACCCTGGCGATGGAGTCCGACGTGCGAGACGACATCGATGCAGGCCGCCTTGTCCGTGTGCTTGAGGACTGGACGCCGACGCTGCCGCCCTTGAGCCTCTATTACCCTAGTCGGCGCAACCCGACCGCTGCGTTCAAGGCATTTATCGACTTCGCGCGTCGCCACGGTGGGCAGGCTGTCGCCGACATCGATGGGTTAGATGCAGGAAGCCGACCTTCCCTCACACGATAAACGGCGCCAGGCGGACGCACCGAACTTCCGACTTGGGTCGAGCCGCATCATTTGCCATCGCAGGCCTCGGCGCACCGAACTGGCCGCCCGGCGCCGCCAATCCCCAGCCCGCCGTTGACTCTCGGCCTTCGGCGTATATAACGCCCCACCTCTCGCCCGCGGGCTCTCCTGCGGGCGCATTCCGTTTTGCATATCTACTCCGAAGGCGCGAACGATGTACGCGGTGATCAAGACCGGCGGCAAGCAGTACCGGGTCCAGCCTGGTGACATCCTGGTTGTCGAGAAGCTCGAAGGCGAACCCGGCGCGGCCGTGGCGTTCGGCGACGTGCTGATGCTGGGCGATGGCGAAGCTGTCACGGTGGGCGCGCCCCTCGTGGCCGGCGCCTCGGTCGCCGCGACCCTGATCGAGACCCGCAAGGGCGAGAAGGTGAAGATCTTCAAGAAGATCCGTCGCCAGGGCTATCGCCGCACCCGCGGTCACCGCCAGGCCGAGACGGTTCTTCAGGTCACCGGCATCACCGCCGGCGGCAAGGAGACCAAGTGGGACGGCACGGTCAGCCTGACCACCAAGGCCGAGCTCGACGCCCGCGCCCGCGGCCTGGACTTCGCGACCCTCAACGTCTCGAAGAAGGCCCTGAAGGCCGGCGCGGCCGCCCCGGCGGCCAAGGCCGAGAAGCCCGCCGCCAAGGCCAAGGCTCCGAAGGCCGACGTGGTCGAGGAAGCCGCCGCCGCCGCTCAGGTGAACGCTCCGGTCGAGACCGAAGCCAAGGCCGCCGCGCCGAAGAAGGCCGCGGCTCCCAAGGCCGAAGCCGGCGAAAAGAAAGCCGCGGCGCCGAAGAAGGCCGCCGCCAAGAAGGACGACGCCGCCGAGTAATCGGGCGGCGATCAGTTAAGGACAGGAGCGACCTATGGCTCACAAGAAATCCGGTGGTTCGTCGCGCAACGGCCGCGACTCGGCTGGTCGGCGCCTCGGCGTGAAGAAGTTCGGCGGCGAAGCCATCAACGCCGGTTCGATCATCGTGCGTCAGCGCGGCACCAAGTTCTGGCCGGGCGAGAACGTGGGCATGGGCAAGGACCATACCCTCTTCGCGCTCGTGACCGGCGCGGTGCGGTTCGTGACCAAGGCGAAGAACCGAACCTACGCCACGGTGGTCCCGGCCGAGAAGATCGTCGCAGCCGAATAGGCGGACCCTCCTCTCTCCGGTTCCGCCTCACCAGATTAAGGCGGACCGGACATAAGACGACCTTTCGCGGGGAGTCCGGTCAGCCGGGCTCCCCGCTGTCGTTTCAGGGCGCCGCCAGAGCGCCGGGAGGTACGAGATGTGTGCACTGGACGTGAGACCCGCGGTCGCCACCGAGCGGCTGCTGCTGCGTGGGCCCACCGCGGCCGACGTGGCCCCGATCGCCGAACTGGCCAATGACCTGGGCGTGGCGGGGATGACCTCGCGGCTGCCGTACCCCTATGGCCAGGACGACGCCGAAGCCTTCGTAGGCTCGGTGGCGCGGATGAATCCCCGCACCGAGGCGGTGTTCGCCGTGGAGCACCGGCAGTTCGGCGTCGTTGGCGTGCTGGGCTTTCATGAGCGCGCGCCCGGCCGATCCGAGCTCGGCTACTGGTTCGGCCGCCCGTTCTGGGGCCGCGGCTACGCTACCGAGGCGGTGACGGGCGCCCTGCGCTGGGCCAAGGGGGACTGGCGCCGCAACGTGGTGTGGGCCGGCCACTTCGCCGACAACCGCGCCTCGAGCCAGGTGCTGTGCAAGGCCGGCTTCCTCTACACCGGCGACGTCGAGCCCCGTCCCTGCGCAGGCCGAAACGGCCAGGCCGTGCCCACCCGCATGATGGTCTGGCTGGCGTAGGACTGGTAAGCGAACGCCGATGACCGCCGCCTCGTCCCGCCGATCCGCCGCTTCCGGCCACGCGCTGCCCGTCCAGGCGGCGATCGTGGTGGCGGGCGTCGTGGCCATGGCGGCGGCGGGGCGGTTCTCCATCCCCATCGGGCCCGTGCCGATCACGCTGCAGACCTATGCGCTGTTCGTGCTCGCCGGCCTCTTCGGCGGGCGGCTGGGCCTGGGCATCGTCCTGGCCTGGCTGGCCTGCGCGGCGTTCGGCCTGCCGGTGCTGGCGGGCGGGGCCGGCGGCTGGAAGGCCCTCGTCGGCCACACCGCCGGCTTCCTGGCCGGCATGGCGGCTGCGGCCTACGTCTGTGGGCGCGGGGCCGAGAGGGCCAAGGGCTGGCCCTCGCTGGTGGCCCTGTTCGCGGCTGGCCACGTTATCGTCCTGGCGGTCGGCTGGGCGGGCCTTGCCAGCTTCATGAGCCCCGGTCCCGCCTTTGAGACCGGCATCCAACCCCTCTTGCTCGGCGCGGCCGCCAAGTCGCTCGCCGCCGCGCTCACCGTCCGTCTGGTTTCCCGATGAAGTTCCTCGATCAGGTCAAGGTCTATGTGCGCAGCGGCAACGGGGGCGGCGGGGCCGTCTCGTTCCGCCGTGAGAAGTACATCGAGTACGGCGGCCCGGACGGCGGCGACGGCGGCCGCGGCGGCGACGTCTGGATCGAGGCGGTGGAGGGGCTGAACACCCTGATCGACTACCGCTACCAGCAGCATTTCCGCGCCGGCACGGGCGTCCACGGCATGGGCCGCAACCGCCACGGCGCCGCGGGCGAGGACGTGGTCCTGAAGGTCCCCGTGGGCACCGAGGTGCTGGACGAGGACAAGAACCTGATCGTCGACATGGACCATGCCGGCCAGCGGGTCCTGCTCGCCAAGGGTGGCAACGGCGGCTTCGGCAACACCCACTTCAAGGGCCCGGTGAACCAGGCCCCCCGCCACGCCAACCCAGGCCTGGAAGGCCAGGAACTCGCCATCTGGCTTAGACTAAAGCTGATTGCTGACGTTGGACTTGTCGGACTTCCGAACGCCGGTAAGAGTACATTCCTCGCGGCGGCAAGTGCAGCGCGGCCGAAGATCGCAGACTATCCTTTCACGACACTAGCGCCAAATCTTGGAATGGTCGACCTTTCTCTGGGTGAGCGGTTTATTCTGGCCGACATACCGGGCCTGATCGAAGGCGCTCACGAGGGTGCGGGGATCGGCACGCGGTTCCTGGGGCACGTCGAGCGGACGGCGGTGCTGATCCACCTCGTGGACGGGACCCAGGAAGACGTGGCCGGCGCCTGGCGCACGGTCCGCCACGAGCTGGAAGCCTATGGCGAGGGCCTGGAAGACAAGCCCGAGCTGCTGGCGCTGAACAAGATCGACGCCCTGGACGAAGAGACCATCGCGGCCAAGGCGGCCGAGTTGGAGGCCGCCGCCGGGGTGAAGGTCCGCCGCGTCTCGGGGTTCGCCAAGATCGGCGTCACCGAACTGCTGCGCGAGGCCTACGCCCTGGTCCAACAGCGCAAGGGCGAGGCCGCGGCCGAGGCCGCCGCCCCCGAGGACTGGCAGCCTTGAGCGGCCTGGCCGACGCGCGGCGGGTCGTCGTCAAGGTCGGCTCGGCCCTGCTGGTCAGGGCGGACGGGGCGGCCCATGGCGCCTGGCTGGCCGACTTCGCCGCCGACGTCGCCCGGATGCGGGCGCGGGGCCAGCAGGTGGTGATCGTCTCGTCCGGCGCGGTGGCCCTCGGCCGGCGCCGATTGGGCCTGGGCAAGCGCGCGCTGACCCTGCCGGAGAAACAGGCCGCCGCCGCCGCGGGACAATCGGCGCTGATGCGGGCGTGGGAGGAGGCCCTGGGGCCGCTGGGCTTCAACTGCGCCCAGGTCCTGCTGACGCGCGACGATACCGAGACGCGGCGGCGCTGGCTGAACGCCCGCGCCACGGTGGAGACCCTCCTGGGGCTGGGCGTCATCCCCGTGGTCAACGAAAACGACACCGTGGTCACCGAGGAGATTCGCGTCGGCGACAACGACCGGCTGTCGGCCCGCGTGGCCCAGCTTGTCGGCGCCGAAGCCCTGGTGCTGCTGTCGGACGTGGAAGGGCTCTACACCGCCGACCCGCGCCGCGATCCGTCCGCCACGTTGATCCCCCGCGTGGCGCGCCTGACACCCGAGATCGAGGCCATGGCAGGCGGCGCCAACGCCCAGGCCGGCGTGGGCACGGGCGGCATGGCCACCAAGCTGGAGGCCGCGCGTATCGCCAGCCAGGCCGGCTGCGCCACGGTCATCACCCTGGGCACGCGCTCGGGGCCGCTGGCCGCCATCGAGGCCGGGGCGCCGGCCACGGTGATCGAGCCGGCCACCACGCCGCGGGCGGCCTACAAGGCTTGGATCGGCGGCTCGCTGTCGCCGGCCGGCGCCCTGACAGTGGACGCCGGGGCCGCTGCGGCGGTGCTGAAGGGGAAGAGCCTGCTGGCCGCCGGCGTGAGGGCCGTGGAGGGCCGCTTCGACAAGGGCGAATGCGTCCGCGTCCTCGACCCCGAAGGCCGCGAGATCGCCCGCGGGCTGGTGCGCTACGAGTCGGGCCATGCGGCGCGGATCTGCGGGCTGAAGTCCGAGGCCATCGAGCCGGCGCTTGGCTACACGTCCGGCCCCCTGGTGCATGCCGACGATCTCGCGCTCGCCGCTCATGCCGTGACGTCGGGCTAGCCCCCGCCGCCCGGGGGGCGTAGGGAGTAAGGCTCAACCTGAGCAAATGGGGTCGTTAGGGTGGACGGCAGTTCGTCAGGCAGGGAGGCGCAGCCCGTCCGGACCGGACGGCTGGAAGCGCTCGCACCCGGTCAGGCGATACCTTTCGCAGGTGACCGTGTCGCCCTCGTGACGCCCGAGCTCGCCGCGGCGTTCCGGCCCGGCGACCGCCTGGTGGTGGTGCAGGACACCGGTGACCTGCTGCATATTCCCGCTCGGGAGCATGCCGCCGCCGAGGCCGCCGTCGGGCGCGCGGTCGCCGCCTTCGCGCGGATGAGCGAGGTCTCGGACGCCGCCATCACCGCCTTCTTCGAGGCGTTCGCCGCCAGGCTGGAGGACGATGCGGTCTGGGCCGCCATAGCGGCCGCCAACGCCACGGACGTGGAAAGCGCCAGGGCCCGCGGCCGCTCCACCACCCGCCTGATCGCCACCGACGCTATGCGGGCCGACATGGTCGCTGGCCTGCGCGCCTGGCGCGACGCCGAGCCACCGCGCGGCCGGGTGCTGGAGACGGTGCGCCATACGGGCTGGTCGGTGGAACAGGTCATGGCGCCGCTGGGCGTCACGGGCTTCGTGTTCGAGGGCCGGCCCAACGTCTTCGCCGACGCCACCGGGGTGATCCGGGCGGGCAACACCGTCGTCTTCCGCATCGGGTCAGACGCCCTGGGCACGGCGCGGGCCATCGTGGCCGAGGCGCTGGACCCGGCGCTGGACGCGGCGGGCCTGCCGGAGGGTGCGGCGGTGCTGGTCGACAGCGCCGCCCATGCCGCCGGCTGGGCCATGTTCGCCGACAGCCGCCTGGCCCTGGCCGTGGCGCGCGGATCGGGCCCGGCGGTCAGCCAACTGGGCGCCATCGCGCGGCAGGCCGGCACGCCGGTCAGCCTGCACGGTACGGGGGGCGCCTGGATGGTCGCCGACGCCACCGCCGATTCCGACCGGTTCTACGCCGCCGTCTATCACTCGCTGGATCGCAAGGTCTGCAACACGCTCAACGTCTGCTGCATCGTGCGCGAGGCGGCGGACCGGCTGGTCCCGGTGTTCCTTGAGGCGCTTGAGCGGGCGGGCGAGCGGCGTCGCGGCTGCAAGCTGCACATCGCCGAGGCGGATTTCGACCGACTGCCGGAGCGCTGGCGCACGGCCCGCGCCACGGTCATCCGGGCGGAGGGCCCTGTCGAGGAGCCGCTGGCCGAGCCTATCGCCGATGCGGACCTCGGCCGCGAGTGGGAGTGGGAGGAGACCCCCGAGGTCAGCCTGAAGATCGTGGACGACGCGGCCGAGGCGGTCGCCCTGTTCAACGCCTTCAGCCCACGCTTCGCCGCCGCCCTGATCTCCGAGGATCTCGGCGCACACGAGCGCTTCTACGCCACCATCGATGCGCCGTTTGTCGGCGATGGCTTCACCCGCTGGGTGGACGGTCAGTACGCGCTGAACCGCCCTGAGCTGGGCCTGTCCAACTGGGAGAACGGGCGGCTGTTCGCCCGCGGCGGCGTGCTTGCCGGCGACGGGGTGTTCACGGTCCGCGCGCGCGTCCGGCAAGCCGACCCCCACCTCGACCGCGGGGGCGCGCCCACCCCGCCCCGCGCCCGGTGACCTGAGCGGATGTGGTTCGCAGGTCCGGCGCGCCGCGCGCCCGTCGCCGGCCGCCCCCAGGCGCAGCGGCTGGGCTTCAGCCTCACCCCCGGCATGAAGGTCGGGCTCTACGGCGGCTCGTTCAACCCGGCCCACGACGGTCACGCGCACGTGGCGGAGACGGCCAAGCGCCGTCTGGGGCTCGACCGGGTCATCTGGTTGGTCTCGCCGCAGAACCCCCTGAAGTCGCGGCACGAGACCGCGGACCTTGCCGAACGGATCGCCGGCGCCAGGGCGCTGGCCCAGGGGCCTGGCATGATCGTCTCGGCCGTGGAGACCCGGCTGGGGTCGAACTACACCATCGACACCATCCGGGCGCTGAAGGCGCGTTATCCCGGCGTCCATTTCGTCTGGATCATGGGCGCCGACAGCCTGGCGACGTTCCATCGCTGGAAGGGATGGACACAGATCATGCACGAGGTGCCAGTGGCGGTGGTGTCGCGGCCCTGGATCTCGCTGAAGAGCCGTTTCTCGCCGGCCGCGCAGCGCTTCGCGCGCTTTCGCACGCCCACCCGCTCCGCCTTCCGCCTGGCCACGTCGAAGACCCCGGCCTGGGTCTTCCTGTTCGGCCGTTTCAACTTCCAGTCCTCCACGGCGCTCAGGGCTCGCAAGCCGCGCTGATGCGCTTGGCGGAACACGGCCCCCCCCTTGCGGCTTGATGTCTCGTGACGGCGGCTGACCGAAGGCCTGTCGTGTGATAGGGTCGGCCAGCGAGGACAAAAGGAGTTACCCCGCTGAACGCTGAATCTGCGCCGCGTGCGCAAGAGGCCCCGGCCGACGCCGCGACCTCGCTGGATGTCCAAGGCCGCAACGGTGGGGTGGAGGACCTGATCCTCACCCGCCTGGAAGACGACAAGGCCCAGGACGTTGTCTTCATCGACATCAAGGGCAAGAGTCCGGTGGCCGACGGCCTCATCGTCGCGTCCGGCCGTTCGGGCCGTCACGTGGGCGCCATGGCCGACCACCTGCTGCGCGCCCTCAAGGACGCCGGCTACGGCAAGTGCCGGGTCGAAGGCATGCCCAGCGCCGACTGGGTGCTGATCGACGCCGGCGATGTGATCGTCCACCTGTTCCGGCCGGAAGTGCGCAGCTTCTACAACATCGAGAAGATCTGGTCGGTCGACTCCGGTCACCGGGGCGTCGCGGCCGCGAACTAGCCGCACGCTTTACAGTCACGCCCGCGCCCGCTACAGGCGCGGCGATGACCGCTGTCATGACCATTACGATTACCCTGAAAACGACCCGCTCCGGCGGGGCGTCGACGGGTACGTGCGTGGTCTAGAGCCGGCACGATCCCGAAGAGCCCCGCCGACGCGCGGGGCAGCCTCTTCCGAGAAGCCAGACCTCGCGCCTCCGCAAACCAGGAGACGTAGAGCCATGCCGCATTCCCTTCCCGCAAATCCCCGCGTCGCCATCGTCGGCGCCACCGGCGCCGTCGGTGTCGAGATTGTCCGCTGCCTGGAGCAGCGCGGCTTCCCGCTGTCCAGCCTGAAGCTGCTGGCCTCGCCGCGCTCGGCGGGCCGCGAGATCGCCTTCAGGGGCCAGACCCTGGTCGTCGAGGCGCTGGGCGACGAAAGCTTCGAGGGCGTGGACCTCGCCCTGTTCTCGGCGGGGAGCGGCCTGTCCAAGGTCTACGGACCCAAGGCCGTGGCCGCCGGCGCGGTGGTGGTGGACAATTCTTCGGCCTTCCGCATGGATCCGGACTGCCCGCTGGTGGTGCCCGAGGTGAACGCCGAGGCGCTGGCAGAGCACCACGGCATCGTCGCCAACCCCAACTGCGTGGCGATCATCGCCGCTGTGGCGATGGCGCCTCTGGCCCGCGCCTTCAATCTGAAGCGCGTGCAGATGGCGACCTACCAGGCCGCCTCGGGCGCCGGCGCTGCCGCCATGGAGGAGCTCCGCGCTTCCACCGAGGCCGCGCTGGCCGGCCGGCCGTTCGCGCCCCAGGTCCTGCCGCACCCCTACGCCTTCAACCTGTTCAGCCACAACGCCGACGTCGATCCCGAGAGCGGCTACAACGGCGAGGAACTGAAGGTGATCGAGGAATGCCGCCGCATCCTCGACACGCCTGACCTGCCGATCGGGGTCACCTGCATCCGCGTGCCCGTGCTGCGCGCCCACGCCATCGCGCTGACGCTCGAGTTCGACCGCCCGGTGGATCCCGACCTGGCGCGCGAAGTCCTGGCGGCCGCGCCTGGCGTGCGGGTCATCGACGATCGGGCGCGCAACCACTTCCCCATGCCGTGCGAGGCGGAGGGGCAGGGCGACGTCCTGGTCGGCCGGGTCCGCCGCGACCTGGGCGATCCCACGGGCCGGTCGCTGGCGCTGTTCGTGGCCGGCGACCAGCTCCTGAAGGGCGCCGCGCTCAACGCGGTCCAGATCGCCGAGCGGCTGCTCCCGACGGCGTCGGAAGGTGCGCGCCAGCGCGAGCTGGTGGGCGCCTCCTGAGGTGGCGACTCGCCGGACTGGACTTGCCCCGGCCCGGCGGGCCACCCTTGTCTTGAGGAGAACCCAAAGATGTCCGAGACGCTCAGCCTTGACCTGCTGGACCGGACCGCCGGCGAGATCGTTGCGGCGCTCGCCGCCGGCCAGGCGAGCGCGCTGGATCTGACCGACGCCGCCATCGCCCGCATCGAGGACCGCGACCGCGCGATCAACGCCGTCGTCGTCCGCGACTTCGGTCGGGCCCGACAGGCTGCGCGGGCGGCCGACGTGGCCCTGGCGCGGGGTGAGCGCACCCCGCTGCTGGGCCTGCCGATGACGGTCAAGGAAAGCAACGAGGTGGAAGGCCTGCCGTCCACCTGGGGCAGCCCGGCCTTCAGCGGCTGGGTCGCGCCGCGGGATGCCGTGGCGGTCGCCCGCCTCAAGGCGGCGGGCGCGATCATCCTGGGCAAGACGAATGTGCCGCCGTTCCTCGCCGACTGGCAGAGCACCAATCCGGTGTACGGCCGCACGAAGAATCCGTGGGACCTTGGCCTTTCGCCGGGCGGCTCGTCGGGCGGCAGCGCCGCCGCGCTCGCCGCCGGCATGACTCCGCTCGAGTTCGGCTCGGATATCGGCGGCTCGATCCGCGTCCCGGCCGCCTTCTGCGGCGTCTACGGCCATAAGCCGAGCTACGGCCTGGTCCCGACCCGTGGACACGCGCCGCCCGGCCTGGACGGCGGGCCGATCGCCTTGGCGGTCGTGGGCCCGCTCGCCCGCAGCGCCGCCGACCTGGACCTGGCGCTGGGCGTCGTCGCGGGGCCGGAGCCACACGAGGCCAAGGCCTACGCCCTGAACCTGCCGCCGCCACGCCACGCGGAGCTTGCCGACTATCGGGTGCTGGTCTTGGACCAGCATCCCGCGGCGGCGACGGACCACGAGATCCGCGACGCCCTGGACGCCCTGGCGCGCCGCCTGGACGACCTGGGCGCGCGCGTGGACCGGTCCAGCGATCTGCTGCCCGACCTCGCCGCCCAGCACGCCGTCTTCTCGGCGCTGGTCGGCGCGGCCATGTCCAGGGGCTCGCCCGGCGGCACGACCATGAACGCCCACGAGTGGATGAACACTCTCGACGCGCAGGTGATGTTCTGCCGCCGCTGGGCTGTGCTGTTCGCGAGCTTCGACGTGGTGATCACGCCGACGTTCGGCGTCGTGGCGTTCGAACATGTGGATGAGCCGGACGGAGCGCGGCGCATCCTCAACATCGATGGCCAGGCCACGCCCTACTTCAACCAGATCGCCTGGCCGGGCGTGGCCCTGCTGCCCAACCTGCCCGCCACGGCGGCGCCGATCGGCTTCACCCGCGGCGGCCTGCCCATCGGCGCCCAGATCATCGGCCCCTACCTCGAGGACCGCACGACCATCGCCTTCGCCCGCCTGCTGGAGCGCGAGTTCGGGGGCTTCAAGGCCCCGCCGGCCCTGACCTGACCGCGTGAAGATCGCCGTCGTCGCCATCGGCCGGCTCAGCCGCTCGCCCGAGACCGAGCTGGTGAAACTCTACGTCGACCGCGCGACCGCCGCCGGCCGTTCCCTGGGCCTCGGGCCGGTCGAGGTGGTCGAGGTGGAGAGCCGCAAGCCCGGCAAGGCGGCCGAGGCCGAGGCGCTTCGGCCCCACCTCGCCGACAGCCACGTCATCGCGTGCGACGAGCGCGGCAAGGCCCGCGCCAGCCGCGCCTTCGCCGAGGAGATCGGGACGCTGCGGGATCGCGGCGTGCGCCGTCTGGTGTTCCTGATCGGCGGCGCCGACGGCCTCGACCCGGAGATCGTGAAGGCGGCGCAGGGGACCCTGGCCTTCGGGCCCCAGACCTGGCCCCACGCCCTCGCGCGGGCAATGCTGTGCGAGCAGGTCTATCGCGCTGTCTCCATTCTCGCCGGATCGCCCTATCATCGCGACTGATGCGGCGGATTCTCCTTCTCGGAACCCTGGCGGCCCTCGGGCTGAGCGCGGCGGCGTGGGCCGCCACCAACGCGCGGCTTGAGCGGCTGAACCTGGCCGAGACCGAGCTCTCGGTGGATCAGGGCGCCAACATGCACCGGCTTTCGCGGCTGCTGTCGGTGCTGGAACTGATGAAGCGCGATCCGCCGCCGGCGCTGCTGGTCTCGCCCGACGACGCCAAGGACGCGGTGCGCGCCGCGATCCTGGTCAAGGCGCTCACCCCCGATCTGGCCGGCCGGGCTCAAGGCTATGCGCAGGGCGCCACCGAGGTGATGCGCCAGCGCCGGCTGGCGGCCGTGCAGAGCGAGGCGCTGTTCGAGCGGGATAGCCTGGCGGCGGACGCCCTTCCTGCCCCTGACTCCTCCGCGGGCCTGCGGCTTAGGGGCGCAGTGAGCGCCGATGCGACCGAGCTGACCCCGCCCGACCGGCTGCTTATGCCGGTCGCCGGCGCCGTCGTCCGGCGGTTCGGGGATCCCCTTGCCGGGGGCGGGCGTTCGAACGGCCTGACGCTCGCCGCCGCGAAGGGCGCGAGGGCCGTGAGCCCCGCGGCGGGCCTTGTTCAATACGTGGGCCCCGTAAAGGGCTGGGACGTCATCGTGATATTAAGACTAGCCGGCGGATATCATCTCGTGCTTGCTGGTCTCGAAAGAACATCGGTTCAGGTCGGACAATCCGTCGCGGAGGGTCAGCCTGTCGGATGGGCTACCGATGATCGCCAAGCGACATCGGAGCTCTATCTGGAGGTCCGCGAGCAGGGTTCGCCCGTCGACCCAGCCAAATGGCTGGGAAAGAACCGGGGTTGAACAAGAAAGCGGGCTGATACGGCCTCAAAACCGTCGTTTCGGCGCGCTCCATAAAGGACGGGCATTCGTCCAAGGGAGTCTGAGCCTGGCTATGAAGAAGTATCTCCTCATCGGCGCGTCGGCCTTCGTTCTCGGCGCCGGCTCCATGGCCTACGTCAGCCAGCAGGCCGAGGCGTCCGCGCAGCCGCGGGCCAAGACCTACCGGATGCTCGGTCTGTTCGGCGACGTGCTGAACACCGTCGAGAACCAGTATGTCACCGAGGTGGACGATACGAAGCTGATCCAGGCGGCCATCGACGGCATGCTCACCTCGCTCGACCCGCACTCCGGCTACCTCGACCCCGAGAGCTTCGACGATATGCGCGACCAGACGCGCGGCGAGTACGGCGGCCTGGGCATCGAGGTCACCAGCGAAGACGGCGTGGTCAAGGTGATCTCGCCGATGGACGGCACGCCCGCCTTCAAGGCCGGCGTCAAGGCCGGCGACTACATCACCGCGGTCAATGGCGAGAGCGTGCTGGGCCTGACCGTGACCGAGGCGGTCAAGCAGATGCGCGGCCGTCCCGGCGAGACCGTCACCCTGACCATCGCCCGCGAGAAGTCGGATCCGTTCGACGTGAAGCTGGTCCGCGAGATCATCAAGCCGAAGTCGGCCACCGCGCGGCTGGAGGGCGACAACATCGTCCTGCGCATCGGCAGCTTCAACGAGAAGACGACCGACGAGGCCGAGCAGGCCTTCGCCGAGGCGCGCGCCAAGAACCCCAAGGCCAAGGGCCTGATCCTCGACCTGCGCAACAACCCGGGCGGCTTGCTCGACCAGGCCGTCGGCGTCTCCGACCTGTTCCTGGAAGGCGGCGAGATCGTCTCCCAGCGCGGTCGCGATCCGCGCGACGTCGAGCGCTACAACGCCCGCACCGGCGACATCACCGGCGGCATGCCGATCGTGGTTCTGATCAATTCGGGCTCGGCCTCGGCGGCGGAGATCGTCGCGGGCGCCCTGCAGGACCGCAAGCGCGCCGAACTCGTCGGCACCACCAGCTTCGGCAAAGGCTCGGTGCAGACGGTGATCCCGCTGCGCGGCGGCATCGACGGGGCGCTGAAGCTGACCACGGCCCGCTACTACACGCCGGCCGGCCGCTCGATCCAGAAGACCGGCATCGAGCCGGATCTCGAGGTCGCGCTGACCCGCGACGAGGCCCAGGCTATCGCCAACCGCGCCTACCAGTTCTCGGAAGCCAGCTTCAAGAACGCGCTCAACGCCGACGAAGGCAAGGTGCGCCGCGGCGCCCACGAGCCGGCCGAGGCGCCGCCGGAGAGCTTCGACGAGAAGAAGGACTTCCAGATCGCCCGCGCCGAGGACGTGCTGCGCTACGGCTCCGTGGCCGCCACGCCCAAGCTGCCCAAGCCCACCGCCCGCCTGGCCGAGATCGTCTCGAAGGCCAAGGTCGCCGAGGTGAAGCCGCCGCAGACGACGCAGAAGTAGGCGGCTCCCCAGGTTCGCACAGGAAGAGGGCGGTCCCGCGGGGCCGCCCTTTTTCGTGGCCCGCTGCGGCGTGCGAGCGCAGGTCTGGATTGAGACCGCGTTAACCATGTTCGGCGAGGCTCCAGGGTGAGGAGCTCCGCTGCCGTGGCCACCATCGCCCTTCCCCGCTTCAAGGCCCCCAAGGTCGACCTGGGCGCCGTGCTGAAGAGTCCGGCCGCCGGTCTCGCCGGCGCGGGCGTGCTGTTCGCCGGCGCAATCGTCGCGCTGGTGAACCTCCTCGGGCCCATGGGCGCCGGGCCGGACCACGTGCGCATCCCCCTGGACCAGCCGTTGCGGTCGGCCCCTGCGGGCTGGCGCGAGGCCCTGAAGCCGCTGCACGGGCAGGCCCACGTCTACAAGGACGTGGTGCGTCTCTCCGAGCGCCCGCTGGCGCCCGGGGCGGCCAGCTATTTCAGCGGGACCAAGCCCGCAGCCGCCCCGGCGGTCGCCGGGACCGCGCTGCCGGTGGCGCCGATCACGGGCTTCTACGCCCCCGGGCCGGGCGGCCCGCTTCCCATCATCGCCCAGGATGGCCGCACGCCGGCCGAGGCCTACGCCAGGCCGTTCAAGGCCAACGGGCGGCCCAAGGTGGCCCTGGTCATGGGCGGCCTGGGGCTCAACGCCCGCACGACCCGTCAGGCCATCGAGACCCTCCGGCCCGAGATCACCCTCTCGTTCAGCGTTTATGCCGAAGGCCTGCAGGGCTGGATCGACATGGCGCGCGCCCACGGCCACGAGGTGCTGCTCGAGACGCCCATGGAGCCGGTGGACTACCCCGACAACGATCCTGGCCCCTACACCCTGATGGCCGGCGGCCAGCCGCCGGAGACGGTGAAGAAGCTGGAGTGGATTCTCTCCCGCGCCACAGGCTACTTCGGCCTGACGAACTACCTGGGCTCGCGCTTCCTCGCCACGGACGTGGCCTACAACGCCTTCGCCAGCTCGGTGAAGGGCAGGGGCCTGGCTTTTATCGACGATGGCTCGGCGGCGCGCCGCGGCGGCGGCATGGCCCGCGCCACGGCCGAACGGGTGATCGACGACAAGCTCTCGGGTCCGGCCATCGACCAGCAGCTGATGGCCCTGGAAGGCGGCGCCCTTCAGCGGGGCCAGGCGCTGGGGTCCGGCTTCGCCTATCCGGTCACGCTGGTGAAGGTTGCGTCCTGGGCGAATGAGGTGGAACAGAGGGGCTTCCAGCTCGCGCCCGCCTCGGCTCTCACCGTCAGGAAATGACCGACCTTTCCGAATACCGACCGAACGTCGGCGTGGTGCTGTTCCATCCCGATGGGCGGGTCTGGCTCGGCCGCCGGGCCGGCACGCCGCCGCCGCACAACTGGCAGTTCCCGCAAGGGGGCGTCGACGACGGCGAGGCCCTGGAGGACGCGGCGCGCCGGGAGCTGCAGGAGGAGACGGGCGCGACCAGCGTCACCTACCTCGGCCGCACCGACGGCTGGCTCACCTACGATTTCCCGCCCCTGGTGACGCGGGAATTGGCCCGCGGCTGGAAAGGCCAGCGACAGGTATGGTTCGCCTTCCGCTTCGACGGGGAGGAGGCCGAGTTCGACCTGGCGGCCCACCATCCGCCCGAGTTCGACCTATGGCGCTGGGGCTATCTCGCCGAGGCGCCCGAACTGATCGTGCCGTTCAAGCGGGCGGCCTATGACGCCGTCGCCGAGGCCTTTGCCCCCTTCGCCGCGACACGGAGCGCCAAGGCCTGAATCCTCACCCGTCCTTAGCAGGTTCGGGTTAGGGTGGCCGTTCGAGACAGCTCCGGGGGGAGCAGGGAAACCCTATGCCGACGGTCGTGATGACGCACGGCGCCTTCTGTGGCGGCTGGGCCTTCGAAGTCTTCCGCGCACCGTTCGAGGTGCGGGGCTGGACGGTTCTGGCGCCCGACCTGCCAGGCCACGGACCCGGCGGCGGCGTCGCGGGTCTCTCCATGTCGGACTATGCCCGCAGCTTGGCGAAGCTGTGCGCCGAACTGCCGGAGCCGCCGGTGCTGGTCGGCCATTCCATGGGCGGGCTAGTGTGCCAGATGGCCGCCCGCCGGATCGAGGCGAGCGCCCTGGTGCTGCTGGCCCCGTCCCCGCCGTGGGGCGTCACCGGCTCGTCCATCGAAGAGGCCATCACCGCCTTTGGCGTTCACCTGGCCGACCCGTTCTGGTCCAGCGCCGTGTCGCCCGACCGGCACCTGATGCGTCACCATAGCCTGGATCGCACGCCCAAGGCCCTGCGCGACAGGATTCTGGACCGGCTCGTGCCCGAGAGCGGGCGGGCGGTGCGCGAGGTGCTGAACTGGTGGCTCGATCCCTTCATGACCACCAGCGTGGGCGTCGGCCGCCTGCCGATGCCGTCGCTGGCCATCGCAGGCGACCGCGACGTGGTCCATCCCGCCGCGACGGTGCGTCAGACCGCGGACCGCATCGGCGCGGAGTTCCGGGTCATGCCCGGCATGAGCCACTGGCTGATCGGCGAGGAGGGCTGGGAGGACGTCGCCGAGACCGCGCTCGGCTGGCTCGAGAGTCGGGTTCGGGTCGAAGTCTAGGCCGTCGTCCGCCGCATCAGCAGTCCCGCGAGCGCGACGGCGGCCCAGGCGCTCTCCATGACGGTGGCGGACAAGTTGAAGTCCTGCGTGAGCAGACCCCAAAGGATGAGGCCCGCGCCGAGCAGGTTGCAGAGGAGCGCGGCGGGCTTCTCGGGATCGAGCTTGCCAAGCGCCGCGCCCGCGTAGGCGACGAGAACCAGGAGGACGCCGAAGAGGCCCGCGGCGTCCGTCAGGCCGATCAGAACGTGCGTTCCTGGTACTGCAGCGTGCCCATGTCGTACTTCGCGTTCACCTGGCTGTCGTCAGGCTTGCGAACGGTCGAATAGTTCAGGCCGATCGAGCGGTTGGTCGTCAGATATTCCCACGAGCGACGGACGCGCTTCAGGCCATCCGGATCCTGCGGCTGGGTGTAGTTGGCCGTCGGATCGAGCGGGGGCTGCTGGACGAAGGCCCAGACGTTGAGCGCCTTGGCGATGTCCTCCGCCGCGCCGACCGGATAGCGCAGCTCGACGTTGCAGACCGACTTGTTGGAGCCGGAGGGGAACACGATGACCTGATAGGCCTTGTTCTCGGTCCCAAAGGGCTTGGCCCAGGTCTGGTCCCGGCGGTTCATCTTGAAACCATTGGCCTTGGCCACCGGATCGACCCCTTGGCCCCGGACGGCGGGGATGCAGATCTTTTCGATCACCTGGATCGCCTCGAAGCCGTAGCCGCTGGTGGGCAGGGTCGGCGGCGGGGGCGCAGGCTCGGCCGGCGGCGCGGCCGGGGCCTCGGCGGCCGGAGCTGCGGGCGCGGGCTGGGCGGCGTCGGCGGGCGCCGGAGTGGCAGAAGCCGGCGCGGCAGTCGTCGGCGCAGCGGGCGGGGCCGGCTGAGCCGCCGGGTCCTGCGCCTGGGCGGCGGTCGCGATCCCGGCGACGAGGATCAGGCTGGAGAGGGCGATACGCATGGAAGTTCCCCTGACTTTCGGCCGGCATGAAACTTGAGCAAGGTGCCCTAGGCAAGGCCCTAAGGCGTCTAATTTACGGCAATAATATCCCCTGCCGCTCAGGCTGCCTCGACGGCGTGCTCCGCCAGGATCGTCAGCCCTTCCGGGGTCACATCGGCGAACCCGCCGCGCACCTGATAGACCTTAACGGTCCCGTTGTTGTGGACCCGCACCGCGCCTTCCTTGAGCGCGGTCATGAACGGCGCATGGTTCGCCAGGACGCCGAAGTCGCCCTCGGAGCCCGGCGCGTCCACCTGGTCCACCGGACCCGAGAAAAGCTCTCGTTCCGGCGAGACCAGGGAGAAGTGCAGCTTCTCGGCCATGACCCTTAGGCTTCCGCCGCCAGTTGCTCGGCCTTGCGGACGGCGTCTTCGATGTTGCCGACGTTGTAGAAGGCCGGCTCGGGCAGGTGGTCGTACTCGCCGTCCACCAGCGCCTTGAACGAGCGGATGGTGTCTTCGAGGCTGACCAGCACGCCGGGCGTGTTGGTGAACTGCTCGGCCACGTGGAACGGCTGCGACAGGAAGCGCTGGATCTTGCGCGCGCGGGCGACGATCAGCTTGTCCTCTTCCGACAGCTCATCCATGCCCAGGATGGCGATGATGTCCTTCAGCGCCTTGTACTGCTGGAGGGTCTCCTGCACGCGGCGGGCGACGTTGTAGTGCTCCTCGCCGATGACCAGCGGGTCCATGATCCGCGAGGTGGAGTCCAGCGGGTCCACGGCGGGGAAGATGGCCTGGGCGGCGATGTCGCGGCTCAGCACGGTCGTCGCGTCCAGGTGGGCGAACGAGGTGGCGGGGGCCGGGTCGGTCAGGTCGTCGGCGGGCACGTAGATGGCCTGCACCGAGGTGATCGAACCCTTTGAGGTCGAGGTGATCCGCTCCTGCAGGTTGCCCATCTCGGTGGCCAGGGTGGGCTGGTAGCCCACGGCCGAGGGGATGCGGCCCAGCAGCGCCGACACTTCCGAGCCGGCCTGGGTGAAGCGGAAGATGTTGTCGATGAACAGCAGCACGTCCTTGCCTTCCTGGTCGCGGAAGTACTCCGCCTGAGCCAGGCCGGTCAGGGCCACGCGGGCGCGGGCGCCCGGGGGTTCGTTCATCTGGCCGTAGACCAGGGCGCACTTGGAGCCTTCGGTCGAGCCGTTGTTCGCCTTCGGGTCCACGTTCACGTTGGACTCGATCATCTCGTGATAGAGGTCGTTCCCCTCGCGGGTCCGCTCGCCCACGCCGGCCAGCACGGAGTAACCGCCGTAGGCCTTGGCGATGTTGTTGATCAGCTCCTGCATCGTCACGGTCTTGCCGACGCCGGCGCCGCCGAACAGGCCGATCTTGCCGCCCTTGGTATAGGGGCAGAGCAGGTCGATGACCTTGATGCCCGTGACCAGCACTTCCGCCGACGTCGACTGCTCGGCGAAGGAGGGGGCTTCACGGTGGATGGGGCTCATGAAGGTGGTGGCGATCGGGCCAGCCTCGTCGATCGGCTCGCCGATGACGTTCATGATCCGGCCCAGGCAGGCGGGGCCCACCGGCACGGTGATCGGCTTGCCGGTGTCGACCACCGGCTGGCCGCGGGTCAGGCCCTCGGTGGTGTCCATGGCGATGGCGCGCACGGTGTTCTCGCCGAGGTGCTGAGCCACTTCCAGCACCAGGCGGAAGGGCTGGCCCGTCCGCTGGTCGGTATTGGTGGTTTCCAGCGCGTTCTGGATCGCGGGCAGGTGACCTTCGAACTCGACGTCGACGACGGCGCCGATGATCTGCACCAGCTTGCCGGTGGCGACGGCCTGGGCGGCCGGCAGCTTCGGCGCGGCGGCCTTGGCGGCGGGCGGCTTGCGGGCGGGCTTCTTGGCGGTGACGGCTTCGGACATGTCTGGGTTCTCTCTAGATCGCTTCGGCGCCGGAGATGATCTCGATCAGCTCCTTGGTGATCTGCGCCTGGCGGGCTCGGTTCATCTGCAGGGTCAGGCTGGCGATCATGTCGCCGGCGTTGCGGGTGGCGTTGTCCATCGCCGTCATCTGGGCGGCGAAGAATCCGGCCTGGTTCTCCAGCATGGCGGAGAAGATCTGGGTCGTGATGTTGCGCGGCAGCAACTCGGCCAGGATCGTCTCCTCGTCGGGCTCGTACTCGTACGAGGCGCCCTTGAGGTCGATCGGGGTGGAGCCGGCGGCCACCTCGGCGGGGATCAGCTGCTTGGCGGTCGGGGTCTGGGTGACCACCGACTGGAATTTCGAGAAGAACAGCGTGACCACGTCGATCTCGCCGGCGGCGAACATCGACTGGATCTTGGCCGACACCTCTTCCGCCACCGCGAGCGAGGGATTGCCACCGACCTCGAAGGTCTCGACCAGGCGCTGGGCGTGCAGGCGGCGAAGCTGGTCGCGGGCCTTGCGGCCCACGGTCATGATCTTCACGTCCTTGCCCTCGGCCAGCAGGGCGTCGATGCGGGCGCGGGCCGCGCGAACGATGGACGAGTTGAACCCGCCCGCCAGACCGCGGTCCGAGGTGGCGATCACCACCAGGTGACGCTGGCTGGCGCCCGTGCCGACCAGAAGCTTCGGCGCGCCGTCGCCCGAGACGCCGGCGGCCAGGTTG
Source organism: Phenylobacterium sp. RIFCSPHIGHO2_01_FULL_69_31 (assembly GCF_001824475.1). GTDB lineage: Bacteria > Pseudomonadota > Alphaproteobacteria > Caulobacterales > Caulobacteraceae > Phenylobacterium. The sequence goes on along the minus strand of NZ_MHXN01000007.1, from coordinate 130,473 downwards.
GCGATCACCGCCGCCATGCGCTCGGCATAGGGGCGGGAATCCTGGGCGGCGTTCTGCGCGCGGCGCAGCTTCGCCGCCGCCACCATCTGCATCGCCTTCGTGATCTTCTGGGTGGATTTCACCGCAGAGATCCGATTGCGCATTTCCTTGACGCTGGCCATCGCCGGCTACCTGCTCCTGTCCGTCAGGCTTTAAGCGAAGGTCTCGGCGAAGCCGGCGAGGACCTTCTTCAGGTCGTCTTCGACGTTCTTCAGGTCCTTCTCGATGCGGATCTTGTCCAGCAGCGGCTGGTGCTTGGCGTGCAGGTGCGCCAGCAGCTCACGCTCGAAGCGGCCGACGTGCGCGGTCGGGACCTTGTCGAGGTAGCCGCGGGTGCCCGCGTAGACCACCGCCACCTGTTCTTCCACCGCGAGCGGGGCGTACTGGGGCTGCTTCAGGAGTTCGGTCAGACGCTCGCCGCGGGCCAACATCCGCTGGGTCGCCGCGTCCAGGTCCGAGCCGAACTTCGCGAAGGCGGCCATTTCCCGGTACTGGGCGAGTTCACCCTTGATCGGGCCGGAGGCGGTCTTCATCGCCTTGATCTGGGCCGAGGAGCCCACGCGGCTCACCGAGATACCCACGTTCACGGCGGGGCGGATGCCCTGGAAGAACAGGTCGGTCTCGAGGAAGATCTGGCCGTCGGTGATCGAGATCACGTTGGTCGGGATGTAGGCCGACACGTCGTTGGCCTGGGTCTCGATCAGCGGCAGGGCGGTCAGCGAGCCCGAGCCGTTGTCCTCGTTCAGCTTCGCCGCGCGCTCCAGCAGGCGGCTGTGCAGGTAGAACACGTCGCCCGGATAGGCTTCGCGGCCCGGCGGGCGGCGCAGCAGCAGCGACATCTGACGGTAGGCGACGGCTTGCTTGGACAGGTCGTCATAGATGATGACGGCGTGCATGCCGTTGTCGCGGAACCACTCGCCCATGGCGCAACCGGCGAACGGCGCCAGGAACTGCAGCGGGGCCGGCTCGGAGGCCGTGGCCGACACGACGATGGTGTAGTCCAGGGCGCCACGCTCTTCGAGCGTCTTGACGATCTGGGCCACGGTCGAGCGCTTCTGGCCGATGGCGACGTAGATGCAATAGAGCTTGGCGCTCTCGTCGGTGCCGGCGTTGATCGACTTCTGGTTCAGGATGGTGTCGATCGCCACGGCGGTCTTGCCGGTCTGGCGGTCGCCGATGATCAGCTCGCGTTGGCCGCGGCCGACGGGGATCAGGGTGTCGATGGCCTTCAGGCCGGTCTGCACGGGCTCGTGCACCGACTTCCGCGGGATGATGCCCGGCGCCTTCACGTCCACGCGGCGGCGTTCGGCCACGTTCTGGATCGGGCCCTTGCCGTCGATCGGCTCGCCCAGCGGGTTCACGACGCGGCCCAGGAGGCCCTTGCCGACCGGCACGTCCACGATCTCGCCGAGGCGGCGGACTTCGTCGCCTTCCTTGATGGCGCGGTCTTCGCCGAAGATCACGACCCCGACGTTGTCGCGCTCGAGGTTCAGGGCCATGCCCTTCACGCCGGCGGAGGGGAACTCCACCATTTCACCGGCTTGCACATTGTCCAGGCCGTAGACCCGGGCGATGCCGTCGCCGACGCTGAGCACCGAACCGACGTCGGAGACGTCGGCTTCTTCGCCGAAGTTGGCGATCTGCGACTTGAGGATGGCCGAGATCTCGGCGGCGCGGATATCCATGGTTCTTACGCTCTCTTCAGGGCGAATTTCAGGGAGTCGAGCTTCGAGCGCAGCGAAGCGTCGAACAGACGGGAGCCGACCTTCACCTTGATCCCGCCCAGGAGGGCCGGATCGACGCGGGTCGTGATTTCAGGGTCCTTGCCGAGCGCCTGGCGGAGCGCGGCCTGAACGCCCTTGGCCTGGGCGGAGGTCAGGGCGATGGCGGTGGTCACCTCGGCCGACACCGCGCCGCGCGCATCGGCGGCGAGCTTGGCGAAGGCGTCGATGACGTCGGGCAGCGCGGCGGCGCGGCCGTTCTCGGCCAGCAGGCCCAGGAACTTCAGCGTCGTCATGTTGAACTTGGCCTTGGCGCCGATGCCGACCAGGCCCTTGCCCTTGTCTTCGGCGCTGAACGTCGGCGAGGCCAGCAGGACGCGCAGGTCCTTGGACTCGGCCATGGCCTTCTTCAGGGACTTGAGGTCCGCTTCGACGGCCGCCACTTGCTTCTGATCGCTCGCAAGATCGAACAGGGCCTGGGCGTATCGGGAGCCCACATTCGCCAGAGAGGTGTCGTCCGCCACTATTGTCCGCCCGGGTCGCGTTTCACGTGCCGCAAACGGACCGATCCGCTGCGACTAAAGGCTTGATAGCGCTTGAAAAAAGCACAGCGGTCCTGGGGCTCGAAATAGCCCCCGGCCCAAAGCCGCGCGCCTACTAGCACGCGATGTTGTGCGTCGCAACGGAGGGAGAAGGGTTCCGCGACGGGAACCTCGCGACTGTTTTGCCTGCGAAAATCGCGATCGGTGGGATTCGGGCAAAAAAGAAGACCCGCCGGTTGCCCGGCGGGTCCAGTGCGACAGAAGCTCGGGTTGAGAGCTGCTGGGAGACTTGTGCGCCTATTGCTTGGCGAGCTGGGTGCCGCCGGCCTTCGCGATGGCCTTGGCGTTGCAGCTGGCCAGCTTGCCTTCGTCCAGGCTCTTGCGGCCCTCGAACGAGGCGACCACGCCCACCTTGTCGGCGATGGTCTTGCAGGTGGACGCGGCGAAGGTCTGCGAGGTCGGCGCCGCGGCGACGCAGGTGTCGCCTTCGCAGTTGAACATGGCGCCGCCGGCGATGAACTTGGTCTTCTCGGCGACCGGGGCGGCCAGCTTGGCGGTGACGGCGTCACCGGCGAAAGCCGAACCGGCGGACAGGGTGACGAGGGCGGCGCAGGCCGCAAGGAGTTGGAGCTTCATGGAGCCCTCCAGCGTTTCGGGGAGTTGTCGGCGTCAAGGATTTGAATACCGGCCCGGTCCGCCGCGTTGGCCCGCCTCGGGTATCCCCTCCCTTGGCGCGCTTCGAACTGAGCAATGCTAAGATAACGGTGTTAAGATCGGCGGTGCAACTGCTATTTGTTCGCATCAGGTATGCGAAAATGCAGACCCGCTCCGCGCCGACGCCGATCCTTCATGGAACCGTGACCGGAGCGCCAAGAGAGTCCGTCACCAGTCCGGGGTTCGTAAACCCTGGAGTCGTTCGCATGCTGAAACTCTTCGCCGCCGCCGCCCTCGCCTCGGTCGCGCTCGCCGGTCCCGCCTTGGCCGAGGTCACGGTGACCCCGGTCTCGGTCACCGCCAGCAACACCTTCCCCTTCTTCGGCCAGTATAAGGCCTCGAACCTGATCGACGGCAGCGGCCTGTCGGGCGGCCTGCACGACGCCAACTATGCCAACATGTGGATGACCGACCTCGGCGTCGACGAGGCCACCCTGACCTTCGACCTGGGCGGGGTGTTCAATCTCTCCAATATCCAGGTGTGGAACTACAACTTCGGCGTCGAGGAGTTCGCCTCCACCCTTGATCGCGCGTCCAAGGCCTTCACCCTGTCGATCTCCTTGAACGGCGTGGACTACGCCCAGGTCCTGGCGGGTGAGTTCGCTCGTGGGACGGGCGCGCCGCTCGCGGCCGAGGTGTTCGCCTTCAGCGGCCAGGCCCGCTACGTGCAGCTCACCCTCGACGGCAACCACCAGACCTACCCCGAGACCTACGGCTACGCGCCGGTCGGTCTCTCCGAAGTCCGCTTTGCGGCGGTCCCGGAGCCGACCACGTGGGCGTTGCTGATCGCCGGCTTCGGCGCGACGGGCGCGATCATGCGCCGCCGCCGCACGAGCGCCATGGCCTAAAGCGCACGGAACGCCCCGGCCCGATCGGTCGGGGCGTTCCCTGTCGTTCATACACCGTCAATGATGTTTGGCGTTCCGTTACCCTGGGCTATAGGGCCGGCGGGCGGCGAACAGACCGGTAGGACGACTTAAATCCATGGCCAATGCGCAGCCGCCGCGGCGCGGGCGCGAACCGCGCGCAAAACGCTCGTTCCTGCAGGCCCTGATCTACTGGGTCCTGGTGCTGGGCGTCTGGGGGCTGATCTTCCTGGTCGCCTTCTTCGCGGTGTTCGCGGTCGACCTGCCGGACACGTCGAAGCTCTACGAGGTGAAGCGCCAGCCGTCGGTCTCGTACCTTGACCGATCCGGCGCCCTGCTCGCGGTGCGCGGCAGCCAGTATGCGCCGCCGGTCGACCTGGACCGCCTGCCGCCCTACGTGCCGAAGGCGTTCATCGCCATCGAGGACCGCTGGTACAACTGGCACTTCGGGTTCAACCCCTGGGGCATCGTCCGCAGTCAGATCTACAACATGCAGCACAAGGGCGAGGGCGGCCCGCTGCGCGGCGGCTCCACCATCACCCAGCAGCTCGCCCGCAACCTGTTCCTCACCCCCAACCAGAACTATCGCCGGAAGGCCCAGGAGCTGATCCTGGCCGTCTGGCTGGAAGCGCGGTTCTCCAAGAAGCAGATCCTCGAGCTCTATCTGAACCGGGTCTATTTCGGGGCCGGCGCCTACGGGATCGAGGCCGCCTCCCAGCGCTATTTCGGCAAGCCCGCGCGCGAGCTGTCCCTGGGCGAGAGCGCGCTGCTGGCCGGCCTTATGAAGGGCCCGTCGCGCTATTCGCCGGTCGCCTCCACCGACCGCGCCGCGCGCCGCGCCACCATCGTGCTGGACGAGATGCTGGAGGCCGGCTTCATCACCCCGGCCGAGCGGGAGCAGGCCATCCGCACCAAGGTGCGGGTCAACCCCGTCCTGGCCAACCAGCGCGCCCAGTACTTCACCGACTGGGTCGACGACCAGGTCCGCACGCTGGTGGGCGAGCCCACCGAGGACCTCGTGGTCGAGACCACCCTGGACCTGCCCCTACAGGCCAGCGCCGAGCAGGCGGTGCAGGCGGGCGTCGCCGCGGCGAAGGGGCAGGGCGTTGAACAGGGCGCCCTGGTGTCGCTGGACGGCGAGGGCCGCATCCGGGCCTACGTCGGCGGGACCAACTACCTGCAGACCCAGTTCGACCGTGCGACCATGGCCCGTCGCCAGGCCGGCTCAGCCTTCAAGCCGTTCGTCTATCTCGCCGCCATGGAGGCCGGCCGCACGCCCGACACCCCCGTGGTCGACGAGCCTGTGAAGATCGGGAACTGGGAGCCGCGCAACTACACCGGCCAGTATCTGGGGCCCATCACCATCTCGACCGCGCTCGCGCAGTCCGTGAACACCGTGGCCGCCCGGTTGGCGAACGAGGTGGGCACGTCGAACGTCGCCGCCGTGGCGCGCCGTCTAGGCATCAGCTCGCCGATCCAGCTCGACCCCTCGATGGCGCTGGGCGCGGTCGAGGTCAGCCCGCTGGAGATGGCCCAGGCCTATGCCCCGTTCGCCAACGGCGGCTATCTGGCCAAGGGCTACGGCATCGAGCGCATCCGCACGGCCACCGGACGCGTGCTCTACGATCGGGGCGTCGACCGTCCGGCGCGGGCGCAGGTGATCGGCCAGCCGGCCCTCGCCTACATGGTCACCATGATGCGGGGCGTCGTCACCGGCGGCACCGGCGCGCGGGCCAACGTCCCGGGCTACGACCTGGCCGGCAAGACGGGAACGACCAGCGACTACCGCGACGCCTGGTTCGTCGGCTACACCGGCGGCTTCGTGACCGCCGTCTGGGTGGGCAAGGACGACAATAAGCCCATGCGCCGGGTCACCGGCGGCAACGCCCCGGCCGGCATCTGGCGCGACTACATGACCGCCGCCCTGCCGCGCCTGAAAGTCCAGCCGATCCCCGGCGGCGTCATCCCGCAGGTGGAGGAGCCCGGGCCCATCGAACAGATCCTGGAAGGCGTCGGGGACCTCTTCCGTGGCGACCGTGACGAGCCGCCCCCCTCCGAGTTCGAGGAACGGCCGGCGCCGCGCCAGCGCCAGCAGGACCCGCCGTACTGACCGCGCCCCGCCCTAGAACTCCGTGGTCAGCAAGACGCGGAACCGTCGAGGCGCTGTGTAATCCAGGGTCTCGGCGCCGTTGACCGTCAGGCCATAGCCGCCGAACGCATTGAGGACCTGCGCGCGCAGCGTCGGCCGCCACCCGGCGACGTCCAGCCGATAGCGCAGGCCGAAGTTGACCTCCCACTCCGCGGGCAGTCGCGGCTGGCGCCCGTCCGGTCCTGGCGCGGCGCGGAAGGGGCTGGCCCCGACGTAGTCCAGGCCCGCGTCCAGCGACAGGCCGGGCGCCGCCGCCACCGCATAGTTGAGGCTGGCGACGCCGCGCAGCCGCGGCACGCCCACCGGCCGCCGTCCGATCGCGCCGCTGTCCGCTTCGTCGCCGGAGATCTCCGGATCCAGCCACACGCCGCCGACCACCACGGTCAGCGCCTGGGTGAGCCGGCCGGAAAGCGAGGCTTCCACGCCGCGGTGCCGCACAGTCCCTAAGGTCCGGTAGATGTTCGTGGCGCCGTCCAGCCCGGCGTAGGGCTTCTCCGTCTCGAACGCCGCGCCGAGCAGGACGAGGCCCTCGGACAGGGCATAGCGGGCGCCGATCTCGCGCTGGGTCACCCGGATGGCGTTCAGCACCTCGTTGCGGTTCGCCGCCGAACTGGGCGCGGCGCCGGCCTCTTCCAAACCGCGGCTGTAGCTGGCGTAGAGGTCTAGGCCGCGGGCCACGCGAACCGCGCCACCCACGTTGAACAGTACGGGCGTGACCGCACGGCTGCGCGCGACGCCATCGGCGGCGATGAAGGTCTTCTCGTAGTCGGTGCGCAGGACCCCGGCGTTCAACGTCAGCCGGTTCGCCCAGGTCATCCGATAGGATGCGCCGAGTCCCCATTGGTCCGTCTCGTCATGCAGGTTCGGGCGCGCCGTCGAAAGATCGGGCGCCGGGGCCTGGCGCGCGGGACCGGACAGATCCGCCAGGCCCAGGTCCACGACCCGGTCGCCGCCGAACAGATGGCGCGACCGCCGGCCGCGCGCGACGACGGTGACGCGATGGCTGGCCGCACCGGTTTCGCCGGCCCAGCTCAGCCGCCCCTCGCCCGACCAGGCCGTGGCCCGCTGCTGGGGCGACGCTACGACCAGGCTGCGCGCCCCGAGGGTCCCGTCCACGTCCAGGAAGAGTTGGGAATGGGCGCGCGTCGGGTCCTCCTGCGAGAACACCCCCGTGGCGCCGGCGGACCAGCCGCCGCCTAGCGGGGCGTCCAGCAGGAGCCCGGCGATGCGGCGCTGACCGCGCGACCTTGCCCAATCCTGGCCCAGGAACCGTCCCCGTTTCAGGCGGGGCCGCACGTCGGGATCGTCCAGGGTGAAGCGGAAGGTCGCGGCGCGTTCGTAGTCGAACTCGCCCCCGAACACCTGCGCCGTGACCGGCCCCAGCGTGGCGCGGGCCGTGCCGCCGAGCAGCCACGAGCGGCCGTCCTCGCCGCCCTGCGCGTCCTTCTTGTCGAACACCAGGCCGAGGCCGAGGGCTCCTGAGAGCCGACCGTCCGCAGAACGCCCCTTGAGCAGCAGGTCCATGTAGGGCTGCTCGTACTCGTCGAGGCCGATGGTCAGCAGGCTGGGCTCGCCGGCGGCCGGGTCGCGGAGCTTGAAGTCCACCACGCCCGAGGGTCCGGGCAGGTCGACGTTGAGGGTGTTCAGACCGATGCGCACGGTCGTCCGGTCGAGGAAGAAGCTGCTCACCCCCGAGCTCTTGACGAAATAGCTGCCGTTCACGCGGTAGTTGCCCGCGGCCTCCAGGTCGAAACCGCGCACCGAACTCGCGTCGTAGATGCCCACCGACTCCTCGCCGATGGTGAAGCCGAAGGCGTCGTCCGCGCTGGTCACGGGATTGGCGGTGGCCTGGGCGAAGGCGGCGCCGGGCGCGGCGAGGAGCGCCAGCGCGAGGGGCAGGTGAGAGCGTGCGGTCATGGGTTCCAGTCCGGTCCGTGAGAGGGCGGGACTGGTGCGGGCAAGCGCGGCCCTGGAGCTATCCGGTTCTTGTCGTGGAACTGGCGTTGCCGCGGCCGGGACGCCTTCGAATTCAACCGCAAGGCTCGGAGTGCCGCCGATCGCCCTGGCCGTCAGGGTCCGATGACCCCATTCTCCGGAGACGGCCATGACGACCGCGACCAACATGCTTCCCGACCCAGGCGCACAGACAGCGCAGGATCCCCGCTGGACGGCGATCACGGTCCGCGACCGCGCCTTCGACGGCCAGTTCTACTATTCGGTCCGCACCACGGGGGTCTATTGCCGCCCCTCCTGCGGCGCGCGCCTGGCGAACCCGAAAAACGTCGCCTTCCATGCCAGCGTCGCTGAGGCGCGTGCGGCAGGGTTTCGCCCCTGCCGCCGCTGCCGCCCGGACGCCGAGTCGGCCGACGCCGAGCGCAACGCCCGGATCCTGGAGGCCTGCCGCCGGATCGAGACGGCCGAAGACCCGCCCAGCCTGGCCGAGCTCGCGGCCGGCGCGGGCCTCAGCCCGCACCACTTCCACCGGGTGTTCAAGTCGGTCACCGGCGTCACGCCGCGCGACTACCTCGCCGGGGTGCGCGCGCGGCGGGTCCGCGAGGAGTTGCCCAACAGCGAAACCGTGACGGAGGCGATCTACGACGCCGGCTTCAACTCCGGCGGCCGCTTTTACGCCCAGTCCAACGCCATGCTGGGCATGACGCCCACGCGCTATCGGGCCGGCGGCGCGGACGTGCAGATCCGGTTCGCCGTGGGCGAATGCTCGCTGGGCGCCTTCCTCGTGGCGCGGAGCGCGCTGGGCATCTGCGCCATCCTGCTGGGCGATGATCCCGGCGCCCTGGTCCGTGACCTGCAGGATCGCTTCCCGCGGGCCGACCTGGTGGGCGGCGACGAGGGCTTCGAGCAGGAGGTGGCGGCCGCCGTGGGCCTCATCGAGCGCCCCGCGGACGGCCTGGCGCTGCCGCTCGACATCCGGGGCACGGCGTTCCAGCAACGGGTCTGGCGTGCGCTGCAGGAGATCCCCAGCGGCGCCACCGCCAGCTACCGGGAGATCGCCGAGCGCATCGGCGCCCCGAAGGCGGTGCGTGCGGTGGCCCAGGCCTGCGCGGCCAACGCCCTGGCCATTGCGATACCCTGCCACCGGGTCGTGCGGCTGGACGGTGACCTCTCCGGCTACCGCTGGGGGGTCGAGCGCAAGCGTGTACTCCTGGACCGGGAGAAGACGGCCGCCTGACGGCTCAGCGGCCGAAGGCGTGCAGCCGGGCGCCTTCGGCCCGCAGCCAGTCGCGGTGGCGGCGCTCGTCGCCGACGAGGTTGCGCACGTGGGCCCAGAAGCGGGGGCCGTGGTTGAGTTCCAAGAGGTGGGCGCACTCGTGGGCGGCCACGTAGTCCGCGACTTCGAACGGGGCGAGCGCCAGCCGCCAGGAATAGCGGATCACGCCCGCCGTCCCCCGCGGCCCGGGCTTGCACGAGCCCCAGCGCGACTTGGCGTCGGCCACGCTCACCTTGGGCATCGGCGCGCCCAGGCGCAGGGCATAGTGCCGGGTGCGCTCGGTCAGCACCTCCAGCGCCCGCTTGCGGATCACCAGGATCACCGCGCGGGTGAACCCCTCGCCCTCGCCCATGGCCACGATCCGCGGCGTGGCGCCGTCCAGCGGCTCGATCCAGCGCGCACGGCCGGGCGCGGCTTCCAGGCGGACGGGACGTCCAAACACCTCGATCAGCATGCCGGCCGCCAGCGGCTGCACGCCGGGCAGCTCGGCCAAGCGTTCGGCGATCCAGCCCGCGCGCTCGCGGGCGAAGGCGGCGGCTTCCGGCAAGCGGCGGATCGAGGGCGCGGTGGCGACGATCTCGCGCCGGGTGCGGTCCAGGCGCAGCGAGACCCGGCGGGCGCGCCGGTTCACCTTGAGGCGCACGGCCGCGCCGGCGACCTCCAGCCGGTCACCGTCGGCGAGGCTGCGGCCGAAGAGACTCATCGCGTGGAATCTAGGCGAGTCCGGCGAAGTTTCATCCCCCCGCCGGCGCGGCGGTTCAGCCCTTCGCGGCCTTGGAGCGGATCGGCACGATCTCCGCGGACGGCGAGCTCGGCGTCTTGGTGCGCGGAAGCTCCTTTTCCATCCGGCGGACGAAGGCGCGGACGCGGGGATAGATCTCCTCGCGGAAGCGTTTGCCGTTGAACACGCCGTAGTGGCCGACGTGGGGCTGGATGTAGTCTTCCTTCAGCTCGGCCGGCAGGCTGAGGCACAGGTCGTGGGCCGCCTGCGTCTGGCCGATGCCGGAGATGTCGTCGTTCTCGCCCTCGACGGTCAGCAGGCCGACGTCGGTGATCCGCTCGGGCTTCACGCGGCGATCGCGGTGGTACAGCTCGCCCTTGGGCAGCAGATAGCGCTGGAACACCACGTCCACCGTCTGAAGGTAGAACTCTTCCGTCAGGTCCAGGACCGACAGGTACTCATCGTAGAATTCCAGGTGCTTGTCCGCGCTGTCGCCGTCGCCATCCATCAGGTGGGCGAGGTACTTACGGTGCGCTTCCTGGTGCTTGTCCAGGTTCATGGACATGAAGCTGGCGAGCTGCACGAAGCCCGGATAGACGCGCCGGCCCGCGCCCAGGTAGGGCGGCGGCACGTTGTAGATCATGTTCGACTCGAACCAGGCGAACGGCCGCTCCTCGGCCAGCTTGTTGGTCACCGTCGGCGACAGGCGCGCATCGATAGGCGAGCCCATGAACGTCATGGACGCCGGACGGCTTTCCTCCTGGTCCTCGGCCATCAGGGCGGCGGCGGCGAGAACCGGCGGCCCGGGCTGGCAGACCGCCACCACGTGCGGGCGGGGTCCCATCTGGCGCAGCATCTCGCGGATGTGGTCGATGTAGTCGTGGAAATCGAAGCGGCCTTCGACGATCGGCACGTCGCGGGCGTTGGTCCATTCGGTGATGAACACCTCGTGGTCCTGCGCGAACGCCTCGACCGTGCCGCGCAGCAGGGTGGCGTAGTGGCCGGACAGCGGCGCGGCGATCAGCACCGCGGGCTCGATCTCGGTCTTCCCGGCCCGGCGCAGGTCGCTCATGTCGCGGGCGAAGTGGGTCAGCTTGCACCAGGGCGTCGACCAGACCGTCGTGGGCCGCACGCGCACCGCGCAGCCGTTTATGGTCACGCTGTCGATCTTCCAGGCGGGCTTGCCGTACCGGCGCGTCAGGTTGGCGAACAGGTCGGCGGTGGCGAACAGCCGTCGCCCCAGCTCGCTGTCGGCCGCCGGATTGAGCGACGAGCTCCAGAAGTCCCGCGTCGCGAGCGCCGCGAACCGCAGCGGAGAGGCGGCGTAGTAGCCAGCTTCGTAGAGGGTGTAGAGCATTCCACCGTGCCTTTGTGCGCCGCAGCATAACATGCGGAACGTTAATAGGCTCCACAAGCGCTACCTTGCGGCAAAGTGGCTCGGGCTCAGCAGCTGGCGGCGTTGGCGCCCTGTTTCATGGCGGCCTTGATCTTCGCCGCGGTCTGCTCTGGCGTCAGGTCGTAGGGCAGCACGCAGGCGAACCGACCCTTGGGGTTCATCAGGTAGCTGTAGGCCGCGTGGTTGACCGTGTAGTCGTCGCCCTCTCCGACCTTCTGGTAATAGACGCGATAGGCCTTGGCGGCGGCGTCGACCTGGGCCGTCGAGCCGGTGAGGCCGATCAGGCGCTTGGGAAAGGCGTCGTTGGCCACATAAGCCTTCATCTGGGCCACCGTGTCCCGGGCGGGGTCCACCGAGATCAGAACCGCTTGGAAGCGGTCGGCGTCGGCCCCCAGAAGCGGCTCCACCTGGCCCAGCTCGAACAGGGTCGTCGGGCAGATGTCCGGGCAGTGGGTGAACCCGAAGAAGACGACGCTCCACTTGCCCTTGAGAACGTCCTGGTTGACCGTACGCCCCGACGTATCGACTAACTGGAACGGACCGCCCACGGCGACGGTTTGCGGTTGGGGGCCCAGGACGCCTTTGCGGACGGCGAGACCGGTGAGGATGGCGAGCGCGAGCGCCAGAACCGCGATGAGGGCCAGGATCTTCCTGGACATGTCTGCATTCCTTGCTGCCGCGACGCTGGAGGGCCGCCGATGAGCGAGCCGACCCCGACCGCCGGCCTCGATACGGCCCCCCCTGCCGACACGCAAGACGTCTGGGACTCGGCGGCGATCCGGCGCGGCCACCTGCGGGTCCGAACCCTGGTGACCTTGCGGTGGGTCGTGATCGGGGGCGAGGTCGCGCTGCTGGCGGCCATGGCCTTCGCCCTGGGCTATCCGGCGCCCTACGCCTTGTGCGCCCTGGTAGTGGCGGCGGGCGCTTTCGTGAACGTCCTGACCGGCGTCGCCTCCACGCCCCAGCGGGTGATGGGCGATGGCGAGGCCGTGCTCCAGCTCTCGTTCGACCTCCTGCAGATGTCGCTGCTGCTGGGGCTGATCGGAGGCACGGCGAACCCTTTCATCCTGACATTGCTCGCGCCGGTGACCCTGGCGGCCGCCACCCTGCCGCTACGGCCGCTGCTCATCCTGGGCGGCCTGGGCTCGGCGCTGTCCATGGTGCTGGCCGTGGTGGCGCTGCCGTACCCCTCCATCGTGCCGGAGCCGCGGCTGTCCCTGGATTTCCGCCTCGCGGCCGGCGTCGCCAACGTCGCGGGCATCGCCCTGGTCGCCGGCTACGTCCGACAGTCGGTGGTGGAGGCCGCGCGGATGGCCCTGGCGCTGGACGTGACCCAGACGGTGCTGGCGCGCGAGCAGAAGCTGTCGGCCCTCGGGGGCCTGGCTGCGGCGGCGGCGCACGAACTGGGCACGCCGCTGGCCACGATCTCCATCGTCGCCAAGGAGATGGCGCGCGAGGCGACTCTCCCGCAGGTGAAGGAGGACGCCGAACTGCTGATCGCCCAGGCCGAGCGGTGTCGCGAGATCCTGAAGCGCCTCGCCGCCACGCCCGACAAGGCCACGGACGAAGTTCACGAGCGCCTGTCGCTGCGCCAGCTCGTGCAGGAGGTGATCGAGCCCCACGCCAACGCCAGTCGCGAGGTGCGCGTCGAGGCCATCGTCACGGGCGCCAAGGGCGTGAAGACCCCTGACATCCGCCGGCTGCCGGAAATCACCCACGCGTTCTCGACCTTCGTGGAGAACGCCGTCGACTTCGCGAAGTCGGAGATTCTCGTCTCCGCGCGCTTCGATGCCGAAAGCGTGATCATCGAGGTGCGGGACGACGGCCCGGGCTTCTCGCCGGAGATCCTCGCCAAGCTGGGCGAGCCCTATGTGACCAGCCGGCCGGGCGCCGAGGGATCACGTACGGGCCACATCGGGATGGGCCTGGGCTTTTTCATTTCCAAGACGCTTTTGGAACGAACCGGAGCCGTCGTGACATTTCACAATGCGAAGCCCCGTGGCGCCGTGGTTGCTGCGAAGTGGCCTCGTTCATTGGTTGAGGCGACCTGATGTACGCGCTGCAAAGCTTGCAGAAATTCGCCGAGGTGCGACAGTCTGACGCAAGCAAGAGGGACGACGCATGACCGACCTGTCAGCTGAAGTCACGGCCTTGGCCGACCGGAGCCTGCTGGTGCTCGATGACGATGCGCCGCTCCGGACCCGGCTGGGACGGGCTCTCGAGCAGCGCGGCTTCGAACCGACCCTGGTCGGCAGCGTGCAGGAGGCCATCGCCGCGGTGAAGGTGCACGCGCCCGCCTACGCGGTGCTGGACATGCGCCTGGAGGATGGTTCTGGCCTGAAGGTCGTCGAGGCGGTGCGCGACGCGCGGCCGGACGCCAAGATCATCATGCTGACCGGCTACGGCAACATCGCCACCGCCGTGCAGGCGGTGAAGGCGGGGGCGGTGGACTATCTCTCAAAGCCCGCCGACGCCGACGACGTGGTCCGGGCGCTGCTGGCCCGTGGCGACACCGCCCCCGCGCCGCCCGAGAACCCGATGAGCGCCGACCGCGTGCGCTGGGAGCACATCCAGCGGGTCTACGAGCTCTGCAACCACAACGTCTCGGAGACAGCCCGCCGCCTCAACATGCACCGGCGCACCCTCCAGCGCATCCTCGCCAAGCGCGCGCCGCGCTAAAGCTCCGTCGCCGCGACGCCGCCGGCCCGCAGGGCGGCGAGCCGGGCGAAGGCGAGGGTGAGGGCCTTGCGGCGTGCGCCGGCCAGGGGCTCGACCGGCGCCTCACGCAGGATCGCGCCGCCGAAGCCATCGGCGACGATTAGGCCGGGTTCGCCCGGCAGGATGTCGCGAGGGAACTCCGGCGCCACCGCGAAGGCGAAGGCGTCGCAGTAGGGTCGGTACTCCGGCCACTTCACGTCCACCCGGAAGTCCTCGATCCCCGATTTCACCTCGACGATGAAGATCTGGCCCTTGGGCCCCAACGCCATGAGGTCGGCGCGGCGCCCGTTCGGCAGGGTGACCTCGGCGAGCGGCGCATAGCCCAGCGCCGTCAGCAGGCGCGCGGCGCCGCGGGTGACGGTGGCGGTGGTCTCGGGACGGGAGACGGTGACGATCGTGACGTCCATGGCGTCACCTTGTTCCGCCTTCGTTCTGAATTCAACCCGTGCGTCAGCTACGCGGCGGGATGGGGAACTCGAGACGGCCCACGTCGAAGCCGAGCTGGCGGATGCGCGCCAGCGCCTGGGTGCGGATGGCCGCCGGCAGGGTGGGCTTCTGCGACATGAGCCAGAGGTACTTGCCGTTGGCCGTGGCGAGGACCAGCCAGCCCTGCTCCGGCCTATGCTCGACGACCACATAGTCCTGACTGACCACGCCGCCGAAGAAGCTCATCTTGAACTTGGCGTTGGTGTGCGGATCGGCGACCGTGGCCTTGGCTTTCCAGACCTTCAGCGGTCCGTCCGGGCTGTCCTTGCGGCACGATTGGACGACCGCAAAGCCCTTCGCCTGCGGCGTCCAGTCCGAGGCGCCGGCCTGGCAATCCTTCTGCAGGACGTTCGGCACGCGGGCCACCTCGTACCAGCGACCCATCATCTTGGAGAGTTCGATGCGCCCGACCGGCTCGACCGCGGCCACGGCCGAAACGGGGGCGAGCATCAGGCAGGCCGCCACGGCGGCGAGGATGAGGCGCTGGATCATGCTGCGGTGCAATAGAGGAAGGTTGAGCGAAAATGAACGCCCTCGGCGCGCGATATAGGGACGCACGCGCCGGATGACCAGCCGCTGAACAGTTTGGTCAGGAGTGTTACCAGCCAACAACAGAACGCCCGCCCAAGGTCTCGGGCGGGCGTCTGGTCGTCGGAACGGCGAAGCCTACTCGGCGGCGATCAGGACCTGCTTGGCCTTGTCGGCGAAGTTGATCTCCTGGAGGTAGCGGATGCCCTCCTCGGCGATCGCATCGCCCACCATCACGTCGCCCTCGGCCTTCAGTTCGTCGATGTCGACGTACATGGCGTAGAAGGCGCGTGTGCGCTCGGTGATGATGCCGGCGTTCAGCAGGGTCTTCACCAGCACGCGGAAGATATTGGTCTGCTCCTTCATCCCCTCGCGGCGGGTCTCGTCGGTGATGATCTCGGCCAGTTCGGCGATGACCACGTCCGGGTCGAGGCCGAACTCTTCGTAGAGGCTGCGCTGCTGGGTCGGGCCCACCAGGTTGAACAGCAGGGTCTGGAAGCACTGCGCCGCCCAGAGCTCGATGATCTCGTGCTCCTTCTCCGACAGGTGCGGGATGGTGCGGTCGGCCCAGATCTTCCCGAACTTGTGGTGGAAGGCCTCGTCGGTCATGACGAGCTGCATCAGCTTCTTGCAGAGGGGGTCGTTGCTGACCTTGAAGAAGGTGGCGAAGGCGCCCATCGCCAGGCCCTCCACCAGCATCTGCATGCCGATGATCTTCTTGTAGACCTCGGGGCTGCCGATGATGTCGACCAGCAGCGCCTTCAGGGTCGGGCCGCATTCCACCGGCCGGCCCCAGCGGGCCTTGATGTACTTGGCGAAGGCCGTGACGTGGCGGGCCTCTTCGCGGGTCTGGTTGGCGGCGTACTCCTGCGCGCCCTGGTCCTTCAGCACGTGACAGAGGCTGGCCGACAGGTTCAGCGCGCCCTGTTCGCCGTGCAGGATCGAGGAGAAGCTGCGCAGGGCGAACTGGTTGACGAAGCGGATGCGGTCCTTCGGGTTGGACAGGCGGTCCGAGACGTACTTGGTCTGCAGGGAGACGACCATGTCCTCCGGCAGGATCATCTCGTTCTCCATGTCGAAGGGCTCGGAGAAGTCGATGTACTTGCTGTCCAGCGGATCCCAGAAGTGGTCGTGGGTGGCGCTGATGATCTTGTCGAAGGCGGTCGAACGATTGCCGTACCGGTCCAGCTCCAGCATGGACTCGAAGTCGTCGGGCGCGACGGCGTCGTAGATGATGTCCTTGGTGATGTTGCCGTCGGCGGCCATTCGGTTGCTCCTCGCCTGTTGTTTGGCGGCAGCATGCGATCTGAACGGTGATCAGTCAAGGAAAGTGACGCGAGTGTCACTTTCCTAACCATGCACCGCCGACGGCGCGCAGGCGCTACTTCGCCTCGGCCATCCCCTTCATAGTCGCCATGACCCCGGCGAACATCTGCTGGCGGCGCATCTTGTTGGCCTCGCGCTGGTCGGCGGGCACCGTCGTCTGGTCGAAGAACAGGCTGTAGACGAGCTTGGAGCTGGTCTTGCTGACGGGGCGGACCTCGACCGTCCCGTGGTAGAGGATCTTCGGATCGATGTCGGCATAGGTGTAGGACATCGGGGTGACGGCCACGATCACCTCCTCGATGCGGCCAGCGATCTTGCGCAGGGCGCCCAGCTCACCGTCCTTGCCCTGGGTGATCTCGCAGGTGGTCTTCAGCCACGCGCCGATGTCGCAATAGCCCTTCACCTTGGCCCAAGCCGTCTCGGCCGGCACGTTGAGCGTCGTCTCCTGGACGATGGAGACGTAGTCGCCGGCGGCCTGGGCGGCGCCTGCGAGGCTCAGCGCGGCGGCGCCGGCGGCGAGGCCGGCGAGCGGTCGGATGGTCATGTTTCTCTCCCCCATTTGGTCGCCGGCACTGTGGACGGGCCATACCGGTTTTCGCAAGCGCGCAGCGTGCCCGGTCAGGGATTGCGGGGATCGATTTCGAAGCCGAGGATGCGCGGGTCGCCGCAAAGCCGTTCGGCGAGCTGCCGGGTCTGGCTCCCGCTGGGCCCACGCAAGGATGCGCCGAGCTCTATGGCGCCCCCGCCGTCGAGCAGCTTATGGCTGACTGAACGCGGCCGGAGCTTCAATTCGGCCAGCAGGTCGAGGAAGGCGTCCTCGGGGAACGGGCCGTCGCGCCGGTACCGGACGCTGACGTCGATGACGTCGGCGCTGGGGAGGCGGCCTTCGATGCGGCGAAACAGGGTCAGGATGGCCACGGTGGCCACCGTGCCACCGATGGCCAGGCCGTAGGCGCCCACGCCGTAGAGGGTGCCCAGGGCCGAGGTCACCCACAGCGACGCGGCGGTGGTCAGCCCATGCACAGACAGCCCGGACCGGAAGATCACGCCGCCGCACAGGAAGCCGATGCCCGTCAGGATGCCGTGGGCCATCCGCACCGGATCGATGCGGACGACGTCGTAGGGCGTGTCATCCGTCAGCCAGGAGAGCTGGTGTACGGCCAGCAGCATCAGAAGCGCCGACGCCAGCGCGACCAGCGCATGGGTCCGAAGACCCGCGGCATGTCCTCCGGACTCGCGCTCGAAGCCGATCGCCGCGCCTGCCGACAGCGCGGCAAGGATCGGCAGTGCATAGGCTGTGAAGATCGCCTCCATGCGACGGCAAGGCCCGACCGCCGCCGCAGGTTCCCGTTAGAGGAAGGCCGGAACCAGGTAGAGCGCGGCCAGGACCACGATCGCAACCAGCAGGATCAGGCCTGCCCGAGGGTTGGAGCCGAGAAAGGACTCCCGGGGGCGCACCGGCTTCGGCGGAGCCTTGCGCGCCGCCTTCTCGCGCTCCTGCTTGTAGCGGCGCAGGTCGGTGACGCGCGGGTCCTCGCGTTCGGGGCCCTTGGGTGGAGGCTTGGCCATCAGCCTGCGAGCTTCTCCAGGTCCTCGGCCGAGATGTCGGCGTTGGAGTAGACGTTCTGCACGTCGTCGTCGTCTTCCAGGGTCTCGATCAGCTTCATCAGCGTGCCGACCGCGTCGCCGGACAGCGGCGTGAGCGCCTTCGGCTTCCAGGCCAGCTTGGTCGACTGGGCCGGGCCCAGGGCGGCCTCGAGCGCCGTCGATACATCGGAGAGCTGCTCGAAGGCGGTGTAGATCGTGTGGCCGTCCTCGTCGGACTCCACGTCGTCGGCGCCGGCCTCGATGGCGGCCTCCATGACCTTGTCCTCGGACCCGGCCTTGGCGTCGTAGGTGATCTGGCCCACGCGATCCCACATGAACGAGACCGAGCCGGTTTCTCCCAGGTTGCCGCCGCACTTGGTGAAGGTGGAGCGCACCGTCGAGGCCGAACGGTTGCGGTTGTCGGTCAGCACCTCGACGATCACGCCGACGCCGCCGGGGCCGAAGCCCTCGTACCGGATTTCGTCATAGGACTCCGCGTCGCCGCCGGAGGCCTTCTTGATCGCCCGGTCGATCACGTCCTTGGGCAGTGACTCGGCTTTGGCGTTGTTCACCGCCAGGCGGAGGCGGGCGTTCATGGCGGGATCGGGCAGGCCCATCTTGGCCGCCACCGTGATCTCGCGCGAGAGCTTGGAGAACAGCTTGGACCGGGCGCTGTCGGCGCGGCCCTTGCGGTGCATGATGTTCTTGAACTTTGAGTGTCCGGCCATGGTCCCGAGCGGAAGTCGTGAGTGCGAGGTCGGGCCTTCTACCTCAGGCGGGGCCGGACAAGGAACCCCTGCCGAAGCCAAGGGTTAGGCCGTGGCGTCAGCTGGAGCATCGCCATGACCCTGCCCACCGAGGAGTTCACCCCAGAGCAGCCGAGCGGAGACCTAGTCCACTGGATGGAGCCCGGTCGCCTTCGGTTCGGGACCGCCGGCGTATCGGCCACCGCCGTTACCGCCTTCGCGCTGGGAGTGGCCGCTGCGTTCGGGGCCCTGGCGGCGTTCCGCTACCTCGCGCCGCGCCGCGAGGGGCTGCCCCCCTGGCGCTGGCGCCGCGGCCCACTGCACTGAATCAGGCGGCGAGCACAGCCCGCCGGCGACGGATCGAAGAGCCGATCGCGCCGAAGCCCAGGATCATCATCGCCCACGTCGCCGGCTCCGGCACCACCGTGGACGGCGGCGGGATGTCGTAGTTGGTGAAGCCGGGGGTGTGGATCTCGCCATTCGCCGTCAGGCCGGCGAACACGGCCGAGCCCTCGATGAAGTTGCCGATGGTGGCCTGCGCATGGGTGGCGAGGACGGAGCCGTACCAAGCCTTGGACCCGAAATCCAAAGTCGTGGCCTCGTAGAAGTTCCAGATCACCTTCGTGCCGAGGTTGGACGGGCCGTTGAAGTTGAACCCGCCCGGCAGGCTGATGTTCGTGCCCGCGACGTTGATCACCACCATGTCGTAATCGGTGGGGAAGACGAACTTCAGGTCGCTGGTTCCGCCGAGCTCCGCCTCCAGGTCCGCGATGTCGAACACCGCGATGCCCGAGCCGGCGCCCGCGTCGAACTTCAGATTGGAGCTGTCGAGCGTCGTGGTGTCGGTGACGGCGAGATCCCGCAGATAGAGCGAGAGCTCATCCAGGTTCGCGAACATGGCGTCCCGCTCGGCCGCCAGGGTCGCGCCCAGGCCCGCGACGTGTACGGCGGTGTCGGGGAAGTTCACATTGGTGTTCGAGAGCGTCCCGCCGTAGCTCAGCACCTGGGCGCCTGCGCTCTGGAATTCCACGCCGCTGTCGACGTTGCCGCCGACCTGGATGTCGCCCCAGGTGTTCTTCTTGCCGCCTTCAACGTTGCCGACCATCGTCAGACCCGTGCCGGAGAGGTTGTCCATGTTGAATTGCGTGGCTTGGCCCTTCAGGGCGCCGCCGACGAACCCGCGGCCCTCGACCTCGCTGGTGGTCGTCACGTCGCCCTTCACGATGAGATTGTAGTAGCTCATCGCATCGAGCGCGGCGTTCAGCTCGGTGACGCCAGCCTGCGCGCCCGTCGCGCTCAGGACCATGGCGGCGGCCGAAGCCGCCGGAAGACGTAGGCGCATTGGATATATCCCCGACGTTCGCGACCCCGAAGCGCGAACCTGCCCTGGCCGTTAGCCAAGGCAGAGCTTGCACGCAACGCGACTCGCCGCAGAGGGGAGGACGGCCGGCCGGCGGCGCTATTTCAGATCGGGTTTGGCAGGCGCGCGTCAGCGCGCGAACGCCGCGCGCCGGCGGCGGAGCACCGAGCCGATCGCGCCGAAACCCAGGATCATCATCGCCCAGGTCGCCGGTTCCGGCACCGCGGTGTTGGACAGCGCCGTCAGGCCGGGGGCCGACAGGCCGTTCATCCGGATCTCGCCATTCTGGATCATGCTGGCGGCGACGACGGAGCCCGAGACGAAATTGTTGTTCTTGAGCTGGGCCTCGGGGGCCAAGATTGAGCCGTACCAGGACTTGGAGCCCAGATCGACGCTGGTCGCTTCGTAGAAGTTCCAGATCACGTTGGCGCCCAGGCCGCTCGGCCCGTTGAAGTTGATGCTGCTGGGCAGGCTGACCTTGAGCCCGCCGACGTTGATGATCACCGCGTCGTAGCCGATCGGCGTGTTGAAGATCAGCTGGCTGCGGTTCTTCAGGGCCGCGTTCAGGTCGGAGATGCTGAACACGGCCACGCCCGTGCCCGAGCCGGCGTCGAACATCGCCTGCTGGCCGTTGGCCGAGTAAGTGATCGAATGGGTGGGGTCCAGGCCGGCGAAGAAGTCGGACGTCGCCACCAAGTCGGTGGTCAGGCTCGCAGTCGTCGCGGCGATGGCCGTCTGGATGCCGTCGGCGCTGTGGTCGCCGGCGTGCTTGGTCCCGTTCGAATTGCTGACCGCACCGCCGTAGTAGATGTCCTTGGCGTTCGTGTTCGACACGTTGCCGTCGGAATAGACCGACGCGCCGTTGGCGTTGACCTTCTTGACGTTGCCCTCGGCGTAGACGCTGCCGCCGCCGTTCATGTTAGCGCCGGAATCGAGGTTGCCGCCGACCTTCACCGATCCGCCGTTGTTGATGTTCTTGGCGCCCCCCGTGACATTGCCGCCCACCGTCAGGGCCACGCCGCCCGCCTGGCCGCCCGGGTTGGTCATGTAGTTGGACGAGCCGCCCGACAGATTTCCGCCGACGAAGGTCCGGCCCTGCACCTGCGAGCTGGACTGCAGGTCCTTCAGGACGATCAGGTTGTAGTCCCGCATGGCCTGCAGGCCGGCGTTGACGGACTGGGCGTCCGCGGTCGCCGGCAGCGGCGCGGCCGAGGTGGCGGACGCGGTGGCCAGGACGAGGCCGCCGACAATGGCGGAGAGGGGGCGGCAGAAGCGCATCGGCGACCTTACGAACGGCAAAGGTTAAAAGACGCTTGGGCTCCGAGGCTTTCGAAGCTTAGCGGTCGCGCCCTATGCCCGGGCGCGCCTTCGCGGTGCAGCATGCGAGATGTCGCAGGTTTGGACGCAGCTACTCAAAGTGGGGCGCTCAGGGGGCGATGGGCTCACAGTCGAACCGATCGACGAGGCCGCCGCGGAGCCGATAGACGGCGTCCTGGGGCACATCCTGGCCCAGCGTCGCCTGGCGATCCAGGCCGGCGTAGACGCCGCGCGCCAAGCGCCCCCAGACGCCGTGGCTGACCGCAATGACCCTGCGCTCGCTCTCCGGCGGCAGGGAGCCCAACCAGTCGGAGGCCCGGGCGCTTACATCCTCGAAGGTTTCGGCGCCGGGCGCGCCGAAGAACCACTCCCGGGTCTTGAACATTTCCGGGTGAATGTGTGCGATCTCCGAGCGCAGCCGGCCTTCCCACTCGCCGCAGCAGATCTCGGCCAGGCGAGCGTCGATCTCGATCGGCAGGCCCGTCGCCTCGGCCACCATGGCGGCTGTCATGCGCGCGCGGCCGATGGGACTGGAGACCAGCCGGAAGCGGCCGCCCTCGTGGCGGACCAGGTCGGCGACGAGGCCGGCCATGGCGCGAGCCTGACGCTCGCCGAGCGGCGTCAGGTCGCTTTCGGTATGACCCTGGATGCGGCCTTCGCGATTCCAGAAGGTCTCGCCGTGACGCATCAGGAGGATCATCGCTTGCGGCGCACAACCGGATGCGAGGTCGACAGGCCGCCGTCCACCGCCAGGGTCTGACCATTGACGTACGAGGCCTCGTCCGACGCCAGGAACAGGGCGGCGGCGGCGATCTCCTCCGGCTGGCCATAGCGGGTGGTGGGGTTGAGCTGGCCGATCTTATCTTCGTTGCCGCGGACGCGGGCGCCATCGAAGATGGGCTTGGTCATGCCCGTCTCGATCAGGCCGGGGGCGACGGCGTTGACGCGAATCCCCGTCCCGTAGAGCTCGTTGCAGGCGGTCTGGACCAGGCTGATCACGCCGGCCTTCGACGCCGAATAGGCCGGTCCGCCCGCGCCGGAGCGAATGCCTGCCACCGACGCGGTGCAGATGATCGAGCCCCTGCCGTTCGGGATCATGGCCTCGGATGCGTACTTCACGCCCAGGAAGGCGCCGATCAGGTTCACCCGCAGGATCTCGGCCCAGTAGTCGGCGGTCTGTTCGTGGAGCGGGGCGAAGCCGCCCGAGATGCCGGCGTTGGCCCAGAACACGTCCAGGCTTCCGAACTCCGACTGGGCTCGGGCGACCAGCGACCGCACGAAGGCGTCGTCACCGGCGTCACCCTTCAGGGCCACGGCCTTGCCGCCCGCCGCCGTGATCGCTTCGGCGGTCTCGTCGACGCCGTCGGCGCGGTCGGCGATGATCATGTTCGCCCCTTCCGCCGCGAACAGCTTCGCCGAGGCCCGGCCGATGCCGCTGGCCGCGCCGGTGATGACGGCCGTACGGCCGGAAAGTCGTCCCATGGATTCCTCGTTCTCAGGCGTTGGTCTTGGCTCGGGCCGCCGCGGTGCAGATCGCGTCGGCGAAGACGTCGTACAGGCCGGGCGGCAGGTCATGGCCCATGCCCGGAATCATCCGCAGCTCGGCGCCGGGGATGGCGGCGGCCGTGGCCTCGCCGCCGACGGGTTGCACCAAGGGGTCGTCCTCCCCGTGAAGGACCACGGTGGGGATCCGGATCTTGCGCAGCTCTTCGGTCCGGTCGCCGTCCGCGCCGATGGCGGCGCGCTGGCGGCCCACGCCGGCGGGATTGAAGGCGCGCCGGTGTTCCGCGATCACCCGTTCGCGCAGTTCCGCGTCCGTCCAGGGATAGGCCGGGCTGCCGATGGTGCGGGCGTTCTTCATCCCATGGGCGATGAAGGCCTCGTAGTCCGCTTCGGGGCTGGGCGGCGGATTGCTGATCACCGCCATCGCCTCGGGCGTGGCGACCACGTTGCCCGAGGGCGCCGACATGATCGACGTCATCGAAAGCACGCGGCCGGGATGGTCGATGGCGATCCGCTGCACGATCATCCCGCCCATCGAGACGCCCGCGATGTGCGCACGGGCGACGCCGGCCGCCTCGAGGACGGCCACGGCATCGGCCGCCATGTCCTTCAGGGTGTAGCGTTCCGTGGGCCAGGTGGAGAGGCCGGTGTCACGGTTGTCGAAGCGGATCGCACGATAGCCGCGGGCGACCAGGATGTCGCAGAACGCCTCCGGCCAGCGGGTCATCTGGGACCCCAGGCCGTTGACCAGAAGAATGGCTTCCGGCCGGTCGTCGCCGAAGGTCTGGTACTCCAGCTCGACGGCCCCGTTACGGGCTTTCGGCATCGCGTGTCCCTCCTTGCACATACCCTGTTGGTTGCAGGCCAACGCCTGCGGCGATCCTGGCGCGTGAATCGACTGGTCTTCGCCGGGCTTGTGCGCCAATCATGGTCGTAAGAAACGCCTGGGGGGAGGGCTGAGCGAAGGCATGCGTGTGATCGTCCCTCTATTGCTGTCCCTGGCGATGTGGGCGTTCATCCTGCTCGGCCTTGCGGGCCTGTGGTTGAAGATCTTCGGGCGCTAGGGAATCAGCAGCACGCGGCCGACGGCCTGACGGCTCTCGATGTAGCGATGCGCCGCCGCCGCTTCCGATAGCGGAAACTCCTTGTCGATCAGCACCTTGAGCTCTCCACGCGCGACGTCCTCGATCAGGCGCTGGATGTTCTTCTGCACCCGGTCGGTGGCGATCTCGGCGCCCAGGAACACGCCCGACAAGCTGCGGTTGCCGCCCATCATCGACCCGACGTCGACCGTCATCGGCTCCCGGCCGGCCTGGCCCACCATCGAGACCCGGCCCCGGTAGGCCAGGCTCAGGATGGAAGACTGCAGGGTCGGTCCGCCGACCGAATCGACGATCACGTCGCAGCCCTTCTTGTCGGTGAGGCGCATGACCTCCTGCACGACGTCGTGGGTCCGGTAGTTGATGCCGTGGGTCAGGCCGTAAGCCTTGAGCTTCTCCAGGCGCTCGTCCGACGAGGCCGTGGCCAGCACCATGGACGCCCCCGCGCGCGCGGCGAGCTGGATCGCGGCCACGCCCACGCCCGAGGCGCCGGCCTGGACCAGGACGATCTCGCCCTTCTTCATCCGGCCGAACTCGAACAGGCAGTCGTCGGCGGTGCCGAAGGTCACGGGGATCACCGCGGCTTCCCGGGTGCTCAGGCCGGCCGGGATCTTCCAGGCCGTCATGGCCGGCACGGCGCGCAGCTCGGCGTGGCTGCCGAACGCGCCGGTGGTGCAGACCTTGTCGCCGACCTTGAACTTGCTGACCTCGGCGCCGACCTCCACCACCTCGCCGGCGGCTTGGTAGCCGACCACGTGCGGGTTGGTCATCAGCGGCCCGCGCCAGCGGTTCAGGGTGTCCCCGCCCTCGATCGACACCGCCTCGACGCGAATGACGATGCCCTTGGGGTGGCATTGCGGATCGGGAACGTCCTCGTACTTAAGGACGTCGGGCCCACCATTCTCATAGTAGACTGCGGCTTTCATCGGACGCTCCCTCAAACGCTTGTTTGAGTGAACTCCTCTCACGCAGCGGCAGGCCCGTCTAGCCGTTCCGTTTCACGTAGTTGCGGATCGAAGAGACGATGTGGTCCTGGTCGGCCTCGGTCAGGTAGGCGTGCATGGGCAAGGCCAGCACCTTCTCGGCGGCGGCCTCCGTCACCGGAAGGCCGCCGGGCTGGGGATAGCCGGCGTAGGGCGCCTGCTGGTGCAGGGGCACGGGATAATAGACCGCGGTCGGCACGCCCTCGGCCTTCAGGTGCGCGGCCAGCCCGTCGCGGTCGCCGGTCTCGATCACGTACTGGGCCCAGACCGAGACGCCGCCCCCGATCACGGGCGGGGTGCGCACCACGTCGCCCAGGCCCTCCGCATAGCGGGCCGCGACCTTGTTCCGTGCGGCGATCTCATCGGCGAAGATGGTCAGCTTCTGGAGCAGCACCGCCGCCTGGATCGTGTCCATCCGGCTGTTCATCCCGACCCGCATGTTCAGGTACTTCGGGTCGTGGTCGAAGGTGCGCCCTTCGAGGTCTGACTTCACCGCCTGGCCGTGGACCCGCAGGCTGACGAGCAGGTCGTGGAACCGGGCGTCCTTGCTCAGCACCGCCCCGCCATCGCCGTAGCAGCCCAGCGGCTTGGCCGGAAAGAACGAGGTGGTCGTCACGTCCGCCCAGTGGATCGGATGCTTGCCCCCGAGCGTGCAGCCGAAGCCCTGCGCCGAATCCGAGATGAGCTTGAGGCCGTGCTTGGCGCAGACCGCGGCGATCGCGGGATAGTCCGCCGGCTGGCCGAACAGGTCGACGGCGATCACCGCGCGCGGGGTCAGCTGGCCGTCGGCTTTCACCGCCGCGATGGCGGCGTCCAGCTTCGCAGGGTCGAGGTTGTAGGTGTCGGGCAGGACGTCGACGAACACCGGCGAGGCGCCGACCAGCGGCATGGCCTCGGCCGTGGCCGCGAAGGTGAAGGAGGGGCAGAAGACCGCGTCGCCCGGCCCGACCTTCCAGGCCATCAAAGGCAGGACCAGGGCCTCGGTGCCGGAGCCGCAGGAGAGCGCGTGCGGCGCCTGGCCGAAAGCCGCGAGCTCGGCTTCGAACTGGGCGATCTCGGGGCCCATGATGTAGGCCCCCGAGCGCACGACCTTGAGGATCGCGTCCTCAAGGGGCTGGCCCAGCCGCTGGCGCTGGGACTGCAGGTCGATGAAGGGGATCATGGCGGCGGCTTATGCCCTGCGTCGGCGGGCGCGGCCAAACACGCTTGGTTTCCCTTCCTTACGGCGTCCTTCAGTCCTTGTAGACTGTCCCGTCCTTCATCACGAACGCCACCTGCTTCAGGACCTCGACGTCCTTCAAGGGGTCGCCGTCGACGGCGATGAGGTCGGCGGCGTGGCCCGGGGTCAGCCGGCCGGCGACCGACGAGATCTGCAGGTGGTCGGCGGCGTGCACCGTCGCGGCCTGGATCGCCTCCAGGGGCGTGAGGCCTGCCTTGACCAGCAGGCCGAACTCTCCGGCGTTGTCCCCGTGCGCGGAGACGCCGGTGTCCGTCCCGAAGGCGATCGTCACGCCGGCGGCGTGGGCGCGGCGGGCCATGTCCAGCATCTTCGGGCCGGCCTCCAGCGCCTTCGCCGACTGCGCCGGGGTTAGGAAGTTATTGGGCCCGCTCGCCACCCGATAGACGAAGTCCCCGGCCATCAGGGTGGGCACCAGATAGGCGCCGTTCTTCTTCATCAGGGCGATGCCCTCGGCGTCGAGATAGGTGCCGTGCTCGATGGAATCGCCGCCGGCCTTCATGAAGCTGACGATGCCGTCGCCGCCGTGCGCGTGGGCGGTGACGCGCCGGCCCATGCGGTGGGCCGACTCCACGATCGCCTCCAGCTCCTCTTCGGCGAACTGCTGCGCCAAGCCCGCGGCCGTGTTGGAGAGCACGCCGCCCGTGGCGGTGATCTTGATCACGTCCGCGCCTTTCCAGACCTGCTCGCGCACGGCCCGCGCGCAGTCGGCGGCGCCGGAGCAGACCGACCCGGGCCGCAGCACGTGCATCAGGTCCTCGCGGAAGCCGTTCACGTCGCCGTGGCCGCCGTGGACCGAGATCGCCGAGCCGGCGGCCAGGATGCGCGGGCCGGCCACATCACCCAGCGCGGTCGCCTTCCGCAGGGCGAAAACCGCTTCGTTGTCGCCGCCGAGGTCGGCCACGGTGGTGAAGCCGGCCATCAGGGTCTTCTTCGCATAGCGGGCGCCGACCATGGCCTGTTCGGCCGAGGACTGGGTCACCTCCTCAAGGCGGGAGTTCGGGTTCTGCTGGCTGGTGATGTGGACGTGGCTGTCGATCAGGCCGGGCAGCACGAAGCTGTTCTTCAGGTCCACCACCTTGCCGCCGGGCTCGGAGACATAGCCGTCGGCGATGCGCACCACCTTGCCGCCCTGGATCACCAGGGTCTTCCGCGTCTCGACCTTGCCGGAGGCGGGGTCGAGCAGCACCCGGCCGGCCTGGACGAAGGTGGTGGCGGGCGTCTGTTGCGCTGCCGCAGGCGTGGCGAGGACGGCGGCCAGCGCCGCGCCGAGAACGAACATCTTCACTTGAAACCCCCGAAGCAGACTTCGGGAGAGCCTAGTTTCCATGTCCGCAAAGCGCCAGCCGTGAGCCTCGCAACGCCTAGATCTGCCGCGCGCGGCCTTCCCAGTACGGCGCACGCACCTTGCCGCGCTGGATTTTGCCGGCCTCGGAGCGGGGCAGGCTGGTGACGAAGTCGAGGCTGCGCGGGACCTTGAAGCTGGGCAGGCTGTCGCGGGCGAAGGCCAGGATCTCCTGCTCCAGCAGGTCCGACGGCTCGTAGCCCGGCTTCAGCAAGATCACCGCCTTGACCTGCTCGCCCCACTCGTCATGCGGCACGCCCACCGTCGCGCTGTCGGCCACCGCCTCGTGCTTGATCAGCTCGTTGTCAATTTCCTGCGGGTAGATGTTCACCCCGCCCGAGATGATGGTCTCGGCGCTGCGGCCGGTGAGGAACAGGTAGCCGTCCTCATCGAAGTAGCCCATGTCGCCCATGGTGAAGTAGTCGCCGACGCGGCTGGCCTGGGTCTTCTTCTCGTCCTTGTAATAGGTGAACCCGCCGCCGGGCGGGAGCTGGTGGTAGATCGTCCCCGAGACGTTGGGCGGGCACTCGTTCCCCTGGTCGTCCAGGATCTTGGAGCCCAGCAGCTCGGGACGCTTGCCGACCGAGCCGGGCTTCCGAAGCCACTCCTCAGAATTGATCATGAATCCCGCGCCGCCTTCGGAGCCGGCGTAGTACTCGCTCAGCACCGGGCCGAACCAGGCGATCATGGCGTGCTTGACCTCGGGCGGGCAGGGCGCCGCGCCGTGCACGATGTACTTCACCGACGAGATGTCGTGGCGCGCCTTCACCTCGTCCGACAGGGCCAGCAGCCGCTGGAACATGATCGGGACCAGGTGCATGTGGGTCACGCGTTGGGCGGCGATGGTCCGCAGCGTGTGTTCGCTGTCCCACTTGTCGAGGAACACCAGGGTCGCGCCGGCGCCCATGGCGGCGCGGACGTCGAAGGCCAGGGGGGCGGCGTGATAGGCCGGACCAGCGCAGAGCTGGACGGAGTCCTTGTCGTAGCCGCGCAGCGCGTACATCGCCTGGGGCGTGATCACCGGCGTCGGGCGGAAGACGCCCTTGGGCCGGCCGGTGGTGCCGGACGTGTAGAGCATCTGGTTGCCCAGGACCGGATCGTCGATGTCCGAGCTGTCGATCCCTGCCAGCGCTGCGTCGTAGCTGACGAACCCGTCCAGATCGCCGCCGACGGCGATCTTGATCTTGAGGTCGGGAGCCTGGGCCGTGGCGGCGACGGCGGCTGAGATGCGGGTCTCCACGAACACCGCCTGGGCTTCGCAATCGTTGAGGATGTAGGCGATCTCGTCGGCGGTCAGGTGCCAGTTGATCGGGGTGATCCGGAAACCGGCGCGCAGGGTGGCGGACTGGATCTCCAGGAATTCGTGCCGGTTGGACATGGCCAAGGCCACCGCGTCCCCCGCCTTGAGCCCTGCCTTGCGCAGGAGGCGCACGATGCGGTTCGCATTGGCGTTCACCTCGGCGAAGGAGCGGCGCGTCCCGTCCGGATCGACCACGGCTGCCTTGTCCGGCTGCACGTCGGCCCAGACGGCCATGGTCATGCCGTTGAGGGCGGCCTCCTCGAGCCGTTGGTTCAGGTCCTGACGTTCGAGCACCGCGTCCATGGCATCTCCTCCGCGTACAGATTTACACTGTATCGTGATCCTTCTTCGAAAGAGAATGGCACGTGGAGGGCGGTGACGCCTAGGCCTTCATGCGACGGAACACCCAGCCGCCGGCCGTCGCGCCCACCGCCGTGAGGAACGTGCCCCACGTGATGTCGATGACGGTGATGTGCGTGGACCAGACCTTGAGCGTCGCCTGGTTGGTCAGGTCGTAGGTGGCGTAGCAGAGGGCCCCCAGCATGCCGCCGGTGAGGGTGGTCTTCAGCAGCGGCTTGTCACGCGTCGGCCAGATCGCCAGCGCGAGGATACCGAGGATGTAGGCGAAATAGAACACGACCGCCGGCGGGAGCCTGGCCGAGGGCAGGGCCACCGGCTCCAGCGTCGGAAAGTACACCTTCGGCCCGAACTGGGTCAGCCAGATGATATCCAGCACCAGCACTGCCAGGGCCGTCGCGAAATAGGTGGCGATCAGTCGGATCATTCGGTGTCCCCCAAAGGCCTCAAGCCGGGCGCAGCCGGTAGTGGCTTACGCCCCACTCGGTCCCGCCACGGTGGCCGAAGAGGCCGGCGGTGGCGAGGAAGAACAGCCGCCAACGGCGATGCCAGAGCGTGGCGTCCTTGCCGTAAGTGACCTCGAGCACCGGCCGGATCTTGGCGATGTTGCGGTCGTAGAGGCCCAGCCAGTCGAGCGCCGTCCTCTCGTAGTGCCTGCCGCTCCAGCGCCAGTCCTGCTCCACGGTGAACAGGTCGGGGAACTGGGCCATCAGCCCGTGGCTGGGCATCACGCCCCCCGAGAAGAAGTACTTTCCGATCCAGTCGGCCTCGTCGTTGAGATCGAACCGGTAGGGCGTCGTCCTGTGCGTGAAGACGTGGATGAACAGTCGGCCGTCGGGCTTAAGCCAGGTCTTCACCCGCCCGAGCAGGGCGCGCCAGTTCGACATGTGCTCGAACATCTCGACGGACACGACCCGGTCGAAGGCGCCGGGCGCCTCGAAGTCATTCATGTCGCAGGTGATCACCTCCAGGTTCGACAGGCCGCGCTCCTGGGCGCGGGCCAGGATGAAGGCCTTCTGGCTCGCCGAGTTGGATACGGAGGTGATCTTCGCGTTCGGGTAGGCCTTCGCCATCCACAGGGACAGCGAACCCCAGCCGCAACCGAGCTCCAGGATGCGCTGCCCGTCCTTGAGGTCGGCGTGCTCTGCGGTCTCCTTCAGGGCATGCTCCTCGGCCTCGGCGATCGTGTCGCCGGAAGTCCTGTAGAGGCAGGACGAATACTTCAGCTGCGGGCCGAGGCAGTTCAGGAAGAACGCGGCCGGCACCTCGTAGTGCTGGGCGTTCGCCGCATCGGTGTGCTCGGCGATGGGGTGCTCGGCCATGTCGCGCGCGAAGGCCGCTTCCGTCCCGGCGCCGGCCTTGGAATGCTCGCGGCGCGCATTCGCCACCAAGAGGTGGATGGCGGTCTTGCGGACGATATCGGGCAGCGGCGCGCCCTCGAACGTGTCGATGGTGGCGGAGATCAGGCTCATGCGGACTCAGGCTTTGGGTGGGAGGGGGAAGAAGACGCTGACCCGCTTCTGATAGCCGCGGAACGCGTCACCGCGCGACTTCAGCATGGCCTCCTCCAGCGGCGGGACGCCGGAGACATAGCGGAGCAGGCCATACATGACAGCCGGCGCCACGAGGGTCAGCAGACTGACCGGCCGCGCCGGATCCAGGGCCATGATCGGATAGGCCATCCAGCCCAGCCACTGGAAGAAGTAGTTCGGGTGGCGCGACCAGGCCCAGAGGCCGGCGTCGATCACCTTGCCCTTGTTGGCCGGATCGCCCCGGAAGCGCTTCATCTGGGTGTCCGCCACCGTCTCGCCGACGATGGCTGCGAGGTAGATTAGCGCGGCCAGGGCGTCGCGCAGGTCGAGGGACGGCTCGGGTCGCTGGGCCGCAGCCACGACGCTCAGCGCCAGCAGCGCGGTGGCGGGCGCCTGGGGCAGGCTGACCCAGAGCATGGTGAGCGGGTAGTTTTTCGCGGACTTGCGGAAGGCGGCGTAGCGCGGGTCCTCGGGATGGCCCGCGACGCGCGGCGCCAAATAAAGGCCCAGGCGCAGGCCCCACGCCAGCATGAAGCCGGCGATCACCAGGCGGCGGGCCTGGCTGCTGTCGGTTCCCGTGGCGACGACCGCGGCGCCCGCCAGCACCAGACCGGTTCCGAAGCTCCAGAACACATCGGTCCAGCCGCCGTTCTTCACGGCCAGGCCGAACGCCCAGGCCGCGGCCATCACCAGGGTCATGGCGAGAAGCACGCCCACTACGATCTGCAACAGCATCATGCAGCGATACGACCACGTTCCGCGACCAGACGCATCCGGTGCTGTGATCGCCTCGTAGCGTTTGCTAAGCAGGCCGCGCGTGCGGCGACACGCCGGCTGCGCTGTGCGGACAAGGCTTGGAGCGGATATGGGTGGCGGTGAGCGGCTGAACGTCGCCGTGGTCGGCAGTGGCGTTGCGGGCCTGTCCGCCGCCTGGCTCTTGTCGCAGGCGCATAACGTCACCCTCTTCGAGGCTGACCACCGCCTGGGCGGGCACGCCCACACCGCCGAGGTTCCCGGCGTCCACTGCCTGGTGCCGGTGGACACCGGCTTCATCGTCTACAACGAAGGCAATTATCCGAATTTCACGGCGATGCTGGCCCATCTGGGGGTACCCAGCCTGAACGCCGACATGAGCCTGTCGGTGTCGCTGGACGACGGCGCGTTCGAATACTCCAGCTTCGGCCTGGGCGGCATATTCGCCCAGAAGCGCAATCTTCTGTCGCCGCGCTTCTGGCGCCTGCTTCTGGATATCGAGCGCTTCTTCCGCACCGCGCCGCGCGACCTGGAGATGCTGGAGCGCCAGGCGACGCCGCTGGACGCCTATCTGGCCGCCAAGGGCTATGGCGACGCGTTCCGCGACGATCACCTGCTGCCCCAGGCGGCGGCCATCTGGTCGACGCCGCTGGACCAGATCGGCGCCTATCCCGCCGCCTCGCTGATCCGCTTCTTCCAGAACCACGGCATGATGAGCATCGTCGGGCGGGGCCTGTGGCGGACCGTCGAAGGCGGCTCCCGGGCCTATGTCGCCAAGCTCGTCGCGGCGTTCCGGGGCGAAGCGCGCAAGGGGGTGCGGGTCGTGGGCGTGCGGCGCGACGTCAATGGCGCGGAGCTGCGCCTGGCCGGGGGCGGCCGCGAGCGGTTCGACCAGGTGGTGCTGGCCACCCACGGCGACACCGCGCTCGCCCTCCTGGAGGATCCGTCCGCGGACGAGAAGCGCCTACTGGGCTGCTTCCGCTACAGCCGTAACATGGTCGCATTGCACACCGATCCTGTGCTCATGCCGAAACGCCGCCGGGCCTGGTGCAGCTGGAACCATATCGGCCGTCGCGCCGCGCCGGGCGAGGGTGCCGTGACCTATTGGATGACCCGCCTGCAGAGCCTGCGGGGCGCCCCCGATCTCTTCGTGACGCTGAACCCCAACAAGGAGATCGCCGCGGACAGGCTGATCAAGACCGAGATCTACGATCACCCGCTGTTCGACGCCGGCGCCATCGCAGCCCAGCGGGAGATGTGGGATATCCAAGGCGCGCGGCGGACCTGGTTCTGCGGCTCCTACCTGGGCCACGGCTTCCACGAGGACGCGCTGCAGTCCGGCCTGGCCGTGGCCGAGCAGCTGGGCGGCGTCCGGCGGCCCTGGACGGTGGCGGACGAGAACGGCCGCATCCACGTGCGCGCGCCGGTCCTGGCGGAAGAGGCTGCCTGATGGCGGTTTCGGGGCTCTTTCCCGGGGTCGTTTCGCACACCCGGCTGAAGCCCCGGCGCCACGCGCTGCGCTACCGCATCTTCATGCTGCTGCTGGACCTGGACGAGCTGGCCGAGCTGGACCGGAACCTGAAGCTGTTCTCGCTGCTCAGGTTCAACCTGGTCGGCTTCGATCCGCGACGCCACGGCGACGGCTCGGCCACGCCGCTGAAGCAGCAGGTGGAAGCCCAGCTCGCGGCGGCCGGGATCGCCCATGGCGGGCCGATCCACCTCCTCGCCATGCCGCGGATCCTCGGCCTGGGGTTCAATCCCCTGACGGTCTACTTCTGCCACCGGCCCGACGGGGCGTTGAGCGCCGTGCTGTACGAGGTCAACAACACCTTCGGCGAGCGACACAGCTACCTGATCCCGGCCGAGGACGCGCCGGTCGTGAAACAGTCCTGCGAGAAGGGCTTCTACGTCTCGCCGTTCATGGACATGGACCTGAGCTACGCCTTCCGGGTCCGGCCACCGGGCGACAAGGTCCAGGTTCTCGTCGACGTGGACGACGCCGAGGGCCGGGTGCTGTCCACCGGCTTCGTGGCCGAGCGCCAGGCGCTCACCGACCGCAACCTGGCGCGGGCATGGCTCACCCATCCCTGGATGACCGTCGGCGTGGTCGCCGCCATCCACTGGGAGGCGCTCTTCATCTGGCTCAAGGGCGAGGAGATCCGCCAGCGTCCGGCCAAGCCCCAATGGCCGGTGACGGTGGTCAACCCGGCGAAGATCGCCGCCTAGAGTTTGCGGAACACGAAGATGTCGCCGACGCCGCCTAGGTCGATGGGCGGGCGGTCCGGGACGAGACCCGCGGTGGCGGCCAGCGGGACCGGGTCCGTCATGTAGTAGGTCAGCCGCTCAGCGCTGCGATGCGCGATCCGTCCGGTCTCGTCGGCCAGCACATATTCCAGCACCTGCTCCAGCCGGTTCGCCCCCTCCTTGAAGCTGCGTTCCAGCACGAACAGCAGAAGCGCCCGACCGTCCCCCAGGTGCTGGTCGAGCACCGGGCGGCGCGGATCCGGCGGCTCGAGCCCACGCATCAGTTCGAGTTTCGGCAGGTGGAAGGCCGCCAGCCCACCGGACGGCAGGTGGCGCGCGGCCACGGCGAAGGTGTTGCGCCAGGCCGCGCCGGTCGGCACGTGCGCCAGGGTGAAGAACGGACAGATCACCAGGTCGAACGTGCGCTTCAGGTCCAGGGAGGTCATGTCCCCCCGCCGAAGTTCGATGCGCTCGCGCAGGTCCGGCGGCAGCCCGGTCACCCTGGCCTCGGCCTGGGACAGCATGACCGGCGAGATGTCGACCCCGCAGACCCGGAAGCCGCGAGCGGCCAGGCCGATGGTCAGCCGGCCGGTGCCCGCGCCGAGCTCCAGAAGCGCACCGGCGTCGGGCGCGAGACCCGCATAGATGTCCTCATCGCCCAGCAGCTTCGCGTCCGCGCCGGTGATCCGGTCGTAGAACACGGCGCTGAGACTGCCGGGGGCGTAATAGGGCTTGGCCTTGGCCATGGGCCCTTGTGCCGTCGCCGTTGCGCAGGATCAATGTCCAGGCCACATAACGTCAGCCTTCTGCGGGCTTCGAAGGGAACCTCGATGAACAGCCTGATCCGCCGTTTCCGGAGCCTCGCGCTCGTGCTGATCGCGCCGCTGGCGCTGGCCGCGTGCGGGGTCAATGCGATCCCCACCAAGGAGGAGAAGGCGAAGGCTCAGTGGGCCGAGGTGCAGAACCAGTACCAGCGCCGCGCCGACCTGATCCCCAACCTGGTGGCTACCGTGAAAGGCTACGCAGCCCAGGAAAGCAACGTGCTGGTGGCCGTGACCCAGGCGCGCGCCAGCGCCACCCAGGTCCGCTCGGACGCGGGCATCACCACCGACCCCGCCGCCTTCCAGCGCTATGCGGCCGCCCAGAACAACCTGTCCCTGGCCCTGGCCCCCATGCGCGTGCTCCAGGAACAGTACCCGGACCTGAAATCGAACGAGAACTTCATGGCGCTGCAGAGCCAGCTCGAAGGCACCGAGAACCGGATCGCCATCTCGCGGCGCGACTACAACGAGGCCGTCCGCGACTTCAACACCACGCTGCGCACGTTCCCCCAGATCATCTGGGCCAAGACCATGTACTCGTCGACCCAGCCGATGCAGCTGTTCCAGGCCACCGCCACGGCCCAGTCGGCGCCCACCGTGGACTTCGCGCCCGCCGCGCCGCCTGCCGCTCCGCCTGCGGGCGCCGCGCCCGGCTCGCCGCCGCCGAAGTAGCTTGGGCCTGCTCCGACGCCTCCGGGTCGGACTGGCGCTCGCGCTGGTCCTGCCGACCGTCGCCCTCGCGGCGCCGAACTTCCCGCCGCTCACCGGGCGGGTCGTGGACAACGCCGAGATCCTGTCGCCGGCCGCGGAGGCGCGGCTGACGCAGGAGCTGGCAACGCTGGAGCAGCAGACCGGCCACCAACTCGTCGTGGCGACGCTGCCGGACCTGCAGGGCTACGAGATTGAGGATTACGGCTACCAGCTGCTCCGAACCTGGGGCATCGGCCGCAAGGAACAGGACGACGGCGCAATCCTCATCGTGGCGCCCAACCAGCGGAAGGTGCGGATCGAGGTGGGCTATGGGCTAGAGCCGGTCCTGACCGACGCGCTCTCCAGTCTGATCATCCAGCGCGCCATCCTGCCGGCCTTCAAGGCGGGCGAGATGGAGAAGGGCGTCGTCGACGGGACCGAAGCCATCGTTCGCCAGATCGGCCTGCCGCCCGATCAGCAGAAGGCAGCCGTGGCCGAGGCGGAGTCCGCGCCGAAAGTCACCATCGCCGCGGACGAGCGCGGCGACAGCGGCGTCGGCGTGCCGCTGATCGTCATCATCGTCGTCGTTTTCTGGGTGCTCAGCGGCATCCTTCGCGCGTTCGGCGGGCGTCGCCGACGGGGCGGCAGCGGGCTCTGGTGGCTGTTGCCCTTCATCCTCTCGGGTCCGGGCTCCAGCCGGCGCGGCGGCTGGAGCGGCGGCGGAGGGTGGTCGAGCGGCGGGGGTGGCGGCGGGTTCTCCGGCGGCGGCGGATCGGGCGGGGGCGGCGGCGCCTCCGGGAGCTGGTGATGGCGAAGCTGAACCTGACGCCCGAAGATCTGGCCGCGGTCGAGGCCGCCGTGCGCGCCGCCGAGGCGCGGACCACGGGGGAGATCTACTGCGTGGTGGCCGAGGAGAGCGCGGACTATCACGCCACCCCGCTGGCCTGGGCGGCGGGCGTCGCCCTTCTGGCCCCTGCGATCCTGCTGCTGCTCGGCATCGAGGTGACGGCGCCGGACATGTCCCTGTTCGGCGGCTGGACCGCGGACCAGGTCGAAGACGTCGGCGAGGCGACCGCCCGCGCCGCCCTGGTGGGCACGCTGCTCATGCAGGGGCTGCTGTTCGTGGCGACCCTCTTCATCGTGGCCATTCCGCCGATGCGCCGGGCGTTGACGCCGCGAGGCTTCAAGCGCGATCGGGTCCGGGCCCGGGCCGAGGAGCAATTCCTTTCCAAGAACCTCCACGCCACCCGCGAGCGGACCGGCGTGCTCATCTACGTCTCGGCGGCGGAGCGGATGGCCGAACTGATCGCCGACGAGGCCATCCACGCCCAGGTTCCGGAGGACACCTGGGACCGGGCCATGTCGGTGCTGGTCGCCGGTCTCAAGCAGGGCCGGCCGGCCGAGGGTTTCGCAGCGGCCGTAGCGCTCTGCGGTGACGTTCTGGCCGAACGTTTCCCGCCGCGGCGGGGCGACAATCCCAACGAGCTGTCCGACGCGGTGGTCGTGCTGCCGCGGGTCTGACGGCCGACGCCGCGCTGAAGCTGCGACCTATTCACATAGGCTGTTGTGGCGTCCGGCCGAGGGGGCCAGATTGCCGCTGGCTGTAGCGTGCGGCCGTTGGGGGCCGAGGATTTGGCGAAGGGCGGCGACAAAGAGACCGCTGAGGTCCTGCGCGAACGTCTCCGGCGCCTGGAGGCGGCGGTGGAGGCTGCCGGCCTCGGCCTGTGGGAGTGGGATGTTCGCAGCGGCGAGCTGACCTGGAACGCCCGCAATCGCGAGCTGTTCGGCGTCGAGCCGGACCGGCCCCTGACGATCGCGGACTATCCTGAACTGGTGCATCCCGACGACAGGGATCTGGTCCGCGACGCCTATCGCCGGGCGAGCGAAGGGCCGCAGGATGCCCTCTTCAGCATGGAGCACCGAACCCGGCCGACGGCCGAGGCCCGGCCGCGCTGGATCCTGAGCCGCGGACGGCTGCTGAAGGATGCCTCCGGCGTCGTGCGGGCCGTGGGCTCGAACCTCGACATCACCGACCGCAAGTCCGCGGAAGAGCGTCGCAGCCTGGTGCTGAGGGAACTGGCCCACAGGGCCAAGAACGGCATCCTGGTGATGATGTCCTTCGTCGCCCAGACGGCGAAGGGCGTCGACACGGTCGAGGACTTCAAGGCCGTCCTGATGGCCCGGCTGCAGTCCATGGCCGACAGCCAGGACCTGGTCACGCAGACATCCGAAGGCTCCTTGCGCCTGGGCGACCTGCTGGGCCGGGCCCTGACGCCGTTCGACCCATCGCGCTTCGACATCGATGCGCGGCTGGGCGAGCTGCGCATCTCGAACGACATGGTGATCGCCATGGCGCTCCTGCTCCACGAGCTTTCGACCAACGCCGTGAAGTACGGCGCGCTGTCGGCGCCCGCGGGCCGCGTGAAGCTAGAACAGATCCCGGACGACGGCCCGAACGCACATCTGCGATGGTCCGAAACCGGCGGGCCGAAGGTGAACCCCCCGTCGCGTCGCGGCTTTGGCACCCGCCTCCTCGACATTTCCCTGCGCAACAATGGCGGCCACGTCGTGGCCCGCTTCGAGCCCCAGGGCTTCGAGGCCGACATCTGCTTCCCGGTCGAGCGGGATTAGGCGGCGCCGAACATTACAGCTCCGTCATGCACCGGCGCTTTCCCGAAGGGGGACGCACGGGGTAGCATCATCCGGACAAGGGCGGAGATGCAGGCATGGCCTATTCCCTCACAGTGAACGGCAAGGCGGTCAGCGCCGACGTCGATGGCGACACGCCACTTCTCTGGGTGCTGCGTGACACCCTGGGCTTCGTAGGCACCAAGTATGGCTGCGGGGTCGCCGCGTGCGGGGCCTGCACCGTCCATATCGACGGCCAGCCGATGCGCGCCTGCCAGATCCCCGTCGAGAGCGTGGGTGCGGCCAAGATCAGCACCATCGAGGGCATGGCCGCCCATCCCGTCGGCAAGAAGGTGCAGGCGGCCTGGATGGAACTGGACGTCGCCCAGTGCGGCTACTGCCAGGCGGGCCAGATCATGAGCGCCACGGCCCTGCTGGCAAAGACGCCCAAGCCCACCGACGCCCAGATCGACGAGGCGATGAACGGCAACATCTGCCGCTGCGCCACCTACGTCCGCATCCGCGCCGCCATCAAGCGCGCCTCCGGCCAGAAGGAGGTCTGAGCCATGACCTATCATGACCTGAAGGCCAACCGCCGCGAGATCCTGACGTCGGTCGGCGCCGGGGGCCTGACCCTCGCCTTCTCCATCGCTTCCAAGGCCGAGGCCCAGGACGACACCGTCAAGCCGCTGAACGCCTATGTGCGGGTGGCGCCGAACGGGAAGGTGACGATCACCGCCAAGAACCCCGAGGTGGGCCAGGGCGTGAAGACGATGCTGCCCATGCTGATCGCAGAGGAGCTCGACGTGGCGTGGGAAGACGTCGTGATCGAGCAGGCCGACAGCGATCCGAAGGCCTACGGCCGCCAGTTCGCGGGCGGCAGCATGGCCACGCCGCTGCACTGGGAAGAGCTGCGCCGCGTGGGCGCGGTGGCGCGCGCCATGCTGATCCAGGCCGCCGCCACCGCCTGGAACTGCGGGCCGGGCGACTGCGCCACCGTTCCGGGCAACGTGGTCCACAAGCCCTCGGGAAAGAAGCGCACCT
This sequence comes from Phenylobacterium sp. RIFCSPHIGHO2_01_FULL_69_31, assembly GCF_001824475.1. Classification (GTDB taxonomy): domain Bacteria; phylum Pseudomonadota; class Alphaproteobacteria; order Caulobacterales; family Caulobacteraceae; genus Phenylobacterium. The sequence goes on along the minus strand of NZ_MHXN01000007.1, from coordinate 91,491 downwards.
ACGGCTCGCTGGCCATGGCCTGCGCCAACGTCACGCCGCCGGATCCCAAGTCCCTGACGCTGAAGGATCCCAAGACCTACAACATCATCGGCAAGCCCAAGGCCCAGTACGACGTCGCCAAGATCGTGACCGGCGAGCCGCTGTTCGGCATCGACGTGCGCCGTCCGGGGATGCTGTACGCCACCTACGAGAAGGCGCCGGTCTTCGCCGCCACGGTCGCGAGCGCCGATCTCGAGGCGGCCAAGAGCGTCAAGGGCGTGCGCAAGGCCTTCGTGGTCGAGGGCGATCCCAAGGCCATGAGCCCCGGGCCCGGCAACATCGGCCAGGGGCTGATGCCCGGCGTGGCCGTGGTTGCCGACAGCTGGTGGGCGGCGCGCAAGGGCCGCGACAAGCTGAACATCAAGTGGAACGACCACCCCACCTCGAAGCAGTCGAGCAAGCTGTTCGCCGAGCAGGCCAAGGCCATCGCGGCGGGCAAGGCCCAGCGCACCGCCCGCAACGACGGCGATGTCGACGCGGCGCTGAAGGCCTCGGCCAAGACGGTGGAGGCGGCCTACGCCTACCCGTTCCTGAGCCATGCCAACCTCGAGCCGCAGAACTGCACCGCGGAGTTCAAGGACGGGAAGCTGGAGATCTGGGCCCCGACCCAGAACCCCGAGCCCGGCCGCCAGCTCACGGCCAAGACCCTGGGCATCAATCCCGACGACATCACCGTGCACATGATCCGCGGCGGCGGCGGCTTCGGCCGCCGGCTGGCCAACGACTACATGGTCGAGGCCGCCTGGATCGCGCGCGAGACCGGCGCGCCGGTCAAGCTGCTGTGGACGCGCGAAGACGACATGGCCCACGACCACTACCGGCCGGCGGGCTTCCACTTCTTCCGCGGCGGCGTGGATGCGGCGGGCAACGTCACCGCCTGGCACGACCACTTCGTCACCTTCGGCGAAGGCACGACCATGGCGCCCAGCGCCGGCATGTCGGCGGCCGAATATCCCGCGCGGTTCGTGCCCAACTGCCGGCTGGAAGTTTCCACCATGCCCCTGGGCGTGCCCACCGGGCCGCTCCGGGCGCCGGGCTCCAACGCCCTGGCCTTCGTCATGCAGTCGTTCATCGACGAGCTGGCGCACGCGGCGGGGGCGGATCCCCTGGCGTTCCAGATCAAGCTCCTGGGCGACAAGCCCACGGTCGGCGAACCGCCGGCCGCCTATGGCGCGGCCCGCATGCGCGGCGTGCTGCAGGCGGTGGGCGAGATGTCCGGCTGGGGCAAGACCAAGCTGCCCATGGGCGAGGGCATGGGCGTGGCCTGCTACTACAGCCACCTGGGCTACTTCGCCGAGGTGGCGCATGTGGCCTGCTCGCCCGAGGGTGCGGTGAAGGTCAAGAAGGTCTGGGTGGCCGCCGATGTCGGCAGCCAGATCATCAACCCGCACGGCGCGCTCAACCAGGTGCAGGGCTCGGTGCTGGACGGCCTCTCCGAGGCGCTCCACCAGGCCATCACCATTGAGGCCGGCCGGGTCGAGCAGTCGAACTTTACCGACTACCGCCTGATGCGCATCTCCGAGGCGCCCGCGGTGGAGGTGAAGTTCCTGAAGACCGACTTCCCGCCCACCGGACTGGGCGAGCCGGCCCTGCCGCCGGCGATCCCGGCCCTGACCAACGCCATCTTCGCCGCCACCGGCAAGCGCATCCGCAGCCTGCCGATCACGCCGGACATGCTGAAGGCCTGAGCCGACGCACGCCTGAGGCTTGCCTGCGGCCGCGCAGGGAATACGGTCCAGCGCCCACGGCGTGCGGGAGGATGATTTGGCGGAGGGGATCGAAGCTCGGCCCACGGCCGCGCCTCCTCGGCCGAGCCTGCCGGTCAAGTTCCTCTACGGCCTGGGGAACATGGGCGAGTCGTCGTTCATCGCCGCCGTGGCGTTCGTCTTCTTCTACTACACGGCGGTGCTGGGGCTGTCGGGCAGCCTGGTCGGCGCGGCCCTGTTCCTGGGCCTCTGCGCGGACGCCGCGGTCGATCCGTTCTTCGGCTCCTGGTCCGACAACATCCGCTCGCGCTTCGGCCGCCGCATTCCGCTGATGGCGTTCGGCGGGCCGCTGATGGCCTTGAGCGTCGGCATGCTGTTCGCCCCGCCGGCAGGCCTGCCCGACCTTGCGCTCTTCGCCTGGCTGGCCGGCTGGGCGATCGTGGTGCGGGCCGGCGTCTCGATGTTCCACGTGCCCTACGTCGCCCTCGGCGCCGAGATGTCCGCCGACTATCACGAGCGGTCCAGCGTCGTGGCCTGGCGCACGGTCTTCGGCATCCTCGCCACCGGCGCCGCCACGGGCCTGGCCTATTCGGTGTTCTTCAAGGGCGAGGGCGGATTGCAGAAGCCCGAGGGCTATCCCGGCTTCGGCTGGACGATCGCGGCGATCATCGCCGTCTCGACCCTGATCTCCACGATCGGCTCGGCGCGTTACGCCGCTTCGCTTCCCGGCGTTCCCACAGTGGACCGCCACCTGCTGCGACGCCTGCCTGGCGAGGTGGCGGAGATCTTCCGCAACCCTTCGTTCCGCATCCTCTTCTTCGCCGCGGGCGTCTGCTACACGGCGGTCGGCGTGAATTCGGCCTTCAACAGCCATGCCTACGTCTTCGTCTGGAAGCTGCAGCCGCAGATGATCCAGACCGCCACCTTCTTCTTCCTCGGGGGCCTCTTCCTGGGCGTGCCGCTGACTCCGCTGGTGTCGCGCGTGATCGAGAAGAAGACGGTGGCGATGATTGGCATGGGCCTGGTCGGGGGCGCCTGGCTTCTGCTCGGCCTGCCGCGGATCGCGGGGCTGGTGACGCTGGAGGGCGCGGCCGCGACGCCGCTCCTGTCGGCCCTGGTCGCGGTCGCGGGGCTCGGCGCGGGGTTCTGCGCCATCGCCTTCCCCTCGATGATGGCCGACGCAGCCGACGAACATCGGCATCTGTTCGGCCGCCGCCGCGAGGGGCTCTATTTCGCGGGCCTGGGCTTTGCGTTCAAGGCGGCCACCGGCCTCGGCGTTCTGGTCTCGGGCTTCCTGCTGGACCTGATCCGGTTTCCCAAGGACGCCGGCCGCGACATAGGGCTGACGCTCTCGGAGCCGCTCCAGCACCGGATCCTGTTCGCCTGGGGCCCCTTCGGCGCGATCGTGGTCGTCGGCGCCATCGCGATCCTGGGGGCCTATACGATCACCCGCCGTCGCCACGCCGAGGTCGCCGCGGCCCTGGAGGCGGCGGAATAGGGCGCGCGTGACGTGGGGTCATGGTTGCCACGGGTCGGCAGGGGGCTACCGTTTCCACAACAAGAACCGCACGGGAGGAAACCAGGTGGCGGTCGTGGACGGCGTACAAGGCATGGGCGGTGAGGCCGCCGGGACCCAGGCGGCGTCGCATGAGGGCGCGTTGAAGCCCTCGGGCGCGGTGAAGTTCTTCTACAGCATCGGGCAGTTCATCGAGTCCGGCTACCTGGCGATCAACGCCTTCATCTTCTTCTACTACACGGCGGTTCTCGGCCTCTCGGGCAGCATGGTGGGCGCTGCGCTCGCCATCAGCATGACCGTGGACGCGGCCCTCGACCCGCTGATCGGCTCCTGGTCGGACAGCGTCAGGTCCCGCTTCGGCCGCCGCCTGCCGATGATGCTGCTCGCCGCGCCGCTGACCATGGTCACCATGGGCCTGCTGTTCGCCCCGCCGTCGGGAATGACGCCCTTCCTGCTGTTCGTCTGGCTCACCCTGACCAAGGGCAGCGTCCGCGCCTTCGCCTCGATGTACAACATTCCCTACTTCGCCCTGGGCGGAGAGATGTCGGACGACTACGTCGAGCGCTCGCGCATCGTGGCCTACCGCCTGCTCTCCGGCATTCTGATCAGCGTCCTGATCACCGCCCTGGCCTATTCGGTGTTCTTCGCCGGCGAGGGCGGCCTGCAGGATCCGGCGCGCTATCCCGCCTTCGGCTGGACGATCGCGGCCCTCGTCCTCGCAGGCGGGCTCATCTGCTGCGCCGGCGTCTGGCGCTATGCGGCCGCCCTGCCGCAACCCAGCACCGCGCCGGAGCCGATGATCAGCCGCTTCGTCGGCGAGGTGACGGAGATCCTGCGCAACCGCACCTTCCTGATCCTGTTCCTCTCGATGCTGCTGTTCGCCAGCGCCGTGGGCGTGCACCAGGCCCTGAACAACCACACCTACGTCTTCGTCTGGAAGCTCCGGCCTGAGACGATCCAGGTGATCACCTACGTCTACCTGGCCGGCATTCTGGCGGGCGTGCCGCTGACGCCCGCGCTGCTGCGCAGGATGGAGAAGAAGACGGTGGCCGCCATCGGCTTCGCCCTGGTCGCCATCGGCTGGATCGTCCTGCCGGGGGCGCGCGGCCTGGGCCTCTTCGCCCCCGTCGGCGCGGACGCCTTGCCGTGGCTCTGCGCCAGCGCCCTGATCTTCGGCCTGGCCTCGGGCCTCGTCTTCATCGTGTTCCCGTCGATGATGGCCGACGCGGCCGAAGAGCACGAGCACCTGCATGGCTCCCGCCGGGAGGGGCTGTTCTTCTCCGGGCTCGGTTTTGCGGGCAAGGCCTCCAACGGCATGGGCCTCCTGATCGGCGGCTTCGCCCTGGACCTGCTGCGCTTCCCCCGCGATGTCGGCCGGCAGGTGAACGCCGTGGTCCGGAGGATGTTCTGTCCCACCTGGTCCTGGCCTGGGGCTGGGTTCCGGCCGTGCTGGTCGGCCTCGGCGCCCTGGTGTTCGCCCCCTACGCCATCACGCGGGCGCGGCACGAACACATCACGGCAGCGCTGAAGGTGAAGCGCGCCGGGGACGTCAGTGCGGGACGTAGCTCCTGAGCACGTCCTCGATGATCCGCTCCAGCTGCTCGATGGTGCCGCACTGCTTGGCCACGTGGCAGAAGCGGGCGTAGCGGTTCATCACGCTGTCGCCCTGGCCCCAATAGCTCTCGGGCTCTGGGTTCAGCCAGATCACCGCGCGGCTCCGGTCGTGGATCTGCTTCATGATATCGAGGCGCGGGTCGGCGAAGTTCGACCGGCCGTCGCCCAGGAAGATCACCGTGGTGCGGCGGTCCAGGCTGTCGAGGTGCTGGTCGGCGAAGTCCTGTAGCGAGCGGCCATAGTCGGTCTGCTGGAAGCCGATCTCCTGCAGCACCTTCAGGATCGCGCCCTCGACCCCGTTCTCGTCCAGGATGTCGTTCACGCTGATCATCCGCCCGGAGAAGGCGAAGGCGTCCATCCGGTCGACCACCTCGTTCAGCGAATAGAGGAAGGTCAGCAGGAACTGGGCGGCCGCGGCCACCGACTTGCTGACGTCGCAGATCGCCACGATCGACGGCTTGTCGACCTTCTTGACCTTCCACTCGATCCGGAACGGCACGCCGCCATAGGCCATCGACCGGCGCAGGGTCTTGCGGACGTCCAGGTGGCCCTTCTGAGCGGCGCGGCGGCGGCGCGCGTACTTGGTGGCCAGCCGCTTGGCCATCTTCTTCACCAGCGCCTGCATGAGCTGGTAGTCCACGGGATCGACCCCGCCGTCGGCGTTCAGCTGCTTCCGCGCCAGCCGCTCCTCGCGCAGCTCCCGGGCCGAGCCTGCGGCGTAGAGATCATGCTGCCGCGCCACATACTGCTGGGCCTGGGCGAACAGCTCGCGCCGCGCCTGATCCAGCCGGTCGGCCAGCCCCTCGCCCTCGCCGTTGGGCATGCGGCGGGCATTGGCGATGATCCGCTCGATCTCCTCCAGCCCCATCTCCTCCAGCAGCCGCCGCGTCAGGCGCGAGCGCTGGGTGGTCAGGCGGATGTCGGCGACGCCGGCGCGGGCGGCCGCTTCCTCCATGGACTGCTGGACCTGGGCGCTGTCGCCTTGCAGCACCGCCTGGGCAAGCGGCGAGCTTTCGGTGGCCGCCATGTCCTCTTCGGACGGCTCGTCCCGCTCCGAGCCCTCGGGCGGCGGCGGGGGCGCGGCGTCGCGGGCGAAGAAGGTGTCGAACACCGCCTCGAACCGGCCCACCTCCTCGGCAGACTTGGCCAGAGTCGAGCACAGGGCGTCGCGGAACAGGGTCCGGTCGCCGTAGCCGGTGACCGCCACCGCCCGGCTGGCGTCGATCGCCTCGGCCGGCGAGACCCGGACGTCGGCGGCGCGCAGGGCGCGGAAGAACTGTTCGAGGGTGTGCTGCATCACTTGCGGTGCAGCAGCTCGACCACCTGGGGCTCGACCGCCGCGATGTCCTGCTCGAACTTCAGGATCACGTTCAGGGTGTCGCGGACCACCTCCGGCGCCAGGCTGCCGGCGTGCAGCAGCACCAGGGCGCGGGCCCAGTCCACGGTCTCCGAGATCGACGGCGACTTGCGCAGATCCAGGCTGCGCAGGGTCTGGACGAAGGCCACCAGCTCGCGGGTCAGCTTCGCCTCGATGCCGGGCACGCGGCTGGCCACGATCCGCTCCTCCAGCGCCGCCTCGGGCAAGGGGATGTGCAGGTGCAGGCAGCGGCGCTTCAGGGCGTCGCCCAGGTCGCGGACGTTGTTCGAGGTCAGGAACACTAGCGGCGGCGTCTTGGCCTTCAGGACGCCCAGTTCAGGCACTGAGACCTGATAGGCCGACAGCACCTCCAGCAGGAACGCCTCGAACGCCTCGTCCGACTTGTCCACCTCGTCGATCAGGAGGACGCAGCCATCGTCCTCGCGCAGCGCCTTCATCAGCGGCCGCGGCTCTAGGAACGGCTCGGAGAAGAACAGGTCGCCCATGCCGTGCAGGCGCTCCATGGCCGCGTCCATGTCGGGCGCGTCGGCCAGGGTCTCGCCCATCCGGTCCTTGAGGATCTGGGTGTAGAGCAGCTGCTTGCCGTACTTCCACTCGTACAGCGCCTTGGACTCGTCCAGGCCCTCGTAGCACTGCATCCGGATCAGCGGCAGGCCGAGGAGCGTGGCGGTGGACAGGGCCAGCTCGGTCTTGCCGACCCCGGCCGAGCCCTCCACCAGGATCGGCTTCTCCAGCTTCACGGCCATGAAGAGGGCGGTCGCGATGCGGCGCGAGGCGATGTAGCCGACCGAGCCCAGGCCCTCGATCAGGGCGTCGACGGAGGCCAGCGGGTCGGCGGCGTTGGCCGCCGCCGCCGGAGGGGAAATGGTCAAAACAGGGTCTTTCGAAATGAAGTTCTGAAAGCCCGATTGTGCCAAGGCCGCGTCGGTCAGGCAAACGCCCGTTTGACGCGTCGCTCTTCCCGCTCCTCCCGCGTCCTGGAGAGGACGGGGGGAGGTGGCAGCGAAGCTGACGGAAGGGGCGTTAGGCCGCAAGCTCGGAGCCGGCGGTCTTACGCCCCCTCCGTCTCGCCGCCTATGGCGCCGATCCACCTCCCCCGCTGCGCGGGGGAGGAGCTGGAAACGCCTAAACGTCGAACTTGACGCCTTGAGCCAGGGGCAGGGTCTTGCCGTAGTTCAGGGTGTTGGTGGCGCGGCGCATGTAGGCCTTCCAGGAGTCGGAGCCCGCCTCGCGGCCGCCGCCCGTCTCCTTTTCGCCGCCGAACGCGCCGCCGATCTCGGCGCCCGAGGGGCCGATGTTGACGTTGGCGATGCCGCAGTCCGAGCCGCGGGCCGAGATGAACAGCTCGGCCTCGCGCATGTCGTTGGTGAAGATCGAGGACGACAGGCCCTGCGGCACGTCGTTCTGCAGCGCGATGGCCTCGTCCAGGTCGCGGTACTTCATGACATAGAGGATCGGGGCGAAGGTCTCCCGCTTCACCACCTCGGCCTGACTGTCCATCTCGACCAAGGCGGGCCGGGCATAGAACGCCTCGCCCATCTCCACGCGCTCGCCGCCGGTGACCTTGCCGCCCGCCGCCTTGGCGTCGGCCAGGGCCTTCTGCATCAGCTCGAAGCCCTGGGCGTCGATCAGCGGGCCGACCAGCGTGCCCGTCTCACGGGGATCGCCGACCTTCACCGAGCCATAGGCTGCCTTCAGGCGGGGCAGGAACGCGTCGTACTGGCTTTCGTGGACGAACAGCCGGCGCAGGGTGGTGCAGCGCTGGCCGGCGGTGCCCATGGCCGCGAAGGCCACGCCCCGCAGCGCCAGGTCCAGGTCGGCGGTCGGCGCGATGATCGCCGCATTGTTGCCGCCCAGTTCCAGGAGCGCGCGGGCAAACCGTTGCGCCAGCCGCGGGCCGACGGCGCGGCCCATGGCCGTGGAGCCGGTGGCGCTGACCAGCGGGACCTTGGGATGGTCGACCAGGGCCTCGCCCACCTCTCGGCCGCCGATCACCACCGACGACAGGCCGGCGGGGACCTCGCCGAACTTGGCGCAGGCGCGGTCGAACAGCGCCTGGACCGCCAGGGCCGTCAGCGGGGTCTTCTCCGAGGGCTTCCAGACGCAGGAATCGCCGCAGACGAAGGCCAGGGCCGAATTCCACGACCAGACGGCCACGGGGAAGTTGAAGGCCGAGATGACGCCCACGACGCCCAGCGGGTGCCACGTCTCCATCATCCGGTGATCCGGACGCTCGGTGGCGATGGTCAGGCCGAACAGCTGGCGCGACAGGCCCACGGCATAGTCGCAGATGTCGATCATCTCCTGGACTTCGCCCAGGGATTCCGAAGTCACCTTGCCGGCTTCCAGGGTGACGAGGGCGCCGAGGTCGGCCTTGGCCGCGCGCAGCTCTTCGCCCAGCAGGCGCACCAGCTCCCCGCGGCGGGGGGCGGGCACGTTGCGCCAGGCCAGGAAGGCGGCGTGGGCAGCCTCGATGGCGGCGTCCACCTCGGCCTTCGAGGCGTCGTGGACCTGGGCCATCACCTCGCCGGTGACGGGCGAGCGGACGGGGCGGTTGCCGCCCGTCCAGAGGGCTTCGGCCACGCCCAGCCGCGCGAGGACGGCGGCGGCTTCCGCCGAGGCGGAGGTGATCTTGGCTTGCACGGTCATGGGGCTACTCGGCGGCGGCGCGGAGGGGGAGGACGTCCGGGGCGTAATAGCGCCCGAAGCGGTTGGCGAGGAAGGCGTGCAGCGGGATGTCTTCCTGGCGGATGAAGCCGCTCGAGGGGATCGACCCGTCCGTCAGCATGTCCAGCACCGCGCAGATCGCGCCGGCGGTGGTGATCTGGATGGCGCTCTTAACCTCGCCGCCGATCTCCTGGGCGTAGACCTTGTTGACGTAGGTTTCCTGCATCAGGTGCCCCTTCTTCATCCCCGAGACGGTGACGAAGACGATGACCACGTCCTGCATGGTGGCCGGCACCGAGTTTTCCAGGATGTCCTTGAAGACGTCCCGGCGGTTGCGCAGGTTCAGGTCGTTCAGCAGCGCCTTCATGATCGCCGCGTGGCCCGGATAGCGGATGGTCTTGTAGTTCAGGTTCCGCACCTGGCCGTCCAGCGTGTGGCAAAGGGTGCCCAGGCCGCCCGAGGTGTTGAAGGCCTCGTAAGTCACGCCGTCCAGGGCGAACTCCTCGCACTCCTCCAGCGCCGGCGTCTCGCGCAGCTTGCCGTTCACGATGGCTTCGCACGGCTCGCAGTACTCGTTGATCACCCCGTCCGTGGACCAGGTCAGGTTGTAGTTCAGGGCGTTGGAGGGATAGCGGGGCAGGGCGCCGACGCGCAGGCGCACGTCGTGCAGCTGGTCGAAGTGCTTGATCAGGTCCCAGGCGGCGATGGTGATGAAGCCGGGCGCCAGGCCGCACTGCGGGATGAAGGCGGTCTTGGAATCCTTGGCCAGTTCGCGGACGATCCGGCTGGCGGCCACGTCCTCGGTCAGGTCCAGATAGTGCGCGCCGGCGGCCTTGGCGGCCCGGGCGACGGCGGTGGTCAGGTGATAGGGCGCGCAGTTCACCACGGCGAAACAGCCGGTGAGCTTGTCGGTCAGGGCGCCGGACTCGTCGATGGCCATGGCGGCGGTGGTCACGTTGGTGCGGCCGGCGAACTCGGCCAGGGCCTCGGCGGACTGGTCGATCAGGACGGCCTCGTAGGCGCCCGACCCCACCAGCAGATCCACCACAGTCGAACCGATCTTGCCGGCTCCGACGACTGCCACCTTGCGCATACGATTTGCCTCCCTTTGAGCCGAAGCAGAATCTCGCTTGGCGCGGCCACATTCAATTGGCGCCCCGGCGATATGCGGGCTTAGATTGGGCGGATCGCCGACTAGATTGTACGGAACGCCGATGGACGACCTGGACGAACACCTGCTGGCCCGCCTGCGCGACAACGCTCGCGCGCCGGTGGCGGAACTGGCCCGCGCCCTGGGCCTCTCGCGCACCACCGTACAGAGCCGCCTGGCCAAGCTGGAGCGCTCGGGGATCATCGCCGGCTACGCGGTGAGGCTCGCCGGCGGCTATGAAGCGGGCCGGGTCCACGCCTTCATCATGCTGACGGTGGAGCCCAAGCAGGCGGCGGCGGTGACCGCGGCGCTGAAGCGGATGCCGGGCGTGCGGCGCCTGCAGTCGGTGAGCGGCCCCTTCGACCTGATCGCCACCGTCGAGGCGGCCGGCGTGGCCGAGATGGACGCGATCATCGACGAGATCGGAGCCGTGAAGGGCGTCGAGCGCACCAACACCTCGCTCGTCCTCTCCACCAAGTTCGACCGCTGATGGCCCGGGTCCTCGCCGTCCACGCCCATCCGGACGACGTCGAGATCCTGGTGGGCGGCACGCTGGCGCTGCTGGCCGGTCGTGGCCACGCGATCCGCATCGTCACCGCCACGGCGGGCGAGGGCGGCTCGGCCGAGTTCGATCCCGCCGAAACGGCGCGGGTTCGCCAGGCGGAAGCCGCCGCCTCGGCCGCGCACATCGGGGCCCAGTTCCGCTGCCTGGGCTTTCCCGATCTCGGCGTGTTCAACGACGACCCCTCCCGGCGCGCCGTCACCGAAATGGTCCGCCAGGCCGCGCCCGACGTGGTGATCACCGCCTCGCCCTCCGACTATCACCCCGACCACGAAGCCATTGGGCTTCTGGTGCGCGACGCCTGTTTCGCCGCGCCGGTGGCCAACTACCGCACCGGCCCATCGCCGGCCCTGGCGACGATACCGGCCCTATACTTTACCGACGCCATCGGCGGCCGGGACCGCGACGGCGTCCGGCTGAAGCGCGACTTCGCGGTCGACATCGGCGCCGTCTTCGCCACGAAGCGCGCCATGCTGGCCGAGCATCGCAGCCAGGCGGCCTGGGTTCTGAAGCAGCACGGCATTTCCGACCTGGGCGCCGACATGGAGGCCTGGAGCCGCCGCGTGGGCGCCGACTTCGGTGTGGACCTGGCCGAGGGCTTCCGCCAGTACCGCCACACGCCCTATCCCAAGGCGCCTGTCCTACAGGACCTCGTCGGCGAGTCGCTGCTCGCCAACCCCTGAGCGGGCCATATCGTAGCGCGCCCACATCGGGCCGCAGTCCACCACCTGGCGCTCTTCCATCGCCCGGTCGATGGCCATCACCGTCAGGCCCGCCTCCATCGACTCGTACGGGGAGACCGGGAACGGCGCCTGCCCCTCCAGCGCGGCCAGGAGGTCCAGGGCCATGGCCTGGTCTGCGCCGTTGTGCGCGTCGGCGGTGACGCCGCCGTATTCGATCTTCTCCGGCCGGCCGCGAAACAGGGCCCGGCGGACCATCAGCTTGTTGCGCACCAGGTCGGCGATCAGCGTCCCCTCCGTCCCCGCCACGTACCACCGCCGCTCGGTCAGGGCCGTATGGCTGTTGGCGTGGAAGCTCAGGCGCACGTCGTTGGCATACTCGACGATGGCCACTTGGTGGTCGGTGACGTCCATGTCGGACTGGAAGGCGTCGTTCGCGCCCGCCCAACCGGCGTCGCGCAGCGCATAGGCGGCGGAGCCGTCCTCCCAGGCGCGCGGCGGGTCGACCCGCTGGGCGGTGAAGATCCGCCGCCCGCCGAAGCTGGCCACCCGCGCAGGCCTCGCCCCAACCATCCGGCCGAACACGTCGAAGTCGTGGACCACCTTGTCGAGCAGGTAGGAGCCGCCCCATTCCTGGCGGCGCCGCCAGTTGCGGGCCAGGTAGCCACCGTGCTCCGGCGGCAGGTGCTCGGTGGCGTCGATGGAGACAAGCTCGCCCAGGTCCCCGCCGTCGATCCGGGCCAGGATCTCCCGCACGATCGGCAGCGAACGCATGACCAGGCCGACATAGACAGGCGGCGCCCCCGTCGCCAGCCGCCCCGCCAGGGCCTCGGTCTCGGCCTCGGTGCGCACGATCGGCTTCTCGGCGAAGATCGGCGCGCTCTGGTCCAGCGCGAAGGCGAGATGCTCGAAATGCAGGTGGTTGGGCGCGCCCAGCATCAGCAGGTCGAAGGGGCCGCCCTTCATCAGCTCGGCTGGCGTGGGAAATGATCGTCCCATCGGGATGTCCGCCGCCTCAAGGATCGGCTGGCCCACCGGCGCAGGGTCCACGTAGCCGGCGAGATCCAGGTTCCAGCCCACCTCCTGCATGGCGGCCAGCACGTGGGCGATGCGCTGGCCAAGGCCGATGACGCCGATGCGATAGGTGGTCATGGCCCGATGATGCCTCGACCATATCCCGACGTCATCTCCACCGCGCTCCCGCCCCCCAATCCGGAGGTCGCATGCAGCATAGGTGTCGGATTTTCCGTACTTTTACCCCGCTTCAATGAACCGGGTTCAGAGTGTCGGGAGGAAGGCTCCACGCTCGATGAAATCCCTCTCCCGCCGGTTCCTGGTCAGCGTCGGCATCATGTCCCTGGTGGTGACGATCTTCGGGGCGCTCGGCGCTTTCGTCGTGTTCCAACGCGAGCTTTCGAACCGCCAGATCGGCTTCCTCGCCGACTATGTGCGGGAGCGGACCAGCAATGTGGAGCGTCGGTTCTCCAACCTGACCGCCCTGCACCAGGCCGCCGGCGAGGAACTGGAGCGCCGGATGGACCGGCTCTCCGACGCCGAGGTCGACCGGCTGGCGGACCGCTACATGCCCCTGCGGCCGGACGGGACCCGCCGCAGCCGCGACCCGTACTTCGACGGCGCGATGCAGGACGGCGAATACATCTACGGCATGGGGGCGCTGATCACCCGCGCCGAGGCGATGACGCCGGACGAGAAGCGCGCCCTGGTGGCCGTGTTCGAACTCGTGGCGAATTTCGGCCAGGCGGCGCGCAAGGACTACGACAACTTCTACTTCTTCACGCCGCCACAGACGCGGCTGGTGCTGTTCGGTCCCGACCGGCCCGACAAGCTGATGTTCTACCGGCATGAGGCGCCCGCCGACCTCGACATCTCGAAGGAGGAGATGTCGTCGCTGACCAGCCCGCAAAACGATCCGCAGCGCCTGACGCGGTGCACGAACCTCCAGCGGCTGATCCAGGACAAGGTGGGCGAGCGGCTGGCGACGGCCTGCCTGACGCCGGCCTACGTCGACGGGCGCTACGTCGGCGCCTTCGGCTCGTCCATCGAACTTACCGGATTCCTCGCCAACGCCGTGAAGACGCCGTTGCCGGGGGCGTCCTCGCTGCTGGTCACGGGCAAGGGCGAGCTGATCGCCTATCCGGGCTACACCGTGCCCGGCAAGGCGGCCGAGAGGACCGTTGCCGCGTACGAGCGCCGCCTGGGCCTGAAGGCTCTCGTGGGGGCCATCGCGAAGACCGGGCGGCATAGCGGCGTCATCGACAGTCCCGACGGCAAGCAGGTGGTGGCCTTCGGCCGCCTGACAGGTCCCGACTGGTATCTGATGCTGACCTATCCCAAGGCGTCGCTGGCCGCCTCCGCGGCGAAGTCGGCCTCATGGGTCCTGGCGCTCGGCGCCCTGGCGACCGCGCTCCAGACGGTGCTGGTGGTCTTCCTGGCCCGGCGCACGATCATCTGGCCGCTGCAGCGCCTGGCCGACTCCTGCGAGACCGACGAGGCGAACTGCCCCAACGTCGGCGCCGAAGAGCGGCGCCTCGACGAGATCGGCGTCCTGGCCCGGGCGCTGCGGGCCGAGCGCGAGAAGGTCGACGTCGCCTTTGCCTCGCTGGAAGACCGCGTGCAGGAGCGCACCGCTCAGCTGGAGCGGGCCAACGCCGAGAAGTCGCGCTTTCTGGCCAACATGAGCCACGAGCTGCGCACGCCCCTGAACGGGGTGATCGCCATCTCCGAGACGCTGTCGCGCCAGCAGGAGACGCCGCGCGGCAAGGAGCTGGCCGAGCTCATCGTCGCCTCTGGCCGCCTGCTGGAGCGGGTGCTGACCGACATCCTCGACTTCTCGAAGATCGAGGCCGGCGAGATCAAGCTTGCGCGCGACGAGTTCTCGATGACGACCCTGGTCAGCCGGATCGCCGAACTGCACCGCGCCTCCGCCGAGACCAAGGGCCTGGCGTTCCACTGGACGGTCTCGCCCGAGGCGGACCAGCGGTTCGCCGGCGATACGGTGCGCCTGACCCAGGTGCTGTCGAACCTGCTTTCGAACGCCGTGAAGTTCACCGAGACCGGCGAGGTCCGGCTGGAGGTCGACGCCGCGGGCGGGACCGTCGGTTTCACCGTCGCCGACACCGGCATCGGCTTCGGCGAGGATGTGCGCGAGCGCCTCTTCCGCCGGTTCGAGCAGGCCGACGCCTCGATCCGCCGGCGCTTCGGCGGCACGGGCCTGGGCCTGGCGATCAGCCGCTCGCTGGTCGAACTCATGGGCGGGACGATCGAGGTCGCCTCGGAGCCGGGGCGCGGCTCCACGTTCTCCGTGCAGGTGCCGCTGGAACCGGTCGAAGGCGAAGCCGAAGCGGTCGAGGAGGATCCTTCCGAGGGCTTCGACATCTCGGGCGCCCGCATCCTCCTGGCCGAGGACCACCCCACCAACCAGAAGGTGGTGCAGCTGGTGCTGGGCTCGGTCGGCATCGATCCGGTCATCGTCGAGAACGGCCGCGAGGCCCTTGAGGCCCTGCAGGCCGCCCGGTTCGACGTGGTGCTGATGGATATGCAGATGCCCGAACTGGACGGCCTCTCGGCCACCAGCCAGCTCCGCGCCCGGGAGCGTGAGCAGTCGTCGCCGCGGACCCCGGTCATCATGCTCACCGCCAACGCGCTGGACGAGCACGTGAAGGCCAGTCTCGAGGCCGGCGCCGACCAGCACCTCTCCAAGCCCATCCGCGCCGACGCCCTGATCGAGGCGATCGTCCGCGCCATGGCAGAGGGCGAGGCGCACCGCGACGAGGCGGCGGCCTAGTCCAGGTAGACCGGGTTCCCCAGCAGCCAGAGCTTGCCGTCCGGACCCCGCACATCGACGCGGAGCCAGCCCTTCCGTCCCGCCAGGTCGAACGTGCGGGACGTGTCCTCGCCAAGCGGCGCCGCATCGGACAGGCCGGCCGCGGCCGACCCTGCGAACATCAGCCGCCCGCCCGCCGCCTTGGCCACCCGGACCGAGAGTGCTCCGCCTTCCGCACGCACGTCGAGCAGGCGATCCCGCGTGCCCTGCACGTCCACGAATGTGCGGCCCTGGCGAATGCCGTCCAAGATGGCGTCCTGGCTGAGGTTCTCCGCCCAGACCACGGTCGTGGGCGTCCCGACCCCACGCGCGGGCGGCAGGTCGGCGTCGTGATTGTCCGACCCGCCGACGGCGGTGATCCGGAAGCCCGCGTTCAGCCGCGCCTCCCAGAAGGCGATCCCGGACAGCGGACCCTCGCTGTTCACCCCGTTGATCGCCTCGATCGCCGGGATGCGCGCGAAGTCGGTCTTCGCCGTCCAGCCGCAGCCCATGCAGACTTCGCCCGAAGGCAGGCCCGGGTGGTTGATGGAGATGAGCCCCTTCGCCGCCTCCACCTGGTCCAGGATCCGGCTCAGGTCGGGCGCCCGCTGGCCGCCCAGCTGGAAGTCGAGCGGCGCCGTGACGCCGAACACGTTGGCGTGGCCGTGGAAGGTGGTGATCTCCCGGCCGGGGATCAGCAGCAGGTCGTCGTAGTAGGGCTGCAGCTCGGCCAGGTCCTGGAAGTGGGCCGTGGTGTTGTGTTCCGTCACCGCCACGAAATCGAGCCCGCGCGCCGTCGCCGCCTCCAGCGTCCGGAACAGCGGGCAGGGAATGCGCTTGCCCGTCCGCGAGCCGCACGAACCGTCCGAATGCTGGGTGTGCATGTGCAGGTCGCCGCGATACCAGCCGGGTCCCGTCTTCAGCGGCGCCTCGGCGAAGCCGTGGAACACCGGGCTGCGGTCCAGGGTGATCGTGGCGGTGTAGTCGGCGCGGCCGTCCTTGCGCAGGTTGGGGACGCCCAGGATCAGCTTCCACTCGCCGGCCGGCAGTGGCCCGGGCAGGTAGGACGGTGTCGCCCACGTCTCGGTCAGGGTGAACCTGGCCTTGTTGCCGCCGCTCCAGCCACGCAACCGCTGCGGGTCGCGGATGCCTAAGTCGATCACCGACTTCTGGTCCTTGCCCGTATAGGCGAATTCCACGGTCACCGACGCGGTCCCGGGCGGGACCTTGAACGGGACCTCACGATAGGTCTGGTGGTCGGCCCCGGTCATGACGCCGGTGAGCGTCAGGGTCTCGGCGGCGGCCGGCAAGGCGACGAGCGCGGCGGCCGAAGCCACCGCGCCCGCGATCATCGAAATGAGCCGGCCCCGCATCAGAAGCGGTATAGCACGGCGGCCTTGAACGTCCGGCCCAGCTCCGGACGGGCCAGGTAGTACTTCGCCCCCGTCTCGCCCGAGATGAACTGACCGGCGCGGGGGTTGCCCTCGGTCAGGCCGATCTCGTTGGTCAGGTTCGTGCCATAGGCGTGGACCGTGAGCTGGTCGGTGACGTTCCAGCGCACCTGGGCGTTCAGCAGGTAGTAGTCCGGGATGGTCAGGGTGTTGGCCAGGTCCGAGAACCGCTTGCCGTAGTACTGCAGGTCCAGCTCTGCGCGGACGCGACCGTCGAACAGGTTCACGCCGGGCGTCACCCGCAGGCTGACCTTGGGCGTGCGGACGATGGTGTTGTCCGTGAAGTCGCGTGCGCGCAGGCAGTCCGTTCCGGCGGTCAGCGTGTCGCTGGGCAGAGGGCAGGCGCCGCCAACCTTCGCCACCCGCTCGTTGAAGATGAACTTGCCTAGGTGCGGGTCCTGCACCGTGGCGTTCAGGCTCACGTCGAACCAGTCGGTCGGCCGCGCTGTGCCTTCCAGCTCGACGCCGTAGGTCTCGGTGGAGGCGAACTCGGTGCGGCTGATGAAGCTGTTGGTGGCCTGGTCGTACCGGGTCTCGCCGAAGCTCTGGCTGTCGAACTTGGTCAGGAAGGCGGTCAGGTAGGCCGTGAACATCGGCCGGTCGACCTTGACCCCGGCCTCGTACAGGTCGCTGGTCGACGGCCGCGGCGAGGTGTTCGTCGGGTTGGTGATGAAGTCGCCCAGCGAGGGCAGGCGGAAGCCCTTGGTGTAGCGGGCGTAGGCGCCGAAATCGGGCGAGAACTGGTAGTTCACGGCGACCGTCGCGCCCCAGTCGTCGAAGCTGCGGTCCAGGGGCGTGAAGACGCCGTTGCCGCTGATCGCCTGGTCGTCCGCCAGCGTCGGGGACTGGTTCAGGTTGATCGTCGAGCTTCCCTCGTTGCGGCCGGTCAGTTCGATCCGCTCCCAGCGGGCGCCGAAATCGATGCGCAGCTTGTCGGTGATGTTCCACTCGTCGGCCGCGTACAGCGCCCAGGTCTCGGACTCGCCCTCGGCGTTGTTGAACTGGCTGCCGTACCGCGAGAAGCCGTTCTCGGTCATCTGCGCCACGGTGGCGCCGGCGGCGTTCACGAAGCTGAGGTTAAGGAGGCGGGCGTTCTCGCGCACATCCACCAGCACCGCGGCGCCCTGCTGGAAGAAGGTCTCCTCGGCCTTGGCGTAGTAGATGCCGAACGCCACGTTGTGCCGCTGGCCGCCCATCTCGAAGGTCCGGGTGAAGCGCAGGTCGTTGATCGTTTCGTCCAGGGTGATGTCCTGCGTGCGCAGGAAGGCGTCCATGACGAGGCCCGTGCCGTTCTGGTTCGCCACGTCGAAGGCTTGGCCGCCGTTGACGTAGGTCAGCCGGCCGACGCTGCCGGCCGGGGCGCGGCCCTGGTCCTGGGCGATCCGCGCCGACGCCAGCACCGGCGTGTTGGGGAAGAACGCCGAGCGGGTCAGGTCGCTGGTGCGATAGCGGAAGCCGTTGCGGATCTGCCAGCCGGCCAGGTCCAGCGTTCCCGACAGAGTGTACTGCGTCAGCTTCAGGTCAGAGCCCTTGGTCTGGTCGAACAGGAAGGGGCCGCGGTTGGTGCGGAAGGTCAGCTTGCCGGTCTCCGGGCCCGCCAGGGTGCCGGTGGTGGCGTCGAAGCCGGGGATCTCGGCCGTATCGCCCTTGGAATCGAAGGTCAGCGGCACCGGCAGGTAGAAGATCGTGTTGTCGTCGATGTGCTTGACGTTGAAGTCGATCGAGCCGTTCTCGAAATCACGCCCCACCTGGAACCGGACCTGCCCACCCTTGTTGGCGTCGAAGCCCGGGTCGCGCACGCCGTCGTCCTGGCGGTAGTAGCCGCCCAGGCCCAGGCGGAAACCTCCGACCACGCCGCCCATCCAGGCGTCGCCCCGCCAATAGCCCCAGTCGCCGACCTCGGCCTTGGCCAAGCCTTCGAAGGGCTGGGTGGCCCTGCGGGTGATGAAGTTGATCGTCCCGCCCGGCGCATAGGAGGCGAAGATCGAGGAGGGGCCGCCGCGGACCACCTCCACGCGGTTCACCGTCTCGTCCATCCGGAACGAGAAGTCGGTGTTGAGGAAGCCCAGGCCGCCGTCGTGCTGCACCGGCAGGCCGTCTTCCTGCAGGGCGATGGCCGCGAAGCCCTCGATGGGGATGCCCCGGGCGCGGATGTTGGCGCCGCCCACGCCGCCGGACGCCTCGACCCACAGGCCGGGCACGTTCTTCAGCACCTCCGCCACGCTGGGCGGGGACTGCATGCGCAGCTTCTCCTCGGAGACCGTTGTGATGGCGTACGAGGCCTCGATCCGCTTCTGGGCTTCCGAGCCGGCGCGCCCGGTGACGACCAGTTCCTCGACCGTACCGGCCTCATCGGCCTCGGCGGCCTGGGCGGCGGACGCCAGCGAGAGGACGGCCGCCGAGGCGGCGGCGAGCAGCGCGAACTTCATGGTGGGATCCCCAGCTTTCGAAACTGGGGGCCGCCTTAGGGATGGATGTTATCGATTACACGACAGTGGGATGTCAGCTCCGATGCGATGCGCCGGAGCCACAGTCCATCCGGCAAGCGAGAACGCGCGCTTCTCCTCTCTGGCGGCGAGGAAAAGCGCGCGATCGCCGACGCCCCTACGGCGCCTCGTTCGAAAAGATGATCGTCCCCGAGGCGGCGAACATCCCGCCCACGCCGTGACAGACGCTGATCTTTGCGCCCTCCACCTGCGCCGGGGCGATCCCGCGCATCTGCCGCACGCTCTCCTGCAGGGCGTACATGCCGTACATGCCGGAGTGCATGTAGCTGAGCCCGCCGCCGTTGGTATTGAGTGGCAGGCTCCCGCCCGGCGCGGTGTTCCGCTCGCGGACGAACGCCGCCGCCTCGCCCGGCTTGCAGAAGCCCAGATCCTCCAGGCCGTACAGGGGCAGGTGAGCGAAGGCGTCGTAGATCATCAGGTGATCGACGTCGGCGTGGCCGATGCCGGCCGTTTCGAACGCCTTCTTCCCCGAGACTTTGAACGCCGTGGACGAGGTGAAGTCGTACATCTGCGACACCATCGGCGTCTCGACGCTCTCGCCAGCGCCCAGCACATAGACGGGCTTCTGCGGGAAGTCCTTGGCCCGCTCGGCGGACGTCAGGATCAGCGCGCCGCCCCCGTCCGTGACCAGGCAGCACATCAGCTTGGTGAAGGGCCAGGCGATCATGTCGGCGTTCATCACGTCGTCGACCGTCAGCGGGTCCTTGTACGAGGCCCGCGGATTCTTCGCCGCCCATTCCCGCTGGATCACCGCCACCGGCGCCATGTCCTCGGGTTTGAGGCCATAGGTCTTGAGGTATCGGAGCACCGGGACCGTGAACATGCTGGGCGGCCCGACGGGACCGTAGGGCATTTCGAACTGGCCCTGCAGGCTCGCGGGCGAGCGCGGCCAGCCGCCGGCGCCGACGCGGGAGCGGCCGCTCTCGCCGTGGGTGATCAGGATGGTGTTGGCGAGGCCCGCGTTGATCGCCGCCGCCGCGTGCCGCACGTGGAGCATGAACGAGCAGCCGCCGACGCTGGTGCCGTCGGCGTAGGTGGGCTTGATCCCCAGATAATGCGCCAGCTCCACCGGGCTGATCCCGGCGGTCGCCACGCCGTCGATGTCGGAGGGCTTCAGGCCGGCGTCGGCCATGGCGTTCAGGGCGGCGTCGGCGTGCAGGCCGATCACGGAGACCTCCGGGATCTTGCCCATCTTCGTGGTCTCGGCGGCGCCGACCACGGCCACGGATTTCTGTTTCCAGCTCATGACGCTTAGCCCTCCGCCGGGGCGAAAAGCGGAAGGGTGATGTCGTCGGTCTGCTTGGCGAACGACACCTTCAGGGGCATGTCGAGCTGCAGGGCCTCGGGCGTCTGCGGACAGTCCACGATGTTGGTCATCATGGTAGGTCCCTCAGCCAGCTTCACCACGGCGATGGCGTAGGGCTCGGTCCCCATGTCGGGGCGCGGGCGCTGGTTGATGACGTACGACCACAAGATGGCCTCGCCGCTGGCCTTGTAGACCTCGACGTCGCGGCTGCCGCACTTGGGGCAGAACGGGCGCGGCGGGAAATAGCTGTCGTGGCAGGAGGTGCAGCGCTGGAGGCGAAGCTCGCCTTCCTTGCACCCGTCCCAGAAATGTCTCGTCTCCGGAGTCGGCTCCGGCAACATGCGTGGGGGCATCCTGAAATCCGTCCCTTCGAAATTCCGGTTTGTTTTGGCCTGCGAAATAGCAGGCGCGCCAGGAAAGACGAGACGGGCGCGGTTGTCACGCGCCGAACGGGATGCCCCTGCGGCAGGCTAGAACCGGCTGGTGGGCCGCTGGCCGAAGGCCTCCACGTCGGCGGCCGTCACCGGCTCCTTGAAATCGTTGCCGAAGTGCGAGCGCAGGTAGGTGAGCAGCGCCTGGGCCTGGTCCTTGGAGAGGGCGTCCTTGAACCAAGGCATGCCGCCCTTCCCGTTGGCGACGATGTAGGCCGCGTAGGCTGTGGTCCCCAGGCGCGGGTTGTTGGCCAGGGCCGGGAAGGCGCCTGCGCCGACGGCGCCCTTGGCGTCGGCCATATGGCAGGCCTGGCAATAGGTCCGGTAGACCTCCTCGCCGGTCCTGGCGACAGGCGGCTTGCTGCCCCCGGGGCCGGGCTCGTCGGCCAGGGCGGGTCCGGCCAAGGCGGCCGCGGCGATCAGGGCGCTCAGGAAACGGTGCGTCATGCTCAGGCCTCCAGGGCGCGCTTGTGCAGGCGGGTGATGGCGTCGAGGGCCGACAGCAGCGAGCCTTCCATCCAGCAGCCGACGTAGGAGGCGTGCTCGCCGGCCAGGACGACCCGGTCCTCCAGCGCCACCAGCTCCTGATAGTGCTCGCGTCGGGTGTCCTCGTTCCAGCGGGCGCAGCAGCCGAGCACCCAGGGAACCCGGTTCCAGGCCACCGAGGCGCCGTTCAGGAACTCCTTGCGGTACTGCTGCGGGTGGAAGACCGAACCCTGGGCCAGGGCCACCTCGATCCGCTCCTCCGGCGTCATCCCGCCCAGCCGGTAGCCCCCCGGCCCGCCCGCGAACGCGCCCAGCAGCACCGCCGGCCCGTCCTGGAAGAAGTTGTTGTTCGGGTAGGAGATCAGGCCGATCTCCTGGCTCGTGAAGGAATGCCCGCCGAAGATGTCCTGGTCCTCTTCCCAGAACCGGCGGCGCATCTCCAGGCCGACCTTCACCGAGTTGGAATAGGGCACCGCCGCGATGGCGGCCTGTTTCTTCTCCGACAGGTTGTTCTCGATCTGGCTCAGCACGGTCAGCGGGATGGTGCAGACGCAGAAGTCCGCCTGGGCCGTCGTCACGGCCCCCTTCAGGGTGTCGGTATAGGTCACCGAGACCCCGGACTTGTCCTGGAAAAGCTTGGTCACCTTGGCGTTGTAGGTGATCAGGTGGCCCACCTTCTTGGCGAAGCCCTCGCCGATCTTCCCCATGCCGCCCACCGGCTGGAACATCGTGGTCTGGAACTCGTCGTTCATGAAGAACGACATGTTCGCTGCGATGCCCGACCTCAGCACCTGGTCGAACGGCAGCAGGTCCGAGGGCTTGGGCGCGCCGTTCACCCCGCCGCCGGGCGGCAGCTCGAAGCCACGGTGGCTCGAAGACGCCATGCCCTTCACGTAGCGCATGTCCTTGTCGAGCATGCCCCAGCCGCGCAGCGCCTCCTTGAGACGGTCGGTGTCCTCGGGCGTCAGCTTGGCGTCGAGGGCCTTCTGGTCGATGGCCTTGCCCAGCAGCTCGGCGATGTTGCCCTCGAAGTCCGCGGCCAGCGAGCGGAACCGCTGCGGCGTGCCGCCAAAGGCGTCGACGTTGTGGACATAGGTGTTGTGGTTGAACTGGATGAACGGCTCCAGCGCTACGCCGAACGCCTTGCAGTAGTGCAGCAGGGTCTTGTGGTGGTGGGGAATCCGCCAGGGCCCGGGGTTCAGGTAGTTGCCCTTGGCGAAGCCGACGGTCTGCGTCGCCCCGCCCATCTCCGTGTATTTGTCGCCGCCATACAGGGACCAGTTTCGGCCGCCGGGGCGGTTCTGGAATTCCAGGATCTGGACCTTGTAGCCGGCCTTCTCCAGCTCGAACGCCGCCAGCATCCCGGCCAGGCCCGCGCCCAGCACGATGACGGTGGAGCCCTTGCGTGCGCCCGAAAGGTTGGGCGGCCCGGGGAAGCGCGTCTCGGCCGCGTGGCCGAAGGTCGTCATCATCTGATAGACCGCCGCGGTCCCGCCCATCAGACCGATCGCGTTCAGCAACTGCCGCCGCGTCGGCGTCCGCCGTCCCGTGTCCATACGCACCCCTCGCTCGCCCGTGTTCTTGGCATCCGGCCTACAGAGGTCGGCTGGGCCGTGGGGAGTGAGACTGCGCGCCGCGTGCCGGGAATCCTACCGGATGCTGAGAAATGGGCGCGGGCTGGTCAGCGGATGGGCAAGGGACGCGACGAGAGGGTCGTTACATTCGCAACCCGAGGCCACCCAGCGATAAAATGACGCTGTTCAAGTTCGGCGGTTCGAGGCGATAGTGGGCTGCTGGCGAAGGACGGGCGCCGGCGACGATGTCGAATTGCGCCCGGGGAAGACGCTTGCCCAACCTTGACCTATCCGCCCTCAATGGGGCCGAGCTGCGCCGACTACTGGACTCCTCGCGCGAGCGGGGCTTGGCCACGCAATCCTATCAGATCCTCGAGGAGATGGCCCGACGCCGCGAGGCGGGGCCTCAGAGGCGATCGCGCCGTCCGGCAGAGCCGCGGGTCATCTCGATGGAGCTCGGCGATCCGCTGGAGCGCCGCGACGACTTCGCCGAAGCCGAGCCCGAGCCGCCGCCGGATCCAGCCGCGAACCTGACGCTGGGGCGAGCGCCACGCGAAGGCCGCCGCCGCTGGGGCCTGCCCGCCGGGACGTTCGTGGCGGGCGCCGCCATGGGCGTGGCCCTGGGCGCCTGGTTGGCGAGCGGCGGCGCCGAGACGCCGTCGTCGTCCGCGGAACTGGCGGTCCTGCAAGCCGAGATCGCGGCCCCGACACCCATAGATGCGCCGGCCCCGCCGACGGTCGAGCCGGCCCCGGCCGCCGAGCCCCCAGCGCCCGACATGGCGGAGACCTCTGCGGCGCTGCCCACCTCCGAAGCGCCGGAAGCCGCTGCTCAGTCTGAGACCACGCCGGAGGCCGCTGAAGAGCCGCCACAAGCTTCGACGGCCGAGGCCGAGGGTTGCCTGGCCGCGGCCGAGACCCCGGCCGACCGCACGATCTGCGCCGACCCAGATCTCCAGCGACTGCAGCGCGACCTTCGGCGCGCCTATGCCGAGGCCATCGAGGCCCATGCCGACCGGACGATCCTGCGCCAGCGGCAGCTTGCCTGGCGCGACGCGCGCAGCCCCGTGACGGACCCCGCCCGTCTGGCGGCGCTTTACGAGGAGCGCATCCGCAAGCTGAACGCCGCCACCGAGGATGCGCGACGCCAGCGCTAGGCGC
The DNA here is from genome assembly GCF_001824475.1 of Phenylobacterium sp. RIFCSPHIGHO2_01_FULL_69_31. Classification (GTDB taxonomy): domain Bacteria; phylum Pseudomonadota; class Alphaproteobacteria; order Caulobacterales; family Caulobacteraceae; genus Phenylobacterium. The sequence goes on along the minus strand of NZ_MHXN01000007.1, from coordinate 67,443 downwards.
CTGACCTGCATCAAGGCGAAGGCCGTGCTAGTCGGGGAAGAGGCCCAGCCGCCGCACGAAAGAGCTTCCGCCGATGAGCGTCCCTTCCGGTCCGGACCCGCTCACGGGCCTCAGCGACGAGGAGGCCGCGCGGCGCCTTGAGGTCGTCGGGCCCAACGAGATCGCGACCGGTGGCGGCCGGTCGATCTGGCAGATCGCCCGCGAGACCATGCGCGAGCCGATGTTCCTCCTGCTCATGGGAGCGGCCCTGCTCTATCTGGTGGTCGGCGACCTGGGCGAGGGGCTGTTCCTGGTCCTGGGCGCCGCCGCCGCCATCGGGCTGGTGATCGCCCAGGAAGCGCGCAGCGAACGCGCCCTGGGCGCCCTGCGCGAGCTCGCGCAGCCGCGTGCGCGCGTCATCCGCGGCGGGGCCGAGCGGCATATCGCGGCCCGCGACCTCGTTCCCGACGACATCCTGCTGATCGGCGAGGGCGAGCGCCTGCCGGCCGACGGGGTGCTGGTGTCGGGAGACGTGCTCAGCGTCGACGAGTCAGCGCTCACCGGCGAAAGCGCGCCGGTCTCCAAGCAGCCGTCCGTGGACGCGCCCGACGCCGATCCCGTCCCCGGGGCCGAGACGGGCCCCTACGTCTTCGCCGGAACGATGGTGGTGCGCGGCCAGGGCGTCGTCCGGCTGACCCGCACGGGCCCGGCTTCGGCCCTCGGCCAGATCGGCGCGTCGCTGGCCGAGATCGTCCAGGCGCCGACGCCGCTGCAGAAGACCGCCGCGCGCCTGGTCGGCCTGCTGGGGATCGTGGCGCTGGGGTTCTGCGGCGTCATCGTGGTCGCCTATGGCCTGATGCGCGACGACTGGATGGGCGGGGCCCTGGCCGGGATCACGCTGGCGATCTCGCTGATCCCGGAAGAGTTCCCCATGGTGCTGGCGGTCTTCATGGCGCTGGGCGCCTGGAGGCTGGCGACCCACCAGGTGCTGGCCCGGCGGGGAGCGGTCATCGAGACCCTGGGCGGCGCCAGCGTGCTGTGCGTGGACAAGACCGGCACCCTCACCGAGAACCGCATGCGGGTGGCGCGCGTCTGGACGCCCGCCGCCGACACGCCCATCGCCGACGGGACCCCGGCCGATGGTCCCGCCGCCGAGGTGCTTCGCGTCGCGGCGCTGGCCTCGGCGGTCCGGCCCGTGGACCCGATGGACAAGGCCGTCAGGACCCTCGGCGGCGAACGGGCGGCCCTCGGGGTGGCCAGCCCCGAACCCGAGCGGGCCTGGCCCCTGATCCCGGGACGGCTGGCCGTGGTGCAGCTCTGGCCGCTGTCGGACGGCGGGCGGATCGCGGCGGCCAAGGGCGCGCCCGAGGCGATCTTCCGCCTTTGCCGTCTGGATGAGGGCGAGATCGAGCGCCTCCAGGGCGTGATCCACGCCTACGCGGAGGCGGGCCTTCGCGTGCTGGGCGTCGCCCAGGCGCAGGTCCAAGCCTGGACCGCCGACGACCCCGCCGACGTCCGGTTCGACTTCGCGGGCCTCCTGGGCTTCCTGGACCCGCTTCGTCCCGACGTGCCGGCCGCGCTCGCCGAGGCGAAGGGCGCCGGCATCAAGGTGGTGATGATCACCGGCGACCATCCCTCCACCGCCCTCGCCATCGCGCGTTCAGCCGGCATCGACACCGAGGCCGGCGTCCTGCTGGGCCAGGACGTCGAGGACCTGCCGTTCGAGGCGCTCTGCCAGAAGCTGCAGACGGTCCGCGTGTTCGCCCGCATCGTGCCCGCCCAGAAGCTGCGCGTCGTCGAGGCCCTCAAGGCGGACGGCGAGGTCGTGGCCATGACCGGCGACGGCGTGAACGACGCCCCGGCGCTGGAGGCCGCCCATATCGGCGTGGCCATGGGCCGGCGCGGCTCGGACGTGGCGCGCGAGGCCGCGGACCTCGTCCTGCTGGACGACAGTTTCGCCAGCATCGTCGGCGGTGTCCGCCTGGGCCGGCGGATCTTCGCGAACCTTCGGCGCGCGCTGACCTACATCACAGCCATCCACGTGCCCATCGCCGGCCTGGCGCTGGCGCCGGTGCTGCTGGGCCTTCCGCCCCTCCTGTTGCCGATGCACGTGGTGCTGCTGGAGCTGGTGATCGACCCGACCTGCTCCCTCGTCTTCGAGGCCGAGCCCAGCGAGGCGGGCGCGATGAAGCGCAAGCCCCGCCGGCCGGACGAGCCGCTGTTCGGCCCGGCCCAGATCGGGCTCGCGCTCCTGCAGGGCGCCGGAGTGCTGGCGGCTGTGCTGGCCGTCTATCTCTGGGCGCTGCCGCAGATGGTCGAGGCCCAGGCGCGCGGCGCGGCCTTCGGGGCCCTGGTCCTCGCCAACCTGGTGCTGGCCCTGACCGACAGCGCCGCGTCGGGCCGGATCTTCGTCCCGCAACACCGGACCTACTGGACCATCGCCGGGGCTGTCGCGGCGGCCATGACACTGGTGGTGGCCGTGCCGTTCCTCGCCGACATGTTCAAGGTGGCCCTGCCGGGATGGCAGGCCATCGGCGTCGCGGTGGCCGCCGCGATGGTCAGCGGGGGCTGGCCCGTGCTGCTGCGGCTGGGACGTCCGGCGCGATAGGGCCGAAGGTGCGCTCGAACGCCAGGAGGCCCGGCGCGCTGAAGGCGACGACGCGGGTCCCGTCCACCCGGCGGGCCCAGCCCAGCGCATAGATCCGCGCCAGCAGCGCTGCGCCCAGGACGCCGGCCAGATGGCTGCGGCGGACGCTCCAGTCGAGACAGGCCTTGCACAGCGGGCGGCGCCCGGTCTCCTCCCAGGCCGCCCCAAAGTCGCGGGCGAAGGCGCGCCCCGTATCCGTGAGCACCAGAGAGCCGGCGTGCTCGGCGATCCGGCCCTGGGCGACCAGGGCGTCCAGCATGGCCACGCCGGCGTCGCCGGCCAGGTGGTCGTAGCAGACGCGGGCCCGGCGCAGGGCCGGATCCTTCGGTCCGGGCCGGGTGCGCATGTGACCCGCGCGGCCGGCCAGGATCGCGAGCTGCTCCATCACCTCGGCCACATCGAGGCTCGCCAGGACGAAGTAGTTGTGGCGGCCCTGATGGCGGCGGGTCAGCAGGCCGCCGGCCTCCAGCTTGGCGAGGTGCGCGCTGGCGGTCTGGGGCGTGACGCCCGCCTCCCGGGCCAGTTCGCCGGCGGTAAGCGCCTGCCCGCCCATCAGCGCCGACAGCATGTTGGCCCGCGCCGGATCTCCCAGCAGGGCGGCGATGCGGGTGATGTCCGGCCCAACCTTCATCGGGCCAGCATAGCCGCTGGCGCGCGAGGACGCTTCGTCCGCGAGCGAAACCCGGATGCGCCGGGGGCGGCTATCCCGCAGGCCCTCAACCGGAGCCCGCCATGACCGTCACCTGCTGCATCCGCTATGTCATCGATCCCTTCCAGCGCGACGCCTTCGAGGCCTATGCGCGGAACTGGCTGACCATCATTCCGGCCTGCGGCGGCGACCTGATCGGCTACTTCCTGCCGCACGAGGGGACCAACAACGTGGCGCTGGCGCTGATTTCGTTCGACAGCCTGGCCGCCTACGAGGCCTACCGCACGCGCCTGAAGACGGACGCCGCCGGCGCGGCGAACTTCGCCATGGCTCAGCAGATGCGGTTCATCCTGTCCGAGGAGCGGACGTTCCTGACGCCCGTCGCGCCCGCGACGTGAGCCCGCGGCCGGCCCCGGCCGCTAGCTGCGCAGGGTGTTCTCGGCCTTCATGGCCGCATGCGCCTGGCGCAGCACGGCCGCGGCCTCGTCGATGATGTCCTGGAACAGGTCGAGCTGGCGCTCGTACTCGCCGCTCTTGAGCTTTTCGATCACCGGATCGACCGGCTGGAGCTTCGCGTTCGCCGCCATCACCCACCTCTCTTGTTGTGGCGGATTTTGCGCGCGGTAGGGCTTCCCCCCGATTAACGGGCCTACACCGGCGCTGTGGATAACTTGCGGCGCTCGGTCGCAGCCACCAGTTCGGCCCAGATCGCATCCTGCCGGGCCTGGTCGCCCGCCGCCTCCGCGGCCGCATGGGCTTCGATCAGCGCGGCGCGCAGCCGGTCGTTCTCGGCCTGGAGCACCGAAAGGCGCAGGTCCGCATCCTCCCCGGTCTCGCCCAGCAGGGCGCGGACGGCCCGGTTCTCCTCCACCAGGATATGCGCCTGCCGGTCCCAGACCTCGCCCGCCACCATCAGCAGCATGGCCGAGAGTGACAGGTCCGAGGCGCGCTCGGGCTCCGGCACGCCCGGCATGGCGTTCTTCATCAGGAGGCCGGCCAGTTCGGCCAGCACGGGGGGCACGGGCGGGTTCATAGGCGTCCCATCACCTGCAGCATGGCCCGGTCCTGCGCGTTGATGAGCCACCAGGCGGGGTAGATCATGATCGGCGCCCGGTTGCCCCCGCGGTTGAAGGCGGCGGCCGAGCCCACCCAGATGCCCTGGCCCTTCACGCAGTTGAACAGAATCCACCAGTGCAGGGCCGCCGGGTCGGCTTTCAGCCCGCTGGCGTGTTCCCAGATGGCGACCGCCTCGTCGGGGCTGGCTAGCCCGCCGGCCCGTCCGGCGCGGCCGAAGCTCCAGACCGGCTGCAGGCTCCAGCCCAGGTCCTCCAGCGGATCGCCCAGGTGGCTCATCTCCCAGTCCAGCACGCCTTGGATGTCCCCCGCCGCGTCGAACAGGAAGTTGCCGGTCCGGAAGTCGCCGTGGACGACGCTCAGCTTCTGCGCCGGCGGCGGCGGGTTGGCGCGCAGCCAGCGGATGGCGGCGCGGGTGACGGGCAGCGGCTCGGCCTGGTCCTTGTCGATCAGGGCTTCCCAGTGGTCGAGCTCGCGCCGCCAGCAGGCGTCGAGGGCCGGCGCCTCCATCCACCGGGCGAGCGGCGCCGGGTCGGCCCGGGCGATCTCGCCCAGGATGGTCCACTTGCGCTCGGCGACCTTGGGCAGGACGGCGTCGTAGGCGCCGGAGAGCAGCATCTGCGGCGAGGCCTGGAAGCCCGCGATCTCCTCGGCGACGAAGAACGGATGGTCGAGCGCCGCCTCGCCTTCCTCCAGCCACAGCATCTCCGGCACCGGCACCGCTGTGCCGGCGAACGCGCGGTACGCCTCGAACTCCACCCGGCGCTCGGTGTCGATCAGGCTGGCGGGTGGATCGCGGCGCAGGATCAGCCGGCGTTCGCGTGCGGCCGCGCCCTCTGTCCAACTCAGCACGAAACGATAGGTCTCGCGGCTGGCCCCGCCCGAGATCCGCTCCAGGGCCGACACCGCGACATCGCTCGCCCCCGGCATCTTCCCGGCGATGTAGGCCGCCAGCCGCGGCTCGAGCGGATGGCTCACGTCAGGCCATCTTGAAGCGGATCGGCAGGCGCTTGGGACCGTTCACGAACACCGCCTGGCTGTTGGCCGGCTCCCCTGCCAGTTCAACGGATTCCAGCCGCGGGATCAGTTCCTCCCAGAGGATCCGCATCTCCATCTTGGCCAGGTGCTGGCCGAGGCACAGGTGGGCGCCATAGCCGAACGCCAAGTGCTTGTTGGGCTTGCGGTCCACCCGAAACTCGTCGGGCGCCTCGAACACCGCCTCGTCGCGGTTGCCCGAGGCGTAGCAGAGCATCAGCCAGTCATCCTTCTTCATCGACCGGCCGGCGAACTCGGTGTCGGCGGTGACCGTGCGCATGAAGGTCTTCACCGGCGTCGTCCAGCGGATGCTCTCGTCCACCAGGCCGGGGATCAGCGACGGGTCCGCCTTCACCTTCCGAAACTCGCCCGGATTTTCCGCTAGAGCCCACATGGCCCCGCCCGTGGACGACGAGGTCGTGTCGTGCCCGGCCGTCGCTACGATGATGTAGTAGCTCATCGCCTCCAGGTCCGAGATCGGGGCCCCGTCGATCTGGCTGTTGGCGATGACGCTGGCCAGGTCGTCGGTGGGATTGGCTCTGCGCGCCTCCGACAGGGCCCGGAAATAGTTCGAGAAGTCGACGATCACGCCGAAGTCGAAGTCGCGGTCGGGCGCATCCACGAACGTCGCGGCCTGGCCGCCGCGACCCAGCTCCGGATCCGCAGCGCCGAACAGCTCCTGGGTCAGCTTCAGCATCCGGGGCTCGTCGCTCTCCGGCACGCCCAGGATCTCCATGATCACGTGCAGCGGGAAGTGCAGGGCCACCTCGTTGACGAAGTCGCACTCGCCGCCCTTGGCCGCCATCTTGTCGACCGAGGCGCGGGCGATCACCCGGATGCGGTCCTCCAGCTTCTTCAGGTTCTGGGGCATGAACCAGGCCTGGGTCAGGGCGCGGTACTTGTGATGGTCCGGCGCGTCCATGTGGATCAGGGTGCGCAGCAAGTGCGGGCTGCCGCCCATCATCTCGCGCACCTTCTTGTCCACCGCCTGGCTGGTCAGGGTGGGCGAGCGATCGCCGTTATGGAACAGGTCGTTCTGGCGGCTGATCTCCAGGATGTCGGCGTGCCGGGTGGCCACCCAGAACGGATCGACGCCTTCGATCTTGGCCACCCCCATCGGCTCGTTCTGCCGAAGCCAGCGATAGCTCTCGTGGATCGTGCCGTCGGCATAGGCGGCGGGCGTGGCCAAGCTGTCGGCCAGCGGCTGCGGAATCCGGTGGTCGGAAGCGGTCATGACACCCATCGCAAATTCGTCGCCGGCCTGACGCGAGGTCATGCGGGACGACGCCTCTCGTTGTTCTTATCGTGGCGATGTTGATACCCCCACGCGACGGCCCGCAAGCATGACCGCGCGTCAACCGGAGGCGCCAGATCGATGCTCACCAAGGGCGACGACTACCCGATCCACCAGACCCCGGAGCCGATCGCCTATGCGGGCTCGGACCGGAATTTCTACGACCGCTATTTCTTCAACGCCTACGCCCAGGACGGATCGGCCTTCGTCGCCGTCGCCTACGGGGTCTATCCGGCTCTGAACGTGGCCGACGCCCACATCGCCATCGTCAAGGATGGCAAGGAGCGCTGCCTGCACGCCTCGCGGGTCTTGGGGCTGGAACGGATGGACCTGAGCGTCGGGCCGATCAGCATCGACATCCTGGAACCGCTGCAGAAGCTCAAGGTCACGGTGACCAAGGCCGAGGGGATCGCCGGCGAGATCGTCTTCGAGGGCCGCGCCTTTCCCATCGAGGAGCCGCGGTTCGTCAAGCGCAACGGGCCGCGCCTGTTCATGGACTACACCCGCCTGACCCAGAACGTCCGCGCCTCGGGCTGGCTGGAGGTGGACGGCGAGCGGATCGAGGTCTCCGGTTGGGTCGGCACCCGCGACCGCTCCTGGGGTATCCGCCCCGTGGGCGCGCCCGATCCTCAGCCGACGCCGGGCGCCGGGATCACCGGCTTCTTCTGGCAGTGGTCGCCGCTGAACTTCCAGGACCGCAGCGTCTATTTCCACATCAACGCCGACCCGGACGGCAAGCCCTGGAACACCCGGGCCGTGATCCTCGAGGACGGCGCGGGCCCCGACGGCGGCTATCACACGGACGCGGCCACCATGGCCACCGAACTGATCCCCGGCACGCGCCACGCCAAGGGCGGGGTCCTGACTATCCCGATGGAGCAGGGCGCCGCCACCGTGAAGATCGAGCCGCTGAACACCTTCCTGATGAAAGGCATCGGCTACGGCGGCGAGTGGCGGCACGGCGCCCTCAAGGGCGAACTGGCCGTGGCGCGCGAGGACATCGACGTCGCCAACTTCGACCCCAACGACATGAGCAACCTGCACATCCAGGCGATCAGCAAGGCGACCCTGTCCGTCCCGGGCCAGCCCGACCAGCAGGGCGTCGGCGTCTTCGAACAGCTCATCCTCGGCCCCTACCGGCCGCTGGGATTCTAGGCCTGGGCGCTGGGCCGTCGCGCTCAGCGCGCCGCAGGCGCTGTCTTCACCGCCAAGACGCCAAGTTCGCCAAGAGGCCTCAGCGACTGCAGCGCCTTGGCGTTCTTGGCGTCTTGGCGGTCGACTTGAGGCGGCGCTGGCGCGCCGCCGTGGTGGACGCCCTACGCCCCCGCCGCCGTCAGCGCCTGCTCCAGGTCGGCGAGGATGTCGTCGATATGCTCGATGCCGATGGAGAGGCGCACATAGCCGGGCGAGACGCCCGTGGCGGCCTGCTCCTCGGGGCTGAGCTGGGAGTGGGTGGTGGACGCGGGGTGGATGGCGAGGCTGCGCGCGTCGCCGATGTTGGCCACGTGGTAGAACAGCTTCAGGGCGTCGATAAACCGGCGGCCGGCCTCGACGCCGCCGGCCAGTTCGAAGCCCAGCAGGCCGCCCTGGCCGCCTTTCAGGTACCGCTCCGCCCGCGCCTGGGCTTCGCCGGACTGCTGCGAGGGATGGATCACGCGGGTCACGCCCGCCCGGCCGGCCAGGTGCTTCGCCACCGCCGCGGCATTGGCGCAGTGCCGCTCCATCCGCAGCGCCAGGGTCTCGACGCCCTGCAGCAGCTGGAAGGCGTTGAAAGGGGACAGCGCCGCGCCCAGGTCGCGCAGCAGGATCACCCGCGCGCGCAGGATGTAGGCGATGGGGCCGAGCGGCTTCACCGCCTGAGTCCACACCGCGCCGTGGTACGAGGGGTCCGGCGTGTTGAGCAGGGGCTGGCGCTCGGCGTTCGCCTCCCAGTCGAAGGCGCCCCCGTCGACGATGATGCCGCCGATCGAGGTGCCGTGGCCCCCCAGGTACTTGGTGGCGGAATAGACGACGATGGCCGCGCCATGCTCCAGCGGGCGGCAGAGCAGCGGGGCGGCGGTGTTGTCCATGATCAGCGGGATGCCGAACTCGCGGCCGATGGCCGCCACCGGGGCGATGGGAAACACCTCCAGCTTCGGATTCGGCAGGGTCTCGGCATAGTAGGCCCGCGTGCGGGCGTCGGTGGCGCGGCGGAAGTTCTCCGGGTCGGAGGGATCGACGAAGCGGACCTCGATCCCCTGGTCCTTCAGGGTGTTGGCGAACAGGTTCCAGGTGCCGCCGTAGAGGGCGGTGGAGCTGACGATATTGTCCCCCGCCCGCGCCAGGTTCTGCACCGCATAGGCCGAGGCGGCCTGGCCGGAGGCCACCGCCAGCGCTGCGACGCCGCCTTCCAGCGCGGCGATCCGCTGCTCCAGCACGTCGGTCGTGGGGTTCATGATCCGCGTGTAGATGTTGCCCAGCTCGGAGAGGGCGAACAGCGAGGCGGCGTGGTCGGCGTCGCGGAACTGGTAGGAGGTGGTCTGGTGGATCGGCACCGCCACCGAGCCCGTCGTCGGGTCCGCGCGCCAGCCGGCATGCACCACAAGGGTTTCGGGACGCAGGGTGTTGGCGGACATGTTCGTTACTCCTCAGGCGCGTTCGCCTCTCGCTTAGCCGCCCGCGGGGCCATGGGCCAGCCTGGCGGCGCCCCGGCCTTGAGCGAGGTCAAAGGCCGCTGCGCCTGCGCAACCTAGGCTGTGGCCGAAAGTGAGTTTCGCCATGTCCCTTATCAACACCCGCGCCGCCTACGGCTGGGCCGCCATCGCCCTGCACTGGATCAGCGCGGCGGGGGTGGTGGCCCTCTATCTGCTGGGCGAACGGATGGAAGAGGCGCCGGATCGCGCCGCGAAGCTCGCCGCCCAGAACCTCCACGTCTCGGTGGGCATGCTGCTCGTCACGTTCCTGGTCGCGCGGCTGCTCTGGAGCGCGTCGCAGCCGCAGCCGCGCCCGTTGGAGCGCAACCGCTGGCTCCGGATGCTGGCTCATGCGGTCCAGGGGCTGTTCCTGCTGATGATCGCGGTGCTGGTGGTGACCGGCCCGCTGGCGATCTGGTCGGCCACCCGGCCGATCCTGGTTCTGGACCTCTTCAGCATCCCCAGCCCGTTCCCGACGCGGATCGACTGGCTGCACGAAGCCTGCGAAACGGTCCACGGGGCCGCCACCAAGCTGTTCTGGCCGCTGATCGTCCTTCACGTGGCCGGTGCGCTGAAGCACCTCGTCGTCGACCGCGACGGCACGCTGCAACGGATGCTCTGGGTCAGGGGCGGCGGTTCGGCCTAGGCTGAGCGTCATCGCAGCGGAGGACGGTCCCATGATCCGGCCACATCGGGAAATGCATCTGGTCGCCCGGATCGGGTGGCTGCGCGCCGCGGTGCTGGGCGCGAACGACGGCATCGTCTCGACCGCCAGCCTGATCGTCGGGGTCGCGGCGGCCGCCCAGGGGCGGACGGAGATCCTCGTCGCCGGGGTGGCGGCCCTCGTCGCCGGCGCCATGTCGATGGCCGCGGGCGAATACGTCTCGGTGAGCTCCCAGGCCGACACCGAGCGCGCGGACATCGCCCGCGAGACGCAGGAGCTGGCGACGCAGCCGGGGTTCGAATTGCAGGAACTGGCCGACATCTATGTCGCGCGGGGCGTAGAGCCCGCGCTGGCGCGGGAGGTTGCGGCCCAGCTCATGGCCAAGGATGCGCTGGGCGCGCATGCCCGCGACGAGTTGGGAATCTCCGAGGTGACGACCGCCCGTCCCGTACAGGCTGCTCTTACATCGGCGCTGACCTTTGCAGGCGGCGCGGCGCTGCCCCTGGCGGCCGCAGCTTTCGCGCCCCCGTCGGTCATCGTGCCGGCGGTCTCCGCGGCGGCCCTCGTGTTTCTCGCCCTCCTGGGCGGGGTGGGCGCCAGGGCGGGCGGGGCGCCGATCGGCAAGGCGGTGCTGCGGGTCACCTTCTGGGGCGCGCTGGCCCTGGCGATCACCGCCGGCGTCGGCGCCGTGTTCGGGGTCGCCGCCTGACGAGGCCTACTTGTCGCCGAAGACGTGCGACAGGCGGGCGATCGCCGGCAGCATCAGCGCCCCCAGCAGTGCGGGGAAGATGAACAGGATCAGCGGCACGGTCAGCTTGGCCGACAGACCCAGGGCCTTCTCCTCGGCGCGGAGCATCCGCTTCTGCCGCATGTCGGTGGAGAACACGGACAGGGTGTCGCCCAGGCTGGTGCCCATGTCCTCGGCCTGCCGCAGCATGGTGGCCAGCGCGCGCGCGTCATCGATGCCGAGGCGGTCGGCGAAGGCTGACCAGGCATCCTTGCGGGCCCGCCCGGCGCGAAGCTCGAGCACCAGGAAGCGAAGGTGGACGGTCAGGGTCGGATAGCGGCGCTCCAGTTCCTCGGTGACCCGGGTCACCGCGGCGTCCAGCGACAGGCCGGCCTCGACGGACGCCACCAGCAGGTCCAGGAGGTCGGGGAAGCCTTCGGAATATTCGCGCTCACGGCTGGTCTTGCGGTGCTTCAGCACCCACTCGGGTCCGTAGAGGGCGACCAGCGAGACGACGACGGCCAGCGCCAGGCCGCCCATGTTGCCGCCCTTCTTCGCCAGAAGCATCGGCAGGGTGAGGACCACGGCCAGGGTCGCGGCCGCAACGGCGGCGGCCTTGATCCCCAGGAAGATCACCGGCGCCTCGCGGCTGTAGAAGCCCGCCTGCATCAGCCGTGAGCGGAGCAGGGAGACCTTGGCGGGATCGCGCACCGCGCTCTGCTGGCCGAGGCGGCGCACCGTGCCCATCAGCTGTTCGCCGAGGCCGCCGCCGGACTTCTCCACCAGCGGCTCGACGCCGCGGACCGGTCCTGTCGCGCCCGCGCCCGCCAGGCGGCTGCGCCGCAGCGCCCGCACTCGCAGCTCGCCGATGCCCAGCACGGCGACCCCGCCGACCGCGCCGACGGTCAGGACCAGGCCGACCAGATAGATGATCGTCTGAAGATCCATGGATTCAGATCCGCATGTCGATCATGCGCCGCATGATCATATTGCCGACGAAGATCCAGAACCCAATCGCCGCCAGGCCATAGCGGACGAGCGGCTCGTGGATCACCTCGCCGTAGAACTTGGGCGACAGCAGCATGATCGCCCCCATCGCCACGAAGGGCGCGGCGGTCAGGATCATCGCCGAGGCGCGGCCTTCCGAGGACGCGGCCTGGATCTTCATCCGCATCTTGTGGCGGTCGCGCACCGTGTTGGCGTTCAGCTTCAGGAGACCCGTCAGGTTGCCGCCGGTGCGCTCCTGCAGGCGCACGGTGGCGGCGAATAGGTCCATGTCGGCGTGCTGGCAGCGCTCGGACATGCGCTCGACCGCCTGTTCCATGGTGGCGCCATAGGCGATCTCGTCGGCGGCCATGCCGAATTCGGTGCCGATCGGGTCGGCCATTTCCCGGCCCACCAGCGCCACCGCGGCCGGCACCGGGTGGCCGGCCTCCAGCGAGCGGACGATGATGTCTAGAGCCTGCGGCAGCTGAAAGCCCAGGGCCTTGCTGCGGGCGTTCGCTTTGAACTTCAGCACGCCCAGCGGCACGAGGACGCCGCCAATCACAGCCCCGGCCAGCGCGGCCAGCGGGGACTTGGTCGCCAGGCCCAGGCCCGCGGCGGCCAGCAGGGCGGCGGCGCCCACATAGGTCAGCCACTTCTTCTGGTCGTATGGCAGGCCGGACGCGACGATGAGATTGGAGAGCCAGCGCAGGCTCTGGGAGCGCGAGCCGCTGGCCGTGAGGCCGCGCTGCTTGCGCAGCTCGACTACCAGGGCCGAGACGCCCTCCACCTTCTCGCCGACCTTCAGGCGCTGGTTCAGCTTGCGCTTCTGGGTCGCGACCGACAGCAGGCCGGTCAGGCCCTGCACGCCCGCGAAAACGGCCGCGCCGATCATCACCATCACGATGGTCTTGGCGTCGATCGCCATGGCTCAAAGCGCCTTGTTCGGATCGAAGTTGGAGGTGTCGTACGGGATGCCGCGGCGCAGCATCTCGTCCAGGCAGCGCGGGCGCAGGCCCGTCGCCCGGTGCTCGCCGTGGACGGTGCCGTCCGCGTCGGTGTGGGTGCGGTTGAACAGGAAGATGTCCTGCATCTGCACGACGCTGCCTTCCATGCCGACGATCTCGGTGACGTGCGTCACTTTCCGCTTGCCGTCCGACAGGCGGTTGACCTGTACGACCAGGCCGACGGCGGCGGCGATCTGATAGCGCACCGCGTCCGGGCCGATGTTCATCCCGCCCATGGCGACCATCTGTTCCAGGCGGCTCACGGCCTCGCGCGGGTTGTTGGAGTGGATGGTGGCCATCGAGCCTTCGTGACCCGTGTTCATGGCCTGCAGCATGTCGAAGGCTTCTTCGGAACGCACCTCGCCGAGGATCACCCGGTCCGGCCTCATCCGCAGGGCGTTCTTCACCAGCTCTCGCTGGCGGATCTCGCCCTTGCCCTCGATGTTCGGCGGACGCGTCTCCATGCGCACCACGTGCGGCTGTTGGAGCTGCAGCTCCGCGGCGTCCTCAATGGTGATCAGGCGCTCGCCTTCGCTGATGGCGGCCGACAGGGCGTTCAGCAGGGTGGTCTTGCCCGAGCCCGTGCCGCCCGAGATGACGGTCGAGACGCGGCTGCGGACGGCGCCGTACAGGAACTCGGCCATCCCCGGGGTCATGGCCTTGAACTCGACCAGCTTCTCCAGTGTGAGCGGCTTCTTGGAGAACTTCCGGATCGAGACCGAGCAGCCGTCGATCGCGATCGGCGGGATCGCCGCGTTCACCCGGCTGCCGTCCGCGAGGCGGGCGTCGACCATCGGCTGGCTCTCGTCGATCCGGCGGCCGACGCCGGCGACGATCCGCTGCACGATGCGCAGCAGGTGGTCGTTGTCGCGGAAGCGGATGGGCGTCAGCTCCAGCTCGCCGCGCCGCTCCACATAGACCTGGAAGGGGCCGTTGATCAGGATGTCGTTGATCGACTCGTCCTTGAGCAGCGGCTCGATGGGGCCAAGGCCCACCATCTCGTCGTAGATCGAGGCGCCGAGCTCGGCCAGCTCCTTGGTGTTCAGCGCCATGCGCTCGGCCTGGGCGAACTGGGTCACCAGGTTCAGCACCTGCCGGCGGAGCTCGCCTTCCTCCAGCTTGTCCAGCTTGGAGAGGTCCAGTTCGTCGATCAGGCGGCCGTGCAGCCGAAGCCTCAGGTCGAGGTTGGCGTCGCGGGGCGGCCCCTTGGACTTGGGTTCCGGCTTGGGCGCGGGGGCCGGCGCGGCCGCGGCGGCCTGGGGCTGCGGTTGCGGCTGGGCGGCCGGGGCGGGCTGCGCGCGGGCGAGGCTGAAACGACCCATCGTGGTTCGGTCCTCAGGCGGCCTTAGCCGGGCTGTCGCGGCGCGGCGGTTGCGCCGCCAGGCGTTCCACCAGGCTCTGGATGTCCTTGACGATCTTGGACTTGGGCCGGTGCTGGGCGATGGGGCCGCCCAGGTTGGCGGAGGCGGCGGCCGCCTCCCAGTCCGAGCTGACGCCGGCCTCGGCCTTGCGCTGCAGGGCCTTCTCGGCCTCCGTCATCGACGGCGCGGGGCCGAACATGCGGCTGGCCAGGCGGTTCAGCACGATGCGCGGCCGCAGGCCGGCGGAGAGGGCGTCCTCGATCTCGTCGGAATAGGCGCGGGCGGCCAGCAGCGCAGGCACCGTCAGCTCCGAGATGACCAGCACCTCGTCGCAGCCGGCGAGCGCGTCCAGGGTCCACGACCGGCGATGGCGGGGCAGGTCCAGGATCACCCAGTCATAGACTTCGCAGGCGACCTCCAGCATGCGCAGGACGGCGTCGCGGCCGACCGCGTCGAAGGCGTTGGGGTCGCGGACCCCGGCCATGAGGTCCAGGCCCTTGGACACCGGCGTCACGAACGCCTGCAGCATGGCCGCGTCGATACGGTCCGCGGCGTGGCCGAAGTCGGCCAGGCGGGTCGTGGGCTGGCTGCCCAGATAGGCGGCTGCCGCGCCGTCGGCGAGGTTGAGGTCCACGAGGCAGACCGCCCGGTCCTTGCCCGACTGGACGGCCAGGGCATGGGCGATCTCGATGGCGATGGTGGTCGCGCCGGACCCGCCGACGGCCCCGGTGACGCCCCAGCAGCGGGACGTCGAGCCCGACGTCTGGGTGGGCGCCGGCTGGGCGTCGGTCAGCAGCGCCTGGACCGCGGCGGCGAGGTCGTCCGGCGTGTAGGGCGCTTCCAGGATGTCGGACGCCGGCAGGCGCAGCACGTTGCGGACGAGGCCGGCGGGCAGGTTCTCGCCCAGCATGAGCACGGGCGGACAGGCGCGAAGGGCCGAGAGCGCCTTCACGCAGGCGGCCAGGGCGGGCGCCTCCCACGCGTCGGCGTCGATCAGCACCAGGTCGACGGCGCCGGCCGGCAGGCCCTCCAGGCTGGAGGCCGAGCCCATCTCGATGGCGGCTCCGGCGAGGGGGCCGTCGGCCAGCGCGCCCAGGTTCGCGCCGAGCGCCAGGATCCGGCGGCCCGGGATGAGGTTGGCAGAGGGGGAAGCGGACTTGGAACGCAGCATCTGGGTCTTCACTTCACCGCGGCCGGCTTGCCGTCGTCGCGCGGGAGGGGTTTGTCGTGAGACGCGCCAAACAGCAGGAGGTCCGCCGTCGACGGCTCCTTGCCCGGCATGGAGTCGATCGGCGTGATCTGGCGGTCGGCTGGGGTGGACAGCCGGGGCGTGACGATGATCAGCAGCTCGCTTTCCGAGCGCTTCCAGCGCGCCGAGCGGAACAGGGCGCCCAGGACCGGCAGGTTGCCCAGACCCGGGAACTGTTGAACCGCGTTCTCGTAATTGTGCTGGAAGAGGCCGGCCATGGCGAAGCTGTCGCCGGGCCTCAGCTCCAGGGTGGTGGCGGCGCGGCGGACCGTGAGCGCGGGCACCACGAAGTCACGCACGGTGAGCGCGTTGTTGAAATCGAGCTGGCTGACCTCCGGCTCGACATTCAGGCGGATCCAGCCGTTGTCCTGCACATTCGGCGTGAAGTTCAGCCGCACGCCGTAGGGCTTGAACTCGATGACGATCTTGTCGAGGTCCTGCGGCACCGGGAACGGGAATTCGCCACCAGCCAGGAAGCTGGCCTTCTGGCCTGAAATGGCCACCAGGTTCGGGCGCGCCAGGGTTCGCAACGCGCCCTTTTCCTCGAGCGCCTGCAGCTGGGTATCCACCGTCGCGCGGCCGATGCCGCCGGTGCTGGTGATGGAGCCCTGCGGCGGGTTGAGGCCGATGAGGCCGGCGCCGGTCAGCACCGAGAACGAGTCGTTGAAGATGGCGAGGTTGACGCCGAGGTCCTGCAGCGCCGAGCGGCTGGCTTCCAGGATGCGGACCTCGAGGATCACCTGCTGCGAGTTCTGGACCGTCAGGCGCGAGATGATCGAGTCGGGGGCGTACTTCTCGGCGATCTTTTCGGCGCTGGCCTGGACGCCGGAGTTCGAGATCTCACCCGTGAGCATCAGGACTTCGCCCAGATTGCGCACGCGGATGGGCTCGCCGGGAAACGCCGCGACGAGGTCCTGTTGCAGGCCCTCGGCGTCGTAGCCGACGCGCACGTCCAGCACTTCCGACAGCTGGCCGCCGCGGCCGTAGACCAGCATGTTGGTCGAGCCGAATTCGATGCCCTGGACATAGAAGCTGCTGTCCGAGGTCGCCGTCACCTTGGCGATCTCGGGCTGGGTGATGACGATCCGCGACGCCGGCCCCGGCAGGCGGAAGGACAGAGCCTTGTCGCGCGGCACATAGATGGTGCGGCGCTGGACGGGCTCGCTGGCCAGGGTCTGGGCCGCGGCGGGCGCGGCAGCCGAGCCGGCCGTGATGAGGATCAGGCCCGCCAGGGCGCTGAGGACGGTGCGGGGAAGGCGGTACATCGGGATCATGGGCCTCAGCTCGTCGCGACCGGCAGGGCGAGCGGCGCAGGCGCCGCGGCGGGAGCCGGCGCGCGGCGTGGCGCGCGGGTGCGCTTGGTGGGCTCGCCCTCGACGATGAGGATGGCCGAGTGGGTGGAGGCCGGCGCGCTACGGACGACCGGACCCGCGGCGGCGCGGGGTCGCGCGCCCCCGACCAGGAAGTCGGCGGTCCGCAGGGGCGGCGCATCCTCGATCTCGGCGGCGCCGTTGCGGCGCAGCGCCAGCGAAAGTTCGCCGAGGGTGGCGGCGATCGACAGCTTCTGGGAGTCCTCCACGGAGACCTCGATGGTCGCCGTGGACGGGCTGGCCGGCTTGTTGGAGGTCGGGTCCGCGTTGAGGTCCACGCCGAGGACCCGGGCGTTCTGAACCACAACATAGGAGATGTAGTTGCGCTGCTCGCCCTGCGGGGTCAGGTCGCGCATCAGCACCACGTCGACGTGGTCGCCGGGCAGCGCGTGACCGCCGACGCCGGACGCGTCGTCGACCTTCAGCGTATAGGCCCGCATGCCCTCCGAGACCTCGGCCGCGACCGAGGGGCGGGCGCCGGGGCCGGACAGCTTGGCGGGCAGCAGCGCTTCGCGCGACGCCACCGGAACCAGGACGACCGGCGCCCCGCCGCGATCCGCGGCAAGCGCCTGCGCCACGGTGGCGAACGAACCTTCGGGGATCGCGTTGGCCGGGACGTTGATGACGGTGAGCATGCCGGCGTCCAGCTTCTCGCCGTACTTCAGCGGCCGCGACGCCACGACGACGGGCTTGCCCACGGCCTCGACCCGCAGCGGCGACTTGGCCGCCGAGGCGTTCGGAAGCGCGATCTTTGCGACGAAGAGAGCGCCTAGCCCGAGCACCGCCGAAGCGGCGAGGCTGACGATGGTTACGACGCGCATGCGTTGAGCCTGACCAGCAATTGCCTTGTTATCTCGGCACGTTAACGACGTCCGCCTTGCGATATCCTCAACGTGCAAGGTGAATGGCCCGGTAGGGATTGTGACCGGCGCGCTAATCCGCTGGCTCGTGGGCGCGCCGGGGCGCTAGGCTCGCCCGTAGCAAAGAAGCGCGAGGGGAGATGGCCGGATGAAGGTGCGCAGGCTCGGGAATTCGGGGCTGAAGGTCAGCGTGGTCGGGCTGGGCTGCAACAACTTCGGCATGCGCATCGACGCGGCCCAGACGCAGGCCGTGGTCGACGCCGCTATCGACGCGGGCGTCACCCTGTTCGACACCGCCGACATCTACGGCGGGACCAAGTCGGAGGAGTTCCTGGGCAAGGCGCTGGGCAAGCGGCGGCGCGACATCGTCCTGGCCACCAAGTTCGGCATGCCGGTGGGCCAGGATCCGCGCAAGCGCGGCGGCTCGCGCCGGTGGATCATGCAGGCGGTGGAGGACAGCCTGCGCCGGCTGGGCACGGACTACATCGACCTCTACCAGCACCACCAGCCCGACCCGGACACCCCCGTGGACGAGACGCTGCGCGCGCTGGACGACCTCGTGACCCAGGGCAAGGTCCGCTACCTCGGCAATTCAAACTACACCGGATGGCAGATCGCCGACGCCGACTGGACCGCGGCCGGCCAGAGCCGCTTCGTCTCGGCGCAGAACCTCTATTCCCTGCTCGAGCGCGACGTGGAGCGTGAGGTGCTGCCGGCCTGCGAGCATTTCGGGCTGGGCTTCCTGCCGTTCTTCCCGCTGGCCTCCGGCCTGCTCTCGGGCAAGTACCGCCGGGGCGAGCCGCCGCCCGAGGGCACGCGCCTGCAGGCCTGGGGCGCACGCGGCGAGGCCGCGATGACCGACGCCAACTTCGACCGGGTCGAGGCTCTGGAGG
Organism: Phenylobacterium sp. RIFCSPHIGHO2_01_FULL_69_31; assembly: GCF_001824475.1. Lineage (GTDB taxonomy): Bacteria > Pseudomonadota > Alphaproteobacteria > Caulobacterales > Caulobacteraceae > Phenylobacterium. Next base: position 48,978 of record NZ_MHXN01000007.1, on the reverse strand, counting down.
CCTGGGCCCAGGAGCGTGGCCACACGATCCTGGAGTTGGCCTTCGCCTGGCTCCTCGGCCACGAGGTGGTCAGTTCGGTGATCGCCGGGGCGACGACGCCGGAGCAGGTGAAGACCAACGCCGCCACGGCCGCCTGGCGCCTCACTCCCGAAGAGGTGGACGAGGTGACCAAGCTGGTCGCGTAAGCTTGGCGGACGGAGCGTCAGCCTGCGATGACCATCCGCTAGTCCGTCGGGAGAAAGCATGTACGACCTGCTGAAAGGCCTTCGCGTGGTCGAGGGCTCGGCCTTCGTGGCGGCGCCGACCTGCGGTCTCTACCTAGCCCAGATGGGGGCCGAGGTGATCCGCTTCGACAACATCGGCGGCGGCCCGGACTTCCGCCGCTGGCCGCTCGCGCAGAACGGGTCGAGCCTCTACTGGGAGGGCCTGAACAAGGGCAAGAAGTCGGTCGCCATCGACCTCGCCAACCCCCAGGGCCGCGAGATCGCCCAGCGGCTGGCGGCGGCGCCGGGCGAGGACGGCGGCCTCTTCGTCACCAACTTCCCGGTGGACGGCTTCCTTGGCTACGACAGGCTCAAGGCGCTGCGAGACGACCTGATCTGCGTGCGCGTCATGGGCTGGGCCGATGGGGCCCAGGGGATGGACTACACGATCAATTCGGCGCTGGGGCTACCCCTGATGACCGGCCCGGTGGGCGACGACCGGCCGGTGAACCACGTGCTCGCGGCCTGGGACCTCCTGACCGGCGCGTACTGTGCCTTCGCCATGGTCTCCGCCCTGCTGGCGCGGATGCGGGGGCAGGGCGGGCGCGAGATCCGCGCGCCGCTCTCCGACATCGGGGCGGCCACCATGGCCAACCTCGGCTTCACCGCCGAGACCTGGCTCACCGGCCATCAGCGTCCGCGGATGGGCAACGACGTCTTCGGCGCCTTCGGCCGCGACTTCACCACCAGGGACGGCCAGAAGCTCATGCTGCTGGCGATCACACCCAAGCAGTGGAGCAAGGCGCTGGAAGCCCTGGGGATCGGCGCCGAGGCAGCCGCCCTGGAAGCCGAACTCAGCGTCTCGTTCGCCAAGGACGAGGGCCTGCGCTTCGAGCACCGCGCCCGGCTCTATCCGCTGTTCGAGCGCGCCTTCGCGGCCAAGACGGCAGCCGAGCTGACCCCCGCCTTCGATGCCGGCGGGGTCACCTGGGGCAGCTATCAGACTCTGGAGGCGGCGCTGGAGGACCCGCGCCTCTTCAAGGACAATCCGCTGTTTGAGACCATCCAGCACCCCAGCGGCCTCAGCTATCCGGCGCCCGGCGCCATGGGCACCATCCCGCAGGACCAGCGTGGGCCGGTGACGCCCGCGCCGCGCCTGGGACAACACACCGACGAAGTCCTCGCTGACGTTCTGGGCCTGAGCGGCGGCGAGATCGCCAAACTCCATGATGCGGGCGTGGTCGCAGGCGCCTGACGGCCGCGCCGAGGTCGGCCGCGTGGGGCGCTTACTAGGCCAGGGACTCGGACCCTGCTCTCATGGCGACGGGATTCGGGGGAGACACAGGTGACGCAGATCGAACTGGGGCCGGGCGACCTGCTGGATCGTCGGGGCCGGCTGACGGAGCCCGGCTGGGCCCGCTACGAGGCGCGGCGCTACAGCCGTAAGGCGATCGCCGCCTCGCCGTTCAGGATCAAGGAGTGGGACTACTACTGCGTGCTGGCGGGCGACTACGGCCTGGCCGCGGTGGTCGCCGACAACGGCTACATGGGCTTTCTGTCGGCCACCTGGTTCGATTTCCGCAAACCGTCGGCGGTCACCGAGAGCGTGATGACGGCCTTTCCGCTCGGCCGGATGCGGATGCCGCAGAGCGCCGATGCCGGCGACGTCGTCCAGGACCATCCGAAGCTGAAGCTCGCCTTCCGTCACACGGCCCAAGGTCGGCAACTCACCCTCGACTGTCCGGGGTTCATGAACGGCAAGGGCCTGAGCGGGACGCTGGACCTGGCCCAACCGTCCATGGACCGGATGATGATCGCCACGCCCTGGGCGGGCGCGCCCAAGGCCTTCTACTACAACCAGAAGATCAACTGCATGCCGGCCAGCGGCGCGATCGCGCTGGGCGATGAGACCTATGCGTTCACCCCGGACAAGGCCTTCGGCGTGCTCGACTGGGGCCGCGGCGTCTGGACCTATCGCAACACCTGGTACTGGGGGTCCGCCTCGGGGCTGGTCGAAGGCCTCCCGTTCGGATTCAACATCGGCTACGGTTTCGGGGACACCTCGGCTGCCTCCGAGAACATGGTCTTCCACGACGGCGTGGCGCACAAACTGGACCAGGTGACCTTCCACCTGCCGGAAGGAACCTACGACGGCGCGCCCTGGCGCTTCTCCTCGAACGACGGGCGCCTGGAGATGACCTTCGAGCCGATCCTGGACCGTGCCGACGCCTCCGATCTCAAGATCATCCGGTCGATCACCCACCAGGTGTTCGGGCGCTTCTCGGGGACAGCCGTGCTGGACGACGGGCGCAAGGTGACCTTCAGGGACCTGCTCGGTTTCGCCGAGAAGGTGGAGAACGCCTGGTAGCGGGGCCTATTCGGCGGGCGTGAGCTTCGCCAGCAGCGCGCCTTCGCTGACCTGGGCGCCCAGCTCGGCCGACAGCTCCGCCACCACGCCGTCGAACGGCGCGGCCAAGGCATGTTCCATCTTCATGGCTTCCAGGGTGAGCAGGGGCTGGCCCTTGGTCACGGCGTCGCCCGCCTTGACCGAGATCTGCGTGACCTTTCCGGGCATGGGGGCGCGGAGCGATCCGTCGCCGGCCGCGCCGGAGGCGTCCGCGGCGGGCGGGTGGTCGCGGAACACGAAGGCCTCGCCGCCCTCGAAGACGACGACCTCCTCCTCGCTCTCCACATGGATGAAGCGGGACGGCTCCAGCGGCATCTCCACCTCCACGACGCGGTCGCCGTGGAACAGGCGGGTGGTTTCCACGGCCGGGGCGTTGAGCCGGAAGCCCTTGAGGTCGACCCAGGGGGTCACGTGGCCGGCGCGGCGCTCCACCGCCTCGCGGAACGCCCAGCCGGCGGTGGCCAGGGCCTCGGGGCTGGGTTCGGCCTGGGCGGTCAGGGCTTCCAGTTCGCGCCCGATCAGGCCCGTGTCCACGCTGCCGACGATGAAGTCGGGCGTCTCCAGGCAGCGGACCAGGAAGGCGGCGTTGGTCTTGACCGGAAACACCTCCACCTCGCCGCACGCCTCGGCCAGGGCCGCCACGGCCTGGTCGCGGTCGTCGCCGTGGGCGATCAGCTTGGCGATCATCGGGTCGTAGAACGGGGTGATGGAATCGCCCTCGTCCACGCCGGTGTCGACGCGCACGCTGGTGGGCAGGCTGAAGCTGTCCAGGCGGCCGATCGAGGGCAGGAAGCCGGTGGCCGGGTTCTCGGCATAGAGGCGGGCTTCCACCGCGTGGCCGCGGAGCTCGATCTGGTCCTGGCGTAGGGGCAGGGGCTCGCCGGCGGCGACGCGGAACTGCCATTCCACCAGGTCCTGGCCGGTGACCATCTCGGTGACCGGATGCTCCACCTGCAGGCGGGTGTTCATCTCCATGAACCAGATGCGGTCGCCGCGCAGGCCCTGGCTGGCGTCGGCGATGAACTCGACGGTGCCGGCGCCCACATAACCGACGGCCTTGGCGGCCTTCACCGCCGCGTCGGTCACCGCGGCGCGGGCCTGCTCGCTCATGCCGGGCGCGGGCGCTTCCTCGATCACCTTCTGGTGGCGGCGCTGCAGCGAGCAGTCGCGCTCGTAGAGGTGGACGACATTGCCGTGGCGGTCGCCGAACACCTGCACCTCGATGTGCCGCGGGCGGGTGACGTAGGTCTCGAGCAGCACGCGGTCGTCCCCGAAGCTGGCGGCCGCCTCCCGCTGGCACGACGCGAGCGCCGCCTCGAAGTCGGCGGCGCTTTCCACCAGCCGCATGCCCTTGCCGCCGCCGCCGGCCACCGCCTTGATCAGCACCGGGAAGCCGATCCGCGCGGCTTCCTTCGCCAGGGTCTTGGCCGACTGGTCCTCGCCCAGGTAGCCGGGCGTGACGGGGACGCCGGCCTTGGCCATCAGGCTCTTGGCGGCGTCCTTCAGGCCCATGGCCCGGATCGCGCTGGGCGGCGGGCCGATCCAGACCAGGCCCGCGGCCATCACGGCCTCGGCGAATTCGGCGTTCTCGGAGAGGAAACCGTAGCCCGGATGGATCGCCTCGGCGCCGGCCGCCTTGGCCGCCGCGATGACCCGATCGCCCTTCAGGTAGCTGTCGCGCGCGGCGGCCGGGCCGATCATCACGGCCTTGTCGGCGTCGCGGACGTGCGCGGCGTCCTTGTCGGCTTCGGAGAAGACGGCGACGGTCTCGATGCCCAGGCTACGGGCGGTGGCGAACACCCGGCGGGCGATCTCGCCCCGATTGGCGACCAGAACAGATCTAAACATCAGACGCCTCGCGCGCCGCAGGCGCTGTCTTATGAACCGCAGAAAACGCAGAAGACGCAGAAGGGGTGGCCCCGCCGCTCACGGCTCGCCTTCTGCGTTCTTCGGCGTTTTCTGCGGTTGAATCTTGAAGGCGCTGACGCGCCATGGGCTTCGCCATCCAGCGCCTCACATCCGGAACACGCCGAAGCGCGTCTCGGGGATCGGGGCGTTCAGGGACGCGGAGATGGACAGCCCTAGCACGTCGCGCGTCTGGGCGGGGTCGATGATGCCGTCGTCCCACAAGCGGGCTGTGGCGAAGTAGGGGTTGCCCTCGTCCTCGTAGCGCTGGCGAACGGGCGCCTTGAACGCCTCCTCCTCCTCCGGCGACCACTTGTCGGCGTCGCGGTGGACGGTGGCCAGCACGCTTGCGGCCTGCTCCCCGCCCATCACCGAGATGCGGCTGTTGGGCCAGGTCCACAGGAAGCGCGGCGAGTAGGCCCGGCCGCACATGCCGTAGTTGCCGGCGCCGAACGAGCCCCCGATCAGGACGGTGAACTTCGGGACCTCCGCGCTGGCCACGGCGGTGACCAGCTTGGCCCCGTCCTTGGCGATGCCGCCGGCCTCGTAGCGGCCGCCGACCATGAAGCCCGAGATGTTCTGCAGGAAGACCAGCGGGATCTTCCGTTTGCACGCCAGCTCGATGAAGTGCGCGCCCTTCAGCGCGCTCTCCGAGAACAGCACCCCGTTGTTGGCCAGGATGGCGACCGGGTGGCCCCAGATGCGCGCAAAGCCGCAGACCAGGGTCGTGCCGTACAGCGCCTTGAACTCGTCGAACTTCGAGCCGTCCACCACCCGGGCGATCACCTCGCGCACGTCGTAGGGCGCGCGCACGTCGGTGGGCACGACGCCGTACAGCTCCTCGGGGTCGAAGGCCGGCGGCTCGGGCTCCTCCATGTAGAGGCCCACGTCCTTAGTGGTGTTCAGGTTGGCCACGATGCGGCGGACGATGGCGAGCGCGTGCTCGTCGTTCTCGGCCACGTGGTCCACCACGCCGGAGCGGCGGCCATGGGTGTCGGCGCCGCCCAGCTCCTCGGCCGAGATGATCTCGCCCGTAGCCGCCTTCACCAGCGGCGGGCCGCCGAGGAAGATCGTGCCCTGGCCCCGGACGATCACCGTCTCGTCCGACATGGCCGGCACATAGGCGCCGCCGGCGGTGCACGAGCCCATGACGCAGGCGATTTGTGCGATGCCCTCGGCGCTCATCCGCGCCTGGTTGAAGAAGATCCGCCCGAAATGCTCGCGGTCGGGAAACACCTCGGCCTGGTGCGGCAGGTTCGCGCCGCCCGAGTCCACCAGGTAGATGCAGGGCAGGCGGTTCTGCTGGGCGATCTCCTGGGCCCGGAGATGCTTCTTCACCGTCAGCGGAAAATAGGCCCCGCCCTTCACCGTGGCGTCATTGGCCACGATCATCACCTCGCGGCCCGACACGCGGCCGATGCCGGTGATCACGCCCGCGCCCGGGGCCTCGTCGCCGTAGAGGCCGAAGGCGGCGAGCTGGCCGACTTCAAGGAACGGTGCGCCGGGATCCAGCAGCCGCATCACCCGCTCCCGCGGCAGCAGCTTGCCGCGCGAGGTGTGGCGCTCCCGAGACGCCTGCGGGCCGCCCAGCGCGGCCTGGCCGGTCCGCTCCCGAAGCTCCGCCACCAGGGCGCGGTTGACCTCGGCGTTGGCGGCGAAGGCGGCCGATCCGGTGTCGAGCGCCGATTGTAGTTTCCTCATGCCCCAGCCCTAGGCCGTCGTTTTCCGCGCGAGGTCAAGTTCCTCGAAGGTGAGGCGGGGGCCGCGGGACCATTGCCTGCTTGTATCGGTTCGTCGAGAGATCATGCCCCTGATGTGGCGTTATTGGGGTTCAATTCACTTGTCATCCCGATTTCGCGGCACGCGAAGACCGGGATCACCCTCAGGCGAGGCCCTATGCTCACGCAACGTCGCCGTGGCAGACAGCGTCCCGTGACCACCGAGACCTTTCCCGAAATCCGCGAGGCCGTGCGCAGGCTGTGCGCGCGCTTCCCCGGCGCCTACTGGCGCGAGCTCGACCGCGAACGGGCCTATCCGACGGCGTTCGTCCAGGCCCTGACCGAGGCCGGCTTCCTGTCGGTGCTGATCCCCGAGGAGTATGGCGGCTCGGGGCTCGGCCTGGCGGCGGCCACGGCGGTGCTGGAGGAGATCCACCGCTCGGGCTGCAACGGCGGCGCCTGTCACGCCCAGATGTACACCATGGGCACGGTGCTTCGGCACGGCACGCCGGCACAGAAGGAAGCCTATCTGCCCAAGGTCGCCACCGGCGAGCTGCGCCTCCAGGCCTTCGGCGTCACCGAGCCCGACGCGGGAACCGACACCACACGCATCACCACCTTCGCAAAGAAGGTCGGCGACAAGTACGTCGTGAACGGCAGGAAACTGTGGATCAGCCGGGCCGAGCATTCCGACCTGATGGTCCTCCTCTGCCGCACCAGCCCCCGCGAAGAAGCGAAAACCTCGGCCGGTATGAGCGTGCTGCTGGTCGACATGCGCCAGGCGGTGGGCGCCGGCCTGACCATCACCCCCGTCCGCACCATGCTGAACCACGCCACCACCGAGCTCTTGTTCGAGGACCTGGAGGTCCCCGCCGAGAACCTGGTCGGCGAGGAAGGCAAGGGTTTCAAGTACATCCTCGACGGCATGAACGCCGAGCGGATCCTGATCGCGTCCGAGTGCATCGGCGATGCGAAGTTCTTCATCGACCGGGCCAGCCAGTACGCCAAGGATCGCGTCGTCTTCGGCCGCCCGATCGGCGAGAACCAGGGCGTCCAGTTCCCCCTGGCCCGCGCCTACGTCCAGATGACCTCGGCCAGCCTGATGGTCGACAAGGCGGCGGCGATGTTCGAGGCCGGCCAGCCCTGCGGGACCGAGGCCAACATGGCCAAGCTCGTGGCCTCGGAAGCCTCCTGGTACGCGGCCGACATGTGCCTGCAGACCCACGGCGGCTTCGGCTTCGCCGAGGAGTACGACATCGAGCGCAAATTCCGCGAGACCCGCCTCTACCAGGTGGCGCCGATCTCCACGAACCTGATCCTCAGCCACGTGGCCACCCACGTCCTGGGCCAGCCGAAGAGCTTCTGATGACCTACGAAACCATCAAGGTTGAAGAGGCGGCGCCGGGCGTGACGGTGATCGCCTTCAACCGGCCGGACGTGGCCAATGCGCTGTCCACCCAGATGGGCCGGGAGCTGCTGGACGTCTGGTCCAAGCTGCGGGGCGACGACAGCCTGCGCGCGGTGATCCTGCGCGGCGAGGGCAGGCACTTCCAGGCCGGGGCCGACCTCAAGGAACGCAACGGCATGACCGACGAGGCGTGGGCCGAGCAGCACCGGCTGTTCGAGGCCATGATCCGCGCCCAGCTGGCCTGTCCAGTCCCGGTGATCGCCGCGGTGCAGGGGGCGGCCATGGGCGGCGGCTGCGAGATGACGCTCGCCTGCGACTTCGCCTATGCGGCGGAGGGCGCGCGTTTCGGCCTGCCGGAAGCGGGCCTCGGCATCATTCCCGGCCTCGGCGGCACCCAGCTCCTGACGCGCGCGGTGGGGCCGCGCCGGACCATCGAGATCCTCACCACCGCCCAGCCGTTCACCGCCGATCAGGCGCTGGCCTGGGGCCTGGTCAGCGGCGTGGTCCCGCCCGAGGCGCTGCTCGATACGGTGCTGAGCGTGGCGCGGGTGATCGCCAGCAAGGCGCCCCTCTCGGTCCGCGGCGCCAAGCGCGTCGTCCACGGCGGTCAGGACCTGGACCTGGCCCGCGCCATGGACCTGGAGCTGACGGTCTACAACCACCTCTTCACCACCCACGATCGCCGCGAAGGCGTGGGCGCCTTCAACGAGAAGCGGACGCCGGCCTTCGAGGGCCGCTAACCCTCGTTCCCCGATCTTCGCTTGCCGCGAAACCGGGGAAGACATGCTTTGTGTTGGCCGCGTCTCAGCGTAGGCATGGCCCCATGCACATGCCCGCGCCCGACCCTGCGCTGATCGCCCGCAAGGGCGAGATCGTGCGGGCGCTTCGGAAGATCGTGCCGGGCGAAGGCGTGGTGTCGGAACCGGCCGGGCTGGTTCCCTTCGAAAGCGACGGGCTGTCCGCCTATCGCCAGACCCCGATCGCCGTCGTCTTGCCCGAGACGACTGAGCAGGTCTCCGAGATCCTGCGCTGGTGCCAGGCCAACGGGGTGAAGGTGGTGCCCCGGGGCGCCGGCACCTCGCTCTCCGGCGGGGCCTTGCCGCTGGCCGACGGCGTGGTGCTGGGGCTGTCGAAATTCAACCGGGTGCTGGAGGTGGACTACGCCAACCGCTGCGCCGTGGTGCAGCCGGGCGTGACCAACCTTGGCGTGACCGCCGCCGTCGAGGGCCAGGGCTTCTACTACGCCCCCGATCCGTCCAGCCAGATCGCCTGCACCATCGGCGGCAACGTGGCCGAGAACTCGGGCGGTGTGCACTGCCTGAAGTACGGCCTGACCACCAACAATCTCCTGGGCTGCGAGCTGGTCCTGATGAACGGCGAGGTGGTACGGCTCGGCGGCAAGGCCATGGACGCCGAGGGCTACGACCTGCTCGGCCTCGTCACCGGCTCCGAAGGGCTGCTGGGCGTCGTCACCGAGGTGACGGTGCGCATCCTGCCGCGGCCCGAGACCGCCCGGGCGCTCCTGCTGGGGTTCGCCACCGTCGAGGGTGCGGCCGCGACCGTCGGCGACATCATCGCCGCCGGGGTGATCCCCGCCGGCCTGGAGATGATGGACAATCCGGCGATCCGGGCCGCCGAGGCCTTCGTCGGCGCGGGCTATCCCGTGGAGGCCGCCGCGCTGCTGATCGTCGAGCTGGATGGGCCCGAGGCGGAGTGCGCCGAGCTCACCGGCCACGTCCGCGCCCTGGCCGCCCAACGCGGCGCCGACTTCGTGCGCATCTCGAATAGCGAAACCGAGCGCCTGGCCTTCTGGGCGGGGCGCAAGGCCGCCTTCCCCGCCGTAGGACGGATCGCACCGGACTACTTCTGCATGGACGGGACCATCCCGCGCGGACGGCTGCCCCAGGTCCTGACGCGCATCTCCGAACTGTCCGCCGAGTACGGCCTCGGCGTGGCCAACGTCTTCCACGCCGGCGACGGCAACCTGCACCCGTTGATCCTCTACGACGCCGACATCCCCGGCCAGCTCGAGAAGGCCGAGGCCTTCGGCGCCGACATCCTGAAACTCTGCGTGGCCGTGGGCGGGGTGCTGACCGGCGAGCACGGGGTCGGCGTCGAGAAGCGCGACCTGATGGGCGAGATGTTCGACCCCACGGACCTCGCCTGCCAGCAGCGGGTGAAGTGCGCCTTCGATCCGGGCCTCCTGCTCAACCCGGGCAAGGTGTTCCCGACCCTGCACCGCTGCGCGGAACTTGGCCGGATGCATGTGCATCGGGGCAAGCTCGCCTTCCCCGAGCTGCCGCGGTTCTGATGATCGACACCGCCGTCCGCGTCCTGAAACCCACCACGCCGGAGGAGGTGCAGGCCCTCGTCGCCGAGGCCGGCGCGGCGGCGCGCCATATCGAGGTGGTGGGCGGCGGCACCAAGCGGGCCATCGGGGCCATGGATCCGGTCGACGTCGTGCTCTCGACCCAGCGGCTGGACCGCATCGTCGACTACGCGCCGGACGAACTGGTGCTCACGGTCCAGCCGGGCGTGCGGCTGGCCGACATCGAAAAGCTGGTGGCCTCGCGCGGCCAGATGCTGGCGTTCGAGCCGCCGCGCTGGACACGGCTGCTTGGCGCGCGGGGCGAGCCAACCCTGGGCGGCGTGCTGGCGGCCAATCTGTCGGGACCGCGGCGAATCCGGGCGGGCGCCGCGCGCGACCATTTCCTGGGCTTTGCCGCCGTGTCGGGCCGGGGCGAGATGTTCAAGGCCGGCGGCAAGGTTGTGAAGAACGTCACCGGATACGACCTGATGAAGCTGATGGCCGGGTCGTGGGGCACCCTGGCGATCCTGACCGAAGTGACCTTGAAGGTGCTGCCGGCGCCGCGGACCGAGACCACCCTGCTGCTGTTCGGCCTGCCCGACGTGCGGGCCAGCGAGGCCATGGCCCTGGCGATGAACGGGCCCTTCGAGGTGTCGGGCGCGGCGCACCTGCCGTCGTTCGCGGCGCGCGCGCGTCCGCTCAAGGCCGAGATGCCGACCACGGCGCTCCGCCTCGAAGGGTTCGAAGCCTCCGTGGCCGCGCGGGCGGAGGGCTTGGCCGCGGCGCTCAAGGGCTATGGCCGGATCGACGCCCTGGAAGGCAAGCACAGCCAGGAGTTCTGGAACCAGATCCGCGAGGTGGAGGCGTTCGCCGGCGACCCTCGGCCCCTGTGGCGGCTGTCGCTGCCGCCCGCGGCGGGTTGGCGGGGGCCGCATGGCCTGCCCGGGGATGCGCTGTACGACTGGGCCGGCGGCCTTGCCTGGCTGTTGACCGAGGAGCCGGCGGCCAAGGTGCGCGCGGTGGCGAGGAGCCTGGGCGGCCACGCCCTCTGCCTGCGCGGCGGCCCGGCGTTCGGCCCGCGTGACGGGGCGCTGGGCGCGCTGCACGAGCGGGTGAAGGCGGCGTTCGACCCGCTGGGCGTGCTCAATCCCGGACGGTTGGAGGGTGGCCTTTGAGGACCGCCTTCACGCCCGAACAGCTGGCCGATCCCGAGACCGCCGCCAGCCAGGCCGCGATCCGCAAGTGCGTCCACTGCGGCTTCTGCACGGCCACCTGTCCGACCTATGTCCTCCTTGGCGACGAGCGCGACAGCCCGCGCGGGCGGATCGAGCTGATCCGCGAGATGCTGGAAAAGGGCGGGGCCCCGTCGCCGGAAACGGTGACCCACGTCGACCGCTGCCTCTCGTGCCTGGCCTGCACCACCACCTGCCCGTCGGGCGTCGACTACGCCCGGCTGATCGACCACGCCCGGGCGCACATCGAGGCGCACCACGTGCGGCCCTGGCCGCAGCGGATACTGCGCGCGGTGCTTCCGGCGGTGCTGACCCGGCCGCGCCGTCTGGCGGCGGCCCTGGCCCTCGGCCGCCTCGCGCGCCCGCTGGAGCCGCTGCTGACGCGGCTGCGGCTGGCCCCGCTGGCGGCGCTGCTGCGGCTGGTTCCGCCGCCCCTGCCGCGGGCCGCGACGGCTCCGGCCGGGTCGCCGGCGGACGGATTGAGGGGGCGGGTGATCCTGCTCCAGGGCTGCGTGGAGCCGGCGATGGCGCCGCAGGTCCGCGCCGCCGCCATCCGCCTGATCGCACGGGCCGGCTACGAGGTGGTCCTGGCCGAGGGCGAGGGCTGCTGCGGGGCGCTGTCGGAACACCTGGGGCGGGCGGACGAGGCCAGGACCATGGCGCGGGCCAACCTCGCGGCCTGGGCGAAGGCCGGGCCGGTCGACGCCATCGTCACCACCGCCGCCGGCTGCGGGACGATGCTGAAAGCCTACGGCCGGCTGGTGGGTGAGGCGGTCCCGGCGCGCGACGTCCTGGAATTCATCGCCGAGGTCGGTCTGCCGGAGCGGGTGAAGACGCCCGCACTCAGCGTCGCCTACCATGCCGCCTGCTCGCTGCAGCACGGCCAGCAGATCAAGACCGCGCCCCTGCGCCTGTTGACGGAGGCCGGCTTCGACGTGCGGACGGTGGCGGAAGGCCATCTCTGCTGCGGATCGGCCGGGGTCTACAACATCCTGCAGCCAGAGCTCGCCACGAAGCTGCGCGACCGCAAGGCGGCGAACGTCAACGCTGTCGGCGCGGCGGTGGTCGCGGCCGGGAACGTCGGATGCATGGCCCAGCTCGCGCCGGTGCTGGCCGCGCCGGTCGTCCATCCCGTCGAGCTGCTCGACTGGGCGACGGGCGGCCCGAAGCCGGCCGCCCTTGCGCCAGCCAAGGTCTAGGTAGTTCTACGGAAGTAGCGCTACGGAATTTTCAGACGCGCGAGAAAGAGCGACCCTCCCACTCAGAGTAGTAGGGAATGGGCGATGGCGCCGATCGAATTTCACGCCGAAGTGTTGCTGACTGCGTTCGGCGTCTATGCGGTCATCGTCGTCGCCCTGACCCTCTGGAACGCCCGGGCGGCGCGTACCGCTTCACGCCGCCTGGACGAAGCCGGGCCAGGTGGACATGTACTTCACAAACGCCGGTCCCAGGCCCTCGTTGGCCAGATATTCGGCCGTGACCGGTAGGGCCACGGGCGTGAAGTCCGGATCGCGGGCGCGCTCCGGGAAATCGTGGTGCAGGATCGCCGCGCGCCCGATCAGCACATAGTCGGCGCCGTTCTCCAGCATCGTCGAGGCGATGGCCGGGGTGGTCACCTTGCCCGCCACGCCCAGGCGGACATGCCCGCGGTCGAGCTCGGTGAAATAGCTCATAAGGCTGCGGCCCTTGTGCTCCTCCTCCGCCGGCTCCTTGAAGACATCCCACAGCGACATGTCGAGATAGTCGATCCGGCCGTCGGCGAGGATCGACCGGGCCACTTGGACGATCTCGGCGAGCTTTAGCCCGAAGCGCTCGGGCGACAGGCGAAGGCCGAGCTGGAAGTCGCCGCCGGTACGGGCGCGGACGCCCTCGATGATCTCGAAGATGATGCGCGCGCGGTTCTCGACCGAGCCGCCATAGCGGTCCTCCCGCCGGTTGATCTCCGGCGACAGGAACTGGGCCAGGACATAGCCGTGGGCGCCGTGGATCTCGACGCCTTCGAAGCCCGCCTTTTCCGCGCGGACCGCGGCGGCCACGAAGTCCTCCACCAGCTGTTCGACCTCGCCCAGCGACAGGCCCCGGGCGCCGGTCTCGGGGTCGTCCGACGGGCAGACCGGCTGGCCGACCAGGTCTTTCGGACTGCGGTTCCCGGCGTGGTGCATCTGGAGCGCCGACACGCTGCCGGCCGCCTTGATCGCCGCCGCCAGCCGGGAGAGCCCTTCGAGGTGTTGGTCGCCGAAGACGCCCAGCTGGCCGGGGAAGCCCTGGCCCACCGCCTGCACGTGCGCCGCGCAGGTCATGGTCAGGCCGAAGCCGCCCTCGGCCCGCTTGGTCAGCCAGCGGAACTCGTCGTCCGACAGCGTCCCGTCCGCATGGCTCTGCAGGTTGGTGAGCGGGGCCAGCATGAAGCGGTTCTTCATGGCGGGGCCATGCGCCAGCGTCATCGGTGCGAACAAATCAACCAAGGCGGGGCCTCCAGTGCGGATATCGCCGCAGGGTTACCTGCCTTCCGCGGCGGCGGGCAAACGAGCCTTTCTACAAGCCGTGTCAGGCCTTAACGTCACGCCCGGGGGCAGGAGGTCGAAATGGCGAGACTGTCGATCATGGGCGCTGCGGCCGCCCTCGTCCTGGCGGGCGGCGGCGCCCAGGCTCACCACGGCTGGGCCATCTACAGCGACCAGGAGAGCCAGGTCTCGGGGGTCGTGGAAACGGCGTCCCTGGGCCAGCCGCACGGGTTGATCCGCGTGCGCACCCCCCAGGGCGTGTGGGCCGTGATGCTGGCCCCGCCGGCGGCGATCGAGCGCTCGGGCCTGACCCTGGCGGCGATTCCAAAGGGCGCGCAGGTGACCGCGCGGGGCCACCAGCGCACCGACGGGACGCTGGAGATCAAGACCGAGCGCCTGATGGTGGGGTCGCGGACGTTCGACCTGTATCCCGCCCGGGATTGATCCAGGCGGCGGCCGGCTCGTAGAGGCGCGCGGGACGGTGCGCGCCGTGGGCGAAGTCGTCGGTTTCGCGCACACACTCCAGGGCCGACACCATCTTGCGGAAGTTCCGCTTCTCCGCGTCCTCGCCGATCACCGCTTCGTAGGCGCCCTGCAGCTGGCTGAGGGTGAACCGGCCCGGCAGGAGGGCGAACAGCGGCGAGATCCGGCGCGCCTGCGAACTCAGCGCCCCAAGCGCCCGGCCCAGGATCTCGTCGTGGTCGAAGGCCAAGGGCGGCAGGTCGTCCACCGGGAACCACCGCGCCTGTGCCGCATCGGTGGAGGCTTCCAGCCGCAGCTCGTCCGACGGCAGTAGGGCCAGGTAGGCCACCGAGATCACACGCTCGCGGGGGTCGCGGTCGGGGGCGCTGAAATTGCCGAAGTGCAGGAGCAGCTCGGCGTCGACCCCCGTCTCCTCCAGCAACTCGCGGCGGGCGCAGTCGTCCAGTTCCTCGTCCGGCTGCAGGAAGCCGCCCGGAAGCGCCCAGGCGCCTTTGTGGGGCGGCTCGCCCCGCTCGATGAGCAGCACGTTCAGCGCCCCTCGCCGCAGGGTGAAGACGGCGATGTCGGCGGCCACGGCCGGATGGGGATAGTCGTAGGTGAACGGCATGTTCGTGTGTTGACTACACTAAGTAAGGGCTGGTAAGTGTTAATCACACACTAAGTCAGTTCCCACCTGAGTCAACCGAGGTCCGGCCATGAGTGTCGCCTGCACGCCTCAAGCGTTCCGCATCGACTCCATCGCGCAGGGGCGCGGCGTGATCGGCGTCAGTGCTTGTCCCGGCAGCGGCGTGGCCGAACTCGGCGAGGATCTCCGGGCGGTGGCGTCCTTCCGGCCCGACGCGATCGTTACGCTCATGTCCGCGCAGGAACTGCGGTTGATCGGCCGCGCCGATCTGCCCGAGACCCTCGCCGGCCTCGCGCCCCAATGGCACCACCTGGTCCTCCGTCCCGGCGGAGCGCCCGATGCGCGCTTCGAGCGGCTCTGGGCCTATGCCGGCCACCGGTTGCGCGGCCTGCTGCGGCGCGGCGGCCGGGTGCTGGTCCATTGCGACACCGGCGGCGTGCGTGCCCGATGGCTGGCCGCGAGGCTCCTGACCGAACTCGGCGTTGCCGCTGGGGAGGCGGCGGCGCGGGCGCACGCGCCGCGTCTGGCGGCGGCGCTCGCGACCGGACCGCTTGCCGACCACCACGTGGCGGGACGGATCCAGGGTTGCTTGTTCGGCGGCGCCCTGGGGGATGCGTTCGGCTACCCCGTCGAGTTCAAGTCGCGCGCCGAGATCCGCGAGGCGTTCGGCGCCCGGGGGCTGGAGGAACCGCGTCTGTCGCGGGGTCGGCTGGTGGTCAGTGACGATACCCAGATGACCCTCTACACCGCCGACGGGCTGCTCTCGGCCCTGGCGCTCGGCGCCGTACCGCGTGCGGAGCAGGTGCTGGCGCGGATCCGCCACGCCTACCTCGCCTGGTTCCGCACCCAGCGGGAGGAGTTCGCCACCGGCGCGCCTGGCGTCAGCCAGCACCGCGAAATGTGGGCCCTGCGCGCGCCGGGCAGCACCTGCCTCAGCGCCTTGCGGGGCGGGGCGCGGGGGACCATCGAGGCGCCCGTCAACGACTCCAAGGGCAGCGGCGCGGTGATGCGCGTGGCGCCCCTGGGCCTCGTGCCCGCCATTGACGCGGACGAAGCCTTCCGCCTCGCCCATGCCGCAGCGGCCCTGACCCACGGACACCCTGTGGCGCGCCTCAGCGCTGCGGCCCTGGCGAGCCTGCTGCGCGACCTGCTGGACGAGACGCCCATGACCGCCGCCCTCGAACGCATGGAGGCCCGTCTCGCGCGGAGGCCCGACGGCGGGGAAGTCCTGGCCGCGGTGCGCGCCGCCCGGATCCTGGCCGGCGACGGCACGCCGCCCGATCGCGCCGTCGCGACGCTCGGCCATGGCTGGACGGGCGAGGAGGCCCTGGCGATCGGGCTCTATGCGGCCCTGCGGGCCGACCGGTTCGAAGACGCCCTGCGGCTGGGCGTCGACCACGACGGCGACAGCGACACGACCGCCTCGATCGCCGGCCAGATCTGGGGCGCGCTCCATGGCCTGGATTCCCTGCCGCACGGATGGATCGCGCGGCTCGACGTGCTGGACCCGCTCTGCGACGTGGCGGGTCGCCTTATCGCCCACGCCCGGGAGCCGGCGCCGCAGGCCGTTCCCGCCGGGGCTTGGATCGCACGCCAGAGAGTCTAGCCTGCCGGGGATTTTCGGAGGTTCGCGCGATGCGGTTTCTTCTGGCGGTGCTGCTGGCGCTGGCGCTGGTCCAGCCGGGGTTTGCGGCGACGGCGCGTGAGCGGCTCGTGGTGGAGCCGGCGTGGCTGGCGAAGCGTCTGGACGATCCTGCTCTAGTGATCCTGCAGGTCGGCGACCGCGCCGGGTACGCGGCCGGCCACATCCCCGGCGCGCATCTGGTGAGCCTGGCCGATTTCGCCGCTCCGCCCCGCGGGCCGGACCCGCTGATCCTGGAACTGCCGGAGCCGGAGGCCCTGCGCGCCAGGCTGATGGCGCTGGGCGTCTCGCAACGTTCACGGATCGTGGTCGTACCGACGCGCGACGGCATCCAGTCGGCGACGCGCGTCGTGTTCACCCTGGACGCCGCAGGGCTGGGCCGGCGCACCGTCCTTCTCAACGGCGGCACGGCCGCGTGGAAGGCCGCCGGCGGCGCGCTCTCGACCGAGGTTCCGGCGCCGCGGCCCGGCCGGCTGCGGCCGATCCGGTTCAAGCCGCTAGTGGTCGACGCCGACTTCGTGAAGGCCCACGCCGGCCGGCGCGGCTATGCGGTGGTGGATGCGCGCGCCCCCGAGTTCTTCTCCGGCGCCCGCAGCGGCGGGACCGCGGCGCGGCCGCACAAGGCCGGCCACGTGGCCGGCGCCCGGAGCGTGCCGTTCGTGGAGGTCACGACGCCCGACCAGAAGCTGGCATCGCCGGAGGCGATCGCGGCCCGGTTCCAGGCGGCGGGCGTGAAGAAGGGCGACACCGTCATCGCCTACTGCCACGTGGGTCAGCAGGCCAGCGCCACCCTATTCGCCGCCCGTACGCTCGGGCTCGACGTCCTGCTCTACGACGGCTCGTTCGAGGACTGGTCGCGGCGCGACGGTCCGGTCGAGGAATAGCCGCGCAAAAAACGCGTTATCCCAGGAACCTGCGCCGCCGGGTCAGGGTTTCCCTTCGGCTGTGACGCGTGCGCTTGCGGGCTCTCCCTGCCTGCCGGCCATTTGGGGATATGACGGATGCACCTGAAACCACTCTACGCCCTGGCGGGCGCGGCGGCGATTGCGATGGCCGCCGGCTCCGCGAACGCCGCGGTGACCTTCATCGGCTACCAGGCCGATCTGAATGCGGGCGAAACCTTGGTCACCGACTTCGATGGCGGCGCGACGTTGGGCGATCTCGCTTTGGGATCCGATTTTTCGTTGACTGGGACGGGCGTGCTGTTCACCGGCTCGACCGCCAAGCTCAGCGCGGCCCCGGCGCTCTCGCCCGATAGCTGGGACGAGACGCAGTACCTGAGCATCCAGAAGAATCAGAGCGTGACGCTGGACACGCCGCTGCTGAGCTCGATCAGCTTCTACATCGGCTCGTTGGACCGTTTTAACAGCTTCACCTTCAGCCTGGCCGACGGCACGAGCCAGGTGGTGACCGGCGCGATCCTCGCGGCCCTGCCGGGGATGGACGCCAACGGCAGCCAGACCTCGTTCACCACCAACGGCCGCCTGACGTTCAGCTTCGATAGCGCGATCACCGCCGTGACGATGGCGTCGGGCAACTACTCGCTGGAGATCGGCGACATCGGCGCGATCTTCGCCGGCGCCGCGGTTCCCGAGCCCGCGACCTGGGCCATGATGATCCTGGGCTTCGGCGGCGTCGGCACGCTGATGCGCCGGCGGCGCGCGATGGCCTTCGCGTAGCGCCCAGCCGCAGGACAGGAAGGCGCCGGTCTCCAGAGCCGGCGCCTTTTTTGTTGGCCGGCTGAAACGGTCAGGCCACGCGCCGGGCGGTCCTCGCGTGGGCGTGGGCAATTGCCACCGCTAGGGCGTCGGCTGCGTCGGCCCTGGTCTTGCCGGCCGCCGGCAGCAGGCGGGCGATCATCCAGCCGACCTGGGCCTTGTCGGCCCCGCCCGTACCGACCACCGCCTTTTTCACCACCGTGGCGGCGTACTCGGCCACCGGTAGGCCCGCGCGGGCCGGCACGATCATCGCCATGGCCCGGGCGTGGCCCAGCTTCAGCGCCGACTGGGCGTTGTTGTTCATGAAGGTCTCTTCGACCGCGGCCTCGTCCGGGGCGTGCGCGGCGATGACGGCCTCGATCTCGGAAAACAGGCAGAGCAGGCGCTCGGCGAAGGGCAGGCTGTCCTTCGGGGCGATGACGCCGTGGGCCACGTGGCTGAGCCGCGCCCCTTCGCACGCGATGACGCCCCAGCCGGTGCGGCGCAGGCCGGGGTCCAGGCCTAGGATCCGGACGGGGGGAAGTCGAATCGGGGCGTTCATCGTCTGTTCCGGACAAGATGCCCGAACGACGAAGGGGTTGGAATGGTGAAGAGAGGGTAAAGGCGCCTCAGGCCCGGCCCAGGATCTTGGCCTTCATCTCCTGGAACTCGGCGTCGTTGATCGCGCCGGCGTCCAGCAGGTCCTTGGCCTTGCGGATCTCGTCGACCATGCGGTCGCCCCCGGGGCCGGGCCCCGCGCCGTCGCCCGCGCCGATCGACACGCCGCCGGAGGCCGCCCGGGTTTCCTCGAGGCTGCGCACCCGCCGCTTCTCCTCCCAGGCCTGCTCCTCGTACTGGGCCTTGGCATACATGGCCGAGGCGGCTTCGCTGGGCACGCCATCCACCGCGATGCCGGCGTGACCCAGCAGCAGGCTGTCGAAGGCGAGGTTGGAGCCGCAGAGGCTGTCGAGGATGTTCTGCTCCAGGCGGGCGTCCTTGAGGTCCTTCCACTGCATGTCGGCCATCTTGAAGCCGCCCAGCAGCCCGCGCTGAACCGTCAGGATGCGGCTGGAGGTGATGGCGATCACCGTGCGGCGCTTGAAGAGGGCGAAGGCGCGATGCTGGACCGCGCGCGCCGTCACAGTCTCGCCGGTCATCAGGGTCCGGTCGAGGGTCTCGTTCGCCTTCGCGGCCCGCTCCGAGGCGCCGAGGAACACCAGGGCGGCCCAGATGGCCAGCGGGATCAGCCCGACCCCCAGGCTGAGAACCACGATCAGCAGCCAGATGCCGACCGCCTGCCCGAGGCTGATCACGCCCTTCATCCGACCCTCCGCCGACCGACCGTCGAGACTGCGACGCTATCGGGCGGCCGGGCGCGCCTCAAGCGGGATCAGAGATGACCCATGGCCCGACGGCGGCGCAGGATCTGGCCGGCGGCGCCGAACCCGATGATCATCATCGCCCAGGTCATCGGCTCGGGCACCGATCCGGCGAGGTGATAGAGGTTCTCCAGGCCCGCGGCGGCCGGATGGGCCGGCTCGGCCGCCAGGGGGGACTCGCCCTCCGTGGTGAGCGGTTGGTCGTAGACCTCGACCGCGTGGCCGGCGGTCGCAAAAAGCAGGCCGGCGGCGACGGACGCAGCGGCGAGAAGGCGTTTCATCAGTGAAGCCCCGATGTGGCTCGTCCTGCGGCCCGTGCCCCGCAGAACGTGTTCGCCATGGCCGTAGCCCACCCGCGCGCCTCTCAGCAACGGATTGCGCCTGTAAGGCGAAACCGCGGTCAGCGCCAGAAGTGGAAGGCGTCCCAGCCGGCCTGCATGGCCTCGACCGGCACGCCGAGGGCAGCCGCCAGGACGACGGCCCCGCCAAACAGCAGGTCGCTGAAACCCGGCAACAGGAACACGGCGGCCAGCAGCAACAGCAGGGCGACCCCCTCCGCCTTGCGGATCGCAGGCGCCCAGCTTCGCGGAAGGAACGGTCGGAGCGCGTTGAACCCGTCCAGGCCGGGCAGGGGCAGGAGGTTCAGGATCAGGGCGGTGGCCTGCAGGAAGGCCAGCATCGCCAGCGCCGCGAAGAGGGGGCTCGTAGAGGTCGACGGGGTCCAGAGCCCAAGCACCGAGGCGAGGACCAGCAGGACCAGCAGCGTGGCGCCAGAGCCTGCCAGCGAGGCGGCGGCGCGCCAGCCCGGGCCGCGCATCAGGTCGTTGCGCAGATAGACCGCGCCCCCGGGAAAACCGATCCCGCCCAGCGCCAGGGCGATCAGCGGGATCACCAGGCTCGTGCCCAGGTCGCCGTAGCGCCGGGGGTCGAAGGAGAGGTAGCCCTTCTCCCGTACGGTATGGTCGCCGGCCAGCCAGGCGACGCCCGCATGGGCGAACTCGTGCGCCATCACCGCCAGCACCCACCCCGTCATGATGAAGGCGAAGGTCAGTGGCGACTTGCCGGCCGGCGCCAGGACGAGCGCCGCGCCGAACGCCAGGAAGGCGGCCATCAGGCCAAGGCCGATCAGGTTGTTGGGCGGGGCGACGGGCTTGGCCGGAACAGCGGTCATGGCCCCAGACATAGTCCATCACTCGCCTGATGCGAGCCTCGCCTTGACTTGGCTCTGCCCAAGCGTTGCCATGGCGCAGCCTGGGGAGGCGTCATGAACCACGTCGTGCTGGAGGCGGCGGCGCCGCTCAACACGCGTGAGCGGCTGGACGAGCTGCTCTCGCAAATCATCGACCATCCGGAACTGCGGGTGGAGATCTCGCAATCGATCGAGCGCGAGTTCACCCAGCGCCGCGCGGTTCTCGTTCTGGACATGAGCGGCTTCTCGCGCACCACCCAGGTGCACGGGGTGGTCTCGTTCCTCCTGATGATCCATCAGATGCGCCTTCTGGCGGCGCCCACCATCGAGGCGTGCGGCGGCATCCTCGTGAAGGCCGAGGCAGACAACCTCTATTGCCTGTTTGACGAGGTCTCGCAGGCCGTGGCGGCGGCGCGCGAGATCATCCGCCAGCTCAACACGGTCAATGTGCTGCTGCCAGCGACCCGACGCCTCTACGCCTCCATCGGCATCGGCTTCGGCGACATTCTGGTGCTCGGCGGGCACGACCTGTTCGGCGACGAGGTGAACCTGGCCTCCAAGCTGGGCGAGGACGTGGCCCAAGGCGGCATGATCCTGCTCACCGAGGCCGCCCGGACGGAATTGCCCGAAACGGTGGCGACCGCCGCCGAACGCGCCAGCATCTCCGGGCTGGCGCTGACCTATCACGCGGTGGTCTAGAGCCCGCCCGCTTCCCCCGCAGGCGGGGGAATCCGAAAACCGCCGCCCGACGCCCTCTAACCGCGATGGATCGGGTCGATCCAGGCGACGCCTTCCGGCGTCTCCGCCGGCTCGATCTCCAGGTTCACCACCACCGCCTCGCTGTCCGACCGCACCAGCACACAGGAGAGGGTCTCGTCGGTGGAGGCGTTGATCTCCTGGTGCGGCACGTAGGGCGGCACATAGATGAAGTCGCCCGGCCCCGCCTCGGCCACGAACTCCAGGTGCTCGCCCCAGCGCATGCGGGCCCGACCCGAGACCACATAGATCACGCTTTCCAGCGGGCCGTGGTGATGCGGGCCGGTCTTGGCGTTGGCGTGGATGTGCACCGTCCCGGCCCAGAGTTTCTGGGCTCCAGTACGGGCGCGGTCGATGGCGACGGCGCGGTCCATGCCCGGCGTGGTCGCGGCGGCCGGGTCCAGCTGGTCGCCGCGAACGACGCGGACGCCGGAATGTTTCCAGCCGTCCTCCGGAGCCTGGGGCGTCTCGCTCATGCCCACGACGCTAACCTCTCCGTGCGGCCTCCACCAGGGCGCGGATCATCCAGCGGCGGACGCGCGCGGCCTCGACGTCGTCCAGCTGCAGCACGTCCTTGAAGACCACCCGCGTCTCGATGCCCAGCAGCAGGGGCAGGGCCTTGGCGAGCAGGTCCAGCCGGTCGGGCGCCAGCGGCGGATCGGCGCCGGCCAGGGCGGCGGCCACCAGCGGGCTGCGGCGGTTCTGGCGAACCGGGGCCTCGCCGGGCGGTTGCTGGACGGTCCGGGCCAGCAGCGCCCGCAGCGGCGCCTCGTTGGCCACGACCAGCGCCGAGAGCGCGGCGTCCAGCTTCTCCACCCGGGCTAGGGCGTCCGTCGACGGCTCGTCGCCGAAGAGCGTCTCGGGCGTGGGCGTGTCCATGTGGACGGCGGCCTCGGACATCAGGGCGTCCAGGCCGGGGAAGTAGCGATAGGCCGTGGCGCGCGAGACCATGGCCGCCTCGGCGATCTCCTCGAAGCTGGGCGAGGCGGCCTCGCGGCTCAGCCGGACGGCGGCGTCCAGCAGGTCCTTGCGGGTGCGCAGGCGCTGGTTGGCGCGCGCGCCGCTCATTGCGGAAGCTGTTGCAGGATGGCGGCGAGGTCGATCCAGACGTTCTCGCGCTTCATCCGGCCATCGTCCGCATACTCCACCACGTGCAGCAGGCGGAAGCTCAGCGGCCGGTCCCGGCCCTCCAGGCCGAACGGCCGGCCCGGCGCGCGGCCGGTCCAGACGCTCTCGTCCACCAGGAAGTCCTCGCCGTACAGCCGGCGGACCGTCGCGATCCGCCCGTCGGCCAGGTCGGCGAACAGGGCCTCGTAGAAGCCCCGGGCCCCTTCCGGACCCACGGTCGGGCCCGTCGGCGAGCCCACGATGTCGTGCTCGCAATCGGGCGTCAGGGTCGCGAGCACCCCGACCACATCGTCGGCCTGCTCATAGCCGAAGTGCTCGTCCATCCGAGCGTCCATCTGAGCGCGAGAAAGGGCCATGCGCCGCCTCCATCATCCAATGGCGGCGCTTATAAGTGAGACGAGAGTCTCAAATCAAGAATAGAGTCTCATTTTGGGGTCGGCACGGGCTCCGACGCGGCTGGTGGTGGCGCAGGCGCAGGCGAGGGTTCCGCTGCGGGCGCGGGCGCGGGCGTGGCCACCCGGGAGATGCGGGTAATCCGGACCGGCTGCTTCAGGATCTCGCCCTTCATCGCCCCCTCGCCCTTGTTGGGGTCCACCGGCAGGGCGATGATCTTCTTCACCACATCCAGGCCTTCGACGACCTGGCCGAAGGCGGCGAAGCCGGGCGAGCCCCGGGGGTTCTTCGGGTCGGCGTCGAGATAGCTCATGTCGCCCAGGGTGATGAACCAATCCGACTGGGCGGTGCCCGGCGCGTGCCGGCCCATCGAGATCGTGCCGTCGCCGTGCTTCAGCCCGGTCTTGATCGTGGATTCGTGCGCGATGGGCGGCAGCACCTTCTTCGGGTCGTTCTGCAGCCCGCCCTGGATCGAACCGTAGTCGGTGGCCGTGTAGCCCGGCGGCCGCGAGGCCCGATAGAAGGTCGCGCCGTTGAACAGGCCGCGGTCCACATAGCGCAGATAGTTGGCCACGGTGATGGGCGCCTTGTCGGCGTAGAGCTCGACGACGATGGCCCCCTGCGCGGTCTCGATCTTCACGCGGGGGTTCGGCTTGGCGGGCGGCTTCGGCGTCGGTGTGGCGGTCGGTGCAGCCGGCGCAGGCGCTGGCTGGGCCTGGGCGGCGGCGGCGAAGGCGGCGACGGAGAGGGCGATCAGGGTGCGGCGGAGCATGGCGCGGAGGTTAGCCCCAGGCGCCGGCCCGCGTCATCCTCCCCGGCACTTCACGAAAGTGTCGGTCTTGCCGGTCGAGCGCAGTCGCCCGCCCGCCAGCACCAGGGTCTGGACGCGCGAGGCGCAGAGGCGGCGGACGCGGCCGTCCGTCTCCACGGTGGATCCCACCCGCGCCAGCACCCTGGCCGAGCGGCCGTCGGGCGCGATCTCGATGCGGGTCACCTCGACCGCCTCGCGGGCCTTGCCGCGCATCCGCCGCGCCTGGGCCCGCGCCTGCGCCAGGGTCGAGGTTCCGTAGGGCACCGGCGGCTTGTCGCCGACATACGCCTGGTCGGTGAAGCGCGCCTCGGGGATGAAGCCCGCGAAGTAGCGCTCGCGGTCGTCCGCGTTCCACGCCGCCTGCTGGCGGGCCACGAAGGCCCGGACCGCCGTCTCGGTGATGGCGGCTTGGGCCTGCGCCTCGCGGGAGGCGGCGACGATCGTGAGAGCGACGAGGCTGAGGACGGCGGCGCGCATGAGGGCCTAACGCGCGAGCCAGCGCATGCGGTAGCCATTGATGGCGGTGTCGCCCAGCCGCTCCAGCAGGCGCCAGTTCACGAAGGCCCCGATGGGCGCCCCCACCACGGGGATCATCTGGGCCAGCTTGGCCAGGTCGATGTAGTCGCGGTACTCGCGCTGGAAGGTGCGCCAGTCAAAGTGTTCGAAGTCGGCGGGATGCTCGCGCCCGTCCCAGTCCTCGAGACCGTGGAACACGGTCGCCCGATGTTCGGCGCCCGAGAAGGCCAGCTGGAAGAGCCCGAGGATGTAGAGGCGCTCCTCGAACCGGTCGGACGGGTGGCCGTAGATCGCCGAGAGGTCGAACAGCAGCTTGATCTTGATCACCAGCAGCGCAGGGAAGTCGGCCAGCGCCAGCAGGAACCCGCCCGCGCCGGCCACACCGCCTTCGACCGCGGCGGTCTTGCGATAGGCGTCCAGGGTCGCCAGGGCGCGCTGGTCGCGCTGAGCCAGCGACTCGCCGATCACCGGCGCAGCCGTGATCATGTCGGCGCCGGTGAGGATGGTCCGGGTCATCCGCTCGATCACGGCGGTGATGGCGGCGTGCGCCTGTTCGGGAATGATCCGGTTGATCCGGCCCTGGACATTGCGGGCCGCGCGATCCAGCGGCCCCGGCGGCTTCAACACCCGGCTGCGCCAGTGGTCGGCCTCGGCCCGCGCCCAGGTCTCGTAGGCCTCGTCCGTGAGGCCGGTGGGGGGCGTTGAACGAACTATGAGGAGGTCACCAGTTGCAGAATCCACGCGCCGACCGCGGTCAGCACGGTTCCTGTCAGAAAGCCCCGGACGAAAGCCCCGTTGCGCTCCCACCAGATGCGGCGGGCGCGCATGCGCTGGGCCCGATCGACCTTTCGTCTCTGCATGACGTTCCGTTCCCCCCGACTGGCGCCGTTCTAGACCACCGGACCGTGGGCGGTCGAATCCCGAACCGATCGACGCCTTCCCGACCTTAGGGGTTGATCCCCGGGCTCAGAGCTATAGCTTCCGGCGCGTCGGGGGGGTCGATCCGGAGACTGCGTTGTCGGGCGACCCAGAACTCGCTGCGTTCGCGCGCGAGCACATAAGATCTGTCTGGGCGGTCGAGCTTTTGCTGCTGCTCCGGCGGGATGTCGAACGCTGCTGGGCGGCGGAGGATCTGGTGCGTGAGCTGCGCGCCAGCAGCAACCTCGTGCGCGACAACCTCGCGCGGTTCCACACCAGCGGCCTCGCGATGCAGGATGACGACGGTTGCTGGCGGTACGCCCCGGCCAGCCCCGTCCTGGACGAGCTCGCCGGCCGGCTGGAAGCGGCGTATCGCGAACGGCCGGTCTCAATCATCAACCTGATCGCCGCGCCACCGGACCCGATCCAGGGACTGGCCGACGCTTTCAAATGGCGGGGAGAGAAGTGATGGCCGAGTTGGGGCCTTCCCTGGTGTACGCGCTGTGCCTGGCGGCCAGCCTGTGGTGCGCCTTCCTGCTGCTCTATGCGTGGCGGCAGACCCGCTCACGGCTGTTGTTCTGGGCCGCCCTCGGCTTCGTCTTCCTGTCGCTGAACAACCTCTTCCTGGTGGGCGATCTGGTGCTTTTCCCCAGCATCAATCTCTGGCCCTGGCGACAGGCCGCGTCCGGCCTGGCCGTGGGCGTCCTGCTGTACGGCTTCATCTGGGAGGCCGAGCGTTGACCCAGCCCGATCCCGTCGTCGCAGCCTTCGCGGCCGGCGCGCTCACCCTGGGCCTGCTGGCCGTGGGCCTTTTCTTCCTCAAGTTCTGGCGGCGTACGGGCGACCGGCTCTTCCTGGCCTTCGCCGTCGCCTTCGCCCTCCTGGCCCTGAACCAGGCTGTGCCGACCCTGGCCAGAATCCCCAGCGAGAACCAGGGCTATGTGTATCTGCTACGCCTGGGCGCCTTCCTGCTGATCATCGCGGCCGTCCTGCGAAAGAACTTCGGCCGGCGCTGACGAGGCTCAGGCGCTGGCCTCTATGAGGTCGATGTCGCCGTCCGACAGACCGAAGTGGTGGCCGATCTCGTGCACCAGCACGTGGGTGACCAGTTCCTCGAGCGTGACCTCACCGTTCTCGGCCCATTCGTCGAGGATCGGGCGACGGTAGAGGAACACCCGGCTTGGCTCCGTGGCGGCCGCGAACACCGACCGCTCGGCCAGGCTGACCCCGGAATAGAGGCCGGTCAGGCCGAACGGGTCCTCGATGCCCAGTTCGTCCAGCACTTCCTCCGGCGGGAAGTCGTCCACGCGGAACACCACCTCACCGGCCATGCGCCGGAACCCCTCGGGCAGGGCGGCGAAAGCGCGCTCGGCCATCTCGGCCAGGTCGTCGAGGGAGGGCGCGCGGCCCACGGTCACATCACTCATCCGGCATCACGATATGCGGGGCCTCGGGCGGGCGCACCTCGAACAGGCCGATGTCCAGCGGCTGTTGCGGCTTGGTGGGGCGCAGGGGCGTGCGGGCGATGGCGCGCAGGGTGTCGGCGTCCAGGTCCTGACCCTTGCGGCGCGCCTGGCGGGCCTGCGGCGCCTCCAGCGGCCGCTCGGCCGTGCCGATCCGCCAGTAGGAGACGGTCAGTCGCCAGACCGTCCGCGGCGGCTTGGGCGGGTCGGGCCAGCGGCGACCGTCGGCGAAGGCGGGCTCGACGGTCCGGGGCCGCGGCGATCCCTCGGCCACCTGCTCGATCAGGCGGCAATAGCGGTCCTCCGCCTCGGGTGTCGCGCCTGTCCGCTCGTCCTCCACCCGGCCGGCGTAGGCGTCCAGCGCCGCCTCGCGGGTGGCGAACGCCGGCCCCACCGGGTCGGTGGCGAAGACCACGGCCTCCCCGGCCCGGCGCCGCGCCTCGCTCTCGCGCGCAGCCCGGCCCAGCGGCCGCGAGAGCGCCTGCTCGGCATTGGTCGCCACGGGGTAGAGGATGGCCGTCATCGTGGGCATTCTCGCCCAAAGGCCACGGGCTGCCCAGGGGAGCAAGAGGGAGCCTGGGCCGCGACGACGCTGCAGGTGCGGCCGGGGGCGGCAAGCCGTAAGCTCGGGCTCAACGATTCGCCGGGGCGTCGATGAGTGCGCACGAACTGATGCTGGCGGCGGCGGCGGGGGCGATCAGCCTGGCCATTTCCGCCGTCCTCTGGGCCTTCGCCCAGCGCCGCGCGGCCGATCGCCGGGTCGCGGGCCTGAACGCGCGCATCCGGCAACTCGAGCTGGGCGCCGAGACGGCCCAGGCCTCGGCCGAAGCGTTCGATTCGGCCCTGCTCGCGGTGGAGGACGGCCAGGCCCTGCTGGCTTCGGGCGAAGAAAGCCTTGCCGTCTGCTGCACGGCCCTCGGCCTGTCGATCCACGACCCCCAGTACCTGCTCAACGCCCTGATGCGCGCCGACCCCGACCACGCCCGCCGCCTGCGCGGCCTGTTCGAGCGGGGCGAGGCCTGCGCGTTTGAGGTCAAGGGTCCGGCCGGCGTGGTGACCGTGGAGGGCCGCGCCGCCGGCGCCTTGGCCTGGCTGCGGGTCTCGGCGGTGCTGGGCGAGGACCAGGGCCTGCCCACCGCCCCCCGCTTCGCCGCCTTCCTGCACGCCCGGTCCTGCCCAGCCTGGATCGCCGCCGCCGACGGCTCGCCCGTGTGGGTCAACGCCGCCTGGCTGAAGGCCGTCGACGCCGCCAGCCTGGACGAGGCCGCCCAGCGCGGGGTGGCCTTCGACAAGGGCGCCGACGCCATCGCCAGCGAAGCCGCCAACCTCGGCCAGCGGCGCGAGGCCGTGCGGTGGCTGTCGTTCGGCGGCCGCCGCCGCGCCTTCCTGATCGCCGCCCAGCCGCTGGAGGGCGGCGGCGTCGGCGTCTGGACCGACGACCTCACCGACCTGGAGGAGGCCCGCGAGGAGACCCGCCGCAACATCGAGGCGCACGACGAGACCCTGAACCGCCTGGATGACGCGGTGGTGATCTTCGACGGCGCCAAGCGACTCAGCTTCCACAACACCGCCTTCGCCGAGCTCTGGGGCCTGGAGCCCGCCTGGCTGGCCGAGCGCCCGACCCACGGCGAGATCCTCGACCGCCTGCGCCAGCGCCGCCGCATCCCAGAGACCGCCGACTACGCCAAGTGGAAGGCCGCCGAGCTCGACCGCTACGAGAAGCTGGAACAGCAGCCCGACGACATGTGGAGCACACCCGACGGCCGCACCCTGCGCGTCGTGCGCCAGTCGCACCCCCTGGGGGGCCTGCTGCTCCTGTTCGCCGACATCACCGGCGAGCTGAAGATGAAGGCCCAGTACAACGCCCTCATCCAGGTCCAGCAGGCGACGCTCGACAAGCTGTCGGACGCCGTCGCGGTGTTCGGCTCGGACGGCCGCCTGCGCCTGCACAACGAGAGCTTCGAGCGCTTCTGGAACATCACCCCGCTGCAGATCGAAGCCGCCGGCGACTTCGAGGGCGTGGTCGAGCTCTGCGTCCACAAGCTGCACGACATGGTGTTCTGGAAGGACCTGAAGGGCCGGGTGGCCGATCCCGACCCGATGGCCCGCATGCCGATCACCGGCGAAGCCCAGACCTCCGACGACCGGACCGTCGAATACCGCACCCGCCCGCTGCCGGACGGCGCCACCTTGGTCGCCTTCACCGACGTCACCGACGCCCGGCGGCTGGAAAGCGCCCTGGCCGACCGCGAGCAGGCGCTCAGCGAGGCCGAGCGGCTGAAGCGCGACTTCGTCGGCAACGTCTCGTACGAGCTGCGCACGCCCCTCACCACCATCATCGGCTACTCCGAGCTGCTGGAGCACTCTGGCGACGGGCTGTCCGAGCGGGCGCGGGGCTATGCGGCGGCGGTGAAATCGGCGGCGACCCAGCTGGCGCGCTCCATCGACGACGTGCTCGACATGGCCCAGATCGACGCCGACGAGATGGCGCTGGACCTGGTGGAGGTGAACGTCGCCGACCTGCTGATCGAGGTGGCCAGCCGCTGGCGGCCCGAGGCCGAGGCTGGCAAGGTCTCGATCATGCTGGAGCGGCCGGACAACGTGGGCGTCATCCGCGGCGACCGCCGGCGCCTGTCCCAGATCCTGGACCACCTGATGGAGAACGCCATCGGCCAGACGCCGGCCGGCGGCACGGTGACCCTCGCCGCCCGCAAGGCCCTGGGCGAGGTGCAGCTTCAGGTCTCGGACACCGGCCGCGGCATCCCGTTCCACGTCCAGGCGCACATCTTCGACCGCTTCATCGGCCGCGAGCGCGGCGGCCCCGGCCTGGGCTTGGCCCTGGTCAAGGCGCTGACCGAGCTGCACGGCGGCTGGGTTGCGCTGGAGAGCGAGCCGGGGGCGGGCGCCACCTTCACCTGCCACCTGCCCGAGGTGGCCACCGCCGTCAGCCAGCCCGAGCTGGGTTTCACGACCTAGAGGGCGAGCACTCGCGTCTCCGCGCGGTGGAAGTCCGGCGGTCCGGGCGGATGGGCCAGCGCCCAGTACGACAGCCCGCCGTCCGCCGCCTCGATCACCGCCGTCAGGCCCAGCCGGACCGGGCCGGCTTCCGGCAGGGCAAGGTCGACGCGGACGTCCAACTGCGAGGCGCCCGCCTCCACCTCGATCCGCGGCGGGTCGGTCTCGAACGGCGCCATGCCCTTCCGATAGCCCTCGAACCGGTAGGCGGCCCACCGCCCGGAAGGCGCGACGTTGAACTCCAGGTAGCCGTCGCCGCCGAAGCTCACGAACGCCTCGAAACAGGTGTGTTCCCACAAGCCGTCCATGCGGGCCGGGACGGCCGGCCCTGGAACGATCAGGTCGGCGAGCACGCCGCGCAGCCGATAGCGCAGCGCCAGTCCGCCCCGGGAGGTGCGGCCGGCCTCCACCTCGATGGTCTCGACCGCAGGACAGGGCGTGGTCGGATGGCGCGTCAGCGCTCGCCGCATGCTTGGCTCCAGGGAATGGAGCGCCACCTTAGCAGACCGCCGTCGGACCGCGACGGTGCGGCGGCGCAGCAGTAATTCGTAACCTCAAAACTGTCGAATTACTCCGAAAGCCCGCGGGGAAAGCGCCAGGTGGCCTGTCCATTACAAAAGTTCAGCTCCACTTATATTTCAAGCGCATTGAATTCCGGCTCAAGCACCCCAGTTATAGGGGGCAGAAAGACCGCGTCATCCGGCGTATTCACGGCGGCCGGCGCGATCAGGAGTTTCCCGTGTTCATCGTTTCGGCGCTTTGCGTGCTCGTCGCCGCCGCCATTCCCCCCGCCTTCGCGCTGTTCGGCCTGCGGGGAAACCGATGACTCCGCACCAGGATCACCGCTGCACCGTGCAGATCAAGGCGGACGGTCGCCCCTACCTGGCGTTCCAGCCTTTGACGGGCCAGGCCTCGTCCTACAGCAATTCCCTCTTCACCCTCGACCTGCTGCCGGATGTGGATCGCGCCTCGGCCGAGCGGCTCTGCCGCGCGATCAACGCCCGGCTCGCCGGCGTCTCGGCGACGGTGTTCTGATGGCCGATCCCACGCCCGAAGCCCTGTCCCGCGAGAACGCCTACCTCAAGACGCGGGTCGCCCAGCTGCAGTCCGACGTGGCCGACCTGTCGGCCGAGATCGACCGCCTGCGCCAGGAGCGCGAGCGGCTGCACGGGCGCCGCACGGCGCGCGCGCCAGATCCCCTGGGCGGCGGCCAATGATCAACATCCTGGCGATGGTCCTGCTCGTCGCCCCCATGATCGCCTTGGGCGTCATCTGCGTCGTCCTCGCGGCGCGGGCGAAGCGCGACGAAACCCGTATCCGCCCGAGGCTTGAGCCTCGCGCATGAGTCAACAGGAGGCGACGGTCGCGGGCGCGAGGCCCATGCGCATCCACGCGGGCTTCGAGATCGTCTACGACTGCCCCGTCGCCGTCCCGATGCTGCTGACCCTCAGCGTGCATCCCAGCCGCCGCGACGACCTGGAGACCCGCGACTGGCTTCGCACCGCGCCGCTCGTGCCGGTGCGCCAGTACCTCGACGGCTACGGCAACATCTGCAGCCGCATCCAAGCGCCGGCGGGCCGTCTGACGCTGTCGTCCGACTTCATCGTGCGCGACGACGGCCGCATCGACGACTACGCGCCGGAGGCCGTGCAGCATCCCGTGGAGGACCTGCCGGACGAAGTGATCCTGTTTCTGCTGGGCAGCCGCTATTGCGAGACCGACCGGCTCAGCGCCGCGGCCTGGGCGCTGTTCGGGTCCACGCCGCCGGGGTGGGCGCGGGTGCAGGCGATCACCGACTATGTCCACCACCACATCGCCTTCAGCCATGCCGACGCCCGGCCGGACAAGACCGCCTACGACGCCTGGACGGAGGGCCGTGGGGTCTGCCGCGACTACGCCCACCTGGCGGTGGCGCTCTGCCGGTGCATGAATATCCCGGCGCGCTACTGCACCGGCTACCTCGGCGACATCGGCGTGCCCGTGGCGGGCATCATGGATTTCAGCGCCTGGTTCGAGGTCTACCTCGGGGGCGCCTGGCGCACCTTCGACGCCCGGAACAACATGCCGCGCATGGCCCGCGTTCTGATCGCCCGAGGCCGCGACGCCGTGGACGTGGCGATCGCCAACACCTTCGGGCCCGCCGAACTCGTCGGCTTCACCGTGACGAGCGTGGAGGCGCCGCCGCCGGGGTGACGCGGCGAACGCGGAAGGATCGGCGCTGACGGTTGACCCCCATCAAGGTCCTGGCGGACCCCGCCGTCTATCCAGGCGTTGAGCGCATACGAGGCGGGCGGCTTCGGCCTCCGGAAAATCGATCATGGAATACCAGGTCACTGCGGAACGCGTGGACGCGCACGGGAGCCTCGCGCGCACGAAGGACGCCAGCCTCGTCCTGGACACCGCCGTCGCCGGCCGCCGCGATGCGTTCAATCCGGCCGAACTCTTCCTCGC
Organism: Phenylobacterium sp. RIFCSPHIGHO2_01_FULL_69_31; assembly: GCF_001824475.1. Taxonomy (GTDB): domain Bacteria; phylum Pseudomonadota; class Alphaproteobacteria; order Caulobacterales; family Caulobacteraceae; genus Phenylobacterium. The sequence continues at coordinate 16,827 of NZ_MHXN01000007.1, read as the reverse complement.
CGCGATCGCGGCTTGCATGATCAAGGCATCGAGCGGGTGACGCCGATGCTCAAGTTCGATCTTCGCGGCGTGGAGGTGCGGCTGTCGGCCGTGCGCCAGGATGCGCCGCCCTTCATCCAGCGCGTCGACTATGAGCTGATCGTCGACACCGACGAGGACGATACGCGCCTGGACCTCTTGCACCGCAACGTCCGCAAGTACGGCACGATCTCGAACACAGTCGCCGCGGCGACCGTGTTGGCCGGCGTCATCCGCCGCCGTGCCGCCGATACGGTCGCATGAACACGACGGCACAATCTCGGAGGCCCGCATGACCTACGTCCACTCCAAGACCTTGAACGCCCCCTTCGACGAGGTGGTGGCGAGGACGCGCGAGGCCCTGTCTACGGAGGGCTTCGGCGTGATCACGGAAGTCGATGTCCAGAAGACGCTGAAGACCAAGATCGGCGTCGACTTCCGGCGCTACCTGATCCTCGGGGCCTGCAACCCGGCCCTGGCCTACGAGGCCTTGAAGCTGGAGGCCAACGTCGGCGCCATGCTGCCCTGCAACGTCGTCGTGCAGGAAACGGGCGAGGGCCGGACCGAGGTCTCCGCCATCGACCCCGTCGCCTCCATGCAGGCGATCGACAACCCGGCCCTCAAGGACAAGGCGGCACAGGTGGGCGAGAAGTTGCGGGCGGCGATCGACCGGCTCTGATCGCCGCCGAGAGCCGCTGCTTAGTGCTGGCTTTCCGGCATGGTCACCTTCAGGCCGTCCAGGTCGTCGGTGACCTTGATCTGGCAGGAGAGGCGGCTGTTGTCCTGCACGCTTTCGGCGAAGTCGAGCATCGACTCCTCCATGCTGGACTTGGTCCCCGTCTTGGCGAGCCAGGCCTCGTCCACATAGACGTGGCAGGTGGCGCAGGCGCAGGCGCCGCCGCAGTCGGCGTCGATGCCGGGGATGTTGTTCTTTACCGCGCCTTCCATGACGGTGAGACCCGGCTTCACGTCGATCACGTGCTCGGTGCCGTCATGTTCGATGTAGGTGATCTTGGCCATGGACGCCCCTCACTGATCGCCGGCCCGTTCCCGGTGCGGGAAGGGCTTCTTGTTGAAGATTGAGCGCGATGCTCTTGGTTGAACCGACCGCGTCATGAGGGCGCGCTCTCGGCGGCGACCTCTTTCATGGAAACGGACGGGTCCGCAAGCTTCGCCTTGTTCACCGGTTTGCGGTTGAGGATGAGCATTTTACCCATCATGAACTCCGGGGGCGAATTGATCGCCTCGACCGATTGGACCTGGTCGCCCTTCAGGTGGAAGACGGCGAACTTGCCCGTCGCCGGGTCGCCGCGGATCAACACCTGGTCCACGTCGAACGCATAGCCGGCGATCTGGAGCTTCAGGTCGAACTGGTCCGACCACTGCCACGGGCATTCCCCCGCCGGCCGCGGACGGCCGGTGATTGCGCTGGCGGCCTGTTTGGCCTGCTCCAGCGCATTGGGCACGCTCTCCATCCGGAACATCCGGTCGTAGATCGGCATCGGCCGGTGGGCGACGTCGCCGATGGCAAAGATGCTGGGGTCGCTGACGCTGCGCGCATCCAGGTCCACCACCACGCCGCGGGCGCAATCCAGGCCGGCGTCCTTGGCCAGCTCGTCGTTGGGCTGGGCGCCCACGCCCACCACCACGGCGTCGCAGGGAATGACCCGCCCATCTGCCAGCTTCACGCCCGTGACGTGGCCGTCCCGGCCTTCGAAGGCGGTGACGCTGCAGCCCAGTTCGAACGCGACGCCGTGCTTCTGGTGGTAGCCGGTGAAGAAGGTCGACAGTTCGGGGCAGGCGACCCGGGCCAGGATGCGCGCCTCGCGCTCCAGCACCACCACCTCGGCGCCCAGCGCGCGGCCGGACGCGGCGACCTCCAGGCCGATGTAGCCGCCGCCCACGACGGCCAGCTTCTTGCCCGGTCCCACCTGGGCCTTCAGCGCCTCGGCGTCGGCGGCGGTGCGCAGGAAAAGGATGCCCTTTAGGTCGGCGCCCTCGATGGGCAGGGCGATGGCGCGGGCGCCCGTCGCCAGGATCAGGATGTCGTAGCCGAGGCTCGAGCCGTCCGAGAGCGCCACGGTCTTGTCGCCACGGTTCAGGCTCACGGCCGTCACGTTGGGGCGAAAGTCGATGTTGTTCTCGGCGTAGAACTCCACCGGCTTCAGGGCCAGGGAGTCCGCGTCGGCCTCGCCCTTCAGCCAGGCCTTGCTGAGGGGAGGGCGCTGGTAGGGCGCGATCGGCTCGGAGCCGACCATGGTGATCGGCCCCTCATGGCCGTACTGGCGCAGCAACGCCGCGGCGGTGCCACCTGCGTGGCCCGCGCCGACGATCACAACGTGTGCCGAAGCGTTGCTCATAGGTCTCCGATGCACAAAAGTGACGCTGGCGTCAACTTCAATGGCGGCCGGTCGCGGTTGTTCGCCCGGCGGTCCCCTCTTTGCCGTGTGACCCTACGGAGGGCAAATCCTTACCTCGCCGACCGGCCTCGCCTGGCAGGTAGGGCTTGCCGAACAGCGTTTGGATCGGCGCCATGGGCTCCAAGGGTCGTCAGCACCCGGGAGGAAAGCCATGGACGACGGATCGCCCCAGTTCCGTGAAGCCGCCGCCGCCGAGGTGTGGGCCACGCCGATCGAAGCGCTGAACCCGGCCCAGGCCGACCTGTTCGCCAATGACGCCATGTGGCCGATCTTCGACCGGCTGCGGCAGGAATCCCCGGTCCACTGGACGCCCCGCGGCGACGAATACGACGGCTTCTGGTCGGTCAGCCGCTACCAGGACATCATGGCCGTGGACACCAACCACGAGGTGTTCTCCTCCGCCGACGGCATCGTCCTCCAGACGCTGGAGGCCAAGGCCGAGGCCGACAAGCGGCCGCGCGGAAACAGCTTCATCGCCATGGACCCGCCGGGCCACGACGTACAGCGCAAGACGGTCAGCCCGGCCGTCGCGCCCGCCAACCTCCAGGCCATGAGCCCGATCATCCGGGCCGAGGCGGGCAAGATCCTCGACAGCCTGCCGATCGGCGAGGAGTTCGACTGGGTCGACCTCGTCTCCAAGGAACTGACGGCCATGACCCTGGCCACGCTCTTCGACTATCCGCAGGAAAAGCGCCGCGAGCTGACCTTCTGGTCGGACATGTTCACCAACGCCCCCGGCTTCGGCCCGGCGAAGAGCTGGCAGCACAAGCGCGAGCAGGCCGACGCCTGTTTCGACGCCTTCGACGCCCTGTGGGCCGAGCGGGTGAACGCCCCGCCCAAGTTCGACCTCGTCTCGATGATGGCCCACGCCGAGGCGACCCGGAACCTCAGCGCCACCGACTACCACTCCAACGTCGTCCTGCTGATCATCGGCGGCAACGACACCACCCGGAACACGATCTCGGGCTCGATCTACGCCCTCAACAAGAACCCCGACCAGTACGACCGGCTGCGCGCCAACCCGGCGCTGATCCCCAACATGGTCTCCGAGACCATCCGCTGGCAGACGCCGCTGGCCCACATGGCCCGCACCGCCACCCGCGACTTCGAGATGGGCGGCAAGACCATCAAGGCCGGCGACCGGGTGGTGATGTGGTACGTCTCGGGCAACCGCGACGAGACCCAGATCGCCAACCCCAATCGCTACGACATCGACCGCGAGCGGCCCCGCAACCACCTCTCCTTCGGCTTCGGCATCCACCGCTGCGTCGGCAACCGCCTGGCCGAACTCCAGCTCACCATCATCTGGGAAGAGATCCTCAAGCGCTTCCCCGAAGTCCGCCTGCTCCGCGAACCCCTCCGCACCCACTCCGTCTTCGTAAAGGGCTACGAGACCCTGCCCGTGGTGATCCCGACCCGGAACTAGCGGCCACCGGGACCGCCCCCCACCTCGTCATCCCGGGCGGAGCGCTCGCCAGAGCGCGCAGACCCGGGACAGCCGCACCGCCGCCGACGCCCGCCTAAGGGCGCTGCAGCCACGACAGCGGTCCTTCCGGCCCCTCGACCAGGGGTCGGATCGATCGCGCCATTCAGGGTTCCGGGCCTTGATCAGCTCCAGCGGCATGGATGCGCCAGTTTCCGACTCTGGCGCCGAGCCGAAATGCAGACCTCAGAGTCAGTCTTCGGCGTCCTTGCGGACGCGCATCAGCGGGTCGGACAACACGCGCCGGATCAGGTCTGCCTGCCGCCGCTCGCCGACCTTGTTGAAGAGACGACTGAGATGCGTCTTGGCGGTCGTCATGGTCACGCCATTGCGGTCGGCGAACTCGGCGAGGCGCTCCCCGCCGACGAGGGCGGACAACAGCCGCGCTTCCGCTGGTGAAAGGCCATAGGCGGCCCTCGCCCTGCGCTCATCGACGGCGTGATCGCATCCGCGTCCGAAGACCAGCATGGCCATGGGTTCGGAAACGACCAGGCCAAACCCGCTGCGGGCGGGGCTGATCGCCACCTGCATCAGCGACCCGGCCGCCGTGGGGAGCTGTAGGTCAGTTCTGGCCGCGCCCCCGCTACGGGTCGCCGCGGCGAGTGCCGCCAGTAGTCTACTGGTGTCGTCGGGCGTGGCCGCTCTCAGGAAGCCCCTCACGAGCGTGAGGGCGCCGTCGCGCAACTGCCGCTCAGCCAAGGGGCTGGCGAAGTTCAGCCGGCCGTCCGCCGTGGCGAACAGCACCCCGACGCCCCCGTCCTCAAGGGTCTGGAATGCGGCCTCTTCGCTGAGCCGCACGCCTCGCAACTGGTAGAAGGTCCGGAAGGCGCGCCGGAAATGGGGCTGCAGGCGGGCTAACAGGTCGAGCTCTTCAGGGGTGTAGTCGCCGCAGCTGCGCGGGCGCCGCGCGCTCACGATCGTGGACCGCTCCAGACGAAGCACCGGCGCGTAGACGCCCCAGAAGGCGTCTTCACCCAGGAACTCGTCGTAGAACGCGGAGCGCGGCCTTGCGCCCTCGGCCATAAGGTCGCTGTCGCGGATGATCTCATACGACCCGCTGGTGCGGATACGCCGCATGGCGATGTCGTCGGTCCAGTAGTGTTCCAGATACTCGCGCGCCCGCCTGTCGTCGGCCTCGGAGCACATCGCGAGGGCTTCGACCGGCTTTTCGCTCTGCGCGAAGATCGCCACGCGGCTGTGCAGGCATCGTTCGAGCCGGCGCGAGACGTCGGTCCACGTGGCCGCGCCCAACCCGGCATCGTAGATGGCGTCCGTGATTGGCTCGATTTCAGACGAGAGAGACAGGTTCATCGGGAAGGCCCGCAGGATCGGCGGCCCGCTGGATCGGCGGGCCGCCTGACGCAATATGGGCCCACGCCGTTTGAGGCTAGCCCGCCGCTCGTAGCGTCGCCGAGAAAGCGGTCGCCCGGCGGCGGCGCAGGACGGCCCCCACGCCGGCGAACCCGGTGATCATAAGGGCCCAGGCGCCAGGCTCCGGGACGGCGCCCGCGACTTGCTTCACGTCGAATTGCAGGTTGTTCACACCGACTTCGTAGCCGTCCGGGCCCCAGCGCAGGATCACACCCTCGAGATAGTCGGTGTTGATCGTGGCGTGGCTGTGCTTCGGCCAGGCTGTGTTTCCGGTGAAGGTGGTGAGCACCTTGCCGGACAGATCCAGTACGGTGAAAGGCGTCGTCACGCTGCGACCGGCGTAGGTCGCGAAGTCGAAATCGATCAGCGAGATCTTATAGCCCGCCGCCGCGGTCAGCTTCACCTCGGAAGCGGTGTCCACGCGATTGGCCCCGCCCCACGCGACGCCGGGCAGGTTGCCGTAGCCCGGACCCCAGTACTTGAGGAAGTCATTGTGGGTCACGCCGCTGGACGCGATGAGAGAGCGGTAGGAGACGTCAACGCCCACGCTGTCGCCGAAGCTTTGCGAGATGATGCAGTCGCTGGTGCTGCAGTTGCTGTCCTGGAACCGGAGAACTTGCGCCGCTTCAGCCGCTCCCCCCGGGAGCGCGCACGCCGCGACTGTGGCCGCGGCGAGCAGACCTTTGAACATTTGCACTGGAAAAACCCTTCACCGTCAGTTGAGGGCCGGACGTTTATCGGGGGGGCAAAAGCGCCGCGTCCTACGTTTGGACGACAAGGATGACGGCGGTACCGCGACGACGTGGGCGGCCCGGATCCAGCGGCGCGTCGGGCAACGCTCAGCGGAGTCGCGGTTGCGCCACCTCCGGGCCAAGTCATTGACTCTGCCCAGCTTCGCCTTCCCACCCCTCTGTGAAGTTCGGAAAGTCTGCCTTGCGGGCGCGCTGGCGGCCCGAGCAAGTCGGGAAGATCGCCGCGCAACCCGGTCCGCAACATCCATGGTTCGAATCCTTAGCGTCACCCGCCCGTCGTGACCTAAGATCGGCTCATGGAACTTGGCCGGAAGTACCATGTGGGCGACTTGCCCGGACGTCTCGTGCGCGAGGCGCGGGAGATGCTGGAGCAGGGCGGCCTCAAGCAGCTGAACCTGCGCGCCCTGGCGGCGCGGGCCGGCATCACGGCCGCCTCTCTCTATCATCACTACGACAGCAAGACCGCGCTACTGGCCGAACTCGCCGCCAGCGGCTTCATGGAGCTGCGCCGCGATCTCGAGCGCGCCGACCGCGAGGCGGGGGAGGGGCGGCGCCTGCGAGGCTGGGCGACCGGCTATTTCCGTTTCGCCCGCCGCGAGCCGGCGCTGTTCGGACTGATGTTCGACCCCGAGATCGCCGAGGCGCCCCAGGTCGCGGAGGCGCGCGCCGCCGCCCTGGCCGTCCTGCACCGCATCGTGACCGAGGTGGCCGCGGCCCAGGGCCGGGTCGACCCCCCGCTGCGCCACATCACCCTCGCCGTCTGGACCGCCGCCCATGGCGCCGCGGACCTCGCCGCCAGCACCCCCGAAGGCGACGACCTCATCGAGGACGTGATCGCGGGCCTGGAGACGCTGTTCCGGCCGGCGCTTCCCTCCCTTGATGGGGAGGGACAGGCGCCGCAGGCGCCAGGGTGAGGCGGCGAGGGCCAGAGTGGGGACGTGGGCGCTTGATCCCCGCTCCCTCACCCTGACCGCTGCGCGGTCTGTCCCTCCCCATCAAGGGAGGGAAAGGGTCTCTAGACCACCCGGTCGACCAGCATCTTCTTCACCTCGGCGATGGCCTTGGCGGGGTTGAGCCCCTTCGGGCAGACCTGGGCGCAGTTCATGATCGTGTGGCAGCGGTAGAGCTTGAAGGGGTCCTCCAGCTCGTCCAGCCGCTCGCCCGTGGCCTCGTCACGGGAATCGATGATCCAGCGGTAGGCGTGCAGCAGGGCGGCCGGGCCCAGGTACTTCTCCTGGTTCCACCAGTAGCTGGGGCACGAGGTGGAGCAGCAGGCGCAGAGGATGCACTCGTAGAGGCCGTCCAGCTTCTCGCGGTCCTCCGGCGTCTGGCGCCACTCCTTCTGCGGCTCGGGCGTCTCGGTGTGCAGCCAGGGCTCGATCGAGGCGTACTGGGCGTAGAACAGCGTCAGGTCCGGGATCAGGTCCTTGACCACCGGCATGTGCGGCAGCGGGCTGATCGAGATCTTGTCGCCCGGGCATTCCTCGTGGCCGTGGATGCAGGCCAGGGTGTTGCGGCCGGCGATGTTCATGGCGCACGAGCCGCAAATGCCTTCGCGGCACGAGCGGCGGAAGGTCAGGGTCGGGTCGACGTTGTTCTTGATGTGGATCAGCACGTCCAGGACCATCGGCCCGCACTGGCTGAGGTCCACGTCGTAGGTGTCCCAGCTGGGGTTCTGGCCGCTGTCGGGATCGTAGCGGTAGATCTTGAACGTCTTGACGTTCGTCGCGCCCGCCGGGGCCGGGAAGTGCCGGCCGCCCTTGGGGACGGAGTTCTTCGGAAGGGTGAGCTGGACCATGTGTCTGTTCCCCTTCGCCTAGTAGACCCGCGCCTTGGGCGGGAAGGGCGCGATTTCGTTGGTCATGGTGTAGTCGTGCACCGGGCGGAAATCGATCTTCACCTTGCCGGTGGGATCGTCGAACCACGCCAGGGTGTGCTTCATCCACTTCTTGTCGTCGCGGTCCGGGAAGTCCTCGTGGGCGTGGGCCCCGCGGCTTTCGGTGCGGTTGTGGGCGCCGGTCACCGTGACCACGGCCTGGCCGATCAGGTTGTCCAGCTCCAGCGTCTCCATCAGGTCGCTGTTCCAGATCATCGAGCGGTCGGTGACCTTCAGGTCGGGCCGCTTGGCGCTGACCGCGTTCATGCGCGCCACGCCCGAGGCGAGGGCCGTGGAGGTCCGGTAGACCGCCGCGTCCTCCTGCATGGCCATCTGCATCTCCAGCCGCAGAGCCGCCGTGGGCGTCGAGCCGCTGGCGTTGCGGAACCGGTCCAGGCGGGCCAGGTGCGGGTCGGTCATGGCGGGCTTCAGCTCGGGCTGGGTCGCGCCGGCCTTGATCGTCTCCGCCGCGCGCAGGGCCGCCGAGCGGCCGAACACCACGAGGTCGATCAGGCTGTTGGAGCCCAGGCGGTTGGCGCCGTGCACGCTGACGCAGGCGGCCTCGCCCACGGCCATCAGGCCAGGCACCGTCTTGTCCGGATCGCGGCCGGCCTTGGTCACGACCTCCGAATAGAAGTTCGTGGGGATGCCGCCCATGTTGTAATGTACCGTCGGCAGGACCGGGATCGGCTCCTTGGTCACGTCCACGCCGGCGAAGATCTTGGCGCTCTCCGAGATCCCCGGCAGCCGCTCGGCCAGGATCTTGGGATCCAGGTGGTCGAGGTGCAGGAAGATGTGGTCCTTCTTGGGCCCCACCCCCCGCCCCTCGCGGATTTCCATGGTCATAGCGCGGCTGACCATGTCGCGGGGCGCCAGGTCCTTCACGGTGGGCGCATACCGCTCCATGAACCGCTCGCCCTCGGAGTTGGTCAGGTAACCGCCTTCACCGCGGGCGCCCTCGGTAATCAGGCAGCCCGAGCCGTAGATGCCGGTCGGGTGGAACTGGACGAACTCCATGTCCTGCAGCGGCAGGCCGGCCCGCAGCACCATCCCGCCGCCGTCGCCGGTGCAGGTGTGGGCCGAGGTGGCCGAGAAGTAGGCGCGGCCGTAGCCGCCGGTGGCCAGGATCACCAGCTGGGCCTGGAACCGGTGCAGGGTGCCGTCGTCCAGCTTCCAGGCGGTGACCCCCCGGCAGACGCCCTCGTCCATGATCAGGTCCAGGGCGAAGTACTCGATGAAGAACTCGGTCGAGTGCGCCAGGCTCTGGCCGTACATGGTGTGCAGCATGGCGTGGCCG
>NZ_MHXN01000007.1:0-7598 GCF_001824475.1 Phenylobacterium sp. RIFCSPHIGHO2_01_FULL_69_31 | reverse complement strand
CCGGTGCGGTCGGCCGCCGCGCAGGTGCGCTGGATCGGGGCCTCGCCGTAGTTCTTGGTCATGCCGCCGAAGGCGCGCTGGTAGATCTTGCCGTCGGCCGTCCGGCTGAACGGCACGCCCCAGTGCTCAAGCTCGTACACCGCGGCCGGCGCGTTGCGGCACAGGTATTCGATGGCGTCCTGGTCACCCAGCCAGTCCGACCCCTTGACGGTGTCGTACATGTGCCAGCGCCAGTCGTCCTCGCCCATGTTGCCCAGGGACGCGGAGATCCCGCCCTGCGCGGCGACGGTGTGCGATCGGGTCGGGAAGACCTTGGTGATGCAGGCCGTCTTCAGCCCGGCCTGGGCGCAGCCCAGCGCCGCGCGCAGGCCGGAGCCGCCGGCCCCGACCACCACCACGTCGAACTTGTGGTCGATGAATTCGTACGTCGCCATGGGTTCAGGCGCCCCCCAGCGCGACCTTGAGGATGGACATGATGGCCAGCGCGCCGGCGAGGCCGCAGACGAAGAGGTTGGCCAAGAGGCAGGCGGCCTTGTTCAGGTGGGAATAGACGTAGTCCTCGATGACCACGCGCAGGCCCGACTGCATGTGCATGAAGCTGATGCCCAGGGTCAGGACCATCAGCGTGGCGTTCACTGGGCTGCGGATCCACTCGACGGCCTCGTAGTAGTCCATGCGGGCCAGCAGGATGACGCTGTAGGCGCCCCAGACGACCAGCGGGACCAAGGCCACGGCGGCGACGCGCTCGGAGATCCAGTGGCCGACGCCGTGCTTGGCCGAGCCCAGGCCGCGGGCGGTGGAAAGGGGTGTGCGGAAGCTCATCTCAGAGCGCTCCGATCTGGAAGGCGATCGCCCAGGTGGCGAGGGTGGCCGCGACGGTGAAGCCGAACACGGCCCAGGCCGACGAGTTGGCGCTCTTGATGTCCAGGCCGTAGCCGAAGTCCCACACCAGGTGCCGGATGCCGTTGCCCAGGTGGTAGAAGACCGACAGCGTCATGCCGAACATGACGAACTTGCCCAGCGGCGAGCCCAGCACGGCCTTGAAGGTTTCGTAGGCCTCGGGCCCCGCGGCCAGCGAGACCGCCCAGGCGGCGGCGATCAGCCCGCCGAGGTAGAGCCCGACGCCGGTGACCCGGTGCAGGATCGAGGTGAGCATGGTGACGTGCCAGCGCCACACCTGCAGATGCGGCGACATGGGACGGTCGGCGGGACCGCGTGGAACGGTTGTCATCGAAGCGCCGTCGCCTCCCCAAAGCCTCAAGCCCCGCCGGTTTTAAGCGCCGGGCGGGGGGTGTCAACGAACGGTCGGAAAGTGACTGTTCGACTACAGGAAACCGGCTTGTTCAGGCCCGGTCGATCTTTCGCAAACGCCGAAGTCTCATGTCTCTGCCCTTGGGGGCAATGCGCGATCGGGTTAGTGTTCCTTCGCGAAAGGCGAAGGATGCGGTTCGATCTCACTGACCTGCGGCTGTTCTGCGACGTGTCTGACGCGGGTTCGATCACGGCGGGGGCGGAGCGCAGCGCGCTGGCCCTGGCGGCAGCCTCCACCCGGATCCGCAACGTGGAGGCGGTGCTGGGCGCCGCGCTGTTCACCCGCTCGCGCCAGGGGGTCACCCCGACGGCGGCCGGCCGCGCGTTCCTGAAGCACGCCCGCACGATCCTGGGCCAGGCGGCGCGGATGCGCGAGGACCTCTCGGCCTTCGCCGGCGGCCTGTCGGGCGAGGTGCGCCTCTTGGCCAACACCAACGCCCTGACCGAATTCCTGCCCGAGGCCCTCAGCTCGTTCCTGGCCGCCCATCCGCACGTCAGCGTCGACCTGGAGGAGCGGCTGTCGGACGAGATCGTCGGCCTGATCGCCGAGGGCGTGGGCGACGTGGGCATCGTGGCCGGCACCGTCGATGTGGGCGCCCTGCAGACCTATCCGTTCCGCTCGGACCGCTTCGTGGTGGTGGCGGCCACCGGCCATCCCCTGGCCGCGCGCGGGTCGGTCGCCTTCGCCGAGGTGCTCGACTACGACGTCGTGGGGCTGGAGCGGTCGAGCTCCCTACAGCGGTTCCTTACCGCCAAGGCCGCGCGCGAGGGCCGGCCCCTGAGGGCCCGGATCCAGCTCCGCAGCTTCGACGCGGTCTGCCGGATGGTGGAGTCGGGCGTCGGCATCGGCGTCGTGCCGCAGACGACGGCGGCGCGTGCGGCGCGGACCATGTCCCTCGCGACCATCGACCTGACCGACGACTGGGCGCTGCGCGAACTCACCATCGTGGTCCGGGCCGCGGACGAGCTGAGACCCTATGCGCGCGAGCTGGTGGAGAGCCTGCGAGCGTAGGGCGGGCGCCTGCCGCCGTCTACGCGGCCGATCCCGGCGCTTACCGGCGGCCGGCCGCCGCGCGGATGCCCTCGGCGACCGCGGCCTGCTCCCGCCACAACTCGTCCTCGTCGGCTTCGGGCCACGCCGAGTTGAAGACCACGACCATTCGATCGGCGGGGTAGACGTAGATCGCCTGGCCGAAGATGCCCTCGGCCGCGTAGCCGCCCGGGACCATCCACCAGAAGTAGCCGTAGCCGCCGTCGGGCGCGCCGTTGCGGATCTGGGGCGTGGTCGCCGCCTTCACCCAGCCGGGCGGGAGGATCCGGCGGTCGCCCACCACGCCGTCCTGCAGCATGAACAGGCCAAAGCGCCCGTAGTCGCGCAAGGTCATGGAGATGCAGCAGCCGCCGCGTTCGAGGCCGCTGCCGTCGACCATCCAGACGCCATCCTGCTCCATGCCCACCGGCCGCCAGATCTTCTCGGACAGGTATTCGGCGAGGGGCTTGCCGGTCGCCTTCTTCAGCAGGCCGGCGACGAGATCGGTCTCGCCGGTGTTGTAGTGGAAGCGTGCGCCCGGGGCATGATCGCGCGGCAGCTTGCCGAGGTAGTCGACGATCGGATTGGGGCCCGGCCGCGAGGCGGCCATGCCCATCTTCACGACATCGGAGCGCAGGTCGCCGTAGTCCTCGTTCCAGCGAACGCCGGAGCTCATCATCAGCATCTGCCGGATGCTGACTCCATCGTAGGCGCTGCCCTTCAATTCCGGCACGTAGTCGACGACCAGGTCGTCGATGGAGCGGATCTTGCCGTCCTGGATCGCGGCCCCGACCAGGCTGGAGGTGACGGACTTGGCGACTGAGAAGGAGGTCCAGCGGTCGCTGGCCGTGCGGCCCAGACCGTAGGCCTCCAGCACGACCCTGCCGTCCTTGATCGCCAGCAGGCCGGAGACGCGGCGCCGCTGCATGTAGTCCTGGAGGTCAATGGGCGTGCCTTCCACGGACACGCTGGCGCCGATGCGACGGCCGGCTGCCGGCAGGGGGCTGGTCCGATGCCCGCGCGAAATGACCTGGGTCCGGTAGATGGTCTCGACGGTGCGGAACCCGGCGGCCTGCTCGTCGCCCCGCCACAGGAGCAGGCTGGTGGCGCCCGGCTTGAGCGGAACCTGTGCGGCGGCTGGAGCCGCCAGCAGGGCGACGGCCCCGGCTACGGCGACGAGAAAGCCTGTCTTCACGCGATGTCCTTCTGTCCGGGTCGGCCGCGACGGCGGTGTCTCAGCATGCCGCGGCATCGACGCCGATGGGAAGCCAGATCGCACTGTCCCCTGCGGCGCGGGCGCTCCGAGCTCATCGTCATAGTCGTCCGGGCGGCGGCCAATCGGCCAATCGTATCGCGAGGCAGAGCTATAGCCTCGGCGCCTGACCGCTGCCCACGTCTGGCGACCTGGGCTAAAGCACGACGGCGGCGCGGTGTCGCGCCGGATTTCGGGAGCCAGGCATGGGTGTTAGGAACTTCCTGATCGAAGGGGTGTCTGGCGCCGGCAAGACGGCGGTCGCGACCGAGTTGCAGCGCCGCGGCTACCAAGCCGTCCACGGCGACCGGGAGCTTGCCTATCGCGGCGATCCGGAAACCGGCCATCCGGTCGTTCCTGAAACGGATCCGCCGACCGCGGCGTGGATCTCCGCGCATCACATCTGGGATGTCGGGAAGGTCAGGGCGTACATCGCCGACCAGGATGAGCCGCTCACGTTCTTCTGCGGCGGCTCTCGTAACCTCCAGAAGTTCATCGACCTGCTGGACGGGGTGTTCATCCTCGAGGTCGATCAGGAGACCATGAACCGTCGGATCGACGAACGCGTGGCCCGTGACCCCACAGACTTTGGCGGCACGCCCGACGAGCGAGATCTGATCGTGCATCTCCACGCGACGCAGGACCATGTCCCGAAAGCGGGTGTGCGCATCGACGCAACGGCGCCGCTCGCAACGGTCGTCGATGAGATCCTGGCAAGATGCGGGGCTAGGGGCCAAGGCGCCGGCGAAAACGCCCCGTCTTGAGGGTCCGCTCGCAGGCGTGACCACAAGGTCGCCGTCTGGCGCATGGCCGACCGCACCATCCTTCAGGTCGTCGGATCGTCCGGCTGTCTGGCCCCCTAGGCTTCGGGCGGCCGGTCTTCGAGCGGGGTGATCGTCGCCCGCGCGCCATGGCGGGCGGAGAGTGACATGGGCTGTCCGCCGAGCCAGAGCCGCTCGATCTCGATGCTGCGCCAGCCCTGGGGCAGGCTCGCGTCCCGCTCCAGCCAGTCGGCGGGCGCGCCCCCGCCGCACCGCAAGCCCGCAAACCCGAACAGCACGCCTGTGAGGAAGCCGCCGATGTTGGCAAAGAATGGGCCCGCCCGCGGCTGCTCGGGGAAGCGATCCGCCCGGTACTCCAACGTCTGAAGAAAGCGGCCCTGGATGAACTGGCCGTAGCCCTCGTCCAGGAGGCGCAGGGCCTGCCTGCGATCGCCGAGGCGCGCGGCCCACGCGCCGTAGAGCGCCGACAGCATCGGGCTGCCAATGTAGCTCTCGGCCTGCTCGAGGTAGAATTCCAGCGTTGCGGCCTCTTCGTCCGCGGACAGGGGATATCCGAAGGGAAAGATCCCCATGAGCGGGTCGGGCGTCCCACCCTTCTCCTCGTCCTTGCGGTAGCCGTCGTGCGAGATCACGACCGGGCCGCGGCGGGGCAGGATCATCCCCTCCGCAATCTCCGACCAGACGGGATCTGCGTCGCGACCGAGCCGCTCCGCTGCGGCGATCGCCTCGCGCAGGACCACGGCGGCCGCCATGTTGGTGAAGGCTGCATTCTCGACCGGCTGCTCGCGTTCGGCGATGCCCATGGATGCGCGGATCTCGTAGCCCTTGGCGGTTGGGGTCGCCCGCGAGGAAATCCAGTCCGCGACGCCGGACAGCACGGGCCAGGCCTCCGCGCGAAGGAACTCCTCGTCCCCCGTCAGCCACGCGTGCAGCGCGAAGGCGTGCGCCACGTCGAGGGAGACGTGATCCTCGTGCCAGGCCGCGGTTCCTGGGATCGGCGCGCTCTCCTCGCCGCTCCGCGGGGCGCTTTCCCAAGGAAACTGCAGGCCGCGCCGGCCGAACAGGCGCGCGTTGTGCCGCGCGCCCTCGAGGGATCGGCTGCGGTAGTCGAGAAGGCTGCGGGCGGCGTCGGGCTGCAGGAGGCAAAGCGGCGGGACGGCGAACGCCTCGATGTCCCACATCACGTGCCCGTAATAGTAGTGATAGTCGTGCCAGGTCGCCAAACCGAAGATCGAGGTCGAGGCAGGCGAGGCCCGGTGCGCCGAGCAGTTCAGGTAGAAGACCGCAGCGTCGGCCAGGGCCTGCCAGCGTTCCGAAGCGCCAACCAGTCGAATCCGACCCTTCCAGACCTCGCGCCAGACCTCGCTGTTGGCGGCGCGCAGGGCCTCAAATCCATCGTGCGCGGCCTTGGCCGCCAAGCGGGCGGCATGCTGGTCAGGCGCCGCATGCATCACGTCCGGAACCAGGCTGACGATCTGCCGGAGCCTTACCGCTCGTCCCGCACGGACCCGACCGCGGAACACCGAGTGAAACTGGCCGTACTGAAAGGCGGATCGCTCCGCCTCTCCGAAGTCGCCACCTTCGACCGTCGCGACATAGGCCAGGCCACAGGTGGAGAGTGCGCCCCCCGACTGCCAAAGCAGCGCGCCGTCGACCACGGGCCCCTCTTCGGGCGCCTCCCGGCTCTCCCGGATGAGGTGGCCGTCGGCGCCTCTGGCGTCGATGCTGGCGCGAAGTGCGATCTCGCCGCCCTGCGAAAGCGTGACGGCGATCTCCTGGCAGGCCAGGGTCGGATCGTGGCGGGAGCAGAAGGTCAGGACCTCGACGGCCGCTTCGCGGCCGCCCAGCGTCACCCGAAACCGGCTCCGCAATTCGCCGGATCCGAAATCGTAGTCCTGCTGCAGATCCGACACGGCGCTGTCGGCATCAGACAGCCAGGCCCCGCCCAGGCCGAGGTCCGCGGCGAGCGGATAGGGTGCGTTGGCGGCGGCCTCGATCCGCCGGACCGGGTGCTCGCCGCTGTAGCCGCTGATCAGCGCCATGCCGGCCCGCAAAGCCATGGGGCGGACGCGGAGTCCGATCAGGCCGTTGGCCACATAGGCCGGGAGCTCACCGCCGAGATCCCCATGCGCCGTCGGCGGATTGATCGGTCGGGATGAGGCGTCCGACATAGGTTGGCCCTTCGATGCGCGGATTGTCGACGCACCGACAACGCACGAGCCGTCGCGGAGTCACCGGCTTCGCTGAATGCGAAGCCGTGCCGCGCGAGCTCCGCGGTAGGCGACCGGTCGACGCTCGGGCCGCGCCCTTCGGCGCCGTCAGCGTGTCCGCCGGCTATGATCTGGCGGTGCGAAACATCGGGGTCAGGGGCGGAACGTCCTCGACCTCGATCCGGCCGACGACCTCGAAGCCGTGGCGCTCGTAGAGCGGAATGAGCGCGGGATTGGAGGCTTCGAGATAGGCGGGGGCGCCTTCCGCGTCGATGCGCGCCAGGGCGTGCCGCAGCAGGGTCGAGCCCACACCGCGGCCCTGCAGGCGCGGGTCCACGCCCAGGGTCCAGAGATACCAGTGCGGCGTGCTGGGATGATACTGCGCCATGGCCTGGCGCAGCGCCTGGGCGATCCGCTCCTCATCCTCCGTGCCCGGCATGTCGAGCGCGGCCATGCGCGCGGGATCGGCCTCCACGCCGGGCGCCAGCCAGATCGCCGCGCCTTCGAATCCCGGCGTCACGAAGACCGTCTCCTGCGCGAAGCCGGGCTCGCCCTGAGCCAGCACGACCTTCGGCCACCAATGGGCGTAGTCGCTCGCCTGCGGCCACCAGTAGCGCGTGACCGGATCGGTGGCGAAGGCCAGCGTCAGCGTGGCGAGGACGGCCGCTTCGTCGGCCGTGTCTGCGGTGCGGACGTCCATCGTCGAAACTCCGGCGCTAGCTGCGAGCGCGTCCGGCGGCCAGACGGCGCCGACGCAGGGGCCAGCCGTCATACCGGAAGTCTGCCGCTCGGACGATCAGGTGCGGGCGTGGGCGAGCTCAGGTGTGCGCGGCCCGGCAATCGTTATCCGGGGCCCGCGGCGTGGTCCACTTCCGGCCAAGTGTCCGTCCGCTTTGGGACCTGCTGCCAATGGGTGCTTTCGACCCTGTGTGGACGGCTCTCCGTCGGCAAGGGTGTTCTTGAGCTGTTGCAGAGCTGGTCGGTGCGGCCATGTGTTCGGCCTGTCGATGCGG
>NZ_MHXN01000006.1:138025-193171 GCF_001824475.1 Phenylobacterium sp. RIFCSPHIGHO2_01_FULL_69_31 | reverse complement strand
CGTCCCACCCATGCATCGCCACCAGGCGGTACAGCGCCGCCAGGTCCACCCGGGCCTGCCACTCCTCGGCGCTGACCTTGCCCTTCAGCGACGTGACGCCCGCGACCGAACCGTCAGCCATGGCCCTTCTCCCTGTGATCATTGTTCACTTCAGAGTCGCGCCGTGGGGGGCGGGCGTCAAGCGCCGGCGAGTCGGGCGATCGCGGCCGCCGCCGCGTCCTGGCTCGTCGGGTCGGTCGGCACGACGTCCAGCGTGGCCAGCAGCGGACGGTCGTGCTTTCGCCGCGCGCGATCGTAGGCGGGGTCGTAGTGCAGCCCCATGATCGCCTCGGCCAGATCCGCGAAGGCGCCGGATGCGATCATCCCCCGCCAGGCCGCCAGCCGCTCGACGCTGGGCCGGATGGGCAGGCGCGCGAACGCCGCCTCCATCGCCGCCCGGTCGGCGATCAGGTCGCCATAGGCCGACACGAGGTAGCGCGCCCGGTCTGCCCGCGCCGCGCTCAGCTCGATGCGCGGCGCCGCAGCCAGCCGCGTCCACAGCGCCGGCGGGATCATCCGCTCGCCGATCTTGCTGGACTCCGCCTCCGCTACCACCGGGCGCGCCGGGTCCAGGGCGTCCAGCGCGCCCAACAGCCGACTCTCGAACAGCTTCTGGCTCGGCTGGGCCCGGCCCGCGATCGCCCCGAACAGCGAGCCCCGGTGCGCGGCCAGCCCCTCCAGGTCCAGGGTCTGGACGCCCCGCGCCGCCAGCCGCCCCAGGATCTCGGTCTTGCCCGCCCCCGTCTGCCCGTCCAGCAGCACGAAGTTCAGGCCGAGGTCCCCGTCGTACAGCCGCGCTACCACCTCCCGGCGATAGGTCCGGTAGCCGCCGGCCAGCACCGTGGTCCGCCAGCCCACCTGTGACAGGATCGTGGCCATGGCGTTCGAACGCATCCCGCCGCGCCAGCAATAGACCAGCGGCCGGAACCCGCCCGGCCGGTCGGCCAGCGCCGTCTCCAGGTGGTGGGCCACGTTGCGCGCCACGTGCGCCGCCCCCAGCCGCCGGGCCGTGAAGCGCGACTGCTGCACATAGACCGTGCCCACCTGCGCCCGCTCGGCGTCCGACAGCACCGGCAGGTTCACCGCCCCCGGCACATGGTCCTCGGCGAACTCCCCCGGGCTGCGCACGTCGATCACCATGTCGAACCGCGCCAGGGCGGCCGGCGAAACATCTTGCGTGACCTCGAGGCTCATCGCGGTGCTATAGCGCGCTTCGCCCCAAGGGAGACCCCATGCCCGACGCCCTGCGACTGACCTCCCTCGCCCACGGCGGCGGCTGCGGCTGCAAGCTGGCGCCGGCGGTGCTGCAGGACATCATCTCCCGCATGCCCGCCGCGGCCGCCTTCCCCGACCTCATGGTGGGGACCGAGACCTCGGACGACGCGGCCGTCTGGCGGCTCAACGACCGCCAGGCCCTGGTGGCGACCACCGACTTCTTCATGCCGGTGGTGGACGATCCCTTCGACTTCGGCCGCATCGCCGCGACCAACGCCCTCTCCGACGTCTACGCCATGGGGGCCAGCCCCATCCTCGCCCTCGCCATCGTCGGCATGCCGGTGGGCAAGCTCAGCCCGGACACGATCGGAAAGATCCTCGCCGGCGGCGCCTCGGTCTGCGCGGCGGCCGGCATCCCGGTGGCCGGCGGCCACTCCATCGACAGCGTCGAGCCGATCTACGGCCTCGTGGCCCTGGGCCTCGTCCACCCGGATCGCGTGCTCACCAATCGCGGCGGCCGCCCCGGCGACGTCCTCATCCTCACCAAGGCCCTCGGCGTCGGCGTGCTCAGCGCCGCCTTCAAGCAGGAGCGCCTGGACGCGGCCGGCTACGCGGCCATGATCGCCAGCACCACCCAGCTCAACGTCCTCGGGCGCGAGCTGCCCGACATCGCCGGCGTCCACGCCGTCACCGACGTCACCGGCTTCGGCCTCCTGGGCCACGCCCTGGAGATGGCCCGCGGCGCCGGCCTCGCCGCCGAGATCGACGCCGACGCCCCGAACCTCCTCGCGGGCGTGGAGGCCTTCGTCCAGGCCGGCGTGCGCACCGGCGCCTCCACCCGCAACTGGGACAGCTACGGGGCCGACGTCGATCTCGCCAGCGCCCTCCCCGCCTGGCGCCGCGACCTCCTCACCGACCCGCAGACCAGCGGCGGCCTCCTCATCGCCGCCGCCCCGGAGGCCGCCGACGCGGTCCTGGCGCTGGCCCGGGCGCGCGGCTTCGACCGCGCCGCGGTGGTCGGGCGGCTCGTGGCGGGAGCGCCGGGGGTGCGGGTGGTCTAAGGCCGGGCGGCGCTCAGGCGCTGGGCCACTGACTCAGGATGGTCTGGCCGTCGAAATAGTCACGCCAATACGTGATGCGCCCGCCGCGCACCTCGAGAACGCCGGTGACGGGCAACTCGACCCACTTGTCCGCCAGGCGGTGCCGATCCAGGCGCTCCAGGAACACGCGCTCACCGTCGGAGGCTTCCCGCAGGATCTTGAATTCGTTCTCCAGCGTCGGCGCGAAGAAGGGCTCGAGGACCGCACGGATTCCCTCCGGTCCCCTCACGGTCCCGATCGGCGGTGGGTTGGTGTACTCGCAATCCGCCGCCACATGTTTCAGGGCGGCGTCGTAGTCGAGGTGCTCCATGTCCTTCATGAAGGCGCGGGCGATCTCCAAGGCTGAGGTCGACGAGACGGACATCGGAAGCTCCTTTGAACGGACGCCATCCTCTCCCGCCCCCGACCGCAGGAACATTACTTGTGAGGTAATGCCCCCGCCCAAGGCCGACGCGCCTGCCGCGGCTAGAGGGGTTCTTCCGCCAGCAGCCGGCCCTCGACGAGCGCCCTGGCTTCACGCGCGCCCTCAGTCGTCAGCGAGGCCGGTCCCGCCGGCAACGGTTCGTCGGCGCGCCGTCCTCGCCTTTCGAGGTCGTCGATCAGCAGCTTCATCTCCGCGATCTCCTTCACCTGGTCGCGCGTGATCCTGTCGGCGAGGTAGCGAACGCGCGGATCGCGGAGGTCGGCCTTGCGAGCGTTGTTGATGGCGATCGAGTGGTGCGGGATCATCGCTTTCATGAAGTTCACGTCGCCGATCAGCGCTTGGCTGCGGTTGACCGCGAGCAGCACGACCCCGCCGACGACCGCCGCCGCAAGCACGGCGATCTTCGCGGCGGTGGGGCGATACATCTTCCACATGAAGGCCAGCATCACCGCGCTCATGACGCAGGCCATCACCAGCGCCGAGACCAGGCGGGTGAGGCTGAACAGCGCGTGGTCGGCGCTGTAGACGAGCTGATACATCAGGAAGAACATGATCGTCGTCGAGACGGCGATCATCGCCCCAAAACGAACCCAACCCATGCTCATCGGCTGCTGATGGTCCATGGTGCTTCGCGCCTCTTCGTGGGCGTAAACACCCGAGGCTAGGTCAGGTTCAGCCCCGCGGCGTCATGGGCGTGCCAGGCGGTCCGGACGGGGGCTTGGCGTCAAACCTAGACACACCCTTCGGCCACAAGACTGTTCAGTCGCGCCGGATGTGATCACCCGACCCTGAACAGCCCTTGAAGCGCGCTCCTGTAATTCTATATCTCACTCGATATATAGAAACGAAGAGGAACGCACATGCTGTCCAGAACCCTGCTTGGCCTCGCCTCCGCCTGCGCGGTCGCCGTCGCCTCCCCTGCCTTCGCCCAGGGCGCGGCGAAGGCCGATATCGTCGACACGGCGGTGGCGGCGGGTCAGTTCAAGACCCTGGCCGCGGCGCTGAACGCCGCCGGCCTGGTCGGCACGCTGAAGGGCCCGGGACCGTTCACGGTCTTCGCGCCGACGGACGCGGCCTTCGCCAAGCTCCCGGCCGGCACGGTCGACACGCTCCTCAAGCCCGAGAACAAGGCTCAGCTAGTTTCGGTCCTGACCTACCACGTGGTCCCAGGCAAGGTCCCGTCCTCGGCGCTGGCCGGCAAGGTCACCGACGCCAAGACCGTAGAAGGGCGCACCGTCAAGGTCGACGCCACCGGCGGTGGCGTGACGGTGAACGGCGCCAAGGTCGTCACCGCCGACGTCGGGGCCGCCAACGGGGTCATCCACGTGGTCGATACGGTCCTGCTCCCGAAGTAGAGCCTCAGGCGGCCCAGCCCACGGACCGGCGCTTAGTCTCCCAAGCCCCGACGGTCCGAGCCGCCCACGGCGACGCCGCGCCGGAGTTGCTCCGGCGCGGCGTACGCGCGCAGGAAGGCCGCGCAGATGCTGTCGAAGGCCGCGGGCAGGTCCACCGGGCTGGTGTCGCGGCCGCCCAGGTGATCCTGGTGCAGGATCGCCAGCAGCAGCGGCGAAATCAGGAACAGCGCCGCCGCCCGCGTGTCGGTGGCGATCATCTCGCCGCGCGCCACATGGGCATCGAGGCGCCTGCGCAGAACGTCCACCGACGGATCGACGATGTAGCGAAGGGTCGACGGCCCGATCTCGGCGTCCAGCAGTCCCTCGGCAATGCTGACCGCGAAGACGTCGCCGAGCCGCGCCTCCCGCGGCGCGCGCATGGCCGTCAGCAGGGCCGCGCAATAGTCGCGGATCGAGGTCTCCAGATTCCCCGTGGGCTCCGCGACCGCCTCCAGCCCCCGCCGTCCCGCTTCCAGATACGTCTCCAGGATCGCCGCCATCAGCGTCGGCCGGTCGCCGAAGTAGTGGCGCAGGGTGGGAACCGAGACGTCGCCGGCCTCCGCGAGCTGGCGGAAGCTCGGCCGCGCCGTCTCGCGCCGCATGAGCCGGGCGGTGATCCGGCGCAGCAGCACGCTGCGCTTGTCGTCATAATCCCCGTCGCGCGCGCCCTTCGGTCTCGACAAGTGGCCAACCTCTTCGGCACTCGGCTTACCGGCTCGCCACCGCCCGGTCCACTTCGCTTGAGGCCGGTCGAGCCGCCGCGCGGATCAGAAGGAGATTCCAGGCGGCATGTTGGCGACGTTGCCGGCTTCGACGACGTAGATGACCGCCGTATCGTTCGTCACCCGGATCTGGAGGCGCGCCGTGAAGAGCGACCAGCGACTGATGACCAGCCGCTTCACGGTGCTGCCGTCGAGGCGCTGGCGTTGCCGATCGGCGCCGAACCACCAGCCCGAGTAGCGGATCTTCACCTCTGCGCCCGCGGGCTTCTGGAACCACGCTGTCGTGGTGACATTCCAGAATGTCTCCAGCGTGCGCCAGTCTCCGGAACGGACGAATTTCTCTCGGACCGGCATGATCACCCACCCTTTCTATGGTCTCGGCGTGACGCTCAGGCTCAGCGAGTAGTTCGCGTTCCGCGCGTTGCCGCCGGACGCGATGAAGTCGAGGGTCGTCTCGGCAGGGGTCGTGGTGATCGTGTGTTTGGCGATGAAGTCGTCGCGGTCGTACCAGTGGTCGCCGTCGTTCTCGAACAGGCTCAGCTCTCGTGCTCCGCTGAACAGGAACTCGTCATCGAGGTCGCGGGTCTGGCCTTGCGTCATGTTGGGAAGCGACCGCTTCGTCCCGTTGAAGGTCACGTACAGCTCATCCGTGAACGTCTCGGCCTGCTGGTTGCAGGTGATCGATCTGAGACGAAGAACGGCCGACTGCGGTGGAGGGTCGACGCTGACGCTCAGCGTGTAGCGCGCGCCCAGAGCGTTTCCGCTACCCGTGAACTCAAGGGTCCGATCGGCCGGTGAGTCGCCGATCGTGTGCCGGCCGATAAAGTCGTCCCGGTCGTACCAATGATCGCCGTCGTTCTCGAACAGGCTCAGCTGTCGCTCGCCTTCGAACGAGAACTCATCGTTGAGCGGCTTGGTCTCGCCGCGCGTCATGTTCGGCAGCGACCGCTTCGTCCCGTTGAACGTCACGTAAAGCTCGTCGGTGAAGGTCTCCGCCTGGCCGAGGCACGTGATCGCGTGAAGCCGGAGAATCGCCATGCGCGTACCTCAGTCCTCTTCGTCGCCGCAGACCTTGCCGACGGTCCAGCCGACCAGGCCGCCGATCAGCATTCCGCCGGACCCGCCGGTGAGCAGCGCGCCGATGAGCATGCCGAACAAGCCCGCCGCGGGGGCGACGGTGCTGTTCCGGGCCGAATAGCTCGCGCCGATCATCGTGGAGCCCATGTCGCTCGCCTCCGGGTCGTCCAGGGCCTCACGATGGAGTCCCTTGAGGATCGCCGAGCCCTTCTCGGGCGACTGCTTTCCGACTTCCACCTGGAACACGACGAGGCTCACCTGCTCCAGGCGCTTCACGTCGGCGTCGGTAAGCAGATGACCGCGCTGCATGCGTCTGAGGCCGAGATCGATCGCACGATGCCGGTCCCCTTTGGCGTCCTCGATCGCGCGGCGGGCCTCCTGCGCGATGTAGACGGCCAGATCGCCCGGCGCGATCTCCCAGGTGAGGAAGGCCCGCTGCAGCTCGGCGGATCTGAGGGCTTCGACGTTGAGCGTGGTCATGACGACCCTCGATCGGTCTGCGCCATAGGAAATCTCCTTCTGAGTGCGTTGCACACAGACCTTCGCGCGCAGTCGCGCGACGTCGAATTTCATAGCGAGCTACACAGGACGTGCTCGGGACGATGACGAACGCTGCCCCGGCCACCGTCGCGAATTCAAAGCTGAACTCGTCCGATGCGTGAAAGTAGAGCGCCCGCTCGGAAAATTTGTCAATCCGCGGTGCGTGCAAGCTCGCACCAAGCCAACAGCGCTCGAAGGGCGTCTGCTGACGCCTTGGCAGTCGACGCGAAGTAGTCGCCCGTCTTCCTATTCGGGCCTCGCGCTTCCTACTGAAACCACGACCGCGAATATCGCCACTGCTTCCACGAGATCTGCGCTCCCGTATGCGGCAGCCAGAGCTTAGCCTTAGCAAGCCCCCGGCGCGCCGCGCCGAAGCGGATTCGGCCGCAGACGAGGCAGCAATCGCAGAAGGGCCGCACCCGCGTCGCCGTCTGCGCCATTCCGCGTTTCCCGCGGTTCCCGACGACAGCGCCTGTGGCCCGCGAGCCTAGATCGTCCCCACCCGGTTCACCGCATCCAGCCAGCGGGCGTAGGCGCGCTCGCGGGGGTCCGGCGCCATGAGTGGCCGGTAGGATTCGGTGGCCGGCCGGGCGGCGGCGGCCTCATCCATGTCGCGATAGATCCCCGCGCCCAGGCCGGCGAACAGGGCCGCGCCCAGGGCCGTGGTCTCCTGGTAGGTCGCCCGGCAGACGCCGATGCCGGTCAGGTCGGCCAGCCGCTGGCTGAACCAAGGGCTCCGCGACATCCCCCCGTCGATCCGCAGCTCCACCTGGCCCTTGAAGGCCTGGGGCGCGTCGGCCCGCATGGCCTCGATCAGGTCGCGGGTCTGCAGGGCGCAGGCGTCGAAGGCGGCCCGCGCGATCTCGGGCCTGCCGGCGTCTCGGGTCAGACCGAAGATGGCCCCGCGGGCGTTGGCGTCCCACCACGGCGCGCCCAGCCCCGTGAAGGCCGGCACCAGCACCACGGGCAGGTCGTCGCGCGCGCCCATGGCCAGCGCCTCGGCCGCCCGCGGCCCGCCCTCGATCCCCAGGCCCTCGCCCAGCCACTGGATCGCCGCCCCGGCGATGAAGATCGCGCCCTCCAGCGCATAGGTGGTCCGCCCCGCCACCCGGGCCGCCACGGTGGTGAGCAGCCGCGCGCCGGAGACGGGCGCCGCCTCACCGGTGTTGATCAGCATGAAGCAGCCGGTGCCATAGGTGGCTTTCATCTCGCCCGGCCGGATGCAGCCCTGCCCCATCAGCGCCGCCTGCTGGTCGCCGGCCACGCCGCGGATCGGGATCGCCCGGCCCAGGATTTCCGCGTCCGTTTCGCCGAAGGCGCCCGCGCAGTCGCGCACCTCGGGAAGCAGGTCCAGCGGAACCCCCAGCATCCCACCCATCTCGGTCGACCATCGGCCGGCGCGGATGTCATAGAGCAAGGTGCGCGAGGCGTTGGTGGCGTCGGTGGCGTGGACCTTGCCGCCGGTCAGCTTCCAGATCACCCAGGCGTCGATGGTCCCGGCCAGCAGCTCGCCGGCCGCCGCCGCTTCCCGCGCTCCCGCCACGTGGCCCAGGAGCCAGGCCAGCTTGGTCCCGGAGAAATAGGGGTCCAGCAGCAGGCCGGTGATCTCGGTCACCCGCCGCTCGTGACCCGCGTCGCGCAGGCGCACGCACATGGCTTCGGTGCGGCGGTCCTGCCAGACGATGGCCTTGTGGATGGGCCGGCCGGTGGCCTTCTCCCAGACCACCAGGGTCTCGCGCTGGTTGGTGATCCCGATGGCGGCGACTTCGGCCAGGGTCCGGCCCGCCTTCTCCACCGCCGCCTTCAGCACGCGCACCGACGCCTCGAAGATCTCCTCGGCGTCGTGCTCGACCCAGCCGTCTTGGGGATAGTGCTGCTGCAGCGGCGCGCCGGCCTCGGCCAGCGGCTGGCCGTCGGCGGCGAAGAGGATCGCGCGCGTCGAGGTTGTGCCCTGGTCCAGGGCAAGGATCAGCGGTTGGTCCATGGCTGCGTTTCCTCCCCGCCCGCGTTAAGGCTTAAGCATGTCTTCACTCGGCAAGCGCAGAGTCGGATATAGCCGAGTTCGTACTGTAGAAATGGGAGACCGGCGCTTGAGCCTCGCGATGAGCAGCGAAAGCCTGCTCGATCTCGCAAAGAGCCGCCAGCCGGCGGACCGTGAACGCCTGCTCCTGGCGATCGCGGACCTGTGCGATTCCCCCTTCGCCGGCGAGGCGATGAAAAGCACCGGCATCCAGGCCCTGCTCTCCTCGATCTTCATGAGCCTCGTGGTCGAGGCCGAGCGCGAGATCCGCCACCGCCTGTCCCAGAAACTGGCCGCCGCCGACTGGGCGCCGAACGCCCTGGTCAACGTCCTGGCGCTGGACGACATCGAGATCGCCCGCCCGATCATCTCCCAGAGCCCGGTGCTCAAGGACCTCGACCTCGTGCGCCTACTGGTCGAGGCCACCATCGAGCACCAGATCGAGGTCGCCCGCCGGCCGCGCCTGTCGGGCGCCGTGGTCTCGGCGATCCTGCAGCAGGCGGAGCCCGCCGTCCTGACCGCCCTGGCCGGTAATCCCACCGCCGAGTTGTCGCCGGCGGACATGGAAGAACTGGTCGAGGCCTCGCGCCAGATCGCGGCGCTGCGCACCCCGCTCTCGCAGCATCCCAAGCTCACCGGCCAGTTGGCCAAGCGCCTCTACCTCTGGGTCGGCCTGGCGCTGCGCCAGGGCCTGGCCGAGCGCTTCCGCCTGGACGTCACCGTGCTGGACGAGGCGCTGGCCGCCTCGATGAGCGAGGCGCAGCACGGCGTGTCCAACGACGCCCTGCCACGCACCGCCCGGGAGGGCGAGCGCGAAGCCATGGAGCAGCGGCTGATCGACAAGCTGCATTCGGCGGGCCAGCTTCGCCCCGGCTACCTCATCCGCGCGCTGCGCGAGGGGCGGCTCGGCCTGTTCTCGGGCGCCCTGGCCGTCCTCGGCCGCTTCGACGCCAATCATGTGCAGGCCACCATCGATTCCGACCGGCCCGAGCTGCTGGCTCTCGCCTGCGCCGCCGTGGGCATCGACCGCAGCGTCTTCCCCGACATTCTGGACATGACGCGCAAGCTCAACAACGGTCGCCCGGGCGGCGGGGCCGAGGGCGCGCGCAAGGCCTCGGTGGCCTTCGCCCCGGTGTCGGCCGAGGTGGCCGGCGCGGCCTTCCGCCAGGCCGCCCGGGCGCTGTCACACGCCTGACTCGAACCGTTGTTTGACAGCGGCGAGAGCTTCAGCGTCTCTAGCGGCCGATGAAAAAGTCGTTCGTCACCCGCCTCACCTTCGTCGCCAGCAACCGGCCGGAGGCCCAGGAATCGCGGGAGCGGCTGATCGCCCGCTACGGCGACGCAGGCCTCGAAGAGGCGCAGGTGATCGTGGCCCTGGGCGGCGACGGCTTCATGCTCGAGACCGTCCACGACCTGATGCATTCCAGCAAGCCGATCTACGGCATGAACCGCGGTTCGGTCGGCTTCCTGATGAACGAATTCTCGGAAGACGACCTGTTGGGCCGCATCAACGCCGCCGAGCATGCCGAAATCCATCCGCTGCGCATGCAGGCGGTGGACGTGGACGGCAAGACGCACGAGGCCCTCGCCTTCAACGAGGTCAGCCTGCTGCGCACCACGCGCCAAGCGGCCAAGCTGCGCATCTCGGTGGACGGCAAGGTGCGGCTGTCCGAGCTGATCTGCGACGGAGCCCTGATCTCCACGCCGATGGGGTCCACCGCCTACAACCTCTCGGCCCACGGGCCGATCATCCCCCTGGACGCCAAGATCCTGGCGCTGACGCCGATCAGCGCCTTTCGCCCCCGCCGCTGGCGGGGCGCCCTGTTGTCCCACACCGCCCGCCTGCGCCTGGAGGTGCTGGAGGCCGCCAAGCGGCCGGTCAGCGCCGTGGCCGACAACTTCGAGGCGCCCAACGTCATCGAGGTCTACATCGCCGAGGATCGCGACGTGTCGCTGGTCATGCTGTTCGACGCCGGCCGAAGCCTCGAAGAGCGTGTTTTGGCGGAGCAATTCTCGGTCTGAACAGCCAAGCCGACACCGCTCATTAACGGGTCCGCCCTATCCTCGCCGGGCGATCGTTCGGGAGAGTCACGTGAGCGAACCCAAGTCCGGCCAGATGATCCAGGCCCCCAGCGCCCTTCGGCTGAAGGTGGGCGGCGGACGGCTGGGCGCCATCGATCCGGCTGCGATCGCCAAGGCCGAAGCCGCCCTGAAGAGCCTTTCCGGCAATTT
This sequence comes from Phenylobacterium sp. RIFCSPHIGHO2_01_FULL_69_31, assembly GCF_001824475.1. Classification (GTDB taxonomy): domain Bacteria; phylum Pseudomonadota; class Alphaproteobacteria; order Caulobacterales; family Caulobacteraceae; genus Phenylobacterium. The sequence goes on along the minus strand of NZ_MHXN01000006.1, from coordinate 182,408 downwards.
CACCCAGTGGCTGAACGACGAGATCACCAAGCTCGAAGGCGCCCGCCAGACCGTGCGGACAGAAGGCGCCAACCCCGAGAACATGGAAAGCCTCTACCTGCGCGCCCACGACCTGAAGGGCCTGGGCGCCACTTACGGCTTCCCGCTGATCACCCGCATCGCCGGCCTGCTCTGCCGGCTGATCGACGACAAGGCCAAGCGCCTGCAGGCCCCGGTCGCGCTGATCGACGCGCACATCGACGCCATCAAGGCCGCCGCCCGCGACGACATCAAGACCGAGGAACATCCGGTCGGGAAGATTCTGGTCCAGGAACTCGAAAGCCGCATCAGCGCCTTCGGCGCCTGAGCCCCGGCTAGACCTTCATCGCCAGCGCGACCCGGTCCATCGGCTCGGCGACCTCGCCGTAGCCAGCGTCCGGCGGCAGGACCAGATAGCGTCCGTCGTCCCGCATCTCCACCTTCGGCAGCACGGTCACCAGCGTCCTGGCGCTGGCGCGCGCGACGCAGTCCTCCGCGCTCGACGCCTCCGCCAGCAGCTGCACGTTCATCCGCGTCGGGAAGATCACCGTCCGCTCGCCGGCGTCCGCCAGCCGCAGGATCTCCGCCGGCGCGATCCACTCCGCATCCACCGCCTCGCGCCCGTCGGCCGCCGCCACCTGGTCGGCCGGCGCGCGGACGGCGTAGAACCAGGTGTCGAACCGCTTGGGCATCATGACGGGCGTGATCCAGCGGGCGAAGATGGTCAGGGCGTCCAGCCGCAGCCGCACGCCCAGTTCGCGCACCACGTCGATGAACGGCGTCTTGCCATGGTCGACGGCCGATCTCACCTCGGGGTCGCAGACCTCCGCGAAGTCGGAGCCGTCCAGCCCCTCGGCGATCAGGATGCCGGCCTCCTCGTAGGCCTCGCGGATCGCGGCGATGCGCAGGCCCCGCTGCTCGGCGTCGAAGGCGTCCCAGCCGATGCAATGCTCGGCCCAGGCCGGATCCTCGTCCCCCGGGTGCGACTTCCCGCCGGGAAACACCAGGGCCCCGGAGGCGAAATCGATCTGGTGATGGCGCTTGACCATCAGGACCTGGAACTCCGGCGCGTCGCGGAGCAGCAGGATGGTGGCCGACGGCTTGGCTTCGGCCGGTTCCCGGGCGGGGGTTTCACTCATGGGGCCAGCTTGGGCCGCGGGTTCGGGGCGCGCAAGATTGCCCCAGCGGCAGCCGCTAGGCGATCAGCACGACGTCTTCCTGCGGCGCGGCAACGGGCCCGGGCGCGGCCTCCTTCCGGTCCATGCGCGACAGCAGATAGTCCACGTCTTCCCGCGAGGCCTGCTCCGGCTGGGTCATGAACCGCTGCAGCATGCGCTCCTGGAACCGCTCCTGATCCCGCGCGCCGCCGTCGAACTCCATCGAGTGGAAGGTGTCGACCGCCGCCCGGAACGCCGGGAACAGCCGCGCCGGCAGTCCGGCCCGCTCGTAGATGGCGCGCAGGCCCAGCGGCCCGGCGTCGTGGATCATCAGCCAGGTCCGGTGATGCGGCACCCCGGCCAGTTCCGCCACGCCCCACTCGAAGAAGGTCATGTGGCCGTTGGCCAGGGCGCGCAGCAGCAGCGAGGCGGTCAGCCGCCCCTCGGCGTTGAGATGGGTGACCAGCCCGCGAACGTCGGCCGTCTTGCCCGCCTGGTCCACGAGGTCGACCGTGGCGCGTTCGGCTGCGCCGGTGACGATCTCCAGCGCCGTCTCGGCTGTCACCGCGTGGTTGACGATCAGGTGGTCGCGCACCTTCTCGCTGACGAGGGAGATCAGCCGCTCGGTCACCGAGAGCGGCAGGACGTTGCGATAGGCCACCGCCGCCAGCACCCGCTCAGAGACTTGGAAGCGGTCGACGACGCGCTGCAGGCCGCTCTCGCCGAAGTCGGCGCCGGGGTTGGCGCAGGCCGTGGCCACGGCGCGCTCGCCCCCGTGCTCGGCCAGGCTGTCGGTCACCTTCCGCGAAAGCTGCGGACGCTTGGCGATGGCGGTCTGGCGGACGGGTCCGCCCAGGCGGACGATCTCGGCCAGGTCGGCGTCGGTGAAGGCCGGCGAGAACGCCAGCATGGGCAGGCAGACGCTCTCCACGTCCCGCGACAGCTTTACCGCCACGTCGCGCGGCACGACCGGAGAGGCCTTCAGCGTCTCGGCGATGGCCTTGCGCACCAGTTCGGCGGCGTCGGCGGCCATGACCCGCAGGATGTCGGCGGCCAGGGCCCGGTCGTCGTCCGAAAGCGGCACGCGATCCATCGTGCGGCAGAGCTTGCGCGCCGCGAGGGCGCGTTCGTCCGGCGTCGCGCCCTTCACCAGCGTACGGATATCCTCATCCGTCAGCGCTGACCGCGTGGTCGCCATCCCCGTCTCTTATCCCCCGTCCGAAGCAGCTTCGGAGTCCCGCGATTCGAGATTTGCGCTGTGAAGCTTAACGATAGGTTGCCAATCGAATCTGTGGATTAAGGATCTCGCGTAACCGGCCGCGAACGGCTGGCGCCCGACCCTGTCGCCTCGCACGCGAAGGGACCTGCCCGTGGCCTCGATTCCGCACGTCGCTCCCGACCTCGGCCTGACCGCGGACGCCCAGGGCATGCAGGCGCAGACCGCGCTCCTCCCCTACGCCCTGCTCGCGTTTGGCGTCGGCCTGCCCATCTTCGCGTGGGTCGGCAGCCATGCGCCCAATGCGCCCTGGATGGGCGCCTGCCTGGTCGCCTTCGCCATCAGCTGGGGCGTGTTCTACGGCGTGATGGACTGGCTGAAGAAGCCGGCCGCGGCCGATGTACGCAGGCGTGGCCGTGTGCATCTGGCCTGCAGTTTCACCTGGGCCCTGGCCATCGCCCAGATCGCCCTGTTCGCCCATTTCGCGGGGCCCGTGCGCGAGCTGCTCATGCTCCTCACCCTGGGCGCGGGCATGGTCTGCATCGTCTTTGCGACGCCCTGGCTCCCCAGCCTGCTGGTGGTTGCGCCCGTCGCCCTGGCCCCGCCGCTGCTGGGACTGTTTGCGGGCGCCGAAGGGCCGCACATGCCCCGCGTCGCCCTGGCCGCCACGGCCATCGCCCTCGCCCTCGCCCTGCTGGTCAACCGCATCCTGCGAACCCAGTTCGCCATGGCGGCCGAGCGTGAGGTCCTGATCGCCGAGCGGGCCGAACAGGCCGAGGCCGCCCGGCGGCTGGCGCGCTCCAAGTCCGACCTGGTCTCGACACTCTCGGACGAGATCCGCAACGGCCTAACCGGCGTGGCCCACGTCCTGGGCTCGGCCGCGGGCCGCGGGCGCGCGGCCCCCTCGCGCCAGCAGGTCGTCGCGGCGCTGGATGCGGTCAACGATCTCCTGGCGGTCCTGGAGACCACCGTCGACGCCGAGAGCGCCGAGGCCGGCCGCCTGACCGTCGAGCCCAAGCCCATCGACCTGGCCGCCCTCGCCCATGACCTGATCCTGCTGAACCGCCCGGCCGCCGCGGCCAAGGGGCTGGAACTGGCGGTGCATGTCGACGAGCCCCTGGCCCAGTCGAAGGGCTGCGCCATCGCCGATCCCGCCCGCGCCCGGCAGGTGCTGGCCGCCCTGATCGGCAACGCGGTGAAGTTCACCCTGCGCGGCCGCGTGGAGGTCCGCCTGTCGGTGAGCGAGCGCCGCATCTTCGCCGCCGTGGCCGACACCGGCCCCGGCCTTACGAGCGATGAGCTTGCGACCGCGCTCCGCCCTTTCGAGCGCGTGGCGCGCACCAGCGCGGGCAGCTCGGGCGCTGGCCTGGGCCTGCCGCTGGCCGCGCAGCTCGCCCGGCTGATGGGCGGCGACCTGCGCGCCGAGAGCGCGCCGGGGGTCGGAAGCTGTTTCACGCTGGAGCTGCCTTTCGATCCCGCCGCGCGTCGGCTGGTCGCCGAGGCCGCTCCCCCGCCGGCGCCGGAGAATCCGGGCCGCCGGCTGCGAGTCCTGACCGTCGAGACCGACGCGCACGCCGCCGCCATGCTCCGCGCCAGCCTCGAACAGCTCGGCCACCAGGTCGTCCATGCCGCCGACGGGACCCGCGCGGTTGGGCTCGCCCGCATCTGCGACCTGGACCTGGTCGTCGCCGACGATCCCGCCACCATCGTGGCGCTGCGGGGCCTGGCGGGCGCGGCCGCGCGCACCCCCGTCATCGCCCTCACCGCAGGCGATCCCGACGAGTCCGAAGCCGCCCTGGCGGCCGGCGCCGACGCCCTGCTCCGTCGGCCGGTGGCCCTCCCCGCGGCGGCCCGGGCCATCGCCACGGCCCTCGCGGCCAGCGCCCCCGCCAACGATCGCGCCCGGGTGGCGTAGGCGCCGCACCGTCACCTCCGCTACGGTGCCCTCAACATTGGAGGGTCGCGTGCTGCTCGAAGGTCTAAAGGTCGTCGATTTCTCCGCCTACATCGCCGGTCCCGGCGCCGCGGGCATCCTGGCCGACTGGGGCGCCTCGGTCATCAAGGTCGAGCGCCCGGGCGGCGACAACATGCGGCACGTCTTCCAGGACCTGGCCAACGATCTCGGCTCGAACCCGACCTTCGACCTCGACAACCGGGGCAAGCGGGGCGTGGTCCTGGATATCTCCAAGCCGGCGGGGCGCGACGCGCTGGCCAGGCTGGCCGCCGATGCGGACGTCTTTCTCACCAACGTGCGGCCAGTGTCGCTGAAGCGGAACGGACTCGACGACGAGACCCTGCGCAAGGCCAACCCGCGCCTGGTCTATGCGGTGATCACCGGCTATGGGCTCGAGGGACCGGACGCCCACCTGCCGGGCTTCGACGTCACGGCCTTCTGGGCCCGATCCGGCATCGGCTACATGACCGCGCCCAAGGGGGCCGAGCCCTTCCTGCGGACCTCCGGGGTGGGCGACCACACGACATCGCTCGCCACGGTCGCGGCGATCCTTGCGGCGCTCTACGAGCGCGAGCGGACAGGCCAGGGACGGCTGGTCCAGACCTCGCTGCTGGCGTCCGGCGTCTATCTCATGGGCTCGGACATGGCCGTCCAGCTCAAGTTCGGACGCGTCGCGTCGGGCCGGCCCCGCGGCAATCCGATCAACGCCATCGCCAACTACTACCAGAGCGCCGAAGGCCGCTGGTTCGTGCACAATCCGCGCGGCTCCAGCGGCGGGTGGGAACAGTTCGCCGAGGCGGCGGGCCGGCCCGACCTGGTCGCCGACGAGCGGTTCGCCACCGGCAAGGCGCGCCGCCAGAACGCTGCGGCGCTCGCCGCCGAACTGGACAAGGGGTTCGCCGCCCTGCCCTTCGACGAGATCGCCCGCCGGCTCGATGCAGCCGACCTGGTCTGGGCTCCGATGCAGACGCCCGCCGAAGTCGCCACCGATCCGCAGATCGCCGCCGCCGGCGCCTTCGTGGAGATCGAGGACGGCCAGGGCGGGACCTATCGCTCGCCCGCCGCGCCCGCCCGCTTCCCCGGCGCCGACGCCGACCGGCGGCCGCCCGCGCCGCGGCTGGGCGAGCACACGCGCGAGGTGCTGGCGGAACTGGGCTACGGCGCCTCGGAAATCGAGGCCATGTTCGCCGACGGCGCAGCGGCGTGAATCGGCTGCGGAACGGATAACGTTGATCCAGGTCAAGGCTGCTCCCTCGCGCGCACCCGACTGAGACCCATGTCCTGGTCGCGCCGCCTCATGTTCGTACTGTCCCTGGACGGACTACTGGACGGCCGCCTGGGCTGGCCCGGCAGCCTGGTGGCGCGCTACGGCGTCACCGTTCTCGCCGTCGCGCTCGCCACCCTCGCCCGCGTGTGGCTGAATCCCTGGATCTCGAGCGCCCAGTTCATCACCTTCTTCCCCGCGGTGCTGATCGCCACCTTGCTGGCCGGAACCGCGCCCGGCCTGCTGTCGGTGGCCCTGTCCGCCGCCGCATCCTGGTTCGTGGTCGGCGCGGCGAACCTGCCCGGCTACAACGCCAGCGCCCTGTTCCTCTTCGTGCCGGTGGCGATCATGGATGTGGCGGCCATCTCCGGACTCCTCGCGGCCTATTCGGGTTCCAGGACGGCGCTCGCCCGCGTCGGCGAACTGAACGCGAGCCTCAGCCGGAGCGAGGCGCGGTTCCGCGACGTGGTCGAAGCCGCGCCCGACGCCATGATCATCGCCGACCGGAACCAGCGCATCGTGCTGGTCAACGCCGAGGCGGAGCGACTCTTCCGGTACGGGCGTCCCGAACTCCTCGGTCAGCCCCTGACGCGGCTCATGCCGCACCGGTTTCATGACTTCCACGGCGCGCGGGTCGCCGATTTCGACGGGGCCCAGGGGCCGAGGCGCATGGGCGACGGCGCGGACCTGTTCGGCCTTCGCCGGGATGGGACCGAGTTTCCCGTCGAGACCAACCTCAGCGTCCTGCCGGGCGATGGCGACGACCTGATCTGCAGCGTCGTCCGCGATCTGACCTTCCGCAAGGAGACGCAGGAGCGCCAGACTCTGCTGATCCGGGAGCTGAACCATCGAGTGAAGAACACCCTGGCCAGCGTCCAGTCGATCGCCCACCACACCTTCAAGTCCACGGGCGACCCGGCCGCGTTTTCCGAGGCGCTGGAGGCCCGGCTGATCGCCCTGTCGCAGAGTCACGACGTGCTCACCCGCAACGACTGGGCCGGCGCCAGCGTGGCCGACATCGTGGCCGAACAGCTCTCGCCCTACGATCACGGGGCGCGGCCGCCCTACACGCTGGAGGGCCCCGCGATGACGCTCGGCCCGAACCGCGCCGTCACCCTCGGCATGGCCCTGGGCGAACTGGCCACCAACGCCGCCAAGTTCGGGGCTCTGGCGGGGACGGGTACGGTCCACGTCGCATGGGAAAAGCACCGCGAGGGGGCCGAGACGTGGCTGCGGCTGACCTGGCGGGAGCGGGGCGGGCCGCCGGTCACGCCGCCCGCACGCCGGGGTTTCGGCACCCGGCTGATCGAGCGCAGCCTCGCCGGCGGCCTTCGGGGATCGGCGAAGCTCGAGTTCGGCCCGGAGGGCGTGACGTGCGTGATGGATTTCCCGTTGCTGGCCGGTGAAGCATGACCGCGTCCCCATCCCTGTCGGGCCGCCGCATCCTCGTCGTCGAGGACGAGCCCCTGCTGGCGATGATGATCGAGGATCTTCTGAGCGAGGCCGGCTGCGTGGTCGTAGGCCCCGCCTCGCATCTTGCCGCCGGCCTGGCGCTGGCCTCGGAGGCGGAGCTGGACGGCGCCCTGCTGGACGTCAATCTCGGCAGCGAGCCCGTCTATCCGGTGGCGGACACGCTGCGCCGCCGCGGCGTGCCGTTCGTCTTCGTGACCGGCTACGGCCGCCACGGCCTGGATACACCCTACGCTGCGCACCCCATCATCCAGAAGCCGTTCAAGCCGTCCAGCTTCGGGCGGGATGTGGCGCGCGCCCTCGTGGAGGCGGCCGCGCTCGCGCAGGGCTAGCGGCCGGACTAGCTGTCGCGGCTGTCCGAGAGGACCTTGAGCATCTCGCTGGTGAACAGCGAACCCGTCAGCCGGCTGCCGACCCCGGCCTGATCGGCGGGCTGCGCGCCGCGCAGGATCATCGCCACCAGGGCGTCTTGTTCGCGCTCCCGCGCCGCGCGGCGGGTCGAGGCGTACTGGATGAAGCCTCCGTCCACCGGGTCGGCGGCCGGCGCCGGCCGGTCGACCGTCTGGACGCTTCCGCCGCCGCTGCGGGTCAGGTTCGCATAGACCTCGCCCACCGTGGCGGGGCGGCCGTCGCGATAGAAGATCGCCTTGTTCGCGCGCGCGGCGTCGGGAAACAGCGAGGCTGCGGTCGCCCCTGGCTGGCTTTCCGCCGCCCGGATGAGCTTGGCCGAGCCGGACGGGCCCAGGAAGTGCGCGACATAGAGCTCGCCCGAGGTCGGCGCGCGGCCCACCCGTCCCTTGAGGTAGGCGGCGTGGTCCGCGGTCATCTCGCCGGCCATCAGGGAAGCGGCGTGAGGGTCTAGCTTGAGGTCCATGACCGCCCGCCGCGCCTCGCCATCGGCGACGCGATAGCGGCCGTCCGACCCCTTGGTGATCAGGTCGGCATAGCGGGCATAACCGTGCTTGGAACCATGCTGCTTCAGCGTGGACAGCCAGGTCTGGTCGACGAACTGGAAGAGGCCGGCGGCCGAGGAAGTCGACGCCCGGGCGCGCGGGTTGAAGCTGCTCTCGCGGCCCGCGGTCTTCATCAGGAATCCGAAATCGACCCCCGTCGCCTGGGAGGCGCGCTGGATCGCGGCTTCGACGATGCCCCGGATTCCCTGGACGGCCATGCGCCAGTGGTCGCCGATCATGGTTAACACCCGGCTAACCCTGTTCAGAATGCCGCCGCAATCGGCGGGCGTCCCGCCATATTACCGCTGTAATTGACGCATCGACTACGCCTGTAATTCACCACGGAGCAAGCGATGGTCATCCGCCAGCCCACCCCCTTCGATTTCGTCGCGCCCCGGCGGCGCATGTCGCGCACCACCAGCCTGGTCGTCGCCGGCTCCCTCGGCCTCCATGCGCTCGTCGCGGCCTATCTCGCCATGATGCAGTTCGCGCCGCCCAAGCCGCAGCCGGTGGAAGATGGGCCCCCGATCGTCGTCGACATCGGCCCCTTGCCGAAGAAGCCCCCGCCTCCGCCACCGGAGACGCCGCCGAAGCGCGTCGTCTCGCCGCGCCCGCCGGTGATCACCAGCGCGCCGATCCCCGTCGCGCCGACGCCGCTGGCGCCCGTCATCGAGCCGGCGCCGACCCCAGGGCCGACGGCGGTCGATCCGCCCACGCCGGTCGCCCCGCCGACGGTCGATCCGGTGATCCGCAACCCGACCTGGCTGCGCAAGCCGGACAGCGCGGACATGGCGCGGTTCTACCCGGACCGCGCGGTGCGGATGGAGGTCGAAGGCCGCGCCGTCATCTCATGCCAAGTGACCGACGCCGGCGCCGTCTCCGCCTGCCGCGTCGCCTCGGAGACGCCGGCCGACATGGGCTTCGGCTCGGCGGCGCTGAAGCTCGCGAGGTACTTCCGGATGAGCCCTCAGACCGTCGACGGCCGCCCCGTCGGCGGCGCCCAGGTCTCGATCCCGATCGTCTTCCGCCTGCCTAGCTAGGCGCGATCCTGGGCCTGCCTAATAGCTCTTCGGCAGGCCCAGCACCCGTTCGGCGATGTAGTTCAGGATCATCTCGCGGCTGACCGGCGCGATCCGCGCGATCATGGACTCGCGGAAGTAGCGCTCCACATCGAACTCCTTGGCATAGCCCATGCCGCCGTGCGCCAGCACCGACGCCTCGCAGGCCTGGAACCCCGCCTCGCCGCCGAGGTACTTGGCCGCGTTGGCCTCCGCGCCGCAGTCCCGGCCGGCGTCGAACAGGGCGGCCGCCTTGAAGGCCATCAGGTTGGCGGCCTCCAGGTCGGCCCAGGCCTTGGCCAGCGGGTGGGCGACGCCCTGGTTTTGGCCGATGGGCCGGCCGAAGACGATGCGTTCCTTGGCATAGGCCGCCGCCCGCTTCAGCGCCGCCCGGCCCAGCCCCACCGCCTCGGCGCCAATCAACACCCGCTCCGGGTTCAGCCCCTCCAGCAGATAGTGAAAGCCGCGCCCCTCTTCGCCGACCAAGTCCTCCGCCGGCACGTGCAGGTCGTCGATGAAGACGGCGTTCGATTCCACCGCCTTGCGCCCCATCTTCGGGATGGGCGTGGCCGAGATCCGGCTGCGGTCGAAATCGGTGTAGAATAGCGACAGCCCCTCGGTGGGCCGCCGCACCTCTTCCTTGGGCGTGGTGCGGGCGATGATCAGCACCTTGTTCGCCCGCTGGGCGTTGGTGGTCCACATCTTGCGGCCGCGGATCACGTAGCCGTCGTTGGTGCGGACCGCCCGGGTCGAAAGGCTGGTGGTGTCGAGCCCTGCGTCGGGCTCAGTCACCGCGAAGCACATCCGGTCTTGGCCCGCGATCAGCCGCGGAATGTGCTTCCGCTTCTGCTCATCCGACCCGAACTTCACCACCGGCATGGGCCCGAAGATGTTGAGGTGCATGGCGCTGGCGCCCGAGAAGCCCGCACCGCTTTCCGCCACTGCCTGCATGACGATCGCCGCCTCGGTGAGGCCCAGGCCCGAGCCGCCCAGATCGGCGGGCATCGCCGCGCCCAGCCAGCCCGCCTCGACCATCGCCGCCACGAAGGCCTCCGGGAACTCCCCGGTCTCGTCGGTGCGGCGCCAGTAGGCGGCGTCGAACCGCTCGCAGAGCCGGACCACCGCGTCGCGGATCGCCTGCTGCTCGTCGGAGAACCAGAACCCGCTCATCGTCACCCCCGAAAGCGCGCCGGATCCAGCCGCGCCGCAAACGAACCGGGATCACGTCCCGTCACGCAAGCCGCGATCGTCTGCGCCACCAGGGGCGCGAGCAGCCAGCCGTTCCGGCGAGACCCCACGGCCAGCATCACGCCGGGCGCGCGTCCGGGGCCAACCATCGGCAGCCCGTCCGGCGTCGCCGCCCGCACGCCGGCGGCCATCTGGATCGGCGCGCCGCGGAGCGCGGGAAAGAGCCTGAAGCCGGCCGCCAGCAGCGGCGCGGCCTTGTCGTCCTCCACCGCCACGTCCGAACGGCCGGGCTCCATCGTCGCCCCGAACGCCATGCCGGCGCCCGGCGCAGCGTAGATCCCCTCGCCCCGCACGGTCGCCCCGGCCACCTCCGCCGCCACGCGGACGATGTGCCCCTTGATGGGGGACAGCCGGGCAAGCTCCGGCCCGAGTTCGGCGAGTTCCGCCGCGACTCCGGTGGCGATCACCAGCACGTCGGCCTCGCCCCGCTCGCGCACGATCCGGCGTTCGAAGCGGACCCCTGCGGCGGCGGCGGCGGCGGCGAGCGCCCCCATCGCGGTCGGCGCATCCACCCGCCAGTCCTCGCGGGTCAGCAGCGCCTTATCGAAGGTCTCGGACAGCCCCGGGCACAGGCCGCGGGCCGTGTCGCCGCCGATCTCGGTGGCGTGCAACTGGAGGGCGCCGAACGCCGCCGCGACCTTCTCCAGCCAGGGCTCCTCGCCCACCGCCAAGGCGCCGGACCGATCCAGGGCGACGCCCGCCCGTTGCGCCAGCCCCGGCCACAGGTCGCGCGACGCCATCAAGAGCTCGAGATGCGGCCGCGCGCCCTCGTCCAGCGCCGCCTCGAACACCGGGGCGATCATGCCCGCGGCAATGCTGGAGGCGTTCGGCCCGCCGGGGTCGGCCACCGTCACCGCGCAGCCCGCATCCGCCAGCGCCAGCGCCGTCGTCAGGCCCAGCACGCCGGCTCCGGCGACGGTGACTCGAGGCGCGTTCGTCATGCGCCTAACCAGCCGCTGCCCACAAGAAAAGCAAGCCCCGGAACCTGTGCTGCGATGGAGGGTTCATTGGGCCGAACCAGCCCCACGGAGAGCCTCATGGCCACCGCCCAAACCTCCACCTCCAAGTCCGCGTCCTCAGGCGTCACCAAGTCCGGCCGCGCCTCGGCCCGTCCGGACGACGCCGTCAGCCTGCTGATGGCCGACCACCGCAAGGTGGAAGACCTCTTCAAGCAGTACGAGAAGGCCAAGAAGGACGAGACCAAGAAACAGGCGATCTTCCAGCAGATCAGCATGGAGCTGAAGGTCCACACCCAGATCGAGGAGGAGGTCTTCTATCCCGCTTCCCGCGAGTTCGTGGACGACGCCGAGATGGTCAACGAAGCCGAGGTCGAGCACGCCTCGGCCAAGGACCTGATCGCCCAGCTCGACGCCATGGCGCCGTCCGATCCGTACTACGACGCCAAGGTGAAGGTGTTACAGGAGATGATCGAGCACCACGTCGAGGAGGAAGAGACCGAGTACTTCCCCGAGTGCCGCGAGTCCGACATGGACCTGAAGGCCATCGGCGAGCAGCTCAAGGCCCGCAAGATCGAACTGGCCGGCAAGGCCCGCTGAGGACACCGTGGCCGAAGCTCTCGACCCGGCCATTCCGGACGACGTCGAGCGCCTCGCCCAGGAGGTGCTGCAGGCCGCCTGCGACCGTGACCTGATGCTGGCCACGGCGGAGAGCTGCACCGGCGGCCTGCTCGCCTCGCTCCTGACCGACATCCCCGGCAAGAGCCACGCTTTCGAGCGTGGCTTCGTCACCTATTCCGACGACGCCAAGCACGAGGTGCTGGGCGTGTCGCGCGAGGTGCTGACGGCCGATGGCGCGGTGTCCGAAGCGTGCGCCCGTGCGATGGCAGAGGGCGCCGTCGCCGCATCCCGCGCCGATCTCGCCGTCTCCGTGACGGGCTTCTCCGAGGCCGGCCCGGGCGCCCCCGCCGGTCTCGTGCACTTCGCGTGCGCCAGCCGCGATGGTCCCACATGCCACCGGCTCGAGCGCTTCGGCGACATTGGCCGAGCAGCCGTCCGGCTGGCGGCCCTGCGGGTCGGGCTCAAGATGCTGCGCGACGGATTGGGCGACCTGGCCAAGGCGGCCTGAGCGTCCGTATTGCCGGGTTCCCCGCCCGGTCCTAGCGTCCCCGTCCAGCGACGGCGTATTGCGACGCCGATGCAAATGCGCAATTGAGGCGCACGCCGGCAGAGATAGAAAAGCCGGTATGCTATCGGGGGAAACTAGGTGATACGCGACTTCCTGGTCTGGCTGGCCACCCAGGTGGGGAAAGGCCCGGGCGAATACGATCCGTCCTGGAGCGAGGCCCTCGCCAGCACGCTGAACGTCTGGGGCCTGCTCGAAGGCACCCACGTCCTCTCGCTGATGCTGTTCGCCGGCACCATCTTCCTGGTCGACCTGCGCCTCCTGGGCGTCGGCTTCAAGACGACGCCGGTGTCGGTGATCAGCGACCGCGTGCTGCCCCTGACCGTCTTCGGCTTTGCCCTGATGATCGTGACCGGCGTCGCACTCTTCTACGCCAAGCCATTGCTTTATTACCATAATCTCTGGTTCCGCCTGAAGCTGATCTTCCTCGCCGTGGCGGTGATCAACATCTTCATCTTCCACTACCGGGTGCAGAAGGACCGCGCGGCGTGGGACACGGCCCCCAAGCCGCCCGGCAAGGCGCGCCTGTCAGCGGCCGTCTCGATCGCCTCGTGGGTCGCAGTGATCATGTTCGGGCGCTTCATCGCCTACGACTGGTATGAGTGCGGCAAGCCTCTCCCGCACTGGGCCAACGTCGCCCAGGAATGCGCCGTCTCGGAACGCGGCGCGATCGACCTGACGGAGATGGCCCAGTGATCAGCCCGCAGGACTTCTTCCCGGCGATCGCCCCATGGGTCGCCCAGCTCGACGACACCTTCCCCGGCGCACAGATCAAGCCGTACTTCGCGCAATGGGAGGTGCTGCACATCCTGTCGCTGGCTCTGCTCGGCGGCGCCAGTATCCTCCTGAACCTGCGCCTGATCGGCTCGGGCCTCACCGACGAAAGCCCGTCCGTGGTCCGCCGCGGGGTGCTGCCCTGGCTGAACGTCGGCGTGATCGGCGTGATCGCGACTGGCGTGCTGATCGGCACGTCGAACCCCGAGCGCCTCTACACGTCCGAAGCCTTCACCGCGAAGATGCTGGGCCTGGCGGCCGCCCTGTTCCTGACCTACGGCGTCAGTCTGCCGGCTGCGAAGGCCGAGGGCCGGCTCAGCCGGGGCGCTAGCCTCGCCGCGGCCATCGGGCTTGGGCTGTTCGGCGTCGCGCTCGGGGTGTTCGCCGTCGCCAAGCTGGCGAACCCCGGGCTTTGGCACGTCATCATCGCCGCCGCCCTGATCGTCCTGTTCGTGACGAAGGGCGTGACGCGGATCGTGTACCTCGTCGGCCTTCTCGGCCTCATCGCGACCCAGTTCGCCTTGCACCATGCGATCTACAAGCCGGACGACTACGCGCGCTTAGATCCCGCCAACAAGGTGCTGATCGTGGTCTACCTGGCCTGGATCCTGGCCATCGCCGCCATCCAGATCGTCCGTTCGGGCCGCGGCTCCGAAGGCGGCGGGCCGGCGGTGAAGGCCCTCGCCTACGCCGCCATCCTGGTCTGGGTGACGACGGCCGCCGCCGGGCGCTGGATCGCGTTCGCGTAGGCCAATCGACGTAGCGAGCCACGTTGAGCGCCGCCCGAGGGGGCGGCGCTTTTTCGTGCGCGCCACTGCAAACTTGACAGGCCGGCCATTATGTAATCATGTAATTACATGATTACCAATGACGAGATGGACGCGGTCTTCCACGCCCTCGCGCACGAGCATCGCCGCCGGATCCTCGATCTTGTGATGGCGAAGCCTGGGCTGGCGGTCGGCGAACTGGCCGCCGCGTTCGACGTCACGCGGATTGCGGTGATGAACCACCTGGCTGTGCTGGAGAAGGCCGGGCTCGTCCTCAGCGAAAAGGACGGTCGGTCCCGCCGCCTCTACCTGAACTCGGCGCCCATCCAGATGATCCACGACCGCTGGACCGATGCGTACTCCGCCCACTGGGGGCGCCGCCTCATCGACATCAAGGCCCTGGCCGAAGCGGCCGCAAAAACAACGAAAGGACCGCAATGACGCAATCCGGCGCCTCCGATCCCGCCATCAGCCCTTACGGCCCGCGGCAATACTGGCGCGTGACCATCAACGCGCCGATCGAGACGGTCTGGAACACCTTGGTGAAGACGGACACCGTCCTGCCCTTCTTCTTCGGCGCGATCTGCGACGCCGGTCCGGGCGGGCTGGCCGAAGGCCGTCCCATGCGGATGGTCTCGAAGGACCGGCGGAACGCCATCGTGGTCGGCGAAGTGCTGGAATTCACGCCACCCCACCGCTACGTCCACACGATCTATTTCACGCAGATCGAAGGCGAGCAGCCCGGCCGCACGACGTACGAACTCAAGGAAGTACCTGGCGGCACCGAGTTCACGCTCATCTCCGAGGCCCTGCCGGGCACGAAGGTCGGGAAGATGGTCGCTAGTGGCCCTTTCATCGTGAACAATCTCAAACGCGTGGTCGAGACGGGCAGGCCGCTCTTCTCCGGCGAGATGGTTATGGCCTTGTCCTCCGTCATGGGCTTCATGACGCCCCGGATCTCCCGGATCGAGAACTGGCCGCTGAACGCAGACGCCTGGCGCCTGAAGCCGGTCGCCTAGCCGCGGACTGCGTCAGGCCGGCTCTGGCGAGGGGTGCCGGTCGCCCCAGCCCTGGTGCCACTCCGGCTCGCCCGCGTACCGCTGGGCGAGGAAGTCCACGAAGGCGCGCACCTTGGCCGCCAGGTGCCGCGCGTGCGGGTAGACCGCGTGCACGTGGATTTCCTCCGGCTCGAAATTGCAGAGCAGCGGCACGAGGCGGCCGGCGCGCATTTCCTCGGCGGCGGCGAAGGCCGGGGTGCGGATGATGCCGAAGCCCTTCACGGCCGCCTCCACGCAGGCCTCGGCGCCGTTGAACCGCAGGCGGCCGTGCACCCGCACCTCCTGCGCCTCGCCCTTGCGCCCGAAGCGCCAGAGCGTGGGATCGCGGGCGTTGGTATCCAGCACGGCCTCATGCGCCGCCATGTCCTCCAGCGTCCACGGGGTTCCGGCGCCGGCAAGATAGTCGGGCGAGGCGCAGGTGATCATCCGCACGGCCGCCAAGCGGCGGGCCACCAGCGAGGAGTCGGTCAGGTGGCCGATCCGCACCGCCACGTCGAAGCCCTCTTCCACCAGGTTCACCATCCGGTCCGAGAACGTCACGTCCAGGGATACGGCCAGGCACCCTGAGGCGAACTCCAGCAGCGCGGGCGTCAGCTGGTTCTTGCCGAAAGAGACCGGCGCCGAGACCTTCAGATTGCCGGACGGGCCGCTCTGGTCCCGGACCGAGCTCTCCAACGCGTCGAAGCTTTCCAGGAGGTCGCGGGCGCGTTCCAGGTAGGCTTGGCCGGTATCGGTGAGTGAGACGTCCCGGGTTGTGCGGTTGAGCAGGCGCGCGCCCAGCCGGTTCTCCAGCCGGGCCACCAGCTTGGAAATCTGCGCCCCGGAGACATCCAGCTTGCGCGCGCCCTGGGTGAAGCTGCGGGCGTCGGCCACCGCGGCGAAGGCGCGAATCTCGTCCAGTCGGTCCATGCGATTGTTTCCCGTTTGGACAGACAGTCCTTCAAACTGGCCGGATTATCAACAGCAGGGCCCTGGCCCATCTTCCCGTCATTCCGAGGCCACGGCCGGCGGAACCCGATCAAGGAAGGGTCCTCAAATGTCGCAATCCCTCTCGCCGAGCCGGTTCACCCCCCAGGCGATCACCGCGCTCCGGGTCGTCACCGGCCTGCTGTTCATCGGCCA
Organism: Phenylobacterium sp. RIFCSPHIGHO2_01_FULL_69_31; assembly: GCF_001824475.1. Lineage (GTDB taxonomy): Bacteria > Pseudomonadota > Alphaproteobacteria > Caulobacterales > Caulobacteraceae > Phenylobacterium. The sequence goes on along the minus strand of NZ_MHXN01000006.1, from coordinate 166,207 downwards.
TGGCCTGGTCAAGCTGGCCGGCTTCCCGGAAGGCGCCCAGCCGGGCATGCAGCCCCTGCTCAGCCTCTTCGGCATCGGCGCGGTCATCGAGGTCGTCACCGGCGCCCTCGTCGTGCTGGGCCTCTTCACCCGCCCGGCCGCCTTCGTCGCCTCGGGCCAGATGGCGGTGGCCTACTTCATGTTCCACGCGCCTTCGAGCTTCTACCCGGTCCTGAACGGCGGTGAGCCGGCGATCCTGTTCACCTTCATCTTCCTGCTGCTCAGCACGACCGGCGCCGGCGCCTACAGCCTGGACGGCCTACGCGCCGCCCGGCAGCGCCTGGCGCACGCCTGAACCCCGACAACCTCCCCTCTCGCAAAGGAAAACTGTCATGACCCAAGTCCGCAACGTCGCCGTCGTCGTCGGCTCGCTCCGCAAGGACAGCGTCAGCCGCAAGCTGGCCAAGGCCTTCGCCGCCCTGGCCCCGAACCTGAAGTTCAATATCGTCGAGATCGGCGACCTGCCGCACTTCGACCAGGACCTGGAATCCGACCCGCCGGCCCAGTGGGTGCGGTTCCGCGAGCAGATCGCCGCGGCCGACGCCGTCCTCTTCGTCACGCCCGAGTACAACCGCTCGGTCCCCGGCGTGCTGAAGAACGCCATCGACGTTGGCTCTCGCCCCTATGGCTCCAGCGTCTGGAACGGCAAGCCCGGCGCGGTGATCAGCGTCTCGCCCGGCGCCATCGGCGGGTTCGGCGCGAACCACCACCTGCGCCAGTCGCTCGTGTTCCTCAACGTCCCCCTGCTTAGCCAGGAAGCCTATGTGGGCAACGCCTTCGGGCTGTTCGACGACGCCGGCGAGCTGATCAACGAGGGCACGGCCGAGTTCCTCAAGTCCTACGGCGTCCAGTTCGCCGCCTGGGTCGAGAAGATCATCGGCGAAGCCCCGGCCGCGAAGGCGGCCTGACCCCGGAAGGTCCCAGGTATCGAGCCATGACCCTGCCCACCGTCTTCCTCCCCCACGGCGCGGGCCCCTGCTTCTTCATGGAGTGGGGTCGGGGCCCAGCCGACACCTGGGACCGGACCGCGGCCTACCTGCAAGGCCTCATCCCGAGCCTGCCGGAACGCCCCAAGGCCATCCTGGTGGTCTCGGGCCACTGGGAGGCCGAGGTCTTCACCGCCGGCACGGCGGAGCGCCCCGCCCTCGACTACGACTACTACGGCTTCCCACCGCACACCTACCAGCTGACCTTCGACGCGCCGGGGTCCCCCACCCTGGCGCATCGGGTCCGCCGGCTCCTCGGCGAGGCGGGCATCGCCTCGGCCGAGGACGCCGGCCACGGCTGGGACCACGGCGTCTTCGTGCCGCTGAAGCTGGTCACGCCCGACGCCGACATCCCCGTCGTCCAGCTCTCGCTCAAGGCGGACCTTGACCCCAAGGCCCACCTGGCCGCGGGCCGGGCCCTCAGCCCCCTGCGGGATGAAGGCGTGCTGATCGTGGGCTCGGGCATGAGCTGGCACAACATGCGCGGCTTCTCGCCCGCCTTCACCGAACGCTCGGCGGCGTTCGACCGATGGCTCGAAGCGGCCGTGACCGACCCGACCGGCCGCGAGGCGGCCCTCGCCCGCTGGGACTCCGCGCCGCATGGCCGCGAAGCCCACCCGCGCGAGGAACACCTTCTGCCCCTGATGGTGGCCGCCGGCGCCGCCCCGGGCGAACCGGCCGTCGTCGCCTTTCGCGACACGGTCATGGATGTGGTGGTCTCGGCCGTGGAGTTCGGCCGAGCCGCCTGACTGTCTCCAGCGAGAGGGACCGGAGATCCTCGTTCTCCCCCACGGCGCGCACACACCCGCCGCAGAGGATCTCCGGATCTCGCCGTCAGAACGCCAGAACGATCTTCCCGAAGTGCTCCCCCGAGGCCATGGCCCCGATCGCCGCCTTCGCCTCGGTCCAGGGATAGACCTTGTCGACGACCGGCCGGATCTGGTGCAGCTCGATGGCCCGGCACATGGCCTCGAACATGTCGCGCGAGCCCACCGACAGGCCCTGCAGCTTGGCCGAGTTGCCGATCAGCGCCGCCGGGTTGAACGGCTCGCCCGCGCCGGCCACGATGCCGATGATGGCGATATGGCCGCCGACCTTGATCGCCTTCATGCTCTCCTGGATCGTGCCGCCGCCGCCCACCTCCATGATGAAGTCGGCGCCCTTGCCGCCGGTGGCCGCGCGGACCGCCTTGGACCATTCGGGCGTGGTCCGGTAGTTCACCACATGGTCGGCGCCCAGCGCCTTGGCCCGCTCCAGCTTGGCGTCGGACGAGGAGGTGATGAGGGTGCGATAGCCCGCCGCCTTGGCGAACTGCAGGCCGAAAACCGAGACGCCGCCCGTCCCCTGCAGTACCACCGTGTCGCCGGGCTCCAGCCGCGCGTCCTGGAAGACGCCCCGCCAGGCCGTCAGCGCCGCGCACGGCAGGGTCGCCACTTCGTGGTCCGTCAGGAAATCCGGGACCTTCGACAGACCCTCCTGGCTGAACACCTGCAGCTCCGCCCCCGCGCCCGGGATCGGAAAGCCCAGGGCGCTCATCAGCTTCTCCAGCGTCGGCGGGCCGGACACCCAGTTCTGGAAGAACAGCGTCGAGACACGGTCGCCCGCCTTGAACCGCGTCACGCCCGGCCCGACCGCCTCGACGTAGCCGCAGCCGTCCGAGAACGGAGTGATGATGTCCGTCGCGCTCGCGGCGGCCCGGCCATACATGCCGTTGATCATCAGGAAGTCGCGGTAGTTCAGCGAACAGGCCTTCATCCGCACCAGAACCTGGCCGTGGCCCGGCGTGGGGTCGGGGACCTCCACCACCTTGATCGCGTCCGGCCCCCAGGGGGCGGTGACGTTCAGCGCGCGCATCTCATCTCCTCCAGTTGGAGGCATCATGAAGGGGCGGCTCCGCGCCGCAACCGTGTCGCCACGTCAGCCGCCGTTACGTCAGGCGCGGGTTCCGGGCAGGACGGGTCGCGCGCCCCATTGGTCGGGGTCGTGGCCGAACACCATCACCGTCCGTTCCTCGCGCAGCGCCAAGAGGGCGTCCAGCGCCCGGTTCATGGCGACCTGGTCGGAGTATTCCGGAAACTGCCGGCTCTCCACCACCCCACAGTGATAGCAGGCGTCGCCCACCAGGATGTGGTCGCCCTGCCGGCTGCGCACCCTCAGCGACTGGTGCCCCGGCGTGTGCCCGAAGCTCGGGATACAGACCGCCGAGCCGTCGCCGAACAGGTCGTGCTCGCCGTCGACCAGCTCCACCGCGTGGCCCAGGTCGAAGTAGCGCTTGCGCAAGCCATAGTGCTGGGAGGCCTCGCGGTCGAAGCCGGCCTCCCACTCGCGCCGCTGGACCACCACGGTGGCGTTCGGCAGCTCCCGAAGGCCCCCGGCATGGTCGAAGTGCAGGTGGGAGAGCACCGCGAACCGCACCTTGGCCGGATCGATGTCGAGCCGCTGCAGGTGCGACGTCAGCGTCTCCTCGGGCGTCAGGGTGACATCCAGGTCCTGGGTCTGCAGCGCCTTCAGGTAGCTTTCCGAGCGGTCGCACATGGCCGTCGGCAGGCCACAGTCGAACAGGGCGACCCCGTCGGGGTGCTCCAGCACATAGAACGGGATCGGCACGCTCACCCGCTCTCCGGCCATGCCCATCCCGGCGCCGGGACTGTGGAACTGGCCGCAGACGCAGCCGAACAGGCGAAAGGTCATGGCCGTCTCCTCAGGCGGGGTCCAGCTTGCGCACGCCGTACAGGCGGACGGCCCCGATCAGGCCGGCCGCGCACATGGCGGTCATCAGGAAATAGCCCTGGGCGCCGAAGCTGTCGAACAGCGGACCCGAGGCCATGGTCGCCAGGCCCATCAGCATGCCGCTGGACAGCGCCGAGTTCAGCGCCTGGGCCGCGGACGCGTTCTGCGGCGTCGAGAGCCGCTCCACGAGCTGCAGCGAGGCGAGGAACGTCGCCGCATAGGTCAGGACGTGCAGGATCTGCAGCGGGAAGATCATCCAGAGCGGCGGCGCGAACGCCAGGACCGTCCAGCGCACCATCGCCGCCGCGCCGCCCAGGACCAGCAGGTTGCGCGGCCCGATCCGCCGCCGCCACGGCTCCATGAACCACATGAACAGCACCTCGGCGGCCACGCCCACGCCCCACAGCACGCCGGTCAGGCTCTCGAGGATGCCCTGCTGCTTCCAGACCAGAGTGGAGAAGCTGTAGTAGAAGGCGTGGGCGGACTGGATCAGCCCGGCGGCGATCACGGCCGTCATGAACCCGGGATCGCGCAGCAACGCGCCGATGCCGGCGAACCGGTCTGACGCCCGCGCGACGTGCCCTTCCTCGTGCACCGGATCGGGCGGCAGCAGGAACCGAGCGGCGAGCGCGGTGATCGACACCGCCCCCGTGATCCACACCAGGACCAGGTCCGGCGAGCCCCAGGTCAGCACCGCCCCCATCACCACGTTGGCGACGATGAAGGCGACCGACCCGATGCCGCGGGGCCAGCCGTAGTTGAAGCCGTCGCGGCGCGCGCGGTTCAGGACGATCACGTCGGTGAGCGGCGAGATGGTCGAGAACGCGGACGAGGCGGCGAACCAGACCACCATCCACCCGCCGAACCCCAGCGGCAGCGCCATCAGGGCATAGGCGGCGGCGACCCCGAGGCTGAGGAAGCTCAGCGCCGTCCGCCGCAGCTTGAAGCTGTCCGCCCAGACCGCCAGCAGCGGCGCCGTGAACGCCCGCGCCAGCATCGGCAGCGACAGAATCAGCCCGATCTGCGCGCCCGACAGCCCGTGGTGGGCGAACCACACCGGCATGTAGGGTGACGATGCGCCCGTCCCGACGAAGATCGCCGAGTAAAAGAGGCCGAGGCGGACGGGCAGCGACATGGGCCACGCTTATACGGAGTCGCCTTCGCAACGGTCGACAGCGGCCGCCCGGCGCGTATTGTTCCTGAACAACGATAAGGGAGGCGCGCCATGAGCCGGAGCAACAGCCGCGACCGCGAGCTTCGGGAGCGCGCCGCAGCGGTCATCCCGGGCGGGATGTACGGCCACCAGTCGGTCGGCCTGCTGCCCGACGACTATCCCCAGTTCTTCGAGCGCGGCGAAGGTGCGCACATTTGGGACGCCGACGGGGCGCGCTACCTCGACTACATGTGCGCCTACGGGCCCAACCTGTTCGGCTATGCCCATCCCGAGATCGACGCGGCCTACGTGCGCCAGCTCGAGCGGGGCGACACCCTCACCGGCCCCACCGGCCTGATGGTCGAGCTGGCCGAGGCCCTCACGGTCATGGTCAGCCATGCCGACTGGGCGATCTTCTGCAAGAACGGCACGGACGCGACCACCATGGCGCTCACCACGGCGCGGGCGCACACCAAGCGCCGTGTGGTGATCCGGGCCAAGGGCGCCTACCACGGCGCCATCCCCTGGTGCACGCCGCGGCCGGCGGGCGTCATCGACAGCGACCGGGCGCACCAGGTCTTCTGCGACTACAATGACGTCGCCAGCCTGGAGGGCCGCCGTGGCCAAGGCGGGCGACGACCTCGCCGCCGTCTTCGCCGCGCCGTTCAAGCACGACGCCTTCATCGACCAGGTCGATCCCGACCCCGCCTACGCCCGCCGCGCCCGCGAGTTGTGCGACCGGACCGGCGCCCTGCTGATCGTGGACGAGGTCCGCGCCGGCTTCCGCCTGTCGCGCGACTGCTCGTGGAGCCGCATCGGCGTGCAGCCGGACCTCTCCACCTGGGGCAAGTGCCTGGCCAACGGCCATCCGCTCTCGGTGATGCTGGGAAACGACAAGGCCCGCGCCGCCGCGGCCTCCATCTATGTGACGGGCTCCTTCTGGTTCCAGGCGGCCACCATGGCGGCGGCCCTGGAGACCCTGCGGCTGATCCGCGAGACCGACTATCTGGAGCGCATCACCGACCTCGGACAGACCCTGCGCGCCGGGCTGGCCGAGCGCGCCGAGGCCGCGGGCTTCGGCTTCCGCCAGACCGGCCCGGGCGTCATGCCCCTGTTCCTGTTCGACGACGATCCGGACCTGCGCAAAGGCTTCTGCTGGTCGTCCGAGATGCTGAACCGCGGCGTCTACGTGCACCCCTGGCACAACATGTTCCTCTGCGCGGCCATGACGCCGGCCGACATCGCCCAGACCCTCGACGCCGCCGAGGGCGCGTTCGCCGCGCTGAAGAAACAGGTCCGCGACCTGTCGCCTGTCGAGAAACTCGCCTTCCTCTCCGCCGGAGCCCGCTGATGGACGACTATTCCGAGTACGACGGCCTGGGCCTGACCGAGCTGGTGGCCACCGGACAGGTGACGCCCGGCGAACTGGTCGAGGCGGCGATCCAGCGGATCGAGACGCACAACCCGACCCTCAACGCCGTGGTCTACAAGGGCTATGACGACGCCCGCCGGCGCGCGGCCGGGCCCCTGCCCGATGGCCCGTTCCGCGGCGTGCCGTTCCTGATCAAGGACCTGGGCATGCCGGTGGCCGGTTGGCCGCGCAGCTTCGGCAGCCGCTTCGCCGCCCACATCGTCGATGACGAGGACGGCGGCCTCACCGCCCGCTACCGGGCGGCCGGCGTCGTGCCGCTGGGCAAGACCAACACGCCGGAATACGGCATCACCGGTACGACCGAGGGCCAGCACCTGGGCGCCTGCCGCAACCCCTGGAACCCGAACCACATCTCGGGCGGCTCGTCCGGCGGCGCGGCGTCCGCCGTGGCGGCCGGCATCGTGCCGCTGGCCCATGCCTCCGACGGCCTAGGCTCGATCCGCATCCCCGCCGCCTGCTGCGGCCTGGTGGGCCTGAAGGTCACCCGCGACCGCAACCCGAACCTGCCCGACGGCTTCGACTACGCCCTCGGCAATGTGGTGGACCACGTGGTCACGCGCACGGTCCGCGACAGCGCCGCCATGCTGGACGCCACCGGCTACGCCGATCCCTACCAGGCCTATCCCGCGCCGGCCAAGGAACGCCCCTACGTCGAGGAGATCACCCGCAGCCCCGGCCGGCTGCGCATCGCCTGGTCGTCCGAGACGCCCTCCGGCCGGCCGATCGACCCGGAGATCCAGGCCGCCCTTGAGCGCACCGCCGCCCTGCTGAAGGCTCTCGGCCACGAGGTGGTCGAGAAGGGCCTCGGCATCGACTACCGCGCCCTCTACGCCTCTCGCGGTCCCGCCGCGGCCGGCAACTTCGCCGCCGGCATGGACCGTCTGATCGCCCAGGTGGGCCGCGAGCCCGAGGAGCACGAGCTGGAGCCCCTCACCTGGGCGACGCTGAAGGCCGGCCGCCGCCAGACTGGCGCCGACGCCATGCGCTCGTTGCAGGAAACCCGCATGCTGAACCGGCAGACCCTGGCCTTCTTCGAGGATGTGGACGTCTACCTGACGCCCGTGCTGGGCACGCCGGTGCCGGAGATCGGCTTCATCGACCCGGTGAACCTGGAGCCGAAGGAAGTGAACCGCCGGCAGGGCCGCACCTTCCCCTTCACCCCGCCGTTCAACTACTCGGGCCAGCCGTCCATGAGCCTGCCGCTGGAGATGGACGCGAACGGCCTGCCCATCGGGATGATGTTCACCGGCCGCTACGCCGACGAAGCCACCCTCTTCCGCCTGGCCGCCCAGCTCGAGAAGGAAGCCCCCTGGAAAGACCGCCGGCCTGCTGTATGGGGATGACCCTCGGCTGAGGGGCGGTGCGATGGCGTTCTGGACACGGCGGACCTGGATGACCCTCGCCGCGCTCGGCGGCTTCGTCGCCGTGGCCATGGGCGCGTTCGGGGCGCATGGGGTCAGCGATCCAAAGGCGCAGGAGTGGCTGCGCACCGGGTCGGCCTACGGCTTCATGCACACCCTGGCCACCTTTGCTTGCGCCATCTTCATGGAGATCGGCGCCCGCCGCGCGCGCCTGGCGCCGGCGTTCTTCCTGTCCGGCGTGGTGATCTTCTCGGGGAGCCTCTACGCCATGGCCCTGGGCGCGCCGCGCTGGTTCGGGGCGATCACCCCGATCGGCGGCGTCCTCTTCCTGATCGGCTGGGGCGTGCTGGCCTGGTCCGCCCGGGACATCGACCGTTAGGCCGCGTCGCCGGGTCTAGTCCCGCGGCAGCGCCAGCGTCCGCAGCGACACCGCCGACCCGATCAGGGCCGCCAGCATCACCAGCGCCACCGGCCGGGCGGTGCCGTCGTGCAACACGCCAGCCAGGCTGGCGGCCAGGGCGCCCGCGGCGAACGAGGCGGCGCCCAGCAGGGCCGAGGTCGCCCCCGATCGCAGCGGGTCCACGCTGAGCGCGCCGGCGGTGGTGTTCCCCTGCATGAAGCCGTAGGTGCCCAGCAGCAGGAACAGCAGCGGCAGCACCGTCCACATCCCGCCGATCCCTGTCACCGCCGCCAGCGCCAGGAGCGCGCCGACCGCCATCGCCACGTTGCTCGCCCGCGCGAGCACCGCATCGGTGGTGGCCCGGCGCAGGGCGAGGCGATTGAGCTGGCTGGAGCCGATCACGGCGAAGGCGTTGAGGCCGAAGACGAACGGGAACACCGCCACGGGAATCCCGTAGGTCCCCATCATCAGCTCGGGCGAGGCCGAGATGTAAGTGAAGAGCGTCGCGCCGTTCAGCGCCCCGCACAGGGCATAGCCCACCAGCCGCCGCTGGCGCAGCACCGCCAGATAGGACTGCAGCGGGTTCTCCCGGCTGGCCTGCAGCGCCGTCGCCTCGGACCGCGACTCCTTCAAGCGCAGGAAGGCGGCGGTCCCGATCGCAACGCCGGTCGCGGCCATGAACCAGAAGTTCCACGACCAGTCGCCCAGCCCCAGCAGCACCCCGCCCAGCATCGGCGCCAAGATCGGCGCGAGGCCCATGATCAGCATCATCAGGCTGAGGATCCGCGCGGTGTCGGTGTGATCGAACTGGTCGCGGACCACGGCACGCACGACCACCCCGCCCGCGCAGGCGCCCAGCGCCTGCACGAAGCGGCCGAGCAGCAGTTGGTCCACCGTCTGGGCCATGGCGCAGCCGATGGAGGCCAGGATGAAGACCGCCACGCCGAACAGGATCGGCCCTCGCCGCCCAAGCCGGTCCGAGGCCGGACCATAGATCAGCTGGCCGATCGCCATGCCGGCCAGGAAGGCGGCCACCGTCGCCTGGGTCTGCGAGGGTTCAGCCTTCAGCGCCGCCCCGATGGCCGGCAGGCTGGGCAGGTACATGTCGATGGCCAGGGGCCCCATGGCGGTCAGCGATCCCAGGAGGATCACCAGACCCCAGGGCGTGCGGGCGGGCGGCGTGTGGGGGGCGTTGGCGGACGTCACGGCGCCTATGCCCTACTGGCCAAGAGGGGTTCAGGGAAACCCCAATTGCGGCCATGCTCGCCGCCAAACGGATGGGAGGACGAGATGTCGGCGCTGGAATCCATGATGCCGCCCGTGAAGCGCGCGTCGGTAAATGGCGTCGAGATCGCCCACTACGAGGCCGGCCCCCGCGAGGGCGTGCCGATCGTCCTCTGCCACGGCTTCCCCGAGCTCGCCTTCTCCTGGCGCCATCAGATCAAGGCCTTCGGCGACGCCGGCCGCTGGGTGATCGCGCCGGACCAGCGCGGCTATGGCCTGTCGTCGAAGCCGGGCGGCGTCGCCGACTACGACCTGGAGCACCTGACGGGCGACCTCGTCGGCCTCCTGGACCACCTGGGCATCGAGAAGGCGATCTTCGTCGGCCACGACTGGGGCGGCATCGTCGTCTGGCAGATGCCGCTGATGCACCCGGGCCGCGTGGCCGGCGTCATCGGCCTCAACACGCCCTTCCTGCCGCGCGCCCCGGCGGACCCCATCGCCATCATGCGCAACCGCTTCGGGCCGGACATGTACATCGTCTGGTTCCAGAACCCCGACGAGCCCGAGGCCGTGCTCGGCGCCGACACCGCCAAGACGATGCGCTTCTTCATGCGCAAGCCCGCCGGTCCGGCCGCCGGCGCGGGCCTGTCCAGCGAAGGCGGTGGCGGCTCCACCTTCGCCTTCCGCGACCTGCTCCGGGGCTGGGACGGCCAGACAGGCCCGGAGCAGCTGCTGACGCCCGACGAGCTCGATGTCTTCGCCGACGCCTTCCGCGAGGGCGGCTTCTTCGGGCCGGTGAGCTGGTACCGGAACTTCACGCGCAACTGGGAGCGGTCGGAAAGCCTTCCAACCCGGATCGACGGCCTGCCCTGCCTGATGATCACCGCCGAGCTGGACGCCGTCCTGTCGCCGGCGATGGCCGAGCCCATGCCCGCCTTCATCGGCGACCTGGAGACCCACATGGTGCGCGGATCGGGCCACTGGACACAGCAGGAGAAACCGGAGGAAGTGAACCGTCTTATGCTGGACTGGCTGGACAGGCGTTTCCCGAAGTAGAAGGGCGCATGGAAAGAAACACCCCGGCCCCCGCCGTCGGCGCGCACGACCATCGCCGCGGCCTGTTTCCCGACAACGAGCCGTACGCCAGCGGCTGGCTTTCGACCGGGGGCCCGCACGAGATCTTCTACGAGGAGTGCGGCAATCCGAAGGGCAAGCCGTGCGTCATCCTGCACGGCGGCCCGGGCGGGGCGATCAACCCGACCATGCGTCGGTTCTTCGACCCGGCGAAGTGGCGGATGGCGCTGTTCGACCAGCGCGGCTGCGGCAAGAGCCGCCCCAACGCCAGCCTGGACGACAACACCACCTGGTCGCTGATCGAGGACATCGAGCGGCTGCGCGAGCACCTGGGCGTCGAGAAGTGGTGCGTGTTCGGCGGTTCCTGGGGCTCCACCCTGGCGCTGGCCTACGCGATCAAGCACCCCGACCGGGTCGAGAGCCTGGTCCTGCGCGGCATCTTCCTGGTGACCGAGCGCGAGCTGCGCTGGTTCTACCAGGACGGCGCCTCGATGATGTTCCCCGATGCCTGGGCCCGGTTCTGCGCGCCGATCCCGCCGGCCGAGCGCGGCGACATGATGGCCGCCTACCACAAGCGCCTGACCAGCCCCGACCGCCGCGTCCAGGCCGAGGCGGCCGCCGCCTGGAGCCAGTGGGAAGGCGACACCATCTCGATCCGCGGCCCCGAGGCGCGGCCCTCGAAGTTCAACGAGATCGACTTCGCCATCGCCTTCGCCCGGATCGAGTGCCACTTCTTCGTCAATGGCGGCTTCTTCGACAGCCCCGACTGGCTAGTCCAGAACGCGGCCCGGCTGAAGGACATCCCCGGCTGGATCGTCCAGGGCCGCTTCGACGTGGTGACCCCCATGGAAAGCGCCTGGCGCCTCAAATCCGCCTGGCCGAACGCGCGGTTCGAGGTGGTCTGGGACGCGGGCCACGCCTCGACCGAACCCGGCATCGTCGATGCGCTGGTCCGGGCGACGGACCAGGCGCTGAAGCTGTAGGCGGCCACCGTCCCATGAGCCGCGCCGACATCGTCCGCGCCTACCTCAAGGCCATCGAGAACCGGGCGGACAGCCTCGCCTTCTTCACCGAGGATGCGGTGCAGGAGGAGTTCCCCAACGCCCTGGTCCCCGCCGGCGCCCGCCGTACCATGACCGAACTGCGCGAAGCCAACGCGCGCGGCCGGCACGTGCTGACCTCCGAGACCTACGAGATCGTCAACCTCATCGAGGACGGCGACCGGCTGGCCTGCGAGGTGTTGTGGCGTGGCGTCCTGGCCGTGCCGCTCCGCTCGCTGAAGCCCGGCGACGCCATGAAGGCGCGCTTCGGCGTCTTCTTCGAGTTCGAGGGCGACAAGATCCGGCGACAGCGCAACTACGACTGCTTCGAACCCTTCTGAGCCGCCGCGCGCCTCAGACGAAGCTGCCCTTGCCGCTGGTCACCTCGGCATAGCGGTGGACGCGGACCGACTGCACCAGGCCAAAGCCGATCATCACCGTCAGCATCACGGTGCCGCCGTAGCTCAGCATCGGCATCGGCACGCCCACCACCGGCGCCAAACCCATCACCATGGCGCCGTTGATCAGGACGTAGAGGGTGAAGGTCGCCGTGACCCCCGCCGCCGCCAGCCGGCCGAAATGGCTGTGGCTGAGGTACGAGGTCCGCAGAGCCATGAAGATCACCGCAGCATAGAGCACCAGCACCGACACGCATCCCACGAAGCCGAACTCCTCGGCCAGGGTGGCGAAGATGAAGTCCGTCTGCTTCTCGGGCAGGAAGTTGAGCTGGCTCTGCGAGCCCAGGCCGTAGCCCTTGCCCAGGAGCCCGCCCGAGCCCAGGGCGATCATCGACTGCAGGATGTGATAGCCGGAGCCGGAAGGGTCGCTCTCGGGATCCAGGAACGTCAGCACCCGCTGGCGCTGGTAGTCGTGCATCCCGAACATCACGAACGGCGGGATCACCGCCAGGAACGCGGCCAGCGCGACACCGATGACCTTCCACGACAGGCCGGCCAGCATCACGATGGCCCCGCCGGTCAGGGCGATCAGCATCGCCGTGCCCAGGTCCGGCTGGTGCGCCACCAGCAGCACCGGCGCCCCGATCATCGCCGCCGGCACCAGCAGCCACCACGACAGCCGCGCCCGCTCGGCCGAGACGCCGTGATAGAGCCGCGCGAGCGCCAGCACGATCCCCAGCTTCATCACCTCGGAGGGCTGGAAGCTGAACCCGCCGATGGACAGCCATCTCTGGGCGCCCAGGCGCACGTCGCCCACCGCCTCGACCGCCACCAGCAGCAGCAGCCCCAGGCCATAGACCGGATAGGCCAGGGCGAACCACACGCGGATATCGATCATCGCCAGGGCGATCATCATCACCAGGCAGATGCCGAAGCGGCTGAGGTGGGCGGCGGCCCATGGCGACCAGGACGAGCCCGCGATCGAGAACAACATCAGGCTGCCCGCGCCCGCGATCAGGCACAGCACCAGGATGAACACCCAGTCCAGCTCGGACAGCTTGACGATGAGGCGGTCGCGTTCGCCGGGACGGGTAAGGGCGGAGACGGTCATTCGGCGGCCTGCGTCGTCGAAACCGCCGGGACGGTGTCGAGTTCGAGATCGGGCACGATCTCCGGCATGGGTAGTGGCTTCTGGATGCGCGAGATCAGTTCAGGATCCTTGAGCAGGGCCGTGCGCATGATTTCCCGCGCGCGCGGCGCGGCCGCCGTCGATCCGCCCATCCCGTGCTGGACGATGACCGCCAGGGCATAGCGTGGGACGTCGAGGGGCGCGAAGGCCACGAACAGGCCGTGGTCGCGCAGGCCCCAGGCGCCGCCCTTACCCCGCGAGCCGCCGCTGTCGTAGTTGCGGACCTGCGCCGTGCCGGTCTTGCCCGCCATCAGGATGTCGCCCAGGCCGAGCTGGCTCGCCCGGAACGCGGTGCCGCCCGCCTCGGTCACCGCGGCCATCCCGGCCCGCACCCGATCGATATATTCCCGCGGGAACGGCAGGTCGGGCACGTCGGACCCGCGTGGCCATTCCTTGCCCCCCACCGACTTGATGAGCCGCGGGTTCAGCGCCTTGTAGTCCGTGTTGGCGAGCCGCGCGGTCATCACCGCAAGCTGCAGACAGTTCACCTGCAGATAGCCCTGGCCGATGGCGTACGAGAGGTTCTCGCCGGGCCACCACGGCTGCTGCGCCTCGTTCTTCGAGAAGTAGCGCTTCTTCCAGGCCGGATCGGGGACGGTGCCCTTCTTCTGGCCGGGGATGCCGATGTCGAAGGTCTGGCCCAGGCCGAAGGCGCGCGCCGCCTGGGCGATGCGGTCCGGCCCCACGCGCAGCGACATGGAATAGAAATAGGTGTCGCAGGAGTTCTTGATGGCGTCGTTCAGGTTCTGCGAGCCGTGCCCACCGCGCTTGTGGCAGTGGAAGAAGCGGCCGCCGAACTGCATGCCGCCGCCGCACCCGACCCGCTCCTCCGGGCTGATCCCAGCCATCAGGATCGCCAGCGCCGTCATGGTCTTGAACGTCGAGCCGGGCGGATAGAGACCCGACAGGCACTTGTCCAAGAGCGGCTTGCGCTCATAGCCGGCCAGGGCGCGATACTCCGCCCCTGTCAGGCCCCGCACGAAGCGGTTGGCGTCGAACGACGGCGCGGAGGTCATGCAGAGGATGTCGCCGGTGCGGCAGTCCATCATCACCGCCCCGCCGCTCTCCTCGCCGAACACCTCCAGCGCCCGGTTCTGGATGTCGACGTCCAGGGTGAGCTGCACCTCCTGGCCGGGCACCGCCGGGATGTCGCCGTCCTGGTCGTGGCGCACCTCGCGACCGTTGGCGTCGACCTCGACCTTGTGCGCGCCGGGCCGCCCGCGCAGCTCGGCGTCGAGGGCCTTCTCCACCCCCTGCTTGCCGATGCGGAAGCCCGGGTGGAGCATGATCGGGTCGGGGTTGGGCGTCTTGTCGATATCTTCCTTGTTCACCTTGGCCACGTAGCCGATCACGTGGGCGAAGGCGCCGCCGTGCGGATAGACCCGCACCTCGCCCACGTCGGCGCTCACGCCGGGCAGTTCGGGAGCGCGGACGTTGATGGCCGAGAACTGCTCCCAGCTCATGTCCTCCATCACCGAGACCGGCGCGCGCTTGGGGGCGGTGTTGATGTCGCGCAGCAGCCGACGCTGCCGCGCCTCGTCCAGGGGCACGAAGTTCGCCAGGGTCTTGAGCGTGGCCTCGGTGTCCAGGCCCTTGTCGCGCGCCACCATCAGCCGGAAGTTCGGGCGGTTGGCCGCCAGCACCGCGCCGTTGCGATCGACGATGACGCCCCGCGGCGCCGGCGCCAGCTTGAAGTTGAACTGGTTCGAGGTGGCCAGCTTCTCGAAACGCTGGGTCTCGAAGAGCTGCAGGTAGGCCAGACGCGCGCCCAGGGCCGTGATGCCCAGGCCCGCGAAACCGCCGAGCAGGATGGCGCGCCGGTGGAACACGCCCTGCCGCTCGTTGACCTCGGCGAAGAAGATGGCCGGCTGCGTCATCCTCCTACGCTCCTCTCGGAGCTACGGAGGATCGGGTTCAACCCTGCGAAGCCTTGGCGAAGTAGGGTCATGGCCTAGCGGAACCTCACGTCGGCATCCTCGAAGCGATCGATGAGCCGGTCGGCGAAGGGATAGAGAACGACCGTAGCGAGAAATTGCCAACCCACCGATGCGGCATTCGGCGCGTTCTGCGTGTCGAGCATCGTGAAGAGGTAGCCGGCGCCTAGCGCCAGCACCGTGGCCAGGCCATACCAGATCCACATCATCACCTGGCTTTGCCCTGCCAGGATGCTGCGTGCGCCCAGGACGATGCCGTAGGGCAGCAGCAGGCAGACGGCCCAGAAGCCGGTGGGGCTCCCCCACAGGAAGTCCAGGTAGATCCCCATCAGCATCACCCCCACGGGGGCGAGCATCGAGGGGCGGATCACCGCCCAGGCGAAGACGACCGGCAGCGCGAACACCGGCTCGGGCAGCGCGAGGCCCCAGAACCGCAGGGGCATGGCGAACACGAAGCTCGCCGCCATCACCCAGAGCATGGGCACGCCCAGCCAGCGCCAGGGCGCGAGCGGACGTGCGCCGCCGCTCACGGCGGGGTCCCCGTCGGCTGCGATGTCTTCGGCGCGGGCGCCTTGGGGGCCGGAGCCTTGGGGGCCGGAGCCTTGGGCGCCGGGGTCGTGGCGGTCTTGGGCGCTGCGGTTTGAGGCGCTGCGGCCTTGGGCGCCGGGGTCGCGGCGGCCTTCGCCGGCGGCGTGGCCGTCTTGGGTTGGGGCGTGGCCGTCTTCGGTTGGGGCGTGGCCGTCTTGGCGGCCGGCTGGGCCGGCGGCGTGGTCTTCGGCGCCGGCGTTGCAGGCGCGGCGCTCGTTCCGCCGGCGGCGGGCGCAGACGGAGGCGCAGGCGCGGCCGCAGCGGCGGCCTCCGGCGCAGGCGGCGGCAACGTCGAGGCGCCGGGCGTGGGCGGAGGCGTGACCGTCTGCTCCAGCTTCCGGGTGTCGGCCACCTGGGTGAAGTCCTCGAACAGCAGGATCCGCACGAGGTCGACCGGCGCCTTGTCCGACGCCAGCACCACGCGCCAGCGCCCATCCAGGCCCTTCACCGCCACGCCCACCGGCAGGCCGCGCGGGAACACGCCGCCGTCGCCCGAGGTCAGGATGCGGTCGCCGGTCTTCACCGGCTCCTGGCCGCGCAGGTATTCCAGCTTGGGGTTCGGCCCGCCGTCGCCGGTCAGGATGGCCCGCGCATTGGTGCGGTCGATCATCACCGGGGTGCGCGAGGCTGCGTCGGTGAGCAGAAGCACCCGGCTGACGCCCTCGGTCACGCCCACGATGCGGCCCACCAGGCCGTTCTCGCTCATCACCGGATTGCCGGGCTTGATCCCCTTTTCGCTGCCGGCGTTGGCCAGGCGCGAATGGGCGAAGGGTCCGCGGGAGTCGGTGACGATCCGCGCCGTCGCCATCGGGATCGGCGGATCGGTCTTCAGCCCCAGCACCGTCCGGTAGCGCTCGTTGGTGTCGCGAAGCGCGATGGCCACGTCACGCCACTGGCGCATGTTTTCCAGCTCGGCGCGCAGGCGGCGGTTCTCCGACACGGCGAAGAAATAGCCGCGGATGCCCTCCACCCCCTCGCCGGTCAGCCGGCCGGGCGTGGACAGCGCATCGCCTACCGGGGCCATGACCTTGTCGGACAGGGTGCGGGGGTTGCCATAGGCGTCGGTGTCGAACGCCTCGCGGCGCTCGCTGAGCAGGATCGCGACCGACGCGATCAGCACCACGATGAACACGATGCCCGCCGTCCAGGTCAGCGGGACCCTCAGTTCGCCGAGCGGGTTGTCCCTCAAGGACATGGAGGTTCGCCCCTACCGCCCTTCGGCGCGTTCCTACGCCAGCGTGGATTCCAGGACGCCCTTCATCCACTTGGGATGCTCGAGCACCTTGCCGCAGCCCAGGGCCACGCACGACAGCGGATCGTCGGCCACGGTGACCGGCAGGCCGGTGTGGTCGCGGATCTCGGCGTCCAGGCCGCGGAGCAGCGCGCCGCCGCCCGTGAGCATGATGCCCTTGTCGGCGATGTCGGACGCCAGTTCCGGCGGCGTGGCTTCCAGCGCCATCTTCACCGCGTCGACGATCTGGCCGACCGGCTCCGACAGGGCGTCGGAGGCCTGCTTCTCGGAAATCCGCACTTCCCGCGGCACGCCCTGCATCAGGTCGCGGCCCTTGACCTCGATGGACAGGCCCTCGCCGTCGGCCGGCGCGCGGGCCGTGCCGATCTCCTTCTTGATCCGCTCGGCCGTGGTCTCGCCGATCAGGAGGTTATGGTTGCGGCGCATGTAGCTGATGATCGCCTCGTCCATCTTGTCGCCGCCGACGCGGACCGAACGCGAATAGACGATGCCCGAGAGCGAGAGGACGGCGACCTCGGTGGTGCCGCCGCCGATGTCGACCACCATCGAGCCGGTGGGCTCGTGGATCGGCAGGCCGGCGCCGATCGCCGCGGCCATGGGCTCGTCGATCAGGCCCACCCGGCGGCCGCCGGCGTTCAAGCAGGAATCGTTGATGGCGCGGCGTTCCACCGCGGTGGCGCCCGACGGCACGCACACGATCACCTTGGGGTTCACGAAGCCCTTGCGGTTGTGAACCTTGCGGATGAAGTACTTGATCATCTCCTCGGCGACTTCGAAGTCGGCGATGACCCCGTCGCGCATGGGGCGGATCGCCTCCATGTGGCCCGGCGTACGGCCCAGCATCTGCTTGGCCTCGATGCCGACGGCATGCACGACCTTGCGGCCGCCCACGTTGCGGAGCGCGACCACCGAGGGCTCGTTGAGCACGATGCCCTTGCCCTTCATGTAGATGAGGGTGTTGGCAGTGCCGAGGTCGATGGCGATATCGTTCGAGATGGCGCCGAAGAGCGAAGAGATCATGCAAGGCCCTGAGGGAAAGGGGCGGAAGACGCTAGCCGACAGAGGGTGCCAAAGGCGCACCGACCGACACGCGAAGGATGCGTCGAGTCGCTACGCTTTGTCTGGCGGGCTTTGACGTCCCTCTGCCCTGCCGAATTAGCCATTTCAAGGCTTAATGAGACGTATGCGCTTTCGCGTCGCGCGCGAAAACCCCGAGGCGTATCGCCGCGGAATCGCCTGATTCCCGGCGCAGCCGCCAAAATCGCGATCTACCGCTCGTTGAGCAGCGGCGCGGAGACGCGCCGTTCGAGGCGCAAAAGGGTCAACACCACCGCGAACCCGAAGACCGCCAGCAGGGCCGCCATGGCGTGCGCCCGGCCCCACTCCAGCGTCTCCACCGCCTTGTAGATCTCGATCGAAAGCACGTTGGTGGTCCCGGGGATTCCGCCGCCGATCATCAGCACCACCCCGAACTCCCCGATCGTATGGGCGAAGGTCAGGATCGCGGCGACCACATAGCCCGGGACCGACAGCGGCAGGGCGATGCGGAAGAACGTCTGCCACCCGCTGGCGCCCAGCATCGCTGCGGCGTCCAGATTGTCCTCGCCCACCGCCTGGAACGCGTTGCGCAGCGGCTGGACCGCGAACGGCAGGGAGTAGATCACCGAGCCGATCACGAGCCCTTCGAAGGTGAAAGCCAGGGTCCGCACGCCCAGCGCCTGCAGCGGCGCCATCAGCGGGCTGTTGGGTCCCAGCGCGATCAGCAGATAGAAGCCCAGCACCGTGGGCGGCAGCACCAACGGCAGCGCCACCACCGCCCCAGCCACCTCCGCCTTCCAGCCGCGGCTGCGCGCCAGCCACCAGGCAAGCGGCGTGGACAGCACCAGCAGGATCAGGGTCGTGACCCCGGCCAGCCGCAGGGTCAGCCAGACGATGTCGGCCAGGCCGCTCAAGGCGCTTCGTAGCCGTAGCTGCGGATGATCGCCCGGGCCTCGGGCCCCTTCAGGAAGCCCACGAAGGCCCGCGCCGCAGCGTTGCCTGCCCCAGCCTTCAGCAGCACAGCCTGCTGCTCGATGGGCGTGTGGCTGGCGGCCGGGACCAGCCAGCGCGAGCCGCCCTTCGCCCGCGCCACCTGCGACAGCGCCACGAACCCCAACTCCGCCGCCCCGGTGTCCACGAACTGATAGGCCTGGGTGATCGAGGTCCCCTGCACCAGCCTCGGCGCCAGCGCGCCGTACACTCCGAGCTTCCGCATGGTCTCGACCGCCGCCACGCCATAGGGCGCGGTCCGCGGGTCGGCGATGGCGATCTTGTCGAAACGTCCGCCCTTCAGCACCGCGCCGCGCCCATCCACCAGCCCGGGCGTCCTGGAATAGAGGACCAGCCGGCCCACGGCGTAGGTGGAGCGGCTTCCCGCCACAGCCAGCCCCTCGGCCTCGGCCTTTTCGGGGCGCTCGCGATCCGCCGACAGCAGCACCTCGAACGGCGCGCCGTTGGCGATCTGGGCGTAGAACTGGCCCGAAGACCCGAAGCTCAGCGCGGCGTCATGGCCGGTGCGGGCCTTGAACCGGGCGGCGATCGCCTTGGCCGGCTCGGCGAAGTTCGCCGCCACCGCCACCTTGACCTCGCCGGCGAACGCCGCGGCCGGCGCCATCAGCGCCAGGACAAGGGAAAGGAGTGCCGCAAGGCGCATCATTCGTTGTGTAGCTGGACGATATGACGGCGTGAACCCGTGCTGGACGCCGCGGCGACGTCTGGCGGAAACCGATCGTAGGCTCTAAGGGCTGCGCCACCTGAAGGGGGACCAAGGCATGAGCGGCAGCGACGATTTCGTGTTCGACGAGGCCAGCGGCGAGTGGATCAGCGCGGCCGAGGCGGCCGAGCGCGCCAAGGCGGCTGGCGTGGTCGAGGTGCGCGACGCGGTGGGCAACCTGCTGGCCGACGGCGACACCGTCACCCTCGTCAAGGACCTCAAGGTCAAGGGCGCCGGCGGCCAGACGCTGAAGCGCGGCACGGTGATCCGTTCGATCCGCCTCACGGGCGACCCGCAGGAGATCGACTGCCGCCACGAGACCATCAAGGGCCTCGTCCTGCGCGCCGAGTTCGTGAAGAAGAACTAGCCGAGGATACAGAGCAGCAGGCCGACCGCGGTCAGCCCACCGCCCACCCACTGGCGCAGGCGCAGCTTCTCGCGGAACAGCTTGCGCCCGACGGCGGCCGCGATCGGCCCTTCGATCAGCCCCACGGCGCGCACCGGCGCGGCGGGCGCCAGGGCCAGGGCGCCGAACCAGCAGGCCGAGGCCGCCGAGCCGAAGAACCCCGCCGCGAGCGACGAGCGCCAGGCCAGGGTCACCGCCCGCAGCGCCTGCGGCCGGGTCACCGCCAGGATCGCCGTCAGCACCAGCGACTGCATGGCCTGGGCCACCACCACCGCGGCGGTCGCCGAGACCAGCGGGTGCGCCGGGTCCAGCGCGCGGCCTGCCTCCCGGAAACCGTTGAACGCCACGGCGAACGCCGCCCCCGCGGCCAGGCCCAGCAGGGCGCCGGCCAGGTCCGCCCGCCCCTGCCCCGCCCTGGGCCACGACAACACCACCAGCCCCACCGTCGCCACGCCGACCCCGGTCCACACGGCGGCGCTGAGGTCGTCCCCCAGCAGCAGCCAGCCCAACAGCGCCGCGAACGGCAGCGACGACTGCTGCAGCATGGTGGCCACCGCGAACCCGGACCGGCTCATGGCCATCAGCAGCGCGGCCGTGGCGGCGACCTGGGCGATGGCGCCGCTGATCGCCCCCACCCAGAACGTCGAGGTCCAGTGCGGCGAGGCCGTCGGCGTCAGGGCGTAGGCCAGGGCGAAGATGCCGATCGAGAACGGCAGGCCGAACAGGAACCGCACCAGGGTCGCGCCCCACGGGCCCGCCTCCTCGACGAGGCCGCGCTGCATGGCGTTGCGCGCCACCTGCAGCGGCGCCGCCGCCAGGGTCAGGAAGATCCAGAGCATTCCGTAAAATCCGTCATCCCGGCCAACGGAGCGGCGAAGCCGCGCAAGCCGAGCCGGGACCCATGCGGACGCTCGGCCCGCGCGACGTCGCGACGATCAGGTGTTTCTGGATGGCCGGGACAGGCCCGGCCATGACGAGGGTCTCGGAGCTTCAGAACCCGCTGGCGACCTTGCCCGGCGCGCTCTTCTCCTTGCGGGCGAAGAGGTTGTTGAGCGCGTTCACATAGGCCTTGGCCGAGGCGGTCAGGGTGTCCGTGTCCGCGGCCGAGCCGGTGGCGATGCGGCCGTCGTCCTCGAGCCGGACCGAGACCTGCGCCTGGGCGTCCGTGCCCTCGGTCACCGCATGCACCTGGAACAGGCGCAGGATGGCGTCGTGCGGCACCACCGCATGGATGGCGTTGAACACCGCGTCCACCGGCCCGTCGCCGGTGGCGTTGGCGCTCTTCTCGACGCCGTCGATGGTCACCGTCAGGAAGGCCTCCTGCGGCCCCTCGGTGCCGGCGATCACCCGCAGGTGCTTCACCTGGACCTTGTCGGCGCTGCTGGCCAGGGCGTCGTCCACCAGGGCGATGATGTCGTCGTCGAAGACGTGCTTCTTCTTGTCGGCTAGGTCCTTGAACCGCTGGAACGCCTCGTTCAGCGCGTTCTGGCCCAGCTCGTAGCCCAGGTCCTTCAGCTTCTCGCGGAAGGCGTGGCGGCCGGAGTGCTTGCCCATGACGAGGTTCGAGGAACCCTGCCCCACGTCCTCGGGCTGCATGATCTCGTAGGTGCCGCGGTCCTTCAGCATCCCGTCCTGGTGGATGCCGCTCTCGTGGGCGAAGGCGTTCTTGCCGACGATGGCCTTGTTGAACTGCACCGGGAAGCCGGTGATCGCCGAGACGTAGCGGCTGGCCCGGGTGATGTGCTGGGTCTCGATGCCCGTGAAATAGGGCAGCGTGTCGCCGCGGACCCGCAGGGCCATGACGATCTCTTCCAGCGCCGCGTTGCCGGCCCGCTCGCCGATGCCGTTGACCGCCACCTCCACCTGCCGCGCGCCGCCCTGTACGCCGGCCAGGCTGTTGGCGACCGCGAGGCCCAGGTCGTTGTGGCAGTGGGTGGAGAAGATCGCCCGGTCGGCGTTCTCCACGTTCTGGATGATGTCGCGGAACATCTCGGCGTATTCGCTGGGATAGCTGTAGCCGACCGTGTCCGGCAGGTTGATCGTCGTGGCGCCCGCCTTGATGGCGGCGTCGACGCAGCGGCGCAGGAAGTCCTGCTCGGTGCGCGTGGCGTCCTGGGCCGACCATTCCACGTCGCCGCACAGATTGCGCGCATGGGTCACCGACTTGGTGATCATCTCCAGGATGTCTTCCTGGCTGGCGTGCAGGATGTGGTCGCGGTGGCTGGGGCTGGTGGACAGGAAGGTGTGGATCCGGCCGCGCTTGGCCTTCCGGATCGCCTCGGCGCAGCGCTCGATGTCGGCCATGCCGGCGCGGGCCAGGCCGCAGACCACGCTCTCGGTCACGATCTCGGAGATGGCGCGGACGGCCTCGAAGTCGCCGTTCGAGGCGATCGGGAAGCCCGCCTCGATCACGTCGACCTTCATGTCTTCGAGGATCTTGGCCAGCTCCAGCTTCTCGTCATGAGACATGGAGGCGCCGGGCGACTGCTCGCCGTCGCGCATGGTGGTGTCGAAAACGATGATGCGGTCGCGGCCCGACGTGTCGGCGTTCGCGGGGGTGGGGTTGGTCATGTTCGGTCTCTTCGCGGTGTTTCGTTCTGGGGACGGAGGATCGAGCCCCTGGTCGCCCGGCCGCGAAGATGCGCGTGCCTAGAGAGGCGCCCAGGGGCGGCTAAGCCCCAGCGAGAGAAGAAGCAGGCTGCCCGTCCGCGTGCGCATGGCGCTGCATCTACAGAAACGGCCGCTCCGGGGCAAGCATCTTGCGCGGAGCGCGGCTTTACGCCGCCCGTTCGGCAAGAACTTGCCGGCGCGCCCTCACCCCTCGTTCCCGCCCCGCCGCTGCAGCCAGCGCCGCGCGAACCAGCCGATGGCCAGCCACAGGGCCGCCACAGCGGCGATCGTCAGCCAGTTGCCGGCGATCTCCCCGCGCATGATCTCCACGATCGAGGCGCCGGCATAGGCCGTGAGCACGATCTTCGGCACGATCCCGACGCCGGTTCCGGCGACGAAATGCAGCGCCCGCATCGGCGTCACGCCGGCCGCCATGTTGACGACGATGAACGGCGCCGACGGCACCAGCCGCACGATCAGGCTGGCCAGGAAGCCGTTCTCCCCCACCAGCCGCATGAACCGCTGCACGCCCTCGCCGGAGAACCGCGCCAGGGTCTGCGCCCCCGCCGCCCGGCCCAGGTAGAATCCCACCAGCGCCGAGACCATGGTCCCGATCCAGCTATAGACCGCCCCCGCCTGGGGCCCGAACGCCACCACGGCGGCCGCGATCAGCACGATCTGCGGCGTGCCCACGAAGGCCAGGGCCGCGAACGCCGCCACCGCCACCGGCAGCGACCACGGCCCCCGCGCCGCCCCCAGCCAGCCCTCCAGCGTCCGCTCGCTGTCGACCCCCAGAAGCTGGGCGCCGAAGAAGAACACCACCCCCACCCCGCCGAACAGCACGAACGAGACCAGCAGCGTCCGCCACGCCTGGGCGTCCATGTTGGAGAGGAAGTCGAAGAGCCGGCGCATCCGGCCCGAGGGGTCGCGTGTTCGCGCGGCGGGGTCAAGGCAAGGACGGGCTAGCGCGGCGAGCGCTCTCGGGTTATCGCCACGGTGGAGTTTGTTTTGTCAGCGTCCCTAGCGTGCGACGCAGGCACGTTTGGGGGATTAGATGGCGACCTATACTTTCGCTGACATTACGCCGGCTCAGGCGCTGGCGTTCGGCAGTGCGGACAGCGTCACGCTCCCCACCGGCAGCTCCGCCAAGACCACCACGGTCCTCTACCTCCAGGACGGGACCTTCTCCGTCACGATCGGCGCGCAGACTGTCGTGTTCGGCTCCTACTTCCCGTCGACCGTCAGTCGGCTCCAGTTCCCCGACGGATCAAAGCTGTTCGTCGGCAGAGCCGATGCCGACACTCGGAACGCTGGCACGGGCATTTCCACCGGGGCCATGTACGGCGGCGATGGCGCCGACACCCTGACGGGCAGCAAGGGCGAATGGTTCATCCAGGGCAACCAAGGGGACGACCGGATAAGCGCCTGGTCTCTCGCCGCCAACACGATGTACGGCGGCCAGGGCAACGACCACCTCTCGCTCATCGGAGGGGGGGCCGACCCGATCAAGGGTCAGTTCATGCAGGGCAACAAGGGCAACGATACGATCCAGGGCGACGCGGCCGGGGACACCCTGCTCGGCGGACAGGGGAACGACCTGATCTACGGGAACGGCGACACGCCCGACTTCATCAATGGCAATTTGGGTGACGACCAGATCACGGGCGGCGGCCAACTGCTCGGCGAAGGCGGGAACGACTTCATCTCCCTCTCCGGGGTCGTCGACACGACCGCTTGGGGCGGCGATGGCGACGACACCATTCAGATGGGAACATCGAGCTCAGCCCTGTACTCCGCGTGGGGAGACGGCGGAAACGACACGCTCAGGGCTCACACGAGCACCCGCAGTCAGCTCGACGGCGGCGACGGCGCGGACGTGATTCAAATCATCCGCAACCTCGGCAGCCCGGTCCTGTACAGCGCCACCATCGACGGCGGCGCCGGTAACGACACCATTCAGGCGAGCGACGCCGACGATCGCATCCGCGGCGGGACCGGCGCCGACAGCCTGAACGGCGGCAGTGGCGCCGACACGTTCATTCAGGACGGCGCCACCTCTTCGCTCACCCTTGCCGCCGCCGACCGCATCGGCGACTGGACGTCCGCCGACCGCATCCAGCTCCGCACCGACATCGGGACGGCGTTCGCCGAGGGCACGGCGGCCGACTTCGCTGCCGCGCTCTCCACGGCCCAGGCGGAGATCGGCGCAGGCCAGACCGAGGCCATGGCGATCCAGGTGGGCCAGGACGTGATCGTGTTCGGGGACGCCAGCGCGGGCGCGGCGATCCACAGCATCACCATGCTGGTCGGCCGCTCCCTCGCCGACATCTCGGCCGACAACTTCGTCTGAACCCGCGCGCCGGCGGGTGGCAACCAGGCGCGGCTCGCGATAGCGTCACGGTAGAGTTTGTTCTGTCAGCGTCCCCCAGCGTGCGACGCAGGCGCGCTTCTTGGGGGATCTTGTGGCGACCTACGCATTCGAGACGATCACGGCGGAGCAGGCGCTGGCGATCGCGGCGAGCGACACCCTGACGCTGGCGGGCGGCCCAGCCCGTCTCGCCACCGTCCTCTATGCCGCCGACAACGCCACCATCACGCTCGTCTTCGGCGAACGGTCGGTGGTCTTCGGGCCCGCGCTGACCGCGGTCAGCCTCGGCGGCAGGCTGACGCTGGCGGACGGCTCCCGCCTCTTCATCGGAGACAGCCAGGCCAACACGTTCGCCTTGGCGGCGGACAGCACGACGCACGACGCGGCCTATGCGGGCGCTGGCGACGACTCCATCGACACCGGCGGCGGCGATGACCTGCTCCAGGGCAACATGGGGACCGACACCTTGTCCGGCGGGGCCGGCGCCGACGCCATCTACGGCGGCCAGGACAACGACCGGATCTTGACCGGCGCCGGCGCGAACTTCGCCCAGGGAAACAAGGGGGACGACGCCGTGCTGGGCGGCGCAGGGCGCGACACCCTCCTCGGCGGCCAGGGCGCCGACACGATCGACGGCGACGCCGGCGCCAGCGACTTCCTGAACGGCAACCTCGGCGACGACGTCATCACCGTCCGGGGCGGCGGCGACGTATTCGGCGAGGACGGCGCCGACACCATCACGACCGCCGACTCCGCCAACGTCTCCACGCTCATTTCGGCCGGCGCCGGCAACGACCGCGTGCTGTCCCAGGCGACATTCGGCCTGTCCCAGATCCATGGCGACGACGGCGACGACTTCATCGCGGGCGGGGGCGCAGCGACGGACCTGGGCTTCGGCGACGCGGGCCGCGACACCCTCATTGCAGGCGCCGGCGACGAGATGCATGGCGGCGAGGGCGACGACAGCCTCTCGACCAGCGCCTCCAACGTCCTGCTGGCTGGCGATGCTGGGAACGATGTCATCCGCGCCGAACAGGGGCGGCATACGATCGACGGCGGCGACGGCGACGACGACATCATCACCTTCTCCGACAGCAGCGAGACCATCCGAGGAGGCGCTGGAAACGACACCATCTATGCCGACCGGGCCGGGGACAAGCTGGTCGAGGGCGGCGCCGGCGCCGACAACCTGCAACTGGGCACGGGCGCGGTCACCGCCAACGGCGGCGACGGCGACGATTTCATGCTGACACAGTCCGGCAGCCGCAGCCTTCTGCGCGGCGAGAACGGCAATGACGGTCTTGCCGGCCAGGGCTCCGACACGCTGGACGGCGGCGCCGGGGACGACCGGATCAGTCCCCGGGCCGGCCTCGACGTCATGATCGGCGGCAGCGGCTCCGACACCTTCGAATTCGAAAGCTTCGCCTCGCAACGGCTTGCGGGCCAGATCGACCGGATTCTCGACTGGACCACCAGCGACCGTATCGAGGTCGAGAGGATCTCCCGCGCGGCGATGCAATACAGCGAGCGAACGGCCCCCGACCTCGCGACCGCCTTCAGCCAGAACGAATATCTTGGCGCCAACGCCGTCGTGGCCGTCCAGGTCGGCGCCGACGTGGTGCTGTTCTCTTCGTTCAACATCAGCGGCTTCGCGGCCGAGCCGCTCCTCCTGGTCGGCCGCTCCCTCGCCGACATCTCGATCGACAACTTCGTCTAGCCTTCGGCGGCGCATCCCCGGCACGACGTGCAGGAGGACCGCACGGCCGGGACAGCACGGATATGACCGACGAAACGGCCGCCATTTCGATCCGCCCGCTGGCCCTCTCGGACGTCCCCGCGATGCTCCGGATCGAAGCTGCGGCCTACCACCCGGCGCTGCAGGAAGGCGAACCCATGTTCGCCAGCCGCCTTCGCCTTGCGGCCGCGTACAGCCAGGCCGCCACACGAGACGGCGAGCTGGTCGCCTACCTCATCGCCCACGGCTGGCCGGCCCAGGCGCCGCCGCCCCTGGGCGCCGTCGTAACCGACGCGCCCAGCCAGGTGCTCTACATCCAGGACCTCGCCGTCTCGCCCGCCGGCCGCGGCCTCGGGATCGGCCGCAAACTCGTCCAGCGCGCCTTCGACGAGGCCGCCCGCGACGGCCTCACCCGCACCGAACTGATCGCCGTCGAGGGCGCCGCCCCCTACTGGAGCGCCTTGGGCTTCCGCGAAGCTACAGCGCCCCCGCCCCTCGCCGCCAAGCTCGCCACCTACGGCCCGGAGGCGCGGTGGATGAGCCGGCCGATCACGGCGATCCTCGGAGGATCGTGAGCCGGGCGGTGCGGACCTCGGGCTCCCGCCATTCAGCCTGCGGGCGAGCAGGCGTGATCTGCGACTAGGGGCGAGACTTTCACGGGTCCGCCACGCCTGGGCGTCCACGTTGGAATGGAACTCGGAGAGCCGGCGCACGGCCCGAGGGGCCGCGTGTTCGCGCGACGGGCTCAAGCGGCGGGATCAAGGCGCGAAGAAGGTCCAGCCGCCAAGCTCCAGCCGCCGGTGCGTGAACCCGGCGCGTTCCAGGCCGAGGATCGCCCCGTCCCGGACGAAAAGCGTCTCGCTGCGGAACTGACCGAAACACTCGACGACACCGGGCCGCCAGTCCTTCAGTTCCTGAACCACCAGTACCCGCGTCGCCGGTTGTCCTTCAAACCGGGCAAAACCAGAGAAGACGGCCAGAAACCGCACCGTTCGCGTCGGCGCGAACTCCGCGGATACGGCCC
This sequence comes from Phenylobacterium sp. RIFCSPHIGHO2_01_FULL_69_31, assembly GCF_001824475.1. Classification (GTDB taxonomy): domain Bacteria; phylum Pseudomonadota; class Alphaproteobacteria; order Caulobacterales; family Caulobacteraceae; genus Phenylobacterium. The sequence goes on along the minus strand of NZ_MHXN01000006.1, from coordinate 138,512 downwards.
GGGCGTCCCCATTGCATCCTCTAGGCGACACCCCGCACAATTGCGTGGGGTGTGGGAGAGCGATGTGGACCGGAGTCAGCTCATTGCGATCGTCGCGCTGGCGATCGTAGCGGTGACCACCGTCGTCACGGTCTTGACCCGCCTCCATGAGGGACGGTGCCAAGCGAGCAACACCGCCAGGGCAGGCCTCGATTGCACCGCAAGGGCTCCGGCAAGCGGCGCCGCGCCCTAGCGTCGCCGCCTGCGCACGGGCAGGCCGCTGGCCGGCGCTTGCGGAGGAGCGTTCCTCTCGGAATCGCGCCGTTCCTCGGCGGACCTAGAGCGGAGCGCGGCGGAACCCGGCCTGCCTGCACTTCCGTCATGTATGGACGGTCAGGGGAAAGCGAACGCCCGTGCCCCCTTCTCGGGCGGTGGCGACGTCCGCTTATGGCCGCCGGGTCGACGACTGCGCTCGACCCGCTGGAGACTTTTACCTCCCTTGCGAAGC
>NZ_MHXN01000006.1:0-138017 GCF_001824475.1 Phenylobacterium sp. RIFCSPHIGHO2_01_FULL_69_31 | reverse complement strand
GAGGCTGGCGTGAGCCAGCCGCAGAGCGCGTGGTGGAGGGGGCGAGCCCCGCGCGCTGCGCCATCAACCGCCGATCGATCCGCCGAGCTTCCGGCTCGCCCCCTCCACCAGCCGCTCTTCCCCCGGCTCAAGGCCGGGGTCGGCGACCGGTCCCCCTCCCCCGCTTCGCAGGGAGGCAAAGCCCCCTTCCCACTCTCCTTAGCCCCTCATCTCGTCTGCCTCCCAAGCAGCCCCGAGCCGCTCGTCGCCCTCTCCCACCGCTCGTCGCATCCCGTATTTCTGAGTTGCGTTCTTACGCAACATCGGCGATTTCATCCGTCCCACCAGGACGCGGAGCCAGCGCTTGCTCGAGTACGCCTTCGACACCATCACGGCCGAGCAGGCGCTGGCCATCAAGGCCGGCGACACCCTGACCTTCAACGGCGGGCCGGGGCGGACGGTCAGCGTCAGCTATCAGTCGTACGATCCCCTCTCCCTGACGCCCGAGGTCCCACGGATCTTCGTCACCTATGAGGGGCGCACCGTCGCCTTCTCTACCGAACTGGTGCAGCTCTCCAGAACCGGCGGCCTCGTCATGGCCGACGGCTCGCAGCTCTACATCGGCGACGCCGGCGACGGGCGGTTCGCGGCGGGCGCGGGCGACGACGGCCTCTATGGCGGCCCCGGCGCCGACACCCTCTCCGGCGAGGCGGGCCGCGACCTGCTGCAGGGCAACGGCGGCGACGACCTGCTGAGCGGCGGCGAAGGCGCCGACAGCCTCTATGGCGGCCAGGGCGACGACATCATCTACGCCAGCCCCGACGTGGGCGGCGTGGCGGGCGAGGCCGGCGACTGGGCCAACGGCAACCTGGGCGACGACGAGATCGTGGGCGGCCAGGGCGCCGACACCCTGCTGGGCGGGCAAGGGGATGACTTCATCGGCGGCGGCGACGGCGCGGACTTCCTGTCGGGCGACCGCGGCGACGACGACCTGATGGGCGGGATGGGGAACGACACCCTGAACGGCGGCGAGGGCGACGACATCCTCAGGGGCGGCTTCGGCGCGGATTCGCTGAGCGGCGCTGACGGGAACGACCAGCTCGTCAGCCAGGGACCGGAGGCCTCCACCCTCAGCGGCGGCGCGGGGTCCGACACCATCGTCTCCGGCGGCGCGGGTCGCGACGTGATCCTCGGCGGCGAGGGCCGCGACCGCTTCGAGATCGTGGCCAAGACCGCGCCCTCGGCGGGCGTTGAGGCCGAGATCCGCGACTGGGAAGCCGGCGACACCCTGCACTTCCCGCAGGTGAGCATCCTCGGCGCCAGCTCGATCCTGCCGCTCAGCTATTCCGAGTTCGTGGCGGCCGACTATGCGACGGCGCTGTCCATCGCCAACGAGCACATCTCGGCCTCGGGCGCGGTCTATGTGGCCGCCCAGGTCGGAAGCGACGTCTATGTCTTCGCCGACACGGGCGATCCGGCGGACGGCGCCGACGTCTCCATCCTCCTTGTCGGCCGCACCCTGGCCGACATCGGGGTGACGAACTTCGCCTGAGGCGCCGCCCTCGGCCAACTGGCTCTGGAGAGAGGGACTCCCGGCGGGTTTGAATGCGGCGCAGCATGGGTTACACCCGCGCCCGTCCGAACCTCAGCCGGGAGTCTACTCCATCATGTCCCTGGAATCCGCCGCACTGGCCCGCGTGAAGCCCTCCGCCACCCTGGCGGCGGATGCGAAAGCCCGCGAGCTCAAGGCCCAGGGGAAGGACGTGATCGGCCTGGCCGCCGGCGAGCCCGACTTCGATACGCCGGAGAACATCAAGGAAGCGGCCATCCGGGCGATCCGGGACGGCAAGACCAAGTACACCAACGTCGACGGCATCCCGGAGCTGAAGGAAGCCATCTGCGCCAAGTTCGAGCGCGAGAACGGCCTCCGCTACAAGCCCGAGCAGGTGAACGTCTCGCCCGGCGGCAAGCCGGTGATCTGGAACGCCATGATCGCCACGCTGAACCCCGGCGACGAGGTGATCGTGCCGACCCCGTACTGGGTCAGCTACTGGGACATCGTGCTGCTGGCCGGCGGCACGCCCGTGGCCGCGCCGACCAGCGCCGAGACGGGCTTCAAGCTGCAGCCGGCCGACCTCGAGGCGAAGATCACGCCCAAGACCAAGTGGATCCTGCTGAACTCGCCGTCGAACCCGTCGGGCGCCGCCTATACCCGCGCCGAGCTCAAGGCCCTGGCCGACGTGCTGCTGCGCCATCCGCACGTCTGGATCCTGACCGACGACATGTACGAGCACCTGGTGTTCGGGGACTTCGAGTTCTCGACTATCGCCCAGGTGGAGCCCGGCCTCTACGACCGCACCCTGACCATGAACGGGGTCAGCAAGGCCTACGCCATGACCGGCTGGCGCATCGGCTACGCCGCCGGACCCCAGCCGCTGATCAAGGCCATGGCCAAGGTCATGAGCCAGACCACCTCGAACCCCTCCTCCATCTCGCAATGGGCGGCGGTCGAGGCGCTGAACGGCACGCAAGCCTTCATCAAGCCCAACGCCAAGCTGTTCGAACAGCGCCGCGACCTGGTGGTCTCGATGCTGAACCAGGCCAAGGGCATCCACTGCCCGACGCCGGAAGGCGCCTTCTACGTCTACCCCTCCTGCGCCGACCTGATCGGCAAGACCGCCCCCTCCGGCAAGGTCATCGGCTCGGACGCGGACTTCGCGGTCGAACTGCTTGAAACCGAGGGCGTAGCCGTGGTGTTCGGCGCGGCCTTCGGCCTCTCGCCCTTCTTCCGCATCAGCTACGCCACGGCCAACAGCGTGCTGGAAGACGCCTGCCAGCGCATCCAGCGCTTCTGCGCCAACGTGAAGTAGGACAACCGGCGACGGGCGTTGCCTTGGCGCGAGCTGTCAGGCCGGTCCGAGGCTCACCATATCCCGCGGGAGCGTCGGAGCCCGACTGCGACCGACAGCCCGACAGCCTCCCCGCGGCCGGGCGCCGGCGCTCACCTACCCCACAGGCGGCGCGTCAGTGCTTCTCGCGCCAGGCCGCCTTGGCCGCGTCCTTGGTGATGTTGAGGCACACCTTGTCGTCCTGGATGGTGTCGACCCAGGTCAGAGGGATCAGGTGGTGCTTGAACCCGGAGCCGAAATCCAGCTTGGCCAGCTCGATCTCGGCGCCCATCACATGGTCCACCTTGCCCACGTGGCCGCCGTCGGACCCGACGACTTCCATGTGCTCGCGAATTTGAGAGGCCTGGATCATACTCGTCTCCTCGTCTTCGATCTTGGGGGACGGGTAACGGGCGTCAGGCGTGAGGGTTCATGGCCGAGCTGATTAACCTCAACAAGGCGCGCAAGGCCAAGGCGCGGTTGGCCGGCAAGGCGCAGGCCGCCGAGAACCGCGCCAGGTTCGGCCAGACCAAGGGTCAGAAGGATGTCGCGCGGCTCGACGCCGAGCGGGCCCGGCGCGAACTGGACGGCAAGAAGCGCGAGGACTAGGCCGCCTTGGGGACCGCCTGGTCGCGGGCCTCGGCCGGGATGGAGTCGTAGATCGTCGCCGGCGTGATGTTCAGGCGCTTGCGGGCGGCCTCCAGCGGCTCTTGCATCAGCCGCTCGTAGTCCTCGCCGAGCAGCCACTTGGCGGCCTTGCCGCGCTGGTAGCCCTGCCAGATCGCCTTCACATACGGGTGGCGCTTGTCCCTGCCGGCGCGGGAGGCGGCCCCGAACGCGATCAGCGCCCAGCCCAGGCCCTTGGTCTGGGCGTAGGAGAACGCCACCAGGCACGCCTCGCCCAGGGCGTCGCGGTGATAGCCCGACAGGATGTGCCAGATGTCGTGGACGTCGCGAGTGCGGCGGCCGAACCAGGCATACGGATGCGGCTCGTCGATATCGGCGCCCCGGCCCTCGCGGCTGATATCGGCCAGGCCGTCGGCCGAAAGCTGCTCGGTGCGGATGAAGGTGCGATAGGCGGCGCCGACGCTGCCCGCGGGCAGGCTGTCGAGCCAGGCGTCGTCCATCAGCCTCTCGGCGAATTCCTCGCGCTCGAAGGCGATCCGGCCGCCCTGCGGCGTCGCCAGCAGGCGGTGGTAGCCCTTGGCCGTGGACGAGCCGTTCAGGGCGCGCATGATCTCGAACACCTGGCGGGTGTCTTCCTTGTCCGCCAGCAGGCGCTGCAGCGAGCGCCAGGCATGGCCCCAGTCCAGCTTCGTCGACATGGGACGGGGTTCGGCGCGGAAGTCGGCAGTGTCGGCGGTCATGGCCATAGGTGGGGAGCCCTTGGGTAAGCGTCGTCCATACAAAAATGACGCCCCCGTCATCTTTTTGCAAGGGGCTGGCTGAACCTAAGCTGGTGTTTGTAAACAGGACCCCTATGGCCAGTTTGAAAAAGCGCTCCGTCCTCCTCTCGGGCCACGCGACCTCCATCGCTCTGGAGCCGGAGTTCTGGGCGGTCCTCGACGAGATGGCGGTGGTGCGCGGGTCCAGCTTGGCCGCCCTGATCGTCAGCATCGACCGCGGCCGCGGCGAACGGCCTCTGGCCTCGGCCTGCCGCGTCGCGGCCCTGACCTACGCCCGCGGCGGCTAGGGCGCCGACAGCGCGGACCGCAGCCAGGCCTCCATGTCCACCAGCCGCGGCTCGTCCTTCAGGCCCTCGCGGAAGGCGCCCAGGTTCCGGTAGCTGGCCAGCACCAGGATGCGCTTGCTCGGATGGGCCGCGATCGCCTCCCGGGTCCGGGCGACCATGTAGCCGTCCCATTCCGCCTGGCTGGTCTCGAACGCCGCGCCGCCCAGCTGCGCCTGGGCCAGGCCCTGGGCGCGGACGAGGTCGATGGTGACGGCGTCGTGGGCGTCGGCCGGATGGCGCCAATGGTCCTGCAGCACCGTCGAGAGCGCCCGGCCAAGGCGGGTCATGTAGGCGTCGGCGTCCGGCTTCCGTTTCGCGAAGTCGCCGAACAGCCGGCCGGCCTCCCCCGTCATCGCGGCGAACGCCTCGCCGCCCGGCTCCATCGGCAGCGCCGTCGTCGGCCGCGCGGCGAGGTAGGGCCACACCACCGCCGGATACTCCGGCCGGCCTTGCGTCTCCTTGCGCGCCTCCAGTTCGTCCGGGCGGACCTCCAGGACCATCACCTCGGGCCGAACGGCCTCGATGATCCGGCGCAGGTGGTCGAAGGTGAAGTCGGGCTCGGTCGCATGAAGGCGCTGGATCGCCGCCACCACATAGACGCCATCGGGCGGCGGGGCGGCGGCATGGAGCTGACCGGCGAAACCGGCGGCGAAGGCCAGGGCGATGCATGCGAGGCGAAGCTGTTTCATGCCCTCGCCGTCGCCGAGCCTGCGGCGTCGCGGAAGCCGCCGGTCCGCGAGCGGGACCGCCCCGGTGACGAGCGGGTCAGCGCCCGTTCAACAGGGCCGACAGGCCGTCACGATAACGCCGGCTCAGCCGCAGCCCCTGCCCCGAGCTCAGCCGCACCTCGGCATCGCCCCGCCCCAGGCTGCGGACGCCGACGATCAGATCCAGTCGGACGATGGCCCGCCGATGGATGCGGACGAAGCGATCTCCCGGCAGCCGGGCCGCCAGCGAGGCCAGGGACTCGTCCAGCAGCACCGCCCCGTCCGCTGTGGTGTGGGCTTCGGCATAGTTGCCGGCGGCCTCGATCCATTCGACCGCGTCCAGCGGCACGATCCGCACCGCGCCCCGGCTGCGGGCGCGCAGAACCTCAGGCGCCTTCGGGACCGCGCGCCGCCCGCGCCGGGCCGCCAGCAGCCCCACCGCCACGATGCCTGCATAAAGGATGGCGTTGGTGCCGAGGTTGCGGACGAACATACGCTCGCCCATCGCCCATCGCGTGGCGATCCGCCCGCCGTCATTGTAGGCCGGCCACCAGAGCAGGGCGAACAGGCCCACATGCAGGGCCGACACGACCAGGAGCCCCACGGCGTAGGCCGCCCACCGTTGCGCCAGGCTCCAACGGGACTCCTCGATGCGCCGCACGGCCGCCAGGATCGGCGCGGTCAGCAGCGCCCAGATCGAGAAGATGGCGAACGCGTAGCCCAGGGACGGCCACCACGCCTGCCGCCCGCCGCTGGTGAGATACCCCTGCGTCGCCAACAGCACGGCCACGGCCGACCACGCGAGCACGATAAGGGCGGCCATTCGGACCCGCCGCAAGTTTCCAGCCGGCGCACGAAGAGCTTGCGGCGTCATGCCCTTCCCTTGGCACGTCCCCGCCTACTTCGGAACCGGAACCGGCGCGTCCGGGATGCGCGGCGCGTCCGGCAGCCGGGGCGGCGCGATGGCCGGGAGGCCGTCCGCGGCCCGCAGGGCGGCCTCCGCTGCCCGGCCGGCGTCGTCCCGTCCCTGCCAAGCGTACCAGAGCAGGCCGACCGCCAGCATGGCCACGACGCCGGCGGCGAAGGCGATCCAGGGGTTGGTGGGGCGCGCGGGCATGACGTTTTCGAAACGGATCGCGCGACCGCGCCGTTCCGCCCCTTAAGCCCGCAAGCCTTTGTGCTACATATGTTCCGATGTCATCGTTCGAATCCTCTGACCTCCCCTCGTCCCGCATCAGCGACCTGGCCCGCGTCGACGCGCGGCCGGCCGACTATCTGGCTGGCCTGAACCCCGAGCAGCGCGAGGCGGTGGAGGCGGTGGACGGTCCGGTGCTGGTGCTGGCCGGGGCGGGCACGGGCAAGACCAAGGTGCTGACCACCCGCCTGGCGCACATCCTGGCCAGCGGCCGAGCCAAGCCGTGGGAGCTGCTGGCCGTCACCTTCACCAACAAGGCCGCGCGCGAGATGCGCGAGCGGATCGCCCACATCATCGGCCCGTCGGCGGAGGGGCTGCGCTGGCTGGGCACCTTCCACTCGGTGGCGGCCCAGATCCTGCGCCGCCACGCAGAGCTGGTGGGGCTGAAGTCCAACTACACCATCCTCGACACCGACGATCAGGAGCGGCTGATCAAGCAGGTGCTGGAGGCCGAGAACATCGACACCAAGCGCTGGACGCCCAAGGCGTTGGCCGGGCTGATCGACCACTGGAAGAACCGCGGCTGGCGGCCCGACCAGCTGCCCCCCGCCGAGGCCCAGGCCTTCGCCAACGGCAAGGGCCAGGCGCTGTACCGGCTCTACCAGGAGCGAATGCGCATCCTGAACGCCTGCGATTTTGGTGATTTGCTGCTGCACAACCTGACGATCTTCGTCAGCCAGCCGGACGTGCTTGCCGAGTACCACAACCGCTTCCGGTACCTGCTCGTGGACGAGTACCAAGACACCAACGTCGCCCAGTACCTGTGGCTGCGGCTGCTGGCGCAGAAAAGCCAGAACCTCTGCTGTGTCGGCGACGACGACCAGTCGATCTATGGCTGGCGCGGCGCCGAGGTGGACAACATCCTGCGCTTCGAGCGGGACTTCCCGGGCGCGAAGGTCGTGCGGCTGGAACGCAATTACCGCTCCACCAGCCACATCCTGGCCGCCGCCTCCGGCCTGATCGCCGCCAACAAGGGCCGCCTCGGCAAGACGCTCTGGACCGACAGCCAGGAAGGCCAGAAGGTCGTCGTGCGCGGCATCTGGGACGGCGACGCCGAGAGCCGGCTGATCGCCGACGAGGTGGAGAAGGCCCGGCGCGCCGGCCGCCAGTACCGCGACATCGCCATCCTGGTCCGGGCCTCGTTCCAGATGAGGTCGTTCGAAGAGCGGTTCGTGATGCTGCAGATCCCCTATGTGGTGATCGGCGGCCCGCGGTTCTTCGAGCGGGCCGAGATCCGCGACGCCATCGCCTATCTCCGGCTGATCCAGTCGCAGGACGACGACCTGGCCTTCGAGCGGATCGTCAACACGCCCAAGCGCGGCATCGGCGACACCACCGTCCAGAAGCTGCTGCAGATCGCCCGGCTGAACGGCGTGCCGGCCAGCACCGCGGCGCGGCAGTTGGTGCTGACCGACGAACTGGCGGCCAAGACGCGCACCTCGCTCGCCAACTTCCTGCGCGACCTCGACCGCTGGCGCGGCCAGGCCGAGCACATCCACCACGCCCGCCTCATGGAGGCGGTGCTGGAGGAGAGCGGCTACACCGACATGCTGAAGCTGGACCGCTCGCCCCAGGCCCAGGGCCGGCTGGAGAACCTGAAGGAGCTGGTCCAGTCCATGGGCAGCTACGAGACGCTCCAGGCCTATCTGGAGCACGTCTCCCTGGTCATGGACCTGGAGCGCGGGCCCCAGGCCGACAGCGTGCAGATCATGACCCTGCACCAGGCCAAGGGGCTCGAGTTCCCGCTCGTCTTCCTGCCGGGCTGGGAGGAAGGCGTCTTCCCGTCCCAGCGCAGCATGGACGAGAAGGGCGAGAAGGGCCTGGAGGAGGAACGGCGCCTGGCCTACGTGGGCATCACCCGGGCCCGCGAGGAGGCGCGGATCTCCTTCGCCGCCAACCGCCAGGTCTATGGCCGCTGGACCAGCCAGCTCCCCAGCCGCTTCGTCGACGAACTGCCGCCGGCCAACGTCGAGGCCAGCTCCGAGACCGGCTACTACGGCGGCGGCCCGGGCATGCAGCAGCACGGCTCGCGCTGGGACGCCGACCCGGACTTCGGCGGCGGCTACGCCTCGCCCGGCTGGCGCAGGGCGCAGGCCAACCAGTACCGCGGCAGCCACCCAGGCCGGCAGCCGGTGATTGAAGGCGACGGCCGCCTGGTCGCGGTGTCGGAAAGCTCCGCCGCCAGCGACTACAAGCGCGGCGACCGGGTCTTCCACCTGAAGTTCGGCTATGGGGCGGTGCGCGGCGTCGAGGGCAACAAGCTCACCGTGAACTTCGACAAGGCCGGCGAGAAGAAGGTCATCGACAGCTTCGTCGAGAAGGCCTGAAGGGCGCCTGCCCGGCGAGGCAACCTTTCCGGCTCTGGCACGTATCTCCGCCCATGCGGAACCTGATCCGAAACCAGGACCTGAAGACCCTCTTCGGCGGCGTGTCGATTGCGGCCTGCGCGGGCCTGCTTATGGGCGCGGCGCTCTATCCCGACCTGGATGAGGACGAGATCCGCGGCCCTCAGATCCTCCTGAGCGGCGGCGGTCCCCGGGGCGAGCCCCCCGTCGGCGACGCCGGCATCGGCGCCTATGCCGGTCGCGTCCCCGACTATGTCATCGGCACCGACGCGCTGAAGCCGCCGCAGTACCAGGTCCTCGCCTACGAGGAGCGCGCGGAGCCGGAGGCGGCGGACACTGGCGACACCGGCGACGTCATGGCCTACGAGGCCCCGCCTGAGATCCAGCGGGCCCACTGGCAGGACGAACCTCGCGAGCCGTCGCGCTACCCGTCCGAGCATGGCAATGCGGCCCCCGAGCCGGAGCTGGCGCCGTGGGATGGGGATGGTCCCGCAAATGCGGTTGTAACCGACACGCCGTAACAGTGATCGCCGCGGCCGTGCTATCCTTCATGGATGGGGCGTTTACTTCGCATCGCGGCGGTCCTCCTGGCCGGCGCCTGGCTCGCCGGCTGTGTGGCTCCGGACATTCCCTACCCGCGCCTTGAAGCGAAGTACGCGAACGCCGCGTCCCGCTACGCGTCTTTGCCTGGCGGGCTGCGAGTCCACTACCGCGACGAAGGGCCAAGAGACGCCCGCACCATCGTCCTCGTGCACGGCTTTGCCGCATCGCTGCATGCGTGGGAGCCTTGGGTCGAACGGCTCAAGCACGACTACCGCGTCGTATCCCTCGACTTGCCGGGCCACGGCCTGACACGGGCGCCGGACGACTACGCCCCCTCGTCGGCCAGCAATGCCGAGATCATCGACACCCTGACGCGACAGCTCGGCGTCGAGCGGTTCGTCCTGGCTGGCAACTCGATGGGCGGGGCCGTGGCCTGGTCGTACGCGATGGCCCATCCGGGACGGCTCGACGGCCTGGTTCTGGTGAATGCGGCCGGCTGGCCATCGTCGGCGGACGCGGGTGGCGGCCCTGCGATCTTCAAGCTGCTCGCCAACCCGGTCGGCCGGCTCCTCTTGAGGAACATCGATCCTCGGCCCCTGGCGGCGCGCGGGCTGAAGCAGGCCTACGTGGACGAAAGGCTCGTCAACGATCCGTTGCTGGACCGCTATGTGGAGCTCGCGCGTGCGCCGGGCCACCGCGCGCTGCTGACGCGTCGCGGCGCTCGGCCTGCAGTCGCCCCGGAGACCTTCGCCCGCATCCAGGCGCCCACCCTCGTCATGGTCGGCCTCCGCGACGAGGTGATCCCGCCGGAACGATCGGCGGCCTTCGCCAAGGTCATCCCCGGGTCCAAGCTGGTGACCTACGCAGCGGGCGGGCATGTGCCGATGGAACAGATGCCCGACGCCAGCGCCCGCGACCTTCGCGCCTTTCTGACCGCGCTCCCCTCGCGCAACCGCCCGGCGCACTGACCGCGCGGGCTGCGAGATTTGTGGGAACCGAGCTTGGCCGTTCACCGTTCGTCGGGGCATGAAGCGCCCCCACGCTGCGGCCACCGGGCTGAAGGATGAGGAGTCCTATGCGCGGGGCTTGGCCCGGGCCGCAGCGGGCGCCCTGATCTTCAGCTTCCCGCTGCTGATGACCATGGAGATGTGGGAGTTCGGCTTCCACATGGACCGTGGCCGACTTGCACTCTTCCTCTTGGTCACGTCCGCGGTCGTCTTCGGCCTCAGCCGCTTTGCGGGCTTTCGGGACACCAGCAGTCTGGCAGACGACGCCCTCGATGCGCTGGCGGCGCTGTTGGTCGGCTTTGCGGTCTCGGCGACGCTGCTCGCCCTGCTGGCGCTCTTGACCTTGCAGACCGCGCCGCGAGAGGCGGTGGGGATGATCGCGGTCCAGGCGGCCCCCGCCAGCATCGGCGCCGTGCTTGCCAACAAACAGCTTCAGGCGCGGGCGGAACGTCGCACGAAGGAGGACCGCGCCGGCTATCTCGGGCAGCTATTCCTGATGGCGGCCGGCGCCCTGTTCTTCGCGTTCAACGTCGCACCGACCGAGGAGATGATCCTGATCGGCTTCAAGATGACCCCCTGGCATGCCTTGGGATTGGTCGCGGCCTCCCTGCTGACTTTGCACGCCCTGGTGTTCTCGGTCGGGTTTGCGGGCCAGGAGACCCACGAAAGCCAGGCCCTTGCCTTCGTCCACTACACGCTGGCCGGCTACGGCGTGGCGCTGCTGGTCAGCCTCTACATCCTGTGGACCTTCGGCCGGCTGGACGGCGGCATGAGCGATACTGTGCGGGCGGTTGTGGTGCTCGGCTTTCCGGCCGCCATGGGAGCCGCGGCCGCGCGGCTGGTGGTCTGACATGGCCGCGCGCAAGTCCCGCCCGAGCCTGGCCGATCGGACGCCTGTCGCCGAATGGACGGCCGCGGCGCTCGGCCTGGTGATGACCTTGGGCGTTGTCGGCTACACCCTGTGGGAGGGGCTCACCGAGGACCCGGGCCCCCCGCGTCTGACCGTGACCGCCCAGACCGCCACGCCGAACGGCGCAACCCATGTCGTGCCGATCGTGGTGCGTAACGCTAGCCACGCCACAGCCGCCCAGGTGGAGGTCCGCGCCGTCCTTCGCTCCCCGGCCGGCGTCTCCGAGGAGCGACGCGCAAGCTTCGCCTACGTGCCCGGCCGGGGCGAGGCGCGGGGCGGCCTTGTCTTCCGGCAGAACCCAGCGGGAGCGGAACTCGATCTGAGCATCGAGGGGTACGCCGAGCCCTAGACCGATCGTCCGAAGCTCTGGGAAGCTGCCATGCGGTGGTGCGGGCGGCCGGGATCGAACCGGCATGGGCCAAGGCCCGACGGATTTTCGTACCACTTCGGCTTTCGCCGCCGCCCGCCCTCCAGGGACGAGGCGTTCGTGGTCTGGACTATCCCTTCGCCCTGGCCCGAAGGCTTTAGGCGCCGCCCGTCTAGTCTCTACACCTTCCCCGGAACGCGCGTTCCAGGGCTTGGCTCGGGATCGCCAGTTGAGAGGTTTCCCCGAGTTTGAGCGGTTCTACGTCCGGGGTTTCCCCCAGCGCACTCGAGGCCGATGGCCCAAGTCCGTTGCGTCTACCAATTCCGCCACGCCCGCGTGACGCCCTGGCTTGCCACAGGCGGACCGCTAGCGTCCAGCCGCGATCGGTCAGGTCGCCGCGCCGCTTTGCGACGTCAGCGTCCGCGGTACAGGCGTCGCGCCGCAGACCCGACTAACCGTGGCCTTGGGCTCACGAGCAGCGCATGATGCGGCCTCGACTCTCGGGAGAACGCCCATGACCAGACTCGCTTTCGCCGCCGCCATGGCCCTCGCCATCGGCGCCGCCACGCCCGGGGCTGCGAGCGCCCAGGGATTGGGCTCGCTTTTCTCCTGCGATGCCCAGGGGTCTTCCAACACCACCGGCGCCGTTGTCGGCGGACTGGTCGGCGCCTTGGCGGGCAGCCAGGTCAGCAAGAACGAGCGGACCCTGGGAGCGGTGATCGGCGCGGGCCTGGGCGCGGCGATCGGCAACAACATTGGCTGCCGCATGGACCGCAAGGCCCAGCAGGACGCGCGCGTGGCCTTCCAGCGCGCCCTGGAGACCGGCAAGACCCAGAGCTGGTCCGACCCGCAGACGGGCGCCAGCGGCCGCATCTCGGTGCTCGGCCCCTCCTCGGGCAGCGGGACCGGCGGGACCAGCTACACCGGCCGCTGGCGCTACGCCCAGGGCGTCACGGCGGCCAGCCGCGTGAGCACGGCGGGCGGCGCCTACGCGGGCTCCGGCCGCGTCAATATGCGGGCGGCCCCGAACACCTCGGCGCCGGTTGTGGATCGTCTGCAGCCGAACGAGACCTTCGAGGTGGCGGGCGCGGTCGCGGGAGGCTGGCTGGCGGTCGTCGAAGACGGCTTCATCCAGGGCTACGTCGCCCGCTCGGTCGTCCAGCCGGTCGGCGGCGGCGGCGATGGCGGGTGCCGCCTCGTCGAGCAGACCGTCAACGAGCGTGGTCAGCCCACCTATCGCGAACGGTTCAACGCGTGCCGCGACAGCTCTGGCGAGTGGCGCCTGACCGCCGCCTGAGGTCCGCGGGCGTCTTGCGGGTGTGGGAGCGGCTGGGCTGGAACGCCTTGCCGCGCCAAGGGTTGAGCCATCGACCCCATCATCCCTAATCCGCGAGGCCGCCCATGTACGTCCTGCCAGAGCTTCCCTATGACCACGACGCGCTGAGCCCGTTCGTCTCCGCCGACACGCTGCGCACCCACCACGGCAAGCATCACAAGACCTACGTCGAGAAGACCAACGACCTGGCCGCCAAGGCCGGGCTGGCCGGCCGCCCCCTGGAAGAGGTCGTGCGCGAAGCCAGCCGCCGGGGCGACAAGAAGCTGTTCAACAACGCCGCCCAGGCCTGGAACCACGCCTTCTTCTGGGAATGCATGCGCCCGCCCGGCGGCGCGGCGCCCTCGGGCGACCTGCTGAGGGCGATCGACGCCGCGTTCGACGACCTGGACGCCCTGAAGCAGGCGTTCGTCGACGAGGGCGTGAACCATTTCGCCTCGGGCTGGGTCTGGATCGTCACCGGCGGCGACGGCCTGAAGGTGATCTCCACCCACGACGCCGACGACACCCTGGTGCGCGACGGGGTCTTTCCGTTGCTGGTGTGCGACCTGTGGGAGCACGCCTACTACCTGGACTACAAGAACGACCGGAAGGCGTTCCTGGAGCGGTGGTTCGACAACGTCGCCAACTGGGACTTCGCGGCGGCCCAGCTCGCTTCGGCCGACGGCGCGGGCGAGGGCTTCCGTTACCCGGCGGCCGAAGGCGTCGCCCCGGGCGGCGCGGCCGAGACGCCCCGCCCCAGCCTCTGATGCCTCAACGATAGAAGATCCGCGAGGTCCACTTCTCGGAGTAGCGGCCCTTCTTGTAGCAGGCCCGCTCCCGGGCGACGCACCGGACGCCGTCGGCTGGGCTCCACACCTCGTGGCGGTCCCAGTCGTCGTCGCGGTGCTTGTCCTTCGAGCCGGCCACGAGCGCGCCGACAACGATGGCGCCCAGGACGAGGCCCGCGATCGCAGCGGTGTTGTCCTTGTTCTTGTGCGACAGCTCGCCGACATCCAGGTCCGAGGTGCGCCCGGTGCGATAGTTGTAGGTGCAGCCGAAGCTGAAGCGGGCTTCGCCGCCGTTGCGGTCGTCGAACTCTCCCTTGCCGGTGACCCGCGCCTGGTTCCGCGGCCCATCGCTGACGCTCGAGGAGGTGATCCGCACCCCGCGCGCCTGGGGATAGCGGTCCTGCACCTCGTAGCTGATCTCGCGGCTGCAGGCGTCCACGGGACCGCCGCCCTGGGCGTGAGCCACTGAGGGAGCAAGCGCCGGCGCGGGCGCCAGAATGGCGCCGATGGCCAGGTAAGTGACCGACCGCATGACCTGAACTCCTCATCGTTCCCCGACAGCACAGCCTTGACCTTGTAGCCCGCGGGCGGCAAGCCCTGCGCCGCGATGATCCTCACCCTCTCCTGCGACGACCGCCCCGGCATCGTGGCCCGCGTGTCGGCCCTGCTGTTCGAACGCGGCGCGAATATCCTGGACGCCCAGCAGTACGACGACCAGGAAACCGGCCGCTTCTTCATGCGCGTGGTCTTCGATCCGGGCGACAGCGCCGCCGAGGCGTGGCGCGCCGCGTTCGAACCTCTGGCGGCGGAATACGCCATGACCTGGGCGCTGCGTGGCCGCAAGGAGCGCCGGCGGGTGATGATCCTGGCCTCGCAGACCGACCACTGCCTGGCCGACCTCATCTGGCGCTGGCGCCAGGGCGAGCTTCCCATGGACATCACCGCCGTGGTCTCGAACCACCCGGCGTCCACCTTCCCCCACACCGACCTGCAGGGCATCGCGTTCCGCCACTTGCCGGTGACGGCCGAGACGAAGGCGCGGCAGGAGGCCGACCTCTGGCGCCTGATCCAGGAGACCGGCACAGAGCTGGTGGTTCTCGCCCGCTACATGCAGGTGTTGTCCGACGACCTGTCCGCCAAGCTCGCCGGCCGCTGCATCAATATCCACCACTCGTTCCTGCCCGGCTTCAAGGGCGCGCGGCCTTACCACCAGGCCCACGCGCGCGGCGTGAAGGTGATCGGCGCCACCGCCCACTACGTCACAGCCGACCTGGACGAGGGCCCGATCATCGAGCAGGACGTCGAGCGCATCAGCCATCGCGACACGCCGGCCAACCTCGTCCGCAAGGGTCGCGATATCGAGCGCAGGGTGCTGGCCCGCGCCGTCCGGTGGCACATCGAAGACCGCGTGCTGCTCAACGGACGCAAGACGGTGGTTTTCACCGACTGACCCGCGCCGCCGCTACGGGCTGAGCGGCCCCGTCGGCCGGCCGAGGGGGAAGACGATCTCGATCCTCACGCCGTCGGCCAGATGGTCGATGCGGTGTGAGCCTCGCAGGTCGCCGGTCGTCAGCCGGCGGATCAGCTGCATCCCAAACCCCTCGGTCTTGGCGGGCTCGGTCGGCCCCGCGCCCCGCTCTTCCCACACCAGGCTCACGACACCCGGCTCCGGCTCCGTCCAGGTCACGGAGACGGTCCCCTCGCCACGGAAGGCGCCGTACTTGGCGGCGTTGGTCGCGAGTTCGTGGACGATGAGACCCAGCGCGAGCGCCTGAGGCGCGGGCAGTTCGACGGGCGGGCCAGCCACGCGAACCCGCTCGCCGAAGCTGACCAGCTGGCGCTGCAGCAGGGCCGCGAGGCCGGCCTGCGTCCAGGCATTCTGGGTGAGCACGTCGTGCGTTCTCGCCAGCGCCCCGAGGCGCCCTTCGAACTTGTCGAGGAACTGCGCCATGTCGCCGGACCGGCGCGCGGTCTGGACGGCGATCGACTGCACCGTCGCCAGGTTGTTCTTCACCCGGTGGTTCAGCTCGGCCATCAGCAGCTTCTGGCGCTCCTGCGCCTCCACCTCGGCGGTGATGTCGAGCGCGGTCCCCAGCATGCGCACCGCCGTGCCGTCCCTGCGGAACACCACCTGCCCCATGTTGCGGAGCCAGCGGACGGTCCCGTCCGGCCCGGTCAGGCGATGCTCGATCAGGAACTTGCCCCCGTTCGCCCCGGCGATGGCCGCGTCGTAGGCAGCGATCGTGCGCTCCCGGTCCTCGGGGTGCAGGCGTTCGCGGTAGAGCTTGAAGCTGGGCTTTTCGCCGGGCGCCAGGCCATAGAAGGCGAGCGTGCGGTCGTCCCAGGACGCCTCGAGCGTCTGGAGGTTGTACTCCCAAAGGCCCAGCGCCGTCGCCTCCAGCGCCATGGCCAGGCGAGCCCGCTCGCGTTCCGCTTCGAGCTCCGCCAGTTTCCTCGCCGTGATGTCCACGGAGACGAAGGAGACCCTCCTGCCCGCCAGGATGGGCGCGATGGTCACATAGAACCAGGCCTTCTGGCCGGCGATCATGCGCGGGTGTTCGAAATGCGAGATCTGACCGTCCTTCAGCGTCTCGCGCAGGGTCCGCAACCCCGCCCTTAGCTCCTTGGCGCCGAGCCCCAGGTCCCGCCCCGTCTTCCCGACGATCTCGTCCGGCGTGAGGCCGAACAACCCGGCGAGGTTCCGGTTGGCCAGGACATAGGCGAAGTCGTTCTCGCGCAGCTCCAGAACGCCGGCCATGATCCCCGTCGCCTCGAGCAGGGGACCGAGCAAGCCCTCCCCCGTATCGACGGTCGGCCGGTCGAGATGCCGGTCGTTGATCACCCGCGCTCCGCCCCTGTTCGGGCGCTAGTCTGCCGCGATAACGCTGAAATTCCAAACGGCAGGGCGGCCCTGTGCGCTAACGCCGCGCTCTAGGGGCCGCCCTCCCGGCGGAGATGCGGGGCGGGACGTGGTCCCGGGTCGCCTCAGAAGCGAACGTCCACCCGGGCGTAGTACTGGCCGCCGTTGGTGTCGTAGGGGGCGTTCCGCGAATA
The DNA here is from genome assembly GCF_001824475.1 of Phenylobacterium sp. RIFCSPHIGHO2_01_FULL_69_31. Classification (GTDB taxonomy): domain Bacteria; phylum Pseudomonadota; class Alphaproteobacteria; order Caulobacterales; family Caulobacteraceae; genus Phenylobacterium. The sequence continues at coordinate 121,187 of NZ_MHXN01000006.1, read as the reverse complement.
GACGAGGCCGCGGCTGGCCTGGAAGACGGCCTCGTCCGGGTACTTGTCGAAGACGTTCTCGGCGCCCAGCCGCAGCGAGACGTTGTCGTTCACCCGATAAGTCGCCGACACGTCGAAGAACGTCACCGCACCGAAGTCCTGGAAGATGTCGCCGGTGGCGTTGCCGGTGCTGTCGGTCCACTTGCCGTAGTACCGGACGCGGCCCAGCAGTTCGAACGAGCCCCATTTGTAGGTGGCCGAGCCGGTCAGGTTGTTCTTGGGCCGCGATTGTTCGAACAGCAGCTGCTGGGTGGCGTTGCGGCCGAGCGCGCCCGATCGCACCTCCGTCTTGTTGTAGTTGTAAGCGCCCATCAGGTTCAGCCGGCCCGGGCCCACGTCGCGGGCGTAGGTGACGACCACATCCACGCCGCGAGTGCGGGTGTCGAAATCGTTGGTGAACCAGTTGATCGAGGTGAAGGCCGAGGCGCCGGGCACGCCCAGGGCCACGAGTTGCGCCCGGATCGCCGGCGTGACGGTGACCGTGGCCGAGGTGCTGAAGCGCTGGTCGACGTCGATCTGGTAGGCGTCGATCGAGCCGGCCAGGCCCAGGTCGGTGCGCCAGATCACGCCGGCGGTGATCGTCTTCGATTCCTCCGGCTCCAGCGGCTTGGCCCCCAGGAACACGGCCACCGGGTTGGTGGGCGACAGGCGTCCGGACTGGAAGAGCTGCAGGGTGACCGTGTCGAGGCCCTGCGACGTGCTGGTGGAGTTCAGCTGGCCCGGCGTGGGCGCGCGGAAGCCGGTGGAATAGGAGGCGCGCACGGCCAGGCCGGTCGTCACCTCGAACCGGCTGGCGGCCTTGAAGTTGAGCGTGTCGCCGAACTCGGAGAAGTCCTCGTAGCGCAGCGCGCCGCCGAGGCTCCAGCGGTCCGTGACCTGGGCTTCGAGGTCGACATAGCCGGCATAGCTCTTCTGGTCCCACTCGCCCGCCTGCTGCGGGCTGAAGCCCGGGAAGCCGTTCGAATTGGGGGCGAGGCCGAAGTTGGCGCCGGGGCCGACCGCGTAGGAAGCCGGATCGCCGGTCTCGATCTCATAGGTCTCGGTGCGGTGCTCGGCCCCGAACGCGATGTTGAGCGGCTCGGCCAGACCCTGGATCGGCAGGCGATAGACCCCGTCGGCGTTCAGGTTCACCTCCGTCTGCAGCAGCCGGCCCAGGTCGAAGTCGAAGGGGCTCTGCGGGCCCAGCGAGGCGTTGATCGAGTCCTTCAGGAAGAACCGGCTGGCGTTGCGGCCGTACGAGGCGCTGAGGTCCCAGGTGAACCGCTCGTCGTCGGCGTGGCGCACACCCGCCACGGCCTGGACATCGCGGGCGTGGATGCCTTCGCGGGGGGTGAAGCCGCCCGGATAGATCGAGCGCAGGTTGAAGCCTGGGAACGCCGCGGTGACGTTGAAGATCGCCGGGTTGGCGGACGGGTTGCGCCAGTTGATGTCGTTGATCCCGTCCGACTTCGTGTAGGTCCCGAAGGCGTAGGCCTCGGCCACGGTCCCGAGCGGGAGGGCGGCGTTCACCGCGCCCTGGAAGGTCTCGAGGTCGGGATTGCCCCAGCGCTGCACCGGGTTGTCCAGGACGACGCCGGGATTGGCCTGCTGGAAGGCGATGGCGTCGGGCCGCTGGCGGCTGCGCGAGGTCAGCTCGGCGTCGGCCCATTCGAAGGTCGCGTTGACGTACCCGCCCTCGCCGATGGCGGCGCCGGCCTTGGCGCCCAGGCGGACGGTCGTGCCGTCGCCCTCGTAGAACTGGCCGGCCTGGCCGAAGCCGGCGAACCCCGGCTTGTCATCCAGCAGGATGTTGATCACCCCGGCGATGGCGTCCGATCCGTACTGGGCGGAGGCGCCGTCGCGCAGCACCTCCATCCGGCCCACCGCAAAGCTCGGGATCTGGGCCAGGTCCGGCCCCTGCGCCCCGCGCGAGCCGAGGAAGGCCGAGCGGTGGAAGCGTTTTCCGTTCACCAGCACCAGGGTCTGGTCTGGCGACAGGTTGCGCAGCGTGGCCGGCCGCACGAACTGCAGGCCGTCGGAGGTCGGCAGCTTCTGGACGATGAAAGACGGAATCTGCTGGGCCAGGTTCTCGCCCAGCTGGCTGGTGGCCGAGGCCTGGATCGATTCCGCGGTCAGCACGTCGACCGGGACCAGGGTGGTGAAGGCGGTGCGGCCGGCGTCGCGGGTGCCGGTCACGACGACCTCGTCGACCGTGTCGGCTTCGGCGGCCCGCGCCGTGCTCCCGACCATCAGGCAAAGCGCCGCCGTGGCGCAAAGCTGCGCCTTCAAACCCATACGCATGGACAACCCCTCTTCGACTTGAAGGGGTGGCTGTGGCGCCGTCAGGCGACGCGTTACTGACGCCCGTGTAAAATTTTTACGGCTGTGAGCACGCCCGGCTAGAACTGCCCGTAGCCACGCGCCATGGCTGCGGCGAAGATCGGCAGTAGCGCGAACAGCGCGACTTCGGCGTGGAGGAACCGGCGCACCCTCGACACCTGGGCCGAATCCGGCGCGGCGCCCGCCTTCCGCCAGCGGATGAAAGCGATGGTCGGCGGCGCCGACAGGAGGCCGACCAGCAGGAAGACCGCCAGCTTGGCCCAGAAGAAGGCGTTGTGGGAATAGTAGGCCCAGCCCTTCGCCGCCATGCCCGCCCGGACAAGCCCGACCACGATGACCAGCCCGGCGAACGCGCCATAGACCAGGTCCATCCGCGCCACCCGACCGACGGTCGCCAAATCCATGCCCGGTCGCACCAGCATCAGCTCGGCGAACAGGATCCCGGCCAGCCCGAAGACCAGCAGGTGGTGGACGATGGCGAGAACGAGATCGAGCACGGGCGCCTCCGATTCTGGACGGTCACGCCGATAGAAGGGCGCGCGGAAGGCCGCGTCCAGGCCGCCGGCGGCAAGGCGCGTTGCCGGGTCGGCTCTAGACGAACTTGGGCTTCCGCTTCTCGCGGTGCGAGGCGAGCCCCTCCGCCGCCTCCGGGCCGGTGAAGCCCAGCATCTCCAGCGCCGCCGAGGCGTCGAAGGTCGGGCCGGCGCTGCGCAGCCAGTTGTTCAGCGACAGCTTGGTCCAGCGGATCGCCTGCTGGGCGCCGTTCGCCAGCTTGGTCGCCACCGCCAGCGCCCTGGCGTCCAGCTCCTCGTCCGGCACGCACAGCGAGACAAGGCCGATCCGTTCGGCCTCGGCGCCGCTCAGCGGGTCGCAGGTCAGCAGGTAGTACTTGGCCTTGGCCATGCCGCAGAGCAGCGGCCAGACGATGGCCGCATGGTCGCCGGCCGCCACCCCCAGCCGGGTGTGGCCGTCGATGATCTTGGCCTCGGGCGTTACGATCGAGACGTCCGCCAGCAAGCCGCAGACCAGCCCGGCCCCCACCGCGGGCCCCCGCATGGCGCTGACCACCGGCTTAGAGCAGTTGATCACGTTGTAGACGATGTCGCGCGCCTCCTTGAGGATCCGCACGCGCATCTGAAAGTCGTCGACGATCTGCTGGATCATCTCGAAGTCGCCCCCGGCGGAGAAGGCGTTACCCTCCCCCGTCAGGATGGCGCAGCGGACCTCCGGGTCGTCGTCGATGGTCCGCCAGATCTCGGCCAGCTCCCAGTGCATCTGCTGGTCGGTGGCGTTGAGCTTGCCGGGATTGCTCATCACGATCCGCAGCACGCCGTCGGCCGGCCGCTCGAACTTCAGTCGCTCGTACTGCGCGTAGCGGTCGGCCATGGCCCGGTCCTCAGAAGATGGTGTAGCCGCCGTCGATGACGAAGCTGTCGCCGGTGTGGAAGCGCGAGGCGTCCGAGGCCAGGTAGACCGCGATGCCCGAGAAGTCCTCGCCCTCGCCCCAGCGCCGCATGGGCACCCGGCCGATGGCCTTCTCGTTGAACTTGTCGTTCGACTGCAGGCCCTGGGTCATGTCGGTGGCGATCCAGCCCGGCAGGATCGAATTGGCGCGGATGCCGTAGCGCGCATACTCCACCGCCAGGCCGCGGACCATCGACAGCACCCCGCCCTTCGTGGAGGCGTAGGCTTCGTTGCGCGGCGCGCCATGGATCGCCGAGGTCGACGACGTCACCACCAGGGAGCCGCCGGGATCGCCCGCGTTCGCCCGCTCAAGCATGTGCTTCACCGCCTCGCGGAATGTCCAGAACACCGCATCCAGGTTCACTGTGGTGACGCGGCGCCACTTTTCCGTGGTCATCTGGTCGAACGGCGCCCCGCCGCCGATGCCGGCGTTGGCGGCGCAGAAGTCCAGCCGGCCGAAGGTCTTCACCACCTCGGCCACGCCTGCCACGACGCTGGCCTCGTCGGCCACGTCTACCTTCTGGACCAGCACGTCGACGCCATGGGCTTTGAGGGCCGCTTCGGCCTTGGCGTTCTTCTCGGGGTTCTGGCCCCAGATCGCCACCTTCGCCCCGGCGGCGGCCAGGCCCTCGGCCATGCCCAGGCCGATGCCGCCGTTGCCGCCGGTCACCAGCGCGACCTTGCCCGTCAGGTCGAAGGGATTGAACGCCATCTCACAAGTCCTCCCGTTTGGCGCCGACTTGTGGAAGGCGCCCTTAGGGAGGTCAAGGCTACTCGGCCGGATGCTCCTTCAGGGCGTCGCACTCCTGCGGCTTCCACAGCCGGTCCGAGATGAAGCGGCACATGACGTAGAAGGCCGGCGTGAACAGGAGGCCGAAGGCGGTCACCCCGATCATGCCGAAGAACACCGCCGTCCCCAGCGCCTGGCGCATCTCCGCCCCCGGCCCGCTGGCGATCACCAGGGGCAGCACGCCCAGGATGAAGGCGAACGAGGTCATCAGGATCGGCCGCAGGCGGGTATGGGCCGCCTCGACCGCCGCATCCCAGCGGCTGAGCCCCCGCTCCTCGGCCTGTTTGGCGAACTCGACGATGAGGATGGCGTTCTTGGCCGCCAGGCCGATCAGCACCACCAGCCCGATCTGGGTGAGGATGTTGTTGTCGAACCCGCGCAGGTTCACGCCCAGGATCGCCGCCAGCAGGCACATCGGAACGATGAGGATGATCGCCAGCGGCAGGGTCACGCTCTCGTACTGCGCCGCCAGCAGCAGGAAGACGAACACCACCGCCAGGCCGAAGGCGATCGCCCCGGTGTTGCCGGCCGTCTTCTGCTGGTAGGCCAGCTCGGTCCACTCGTAGCCGAAGCCCTCGGGCAGCCGCGCCTTGGCCAGGGCCTCGACGCGGTCCAGCGCCTGGCCGGACGAATAGGCCGGCTTGGTGTCGCCCTGCAGCTCGGCCGCCGGATAGAGGTTGTAGCGCACGACCCTGTACGGGCCGCTGTCGTCGCGCACCGTCGCCACCGAGCCCAGCGGCACCATGGCCCCGGAGAGCGAGCGGGTCTGCAGCCGCGCGATGTCCGAAGCCTCGTCGCGATACGGCGCGTCCGCTTGCGCCGTCACGCGATAAGTCCGGCCCAGGTAGTTGAAGTCGTTGACGAAAGCCGATCCAAGATAGACGGACAGGGTCTCGAACACCTGCTCGGGCGGCACGCCGGCCATCTGCGCCTTGTCGCGGTCGATCTCGGCCCAGAGCCGGGGCGTCGATGTGTTGAACAACGTGAAGACGCTGGTCAGCTCGTCTTGCTTGTTTCCCTGCATCATCAGGTCGACCGTGGCCTGCTCGAGGGCGCGGTAGCCCTTGCCCTGCCGGTCCTCGATCATAAGCTTCCAGCCACCGCCGGTGCCGATGCCGCTGACGGGCGGCGGCTGGATCACCAGAACGTTGGCGCCGGCGATCTGGCCCAGCTTCTGGCGCAGGTCGTCCAGCACCGCCTGGGCCTTGATTCCCTCCGCCCCGCGCTCGTGGAACGGGGTCAGCGGCAGGAAGATCGTCCCGGCGTTTGGGGCGTTGGTGAAGGTGGTGCCGTCCAGGCCGACGAAGGCCGCGGCGTGCTCGACGCCCTTGGTGTCCATGGCGGTGTTGACCACCTGCTTCACCACTGCATCGGTGCGCGCCAGGGAGGAGCCCGGCGGCAGCTGGACGACGGCGATGAAATAGCCCTGGTCCTGCGCCGGGATGAACCCCGTGGGCGTCGCCGAGAAGCGCCAGACGGTGAACAGCAGCAGCACCGCATAGACCGCCAGCATGATCACGCCGCGCCGCACGGTCAGAGCGGTCAGCCTGCCGTAGCGATCGCTAAGTTTGGCGAACACCTCGTTGAATTTCCAGCCGAACAGCTGGAACGGCCGACGCCATCCCTTGGCCGGAACCGGATGCTCGGGGTGCGCGCGCAGCACCAGCGCCGCCATGGCCGGCGACAGGGTCAGCGACACCAGGCACGAGATCATCGTGGCGCTGGCGATGGTGATCGCGAACTGCTTGTAGAACTGGCCGGAGATGCCGGTGATGAACGCCGTCGGCACGAACACCGCCACCAGCACGAGGGCGATGGCGATCAGGGCGCCGCCCACCTCGTCCATGGTTCGATAGGCGGCCTCCCGCGGTGTCATGCCCGCCGCCAGGTTCCGCTCGACGTTCTCGACCACGACGATGGCGTCGTCGACCACGATGCCGATGGCCAGCACCAAGCCGAAGAGCGACAGGTTGTTCAACGAGGCGCCGAAGCCGGCCATCACCGCGAACGCCCCGACCAGCGACACCGGGATCGCCACGACGGGAATGATCGCCGCCCGCCAGGTCTGCAGGAAGACGATGACCACCAGCACGACCAGGATCACCGCCTCGAACAGGGTCTTGCGGACCTCGTTGATCGACTCGGCGACGTACTCCGTCGGGTTGTAGATCACCGTGTACTTGAGGCCGGGCGGGAAGTTCGGCCCGAGCTCCTCCATGGTCTTCAGCACCGTGTCGGCCGTGGCCAGGGCGTTGGAGCCCGGCCGCTGGCTGATGCCGATGGCCACCGCCTTCTGGCCGCGGTCGAGGTAGGCGTTGACGCGGTAGTCCTGAGCGCCCAGCTCGACCCTGGCCACGTCGCTGATCCGCACCAGGCGGCCGCCGGCGTCGTTCTTGACGATGATGTCGGCGAACTGCGCGGGGTCGGTCAGGCGGCCCTGGGTGTTGACGTTGAGCTCGAAGGCCGAGCCCTGGGCGCTGAACGGCGCCTGGCCCACGGCGCCGGCCGCCACCTGGACGTTCTGTGCGCGTAGGACCCCGACGATCTCGCCGGCGGTGAGGTTGTGGGCGGCCGCCTTGTCCGGGTCGATCCAGACCCGCATGGCGTAGTCTCGCGCGCCGAAGATCCGGGCGTCGCCGACCCCGTCCAGCCTGGCCAGCCGGTCGCGCACCTGTAGCAGGGCGTAGTTCGAGATGTAGTCGGGGCTGCGCGTGCCGTCGGGCGAATAGAGGTGGATGACCATCAGCAGGTCGGGCGAGGCCTTGCGCGTCACCACGCCCAGCCGCCGCACGTCCTCGGGCAGCCGAGGCTCGGCAGAGGCGACCCGGTTCTGCACCAGCACCTGGGCGTTATCGAGGTCGGTCCCCAACTTGAACGTCAGGGTGATGGTCAGCAGGCCGTCCGAGGTGGACGAGGAGGACATGTAGAGCATGTCCTCGACCCCGTTGATCTCCTGCTCCAAGGGCGTCGCCACCGTATCGGCGATCACCTCGGCCGAGGCGCCGGGATAGCTCGCCGTCACCGTGATCGTGGGCGGCGCGATCTCGGGATACTGGGCGATCGGCAGCGACGGGTAGGCGAAGGCGCCAACTAGGATGATGATCACCGAGATGACCGCCGCGAAGACCGGGCGGTCGATGAAGAAGCGCGAGAACCGCATGGCCCTACCGGGTCCCGCCGGCGCTCGTCGCCTGGGCCGCCGGCTGCTGCAGCACGCTGGGCTGCGGGGCGGTGGGGGCGGCGCTGACGATCCGTCCCGGCTTGGGCGCGACCTTCATGCCCGGCCGTACGCGCGCCTGGCCGTCGATGATCACCCTGTCCGCGCCGGAGAGGCCGCTGCGCACCACGCGCAGGCCGTCGACGATGGGCCCCAGCACCACTTTGCGGGGCTGCACCGTGTCGTCGCGGGCCGCCACCAGCACCACCTTGTCCGACTGGTCGGCCAGAACGGCCGAGTCCGGCACCAGCAGCGCCGTATAGGCGCCCGATCCCAGCAGGCGCATGCGGCCGTACATGCCCGGCGTCAGCAGGTTGTTCGGATTGCGCACCACCGCCCGGCCGCGGATCGTGCCCGAGCCGATGTCCAGGGCGTTGTCCACGAAGTCCATCCGGCCGCGCCAGTTGTAGGCCGTCTCGTCCTGCAGCTGGATGTCCACGGGGTTGGAGGCGTAGCGCGAACTGGTCCGTGTGCCCGCCTCGTTGGCCCGCTGATACTTCAGGTAGACCGCCTCCGAGCCGGTGAAGGCGAAGTGGATCGGGTCCAGCGACACCACCGTCGTCAGCAGGGTCGCCTCGGACCCGCTGGCGGCGACCAGGTTGCCCACGTCCACGCGGTGGTCGGACACCCGGCCGGCGATGGGCGAGGTGATGCGGGTGAACGATACGTCCAGTTCGCGCGCCTGCACCTGGGCCCTGGCGGCGGCGACGGCGGCGTCCGCCGAGCGTTGCTGCGCCAGCCGCGAGTCATAGGTCGACTTGGAGACGAAGCCCTTGTCCAGCAGCGTCTTGGCCCGCTCCAGCTCCACCCGGGCGTTGGCCGCCTGGGCCTCGGCGCTAGCCTGGTCCGCGCGGGCCTGGGCGAGCGCGGCCTGGTAGGGGCGCGGGTCGATCACAAAGAGCAGCTGGCCCTTCTTGACGATGTCGCCGTCGCGAAACCCGATGGTCTGGACATAGCCCGAGACGCGCGGCCGCACCTCGACCTGCTGGATCGCCTCGAAGCGGCCGACGAACTCGTCCCAGTCGATGATCTGGCGCGAAAGGGGCGCGGAGACCGTCACGGGCGCCGGCGGCGGCGGGCCATCGGCCTTCTTCGCGCCGCAGGAAACAAGGAGGGGGAAAACGAGGGCCCCCACGGCCCAGCGGACCGCTCCCGACATGCCCAACTCCTTGTCGCAGACCCCGGCGCACACGCCTGCGCCGCGCCGCCCCATCAGCGGCTTTCCAAGTCTAGCTGGTAACGCTGCGGCAATCTGTCCAGACCTTCGTACAGGCCGGGGTGACCTTACGGCGCCCTTTTCCACACCTTTGTTCGCAGGCGGGCGCACGACGCCTCGCACAAGCCGACGAACCGCACCCAGATCGCCAACTTGCCCACAACTCATCCACAGCTCGCGCGGCGAGGCTGTGGACAGCGTAGCGTTGGCCGACTCCAGTTGTGGAGTGCCTCATCCGCGGCGCGAACCGCGGCCCAGAGGCTCTAGAAGCTGAGCGGCTTGACGCTCTGGTTCTTCTCGACCTCGTCGCGCGCCTCTTGCTTCATCAGATCCCAGTCGGCCTGGGTCCGGCAGGTGCGCTGCTTCATCCGGCTGCCCAGGACCGCTTCGCGCTTGCAGACAAGTTCGTTCTTGTCGGCCTTCGCGGGTGTCGCGGACTTGGCGGGCGCCGATGCCGCGGGCGCGGTGCCGGCCGTCGGGGCGGCGGGGTCGGCGGCCGCGACCAGCAGGGCGACGGCGAACAGGGCGGAAATCATGGGGCGCTCCTTTGCCGGGGGCGGAAACCGAGTGACGTCTAGTTGTTACGCTACCGCCATCTCCTTCACGTTGTCGATGCCCGCTCGTCGCAAGGCGTCGATCAGCTCGGCCACCACCGCGGAGAGCTGTTCGGGGTCGCGGCTGCGGATCACCAGGTTCGAGCCGTAACCCTCGGCGCTGAAGAACGGATAGCTGCCCAGCGACATGTCGGGATGGGCCTTGGCCACCGCCTCCAGCGGCTCGGCGATCTGGCCCTCTCCCGAACCCTCGACGCGCACGGTGCGCGACACGGTCGGGCGGCCGCCGCGCATACGGGGCCCCACGTCCTCCAGCATGCCCCGCATGATCTGCGGCACGCCCGCCAGGGTGAAGACGTTGCCGATGGTGAAGCCGGGCGGCCCCTGCACGGGGTTCTTCACCAGCGCCCCGCCCACCGGAACCCGCGCCATCCGCCGCCGCGCGGCGTTCAGCTGGTCACCCCAGCGTGCGGTCATCATCGCCATGATCTCGGGATGCTCTTCCAGCTCGACGCCGAAGGCTGCCGCCACCGCATCGGCGGTGATGTCGTCATGCGTCGGGCCGATCCCGCCGGTGGTGATCACATAGTCGTAGCGGGACCGCAGCGCGTTTAGCGCGTCCACGATCTCCTCAAGCACGTCGGGCACCGTCCGCGCCTCGGCCAGGTCCACGCCGATGACGCCCAGATAGCGGGCGATGTCGCGCAGGTTCGTGTCCTGGGTTCGGCCCGAGAGGATCTCGTCCCCGATGATCAGCACCGCACAGGTGACCCGCTTGTCCTCGCCGCTCGCCATCCGCCCGACCCTCGCCTACATCAGCCTGCTTCCACACCGGACTAAAGCCTTACATGGACTTCCCGCAACCGCTCGTCCGCGGAACCCTCGTCCGCCGCTACAAGCGCTTCTTCGCCGATGTGGTCCTGCAGGACGGGACGGAAGTGACCGCCCACTGCCCGAACCCCGGCGCAATGCTGGGCCTGAACACCCCGGGCCTGCCCGCCTGGCTGTCGAAATCCGACGACCCCAAGCGCAAGCTCGCCCACACCCTGGAGCTGGTGGAGGCCGACGGCGGCCTGGTCGGAATCAACACCCTGCACCCCAACCGCATCGTCGCCGAAGCCCTGGCCGCCGACGCGATCCCCGAGCTCACCGGCTACGCCACTCACCGCCGCGAGGTCCGCTACGGCGAGAACAGCCGCGTCGATTTCCTGCTGGAGCATCCGGACCGTGCGCCGTGCTGGCTGGAGGTGAAGAACTGCCACCTGCGCCGCACCGGGACGCTGGCCGAGTTCCCCGACTGCGTCGCGGCCCGGTCGCTCAAGCACCTGCGCGAACTCACCGCCATGGTCGAAGCGGGGCAGCGCGCGGTTATGCTGTTCGTGATCCAACGCACCGACTGCGACACCTTCGCCGCCTGCCACGACCTCGACCCAGCCTACGCCAAGGGCCTGACCGCGGCCGCGGCGGCGGGCGTCGAGGTGCTGGCCTACCGCTGCGCCATCGCGCCCGACCGGGTGATCCTGGCGAACCGCGTCCCGTGGACGGGAGCCAGGCTGAGCGAGTGAGGCCGCGAAGCAGGATGTCGCGCCCCGGTTGACCTTCGGTGATAGGATCGCGACATAGGTCGCTGGAGCATCCCATGACCGACACCCTCGACGGCGACTACCGCACCGGCCAGATCAAGCTGCATGACGCCGCGGCGTTCGAAGGCATGCGCAAGGCGGGCCGCCTCGCCGCCGAGTGCCTCGATATGCTGGCGCCGCACGTGGTCCCCGGCGCCGTGACCGGCCACCTGGACGACCTGGCGCGCGAGTTCGTCCTGGACAATGGCGCCCTGCCCGCCTGCCTGGGCTATCGCGGCTATACCAAGACCGTCTGCATCAGCCCCAACCATATCGTCTGCCACGGCATTCCCGGCGAGCGGGTGCTGCGCGAGGGCGACATCGTCAATATCGACGTCACGGTCATCGTCGACGGCTGGCACGGCGACACCTCGCGCATGTACGGCGTCGGCTCGGTCGCGCCGCGCGCCAAGCGGTTGGTGGACGTGACCTACGAGGCGCTGGAGCGCGGCCTAGCGGCGGTGAAGCCCGGCGCGCGCACCGGCGATATCGGCGCGGCGATCCAGCAGTACGTGGAGAGCATGCGCTGCTCGGTGGTCCGCGACTTCTGCGGCCACGGCCTGGGCAAGGTCTTCCACGACGCGCCCAACATCCTGCACTTCGGCCAGAAGGGCACGGGCGAGCTGCTGCAGCCCGGCATGTTCTTCACGATCGAGCCGATGGTGAACCTGGGCAAGCACCCGGTGAAGCTGCTGTCCGACGGCTGGACGGCCGTGACCCGAGACAAGTCCCTGTCGGCCCAGTGCGAGCATTCCGTGGGCGTCACCGAGGACGGGGTCGAGATCTTCACGGGCTCGCCCACCGGCCAGTTCAAGCCGCCGATCGTCAGCGCGTAGGCCCCCATGATCCTGCGCCGCTGGGTGGGCCGGATCCGCGCCGCCGACGAGGCCGAGTACCGCGCCTACATCGCCGCCACCGGCGGCGACGACTACCTCTCCACCCCAGGCAACCTGGGCTGGCAGATGCTGTTCCGCGATCTCGGCGACGGGACGAGCGAGGTCACGACCCTCAGCTGGTGGACCAACCTGGAGGTCATCAAGGCCTTCGCGGGCGAGGACTATGAGCGCGCCCGCTACTACCCCGAGGACGACCGCTTCCTGCTGGATCGGCCGCCGGGCGTCGACCACTTCCGCGTGGCCGACGGCTCCGGTCCTCTGAAGGGCTAGGCGAGGGCCAGCCGCTGGCGACGGCGCAGCATGGCGCCGGCCATCCCGAACCCGCCGATCATCAGCGCCCAGGTCGCCGGCTCCGGCACGGCCGCGACCCCGCTGCCGTCCGCAAAGATGATCTCGCCCAGGCCGCAGTAGTCGACCGAGTTGAATTGGGGCTTCGTCCCGCAGCCGGTGATATCGAGGGTCAGATAGCGCGTGGTGATCGGTCGAAACTCAAAGACCTCGCCGCCCGGATAGGGCGAGCCGGAATTCTCCCGGGGCGCAAACGATCGGATGAGCCCCAGGGCAGGCGTCGAGATCGACATCGACTGCTGCGAGGAATTGTTCTCGTCCCAGATCGCCAGCTTGTAGAGCGTGACCTCCTGTCCGAAGTCGAAGGTCAACTGCGCGGAACGGGAGTCCCGATGACTGAACCATTCGGTGTTCAGAACGCCAGAATGCCGGTTCGGTTCGGCCACGAAGGCGTCGAAGTCCGTGACGCCTGGGATGTAGGTCCTCGTGAGACCCGACTGATCGATCACGTTGTCGACGGTCCAGAAGGAGCCCACGGTCCCTCCGCTGGTGACGCTGACACTCACCGGCGCCACGATGACCGCCGCCTGCGCCGCGCCCGCCGCGCCGATGACCGAGGCCAGGGCGACCCCCGCCAGGAAACTACGCTTCATACCCATCTCCGATGCTTGGTTTGCTTCGGCGGACATCGGGCGCGGCGGTCGTCGGCTCCATCGCCGTGCGACGAATGCGTAGCGGCGCCGCGACGAGCTTGGGTGAACCGCACTCGCCTGTGAGGCGATCAACGCCGGGGGCGTAACGCGCCGGAGCAGCCGTTACCGGCGCACCACACGTTACATAACCCTCACTTGCCCGCCGCCTCGCCCCGAGGCAGCTTCAAAGCCGGGTGGGGTGGAAGTCAGAGGATCATGCTTTCCATCAAGGGTTTGACGCACGTCTATCCAAACGGGACGCGCGCGCTGGACGGCGTCGATTTGGAGATCGGCAAAGGCATGTTCGGACTGCTGGGCCCCAACGGCGCCGGCAAGTCCACGCTGATGCGGGCCATCGCCACGCTGCAGACGCCCACCTCGGGCTCGATCCGGTTCGGCGATATCGATGTGATCGCCCAGCCCGAGGCGCTGCGCCGCACGCTCGGTTACCTGCCCCAGGACTTCGGCGTCTATCCGCGGGTCTCCGCCCTCGACCTGCTGGACCACATGGCCGTGCTGAAGGGCATCGCGGGCAAGGCCGAGCGCAAGGAGACCGTCGAGAGCCTCCTACAACAGGTGAACCTGTGGGACGTGCGCAAGAAGGCGGTCGCCGGCTACTCCGGCGGCATGCGCCAGCGGTTCGGCATCGCCCAGGCGCTGATCGGCCGGCCGACCCTCATCATCGTGGACGAGCCCACTGCGGGCCTGGACCCGGAGGAGCGCAACCGCTTCCTCAACCTGCTGGCCGAGATCGGCGAGAACGTCGTGGTGATCCTGTCCACCCACATCGTCGACGACGTGGCCGACCTTTGCCCGCGGATGGCCGTGCTGGCCGGCGGCCGGATCCTGCAGGAAGGCGCCCCCGCCGATCTGGTCGAGGGCCTTTCCGGCCGCGTCTGGCGCAAGGTCATCGACCGCCATGAGCTGGAGGCCGAGCGGGCGCGCAGCCAGGTGATTTCCACGCGCCTGGCCGGAGGTCGCACCGTCATCCACGTACTTTCCGACAGCGTCCCCGGCGCCGGCTTCGAGCCCGTGCCCGGCGGGCTGGAAGACGTCTACTTCTCGACCCTCGCCGCCTCGCGCCGCGCGGCCTAGCCGAGGGGTTCTAACGGCATGTTCGGCAAGATCGCGGCCTTCGAGCTGCGCTACCAGCTTCGCCAACCGATCTTCTGGATCGCCGGGCTGATCTTCTTCTTGCTGGTGTTCGGGGCTGTCGGCATCGACCGCGTGCAGATCGGCGCCGGCGGCAACGTCCACAAGAATTCGCCCCAGGCCATCGGCCAGATCGTCATGGTGATGACGGTCTTCTTCATGTTCGTCTCCACGGCCTTCGTCGCCAATGTCGTGGTCCGCGACGAGGAGACGGGTTTCGGGCCGATCGTCCGGTCCACGCGGATCGGGAAGTTCGACTATCTGTTCGGCCGCTTCGCCGGCGCCTTCGCGGCCGTGGCGCTGGCCTTCCTGTTCGTCCCCGCCGCGATCGTGGTCGGGTCGCTGATGCCCTGGGTCGATCCGGAGACCATGGGTCCGAACCGGCTGGCCGACTATGCCTTCGCCTATGTCTGGCTGGCTTTGCCCGGCCTGTTTCTGACCTCGGCCATCTTCTTCACCCTGGCCACGGTCACCCGCTCAATGATGGGCACCTACCTCGGCGTCGCCGGGTTCATGGTGGCCTACCTGGCCATGAACGTCGCGCTGCAGGACCCGGACAAGCTGCAGCTCGCCTCGCTCGTGGAGCCGTTCGGCCTCGCCGCCTGGGAGCTGGCGACCCGCTACTTCACCGCCGCCGACTCCAACAGCCGCATGCCCGACCTCGTCGGGCCCCTGCTCTGGAACCGCCTTATCTGGCTGCCGGTCGCCTTCGCCTGCCTGGCCAGCGCCTGGTTCACCTTCCGATTCGAGGCCAAGGCCGGCCGCGTGCGCAAGCCGGCCGCCGTGGCCGAGGCGCCGCCGTCAGCGCCCGCCGGCCGCCGACTTCCGGCCCCGGGCCGCGGCCTGGAAGTCGCGTGGGCGCAGCTGCTGAAGCGCACCCGCTTCGAGATGGGCCAAGTGTTCAAGAGCCCCGCCTTCGCGGTGCTGCTGCTGCTCGGCCTGTTCAACAGCCTGGGCAGCCTGATCCTCGGCGACGAGCTCAGCGGCGCGAAGCTCTACCCCGTCACCCGCTGGGTGATCGGCACGCTGCAGGGCAGCTTCAGCTTCCTGGTCGTGATCGTCGCGGTGTTCTACGCGGGCGAACTGGTCTGGCGGGAGCGGGAGCGCAAGACGCACGAGATCGTCGACGCCACGGCGGTCCCCGACTGGGCCTTCGTGGTCCCCAAGACCCTGGCCATCGCCCTGGTCCTGATCGCCATGCTGCTGGTGAGCGCGGCGGCCGGCGTCGTGGTGCAGATCTCCAAGGGCTTCTACGATCTGCAGCTCGACAAGTACCTCTACTGGTACGTCCTGCCGAGCGC
The DNA here is from genome assembly GCF_001824475.1 of Phenylobacterium sp. RIFCSPHIGHO2_01_FULL_69_31. Classification (GTDB taxonomy): domain Bacteria; phylum Pseudomonadota; class Alphaproteobacteria; order Caulobacterales; family Caulobacteraceae; genus Phenylobacterium. Next base: position 105,637 of record NZ_MHXN01000006.1, on the reverse strand, counting down.
GGTGGATTGGACGCTGATCGCGGTGCTGGCCGTGTTCTTCCAGGCGGTCTCGCCCCACAAGTTCGTCGGCTGGGGGCTGATGGTGCTCTACCTGGTCGCCGTCCTCACGTTCCCCACCCTCGGCTTCGAGCACAACCTCTACCTCTACGGCGGCCGCGTCCCGACCCCGCTCTCGGACATGAACGGCCAGGGCGACTACGCCCGCTTCGCGGCGTGGTTCCGCGCTTACTGGAGCGCCTTTGCCGTCATCCTGCTGGTGCTGGCCTATAGCCTGTGGCGGCGAGGGACCGAAACCCGGATGCTGCCGCGCCTCAAGCGCCTGCCCCGCCGCCTGCTGAGCCCCGCCGGAGCCATCGGCGCCGCCGCCGTCGCGGCGTGGATCGGCCTGGGCGCCTTCATCTACGACAACACCAACGTCATCAACACCTACCGGACCTCGATCGAGGAGGAGCGGTGGATGGCCGAGTTCGAGAAGGCGTTCCTCCGCTACGAGAAGGTCCCCCAGCCCTCGGTCACCGACGTCGCCCTCGACCTGGACCTCCACCCGGCCCTGCCGAAGCTGGTCACCGAGGGCGTCTACCAGCTGGTCAACGACACCGGGGCGCCGATCCGCGAGCTGCACGTGCGCCTCGCGCGCGACACCAAGGCCCTGCAGATGTCGGTGAACGGCGCCGCACGGGTCCGCACCTTCGACCGCTTCAACTACCGCATCTTCACCTTCGACACCCCGCTCCAGCCCGGCCAGCGCACCGCACTCTCGTTCCAGACGGTGATGCAGCAGCGCGGCTTCAAGAACTCGGGCAACACCACCCGCATCGTCGACAATGGGACCTTCGTGAACAACTTCGAGTTCGCGCCCGTCGTCGGCATGGATCGCGCGCAGCTGCTGCAGGACCGCGCCAAACGCCGCAAGTACGGCCTGCCGCCCCAGCTTCGCCCGCCGAAGCTCGAGGACCGCGCCGCCCAGGCCCGCAACTACCTGGCCAACGCCGACTGGGTAAACGCCGACATCCGCGTCACCACCGACGCCGACCAGACGCCTGTGGCGCCGGGCTACAGGATTTCGGACTCGATCAAGGGCGGCCGGCGAACGATCCGCTTCCGGACGGACGCCCCGGTGCTGAACTTCTTCTCGGTGCAGTCGGCCCGCTATGCCATCCGGCGCGAGGTCTACAAGGGGGTCGAACTGGCCATCTACTACGACCGCCAGCATCCCTGGAACGTTGACCGGATGATCAAGGCGCTGGAGACGGGCCTGGACTACTACCAGGCCAATTTCAGCCCCTACCAGTTCCACCAGGCCCGGATCATCGAATTCCCCGGTTACGAGCAGTTCGCCCAGGCGTTCGCCAACACCATGCCCTACTCGGAGGGCATCGGCTTCGTCACCGACAACACCGAACCCGAGAAGATCGACTACGTGACCTACGTCACGGCGCATGAGCTGGCGCACCAGTGGTGGGCCCACCAGATCATCGGCGCCGACATGCAGGGGGCGACCGCCCTCTCCGAGACCCTGGCGCAGTATTCCGCCCTGCTGGTCATGGAGAAGACCTACGGCCAGGCCGGCATCCGCAAGTTCCTGAAATTCGAGTTGGACCGCTATCTCCGCAGCCGCGGCGGCGAGCTGGTGGAGGAGCTGCCGCTGATCCGGGTCGAGAACCAGCCGTACATCCACTACCGCAAGGGCTCGCTGGTCATGTACCTGCTGCGCGATCGGATCGGCGAGGCCAAGGTCAACGCCGCGCTCCGCCGCCTCCTGGCGCAATACGCCTTCAAGGGCGCCCCCTACCCCCGCTCCCAGGACCTGGTCGACGCCCTGCGCGCCGAGGCCGGAAGCGACCCCGTGGCCCAGCAGCTCATCACCGACCTGTTCGAGAAGATCACGATCTACGACCTCTCGACCAAGACCGCGGCCGTGAAGAAGCGCGCCGACGGCCGCTACGACGTGACCCTGACCGTCGAAGCCAAGAAGGCCTATGCCGACGGCCGGGGCCAGGAGGCGCCGGCGCCCATCCCGGCCGGCGAGGTGTTCGATGTGGGCGTGTTCGACGCCGAGCCCGGCAAGCCCGGCTTCGCAGCGAAGAACGTCCTGGCCTTCCGCCGCACACCGCTGAGGTCCGGCCCGCAGACGATCACGCTCACCGTGGACAAGCCGCCCCGGTTCGCCGGCGTCGACCCCTACAACAAGCAGATCGACCGCAACTCGGACGACAACGCCATCCGCGTCGGGGATTAGCCGAGGTAGGCCAGCTCCGTGGCCTGATCCGGTCCCACCAGCACCAGGGTCATCACCAGCGCGGCCACCGCCAGCACACCGATCAGCGTCCCGATTTTCATCGTCCCCTCCATCCCGGGACGAACCTTGCAACGCCGGCGCCGCAGCGGCCTCCCCCGATCGGGGGCGTCTAGCTTGGCCTTGCATTGCGCGAACAATTGCGGAACATTGACGCGTCATGGCCCGCCCCTTCTCCGTCGAGGACGCTTCGCCCCAGGCCCAGCTCTGGCGCCCGGCGCCGGCGCCCAAGCCGCACTACGCCGGCCATCGCGAGCGGCTGCGCGAGCGCGCCGTGGCGGGCGGCTTGGCGGCCCTGCCCGACTACGAGGTGCTGGAGCTGCTGCTCTTCCGGACGATCCCGCGCGGCGACGTCAAGCCGCTGGCCAAGCAGCTCCTGGCCCGCTTCGGTTCGCTGGGCGGCGTGCTGGGCGCCACGGCCGACGAGCTGCGCACCGTGGCCGGCGTCGGCGAGGCGGTGGCCCTGGACCTAAAGCTGCAGCACGAGATCTCGCTGCGGACGGCCCGTGAACAGGTCGTCCGTCGGCCGGTGATCTCGTCGTGGGCCGCACTGCTGGCCTATGTGAAGACGGCCCTGGCGCATGAGGCGCGCGAGCAATTCCGCGTCCTCTTCCTCGACAAGAAGAACCAGCTGATCGCTGACGAGGTCATGAACCGCGGCACCGTCGATCACGCCCCGGTCTATCCCCGCGAAGTGGCCCGCCGGGCGCTGGAGCTTTCGGCCAGCGCCCTGATTCTCGTGCACAACCACCCCTCAGGCGATCCAACGCCCTCCAGCGCCGACGTGGACATGACCCGCCAGATCGTCGAGGCGGTCCGCCCTCTGCGCATCGCCATCCACGACCATCTGGTGGTCGGTCGCGACGGCGTGGCCAGCTTCAAGGCCCTCGGCCTGATGTGAGACGCCGGGCGCGTTTTTGCGCACGCGCCCGCCGTAACCGCCACAGTCCCGCCTCGCCTCTTGCGCACAGCGGCGTCGCGGGGTGCGATGGGCGCCCGATGCGGAGCGCGCCATGACGATCACCGCTGCCGAATGCGACCGCGTGCTGGTGCTGCAGGGCGGTGGCGCGCTGGGATCCTATCAGGCCGGCGTCGTCCAGGGCCTGGAGGAGGCCGGCCTCCAGCCGGGTTGGGTGGCCGGCATCTCGATCGGCGCCATCAACGCAGCCCTGATCGCCGGCAACCCGCCCGAGAAGCGCCACGAGCAGCTGGACGCCTTCTGGCGCCTGGTATCGTCCGCCGCGCCGGCGCCGCATGCGCCCTCCAATGAGCATCTGCGCGCCTATTGGAACGAGGTGGCCGCCACCTGGATCGCCGCGTTCGGGGTGCCGGGCTTCTTCACGCCACGCGTGCCCCCGGCGATCCTCTATCCGCCCGGCGCGCCGCAGGCGATCAGCCTCTACGACACCGCCCCGCTGAGGGCGACGCTGGAGGAGATGGTCGATTTCGACCGCATAAACTCCGGCGACATGCGGTTCAGCGTCGGCGCCGTGAACGTCCGTACCGGCAACTTCGCCTATTTCGACAACACCCACTGCCGCATCCGGCCGGAACACATCATGGCCTCGGGCGCCCTGCCGCCCGGCTTCCCGCCGGTAGAGATCGACGGCGAGCACTACTGGGACGGCGGCATCGTCTCCAACACCCCGCTGCACTACGTGCTGGACGAGGCCGGGGACCGCAACCTGCTGATCTTCCAGGTGGACCTGTTCAGCGCCCGCGGCGACATGCCCAAGACCCTCTTGGAAGCCGCGGAACGCGAGAAGGACATCCGCTTCTCCAGCCGCACCCGGCTCAACACCGACGTTCAAGCCCGCCTGCAGAACGCCAAGGCCGCGCTGCAGCGGCTGCTGGCCCGTCTGCCGCACGACTTCGACGGGCCGGAAGACGTCGCGCTCCTGCACGCCTTCGCCCAGGAGAACCGCATCGCCATCGTGCAGCTGATCTACCGGGCCAAGCTCTACGAGGGGAACTCCAAGGACTACGAGTTCTCGCGCGTCACCATGCAGGAGCACTGGCGCGCGGGCCTGGCGGATGTCCGGCGCACCCTCGGCCGCTGCGAGGCGCTGGCCCTGCCGGAACGGCCAGGCGTGGCCACCTACGACCTCACCGGCGATGGACGACCGGGCGTAAATCCGCCATGAGGCTTCGCTGCACTGCACAATAGCCAGACGGAGCCCGCCATGTCCCTGCAAGCCAAGACCGCCCTCGTCACCGGCTCGACCAGCGGCATCGGCCTGGCCATCGCCCGCGCCTTCGCCGAACAGGGCGCCAACGTCGTGATCAACGGCTTCGGCGACCCGGCGGCCATCGAGGCCGAGCGGGCCAAGATCGAGGCGGATTTCGGCGTGCGCGCCGCCTACGACGGGGCCGACATGACCGACGGCGAGGCCATCGCCGCCATGATCGCCAAGGCCGAGGCGGACTTCGGCTCGCTGGACATTCTGGTGAACAACGCCGGCATCCAGCACGTCTCGCCGATCGACGAGTTCCCGGTCGACAAGTGGAACCAGATCCTGGCCATCAACCTGTCGTCCGCCTTCCATGCCATGCGCGCGGCGATCCCGGGGATGAAGGCGCGCAAGTGGGGCCGGATCATCTCCACGGCCTCGGCCCACAGCCTTGTGGCCTCGCCGTTCAAGTCCGCCTACGTCGCCGCCAAGCACGGCATCGCCGGCCTGACCAAGACCGCAGCGCTCGAGGTCGCCACCCACGGCGTCACGGTGAACTGCATCAGCCCCGGCTACGTCTGGACGCCGCTGGTGGAAAAGCAGATCCCCGACACCATGGCGGCCCGCGGCCTGACCAAGGAACAGGTGATCAGCGACGTCCTCTTGGAGGCCCAGCCCACCAAGCAGTTCGTCACCGTCGACCAGGTGGCCTCGCTCGCCGTCTACCTCTGCTCGGACGCCGCCAGCCAGATCACCGGCGCCAACCTCTCCATCGACGGCGGGTGGACGGCGGCCTAGCGGGGCCGCGCCCCCGCTCACCGGCCCGGCCTACTCCACCGTAAACGTCAGCCCCGCGTGTTGCTGCAGGCGGTCGACCAGCCGGCCCTGCAGAGCCGCGCCAGGGGTCCAGATCCCGCCCTTCACATCGGGAGCGTTCACCAGCGCGATCGCCGTCTCGGCCAGCATCTTGGACGTCGAGCCGTAGCCCGGGTCCTTGTCGCCCTTCACCGAAGCGCGCACCTGCCGCCCGTCGGCGCCGGTGGCCACGAACAGCACGTCGTAGAAGCCCGCCTCGCGCTCTTCCTTGGTCGGCCCTTCGCCCGGCTTCGGCCCGCCGCCCGGCAGGCTGCCCAGGTCGGTGAAGCCCGGGCCGCCCGCGCCCGGCGCGCCCATCACCATCTCGTCGTAGACGAAGTCCTTGCCGTAGGCGTGCCCCATCAGGAGGTTCGAGCGGTGCACGTTCTTGGTGTTGATGATCGCCATCATGAACGGCGCCACCGGCCCCACGTCGGGATCGTCGCCGGCGGCCGTGCCCGGCGGCTGGGCTGGCCCCTCGAAGCCGGGGGTCAGGCCGAACGGGCTCATCATCACCGCCAGTTGCGACGGGTCCTTCTGGATCGAGGCCATGGTGGCCGCCCCGCTGGCCGCGGTGCCGCCCGACAGGCCGCCCTGCATGCCGCGCACCCGACCCTTCACCCGCGGCGCAGGCGCGCCCAGCTTCGCCTTGGCGGCTTCCTGGGTGAAGTAGACGCCCAGTTCGAACGGGATGGAATCGAAGCCGCACGAGAACAGAATCCGCGCGCCCGAGGCCTTGGCCGCTGCATCGTGCGCGTCGATCATCCGGCGCATCCAGTTGGGCTCGCCGCAGAGGTCCAGATAGTCGGTCCCCGCCGCCGCGCAGGCCGCCACCAGGTCCGAGCCATAGAGCTGGTAGGGGCCGACCGTGGTGATGATTGCCTTCGCCCGGCCCACCATGGCCTTGAGCTGCGCCGCATCGCTCGCATCGGCGACCACCAGCGGAGTGTCCTTGGGGGCGGCGATCTCGTCGCGAACCTGCGCCAGCTTGTCGGCGGAGCGGCCCGCCATGGCCCACTTCACCTCGCCGCCCACGCCGTAGCGCTGCGCCAGGTGCTCGGCCACCAGGCGGCCGGTGTAGCCGGTGGCGCCATAGACGATGATGTCGAACTCGGCGTTAGGGTTCATGGGCGCTTCCTCGATTTGCTGGCGCGGACCTTACAAATTTACATCGTGCTCGCAACCGGGTCCGTTATCAGGGGACCATGACACCCGAGCTCGGCATCATCGAGGGCTTCTTCGGCCGGCCCTATTCCTGGGAGGAACGGGCGAGCCTGGTCCGCGCACTCGCCCCCGCCGGCTACGGCTTCTACCTCTATGCGCCCAAGGCCGACGCCCATCTGCGCCGCCGCTGGCGCGAGCCCTACCCCGACGCCGAGCTGCAGGCGCTGGCCGCCTTCGCCGATGTCTGCCGTCAGGCGGGGGTGCGGTTCGGGATCGGTCTCAGCCCTTACGAGCTCTTCCTCGGTTTCGACGCCGAGGCGAAGGCGGCGCTGGCCGCCAAGCTCGGCCAGCTCGACAGCTTGGGCCTCGCCGACCTTGGCGTCTTCTTCGACGACATGAAGGGCGACCTGCCGGACCTGGCCGAGCGCCAGGTCGAGATCGTCCACTGGATCGCCGAGCGCAGCACGGCCGCCCGGGTCATCGCCTGCCCCAGCTACTACACGGACGATCCGGTGCTGGATCGCGTCTTCGGCCAGCGACCCGCGAACTATCTGGAGGACCTGGGCGCCGGCCTCGACCCCGCCATCCAGATCATGTGGACCGGCGAGGAGGTCTGCGCGCGCGAGTTCTCCGCCGGCCACCTGGCCCGCGTGACCGAACAGATGCGTCGCAAGCCGTTCCTCTGGGACAACTATCCGGTCAACGACGGCCCGCGAATGAGCCGCCACCTGCACCTGCGGGCCTTCACCGGCCGCCCGTCGACCATCGGCCCGCACATCGCGGCCCACGGGATCAACACCGCCTCCCAGGCCGTGCTGTCGCAGATCCCCGCCCTGACCCTGGCGGAGAGCTACCGGGACGGAGCGGACTACCAGTACCTCGCCGCCTTCCGCCGCGCGGCGGTCGCGGTCCTCGGGCCGGACTTGGCGGACGGGGTCGAACGCACCCTGCTCCTGTTGGAAGACGCGGGCTTGGACGGGATCACCCCGGAGCAGAAGGCCCGCCTGCACGCCCGGTTCGCCGCCTTCGACCATCCGGCGGCCCGCGAGATCCTGGCCTGGCTGGACGGCGCCTTCGCCATCGGGGCCGAGGAGTTGCAGACCCAGTGATCAGCCGGCGCGGCCTTCTTTCGCGTCTCGGCCTGCTCGGGGCCGCGGGCGGGGCGCTGTTCCTCGTGCGCGACCGCCTGCCCTGGCCGCCACTGGAGCCCCGCTTCGCCAACGGCCGCGACACGCCGTGGCAGCCGCTGCCTGCCCGGGGCGGCCTGATCGACATCGCCGTGACGGTAAACGGCGCGCCCATCCGGGCGGTGGTCGATTCCGGCGCCCAGTTCTCGGCCGTCGACCGCGCTCTGGCCCAGCGCCTGGAGCTGCCGCGCACGGTGGCCGCGCCGATCCTGGCCTACGGGGTCAGCGGCGGGCCCAGCCTGACCCACACCGTCCGCCTGGACCTCGCCCTTCCCGGTCTCCACATCCCGCGGCTGCGGGCGGCGGCGCTGGATCTCGCCGCCATCTCGGCCGCCACGGGCCGCGACTTCCAGCTGCTGATCGGCCGCGACGTCCTGCGCCACATGGTGGTCGAGGCGGATTTTCCGCGGGCCCGCGCGCGCTTTCTGGCGCGGCACGCCCATCGCCCGCCCCGCGACGCCATCCAGGTTCCGCTGCGGCTCGAGGGGGGCGCCCCGATGGTCGCCGTCCATATCGAGGACGCCCCGCCCCTCGACGTCCTGGTGGACACCGGCGCCAGCGGCGTCCTGGCCCTGTCGGCGCCGGCGGCCGAGGACGCCGGCCTGCTGGCCCCTGGCCGCCGCGTGAGCTCGGCACATTCCGTCAGCCTGGGGGGATTGAGCCTGGACCGCATGGTCACGGCACGGACGGTCCGGCTGGCCGGCATGACGCTGCGCGACGCCGAGGTCCAGGTCTATACCCCGGCCGCCAACGCCCCGGCGCCCGCGGGCCTCCTGGGGACGGGGCTGTTCCGGCAGTTCCGCCTGTCCCTCGACCTCGCGGGCCAGCGGATGTTCCTGGCCCGGTCCGGACTAATCATTGTGCCGATGCCGGAACCCCTTGGCTAACGGGCCGTTTGGCCCTCCACCACGCCTCAAGGGAGAGCCTCCATGAAACGCGCCATGATGCTTGCGGCCGCCGCCGTAACCGCGATGTCGCTCGCCGCCTGCCAGCAGAAGGACGAGACCGCGACCGCCGCAGACCCCGGCACCTCGAACGAAGCGGTCAACGCCGCCCAGGACGCCACCTCCGCGGCCGTCGGGGCCACTGCGGCCGCGACCGTGGGCCAGGTGTCCACTGACGCCTTCGTCACCAACGCCGCCATCGGCGACATGTACGAGATCCAGGCCGGCCAGATCGCCCAGAAGAAGGGCCAGTCCCAGGGCGTGAAGGACTTCGGCAAGATGATGGTCACCGAACACACGGCGATGACCAACGAGATGAAGCCGCTCATCACCGCCGCCGGCAAGACCGCGCCGACCGGCCTCGACGAGCGCCGCAAGGGCCTGATCGACAACCTCAACGCCGCCTCGGCCGCGGACTTCGACAAGACTTACCTCGCCCAGCAGGAAGCCGCTCACAGCGAGACCCTGACCCTGATGCAGGGCTACGCCGACAACGGCGACGATGCGGGCCTCAAGGCCGCGGCCGCCAAGGCCGTGCCCAAGGTCCAGGCCCATCTGGACAAGGTGAAGTCCCTGCAGGCCGAGCCTGCCGCGGCGCCGGCTAAGAAGTAGCCGGCCCCTCCGGACACAGCGACGCCCGCCGGCGACGGCGGGCGTTTTGCTTTTGGGGTCGCCGTCGGCGCGATCTAGCTCGCGCGGCTGAGGGCCGTTGCGCGGGGCGCTGCGACGCAGCGCTTGATGGTCGCCATTAGGCCGGAGACCAGGATCGGCTTCGAGACGAAGTCGTTAAAGCCCAGGGCCACGTACTCGGCCGGCCGCCGCGAATAGACGTCGGCGGTGAGGGCGATGACCGGGATGTCGCGTTCCGGCCCGCTGGAGCTGCGCAGGCGCTCGATCACGTCCACTCCCGTCATCCCCGGCATGTGGATGTCGAGCAGCATGATGTCGAACGCCTCGACCGCGAGCCGCTCTAGGGCCTCCTGCCCCGAGCAGGCCATCACCGCGTCATGACCGAACGCACCCAGGATCTCCTGGACCACGCGCAGGTTCATCGGGTCGTCGTCGACATGCAGAACCTTCAGGGGCCTGCCGAAATCGACCGGGGTGTCCGGCACGGTGGAGCTCCGCGGAGCGGCGCCGGGAATGCGCCCGACTACGCCGCGAATCTGGCGATGGGAATTTAAGGTAAGACTGACAGACGTACTGAATCCGCGTTAACCGCGCCGAATTCTACGCCTCTTGAGATCTGCGGCGGCCGCGCACGCCCTCGCCGTAAGCTTCCGCCACGGCAATCGCGTCCCGGTTGCAGACTTCGATGGTTAAGGCGTGACGACTTCGTACGCCTCTTCTTGGCCCGTTCTAGACCAGTCGGGCGACCACGGCGATCAGCCCTGCAGCCGACGCAGCCATGGCCAGCGTCTCGGTGAGCCGGGACCAGCGGATGGCATATCGGACGCGCATCAGGCTTCTCCAAGCAGTTGGGGGCTCGCCACCCGGATCTCCGCACTCAGGGGGGAGGTTTGGTCGCGGAAGAGGCGGAAAGCGGCTGGGGCGGCCGCTGGGCCCTCCGGGTGGCGAGGTCTCGTGAATCCAGTTCCTGCATGTTTAGTAATTACTGGACTCCTCGCCGTCAACTACGTTTCGCGGGACTCTGTGGCGATATTGCGGAGGCCGGGTTGCGATCAGGCCAGGGCGAGGATGGGCGTGGTCTCCAGCGGCGCCGTGATCCGGCACACGACGCCGCCCGGCGCGAACTCCACGTCGGCGGATCCGCCCAGTTCGCTGCGGACGCCCTGGGTGAGCAGGCGCGAGCCGAACCCGCGGCGCTTGGGCGGGACTACCGGCGGACCGCCCTCCTCGCGCCATTCCAGCGCCAGCACCGACGCCGGACCGCCCGCCCGGATCTCCCACGACACCCGCACCTGGCCGGCCTCGTTGGACAGCGCCCCATACTTCGAGGCGTTGGTGGCGAGTTCGTGCAGCGCCATGCCCAGCGCAAGCGCCGCGCGGGCGTCCAGCCGCACGTCGGGCCCGCCGCGCAAGACCCGCGCCGCGTCGAAGGGCGCCAGCGCCACCTCGACGATCTTCCGCAGCCCCGCGCCCTCCCAGTTTTCGCGCGTGAGCACGTCGTGGGCCGAGGCCAGCGCCATCAGGCGGCCGGTGAAGATCTCCACCATCTCCTCCGGCGTGTGGGCCGAACGGAGGGTCTGGCGGGCGATCGACTGCACCGAGGCCAGGGTGTTCTTCACCCGGTGGTTCAGCTCGTTGATGAGCAGCGTGCGGCGCTCCTCGGCGCGCTTGCGCTCGTCGATGTCGAGCGCCGCACTCAGCGTCTTGATCACCCGGCCCTCCGCGTTCCGCTCGAAGGCCACGGCCCGGTCCAGCACCCACCGATAGCCCCCGTCCCGCCGCCGGACCCGCAGCTCGAACTCCTGCACGTCGCCGTCGGCGCCGGCGGTGAGTCGCTTCAGGCGCTCGGCGATCTTCGGGAAGTCGTCCGGATGGATCAGGGAGCGGATCAGTTCGCCGCCGCCAGCCATGAGCTCGACCGCGGAATAGCCGTAAACGCCCTCCGCGCGCCCGGCCGCCCAGGCCGGCCCGCCAGCCTGGAAGTCGTAGATGTAGTTCGCGGTCGGCGCGACGGCGTTGATATGGCTCAGCCGCGCCTCGTTCTCCCGCACCGTGCGGTCCAGGGCCTGGGTGTCGGTGACGTCGTAGAGGCTGACCACCGCGCCAGTGACGGCGTTGCGTCCGCCGCCGCGAGGCACGACGAAGATCCGGGCGTCGCGCCTTTCGCCCGCCGCATCCTCGACCGAGAGCTCGGCCTCGTGCGCCTCCCCGCCCAAGGCCCCCGCGAGGGGCGCCTCCAGCCGCGCCAGCAATGGGGGGCAGATGGCGTCGGCCAGGCGCTCGCCAGTGGCCGGGACGGTCCGCATCATCCAGCGCTGGAAGGCGGGGTTGGCGTAGTCGACGCCGCCGTCGCTGTTGACGGCGAGCACGCCCCAGGGGGCGTTGTCGGTCATGCGATAGAGGCTGGCGCGATCGATGGGCGGCTTGGCGGCGAGCTGGGCCTCCAGCTCCGCCACGCGGGCCGCCAGGCGCGCGTTCTCGCTTCTGAGCTCGTCGGACATTGTCCGCGCCCCCTAGCCTCCAGCCCTGTCCGACCCCCTCGAACCTAGCCTGAGCCTAGGGTTCTGGCGAGCGCCGTTCGCCTGTTATGGTTGAGTCGGGAGGCGTATCGCCATGATCAAACTCACATCTGTCTCGTCCGGCTGGCGTCCCTCAGCCGCGCCGAATTTCAGAAGTGTTGGTACGATACCCACGGGCCGCTGGTGGCCAGCGTGGCCGAGGTCCTCCAGATCCGGCGCTACGTCCTGACTCACAGCCTGCCCGCCGACGTGAGCGCGGGCATCCGCGCCAGCCGCGAGGCGCCGCCCGACTTCGACGGCGTGGCCGAGCTGTGGTTCGACAGCCTGGAGGCCATGGCGCAGAACGGCCGCCGCCCGGAGGCCCAGGCGGCGGCCGTATTGCTGCTCGAGGACGAGAAGCGGTTCATCGACCTGTCCCGCTCACCGCTTTGGTGGGGTCAGGAACGGGTGGTGGTGGGCCAGCCTCAGCAGGCGTAGCGACGCTCGATGGTCACGCGGCGCCCGATGTAGGGATCCCAGACGCGATCGCGGGTCACGCAAGTCCGGTAGGGGCGATCATAGCGGGCGTACGGCCGGCCACCGTAATAGCTGTCGCGGTAGTAGCCGCCGCGGTAGCGCTCGTAGCGCGGGTCGTACGAATAGCCGTTGGAATAGTAGCCGCGGTTGCGGTCGCGGTTGCTGGACAGGGCCGCGCCCAGGGCCAGGCCGGCGACGCCGCCCAGGACGGCGGCGGCCACGGCGTCGTCGTTGTCCCGATGGCGGTGATGACGATAGCGGTCCGCCTGGGCGGGCGCCGCGGTCGCCAGGACGGCGCCGGCGGCGGTCACGGCGGCCAGGGCGGTAGTGATGACCTTGCGCATGAAATGCCTCCTGAATTGAAGGCACTAACGCGCGTTCACCCTGAACCGTGCCTGAACGCGCCGGTCAGCTACCGCCGTGCGGCCGCCGATTTCGCCCGGACCGGCTTGAACTCCGAGGTGGCGTTCCAATCTGGCCAGAGGCGGGAGTTGGCCAGTTCGCGGCCGGCCTCGAAGGCCAGCGTCACGTCCTGCGCCGCGCCGCGATAGTCTTGTTCCGGCGCCCAGACGTCGCAGGTCTGGTGATAGCAGCGGGCGGTGTAGTCCTCGACCCAACGATCGCCCGCCGCGCGGCCCCCGTTCACGAGGTCGGCGCCGCCGCTCATGCCCATGAACAGCACGGTCGGCACCCCTCGCTTAGCGACCGAGAAGTGATCGGCGCGGTAGAACAGCGCGCGCTCCGGTCGCGGGTCCGGCGTGATCGTCCGGCCGTGCCTGGCCGCCACCTTCGCCAGGTGGGCCTCCAATTCGTTCTGCCCGGAGCCCACCAGCACCACGTCCCGGGCCGGTCCGCCCGTTTGCAGCACGTCGTAGGTGTAGTTGGCCACCATCCGCGCCAGATCGCCCTCGTGGCGCTGGGCGTAGTATTCGCTGCCCAGCAGGCCGCGCTCCTCGGCCGTCCAGGCCGCGAAGACCACCGTGCGCTCGGGCGGGGGCCCCGCCTTGAAGGCGCGCGCCGTCTCGATCACGCCGGCGACCCCCACCGCATCGTCCACGGCGCCCGGCCGGATCACCTTGCCCGTGGGATCGGCAGGATCGACGCCGTAGGCATCCCAATGGGCGGCGTAGAGCAGGCTCTCCTGCGGACGCTTCGTACCGGTGATCTTGGCCAGCACGTTCTGGCTCTTCAGGGCCGTGAAGCTGTTGCGGTAGTCGGCCGAGAACGTCGCGCCCTTCAGCGCCACCGGCCGGAACGCTGCGGTCTTGGCGCGCGCCTTCTCCGCCTCGAAGTCCAGCCCGACGTCCTTGAACAGCTGCACCGTCAGGTCGCGCTGGATCCAGCCCTGCAGCAGCAGCTTGTCCCGCGCCGGATCGGGGCGGACCACGTCGAAGCTCTCGCCGTTCGAGGCCACGACCGTGTTCCAGCCATAGGCCGCACCGGCCGTCTCATGCACGATCAGGACGCCCAGCGCCCCGCGCCGCACGGCCTCCTCGTACTTGTAGACCCAGCGCGCGTAGAAGGTCGCCGCCTTGCCGCCGAACTTGCCGGACACCGCATCCTGCGGCGTCGCCTCGAAGTCCGGGTCGTTGATCAGGACCAGGGCGATCCTTCCCTTCAGGTCCACGCCCTTGAAGTCGTCCCAGCCGCGCTCGGGGGCCGTCACGCCATAGCCCACGAACACCAGCGGCGCGGCCTCGATCACCACCCGCTCCACCGGCCGCTGGGTCTCGATCCGCAGGTCCGTCTGCTCGTGCAGCGCCTTCGACTGTCCGGCGGCCGTCAGGGTGAAGGTTCCGCCCGGCTGGGTCTGGTAGCGCCACAGCGGCACGGCTTGGGTCCACCTCCCGTCGTCGCCGGCCGGCGTCAGGCCCAGGGCCTTGAACTGGGCGACGATGAAGTCGACCGTCTTCTGCTCCCCGGGCCCGCCCGGGCCGCGCCCGGCGTAGGCTTCGGAGGCCAGTTCGCGGGTGATGTCCGAGAGGCGCTGCGCCGAGATCTCCTGAGCGGCAGCGGTCGTGGCGAAGAATGAGGCGGCCAGGGCTAGGCCGGTAAAGGTACGCATCATACATCCTCTATAGAATGGATTGCGGCGCTTGCCTTCGGTTTGACACGATAGGCGGGTGACAAGGACAAAGCGCGGCGCTCTAAGACGCGGCGAGAGATTAGGGTGCGACGGATGGGTGTGTTCGACAATTCCATGCGCAAGATGGCTGGCCGCGACGCGCCGACGCCGGACGTGGTGAAGCCCGAGCGGCTCGCAGGCCACTACGACATCTACGAAGGCTACGACGACGACGGCCTGAGCCTGCGCGCCCTGTCTCGCCGCACCCGCCTCCGCATCGCTGCCGCCATGGACCGCGAGGCCCTGGCCATGGGGGCGGCAGGCCTGATGGTCGGCGTGGCGATCGGGGTGGCTGTGATGTGGCGGCGAGGCCGTCGCTAGGCCGCCGGCCGACTTTCCCTTGAAAAACTGAAGTTTCGCGTCGTCGCGACGCCACCGAACGCCGTCTCCTGCGTTTAGGCCCCCGAAGCGGCGGTCCGGACGGGCCGCCCCGTGCCTGCATGGGGAGAAACAGATGACCGACCTCGACACCGGCGCCACCGGAACGGCCCGCCGAAAGGACCAGGCTAAGGAACTCGTCGGCCAGGCCGGCCACGCGCTGAAGGCCGAAGCCCAGTCCTTCGCCAGCGTGGCCCAGGAGCGCGTGAAGGCCGAGGCTCAGAAGGGCACGCAGGCCGGCGCCCGGACCCTCGGCGACTTCGCCAACGCCGTTCGTCGCGCTGGCGACGAGTTGGCGGGCGCCGACCACAGCCCCGCCTCCCGGCTGGTCCAGCAGGCCGCTGACGGGCTGGAAAGCCTCTCCCGCAGCCTTGCCGACAAGGAGCCGGGCGACCTACTGAACGCCGTCCGCGACTTCGGCCGAAAGAACCCAGCGGCCTTCATCGGTGGGGCCGTCCTGGTGGGCCTCGCCGTCGGGCGGTTCGCGCGTGCGTCCGAGCCGCACGCGGCCGGAGCCGACTTCCAGCCTGAACCTCTCGAACTCGCCGAGACGGACCCCTACGCCGGCCCGCTGGCCGCACCGCAGGACGCCGGCATCGACAGCTCCATCGCCCAGAACATGGGAAGCCTGGAAGCCACGGAGCCCACGACGGAATCGTCCATCGGCCTGGCGGGTGACAGCTCCCTGGATGGCGGCCCGGACGACGGGATGTCGGGCGTCGGCGAGCAGGACGCCATCACCTCGCCGCACACCGGGGGCCGGTAGACCATGGACGGGACCTCTCCAACGCGGGAGTCTCGCGGCCTTACCGACCTGATCGGCCAGCTTGGCGTCGACCTCGCGGCTCTGGTGCGCAAGGAATCGGAGCTGGTCCGGGCCGAGCTCTCCGAGAAGCTCAACGCGGCGGGCAAGGCGGTCGCCGACATCGCGGCCGGCGGGCTGCTGCTCATCGCCGCCCTGCTGGTGCTTCTACAGGCGCTGGTGCTGGCCCTGTCCAAGTTCATGGATCCGATCTGGGCGGCGCTGATCGTCGGCCTCGCCGTGGCGGCCGTGGGCGCCCTGCTCGTCCGGGCCGGGATGAAGGCCGTCTCGCTCAGCGGAATGAAGCCTGATCGCACCGCCCGGCAGCTCAAGAAGGACGCGCAACTCATGAAGGGGACCACCCGATGACCAAGACGGCAGCCGAGCTCGAGCTCGAAGTCGAGGAAACGCGCGGGCGGATCGACCAGACGGTCGAGGCGCTCAAGGACAAGATGCAACCCCGGGAAATGTTTGACGAGGCGACGAGGATGATGGGCGGCGCGAGCAACAAGGTGCTGACGACGGCGGTGGATCAGCTTCGGGAAAACCCGATCCCCATCGCCCTGATCGGCTTGGGCGTGGCCTGGCTGGCGATCAGCCAGACCCGGCGCCAATCGGCCTCCGTCGGCTATGAGGGGTCAGGCTACTACCCCACCTACGAAGGCTACGACGAGGGCGAGAGCCTGCGCGCAAAGGTGAAGGCCAAGGCCGAAGCCGCCAAGGCGAAGCTGGCCGACAGCGCCGAGCGGGCCAAGTCCCGGCTGTCCGACGCCCAGCATCACGCCGCGGACAGCGTGTCGGGCGTCCGCGGCAAGGTCGGCGAATACGCCCACCTCGCCCAGGACAAGGCTGGCGAATACGGCCGGGCGGCGCGCCAGCGGTTCGACGATACGCTCGACACTGAGCCGCTCGTGATCGGCGCCATCGGCCTGGCCGTGGGCGCCGCCATCGGCGCGGCCCTGCCCTCCACCCCGGCCGAGCGGCGCTACTTTGGCCCCGCCCGCAGCAAGGTGGCCGACCGCGCCAAGGCCTCCCTGGACGACGTCAAGGACGTCGCGCAGCGCGCCTACGGCCAGGTGAAGGAAGAACTGCACCGTCAGACCGGGCCGGAGGGCGAAGGCGCGAGCCTGCGCGAGAAGGCCTCGGCCCTCGCCGAAGCCGGCGCCCGGACCGTGAAGGACGAACTGCAGGGCCCCGCCCACTAGGTCGGGCGACCCGCAGGACCCTCGAAGGGCGTGGACGGCAGCCGCTGTCCGCGCCCTTTTTTGTGCCTACCGGCTCGTCCGCTCCAGCAGCTGGATCAGCTCGGACGCCTTCTGCCGCTGCTGATCCTTGTCGCCCGAAACGATGGCGCCTTCGATGCAGTGGCTGAGATGCTCGCGCAGCATCTCGGTCTCGACCTTGGTCAGGGCCGCCCGCACCGCCTGGATCTGCGTCAGCACGTCGATGCAGTAGCGGTCCTCCTCGATCATCCGCGCGATCCCGCGAACCTGCCCTTCGACGCGGTTCAGGCGGTTCAGCAGGCGCGGCTTGTCTTGGCGTTCCATGAGGGGCTCCATCTGCCGACAGGATATACCCCCCATAGGTAATTGCAATATGCCCCCTTGGGGTATATGTAGCCTGGCAGGAGGCTCCCGATGTCCCACGCTTGTCACGGCCACGATCACGACCACGCGACGCCTGCGGAGAAGGTCACCGACCCGGTCTGCGGCATGACGGTGGACCCGCAGACGACCCCGCATCACGCCGACCATGACGGCCAGGCGTTCCACTTCTGCTCGGCCGGTTGCCGCACGAAGTTCGTCGCCGATCCCGTAAAGTTCCTGGCCCCGGACCGCGCGGCCTCCGCCGCTGTCCCCGGCGCGATCTACACCTGCCCCATGCATCCAGAGGTGCGCCAGGTCGGTCCCGGCGCCTGCCCGATTTGCGGCATGGCCCTGGAGCCCGAGGTGTTCTCCGCCGACGACGGCCCGAACCCCGAACTCGCCGACATGAGCCGCCGCTTCTGGATCGGTCTCGCCCTGGCGGCGCCGGTCTTCCTGCTGGAGATGGGCGGCCACCTGTTCGACCTGCACCGGTTCATGTCCCCGCAGACGTCCAACTGGATTCAGATGGCGCTGGCCACGCCCGTGGTGCTCTGGGTCGGCTGGCCGTTCTTCGACCGGGGCGCCCGCTCCCTGGTCAGCCGCAACCTCAACATGTTCACCCTGATCGCCATGGGCGTGGGGGTGGCCTACGCCTACAGCGTCGCCGCCACCCTGGCGCCCCAGGTCTTCCCGCCGGCCTTCCGCCGCCACGACGGCAGCGTGCCGATCTATTTCGAGGCGGCGGCGGTGATCACCGTGCTGGTGCTGCTGGGCCAGGTGCTGGAACTGCGCGCCCGTGAACAGACGTCCGGCGCCATTCGCGCCCTGATGGACCTCGCGCCCAAGACCGCCCGGCGCCTCCGCCACGACGGCTCGGACGAGGAGGTGACCCTCGACCTGATCCTGGCCGGCGACCGCCTGCGCGTCCGCCCCGGCGAGAAGGTCCCGGTGGACGGCGAGATCCTGGAAGGCCGTGTGGCCATCGACGAGTCCATGGTCACCGGCGAGTCCATGCCAGTCACCCGCCAGGCGGGCGACAGGGTCATCGGCGGCGCCATCAACAAGACCGGCTCCTTCGTGATGCGGGCGGACAAGGTCGGCGCCGACACCCTGCTCTCCCAGATCGTCCAGATGGTGACCCAGGCCCAGCGCAGCCGCGCGCCCATCCAGCGGATGGCGGACCGCGTGTCCGGCTGGTTCGTGCCCCTGGTGATCGCCGCGGCGGTCGCCGCCTTCGCCGCCTGGTCCGTCTTCGGTCCCGAGCCGCGCTTCAGCTTCGCCCTGGTGGCCGCCGTCTCGGTGCTGATCATCGCCTGCCCCTGCGCCCTGGGCCTGGCCACGCCCATCTCGATCATGGTGGGCGTGGGCCGGGGCGCCCAGGCCGGTGTCCTGATCAAGAACGCCGAGGCGCTGGAGCGCTTCGAGACCATCGACACGCTGGTCGTCGACAAGACCGGCACCCTCACCGAGGGTCGGCCGGCCGTCACCGCGATCCGTCCGTCCGCCGGCTTCGACGAGACCACCGTCCTGCGCCTGGCCGCCAGCCTGGAGCGCGGCAGCGAGCATCCCCTCGCCGACGCCATCGTCCGGGCGGCCAAGGACCGGTCGCTGCCCCTGTCCGAGCCGCAAGGTTTCGACTCCCCCGTGGGCAAGGGCGTCGAGGGCCGCGTCGACGACCGCGCCATCGTGCTTGGCTCGGCCGCCTTCCTGCGCGAGCGCGGGGTCGATGTCTCGGCCCTGGAACCGGAGGCCGACGGCCTGCGTGGCGAAGGCGCCACGGCCATCTTCCTGGGCGTCGACGGCCAGGCCGCGGCGATCCTGGCCATCGCCGATCCGATCAAGCAGACCAGCGCCGACGCCGTCCGCGCGCTCAAGGCCGAAGGCGTGCGCCTGGTGATGATGACCGGCGACAACCGCACCACCG
Source organism: Phenylobacterium sp. RIFCSPHIGHO2_01_FULL_69_31 (assembly GCF_001824475.1). GTDB lineage: Bacteria > Pseudomonadota > Alphaproteobacteria > Caulobacterales > Caulobacteraceae > Phenylobacterium. The sequence continues at coordinate 86,540 of NZ_MHXN01000006.1, read as the reverse complement.
CCCTGGCCGTGGCCCGCCGCCTGGGCATCGACGACGTCGAGGCCGAGGTCCTGCCGCAGGACAAGGCCGCCGTCGTGAACCGCCTCCGCGCCGAAGGCCGCAAGGTCGCCATGGCCGGCGATGGGGTCAACGACGCCCCGGCCCTGGCGGCGGCCGAGGTGGGCGTCGCCATGGGCGCCGGCGCGGACGTGGCCATCGAGAGCGCGGGGGTCACCCTGCTGAGCGGCGACCTGCAGGGCCTCGTGAAGGCGCGCCGGCTGTCGCGCGCGGTGATGCGCAACATCCGCCAGAACCTGTTCTTCGCCTTCGTCTACAACGCCGCGGGCGTGCCCATCGCGGCCGGCCTGCTCTACCCCGTCTTCGGCCTGCTGCTGTCCCCGGCCATCGCCGCGGCGGCCATGGCCCTGTCCTCGGTCAGCGTCATCGGCAACGCGCTGAGGCTCCGGGCGGTGCGGTTGTAGGTGCCGCAGCCCCGCCGGTCAGTCCGCGTCTGACTCGACCGGCGGGGCCGCCACCGGCAATGGCGGGCCGCTGAGGGCCTCCGCCAGCTTCGCCCGGTCCAGCTGGCCTTCCCAGCGCGAGACCACCAGGGTCGCCACGGCGTTGCCGATGAAGTTGGTCAGGGCCCGGCACTCGCTCATGAACCGGTCCACGCCGAGGATCAGCGCCATGCCCGCCACCGGCACGCTGGGCACGACCTGCAGCGTCGCCGCCAGGGTGATGAAGCCCGCCCCCGTCACGCCGGCGGCCCCCTTCGAACTCAGCATGGCCACGCCCAGCAGCAGAAGCTGTTCGCTGAGCGGCAGGTCGATCCCCACCGCCTGGGCGATGAACAGCGCCGCCAGCGTCATGTAGATGTTGGTGCCGTCCAGGTTGAAGCTGTAGCCGGTGGGCACGACCAGCCCGACGACGCTCTTGGCCGCACCCGCCCGCTCCATCTTCTCCAGCAGCGACGGCAGCGCCGCCTCCGAGGAGCTGGTCCCCAGCACCAGCAGCAGCTCCTCCTTGAGGTAGCGGATCAGCTTCAGGATCGAGAAGCCGTTCAGGGCCGCGATCGCCCCCAGCACCACCAGCACGAACAGGAGCGAGGTTCCGTAGAAGGTGGCCACTAGCGCCGCCAGGCTGGCGATGCTTTCGATCCCGTACTTGCCCACCGTGAAGGCGAAGGCGCCGAACGCCCCGATGGGCGCGGCGCGCATGAAGATCGCCACCAGCTTGAAGAATGCCTCGGCGGTCGCGTTCAGAACGTTTAGCACCGGCTCGCCGCGATCCCCGATCATCGCCAGCGCCAGGCCGAACGGGATCGAGAAGAACAACACCTGCAGGATGTTGCCCTCGGTGAAGGCGGTCACGACCGTCGTGGGGATTATGTCCATCAGGAAGCCGACGATGGTCATGTCGTGCGACTTGGCCGCGTAGCCCTTGACCGCTTCGGCGTCGAGCGAGGCAGGATCGATGTTCATCCCCGCGCCCGGCTGCACCACATTGGCAACGATCAGCCCCACCACCAGGGCGAAGCTCGACACCGTGAAGAAGTAGGCGAAGGCCTTGGCGGCCACGCCGCCCACCTTGCCGATGTCGCGCATGCCGGCGATCCCGGTGACCACGGTCAGGAAGATCACCGGGGCGATGATCATCTTCACCAGCTTGATGAAGGCGTCCCCGAGCGGCTTGAGCGCCTCGCCTGTGGCTGGCCAGACGTGGCCGATCACCGCCCCCAGCGCGATGGCCACGAGCACCTGCAGGTAAAGCTGCGTCCACAGCGGCCGCTTCACCGGCGCCTCGACCGTCCTGATGCCCGCCACGCGACTCCCCCTCCTGCGTCGCGGCAACCTAGCGGATGGCCGGAGCCGCGCCCACCGATCCGGAAACATCCCGGCAAAACGAGTCGCCCAGGTTTCGAAAACAGGGGATGCTCATCCCCGAAAGAGTCCGCTGCAGACGGACAAGGGATTGGGAGGACGACCATGACGACGCTGGATCGGCGCGGCCTGATGCTGGGCGGCGCGGGGCTGATGAGCCTGGCGGCAATGCCCGCCTTCGCGAAGATTTCCGTGCAATCGCCCGCCTCGGCCGGCTTCACCGCCGCGGGTGTCGCGGACCTCAACGCCCAGATGCACGCCCTGGTCGACCAGCAGAAGCTGGCCGGCGTCGTCACCCTGCTGGCCCGCAAGGGCAAGGTCGTGAACCTCGACGCCTACGGCAAACAGGACGCCTCGGCGCCCGCGCCCATGGCCGTGGACTCGATCTTCCGCATCGCTTCGATGACCAAGCCCATCGTCGGCGTCGCCATGATGCAGCTCTGGGAACAGGGCAGGTGGAAGCTGGACGATCCGGTCGCCCGGCACATCCCCGAGTTCGCGGGGCTGAAGGTCAAGACCGCCGCCGGCCTGGTCGACCAGACCCGGCCCATGACCATGGCCCAGCTCATGAGCCACACCGCCGGCTTCGGGACCAGCGGCGTCTACGAGGCGGCCAAGGTCAATCTCCGCGAGACCGACCTGCAGGGCATGGTGGACAAGCTCGCCGCCCTGCCCCTCGAGAGCCAGCCGGGCACGGACTGGGCCTATGGGCCCTGCGTCGACCTCCAGGGCTATGTCGTCCAGAAGCTGTCGGGCAAGTCGCTCGACCGCTACCTGCAGGATCACCTCTTCACGCCGTTGAAGATGCCCGACACCCAGTTCTGGGTGGACCCGGCCAAGACGGCGCGCGCGGTTCGCATCCACACCTACGACGCCGCCGGCAAGATCGTGCCGACCGAGAGCCGCATGGCCACCAGCCCGCCGCGCTTCCTGTCCGGTGGCGGCGGCCTCTGGTCCACGGCGCCCGACTACTACCGCTTCTGCCAGGCGCTGCTGCAGGGCGGGGAGCTGGACGGCGCCCGCATCCTGAAGCCCGACACGGTCAAGCTGATGCGCAAGTCGGTGCTCGAGCCCGGGGTCGGCGTCGACCTCTACGGTCCGGTGCAGAAGGGCCTGGGCTTCGGCATGGACTTCGCGGTCAACGAGCGGCCCGCCGAGAGCGGATTGCCGCACGGCCAGGACACCTATTGGTGGGGCGGGGCGTTCGGCACCTGGTTCTGGATCGATCCGGCCCACGACATCGTCTTCGTCGGCATGATCCAGAACCTCCGCGGCTCGATCCCCGGCGCCGGCACGCCGGATGTCCGCACGATCTCGCCCAAGGCGGTCTACGCCGCCCTCGCCGACCGGAAGGCCTGATCGTGCGCCGCGTCCTCGTCGCCCTGGCGCTTGCCGCCATCGCCGCCAGCGCCCAGGCGCAGCCCGCCTACAAGGCGCCCCGCAACGCATTCGGCCAGCCCGACCTGGAAGGGGTCTGGACCAACGCCTCGCTCACCGGCCTCGAGCGCCCGGCCCAGTTCAAGTCGCTGACGATCCCCGAGGCCCAGGCCCGGCAGGTCGAGCAGATGCGCGCCCGGATGATGGAGGCCCAGAGCCGGCCGACCGATCCCAACGCCCCGGCCCCCAAGGCGGGCCAGGACCCGGGCGGCTACAACGCCTTCTGGACCGACGGCGGCAGCCGCCTGGGCCGCATCAGAGGCGAGGTGCGTACCTCCTGGCTGGTCGATCCCACCGACGGCAAGCTGCCGTACCGGCCCGAGGGCTGGAAGCTGTACCAGGACACCCTCAACGCGGCCCGCAACACCTTCGACGGCCCCGAGGCGCGGCCCCTGGGCGAGCGCTGCATCCTGGGCTTCGGCTCCACCGCCGGCCCGCCGATGCTGAACGTGCTCTACAACAACCACTACCAGGTGCAGCAGGCCCGCGATCACGTGGTCATCGTGGTGGAGATGAACCACGACGCCCGCATCGTCCGCCTGGCCGACAGGCGCCGCCCGCCGGGCCACATCCGCACCTGGATGGGCGATTCCGTCGGCTGGTGGGAGGGCGACACGCTGGTCGTGGAAACCATCGGGTTCCATCCGGGCGAGAGCCTGCGGCCCTACTTCGGCTCCAGCCTTTACCTCTCGCCCGAAGCCCGCGTGGTCGAACGCTTCACCCGGGTCGCGCAGGACCAGATCCTCTATGCGTTCGAGGTCGACGACCCCAAGGTCTATTCGAAGGTCTGGAAGGCCGAGATGGCGCTCAACGCCGCGCCGGGTCCGGTCTACGAATACGCCTGCCATGAGGGGAACTACTCGCTGCCCGGCATCCTGGCCGGCGCCCGCAAGGCCGAGAGCGAGGGGCGGCGCCCGGACGCCGTCGACCTCTCCGAGTCGAGCTCAGAACCAGAGTAGGTCCACGCGCCGCCCGCCGGCGGCCAGGCCCTTTAGGCGGGCCCGCCCGTCGGCCCCGACCGAGATGATCGCATAGCCGCGCCCCGCGCCGCCGGCCGGCGCCCGCAGCAGCTCCTGAATCGCTTCGGCCTGCGTCTGGTCCGCGTGCAGCCGGTCGACGCCCAGGTGCAGCATCACCCAGGTCGCCTCGGGCGCGGGGCGGGCGTGACACTCCATGCCGCCGCGCACCGCCACCTCGCCCAGCTTCAGCGCCGCCGCCTGGCTCGCCGCCGCGCCGGTCGCCTCGTGATGATCGCCGCGCCGGGTCAGCGCTACCCAGCCATCGCCAGGGGTCGCCGCATCATGCCCGGGCGGACAAGGCGCGCCCCCCGGATATTCCGAGCGGATCTGGAACTGCACATAGTGCCCGGTCAGCAGCTCGCGCGGATCGTAGCCCGTGATCGGCAGCACCACCTCCTGGCCATTCGCGCGGGCCATCCCCTCGCGCACCACCAGCCCCACGAGGCCCAGCGCCAGCACGCTCGCGGCGGCCAGGATCCGCACCGGAACGCCGGGAACCCTCATGCCCGCGTCCTCCCGCGCATGGCCCAGGCGACGCCCAGCGCCACTAGCGCCGCCGCGCCGAACACCGCCGCGGAGGTCATCAGACCGACGCCCAGGTTGAACAGCAGGCTGGCCCCGGCTGCCAGCAGCCCCACGACGCCGGCGGCGGTGACCAGGGCGTGGCGGTCTTGCCGGCCCAGCGCCACCACGCCCGCCGACATGGCCAGCCACGTGATGGAATGGCCCACGCCCTTCAGGTCGCCGTCGAAGCCGGAGCCCCCGAACCAGAACAGCGCGCCCCACGCCAGCCATCCGTACAGCACCCCCGCGGGCGCCTCGAACCGGTCGCGCAGGAAACGCGCCGCGGCCGCCGCGGCCCCGAGCACCACCGAAGCGCCCAGGAACAGCTGCCCAGCCTCGTTCCGGAACAGTTCGCCAAAGGTCGGCACGGCAAGGATCGCCGCGATCCCCGCCACATGCGCCAGGGCCTGCGACCGCCAGGCCAGGGCCAGGCCCATGCCCAGCGGCGCCGCCACCGCCAGCCAGCCCGGCAGCCGCGGCTCATCCGCCCCGAGGCGCGGCCCGTCCTGGAAGTCGCCCAGGGCCAGCAGCACCAGGCCCACCGCCGCCGGCCAGGGCGAGCGCCCGGCCAGCGCCAGCAGCGCCGCGGCCAGGCCCGCCGCCCGCAGCGCCGCCTGCGGCTCACCAGCGATGTCGAAGATCTGGCCCGTCAGCCCGATGGCCGCAGCGAACACCAGCGCGGCCACGCTCAGCAGCACGTGGCCCGTCACCGTCCGGCCCCGCGCGCTGGCCCAGGCCGCGCCGCCCGCCGCGCCCAGGAACGCGCCGAGCACCAGCACAAACCGCGCGATGCGGGGGATCTCGCCCCAGTTGGCGGCCACGAAAGCGATGACCGCGACGCCAGCCAGCAGACCGCCGATGATCGCCAGCGCCGTGGCCGCGTCCGGGCGGCGACCCTCGCCGATGCTCTCCAGGATCGCGACGCGGCTCTCGGCCGGCACCAGGCCGCGGCCGATCCAGTCGTCCAGGTCCCGTTCCAGCCGCTGCCGGTAGCTCGCCATCGGTCCTCCGGGCCAGACAGTGGCCCAGGGTCGGCGGCGGCGCCTAGCCCCCGTGCGGGCGCCTCCTGGCCAGCGACCGTTCGGATCACGCGTTCTATTTCCAACATTCAGTATGTTCAAAAACCGCCGATATAGAACGATGGGTGCATTGACGCGGCGTCCACCATGCCGGACATTCGAATCCAAGCGCCATCAAGGCGCTATCAAAATGGGCTTGGGGGAAACGTCAGATGTTATCGAGAAAGAGCATTCTGCTGTCTTGCGTCTACGCAATGACGGCGGTCTCCAGCGCAGCGCTCGCCACGACGGCGTCGGCGCAGACCACCGAAATCGAGGAACTGGTCGTCACCGCAGAAAAGCGGGAGCAGTCGCTGCAGGACGTGCCGGTCGCCGTGTCGGCCTTCACCGACGAGCGGCGTGAGCTGGTCGGCATCAACTCCGTGGCGGACCTCACCAACTTCACGCCGGGCCTCGCCTATTCCACCAACAACGACCGCATCAACATGCGCGGCATCGGCCGCTTCACGAACAACCGCTCCTCCGAGGGCGGCGTGGCCATGTACAACGACGGCTTCTACACCTCGTCGGTGACCTCCTTCGCCCAATCCTCGCTGTTCATCGAGCGGACCGAGGCGCTGCGCGGCCCGCAGGGCACGCTCTATGGCCGCAACGCCATCGGCGGGGCGCTGAACATCGTCTCCAAGCGCCCGACCGACGACTTCTACGGCGAGGTCCGCGCGGGGTACGGCAACTACGACAACAAGCTCGCCGAGGTCGCCATATCCGGCCCGATCGCCGGCTCGGTCCGCGGTCGCCTCGCCGCCTCCTACAGCCACATCGGCAAGGGCGTGTTCGAGAACCTGAACCCGAACGGCGAGGACGAAGGCAACCGCGGCGCCGTCTGGACGGTGGAAGCCCAGCTCGACGGCGGCCTGGCAGACGACAAGCTGGAATGGTGGTTCAAGGCTTCGACGACGGAGTGGCACACCCTGGGCCGCGGACCCGGTGGCCGCACCACGGCGATCTACGGCCTGCGCGACGTGACCACGCCGTTCCAGGCGGCCCTGACGCCCAACGCCGGTGGCTTCGGCCTCAGCCCGTCCATCGCCGGCAACACATGCCAGTTCTGCTTCGACACCGACGACGGCAACTACATCAACCTCGAGAGCAACACCTACACGCTCGAGGCCGTGCTGCACCTCGACAAGATCGACGTGAAGTACGTGGGCGGCATGACCTACTACGACTACCGCCTCCAGACCGACCTGGACGGCACGTCGCGGCAGACGCCGTTCTTCCTGCCGGGCGTCCCGGCCCGGCCCTACTACCCCCGCCGGAACAACCAGTACCAGGAAGAGGTCTGGTGGTTCTCCAACGAGCTGAACTTCACCTCGACCTACGACGGGCCAGTGCAGTGGCTGATCGGCCTCTACCAGTTCCGCGAGGGCTCGAACTACACCCTCTCCGACGCGCGCTACGCCGACAACGCCGGCTTCGAGAACCCCACCCTGTTCTCCACCAACCCGGCCACCCAGCTCGTCGCCGCGGCGCCGAACCCCGAGCGGCGGTACGCCTACGGCTCGTCCGAGAACGTCAGCGAATCCTACGCAACCTTCGGCCAGGTCGACTGGCAGGCGACCGAGACCCTGAAGGTCACCGCGGGCCTGCGCTATACCTACGACAAGAAGCGCTCCTTCGAGAGCGCCCGGCTCCTCTGCCTCTACACCGCCACCTGCCCGATCTCGCGGATCACCGGCCGGGCGGTCGACGTCACCGCCGTCGCGGCCCCAGGCACGAGCACCGACCCGGCGGTCTACCTGCCGGCCTATACCGATCCCACCACCGGCCTGCGCCACCGCGGCCTGCGGGAGAGCTGGAGCGCCGTGTCCGGCACCCTCGGCGTCGACTGGAAGCCCGACGCCGACACCCTCGTCTACGCCAAGTACACCCGTGGCTATAAGGCCGGGGGCTTCAACTCGGGCACGACCACTCTGCAGTCCAACGTCAGCACCGACAAGGAGACGATCGACGCCTACGAGGTGGGGGCGAAGAAGACGTTCGGCGGCCGCTTCCAGGCCAACGCCTCGGCCTTCTGGTACAACTACCAGGACATCCAGGTGCCGATCTCGGGCCTGAACCCGGTGACCAGCACCAACGTCAACTCGTTCTTCAACCTGCCCAAGGCCCGCGTGCTCGGCTTCGAGGTCGAGACGATCTGGCAGCCGATCGACAACCTGCAGATCCTGGCGAACTACTCGTACCTGAACGCCGAGCTGCGCGAGGCCTGCTGCTTCCAGGACTCCGAGGACCCGCGCGGCCTGGTGCCGGGCGCCAACCTCGCGGGCAACACGCCGGCCCAGCTGGCGAACCCGACGGCGGCGCTCAACCAGGACCTCAAGGGCCAGAAGCTGCCGTCGTCGACGCCGCACCGCTTCACGATCAACGGCAACTACACCTGGGAGCTGGAGCCGGGGAACCTCTCGGCCTCGCTGACCTACGTCTGGCGGGATGCGACCTACTATTCGATCTTCAACCGCTACTACAACCGGGTGAAGGCCTACGACCAGGTCGACGCGCGCCTGCTGTTCAGCGACCGCGACGATAAGTGGACCGTGATCGGATACATGAAGAACGTCTTCGATTCCCGTGGGTCGGCCGGCGTCACCTCCACGCGCATCAACACCGGCCCAAACACCGGCTACGTGAACCAGACGGTGTCCTATATTCCGCCGCGCACCTACGGCATCGAGCTCCAGCGGCGCTTCTAGCCGCCGGCCTCACCGCCACGCGAACGCCCCGGCCTTCGCCGGGGCGTTTTGCGTTGGACCCTGAAACAACCGCGTAACGGCGTCGCAACATTGCGGCCTCGCAGGCTCCCTACCCCTCGGCCACCGCACGGCATCAACGAGGGACGCATGCACGACGACGACGATCACCACCGTGGCCTGGCTTTCGACCTCCAGGCTCTGGAACGGCAGATGATGGCGCGGCGACGGATGCTTGGCCTGCTCGCCGTCGGCGGCAGCGCCGTCCTGCTCGACGCCTGCGGCGGCTCGGGCGACTCCGCCACCACCTCGGCGTCCGCGTCCACGACGACGACGACCACCACGACGACCACGGGAACCGGGACCACCGGCACGGGCGCGACCGGCACGGGCAGCTCCACCTGCAGCGCGACACCGACCGAGACCAACGGCCCCTACCCGGCCGACGGCTCCAACATGGCCAACGGCGTGCTCTCCAACATCCTGACCACCAGCGGCGTGGTTCGCAGCGACATCCGCTCCAGTTTCGCCGGCCTCTCCGGGACGGCGGCGGGCGTGCAGCTGACCCTGACCATCAACCTGGTGAACACCAACGCCGCGTGCGCCGCCCTTGCCGACTACGCCATCTACCTGTGGCACGCGGACCAGAACGGCCAGTATTCGATCTACGACCTGCCGCAGCAGAACTACCTGCGCGGCGTCCAGGCCACCGACGCGAACGGCCAGGCCACCTTCACCACCATCTTCCCCGGTTGCTATGCGGGCCGCTATCCGCACATCCACTTCGAGGTCTATCGCTCGCTGAACACGGCCACGGCCTACGCCAACCGGCTGCTGGTCTCGCAGTTCGCCATGCCGTCCGCGGCCTGCACCGCCGTCTATGCGGCCGGCGGCTATCCGAACAGCGCCTCGCGCTTCGCGCAGACCAGCACGAGCGGCGACAACGTCTTCGGCGACAACACAACAGCCCAGATCGCGGCCATGACCCCCGCGCTCAGCGGCAGCCCCATCGCGGGCTACAGCGGCTCGGTCACCGTGGGCCTGGCCGTCTGATCCCTTAGCGGCAGCCTGCGATCACGCGTTCCAGGTCCTGCAGCCGTTCCATGCGCAGGATCCGCCCGGCCGCCATCAGTTGGTAGCGGTCGGCCGCGCCCGGGGCGGCCCGTAGCGCGCCATCGGTGTCGGGATAGCGCGGCGGCGGCGGCAGGTTCCGCGGCACGCAGCTCTTGGGCGGGGGAGGGGGCGGCGCCGGAGGCGGCGGAGGCGGCGGCGGTTTCGGCAATGGAATCACGGGCACGACCACAGGGGCCGGCGCCACGGGTTTGGGCTTCTCCTTGCGCAGGCTCTGGCAGCCGGCCAGGGCTACGGCGGCCGCCATCAGCGCCACGGTCGTCGTTTTCATGCGGCTCACTTCTTGAGATTCGACAGGACGGCCTGGTCGGCGCTTTCCATGCGGGCGCAGGCGTCGATGCCCTCGGGCTGCTGCTCCAGAAGCCTTCGCGCGCCCTCCGGCGTGGGCCCCCGCGCCGCGAACTCCGCCTCGGTCTTGACCTCGCGCGCCTGGCCGGCGGCCTGGCACGACGCCAGCTCCATCCGGAAACTGGCCTCGGCCTTCTCGGATGCGCGCGTCAGCTCGGCGATGCGCGCCTCGTAGCGCTCGCGTTCCGCCACCCATGAGGTGGACGTGATGCCAAGCAACACGCCCAACGCGATCGCCACGGCGATCGCGATCAGGCCCGTCGCCGGGCTCACAAGGATCTGTCTCAGTCCTGCCAGCATGCTCCGTCCTCAACCCGGCTGCCCCCATCAAGCAGCGTCGCTGTGGCCATTTCACGGCTGATAGAACCCGAGCCGCGTCCCCGCGTGGCCGGATCGTGCGTCACCATAGCACAGGCCATGGTTTTTATTTCGTGACTTGAAACCGAACCGCAGACGGACCCCGCTTGGAACATCGGCGCTGGCGACCCATTGTAGAGCTCATGGGAAAATGGATCGCCATTCTGCTCGCCGCCATGGTCGGCCTCGCCATCCTCGGCTTCCTCGTGGACGCCGCGCGGGTGATCGCCGGCGTGCTCTTCGTCGGCTGCCTGATCGTTCTCGCCTTCCGCTTCTTCACGCGCGCGAAGGACTGACTGACCTCTTTCCCACCGGAAGTGCGGGATCTCAGCCCGGCCGGGACGGCCGGACGAAGCAGCCGCGGCCCTCGGCCTTGAGGCTCGCGCAGAAGCGCGCGGCCTCGGCGCTGTCCGCGAAGCCGCCCACCACGGCGCGCCTCCACAGCTTGCCGTCCACGCTCGCCGCCTCCACCCACGCTTCACGGCCGCCCAGGCGGGCCTGCATCGCGCTTAACAGCCCGCGCGCCTCGGCCTCGGAGGTAGTGGCGCCCACCTGCACCACCGTGCCCACCCGGGACCGCGGCGACGACGCCTTGGCCGGGGGCGCGGGCGTCTTGGCCGCAGCCGTCGGGGCCGGCGCGGCAGTCGCAACAGGCGGATCCGCCTGCGCCACCGTCACCGCCGCGGCGTGGAACGGACCCTTGAAGTCCTTCTCGCAGGCAGCGCGCCACGCCGCCTCCAGCGCGGTGCCCGGCTCGGGCGTCCGCCAGCTCGTTTCCGAGACCCGCAGCGTTCGGCGCTCGCCGAGCAGGTTCCGCTCCGCATAGCCGGTGGTCTCGCCGAGCCGGACCTTGCGGCTTTCGCAGTCGGCGTTGAGCGACACGTGCCACGACAAGGCGCCGGTATGGGCATAGGCCTCCGCGCTCATCGCCTCGGCACGGACCACGACCCGCGGGCTCGTGCCCGGGGCCGCCGGGAACGTCGACACCACCGAGGTCAGCGCCTGCGGCGTCACCGCCACCACCCGGTCCGCCAGGATGTCGGTTTCGCGCTGCATCCAGGCTAGCAGCGGCCCCCGGTCGAGGGACGCGGGGAACACCGGCGCATTCTGTGAGGCCGCCGAGCCTGCGCCCGCCAGCCAAACGAACCCCACGACGCCGACGCCCCTGCCCCACATCACTGAATCCCCTGCCCCTGTTCGGCGGCAAACTGTTCGCGAACCGCGCCGGACGCAAGCGGGGCAAATTCGCCGAACACGGATCTCGAAACTAGAGGCCCACCGGAGTCCTTGGGCCCCTCCACCCCCAAAATGAGTAGGGTAAACGGCCCGCTGGCCGCGCGGGCAGCCGTTGGGGCTCGAATCGGCTGAGTTTGGTTAGCAGTTGCACAGCACGCACTCGGTACTCGCGACGAAGCGGTCTCTCCCCACCGTTTCGCGCCTCGGGATATCAGGACGTGGGCAAAGGCTCTGACAGGACGTATCGCAGTCTGCGCGGTCTGGAAAAGACGGCGTCGACCAGCCGTGTGCTGAATCTTGCGGCGCTCTCGGCCCGCAACGCCAACAATCCCGACCACGAGAAAGCCCCCTTCTTCGTCGCCTCCAGCCTCAACGGCGCGGTGATCGTGCGCCACCGGCTGCGCGACCAGGAGCGCGAGGCGTTCGACCGCATCCGCTACACCGCCACCAAGCTGATCATCCCGTTCGAACGGTCCGACCTGGGCCTCGGCGGGCGTTCGGTGTTCGTGTCGGAGACCGGTTGGCTGGACGCCTTCGAGGAGCTGCGCGGCGAGGCGCCGGACTTCGGCCGCGACGTGGCCGTTCTCGAGGCCATCGACGAGCTTCCCTCACTCGACCCGTTCCTGCTGCGCGAGCACATGAAGCGGCGCGGCTTCGACATCAGCCCCAGCCACTTCGAGATCTCCGCCCCCGACCTTGCCCGCATGCAGCGCTTCGTCGGCGCCGAGATCGCCAAGCTGATCGAGCTCGCCTACCGCGACTCCGAGGGGCAGGAGGGCAATATCGCGCGCCTCGTGGAGGCCCTGCTCTCGGCCAAGACCGACGACCGCCTGGAGCCGCTGCGCCTCACGCTCCGGCTGGAGAAGGAGAACTACAAGGAGGGGATCTTCGCCTGGAAGGGCTTCCTCTACTACAAGTGGGTCCTCAACACGCTGTGGGGAAACCTGCGCGACGTGTTCAGCGAACTGGGCCGCGTCCGGGTCATCGGCCCGATCGATTCCGAGACGGCCCACGAGCTCGAGGCCCTCAAGAACCGCCTGCGCCAGAAGATGGAGCGGCAAGTGAAGTCCGTCATGAGCCACCTGGGCGTCTACGACGAGGTGTTCTCCCAGCTCACCGTCGACGGCAACGCCCTGGCCTTCCGCGACTTCCTGCTGAAGTCGCCCGAGATGTTCCTGTCCCTGGGCGACGGCTGCGGCCTCGTCAGCCACATCGCCACCTACTGGCGCTACCAGTTTCCGCGCGGCAAGCCGCTGGCCGCCAACGTGATCCAGCTCGTGGACACGCTGCAGGACTTCGAGCTCAGCCTCGGGACGGACATGCACGAGAGCCAGGCGGCCTGAGCTAGCGGTCCAGCGTCGCTTCGACCACGCAGGTCACGCCCTGCGGCAGGAACTCCAGCCGGACGCGCCCGCCCAACTCCTCCGACAGCCCCTGCTCCAGCAGGCGCGCTCCGAACCCCCGGTGCAGCGGCGCCGACACCGGCGGGCCGCCGATCTCGCGCCAGGTCAGCTCCAGCTTGGGGCCCACGGCCGTCCAGCGGACCTCCACCCGGCCGGCGTCCGTCGACAGCGCTCCGTACTTCACCGCGTTGGTCGCCAGCTCGTGCATGGCCAGGCTCAGCGCCACCGCCGCCTTCGGCTCGAGGTCGAGCGCGGGCCCCTCGGCCGTCAGCCGGCCGTCCCCCGCGTGATGCGGCGCGAAGGCGCCGGCGACGATGCTGGCGATGGGCGCCGCCTCCCAGCTCTGCCGTGTCAGCACGTCGTGCGCGGCCGCCAGGGCGGCGAGCCGGCCCTCGAACGACTCGACGGCGCTACGCGGCGCCCCGCTATGCCGGAACGATTGCCAGGCGATCCCCTGGACGATCGCCAGGGTGTTCTTCACCCGGTGGTTCAGCTCGTTGATCAGCAGCCGCTGGCGCTGTTCGGCCATCTTGCGGTCTGTGACGTCCATGTTGGTGCCGACCATCCGGTAGGGCGTCCCGTCCGGCAGGTAGACGAAACGCGCCGCGCCCTCCACCCAGCGCACCGCCCCGTCCGGCCGGTGGATGCGGAACTCGAACGACAGGGTCGGCTCGCGCGCCGCCATGGCCGCCGACATTCGGGCCTCCATCGGCTCCAGGTCCTCGGGCAGCACCTGCTTGCGCCAGTCGGCGAGATCGCCGCCGAAGCTGCCGGGCGGCAGGCCGAACAGCGCCTCCTCCTCGCGGTTCCAGACGATCTTTCCGCTGGGGACATGCCAGTCGAAGATGCCGATGCCGTGCGCCTCCACCGCCAGGTCCAGGCGATGCTGGCTGCGCCGCATGGCGCGCTCGGCGTCGGCCCGCTCGGTGATGTCATTGATCGCCACGCCGACGCCGTCCTGGCCCAGCGGCGAGACCCGCACCTCCACCGTCCGCCCGGCGCGCAGCGCCGACGGCGCGGTCAGCCGCCCGGGCTTGCGCTCGCCCATGGCCGCCTCCAGCAGCCGCCCGAACTCAGTGCCCCGGCCCTCGGGGAACAGCTCCCAGAAGTCGCGCCCCAGGATGTCGCCCTGGGTCATGCCGAAGAACTCCTCGGCCGCCCGGTTGAAGAGCACCATCCGCCAGTCGCGGTCCATGGCGTAGTAGACGTCGCTGATGCTCTCCAGCACCGCCGCCAGCCGCGAGTCGGCCTCCGGATCTGGCTTGGCTTTCTTCAACGTTTTCCCACACCTGAACGACTGCACCGGAGATCAAGACACAGGCTGCGCCGCAGGTCACGACCGAACCTGGTGGGGTTGCGCCCGGGCCCGCGTTACGGTCAACGTCAACCGGCAATTGCGTATCCCATGGAGGTCGCCATCCCCGGATCGCCGGCGCGCACACAGGCGGCCCAGGACCGCCACATGGCCGAGCTGCTCGACAGCATCGGAGACGGCTTCATGGCGTTCGACGCCCACTGGCGCGTCACCTACTGCAACAGCAGCGCCCTGGCCCACTATGGCCTGCGCCGGGAAGAGGCCATCGGGCGGGTGGCCTGGGATCTCCCCGAACTCGGCGGCGACGGCGAGATGCGCGCCTTCCTCGAGCGCGCCATGACCTCCCAGGCCGAGGTGGAGGTCGAGGCCGCGTCCGAGCTTCGCCGGGGCGTCTGGTTCCATCTGCGCGCCTTCCCGCTGGAGGACGGCCTGGGCGTCACCTTTCGCGATATCACCGAGCGGCGGGAACGCGTCCGCCGCGAGCGCGAGCAGGCGGCGCGCCTGGCCGAGAGCGAGGCCCGGTTCCGTGACATGGCCGACAGCGCGCCCCTGCCCATTTGGGTGACCGGCGCCGAGGGCAGGCTCGAGTTCGCCAATCGCGCCTTCCGCGATCTCGCCGGCCTGCCCCTGGAGGAACTCACAGGCGACGCCTGGCTGGCGCTGCTGCACCGCGACGACCGGGACCGTATCGGAACCGCCCGCGAGCGGGCCCGCGGCACGCGCGAGCCGGCGAGCTGGGAAGCCCGCTTCCGTATCCGCGGCGAGTGGCGCTGGCTCCGCACCGTCTCCAGCGCCCGCTTCGACGAAGCCGGCGCGTTCCGGGGCTACGTCGGCTTGGCCCAGGATATCACCGACGAGCGCCAGGCCGCCGAACGCCAGCGGCTGCTGGTCAACGAGCTGAACCATCGCGTCAAGAACACCCTCGCCACCATCCAGTCGCTCGCGCGCCAGACCCTGCGCGAGGGCGTTTCCATGGCCGACGCCCGCGAGCGCCTGACCGAGCGGCTCCTGGCCCTGTCCACGGCGCACAACGTGCTCACCCGTCAGAACTGGGAGAGCGCCGAGATCGCCGACATCGTGCGCGAGGCCGTGCAGCCCTTCGACGGGCCGGAGGGGCCGCGGATCCACATCGAGGGCCCCCGCGCCCGGGTGGCCCCGCAGGTGGCGCTCGCCCTCTCCATGGCGCTGCACGAGCTTGCGACCAACGCGCAGAAGTATGGGGCCCTTTCGGCCCGGCAGGGGCGCGTCGATCTTCTGTGGGCGCTCAGCCCAACCGGCGAGGCGCTCGACCTGGAATGGCGCGAGACGGGCGGACCGCCGGTGTCGGCGCCGGCCACCAAGGGGTTCGGCTCGCGGTTGCTTTCGAGCCTCACCGCCGAGCTCGGCGCGCCGGCCGCAATCGACTACGCCCGCTCGGGCCTGTCCTGCCGGCTCCGGGCGCCCGTGGCCTGAGCCACGCTCAGCTCGCGACGCGGGTCCCGGCGTGCTCGTCGCTCGCCGCCCATTGGGCGGCGCGGGCGATGGCGCAGTACATCTCCAGCGGCTGGATCGGCTTGCGCACCAGGCCGTCGAACCCCGCGAGCTCGCCTTCGCCCTCCAGATCGGCGTCGGCCGTAAACGCCAGGACCGGCGCGCCCCGGTTCGGCCCCTCGGCGGCGCGAAGCTCCCGCAGCGTGGCGCGGCCGTCCAGCCCGGGCATGCGGAGGTCCATCAGCACCACGTCCACCGGCAGCCGCGCCAGGTGCGCCAGGGCGGCCCCGCCGTCGGCGGCGTCGCTCACCTGGGCGCCGGCGGCCTCCAGGATCCGGCGGCTCAGCTCGCGGTTCACGGCGTTGTCGTCGACCACCATGATCCGCAGACCTTCGATCGAGATCGGCGCATCCTCGCCCGCGAGGTCCTGGGCGCTCTCGGCGGCCGGCGCCGGCAGTTCGACCCGGAACGTCGCCCCTTCGCCCGGCCGGCTGTGGACGGCGATGGCGCCGCCCATGGCCTCGGTGATGCCGCGGCTGATGGCCAGGCCCAGGCCGGTCCCGCCGTGGGTCCGAGCCACCGAGCCGTCGATCTGGGTGAAGCGCTGGAACAGCTGCGCCTGGGCTTCCTCGTCCAGGCCCGGGCCGGTGTCGGCGATCTCGAGGCTCACCCGGCCGTCGCCGGCGGGCGCGGCCCGCAGGGTGACGCCGCCCTGCTCGGTGAACTTGATGGCGTTGCCGATGAGGTTGATCAGCAGCTGCCGCAGCCGGTCGGCGTCCAGCATCGCCGCGCGCGGCAGGCCCGGAGCGGGCTCGAAGACCATCGAAAGGCCCTTCGCCTCGGCTTGGCTGGAGAACAGATGCAGCGTCTCCTCGCAGACCTCGGCCAGGCTGGTCGGCCGCGGCCGGATCTCGAACTTGCCCGCTTCCAGCTTCGAGAAGTCCAGGATGTCGTTGACGATGGCCAGCAGGGCGTTGCCCGCCCCCGCGATCCGCCGCACGTAGCCGGCCGCCGCTTCCGGCAGCTCCATTTCCCGCAGCAGGTTGGTGAAGCCCAGCACGGCGGTCAGCGGCGTGCGGATCTCGTGGCTCATGTTGGCCAGGAACTGCGACTTGGCGGTCGCGGCGGCCTCGGCCTCGGCGCGAGACTTGGCGACGGCCTCCTCCTGCTCGACCTGCACGTTGATGTTGCGAATGGTGTCGAGGAAGCCGGCGGGCTCGCCGGTCTCGGGATCGCGCACCAGGCTGGGGTTCGATTCCAGCCACCTGTATTCGCCGGTCTCCCGGTCCAGACCGCGCCAGCGCACCCGGGTGGCCTGGCCATCGGCCAGCAGGCGCTTGAACGTCCGATGGACCTCCCGCGCATCGTCGGGATGGACGCTGTAGGCGAAGGACCGGCCTTCCAGCTCGTCCGGCGTCCAGCCGGTCTGCCGCACGCTCGGGCTGGCGTACAGCGTCTTCCCGGTCAGGTCGGTCATGGTGATCATGTCCGAGGTGTTCTCGGCGATGAGGCGATAGCGCCCCTCGCTCTCGCGCAGCGCCTGTTCGACCTGCCGGCGTTCCGACTGGTCGGTGACCTGGGCGACGAAGTGCCGGGGCGCGCCGTCCGCGTCGCGGGCCATCGACACCGCCAGCCCCACCCACACCGTCTCGCCGCTGGCGTGCAGGTAGCGCTTCTCCATCCGGTAGCTGTCGATCTCGCCGTTGGTCAGCTGTCGCAGCAGGTCCAGGTCGGTATCCAGGTCCTCGGGATGGGTGATCGTCTGGAAGTCCAGCGTCAGCAGCTTGTCTTCCGTATAGCCGGCGATCCGGCAGAAGGCGTCGTTCAGGCGCAGGAAGCGTCCGTCCAGGCCGACCAGGGCCATGCCGATCGCGGCATGGGTGAAGGCGGCCTCGAACACCTCGGCTTGCTCGCGCGCCTCCGCCTCCAGCAGGCGTCGCGCGGTGACGTCGCGGAAGATGTTGATGACCTCGACCACCTGGCCGTCGTCCCCGAAGATGATCTTCGGGTTGCCCTCCATCCAGATCCAGCGGCCGTCGGCGGCCCTGAACCGATGCTCGCGCTTCAGCGTCGGGTCGAGCGACCCCGCGAACAGGGCGGCGTTCTTACAGGCAAGGTCCGCCGCGTCGTCCGGGTGGACCATCGACCCCTGCGCCTCGCCGACCAAGTCCTCCGGCTCGTAGCCATAGCGGCGCACGGCGGGGGAGACGTACGTCAGGACGCCGTCGGCCCGGGTCCGCACGATGACATCGCTGGTCTGTTCGGCGATGAAGGCGAAGGCGCCCTCGGGCGCGGGCGGCACGCTGCTACTCAAGATCGATCCCTCTCCCGGCGCCGGGACGCCAGGGAGCAGGGTAAACGGCAACTCGCTTTCAAGGCGGTGAACGCCTGGACGCCGCGCGCCGCCCGGACTGCGGCCGTTCGCCGCAGTTCGCCGCTTACTTCGGTGCTTCGGTGGCCGGCGCGGTGGCCGGCTGATCTGCGGGGGTCGTCGCGACCGGCGGCGCCGAGCCATCGGCGGGCACGGCGCCGGTGGCCCCGGCGTCCGGCACGGTCATCTGCACGTTAGGGTCGCGCGGCTGCGTCGTATCCGGCATGGCGGCCGCCACGTCCGAGCCCTGCGGCGCAGTGCCGGTGGACCGTTCGCAGCCCGCCAAGCCGAGAGCCGCGGTCGCTGCGAGGGCGAGGATGATCTTCATGGACGGGTCCCTGTCTGAAACGCTCGCCCCTCAACGCATCGGGCCGGGGATCGCTCCCCGGCCCGCGTAGGTGTCGACAGGGGCGGCGATCAGTCGCCCGACTTGGCCTTCTTGCCGGCGCTGGCCTTGGCCGCGGCGGCCTTGTCGGCTTCGGCCTTCTCGGCGGCGGCCTTGGCCTTCTCAGCCTCCTCGGCGCGCGCCCCGGCCAGGATGCCCGGCAGCGCGTAGTTGCCCTCGTGGCAGGCGTATTCGTAGATCCGCCCATCCAGCGGCGAGAATTCGTACTCCCCGCCCCACGGCTTGTCCCAGGTGTCCGGGTCCTCGACGGTGAACTGGTAGTGCAACCGGTGCTGCCCCACGCGGGTGAATTTCTCGGTGATCTTCAGGTTCTGCCACGACCCCATGAAGTGCTGGGCCTGCGGAATGTGGGTCGTCTCCACCACCAGGGTCTCGCCCTCGTACCAGCCGATGGAATCGCCCATGTACGGCCGCACGTCGTCGGCCCGGTGCTTCGAGTTGAGCCGGATCTGGCGCACGTCGTGGTTCATCTCGACTTCGATGATCACCGCGTCGGCCGTCTGAAGGATCTGGTAGTTGTTGTTGTAGAAGCCGTTCGGGAACATCGGCGGCCCGGCGTTCCGGCCGAACGACATGATGCAGCGCTCGCCCAGCGAGCGCGTCTCGGGATGATCGAACGATCCCATGCCGCCGCCGAAGCGCGGCGCCGGCGGGGCGCCCGCCTTGCGCGGCGGGGGCTGGCCGTTGGCGGTGGTGATCAGCGAGGTGCGCGGCTCCCCGTTCACGCGCATCACGTGGCTGCCCGGGTCCAGCCAGCCGCGGTTGTAGCCGCCCACGTCCCCGCCCGCGGCCGCGAACTCGGGCCGGATGTTGGCGCCGGGCGGGGTCTTGGGCGCCTCGGCCGGCGCGTTGGGATCGGTGTCCTGATTGCCCTCCTCGACCTCGGCGGCCGCGTTGGCTTCCATCTCCTTCACCTGCTCAGGGGTGTAGTTGAGCTGGTCCTTGAACTGCGGCCGGCGCGTCAGCGGCGTCAGCGTCGCGTTGCTCCAGAACCCGGAGAGGTCCGGCTGGCCGAAGGCGTTGCGGGGCGTCTTCCACGCCGCGCCGGCCTTGGCGGGGGCGGCCTTCGCGCCCTCCGCGGCGGCGGTCAGCGGCGCGGCGGCGACGCCGGCCAGCAGGAGGCTCCCAAGTGCTGCGACGACCACCTTTTGCATGGCCTCATCTCCCCATCTTGTTCGCCGCGATCTCAGGTCGCCGCGTTCATACCGATTTTACGGCCGCCCCACCGATCCGGCAATGCGCCCACGCCGGCGTTCCACCGGTGCGGCTGGCCTATCGCCCACGCATTGCAGCCCTGTTTCAAAAATTGAAGATTTGGTACGGCGCTCAGCCGCAATCGGCCGCGCGGCGGCTCAGGAACGCCCGCTCCTGCGCGTTTCCGGCCAGCGCAGCGCCGCGCAGGAACTCGGCCCGCGCCTCCGCCTTCCGCCCCAGCCGCAGCAGCAGGTCGCCGCGCACGCTGGGCAGCAGATGATAGCGCTGCAGCGCCGGCGCCTCGGCCACGGTGTCGAGCACCGCCAGCCCCGCGGCCGGCCCCTCGGCGAACCCCACCGCGATGGCCCGGTTCAGCTCGATCACCGGCGATGGCCAGCCGCGCGCCAGCACGGCGTACAGGTTCGCGATCCGCCCCCAGTCGGTGTCCTCCGGCCGCCGGGCGCGGGCGTGGCAGGCCACGATCGCCGCCTGCAATGCGTGGAACCCGTCCTCCCCGCCCAGCGCCTGCGCCCGACCCAGCGCCACCAGCCCGCGGCGGATCTGCGCCCAGTCCCACAGGTCGCGGTTCTGGTCGGGCAGCAGGATCGGCGTCCCGTCCGGCCCCGCCCGCGCCGCCGCCCGCGAGGCGTTCAGCTCCATCAGCGCCAAGAGACCGTGGACCTCGGGCTCCTCCGGCGCGATCGCCGTGAGTATCCGGCCCAGCCGCAGGCCCTCGTGCATCAACTGCGGCCGCATCCAGTCGTCCCCGCGCGTGGCGGCATAGCCCTCGTTGAAGATCAGGTAGACGACGTCCAGCACGGACCCCATCCGGCGGGCCAGCTCCTCGCCCCGCGGCGTCTCGTATTCCAGGCCCGACTCCGACAGCGTCCGCTTGGCCCGGGTGATCCTCTGGCCCACCGCGCCCTCGGTCTGCAGGAACGCCCGGGCGATCTCCTCCGTGGTCAGGCCGCAGATCATCCGCAGCGTCAGCGCCGCGCGCGCCTCCCGCGGCAGGATCGGGTGGCAGGCGGTGAAGATCAGCCGCAGCCGCTCGTCGCCGATGTCGTCGTCCAGGCGCGAGTCGAGGTCGGGCATCGCCTGCTCCTCGACCTCCAGCGTCCGCGCCAGCGCCGCGTGCTTGCGCGCCAGCATCTTGTCGCGCCGCAGATGGTCCAGCGCCCGGCGCCTGGCCGTGGTCATCAGCCAGGCGCCGGGGTTCTGGGGCGCGCCGGCCGAGGGCCAGGTCTCCAGGGCGGCCACCAGGGCCTCCTGCACCAGTTCCTCGGCCAGCGGGACGTCGCGCAGCATCCGGGCCAGCCCGGCCAGCAGCCGCGGCTGTTCGATCCGCCAGACGGCCAGGACCGCCCGCTGCGCGGCGCCGTCCGTCACGCGACGGGGGCAGGCATGCTCGCGCAGGCCTCGGTCTCGACCCCCTGCATGGCCATCGGCCGCATCTCGCAGACGCCTTCCCAGCCGGGCATGTGCTGGCGGTGCAGCTCCATGAACCGCACGGCCGAGGCGATCGCCTCCTCCTTGGCCGGGAAGTCGAAGATCGCGTAGCCGCCGATGATCTCCTTCGACTCCACGAACGGCCCGTCCAGCACCGACACCTTGTCGCCCTTCAGCGAGATCTCGGCGCCCATGGGCATGGGCAGCAGCCCGCCCTGGTCGATCATACGGCCGGCGCGGATCTCCTCGGCGGCCAGCTCGCCCATGGCCTCCATCAGTTCGGGCGTGGGCGGGCCCTGGTGGCCCGAGCGGACGATGAACATATAGCGCATGGGAAATCTCCTAGCTTGAGCGGCGGGCGTCTTCGGCCCATCCCCCCGTCGACGAACGACCCGCCGCCAGACAGACACGGCCGGGCCGAAAAGTTGATGGCCCTCCGCGGCAACGCCCCGCCCGCGCGGGGACGGGCGCTTGCAGCCGATGGGCGTCAGCGACATTTGACCATCATCGCGGGGTCGCCCGCCACGTCCAGTCCCGGGAGACGCCGTTGCAGAAGTCCCTGATCGTCGCGTGCGCCGCCTTGGCGCTGGTCGCCGGTTGCGAGCGCCGGCCCGCCGCGCCCGCGGCCGCGGAAAAGGGCCCCATCGAGGTGCCCGCCATCGCGACACCCGCGGGGGGCGCGCCCGACTCCTTCGCGCCCATCGTCAAGCGCGTCTCCCCGGCCGTCGTCTCCATCGACACCCTCAGCGTCGCCCAGAACGACACCCCCTGGCTCGAGCTCCTGCCCCCCGGCCTGGCCGGCCCCACGCCCGTTCGGCGCGGCGCGGGCTCAGGCTTCCTGATCAGCGCGGACGGCTACGTGGTCACCAACAACCACGTGGTGGAGGGCGCCACCGAAATGGTCGTCAGCCTGGCCGACGGGCGCCAGTTCCCCGCCCGCATCGTGGGCCGCGACCCGCCCACGGACCTCGCGGTGGTCAAGATCGACGGCCGCGACCTGCCCTACGTCAGCTTCGCCCGCTCCGCTCTGCCCGAGGTGGGCGACTGGGTCGTGGCGGTGGGCAATCCCTTCGGCCTGGGCGGCACGGCCACCGCCGGCATCGTCTCGGCCCGGGGCCGCGAGATCGGCGAGACCTTCGTGGGCTATCTGCAGATCGACGCCCCGATCAACAGCGGCAACTCCGGCGGCCCGTCCTTCGACCTCCAGGGCCGCGTGGTGGGCGTCAATTCCGCAATCTTCTCGCCCAGCGGCGGCTCGGTGGGCATCGGCTTCGCCATCCCCTCGGACCTGGCCGAACGGGTCACCCAGCAGCTCATCGCCGAGGGCCGTGTCACCCGCGGGTACCTGGGCGTCGGCGTCCAGGACCTGACTCCCGCCCTCGCCGCCCGGCTCGACGCCCGCGGCCGCCGCGGCGCGGTGATCGTCGGCGTCGCCGCCGGCGGCCCCGCCGCCGGCCGCCTGCGCCCGGGCGACGTGGTGGTCGCCGTCGAGGGCGCGGCCATCGCCAGCGCCGGCGGCCTCCTGCGCGCCATCGCAGAGGCGCCCCCCGGCGCCCAGCTCACCCTCCAGGTCCTCCGCGCCGGCCGCCCCGAAACCGTAACCGTGCGCACCGCCCGGCGCAGCGATCAGGGCTGACGGGGGGCGGTCAGTCCTACGCCACGGCCCGCCGGTAGAGATGCCAACTGGCGTGTCCAAGGACCGGCACCACCACGATCAGCGCCAGCAGCGCCGGCAGGGCGCCGATCACCAGCGAGCCAGCCACGACCAAGCCCCAGAGCGCCATCGTTCCCGGGTTCTCGGCCACCACCTTCAGCGAGGTCCGGGTGGCCACGTCCACGCCCACGTGGCGGTCGAGCAGCAGCGGGAACGAGACCACGCTGATCGCCAGCGCCGCCACGGCGAACAGGAATCCTACGCCGATGCCGATGGCGATCATCGCCCAGCCGCCGCCGGTGGCGAACACCTGGTCGACGAAGCTCGCGACCGTCACCGGCGGGCCGTCGCCGAACGCCAGCAGGCTGATCTCGTAGGCGGTGGCCAGCCACAGGGCGAACAGGCCCACGAGGATCAGGCCCATGCCGATGATCGAGCCGATGGCCGGCGAGCGGAGCACGCCCACCGCGTCCATCCAGCTCACCGTCTCGCCCCGCTCGCGGCGGCGGCTGATCTCGTAGAGGCCGATCGCGGCCAGCGGTCCGATGAGCGCGAAGCCCGAAAGCAGCGGAAAGATCATCGGCAGCAGCGCGTAGCGGAACGCGGTCGCCGCCAGCACCAGGCCCGCCAGCGGATAGATGACGGCGATGAAGATCACGTCGTCCCGCGCGGCGGCGAAATCGTCCACCCCCTTGCGCAGCGACGCCCAGAGGTCGGCCGCCGTGATCCGCCGCACCTGGGGCGCCGCCCGGGCCGCCGCGCGCGCCGCGGGATCGCTGCGCCGTCCGGGCGAAAAGGCCCCGGCCAGTCCCTTCAGCACATACTCGAACGGATTCTCGACGTGATTTCCGACAGCCATCGCACACCTCCGGCCCGATCGGGCGCGTGGCGGCGCAAGGCTCCTGCCGGTTCGGCTGGCGTCTGGCGCAGGCCATCGCCCAGGAAACTCGAGGGGGAGCCTAGCACGGAAGCGGCCCCTGGGGCCATCGGCGCGCTCCCAGCCCCGCCGCCCCACGGTCAAGCTGCGCCCGAAAACGGCCTAGATCGGGCCCGATGGAATGGTTGTTCAAAGCTTAACGACGGTCGGGGGGACCAACCGGAACGGAGAGAATTGAATGATCCACCCTACGTCGAAGGTGATGATTGCGGGGGCGGCGTTACTGGGTGTGGTGAGCCTGGGAGGGTGCGCCACAAAGAAGTTCGTCAGGGAAGAAGTGGCCGTCGTGGGCGCCAAGACCGACGTGGTCGCCGGGCGGGTCGACACCGTCGAAACCCGCGTCGCCAGCGTCGAGGGCACGGCCAAGGACGCGCTCGACCGCGCCACTGCGGCGGGCAAGCTGGCCGAGGGCAAGTTCCTCTATTCCGAGGTCCTGTCCGACGACGGCTTCAAGTTCGGCGTGGCCAAGGCCACCCTGACCCCTGAGATGCAGGCCCGCCTCGATGCGATCGCCGAGAAGCTGAAGACCGACAATCGGAACGTCTACATCGAGGTACAGGGCCATACCGACGCCACCGGCTCGAAGGACCTGAACTACCGGCTGGGCGAGGAACGCGCCGAAGCCGTGCGCCGCTACCTCAACCAGCACGGCGTGCCGCTGAACCGCATCAGCACGATCTCGTACGGTCCGGATTCGCCGGTCGCGCCCAACCGTGACCGCGCGGGCCGCCAGGCGAACCGCCGGGTCGTCCTGGTCGTGCTCTCCTAGAGCGCGACGAAGTCGCCCAAAGCCCCGTGACCGAGGCCGCACGCATCCACGCGAAGCGCCGCCGCCTGGTCACGGGGATGCTAAGCCTTGGTGGGCACGCGGCGTTCCTCGCCGCGCTGCTGCTCGCCCAGCCCGATATCCCGCCGCCCCGCGAGCTGCCGGCGGTGCAGGTCCAGCTCGTGGAGCTGCCGCCCCCGCCGCCGCCCGCCCCCCCGGCGCCGAAACCCGAGCCCGAACCCGACCCCGCGCCGCCGACCCCGCCGCCGCCAAAGGTCGAGCCCAAGCCCAAACCGACGCCGCCCCGGCGCACGGTCTCGCGGCCAGTCCGCACGCCTCCGCCCGACGTGACGCCCATTGAGGCCGATTCCGGCCCGGTGACGGACCTCGCCGCCGAGGTGAGCGACGCCGAGCTCGCTTCCGCCACCAAGGCCGGTTCGGGTGTCGGCGCGGGCGGCGGCGGCGGGCGCTGCGACATGGTCGCCTGGCTGCAGGCCAAGCTGCGCAAGGACCGCCGCGTACAGGCTGCGATGGCGCAGGCGCATCAGGGCCGCGCGATCCGCGTCTGGAACGGCGACTGGGTCACCCACCCGGGCCAGGAGGGCAAGGGCTTGGCCTCGGTCCGCGAGGCCATCATGTGGGAGGTCGCCTTCGCGCCCGAGGCCTGCCGCCAGCAACGGGTGCGCGGCCTGATCGTCGTCTCGCTGGACGACGGCCCGGCCTCGCCCCGGGTGGTCGTTGGCGCCGGCGACTGGCGCTGGTCCGACCTGCTCTTCGCCCGCAGCCGCGGCGGCTAGCCGGCCAGCAGGGCCTCCAGCTTGCCCACGGTATTCCAGTTGCGCATCGTGCCGCGCACCTTCAGCCGCCGCTCGATCAGCGTGTTCGACAGCGTCGAGGTCCCCGCTCCGCCGGGAAACCACACATAGAGGCAGCCCGGCCCGGCGCGCACCTGTTCCCCGGCCCCGCACGCGTTCTCCAGCGTCTCAGGCCCGGCCTGCGGCGTCCCGGTCAGGAACATGGCCATCAGCCGGTTGGGCTCATCCTTCGCCTGTTGTGGAAAGGGATTGGCCGCGATGACGGCCTGAAGCTGCGCATGGTCGCGGACCATGACGTCGGCCTTGAGCCCCTGGTCCTTTGCGATCGCCGCCTCCAGCGCCGCCTCGGCCTCGTCCGGCGCCAGGCGCGAGCCGAACAGCAGGTTGCCGCTGGCCAGCAGGGTGGCGGGGCTGTCGAACCCCGCCTCCGCCGCAATCCGCTTCAGGTCGGCCATCAGCAGCTTGCGCCCCCCGACGTTCACCGCCCGGAGGAGGCCGGCGAACCGCCTCATTTCGAGGCTGCCTCCCACGCCAGGAACTCCGGCGTCTCCAGCAGGCGCTGGCAATATTCTCCCGCCGCGCCGGAGTCGCCATAGTCCGACAGCTTCACCCCATAGGTCCGGAACCGGGTCGCCACCGGGGTGTAGAACGCATCGGCGATCGACCATTCGCCCACCAGGAACGGCCCGCCGAACCGGCCCAGCAGCTCGTTCCAGACCGTGACGATCCGCCGGATGTCCTTCTGCGTCGCGGGCGACAGCTCGGTGGGCTTGGGCTCGGCCTCCAGCGCCATGGGGCACTCGCCGCGCAGCGAGGCGAATCCAGAGTGCATCTCCGCGGTCGCCGCCCGCGCCAGGGCCCGCGCCACCGGGTCGGCCGGCCAAAGGCCCGGCACCTTCTCCGCCAGGTACTCACAGATCGCCAGGCTGTCCCAGATCGTCAGCCCGCCGTCCTTCAGCACCGGCACCAGGCCCGATGGCGAGTGGACCCGGATCTGCGCCTCGCTGACGTTGTTCTCCTGGCGCAGCTCCACCAAGGTTTCGGTGAAGGACAGCCCCGAGCGCTTCAGCGCAAGCCAGGGTCGCAACGACCACGTCGACCACCGCTTGGTTCCGATCACCAGCTCCATCGCGCTCGCTCCATACTGCTGTTTTGAAACACTTGAATCGTTGCGGCCGGCCGCAGGGCGCCATCTAGTTCGGGCCAAGCACAAAGAAAACCAGAGGAACGCGTCCCCCATGACCGAAGCCGTGTCGCCCAGCGGCCCCGTCGCCACCCCCGCCTCCGAAGGCGGCCTGCAGGCGGCTCCGTTCTCCAAGGCCTACGCGCGCTACGCCATGTGGCTGCTCCTCGGCATCTATGTGATCAACTTCCTCGACCGCCAGGTGATCAACATCCTGGCCGAGCCGATCAAGCAGGACCTGGGCCTCGCCGACTGGCAACTCGGCCTGATGAGCGGCCTGGCCTTCGCCGTCTTCTACACCTTCCTGGGCATTCCCATCGCCCGACTCGCCGAGCGCAAGAACCGCGCCTTCATCATCGGCTCGGCCACCGCGGTCTGGAGCGGCTTCACCGCCCTCTGCGCCACCGCCGGCAACTTCTGGCAGCTGATCATCTTCCGCATCGGGGTGGGTGTGGGCGAAGCCGGCTGCACGCCGCCGGCCCACTCCCTGATCGTGGACTACACGCCCAAGGAAAAGCGCGCCTCGGCGCTCGCCTTCTATTCCATGGGCACCCCGATCGGCAGTCTGCTGGGCCTGGTGATGGGCGGGCTGATCGCCGACGCCTACGGCTGGCGCGCCGCCTTCCTGGTGGCCGGAGTCCCGGGCCTGATCTTCGCCCTGCTGGCCTTCTTCACCCTGAAGGAGCCGCGCAAGCTGATGGCCCAGCACGCGGCCCAGGTCGCGGCCGCCTCGGCCACCTTCGGCCAGACCATGTCCTACCTGATGCAGCGGCGCACCTTCTGGTTCATCGCCTTCGCCGCCGCCATCAAGGCCTTCATCGGCTACGGCCACGCCCCCTTCACCGCCTCGTTCTTCCTGCGCAACCATCCGGAAGAGATCGCCGCCCTGGCCGCCAGCTTCGGCCTGGGACCCGTGGGCTTCCTGGGCCTGGCGCTGGGCGTCATCAGCGGCACCGCCGGCGCCATCGGCTCCTGGGTGGGCGGCTGGATCGCCGACAAGTACGGCCGCAAGGACCTGCGCGCCTACATGGTGGCCCCGGCCATCGCCAGCCTGATCACCATTCCGGTCTACATCACCGCCGTCAGCATCGACCAGGCCAGCGTCGCGCTCTTCATCCTGGCCATCAACGCCTTCCTCGGCACGCTCTGGTACGGCCCCGTCTACGGCACCGGCCAGTCCGTCGTGCCGCCGCACATGCGCGCCACGGCCGCGGCGATCCTGCTCTTCATCATCAACCTGATCGGCCTGGGCCTCGGCCCGCTGGCGGTGGGCCTGCTGTCGGATTGGTTCAACAAGGGCATGGGCATGGGCGCCGCCGAAGGCGTCCGCTGGGCCCTGATCGTCTCCACCCTGTTCGGCCTGATCGCCTTCGTCTGCTTCTGGCTGGCCCGCCGCACCATCCGCGAGGAGACCGTCAGCTAGAGCGGCTTGAGCTGCGCCGGCGGCGCGCGTACCCAGGCGCCGATGACCGAAGTCGCCGTGCAGACCCTGCTGCGGACCCGGACGCTCGCCGTCCGGGATATCCGCTGCCGCGGGACCTGCCGACACGCCGGCGCCGAGGAATGCGCCACCGCGACCGAACTCGTCTTTCCCTACCGCGGCGTCTACACGCGCCGGCTCGGGCGGGATCTCGCGGTGGCCGAGGCCAACCAGGTCCTGTTCTTCAACGCCGGCGAGGGCTACCGCATCGCTCACCCCGTGGCCGGCGGCGACGCTTGCCTGTCCTTCGCGCTCGACCCGGACGTGCTGCGCGAGCTGGCGCCCCAGCCCCTGCTCCGCCGCGCCCCGGCCCTGGCCTTCCACGACCAGCGCCGCCGCATCGACCCGCAGGCCCAGGCGCTGGCCGCCCAGCTCCGCCACGGCCTCGCCGCCGGCGCCCTCGAGCCGCTGGAGGCCGAGAGTCTCGCCCTCTCCCTGGCCCGCCGCGCTCTCGGACCGCGCACCAGCCGCGCCATCGGCGGGACGCCGGGACGCCGTCGGCTCGCCGACCGCGCCAAGCTTGTGCTTAGCACCGATCCTGCCCGTCGCTGGACCCTGGCCGAGATCGCCGCCGAGGTGGGGGGCTCGCCGGTCTATCTCACCCAGGTCTTCCAGGCCGTCGAAGGCGTGCCGCTCTATCGCCACCAGTTGCACCTGCGCCTGGCGCGGGCGCTGGACCTGCTGCCGCAGGCCGACGATCTCACCGCGCTCGGCCTCGACCTCGGCTTCTCCAGCCACAGCCACTTCACGGCCGCCTTCCGCCAGGCCTACGGGCGCCCGCCGTCCGCCTTCCGCAGGCGCCCGGCCAGGGCGCGCTGACCCCGAACGACAGTGTCGCGAAGGTCGTCTCGAAGTCGGCGTCCGCGTCCGGCCCCAGCGGCTTGGTCCACACCACGCTGAGCCGCCAGGCTCCCGCCGAGGGCGCGGCGAAGACCGCCTCTCCCGCCGCATCCGTCCGCCTTGAAGCCTGCGGCCCGGCGCCGCCGGCCAGCTCGGTCAGCTCGGTCAGCTCGGTCAGCTTCACGAGGGCGCCCGCCAGCGCCTTGCCCTCAAACAGCACCCGAACCGGCAGCCGGCCCGCCTCGGTCCTGGGCCACGCCAGGGGGACGATCTCCAGCGGCAGGCCTGCCGGTCGCATCGCCGCACCCTCTCCGTCATCCACCTGAACGATCGCCTTCGCCGCGCGCCGATAGCGTTCGGAGCCCTCGCGCTCGCTCCGCCCGGCCCGCTTCCGGGCCTCCAGGGCCGGGATCAGGCCTTCCTCGACAAGATAGGCGTTGAACTTCTCCGCCGGCAGCCGGCTGCGCCCATCCGCGTCGGTGGCCAACACCAGGACGTGCGCGCCGGGCGCCTCGAAGCGCGCCGCCGTGTCGCCGCCGCTCGCCCCCAGGGTCAGGGCCCCGGCCAGGTCCCGCACCGTCCCATCCGGGGTGAGGGCCTCGAACCGCACGATCCTGCGCCGCGGGATCGACGAGCGCTGCCGCTCAGCGCCGTCCCCGACCTGGAGGGTGATAGCCGTGGCCCCGCCCGCTTCGACGGCAAAGGCCTGCGGCTGGATCCAGAAATCGTGGGCCTGGGCGGCGCCCGCGGCCAGAGCGAGGCCCACGACCAGCCAGATTCTCACCGGGTCACGCCCGGCGCCGCCAGGAACGGAAACGTCGCGCCGGCCCCGATCTCGTCCCGGTCCACCCCGTCGCTTACGCCCGACGTGGTCCCGTTCACCAGCAGCGCGCGGTAGGCATCCATGGCGTCGAGGTTCGGCGCCCGCCCGCCACAGTCGCCCGCCAGGTCCCGGCGCCCCGACAGCGCCGCCCGCTCCACCGCGAACAGTTCCGTGCAGGTTCCGGACGCGCCGTTCACCCACAGCCGGTCATCGGCCAGCAGCGTCGCTAGCGGCAGGTAGCGGGACGGCCCGCTGTCGGCATCGGCGAGCCACGCGTTCCCGCATTCGCCGTCGAAGCCGTCGTACAGCGCCAGGCTTCTCTCGATCTCGCCCACGAAGGCGTCCGCGGCGGCGGGCGTCGCGCGGTTGTACTGCGCCTTCAGCGTCTCGGCCGTCTCGGCAGGTCCCAGCGTCCCCAGCAGGGCGTTGCCGGTCAGCGGCCGGCCCATACGGTCGATCCGCCCCTCGGCGGTCGCCGTCTCGGCCCACACCGCCAGCATGCGGCCGCCGGGGGCCGCGGCGTCCACCTCCACCGACACCACCAGCGCGGCCGGGGTCCAGCCCGCCAGCAGGTTCTCCGCCGGCCCACCCGCCGTGTGGCCCCAGCGGCGCAGGATATCCCGCGAGACGCCCGCGTCGAACGCCGGGCATCCGGCCCGATCCAACGCCGCCCCGGCTCTCACCGCCGCTCCCGCGGCATCGTAAGCGTCCCGCGTGCCCCGCACGTTGTTGAAGAACGGATCGTCCCGGGGGCCGGCGAACACCCGCATCCGCCCCTCGGCTCCGGCCAGGCCTTCCGGCCCGCCGGCCGCGCCGCGGACCCTGTCGAAGTCCCCGGCCCGGCAGTCGGCGGTCGCCCCATCGAACCTGCAGCTGATCTCGACGCTCGCCTGCGTCGCCCCAAACCGCGGCCCGCTGTCCACGTGGAAGACATAGGTGTGCCGGTCGGAGAACGCCTTGCCCACAATGGTCATCGCCAGGTTCAGCCGCCTCGCATCCGGCGACATCCAGGCATAGACGTCCCCAATATCCGCCGCCGGGTCAGCCACCACCGCGGCACTGTCCAGGTGGTCCGACGCCCGCGTCGCGCCGGCGCCCGCCAGGGCAATCACCCCGGCCGCCAGCACCCGCGCCCTGAAACGGCGCCCTCGTTCGTCCCTACCCATGCCACGGCCCCGCCCGACAGTTGATCCTGCCGGCTGCCTAGCCGCCGTCCGCCCGCTCCCGCTGTCGGAATCTTTAGCGAACGGGCGCGGTGGGCGAGTTACAGGACAAGGCGTGCCATGAAGGGGTCCCCTAGCGTCCCCCTACCGCCGGCGCGAAACGCCCGCTAACGTCGGGCCAACCACAACAGCCCCGGCCACCGGGAGCGCGGGGAGCGTAGTCACACCATGCCGCCAGCCAATGCCGCGCCCGGATCGCCCGCCTATTCCCTGGGCTACCGCAACACGGTCCTGTGGCTGCTGGTGGTCGCCTACACCTTCAACTTCATCGACCGCACGATCATCTCGACCATCGGCCAGGCCATCAAGGTCGACCTGGAGCTGTCGGACCAGCAGCTCGGCTGGCTGGGGGGCCTGTCGTTCGCCCTCCTCTACACCACCCTGGGCATCCCCATCGCCCGGCTGGCCGAGCGCAAGAGCCGGGTCAACATCATCGCCATCGCCATCGTGGTCTGGTCGGCCTTCACCGCCCTCTGCGGCACCGCGACCTCGTTCGTGCAGCTCCTGCTCTACCGCGTGGGCGTGGGCGTCGGTGAGGCGGGCATGTCGCCGCCGGCCCACAGCCTGATCAGCGACTACTTCGAGCCCAAGAAGCGGGCCTCGGCGCTGTCGATCTACGCCTTCGGCATCCCGCTGGGCACCATGTTCGGGGCCATCGCCGGGGGCTGGATCGCCCAGAACGTCTCCTGGCAGGCGGCCTTCATGCTGGTGGGCCTGCCGGGCATCGCGGTGGCCATCGCCATCAAGCTGATCATCAAAGAGCCGCCCCGGGGCTGGAGCGACAAGCAGGTCGCCCTCGAAACCGAGCCCCCCGCCGCCCTGGGCCAGGAGGCCTCGGAAGCCGGCGCCCCGTCCGAAGGCCCGGGCCGCACCGCCGATCCGCCGCCCTCGATCGTGGCCGTGGCCAAGCGCCTGTTCGGCTCGTGGGGCATGTTTCACATGATCGCCGGCATCACCATGGCCAGCTTCGCGGGCTACGGCACCGGCCAGTACGTGCCGCCCTATTTCATCCGCGAGTTCGGCCTCGACCTAGCCACCGTCGGCCTGCTCGTGGGTCTGGTCGCCGGCGTCGCCAACGGCGCGGGCACCCTGCTCGGCGGCTTCCTCACCGACTGGGCCAGCAAGCGCAACACCCGCTGGTACGCCCTGGTGCCCGGCATCGGCCTGCTGGTCGCAACGCCCCTCTACCTCTTCGCCTTCTCGCGCGACGTCTGGCAGCTGGCCGTGCCCTTCTGGCTGCTGGCCGGGGTGCTGCACTACACCTACCTCGGCCCGACGTTCGGTGTGGTGCAGAACGCCATGGACGTGCGCATGCGCGCCACCGCCGTGGCGTTGCTGTTCTTCGTGCTCAACCTGATCGCCCTGGGCTTCGGCCCGCCCTTCTGCGGCTGGTGCATCGACCAGTTCGCCCGCGCCGCCTTCACGGCCAAGGGCATGGCCGGCGACTTCCTGGAGGTCTGCAAGGGCGGCGTGGCGCCGGCGGGCTCGTCGGCCGAGCTCTCGGCCGCCTGCACGACCTCGATGTCCGAGGGCACCCGGATGGGCCTGCTCTCGAACCTGCTGATCTATGGCTGGGCCGGCGTCCACTACCTGCTGGCCGCCATCACCCTGCCCAAGGACATGGCCCGCGCCCGGGCCGCGGCCGACGCGGGCGATGCGGCGGCGGCGGCGCGCGCGGCG
This sequence comes from Phenylobacterium sp. RIFCSPHIGHO2_01_FULL_69_31, assembly GCF_001824475.1. Classification (GTDB taxonomy): domain Bacteria; phylum Pseudomonadota; class Alphaproteobacteria; order Caulobacterales; family Caulobacteraceae; genus Phenylobacterium. Next base: position 53,811 of record NZ_MHXN01000006.1, on the reverse strand, counting down.
GGGTAGCCCGAGAAAAAGCCGCCGCGTCAGCCCAGAGCTGCAACTTTCTGGGATTGTGGCGAGTTTACGGCAGCGTCGGGGGAACAACCGTGACCTGACGTGGGGCTGACATGTCGAAGAAGAGCGTCGCGCTCGCCATTGCCTCCGCCGCCTGCATCATGGCGGCGCCGGCCGCCCAGGCGGCCACCGTGATCGACCTTGGTCCATCCGAGCGCTGCAGCGCCTCGGGATGCTTCGGCGGCGACAGCCGCACCTTCACCCAGGCCTTCACCCCCGCGAGCGGCAAGGTCGACATCTCGGCCTTGCGCCTCTTCCGCGGCATCGTCGGCGACATGCAGAACCACGCCGTACGGATCAGCTTCACCCGCGCCGACGGCACGGTGGTCGAGAGCTGGGGCGCCTACACCCTCGCCGCCATCGCCTCGGGCGATTTCGTGACCATCGGCGGACCCGGCTTCACCTGGGACTCTGCCGACGGCGCCCTGCTCCTGAAGCTGGAGTTGCTGGTTCCGGGCAAGGGCGGCGCCGGCGGCTTCGGTGGCGCGGGCGCAAGCCTGACGGCCGGCGGCCCGATCCCGACCGCCGCCAGCCTGGCCATCGCCCCGGTGTTCGCCAAGGGCGCCCCCCTGGTCAACGGCGCCGGACCCAACGGCGGCGGCAACCCGCTCTTCGCCACCGCCGTGCCCGAACCGGGAACCTGGGCGCTGATGATCGGCGGCTTCGCCCTCGCCGGCGCCCGCCTGCGCCGCCGCGCCCGCCTCAAATCCGCCTGACCACCGCCAGAACGCGCCCCGTCAGAACTCGCCCAGGACGCGAATTGGGTTCCCTCCGAAAGGGTGGGGGCTTGCGATTCCACCTTAAGACGAGTCAGATGCGCTACAGTAAAGCTAATGGGGTGCTCCATGCGCAGGGTTACGACGGCGGTCTCCGCGATCGCTATGGCGACCGCGCTTTCGGTTTGGGTTGCGCCCGCGCAGGGGGCGACCATCCTGCAGGCGGGTCGCAACGAGGGTTGCGGCAAATCCACCTGCTTCAACGACAAGGGCGTCTTCACCCAGACCTGGTCGGCCAACAACGCCGGCGGGCCCATGACGGTCGGCCAGCTCATGCTGGACCGGGGCGTGCTGGGGGACCTGGACGGCAAGACCTTCCGCCTCTCCTTCCAGCTCAACGGCCAGGAGCTGGGCTCCTGGGGCAACTTCACCATGGGCGGCATCGCCGGGGATGAGCTGCTGTTCAACGGCCAGGCCTTCACCTGGAACCCCGAGGACGGCGAACTCACCCTGGTGCTCGAGATCTACAAGCCCAAGACCGGCGTGGGCGGCTTCAGCGCCCTCAGCGCGCCGGGCGGAAGCGCGCCCAACAACATTCAGGATAACGAGCTTCCCAACCTGGGCGGCGGGTCGGGCGTCGATGCGATCGTTCCGGGCCTCGTGCCCGAGCCGGCCACCTGGGCGCTGATGATCGGCGGCTTCGGAATGGCCGGCGCGGCCCTGCGCCGCCGCTCGCGCGTTGTGGCCTAGCTGCAACCGAGCCGAGAAAACATCCCGTTACAGGGGTGTTGCTGGATTGACATGACTCGTTGCTGAAACGGTCATCATCCCCATGAAGCGCCCGGCGCACGCCGGGCGCGGGGAGAAGACGTTCATGCAAAAGCAATTTGCGCAGGCCGCCTCTTGGGCGGTCCTGATCACGCTGGGCGCAGGTGTGGGGACCGCCGCCGCCCAGGCCGGATCCGCCGTCGAGGAGGTGGTGGTCACCGGCTCGCGCATCCGCACCAGCCCGCTCGACCAGGCCCAGCCCGTCGTCCAGATCGACGAGGCGCTGGTGGCCAAGCAGGGCCTCACCTCCACCGTCGACGTGCTGCAGCGCATCCCGTCGGCTGGCGGCGGCCTCAACGCCAAGTTCAACAACTCCGGTAACTTCGGCAATCCGCCGGACGGCGGCGGCGTGGGCGCGGGCTCGGCCGAGATCGACCTGCGCTACCTCTCCAGCCGGCGCGTGCTGGTGCTGGTGGACGGCCTGCGCTGGGTGCCCGGGGCCGCGGCCTCGGGCGTCCCGGGCTCGGTCGACCTCAACACCATCCCCACCGCCATGATCAGCCGGATGGAGGTGCTGCAGGAAGGCGCCTCGCCGATCTACGGCTCCGACGCCATCGCCGGCGTGGTCAACATCATCACCAAGCAGCGGCAGCAGGGCTTCCAGGCCACCGCCCAGATCGGCCAGACCGACCACGACGACGGCTTCGCCCAGGACTACAACGTCACCTGGGGCGCCGCCTCGGACGGGACCGAGATCGTCGTCGGCGGCGGCTACTTCAAGCAGGATCCGATCTTCGCCGCCGACCGCAAGATCAGCCGCTTCCCGCAGCCCTTCGCCACCGCCTGCGACGCCAGCTGCTCGTCGGGCACCCCACTGGGCCGCTTCATCGTCAGCGACCCCAACACCGGCCAGGACCTGAACCTCACCCTGAAGCAGCCGCTCCAGCCCGGCCAGCGCCCGGTCTATGTCCCCGGCGACCCCACCGGCGCGGCCTCCAGCTTCAAGGGCTTCACCACTGCCGACCGGTTCAACTTCCAGCCGTTCAACTACATCTCCACGCCGCTGGAGCGGGTCAGCCTGTTCGGCTCGGTCACCCAGCGGATCACCGAGACCACCCGCCTGCGGGTCCGCGCCAGCTACGTCCAGCGCAAGTCGGCCAACCAGGCTGCGCCGCTGCCCCTGTTCGTCGGCCCCGACGCCGGCAACGGCAACCTGCTGGATACGGTCAGCGTCGACGCCACCAACCCCTTCAACCCCTTCGGCTTCACCCTGCAGCCCGGCACCTACGCCTTCATCGGCCGCCGCCTGGTCGAGGCCGGCCCCCGCCACTACGAACAGGAGGTCGATACCTGGAACGTCACCGCCGTCCTCTCCGGTGAGTTCGGCGTCGGCGACCGCACCTGGGCCTGGGACGTCAACGCCCTCTATTCGCGCAACCACGCCGAACAGACCTTCACCGGCAATGTGAACGCCCAGCGCGTGCAGCAGGCCCTCGGCCCGGCGGCGCTCTGCACCGGCGCCTGCACGCCGCTGAACATCTTCGGCGGCGCCGGTACGATCACCCCGGCCATGCTGCAGTTCATCGGCTTCACCCAGCAGGACACCAGCCAACAGGAGCTGACCGACTTCTCCGCCAACCTGACCGGCGACCTGTTCGACCTGCCGGCCGGGCCGCTGTCGTTCGCCGTGGGCCTGGAGCGCCGCCGGACCGAGGGATACTTCCAGCCCGACGCCATCGTCGCCGCCGGCCTGTCGTCCGACATCCCGGCCCAGCCCGCCCGCGGCAAGATCACGGTCAAGGAGGCCTACGGCGAGCTGCGTGTGCCGATCCTGGCCGACGTGCCGATGTTCCACCGGCTGGAAGCCTCGCTGGCGGCCCGCTTCTTCGACTATTCCACCTCGGGCTCGGACGAGACCTTCAAGGCCGGCCTCTCCTGGCGGCCGACCGAGGAGCTCCTGTTCCGCGGCTCGTGGGGCGAGGGCTTCCGGGCGCCGTCCATCGGCGAGCTGTTCGGCACCGCTTCGCGCTTCGACCAGGAGATCAATGACCCCTGCTCGGGCTTCAGCGGCGCCACCCCGGCCAACGTCCGCGCCAACTGCGTCCTGCAGGGCGTGCCGGCCAACGGCAGCTACACCCAGCTCAACTCCCAGATCTCGGTCATCACCAGCGGCAACCGCAACCTGAAGCCCGAGACCAGCGAGAGCTGGAACTTCAGCGGCGTGTGGGAGCCCAGGTTCTTCCGCGACACCGGCGTCTCGCGCGCCGTCTCGCTGGAGGTCGCCTACTCCAACATCGAGCTCGACAACGCCATCCAGGCCCAGAACGGCCAGAGCCTGGTCGACCGCTGCGCCCAGACCAACGACGCCCTGGCCTGCGCCACCATCACGCGCACCGCCTCGGGCCAGATCGCCGGCATCGCCAACCCGCTGATCAACATCGGGGGCATCAAGACCCGGTCGCTGGACGTCAACCTGATCTGGACCTCGCCGGAATGGGACATCGGCCAGTTCGGGGCCCGCTGGTACACCACCCGGCTGCTGGAGTTCACCGAGTACGTCCCCGCGTCCGGCGGCCTGCTTGCCATCGAGCGTGAGGGCACCGAGCGCGGCAGCCCCGACCAGGCCTATCCCAAGACCAAGTCCACCCTGATGCTCGACTGGGACAAGGCCGACGTCGGCGCCACCCTGACGGGCCGCTACATCTCCAAGGTCCAGGAGGCGGGCGACGCCAACAAGCTGGAAGCCCGGCTTTACGTGGACGCCCAGTTCCGCTGGCGCCCGACCTTCCTCACCGAGGACATGAGCGTGGCCATCGGCGTCAACAACCTGTTCGACAAGGACCCGCCGGGCTGCGTCACCTGCGGCCTAAACAACTACGACCCGAACGCCTACGACGCCCCGGGCCGCTTCATGTACCTGCGGCTCAGCTACCGCCACTAAGGCCGAGGTTGACTTGGGCGGGGTGTCGTCTCAGACACCCCGCCCATGATCCCCCGCTACGCCCGCAAGGAAGCCGCCGCGATCTGGGCCCCCCAGACCCGCTTCAAGATCATGTTCGAGATCGAGGCCCACGCCGCCGACGCCATGGCGGACCTGGGCGTGATTCCCAAGGAGGCCGCGCGGGTCATCTGGGAAAAGGGCCGCGACGCCATCTGGGACGCCGACCGCATCGACGATATCGAGCGCGAGGTGAAGCACGACGTCATCGCCTTCCTGACCCACGTCACCGAAATCGTCGGCCCCGAGGCCCGCTTCCTGCACCAGGGGATGACGTCCTCCGACGTCAACGACACCACCCTCGCCGTCCAGCTCGTCCAGGCCACCGACCTCCTCATCGAGGACGTCGACATGGTGCTGGCCGCCCTCAAGAAGCGGGCCTTCGAGCACAAGCTGACCCCCACCGTCGGCCGCAGCCACGGAATCCACGCCGAGCCCACCACCTTCGGCCTCAAGCTCGCCGGCCACTACGCCGAGTTCCAGCGCGCCAAGGAGCGCCTGGCGATGGCCAAGTTCGAGATCGCCACCTGCGCCATCTCCGGCGCCGTCGGCACCTTCGCCAACGTGGCCCCGGAGGTCGAAGCCTACGTGGCCGACAAGATGGGCCTAGCCGTCGAGCCGGTCTCGACGCAGGTCATCCCCCGCGACCGCCACGCCGCCTACTTCGCCGCCCTGGCCGTGGTCGCCAGCTCCATCGAGCGCCTCGCCGTCGAGATCCGGCACCTCCAGCGCACCGAGGTCCTCGAAGCCGAGGAGCCGTTCGACGTGGGCCAGAAGGGCTCGTCGGCCATGCCGCACAAGCGCAACCCGATCCTGACCGAGAACCTCACCGGCCTCGCCCGGCTGGTCCGCTCGGCCGTCGTGCCGGCCATGGAGAACGTGGCCCTCTGGCACGAGCGCGACATCAGCCACTCCTCGGTCGAGCGCGGCATCTGCCCGGACGCCACCGTTCACCTCGACTTCGCCCTGCGCCGCCTGGCCAGCGTGGTCGAGCGGCTGGTGATCTACCCCGAGAACATGGCCCGGAACCTCGACCGCCTGGGCGGCCTCGTCCACTCCCAACGTGTGCTCCTGGGCCTGACCCAGAAAGGCCTGTCGCGCGAGGCCAGCTATGCAGCCGTCCAGCGCAACGCCATGAAGGTCTGGCGCGGCGAAGGAAACTTCCTGGACTTCCTGAAGGCCGACCCGGAGATCACCCTCTCCGACGCCGAACTCGAACAGCTCTTCGACCTCGGCTACCACTTCAAGAACGTCGACCGCGTCTTCGCCCGCGTCTTCGGCGAACAGGCCTGATCCCGCGCCGCCGGCGCTGTCGTATTGACCGCCAAGACGGTTATCGTCTCCCTGCGACGTGGGGAGCCGCCGCCATGGCCGACATCGAAGACGTTCGCCGCCTCGCCCTCGCCCTGCCTGGCGCGCACGAGGTCTCCTACAAGGGCGACCCCTGGTTCAACGTAGGCAAGAAGACCTTCGCCCTGGCCCTCGGCAGTCGCGTGGTGCTCAAGCTCGACAAGCCCCACCAGGAACTCCTCTTCGAGATCCGCCCCGACACCTTCCAGCCCTGCAAGGTCGCCACCGTCCACTGGGCCTACGTGGAGATCGCCCAGCTCGACGAGGCGGAGCTGGCGGCCCTGGTCCGCGAGGCCTGGGCCCAGATCGTGCCGAAGAAGGTCAGCCGGCCTCTGATCGAAGACGCAGGCTGAACCTCACCCGCCTCCGCCCTTGACGCCCCCCAGGGAAAGCCCGTCACCTCTCGCGCAACGGGAGGACGTCACACATGGACATGCAAGGGATCCTGGCGCGCCAGAAGGCCGCCCACCTGCGCGACGGCGCGCCGACGGCGGAGCAGCGGATCGAGCGGATCGACCGCTGCATCGGCCTCCTGATCGACCACCGCGCCCAGATCGAGGAGGCGCTCAACGTCGACTTCGGCTCCCGTTCGCGCGAGGCCACCGCCTTCACCGACGTGGCCGGCTCCATCGGGCCGCTCAAGCATGCCAAGGCGCACCTGGCCAAGTGGATGCGGCCGGAGAAGCGGAAGACCACGCCGGCGATCCTCGGCCTCTTCGGCGCCAAGGCCGAGATCCGCTTCCAGCCCAAGGGCGTGGTGGGGGTGATCAGCCCTTGGAACTTCCCGGTGAACCTGACCTTCGCGCCCCTGGCCGGCATCTTGGCGGCGGGCAACCGGGCGATGATCAAGCCCTCGGAATACACCCCGGCCACCTCGGAGCTGATGAAGACCATGTTCGGCAAGGTGTTCTCCGAGGAGGAGATCGCCGTGGTCACCGGCGGGCCGGAGATCGGCGAGGCCTTCGCCCACCTGCCCTTCGACCACCTGATCTTCACCGGCGCCACCTCCATCGCCCGCCACGTGATGCGGGCCGCGGCGGACAACCTCGTCCCGCTGACCCTGGAGCTGGGCGGCAAGAGCCCGGTGATCCTGGGCAAGTCCGCCGACCTCGGCGTGGCCGCGGCGCGGATCATGAACGGCAAGACGCTGAACGCCGGCCAGATCTGCCTGGCGCCCGACTACGTCCTGGCCCCGCACGACCGGGTCGAGGGCTTCGTCGAGGCGGCCCGCGCTTCGGTCTCCAAGATGTTCCCCACCATCAAGGACAACCCGGACTACACCTCCATCGTCGCCCAGCGGCACTACGAGCGGATCACCGGCTACATCGACGACGCCCGCGCCAAGGGCGCCCGGATCGTCGAGCTGAAGCCCGAGGGCGAGGACCTGACCCAGCAGGAGCATCGCAAGATCGCCCCCACCCTGATCCTGGAGCCCACCGACGACATGAAGGTGATGCAGGAGGAGATCTTCGGCCCCGTCCTGCCGGTGAAGAGCTACCGCAGCGTCGACGAGGCGATCGCCTTCGTGAACGGCCGCGACCGGCCGCTGGGCCTCTACTACTTCGGCGACGACGAGGCCGAGCGGGAGAAGGTGCTGACCCGGACCACGCCCGGCGGCGTGACCGTCAACGACGTGATCATGCACGTGGCGCAGGAAGAACTGCCCTTCGGCGGCGTCGGCCCCTCGGGCATGGGCAGCTATCACGGCTTCGACGGCTTCCGCGAGTTCAGCCACCGCAAGGCGATCTACAGCCAGATCAAGAAGGATATCGGCCCGCTCCTGGCCCTCCGCCCGCCCTACGGCCCGGCGATCCGCAAGATGCTGGCGGCGCAGATCCGGCGCTGATCGACCTCAACGGCTGTCATCCCGGCTCCGGCGCAGCCGGAGACCGGGACCCCGATGTGGGGCGCATGCTTCATGAAACGCGGCCGCCAAGCCGCGCTCCGACAAAAAGTTCAACAGATCGGGGTCCCGGTCTTCGCCTTCGGCGAAACCGGGATGACAGCGCAGAGGAGACCTAGTTCCCGCTGCGGACGCCTTCGCGGGCCTGGGCCAGCAGCTCGGCCATCTTCATGCGGACCTCGCCCTCGGACACGGCGACGCCGGCGCCCTTCAGGTCCTCGAAGACCTTGCGCAGCACGTCCTCGTCGCCCGGCAGCTCGAAGTCCGACTTCACCACCGCCTTGGCGTACTCGTCGATATGGGGCGCCTGCAGGCCCATCAGGCCGGCGGCCCACTCGCCCAGCGCGCGGTTGCGACGCGCATGGGCCTTGAACTCTTGCTCCTGGTCGAGGGCGAACTTCCGCTCGAAGCCTTGTTCGCGATCGTCGAAGGTGGTCATCGGGTCCTGGGGGTCAGCGTCTTTGGAGCGGGCGATCCCATATCGTGCGCCGACCGGGGCCGCAATGGAAAGAGGCATCGCTGGCCGAGTTTGCACCGCAGCGTCGCACACGCTATTTTTGCCACGCCTGTAATGGGGCGAGAGGCCGAGTCGGACCCGCGCGCGAGCATGAAACCGCGCGCGTTTTCGTTTCCCGAACCGGTAAGTCCTCGCCATGGAGAAGGCCCCGAGATGACCCGCCGTAAGAAGATCTACGAGGGGAAGGCCAAGATCCTCTATGAGGGCCCCGAACCCGGCACCCTGATCCAGTACTTCAAGGACGACACGACAGCTTTCGACGCGACCAAGAAGGCCGTGCTCGAGGGCAAGGGCGTGATCAACAACCGGATCAGCGAATACATCATGACGAAGCTGAACTCGATCGGGGTTCAGAACCACTTCATCAAGCGGCTGAACCTGCGCGAGCAGCTGATCAAGGAAGTCGAGATCATCCCGCTGGAGGTGGTGTGCCGCAATGTCGCGGCCGGCTCGCTCAGCACCCGCTACGGCCTGCCCGAGGGCCAGGCCCTGCCGCGGTCGATCATCGAGTTCTACCTGAAGGACGACAAGCTCCACGACCCCATGGTTTCGGAGGAGCACATCACCGCCTTCAACTGGGCCTCGACCCAGGAGATCGACGACATGATGGCGCTCACCCTGCGGGTGAACGACTTCCTCACCGGCCTCTTCGCCGGCGTCGGCATCACACTGGTGGACTTCAAGATCGAGTTCGGCCGCGTCTACGAGAACGACTTCGCCCGCATCATCCTGGCCGACGAGATCAGCCCGGACAGCTGCCGGCTCTGGGACTCGATCACCAACGAGAAGATGGACAAGGACCGCTTCCGCCGCGACCTGGGCAACGTCATCGAAAGCTACACCGAGGTTGCGCGGCGGCTCGGGATCATGAAGGAGATGCCCACCGTGATTCAGGGGGGCCTCCACTAGTGCGCGCCAAGGTCCATGTGTTCTTGAAGCCCGGCGTCCTCGACGTGCAGGGCAAGGCTGTCGAGCAGGCCCTGCACGGCCTCGGCTGGAACGAGGTCGAGCACGTCCGCGTGGGCAAGACCATCGAGTTCGACCTCAAGTCTGGCGATGCCGCCGCGGCCGAGGCCGAGGTCAAGGCCATGTGCGAGAAGTTGCTCGCGAACACCGTGATCGAAAGCTACCGGGTGGAGCTGGCGTGAGGGCCCCGCTCCCCCGCCGGGGGAGCAGAACACTCGGAATCCGCGCGGCCCTTCCCGCCCTCCTCGCGCTCGGGGCCTGCGCGAAACCGGCCGAGGCGCCGGCGACCTACCTGGCCCTCGACTGCGCCCAGCCGTTCGAGGCCCAGTCGGCGGCCCTGGTCGCCCAGGCGCAGCTTGTGCCCGCGCCCGAAGATCCCGCCGAGCCCTACCGCTTCTACAGTAGCGCCGACGGCCGGACCTCCTATCTGATCACCAAGACAGGCGCGCCGGGCCACCCTGCGATCATGATGCAGCAGGCCAAGGGCTCGGACGTGGTCACCACCGGCTGCCCTTACGGCGACCGGAAGGGCTACGACCAGCTCCACGCCTACCTCGATGGCCTGAAGCACTGGACGCGCAAGAAATGACCGGCTTCCACCTGGCGCAGATCAATGTGGGGCGGCTGCTGCAGCCGGTGGACCACCCACAGATCGCCGACTTCAAGAACAACCTCGACCGGATCAACGCCCTGGCTGACGGCATGCCCGGCTTCGTCTGGCGCCTGGTCGGCGAGGGCAACAACGCCACGGACCTGCAGCCCCGACCCGACGATCCCCTCTTCGCCGTGAACATGTCGGTGTGGACCGACATGGACGCCCTGGCCGGTTTCGTCTACCGCAGCGCCCATCGCGACATCATGCGCCGCCGACGCGAATGGTTCGAGGCGATGGAGGTCTACCAGACCCTCTGGTGGGTTCCCGTCGGCCACACGCCCTCGGTCGAGGAAGGCCTGGCGACGCTGGAGTTGCTGGAGCGCCTGGGACCCACGCCCGCGGCGTTCACGTTCAAGACCCCCTACCCGGCTCCGGATGGCCGCCCCGCCCTACCCGTGCTGGACGAATGCGCATAAGGACCCCGAGATGAAAGCCGCCGTCATCGTCTTCCCCGGCTCGAACTGCGACCGCGACTGCAAAGTGGCGATCGAGCGCTCAACGGGCGCGAAGGTGGAGATGGTCTGGCACGGCGACACCGCCCTGCCCGACGGCTTGGACCTGATCGTGCTGCCCGGCGGCTTCTCCTATGGCGACTACCTGCGCTGCGGGGCCATGGCCTCGCTCTCCCCGGCGATGACCGAGGTGAAGGCCGCCGCCGAGCGGGGCGTCGCGGTGGTGGGCATCTGCAACGGCTTCCAGGTGCTGTGCGAGGCCCAGATGCTGCCCGGCGCCCTGCTGCGCAACGAGAAGCTCAAGTACGTCTGCAAGGCGGTCGAGCTCGAGGTCACCAACAGCCAGACCCGCTTCACCGCCGGCTACGCTGGCCGCCGCGAGGTGGCCATGACCGTGGGCAACGGCGAGGGGAACTTCTTCGCCGACGAGGCCACCCTCGACCGGCTGGAGGGCGAGGGCCAGGTGGTCTTCCGCTATCGCGACAATCCCAACGGCTCGTCGCGCGACATCGCCGGGATCGTCAACGCCCGTGGCAACGTCCTCGGCCTGATGCCCCACCCGGACCGCGCCTTCGAGGCGGAGCTGGGGTCGGCCGACGGCGCCATCCTCTTCCAGAGCGCCCTGGCCAGCGCCTAGGGCCTCCCGTCGCGGCGGAATTGCGGCCCAAGGGGAAGCGGCCCTAAGGTCACGCCACGACTCCCGAGGACCCGCATGACCTTCAAACTTCTGCTTCGAAGCGCCGCTGCCTGCGCCGCGCTCGCCCTGTCGTTTGCCCCGGCCGCGGCCCAGGCGCCCACGCCGACCATGGCGCCGGACATCGCCAAGGACTTCCAGTGGCCGACTGCGGCCTACGACTACGTCAAGCGGGTCGAGATGGTCCCCATGCGCGACGGGACCAAGCTCTACACGGTGATGATCATCCCCAAGGGCGCCAAGGATGCGCCTATCCTGCTGACCCGCACGCCCTACAACGCCAAGCGGGCCGCCCAGCGGGCGCTCTCGCCCCACGCCGCCGCCACCGGCCAGCAGGTGGACGAGCCCTTCCTCGCCGACGGGTACATCCGCGTGTACCAGGACGTCCGCGGCAAGTACGGCTCAGAGGGCGACTACGTCCTGAACCGGCCCCTCCGCGGCCCGCTGAACAGCACCGACGTCGACCATTCGACCGACGCCTACGACACCATCGACTGGCTGGTGAAGAACCTGAAGGAAAGCAACGGGCGCGTCGGGATCACCGGCTCGTCCTACCCCGGCTTCACCTCGGCCATGGCCCTGATCAACCCCCACCCGGCGCTGAAGGCGGCCGTGCCGCAGAGCCCCATGGTCGACGGCTGGATGGGCGACGACTGGTTCCAGAACGGCGCATTCCGGATGATCAACTTCGACTGGTTCACCAGCCAGATGACGGTGAAGGGCGAAGGCGACGACATCCCCCGTCAGGGCTTCGACGACTACGACAACTTCCTGCGCGCCGGCTCGGCGGGCGACTACGCCAAGGCCGCGGGGCTCGACCAGATCCCCGCCTGGCGCAAGATCAGCGAGCATCCCAGCTACGACGCCTGGTGGCAGGGCCAGGCCCTGGACAAGATCCTGGCGAAACAGCCGCTGAAGGTGCCCACCCTCTGGGTCGGCGCCCTTTGGGACCAGGAAGACATCTACGGCGCCATCAAGGCCTACCAGGCGACCGAGCCCAAGGATGCGGCCAACGACATGAACTTCCTGGCGCTGGGCCCCTGGCGGCACTCCGGCGTCAACTACGAGCAGCGCCAGCTTGGCCCGAACCTGAAGCTGCCCGGCGACACCGCCACCGAGTTCCGCACCAAGGTGATGAAGCCGTTCCTGGACCAGCACCTGAAGTCGAACCCGCCGAAGGCGGACATCCCGCCCGTCTTCATCTTCGATTCCGGCGCCATGGAGTGGAACCGCCTGCAGAAATATCCGCAGGCCTGCGAGAGCGGCTGCGCCGCGGCGATGAAGCCGATCTACCTGACGCCCGGCCTCGGCCTTTCCTTCGACAAGGCGACCAAGGGTGAGGCCTACGAAGAGTACGTTTCCGACCCCGCCAAACCCGTCCCCTACGTGCGCAGGCCGGTGCGCTGGGACGATCCCGACCAGTGGCGCTTCTGGCTGACTTCGGACCAGCGCCACGTGGACGGCCGCCCCGACGTCCTGACCTTCGTCACCGAGCCCCTGAAAGCGCCTCTCAAGATCTCGGGCGAGCCGGTGGTGAACCTCTTCGCCTCCACGTCCGGCACGGACTCCGACTGGGTGGTGAAGCTCATCGACGTCTATCCAGACACGGTCCCCTCGGACCCCCAGATGGGCGGCTACGAGCTGGGTGTCGCGATGGAGATCTTCCGCGGCCGCTACCGCGAGAGCTTCGAGAAACCCACGCCCATCCCGGCCGGCAAGGTGCAGAAGTACCGCTACGAACTGCCGCCCACAAACCACGTCTTCAAGCCTGGGCACCGGATCATGGTGCAGGTCCAGTCCAGCTGGTTCCCGCTCTACGACCGCAACCCGCAGACCTTCGTGCCCAACGTCTTCTTCGCCAAGCCGTCGGACTACAGGAAGGCCACCCAGCGCATCTACCTGACCGGCGACAGCGCCTCGTCGATCGAGCTGCCCGTGGTCCCGGTACAGTAGAGGTTGGTGCCAGCTTCGGGCGCTCGGACTTGCTGTGCGGGCGCCCGGAACAATTTGAAACCCTCGTTAGTTGAACATGGTTATGGAGGGTTGCGACCTAATGCAACCTTTAATAGATTCCGCCACTACTTGCTACCGCCAGTTTACTTTTGGTAACGCCTGAGCTTAGCTGTCCGTGCGGGTCCGCCCGCCGGGGGGTGCAGTGTTCCAATCCCATCAAGGAGCTGCACTATGAAGCTGGGGAAGGCCTTGCCTTTGGCGTGTCTCGCCGGGGCCATGACAGTATCGATCGCCGCACCGGCCCAGGCCGACGGCAATCTGTTCTTTCTGATCGACGGCGATACGTTCACGCAGCCGTTCTCGATCACCAACAACTCGACGGCCGGGGAATCGGTCCTCGGCTTCGGGTTCAATCTCGCGGGCACCGGCGTGGTGTTCGACCCGGTGGACGGCGGTCCGCCTGGCAATGGGACCTTGGGCACGCCATTCACCCCGCAGGGTGGGACGGACGTGACCACGGGTCTGGTCAACCCCGTCAGCGTCATCGACGGATCGACCTTCTTCTCGATGAACTTCACCAACTTCGGCGTTGGCGAAACCTTCAGCTGGCTGTTGGACGTCGACCAGGCGGATCCGTTCGCAACGCCCACCGTCCTCGGCAGCGATCTGATCGGCGCTCTGGTCTACGTCGACTTCTCGAATGGCCTGCGGGGCTCGGGGCTGATCCAGGCGGTCGCCGGCAACGACGACGCGGGTCAGCTGGTCATCACGACCTTCACGCCGACGCCGGGCATTCCCGAGCCGTCGACCTGGGCGGTGATGATCCTGGGCTTCGGCCTCGCCGGCGCGGCCCTGCGCCGGCGCACGTCGCAGTTCGCATAGCGGCGTGCAGTAACGCTTGGCTAAACCTGACCGTGCATGGTGGCCGTGGGGCAGAACGCTCCACGGCCCTCGGGCCGTCCCGAGATGCAACTGGGTCGCGCGATGCCGTCGAACAGCATCAATACGAACGTGGGCGCGATGGTCGCTATCTCCACGTTCAACGCGATCAATGCGGAAATGGCCGAGGTGCAGATGCGCATCACGACCGGCCGCAAGGTCAACAGCGTCAAGGACAACCCCGCCATCTGGGCCATCGCCCAGAACCAGCGCGCCGAGGTTCGCGGCCTGGACGCCGTCAAGAGCTCGCTTCAGCGCGGCATGTCGGTGGTCGACATAGCGATCACCGCCGCCGAGTCCGTTTCCGAGCTGCTGAACGAGATGAAGGCCCTGGCGGTCTCGGCCGCCGACTATCCCGCCTCCGACCCGGCCCGCACGGCGATCAACGAGAACTACCTGGCGCTGCGCCGCCAGATCGACACCGCCGTCCAGAACGCCAGCTTCGGCGGTCTCAATCTACTGGCCGGCGGCGGCTCGACCGACCGGGTCCGCGCCCTGGCCAACACCAGCGCCACCTCGACCATCGATGTCGACCACCTCGACCTGTCGACCAGCGGCGCACTGCTCTCGGGCCTCCCCGCCGACCTGATGGGAAGCTTCACGCCCACCTCGGTCGCCGACGTCGCGACGGCCACAGCGAACGTCAACAACGCGATCTCCCGCCTGGGGACCGGCTCCAAGCGGCTGGAGAGCCACCTGAAGTTCGTGGAAAAGCAGCAGGACGCCCTGGAGGCCGGGATCGGCAACCTCGTCGACGCCGACCTCGCCAAGGAGAGCGCCCGCTGGCAGGCGCTGCAGGTGCGCCAGCAGTTGGCCATCTACGCCATGCGGATCGCCAACCAGCAGCCCTCCTATCTACTCCAGCTCTTCCGGTAGCTGCCCTTAGGACACGATTGACCCGGGCGCCCGGCGCGTCAGTCTGGCGGCCATGAGCGCCACTGCGACCGATCCCCCCGTCCGCGACGTCGTCGACAAGCACCGTTTCGACGAGGTGCGGCTTCACGCCTGGCTCAAGGCCGAACTGCCGGAGATCGGCGACACCCTGCGCGTGCGACAGTTCCAGGGCGGCGCGTCCAACCCGACCTTCCTGCTGACCAGCGGGACCGGCCGCCACTACGTCCTGCGCAAGAAGCCGCCGGGCCAGCTGCTCTCCAGCGCCCACCAGGTCGATCGCGAGTACCGGGTGATGAAGGCGCTGGGTGGCCACATCCCGGTCCCGAAGATGCGCGCGCTATGCGAGGATCCGGAGGTCATCGGCACGGCCTTCTACGTCATGGACTACCTGGAGGGCCGGATTTTCCGCGATGCATCCCTGCCCGGCATGACCCCGGCCGAACGCACCGCCATCTACGACGACCTGAACGCCACCCTCGCCAAGCTGCACCAGGTGGACTTCGACGCGGTGGGCCTGGGCGACTACGGCCGGCCGGGGAACTACTTCGAGCGCCAAGTGGCCCGCTGGACCCGCCAGTACCGCGACGCCGCCACCGAGACGATTCCCGCCATGGACGCCCTGATCGAGGCCCTGCCGGCCCGCATTCCGGCTGACCAGTCGGTGTCGATCGCCCACGGCGACTACCGGCTCGAGAACGTGATGTTCCACCCTACGGAGCCGCGGATCATCGCCGTTCTCGACTGGGAGCTCTCGACCATCGGCCACCCGCTGGCCGACATCGCCTACAACGCCTTCATCTGGCGTTCGCACTCGCCGAGCTGGGGCAGCCTGGACGGCGTCGACCTGGCGGCCAGCGGCATCCCCACCGAGGCCGAGTACGTGGCCGCCTACTGCCGCCGCACCGGCCGGGGCGAGATCCCGGACTGGCCGTTCCTGATGGCCTTCTCGATCTTCCGCCTCGCCTCGATCTCGCAGGGCGTCTACGCCCGCACCCTGGCCGGCGTCCTGGCCAGCGAGCGCGAGGCCGTCAACGGCTGCCCGCCGCTCGCCGAGCAGGCGCTGGCGATCCTCGAAGGCCGCGAATAGGAGCGCCCCATGCACCTGCAACTGGACGGCAAGGTCATCTTCGTCGCGGGCGCCAGCCGCGGCATCGGGCTTGGCATCGTCGAGGCCTGCTTGGCGGAGGGCGCCAAGCTGGCGATCACCGCCCGCGGCGCCGAGGCGCTAGAGGAAACCCGCGCCCGCCTGGCCGAAGCCTATGGCGCCGACCGGCTGCTCGCGATCTCGGGCGACATGCGCGACACCAAGGTGATCGAGGACGCCGTGGCCCGCACCGAGGAGGAACTCGGCCCGATCTTCGGCGCCGTCGCCAACGTCGGCCTGCACCCCTGCCCGCCCGGCTTTGAGGTGGACGACGAGACCTGGGACGCGGGTTTCAGCCAGAACCTGGATTCGGCCTGGAGGCTCGCCCGCGCGGCCCTCCGCCGGATGACGCCCCGCGGCGACGGATCGGTGCTGCTGATCAGCTCCATCGCCGGCCTGGGCGCGCTGGGCACGCCGCTGACCTACGGCACGGCCAAGGCGGGGATGAACCACCTGACCAAGGAACTGGCGCGGATCGCCGGCCCGAACAACGTGCGCGTCAACGCCATCGCGCCCGGCAACATCATCTTCCCCGGCGGGTCGTGGGAGGCCAACGCCACGGGCCCCCGCGCCGAGGCCTGGACCCGCTGGATCAAGCGCGAGGTCCCCCTCAACCGCTTCGGCCGCCCGGAGGAGATCGGCGCCGTCGCGGCCTTTCTCATGAGCCCGCTGGCAAGCTTCGTCACCGGCGCCGTCGTGCCCGTCGATGGAGGCCAGACCCGCTGACCGGCGCAGGCCCAGCTTGACAACGACATAATTGCGAGTGATTTGCAGGAGCATTCGCAATAGGGGGTTGCCTTGACGAGTAAGCTTCGCGCGGCGCTGTTCGCCGCCACGTCCATTTCGCTACTGGGCGGAAGCGTCGCTTCCGCCGCGGACGATGCGGCCGCGCCGGCTGTGGACGAGGTCGTGGTGACGGGCCGCGCGCAGAAGCTGTACCGGGTCGAGGAGGTCACCGTCGGGCGCCTGCCGACCGAGCCGCTGGAGTCGAGCCAGACGGTCCAGGTCATCAACGCCGAGCTGATCCACGACCAGGGCGCGCGCGACGCCCAGGATCTCTACCGCAACATCTCGGGGGTCAGCGTCTTCTCCTACGCCGGCGTCACCGCGCGGGGTTTCCGGCAGGAGGAGATCTTCTTCGACGGCCTGCGCGGCGACCCCTACGCCGGCTTCTCGGTGCCGCAGCTCTTCAACGTCGAGCGCCTGGAGTTCCTCAAAGGGCCTGCCGGCATGCTCTATGGGCCGGGCGCGCCGGGCGGCCTCTTCAACTACATCACCAAGAAGCCCAGCGACCAGTTCTCGGCGCGGGTGGCCGGCGTCTACGGGACCGAGGGCCGCAAGGGCGCCTCGGCCGAGGTCAACGGCGCCTTGCCGGTCAGCGGGCTGAGCGCGCGCGCCGGCGTATTCTACGAGGACCAGAACGGCCCCCGCCGCGGCGCCGGCAACGAGGTGCTGATCCTGGATGGCGGCCTGCGCTACGCGTTCGAACTGGGCGACGTGACGCTGCAGGCCACCCGCTACGAACAGGACCTGCCCGCCAACCGCCTGCGCGGCGTGCCGGTGGACGCCACCGGCCGGTTCCTCGCCGACCGCCGCTGGAATCACAACGAGCCGACCGACTTCCTGAACCTGGAGGCCGACGTTCTGCAGGCGCTGGTGAACCTCCAGCCGACCGAGAGCCTGACCCTCAGCGCCGGGATCCGCTTCAGCAACAGCCTGGAGACCCAGCAGTACCACGAGCCCCAGGGCCTGTTCGATTCCAACGGCGACGGCGTGGTCGATTCCACCCGCCGCCAGTTCCGCGACCAGATCCGCAAGCAGGACTACTGGTCGCTGGGCTTCAACGGCGTCTGGTCGGGCGAGGTGGGCGCCGCGGAGAGCCGCGTCCTGTTCGGCGGCGACTGGTTCAAGCAGGACGCCACCCTGGACAACCGCAACGTCACGGGCGGAACCACCGTCCGCGCGGGGTTCCCGCCGCCGCTCAGCCTGCTCAACCCGGTGTACGGCGTGGTCTCGACCTCGACCTACGCCCTGCCCGCCTTCACGCGCACCTTCACCGACCAGAAGCGGATGGGCGGCTACCTGCTGTACGAGGCCACGGTGGGCCAGCTGATCGCCACCGTCGGCGCGCGGTACGACGAGTTCGAGGATGACACCGGCGCTGCGCGCTTCGAGGACGATTCCCTCACTTGGCGCGCCGGGCTGGTCTACCGCCTGCGCCCCGACGTCTCGCTCTATGGCCAGTGGGCCCAGAGCTTCGAGCCGCAGTCGGCGAGCAGCCAGACGCCCCTGGCCGGCGGCCCCTTCGCCCCCACCGAGGGCGAGATGTTCGAAGGCGGCGTGAAGACCGAGTTGCTCGGCGGCCGCATCCAGACCACCGCCGCCGTCTATCACATCGTCCGCACCAACATCCTGCAGGCCGATCCCCGCGGGGACGTGGACGGGGACGGGGTGAACGACCAGGTCGCCTTCGGCGAGATCACGTCCAAGGGCTTCGAATTCGACGTGGCGGCCGACATCACGCCGAACTGGGTGCTGACCGCGTCCTACGCCTACAACGACACGCGCATCACCGAGGACAACGGCCGCACGGTGCTGTCCAATGCTGTGGGGGATCGCTTCGCCAACGCGCCGGAGAACAAGCTCGGCTTCTGGACTCGATACCAGTTCCCGGACCTCGGCCTGGCCGTGGCGCTGGGCGGCGACTACGTGGACGTGCGCACCTCGATCAGCGGCCAGAAGGTGCGGCCCTACACCATCTTCGACGCCTCGGTGATCTATACGCGCGGGCCCTGGCAGGCCCTGCTGCGGATCAACAACCTGCTCGACGAGACCTACGCGGCGTCGGGCTTCATCGACCGGACCGGCCACTTCCCCGGCGCCCCGCGCTCGGTGTTTCTGGAGCTGTCGCGCCAGTGGTAGACGCCGCCGGCCCCCGCATCGGCGCAGCGCCGGCGGTTCGGCGCGGCAAGCCCAAGGCCGCGCGCCTCTGGTGGGCGGTCCACCAGTGGGTGGGACTGAAGCTGGCGATCCTGCTGAGCTTCGTGTTCCTGACGGGGACCATCGCCGTCTTCTCCAACGAGATCGACTGGCTGCTGCGACCGGCGATGCGCGTGGATCCCGCCACCGTGGCGGGGCCCGTCGACTGGGCCGCGGTGGCCCGGAACGTGGCCCGCCACGCGCCGGACGCGAAGATCGCCAACCTGGACGCGCCGCCCGACCGCGGCTTCGCGGTCACGGCGACCGTTCTCCTGCCGGAGGGCGGCCGCGCTTTCGTCTACGCCCATCCCACCACCGGCGTGGTGCAGGGCGACGGCCACTGGGTGGGCGCCAAGCGGATTTTCCGCAACATGCATCGCCATCTGATGATGCCGGTGAAGTGGGGCGTGCCCATCGTCTCGTCGCTGGCCGTGCTCCTGCTGGTCAGCCTTGTGACCTCGTTCGTGGTCTACAAGAAGTGGTGGCGCGGCTTCTTCCGGCCGATCCGCTTCACGGACGCGCGCACCGCCTTCGGGGACTTCCACCGCCTGGCGGGCGTCTGGACCCTGTGGTTCGTCGTGCTGATGATCCTGACGGGCGTCTGGTATCTGGCCGAGAGCACGGGCCTCAAAGCCCCGCCCCTCCCCCGCGCAAGGATGGAGGCGGCCCGGCTATCCCCCTCCGAGATCGCCGCCCGGCTCCCCGCCAGTCTCGCCGCCGCCCAGGCCGCCAACCCCGACCTGCGCATCGAGCACGTCGCCTTCCCCACCGCCAAGTCCGGCGCCTTCGTCTTTCAGGGCCAAGACAAGGCCATCCTGGTCCGGCCGCGCGCCAACAGCGTGTGGACGGACGCCGCCACGGGCCAGGCCCGCCTGCTCGCCGACGGCCGCGACCTTTCGGTTCACCAGCGCATCTCCGAAATGGCCGACCCGCTGCACTTCGGGACCTGGGGCGGCCTGACGACCAAGATCGTGTGGTTCCTGTTCGGCGCCCTGCTTACCGGCCTCTCGGTCTCGGGCGTGGCGATCTACAGCCTGCGGCTGCTGCGGGCGGAACGGCGGCCGGGGGGCCTGCGCGCCGTCCTCGCCCGCGCCTGGGTCGGCATGGGCTGGTGGCGCTGGCCGGCGCTGGGCCTGGTCCTCACCGCCTTCGTCCTGCTGCCCCAGGTGTTCCAGATGGGCGGCGACTGACGTCCGCCCCCTCGCGCGCGTCGGAGAGTCCCGCTAGAAGGCGCGCCATGAGCGCCGCGCCTTCGAAGACCATGGCCGAAAAGGCCGCCGAGTACGGCCTGAAGGCCGACGAATATGACCTCATCGTCCGCCGCCTGAACCGCGAGCCGAACGACGTCGAGCTGGGCGTCTTCTCGGTGATGTGGTCCGAGCACTGCTCGTACAAGTCGTCCCGGAAGCATCTGGTGAAGTTCCCCACCAAGGGGCCCAAGGTGATCTGCGGCCCGGGCGAGAACGCGGGCGTGATCGACATCGGCGATGGCCAGGCCTGCATCTTCAAGATGGAGAGCCACAACCACCCCTCCTACATCGAGCCCTACCAGGGCGCGGCGACGGGCGTGGGCGGCATCATGCGCGACGTCTTCACCATGGGCGCGCGGCCGGTGGCGCTGCTCAACGCCCTGCGCTTCGGCGATCCCAGCCATCCGAAGACCAAGCGGCTGGTCTCGGGCGTGGTCAGCGGCATCGGCGGCTACGGCAACTGCGTCGGCGTGCCCACCGTGGCCGGCGAGACCAATTTCCACCGCGGCTACGACGGCAACATCCTGGTCAACGCCATGTGCGTGGGCCTGGCCGACGCGGACAAGATCTTCTACTCGGCCGCCCCCTCGGCGGGCCTCTCGGTCGTCTATTTCGGCTCCAAGACCGGCCGCGACGGCATCCACGGCGCCACCATGGCCAGCCAGGAGTTCGACGACGCCTCGGAGGAGAAGCGGCCCACGGTCCAGGTCGGCGACCCCTTCGCCGAGAAGCTGCTGATCGAGGCCACGCTGGAGCTGATGGCCACCGGCGCCGTCGCGGCGATCCAGGACATGGGCGCGGCTGGCCTCACCTCCTCCTCGGTCGAGATGGCCGGCAAGGGCGGCGTCGGCATCGAGCTCGACCTGGACGCCGTGCCCCAGCGCGAAGAGGGCATGACCGCCTATGAGATGATGCTGTCGGAAAGCCAGGAGCGGATGCTGGCGATCCTGAAGCCGGGCCGGGAGTCCGAGGGTCACGCCATCTTCGAGAAGTGGGGCCTGGACGCCGCCGTCATCGGCAAGACCACCGACACCGGCCACCTGGTGCTGCAGCACAAGGGCCAGACGGTCGCCGACGTGCCGCTGGCGCCGCTCTTCGACGACGCCCCGCTCTACGACCGCCCCTGGGTCGCCCCTGCGCTGCAACCGCGGATCGAACTGGCCGACGCCCCGACGCCGGGCGACCTCAAGGCCGCGGTGTTGAAGCTGATGTCCGCGCCCGACATGGCCTCGAAGCGCTGGCTCTGGGAGCAGTACGACCGCCACGTCATGGCCGACACGCTGGAGGATTCCGCCACCGGCGCCGACGCCGGGATCGTGCGCGTGCACGGCACGAGGAAGGCCCTGGCCGTCACCTCCGACGTCACGCCGCGCTATGTCCAGAACGACCCCTACGAGGGCGGCAAGCAGGCCGTCGCCGAGGCCTGGCGCAACCTCACCGCCGTGGGCGCGACGCCCATCGCGATCACCGACAACCTTAACTTCGGCAATCCCGAGCGGCCTGAGATCATGGGCCAGATCGTCCGCGCCATCGAGGGCATGGCCGAGGCCTGCGCGGCCCTGGACTTCCCGGTCGTGAGCGGGAACGTCAGCCTCTACAACGAGACCAATGGCGCAGCGATCCCCCCGACCCCCACCGTGGGCGGCGTGGGCCTGATCGCCGACTACGCCCGCCGCGCGGACTTCGGCTCGATGAAGCCGGGCGACGTCCTGGTGCTGATCGGCGCCACCAAGGGCGAGCTCGGCGCCTCCATGTACCTGCGCGAGATTGCCGGCCGCGAAGATGGCGCGCCGCCGCCGGTGGACCTGGCCCTGGAGCGCAAGACCGGCGACGTGGTCCGCGGCCTGATCCAGTCGGGCCAGCTCCACACCGTCCACGACCTGTCGGACGGCGGCCTGGCCGCCGCGCTCTGCGAGACGTGCCTGGCCTCGAATGTCGGCTGCGACCTGCGGCTGGAAGGCGTGCCCTGGGTCACCCTCTTCGCCGAGGACCAGGCCCGCTATCTTGTGGCCCTCAACGATCCGACGCCGGTGCTCACCGCCTGCCGGGCGGCCGGCGTTCCGGCCGCCATCCTGGGCGAGGCCGGCGGCGAGGCGATCCGCATCGAGGCCGCGCTCGACCTTCCGCTTGCCGAACTGCGCAAGGCCCACGAGGGTTGGATGCCGGCCTTCATGGGCGACTGAGGCGGCGTTTCGAGATCGGGCGGTCGCGGCGAGTTCCAAGGGGCTGACATGAACCGAGACGCCGTCCGCGACCGCTTGGGCCCCCTCGCCGCGCGGCCCCATGTGGCCTTCGCCCTGGCGCACCTGGGCGAGCCGGGCTCCGCGGACCTGATCCCGACGCCGGCCGCCGTCCTCGACCTCGACGCCTTCGACCGCAACGTCGCCAAGATGGCGCAGCGGGCGGCGCAGGCCGGCCTGGCGCTGCGCCCTCACGCCAAGTCGCACAAGACCGCCGCGCTCGCGCATCGCCAGATCGCGGCGGGCGCCGTGGGCGTCTGCTGCGCCAAGCTGGCCGAGGCGGAGGCCTTGGCCGCCGCGGGCGTGGGCCAGATCCTGGTCACCTCGCCCATCGCCGGGACCGCGAACGCCGCCCGCGCCGCGCGCCTGGCGGCCGAGCTGGCGGACTTCCGGATCGTGGTGGACCACCCCGACGCCGCCGCCGAACTGGGCGCCGCGGCGCAAGGGACCATCCAGGTGGTGATCGACGTCGACGTCGGCATGGGCCGGACCGGCTGCCACGACGCCGACCAGGCCGCCGCGGTGGCGCGAGCGGTCCTCGCCCAGCCGAACCTGAAGTTGCTCGGCGTCCAGGGCTATGGCGGAGGCTGGCAGCACATCCAGGGCGCCAACGCCCGCGCCGCGGCCGCCGCCGAGGGCATGAAGGCGCTGCAGGCCGCCATCGCCGCCATCCGCGCGGCCGGCGGACCCGTGGACGTCGTCACGGGTGGCGGCACGGGCACCTTCGCCGCCGACGCCGCCCAGGGCGTGCTGAGCGAAGTCCAGCCCGGCTCCTACGCCTTCATGGACAAGGAGTACCGCGACGCGCTGAAGGACGATCCCGACGGCGCCTTCGAACAGGCCGCGACCATCGTCGCCACGGTGATCAGCGCCAACCATCCCAAGTGGGTGACGCTGGACGCGGGCCTGAAGGCCTTCTCCACCGAAGGCCCCATGCCCCAGCCGCTGACGCCCAAGTTCGCGGCCTGCGCCTATCGCTTCTTCGGCGACGAGCACGGCATGATCGGCCGCCCCGCCGGCGAGCCCGTCGCGCGCGGCGAGCGCGTGGCCCTGGCGCCGGGCCACATCGACCCCACCCTCGACCGGTACGACCTGATGCACCTGGTCCAGGGCGACGTGCTGGTCGACATCGTCCGCATCGGAGCCCGCGGCGCGTCGCAATGAGCCTGTCCGTGAACCGCTACTGGACGCTCGCCGACAAGCCCGTCCCCGCCTGGCCCGCCGCCGAGACCTTCGAACTGCGCGAAGGGCCCATCCCTGCGCCGGGTCCTGGCCAGGCCCTGACGCGGACCATCTACGTCAGCCTCGATCCCTACCAGTGGGGTTACAAGCGTCGTGGCGTCGAGCCCAAGGGCGCCCCCTGCCACGCCCGGACCGTCAGCCAGGTGGTGGAAAGCCATATCGATGGCCTCGAGGCGGGCGACTTCGTGTTCAACACCAACGGCTGGGCCGCCTATGGCCTCATGGGCGACGGGATCGCGCGACCGGCCTACATGGTCCCGCGCAAGCTCGATCCCGCGCGCGGTAAGCTCTCCCACGCCGTTGGCGTCCTGGGCATGCTGGGGCTGACGGCCTATGCGGGCATGATCCTGCAGTGCGATCCGCAGCCGGGGGACACCGTGGTGGTCTCGGCGGCGTCCGGCGGCGTAGGCCAGATCGCCGGGCAGCTCGCGCGGCTCAAGGGCGCCCGGGTGGTCGGCATAGCCGGCAAGTCCGAGAAGTGCCGGTTCGTCACCGAGGATCTCGGCTTCGACGCCTGCGTCAGCCACCTCAGCCCCACCTTCGCGGACGATCTGAAGGCTGCCTGCCCCGCCGGGGTCGACGTCTATTTCGAGAACGTGGGCGGGGCGGTGTTCGAGGCGGTCCTGCCGCTGTTCAACCCCGGCGCGCGGATGACCATCTGCGGGCTTATCGCCCACTATGGCGACGCGGCCGACGCCAACGCCGGCGCGGCGGAGAAGGCTGCGGCCGAGGCCCGGGGCGTCCGCGTGCAAAATCTCTTCGTGGGCGACTATGTGGAGAGCCATCACGACGCCTTCCTCGCCGACATGGCGCCTTGGGTCGCCGAGGGTAAGGTCCGCTACCTGGAGGACATTCGCGAGGGTCTGGAAACCGTACCGGCCGCCTTCGCCGAGATGCTGAAGGGCGGCAACTTCGGCAAGATGCTGGTCCGCGTGGGCGACGACCCGACGCTGCGGGCCTAAGGGTCCGAGGCGCCCAACCGCCCCTGCGGCGCCCGCGTCACGAAGCCTTGCCCTAACCATCAAGCCTCTGTCACGGGGCCCCTCTAACGCCCTCCCACCCGCCGGCCCGTGACGTGGCAAGCGGGCTTGGACAGTAGGGGCATCATGTACAGATCCAGGAAGACGCTCGCCGCGAGCGCGGCGACCGGCATCATTGCGTTCGCGCTGCTGAGCGGCGGAGCCCAGGCCCAGGAAGCAGCGGGGGGCGAGGTCGAGGAGCTGGTGGTGACCGGCTTCCGCGGGTCTCTCGCGGCGGCGCGCGAGCTGAAGCGCTCGGCCGAGGTCACCTCCGACGTCATCGTGGCCGAGGACATGGCCAAGTTCCCCGACCTGAACCTGGCCGAGTCGCTGCAGCGCCTGCCCGGCCTGGCGATCACCCGCGAAGGCGGCGAAGGCCGGCGGGTCAGCCTGCGCGGGCTGGGCCCCGACTTCACCCGCGTGCAGCTCAACGGGATGGAGGTGCTCGGCAACGTCGATTCGCCGATGGACAGCCGCGGCCAGACCTCGCGGGACCGGGCCTTCGACTTCAACATCTTCGCCTCCGAACTCTTCACCAAGGTCGAGGTGCGCAAGTCGTTCTCGGCCGAGCAGGACGAAGGCGGCATGGCCGGCACGGTCGGGCTCTATACGGCCAAGCCGTTCGCCTATGACGGCACGCGCGCGGCGCTGTCGTTGCAGGGCGGCACCAACTCGGCCACCAAGGACTTCCAGCCCAGGTTTGCGGGCATGCTGAGCCGCAACTGGGACGACCGTTTCGGGGTGCTGATCTCGGCGGCCTACTCCAGGCGGGAGACCGAGGAGCAGGGCTACAACACCTATTCCCCCAGCCGCGTGACCTCCGGCGGCACCGACATCTCCCGCCTTAGCGCGGCCGACCAGGCGCTGATCAACGCTGGCACGCTGGTCTTCCAGCGGGGCAACCGCCTGTCGGTCTGGAGCTCGGACCAGGAGCGCCTGGGCCTCACCGCCGCGGTGCAGTGGCGGCCGGTCGAGAACCTAACCCTCACCCTCGATGCGCTCCACGGCGAGTTCACCAACGACCGGAACGAGCTGCACCTGGCCACCCGCGCCTCGCAGGCGTCCACCATCCTCGGCGGCTCCGTCCGTCACTCGGGGATCACCACGCCGCCGCCGCGGGTCAACGAGGTCCGCTACGACCGGTTCAGCTAGGTGACCTACGCCGACGTGGACAACACGGTCTTTGCCACCGAGACCCGGCGGCAGAGCACCGAGAACAAGTTCGACCAGCTGGTGCTGACCGGCGAGTGGGAGCTTTCCGACCGCCTCAGCGTGTCCGGCCACATCGGCCGCGAGACGTCGGACTATGACACTCCCGTCTCGGACAAGTTCTACACCGAAGCGTTCGGCGGCCTGATCACCGACTACACAGCCGGCGGGAACAACGCCCACAACACCTACAAGTGGGACACCACCGACCCCAACAACTACCGCGCCCACGAGATCGACTTCTCGGCGACCTACCAGTCCACCAAGCTCGAGAACGCCGAGTTCAACGCGGCGTACGTGATCAGCGAGGCGGCGACGCTGAAGACCGGCGCCTCGTTCAGGGGCTTCCGAAACTCCGGCTTCCAGCAGGCGACGGACGACCTGCTAAAGACGGCCTGGGAAAACGGGACGCTCGATGACCGGGTCAATGACTACTACGAGATCTTTGACGAGCACGACGACCAGTCCTGGCTGATCGTCGACTGGGACAAGGCCCTGGCCAAGTACGGGGTGACCCGCACCCTGGGCGCCCCACGGTCCATCTACGCCGTGGAGGAAGACACCAAGGCCGCCTACGCCCAGCTCGACTGGACCGGCAGCCTGTTCGGCCGGACCGTCCGCGGCAACCTCGGCCTGCGCGCCTATGAGACCGAGCTCACCTCGTCGGGCACGGCCAACGTCGGCCCGATCAGCGTGAAGTCGAAATACTCGGGCGTGTTGCCGGCCTTCAACGCGGTCATGGAGGTCAGCGAGAACTTCCAAGTCCGGCTGGCGGCGGCGCAGAACATCAACCGGCCGTCGCTGACCGCCTACGCTATGAACGGCACGGTCAGCCTGGACTCCGCCACCGGGTTCCTGACCGTCAACGTGGGCAACCCCGACCTCGACCCGTACACCTCGGACGAGTTCGATCTGTCGGCGGAATGGTACTTCGGCGACATCGGCATCGTCTCCGCCGGTCTCTTCCACAAGAAGATCGACGGGTTCGTGGTCAGCCAGCGGGTGACCAACGTGGCGTATTCCAGCACGGGGCTGCCGGACAACCTGGTCGCCGGCGTGTCGGGCTCGAGGGTGGTCAACGAGTTCACCCGGCCGATCAACCTGAACGACGCCACGCTCACGGGCCTCGAGCTCAGCGCCCAGAGCGACTTCTTCTTCCTGCCGGGCGCGCTGAAAGACATGGGGGTCGTCGCCAACGTGACCTTCATCGACTCCAAGACCACCTATCCCAGCGGGGAGACCGGCGAGATCTTCGGGATGAGCGACCTGACCTATAACGTCACGCTCTACTACGAGACGCCGAAGTGGGGCGCGCGCGTCTCGGCCAACTATCGGTCCGAGTACCCGATCGACGGCGGCGGCTTCCGGGCCACCACCTACGTCGACGCCGCGGCCTTCTACCAACTGACAGATCGGATCCGGCTGACGATCGACGGGGTCAACCTCACCGACGAGCGCGAGGAGCAGTTCAACGGCGCCCAGGCCAAGCGCCTGTGGAACACCACGAGCAGCGGCCGCACGGTCTTCGCCGGGGCCAACATCCAGTTCTGAGGAACTGGGAGGAGCCTCCGCGCCGGCGGGGGCTCCGATGCCCTACCCCACCACCGCCCGTTTCAGCAGGTCGAGGGCCGCGGCGGCGAACGCGCGCATGTTGGCCGAGCGGTCGCTCGATCCGGTCTCGATCGTCAGCACCGCCTCCACCGGACCCGACACGGCCACGCAGGTGTGACCCGCCGCATCGCCGTAGGGATTGCCGGTGGGCCCCGCCGCGCCGGTCTCGGAGACGCCCCAGGTCGCGCCATAGCGCTCCACCTGGTTGCGGGCCAGCAGCAGGGCATAGGCCTCGCTGGCCGAGCGCATGCCCTCCAACGCCTCACGGGGAATGTCGGTGAGCAGCACCCTGGCCTTGGGCGTGTAGACCACCGCGCCGCCCAGGTAGTAGGCGCTGGCTCCCGGCACGCTCAGCAGCGCCGCCGAGATCAGCCCGCCGGACGAACTCTCCGCCACCGCGATCTTCTCGCCCCGCGCCTTCAGCGCCTCGCCGATCTCGGCCGCCAGGGCCTCCAGCTCGTCCATCCGTTCCTCGCCCCTTGGCCAAACACCTGTTCGGCGGTCATGATGCCGTCATTCAAGAGAAAGCCATACTGCCGGGAGGAATTTTGGATGGACGCCCAGTCGCAGTGGACCGGCCTCGACGCCGGCCGCCTGGAACGCATCACCGAACATCTGGAACGCAACTACATCGCCCCCGGCAAGATCGCCGGCTGCCAGGTCAGCGTCGCCCGTCATGGGCACCTGGCCTACTTCCGCTCGCTCGGCCTGATGGACGCCGAGCGCGGGAAGCCGACGCGGGACGACACGATCTACCGCATCTATTCCATGACCAAGCCGATCACCTCGGTCGCCCTGATGACGCTCTATGAGCAGGGCTATTTCCAGCTCAACGACCCCGTCTCCCGCTACGTGCCGTCCTGGAAGAACCACCGGGTGTGGATCTCGGGCGAGGGTGAGGCGATGCAGACCGAGCGGCCCGACCGCCCGGTCACCTTCCGCGACGTCCTCTCCCATACCGCCGGCTTCACCTACGGCGGCGGCCTGCCCGGCGTCGGCATCCAGCATCCGATCGACAAGATCTACCGCGAGCTGAAGGTCCGCTCGATCGGAGGCGCGGACACCATGATGCAGTTCATGGACAAGCTCGCCCAGGTGCCGCTGCGCTATCAGCCGGGCACGGCCTGGATGTACTCGCTGGCCACCGACGTCTGCGGCGCCCTCGTCGAGATCATCTCGGGCAAACCCTTCGCCCAGTATCTGGACGAGGTCATCTTCCAACCTCTCGGGATGAAAGACACCGCCTTCCAGGTGGCGCCGGACAAGAAGGACCGCTTTGCCGCCAACTACCAGCGCGGGCCGGACAAGAAGCTCAAGCTGATCGACGATCCCGACACTTCGGGCTTCAACTACGAGCCCGGCTTCAAGTCCGGCGGCGGCGGCCTGACCGGGACCAGCGCCGACTACCTGCGTTTCTGCGAGATGCTGCGGCGAGGCGGCGAGCTGGACGGGCATCGGGTGCTGGGGCCGCGCACCATCGCCCTGATGCACATGAACCACCTGCCCGGCGGCAAGCAGCTGACCGACCTGGCCATCGGCGGTTTTTCCGAGACGGCCTACGACGGTGTCGGGTTCGGCCTGGGCTTTGCCTCCACCCTGGGCGAGGTGGAGTCGGGCGGGCTCGGCGGCGGCGACTACTACTGGGGCGGCGCGGCCTCGACGATCTTCTGGGTCGACCCGAAGGAAGATCTCTGCGTCGTGTTCATGACCCAGCTCATGCCGTCCGGCACCTTCAACTTCCGCGGCCAGCTCAAGAACATCATCTACTCCGCGATCATCGACTGATGCTCCGCACGCTGGCGGCTGCTGACACGCTGGTGTCAGCAGCCGCCAGCTATGCCTGTCCCCAAGAGCGAGGGACATCACATGGCTTACGACGCCCACGACGACGGACGGCGCGACTTCCACTTCCTCTACGGCCGCTGGGCCGTCGAGCACCGGCGCCTCAAGGCGCGCGGGGTCGGCGCGCAGGATTGGGACGTGTTCCACGGCACGACCTTCTGCCAGGGCCTGATGGGCGGCCTCTGCAACGTCGACGAGAACGACTTCCCCGAGCGCGGCTTCCAGGGCCTCTCGTTCCGGACCTTCGACGTCGAGAGCGGCCTCTGGGCCATCTACTGGGTGAACAGCCAGACGGGCACGCTGCAGGACCCGGTGTTCGGCCGCTTCCAGAATGGCATTGGACTGTTCTATGGCGAGGATGTGGACGGCGACCGGCCGGTGAAGGTGGTCTATCGCTGGGAGGAGATCACCTCGGGCTCCGCCCGTTGGAGCCAGGCCTTCTCCTACGACGACGGCCAGACCTGGGAGACCAACTGGATCATGGCCTTCACCCGCACGGCCTGAAGGGACCATGACCGAGCACATCCTCTCGCTGGGCGCCTTGTTCCTGCTGGCGCTGGGCACGTCGGTGATCCCAGGGCCCTCGAACTTCCTCACGATGCGGATCGCCATGCGCCGCGGGCGTGGACCGGCCCTGGCTGCGGCGCTCGGCACGACGCTGGGCTGTGTCATCTGGTGCGTGGCCGCCGCCGTGGGCCTGGCCGCCGTGCTCGCGGCCGCGCCATGGCTCTACAAGATCCTGCGCGTCGTGGGTGGCCTCTACCTTATCTGGTTCGCCATCGCCCTCTGGCGCGCTAAGCCGGAGCCCGAGGCGGCCGAGCCGCCGCCGGGCGCGACGCAGGCCGCCTTCTGGCAGGGCCTGGCGATCTGCCTGACCAACCCCAAGTCCGTCCTGTTCTTCGCCAGCGTCTTCTCCGCCTACGTCGGTCCCGAGACGCCGCAGTGGGTGCACTGGGCCGCCGTGGCCGTGGTCACCGCCACCTGCCTCGTCTGGCAGGCGGGCCTGGCGCTCGCCTTCTCGGCCCTGCGCGCCGCCCAGGCCTATGCCCGGGCCCAGAAGCCGCTCGACAGGGGCGCGGCCGGGCTGATGGGAGCCTTCGGGCTCTCGCTGCTCTGGACCTCGGGCTGACCACAGCCTAAGTCGGCGTCATGCCGATGTCCCAACCCGACCTGGAAGCCGCGCTGCGCGACGGCTTCCCCGACGCCGAGATCGAGATCACGGACCTCGCCGGCGACGGCGACCACTACAAGGCCCGCATCGTCTCGTCCGCCTTCAAGGGCCTGCCGCGCGTGCGCCAGCACCAGCTCGTGTACGCGGCGCTGAAAGGCCGGATGGGCGGCGAACTACACGCCCTGGCGCTGGAGACCTCCGCGCCAGCCTGACGCGCTTGACCCCGCGCCCACGGCTCCCTAGCTCTTGGGCCAAGACTTTGCGCCGAAAGGGCGTCCGATGACCGATACCGCCACCCAGAACCCCGTCCACGACTGGATCGCCAAGTCCGTGGCCGAGCATCCGGTGATCCTGTTCATGAAGGGCGAGCCGGAACAGCCCCGCTGCGGCTTCTCCGCCGTGACCGTCCAGATCCTCGACCACCTGGGCGTGGAATTCGTCGGCGTGGACGTGCTGCAGAGCGAGCCGCTGCGCGAAGGCATCAAGACCTTCTCCGACTGGCCGACGATCCCGCAGCTCTACGTGAAGGGCGAGTTCGTGGGCGGCTGCGACATCGTCAAGGAGATGTTCCAGTCCGGCGAGCTCAAGACGATGCTTGAGGAGCAAGGCCTCCTGACCGCGTGACCAAGTTGCTCGAACCACCGGAGGGCCGGCAGGTCTTCCGCCTGACGTTCGAGCCCACGCCCGACGACATCGACGAGAACGGCCACGTCAACAACGTGGTCTACCTGCGCTGGGCCCAGGACATGGGCGTCGCCCATTGGAAGAGCCGGGCCTCCGCCGAGGCCCAGGCGGAGTGGGCCTGGATCGCGCTGCGCCACGAGATCGACTACCGGCGAGCCCTCCTCCCCGGCGAGACGGCCCAGGGGCGGACCTGGGTCGCCGAGGCGCCCAGCGGGCCACGGTTCGACCGCTTCATCCGCATCGACGGGCCGGACGGGCAGATGTGCGCCCAGGTCCACACGACCTGGGTCCTGATCGAGCAGGCCACCGGCCGCCCCCGCCGCGTGCCCGACTGGATCCCGGAGATGTTCACCTAGGCCTGCGGTGAACAATCCGCCGCGTGGCGGGTTGGCTCTCCATGACCCTCGACCAGCTCGTACGAACCGTCGAAGCCCGCTTCGACTGGGCGCCCGCCTGGGTGTTCAGCCTCATCCTGATCGCCGCCGCCCTACTGGCCGCACAACTACTCTACGGCGGCGTGGTGCGCGTGCTCCGGCGCCGCCTGCGCGCCAAGGACTCGTTCTGGCGGCCGCTGCTGCTCCGGACCCGGGGTCCGGCAAGGCTCGCACTGGGCCTCATCGCCATTGCGTGGGCGATCCATGCGGCGCCGCTGCCCGTCCGCGAGGCCAACCTGGTCCAGCACGGCCTGCTGATCGCCTTCATCCTGCTCTGGGGCTGGGCCGCGATGACCGCGCTGGACATCGCCTCCGACCTCTATCTGCGGCGCTACCGGATCGACGTGGCGGACAACCTCCTGGCCCGCAAACACCAGACCCAGATCCGGATCCTGCGGCGCGCCCTGGCCACGCTGGTGGTCCTCCTCACGGCGTCCTTCGCCCTGATGACGATACCGGGCGTCCGCCAGCTTGGGGTCAGCCTGCTGGCCGCGGGCGGCGCGGCGGGGATCATCGTCGGCCTGGCGCTCCAGCCGGTGCTCTCCAACCTGCTGGCCGGCGTCCAGATCGCGCTCACCCAGCCCATCCGCATCGACGACGCCGTCATCGTCGAGGGCGAATGGGGCAATGTGGAGGAGATCACCTCGACCTATGTGGTGATCCGCATCTGGGATCTGCGGCGGCTGATCGTGCCGCTGAAGTACTTCCTGGAGAAGCCGTTCCAGAACTGGACCCGGGAGTCCGCCGACATGCTGGGCGTCGTGATGCTGTACGTCGATTACCACGTGCCGGTCGAAGCCATCCGCGGCAAGCTGAAGGCGGTCCTGGACGCCTCGCCGCACTGGGACCGCAAGGTCTCGGTGGTGCAGGTCACCGACCTGAAGGAGCGCACGGTGGAAGTCCGCATCCTGGCTAGCGCCGGCAGTGCGGGCGCCGCCTTCGACCTGCGCTGCGAGATCCGCGAGCGGATGATCGAATGGCTTCGCGAAGAGCACCCGGAGGCCCTGCCGGTCGACCGGATCGCGCTGCGGACCGCCGCAGGAGAGGACGGCTCAGCGGCCGGGGCCCGTCCAGGCGAGCAGCGGGTTCAGTAGGAACACCGGCGTCCGCGGCGGCACGCCCAACTCGGCCCAGGTGAAGGCCATGTCCGTCTTGCCCATGGCGAACGACCGGCAGGTGTCGAGGCGCTTACGCCCGAAGGCCAGGGTGACCGCCTCCCCCTTTCGCTCGAGGTAGAAGGCGAAGTCGGCCTTGGCCGTGCAGCCATTGGAGGCGACGCTGATGGTCAGCGCCTCGCGCCCGGCGTCGGCGCGGTACAGCGGCTCCAGCTCGGCAAGCCCCGAGCCGGCCGGCGCCAGGACCGGCGGCGGCGCGGTCGCGCAGCCGCAGAGGGCCAGTGCGGTCAGGATGAAGAGGCGGCGGTTCATGGCCCCACTCCGCCACAGCGGCGGCCAAAGCAAAAGGCCCCGGATCACTCCGGGGCCTTCGCGAAATCGCTTCGAGGTCGGGGCGCCTTACGACGCGTAGAATTCGACCACGAGGTTCGGTTCCATCTTCACCGGGTACGGCACTTCGGCCAGTTCCGGCGCGCGGACGAACGTAGCGGCCATGCCCTTGGCGTCGACCGTGATGTAGTCGGGCGTGTCACGCTCCGACGACTGCAGGGCTTCCAGGACCAGGGCCATGTTGCGCGAGCGCTCGCGGACCGAGACGACGTCGCCCGGCTTCACGCGGTAGGAGGCGATGTTCACGCGCTTGCCGTTCACCAGAACGTGGCCGTGGTTGACGAACTGGCGGGCGGCGAACGGGGTCGGGACGAACTTGGAGCGGTAGACGACCGCATCCAGGCGCGACTCGAGCAGGGCGATCAGGTTCTCCGAGGTGTTGCCCTTGCGGCGCGCAGCTTCCGTGTAGATGCGGACGAACTGCTTCTCGGTGATGTTGCCGTAGTAGCCCTTCAGCTTCTGCTTGGCGCGGAGCTGGAGGCCAAAGTCCGAGACCTTGCTCTTCCGGCGCTGGCCGTGCTGGCCGGGGCCGTAGGCGCGGGTGTTGATCGGAGACTTCGGGCGACCCCAGACGTTTTCGCCCATCCGGCGGTCGAGTTTGTACTTGGCGCTATGGCGCTTGGACATATTCCACTCTTCATTCGATCCGAGCCGGCGACCCTTCGGATGAGGATCGCGATCTCAACGGCGGCTTCGCATCAACCCGTCATAGGTTTCCGGCCACGCGAGGAAACCCCGGCGGCTGGAAGGGGCGGTGTATGGCTTCCGGAGGCCCCCGAGTCAAGAAACCCGCAGGTTTTTGCGCCAGGTCAACGCATGCGCGCGACCGTCGCCGTCTCCTGGCAGGGCCGCTAGAGGCGTCGATCCAGAGGATCGACGTCAGATCAGCGGGCTGACCCTGGCCGGACAGCTCGCCGTGAGGCCGGCCTCCCCTGTCGCCGGGGCGGTCGGCCGATCACGGCCTGCGGCGGCGGTTGTAGCCGCCGCCGCCCGAGAGCGGCGTGCGGAGCAACCCTTCGTGTCGTCGTCGCGACGCCCTGCTGGCCTCGCCTCACACCTGCTGCAGCGCGGGCAAGCGGTAGCGGCCGTCCTGGAAGTCCGGGGTCGGCAGATAGGCGCGGAAGCTCAGGCTGAACGGGCCATCGGACGGCGCCGGCAACCAGTTGGCGCTCATGTCGCCGCCGGGATCGCTGCGCGCGATCCACAGGTCCAGCGAGCCATCCGCATTCTTCCTGAGCCCCGGCGTACGGTCGCCGATCGAGTAGCGCTTGATGGGGTTCTCCACGAGGAAGAACTGCCCGTCCTTCGTCGGCCGGTACATGGTCAGCGACCAGAACGCATTCACCTGCGGCATCTGGCCGGCCGGGAAGTGCAGGCGATAAGGGCCGGTCCCGTCGAAGATCCGGCCCTTGTCGGCGACCGGCTGCATGTACATCGCCTCGGCGGGTGGAAGCGCGGCCAGCCCGATCACCGCCACCGCCGCGCGGAATAGATAGTCCTGGTGGAAATAGCCGAGCGTGTGCCGCGGATAGGTCCAGCCCTGCACGGACGCGCCGGGCCGGATGCCGTCGATTGCCTTCCGGGCCTCGGCCACCCCGGCCTCGATCTCGGCGACGGCCGCCGCGTCGAACCGCCTGGGGTCGAACCCGCCGACAGCCGACAGCCCCAGCGGCGTGGCGCGGCCGAAGAGGACGCCGTCCGTGGCGGGCGGCGGATCCGACTTCAGAAGCTCCGCCAGGGAGGCGAAGTACTCGAGCGCCGGCGAGTGCCGGGTCGCGTAGACCTTGGCCGGGCGCACGCCCGCCGGACCCGACAGCCGCAGCTGGTCCTGGATCTTGTGGACGGCCGGCAGGTCCTGCGGCCCGTCGACCAGCGTCCGAGCCAGAAGCCACCCGTGGGCGGTGTTGAGGCGCACCGTGTTGGGCCCCGCCCCCGCCTGCCCCGGCCCGACGATGGTGTAGCGCCCGCCGGCCCCGCCCGTGGTTCGCGTGCCCAGGACGAAGTCGTTGTCGGTGTACATGTTCATCCCGGCCAGCGAGATGTACCGATCCCCGGTCGGCGGGACGGTCAGCGTCAGTGGGCCCTGAGTCAGGTCCAGCCAGGCGCTGGAGTAGATCGTGTCATTGTTTGGCGACGTGATGGTCAGGCCCTCGGGACCGATCAGCTTCCGGCTGTGGCCGAAGGCGTTGAGCCCCGCCGGCTGACCGCCCTTGTTGCCCAGCATACGGTCGCGGGCCGCGGCCATCTCGATCCAGGGCAGGCCGTAGAGCCATGCCTCGCGCGCGGCCGATTTCAGGTCGCCGGCGGCCGCGAACGCCCGCGCTCCCGGAATCATCCCGACCACGGCCACCGCCGCCAGAAGCTCACGCCTGTTCACCTGCAACGCCTCCCTCAAGTGGCGGGAACCTGATGGGCCGGGCGGCCTCAGGCAACCGCGAGCCGAGGCATACGGTAATAGCCCTGAAGCAACTCCGGCTTCGGCAGGTAGGCGCGCATGAAGAGCGCGAACGGCGCGGCCGGGGCGGGCAGCCAGTTGCTCTCCCGATCCGCGCCGGGGCTTTCGTGGCCGATCCAGATGTCGAGCGAACCGTCCGGGTTGGTCTGCAGCCTGGGCGTGCGATCACCGATCGCATAGCGGTTCAACGGGTTGTCCCAGAAGAAGAACTGCCCGTCGTCGGTCGCCTCGTAGAGGCTGAGGGACCAGAACGAGTTCACCGGCAGGTGCTCGCCGGCCGGGAAGTGCAGCCGCCAGGCCTGCGCTCCGTCGAACAGCTTGCGCGGCAGCGGCCCCTCGGCCTGCAGGTACATCGCCTCGGCCGGCGGCAGGGCGGCGAGGCCCCCCAGGGCCACGGCGCCGCGCAGCAGGTAGTCCTGCTCGAAGTCGCCCAGCCGGGAGCTCGGATAGGACCAGCCCTGCACGAACTCCGTGCCCGACAGGCCCCCGCCGCCCCGCACCGCCTTGCGCCCCTCCGCCACGCCGGCTTCGATCTCGGCGACCTCGGCCGGCGAAAACCGGGCGGGATCGAAGCCGTCCAGCAGGCCCAGCGGCGCCAGGGTGCGCAGCAGTCCTAGGTCCGTGACCGGCGGCGGGTTGGCCGCCATCAGGGCCGCCGCGCTGGCGAAGTACTCGCGCCAGTCGGCGGAGCGCGGCGCGTAGGGCCCCGGCATCTCCGACGCCGGCCCCTGCAGCGAGATCCCGGCCTGCACCTCGCGGGCGGCCTCCACGTCCTCGGGGCTCTCCACCAGGATCCGCGCCAGGGCCCACACGTGGTCGGTGGGCGAGCGGACGACGTTCCAGCCCTCCACCGCCTCGCGCGGCCCAACGAGCCGGAACGTCCCGCCGTCGGGACCGGTGGTCCGCGTGCCCAGGATCGCGAAGTTGTTGGTGTAGGCGTCCATCAGCGCCAGCGAGAGGTAGCGGTCGCCGGCGGGCGGCAAGGTGATGGTCACCGGCCCGGCCGATAGGTCGATCTGGGCCGTGGAATAGAGGGTGTCGGTGTTGGGTGTGGTCACCGCCCGGTGCTTGTGGTTGGCCAGGTGCCGCACGTGGGCGAAGACGCCCATCCGGTGGCCTGCGGCCTGGCCGCGCTGGCGTGTGGTGGCCACCTCGATCAGCGGCAGGGTGTAGATGTAGGCGTCCCTCGCCGCGGTCTTCAGGTCGGTCACTCGCGCTCCAGTCCTCTCCGGGTCCGGGCGGCGACCGCGTCGGCGACCTCCGCCGCCTCGGCCCACCACGCCCGGATCATCTCCGCCGCGCGACCCGGCTTCGCCAGCCTCACCGCCTGGCCGGCCCAGAGAGACAGCATCTCCGGGTCGTCGGCCTTGGCGGCGGCGGCGCGCAACGGCTGGGTCAGCCGGTTCTGGACAGGATAGGCGGGGACGTCGTCCTGCACCCCATGCATCAGACGCATGAACCTGTTCTCGATTCCGCGGGCGTAGCGGCCGGTGAAGGCCCTTGTCAGGCGCGTCGGATCGTCGGTTGGCTGCGCCACGGCCCGGCGCCACGGCGCCGAGGTCGTCGCCTCGTCCGCCAGCAGGAACGCCGTGCCCATCTGGACGGCCGCCGCGCCCAAGGCCAGCCCCGCCGCCACGCCCCGCCCGTCCATGATCCCGCCCGCAGCGATGACCGGCAGATCGACGGCCGCGCGGATGGTCGCCACCAGGGCCAGCGTGCCGACCAGGCTTTCCTCGATGTCGGCGAGGAAGTGGCCGCGATGGCCGCCGGCCTCGAACCCCTGGGCGCAGATCCCGTCCGCCCCGACCTCCGCCCACGCCCGCGCCTCGGCCGCGGTCGTAGCCGTCCCGACGACGTAGGTCCCCGCCGCCTGCAGCCGCCGGACCTGCGCCGGCGTCAGGATCGAGAAGGTGAAGGAGGCCACCGGCGGCGCGGCGGCCACGAGGGCGTCGAACTGGGCCTCGAAGTCCGGCGCGAAGGCGTTGGGCGTCCCCGGCAGCGGCGCGCCGAGTTCGGCGTACCAGGGCGCGAGCCGGGCCAGGGCCGCGTCGATGTCGCCAGGGGCCGGATCGGCCTTCGGCGCCATCAGCAAATTCACCCCGAAGGGTTTGGATGTTCGATCCCGGACCGCCTGCACCATCGGGCCAATGTCGGCGGGCGGCAGGGCGCCGGCCGCCAGGGTCCCCATCCCGCCCGCCTCGCTCACCGCGATGGTCAGGGCATCCAGGGAGGCGCCCACCATCGGCGCCTGGACGATCGGGATCGGCAGGCTGTCGAGGAGGGCGGCGAGGTTCATTCCTGCGTGTCCGTCTTGCGGGCGATCTTCTCCAGCACCTTGCCCCGCCCGCGGCTGAGCGCGGTGATCACGCCCCGGAACGTGCGCACCTCCTGGTCCGTGAACTTCGCCTTGCCCAGGGCCGAGCGCAGGTTCTGGATCATGTTCGGGGTCTTCTCAGGCGGATGGAAGAAGCCCGCGGCCTCAAGCTCCCGCTCCAAGTGCTCGTAGAGGCCCAGCATCGCCTCGCCCGTGGCTGGGCCGGGTCCGGGTCGGAATGCCGGCGGCGCCGCATCGGCCACGGTCATCCGCCATTCGTAGGCGTTGATCGCCACCGCCTGGCCCAGGTTCAGCGAGCGGAACTTGGGATCGATGGGAATGGTGATCACGGCCTGGCAGAGCGCGATGTCGGCGGTCTCCAACCCTGCCCGCTCGCCGCCGAACAGCAGGCCGCACCGCTCGCCCCGCCCGCAGGCCTGCGCAAGCTCGCCGGCCGCGCTGCGCGGGGTGAGAATCGGCAGGGTCAGCTCCCGCGGCCGCGCGGTGGTGGCGAAGACCACGTTCAGATCGGCGATGGCCTCCGCCACGGTGTCGTAGACGCGGGCCGCGTTCAGGGGCCACTCGGCGCCCGACGCCAGGGCCCAGGCCCGTTCCTGGGGCCAGCCGTCGCGGGGGTTCACGAGTCTGAGTTCTGAAAGGCCGAAATTGGCCATGACCCGCGCGACGGCGCCGATGTTCTCGGCCAGCTGTGGCGCGTTCAGGATAATGACAGGCGGGATAGGAGACGCTTCGGCCATGCCGCGTTTAGAAGAGCCCGCTCGCCGGAAGGCAACCCTCGACCGTCGCGCCCTGCTCGCCGCCGCGCCCGCGGGCCTGCTGGCGGCGTGCGAGCCGAAGATGCCGGTGACCGTCGCCACGACGCCGCGGATCGACATCGAAGGCCTGGGACGGGCGGTCTCCGCCATCGCCGGCGCGGCCCGTCCGGCGGCCCTGGGCGTCGGGCTCAGCAACCTCGAGAGCGGCCAGGCCTACACGTTCAACGGCGACCGGCGCTTTCCCATGCAGAGCGTCTTCAAGCTGCCCCTGGCCGCCGCGGTGCTGGCCGAGGCGGACGCGGGCCGGATGATGCTCGCCGAGCCGTTCGTCCTCACCGAGGAGCAGCTTTCCCCCGCCGTTTCGCCCATCGCCGCCGCTTGGCCTGGTCGGCGCGACTACACCGCCCAGGCCCTGTTCGAGGCCATGGTGATCGACAGCGACAATACCGCCGCCGATGTCCTGATGAAGCGGATCGGCGGGCCGGGGGCGGTGACCGCCTGGCTGACCGCGCGGCGGGTGCCCGAGGTGCGGGTCGACCGCTACGAGCGCGAGCTTCAGCCTGCCGTGTACGGGATGCCCTCGTTCCGGCCGGCCTGGCGCGACGGCGCACGCTTCGCAGAGGCGCGGGCGGCGACACCGGCGCCGGAACGCCTGGCCGCCATGCGCCGCTACATGTCCGACCCACGCGATACCGCCACCCCGCGCGGCATGCTGGAGTTTCTGCAGATGCTGGACCGCCAGGAGCTCGTCTCGCCAGCCTCGACGAAACGGCTGATCGAGCTGATGGGCCGCACCCGGCGTGGCGGCGAGCGGATCAGGGCCGGCCTGCCCAGGGATGCGTTCCTCGCGCACCGGCCGGGCACGTCGGGCGTCGATCAGGGAATCAGCACCGCGCACAACGACGTGGGGATCTTCACCCTCGCCGACCGGCGGTCGTACGCCCTGGCGGTTTTCCTCTCAGGATCGACCCTGGATGAGGGCGGTCGCGACCGGATCATCGCCGAAGTGACCCGCGCGGCGGTCAGAGCGGTGGGGTAACCCTTCGGGAGCCTTTGCGTCGGCGGCTGTGGCGGCTATACGGCCCCAAACGAATTACGCCCGGAGCGCCCGCCCCTCATGGCCAAGATCAAAGTCGCCAACCCCGTCGTAGACCTCGACGGGGACGAGATGACCCGCATCATCTGGAAGCTGATCAAGGACAAGCTCGTCTTCCCGTTCCTCGACCTCCAGATCGACTACTACGACCTCGGCATGGAGCACCGCGACGCCACCGACGACAAGGTGACGGTCGAGGCGGCCGAGGCGATCAAGCGCCACGGCGTCGGCATCAAGTGCGCCACCATCACCCCCGACGAAGCCCGGGTGAAGGAATTCAACCTCAAGAAGATGTGGAAGTCGCCGAACGGCACGATCCGCAACATCCTGGGCGGCGTCGTCTTCCGCGAGCCGATCATCTGCAAGAACGTGCCGCGCCTGATCCCCGGCTGGACCCAGCCGATCATCATCGGCCGCCACGCCTTCGGCGACCAGTACCGCGCCACGGACTTCAAGGTGCCCGGCCCCGGTAAGCTGACCATCAAGTTCGAGGGCGCCGACGGCAAGGTCATCGAGCACGAGGTCTTCGACTACCCGAGCTCCGGCGTGGCGATGGCCATGTATAACCTGGACGACTCGATCGCCGACTTCGCGCGGGCCTCGTTCGCTTACGCGCTGCAGCGGAAGTATCCGCTGTACCTGTCGACCAAGAACACGATCCTCAAGGCCTACGACGGCAACTTCAAGGACATCTTCCAGGGGATCTACGAGGCCGAGTTCGCCGACCAGTTCAAGGCCGCGGGCCTGGTCTACGAGCACCGCCTGATCGACGACATGGTCGCCTCGGCCCTGAAGTGGAACGGCGGCTTCATCTGGGCCTGCAAGAACTACGACGGCGACGTGCAGTCCGACCAGGTCGCCCAGGGCTTCGGCTCCCTGGGCCTGATGACCTCGGTGCTGATCACCCCGGACGGCAAGGTCATGGAAGCCGAGGCCGCCCACGGCACGGTCACGCGCCACTTCCGCCAGCATCAGCGCGGCGAAAGCACCTCGACCAACTCCATCGCCTCGATCTTCGCCTGGACCCAGGGCCTCAAGCACCGCGCCAAGCTCGACGGCAACGCCGAGCTGAACCGCTATTGCGAGATCCTCGAGCGCGTCTGCGTCGAGACCGTCGAGAGCGGCTCGATGACCAAGGACCTGGCGCTGCTGGTCGGCGACACCCAGGGCTGGCTGACGACCGAAGGCTTCATCGACAAGGTGGCGGCCAACCTGGAAAAGGCCCTCGCCGCCTGACCGACGCCTGGCGTCACCGGCAGTGATCCGCGCCGCGTACGGGGGACCGTGCGCGGCGCGCTTCGTTTCAGCGGCCTTCTACCCAGAGGTTCAGAGGCTGTTTCTCCTCGCGCCGGACAAGCACCATGTAGCCGAGGATGAAGGTGGCGATCGCCGCCACGGTCGAGCCCAGGAAGCCCGCCGGCGTGGCGAACCACAGGGTGAACCAGAAGATGGCGTTGCCGATCGCCAGCATCGACCAGCGCACCAGGATACTGAAGGCGTGGTAGGTGCGCTCGTGCTCGACCACGTCCTGGGTCTGCTCGCCGAAATGACTACGGTCTTCCATGTCGGATCCTCCGGAAAAACCAAGCGTCGACCTCAAGGGAACGCCTGACTGACGAACAAGTCAACGTTCTTGCTTTGTTCGACCGCTCCGCTAGCATCGGCCCGCATCTGCAGGAGGACTGGATGAGCATCGGATATGTGACCATCGGGGCGCACGACGTCGAGGCGGCGCTGCCCTTCTTCGACTCCACGCTGGGCGCCCTCGGTTGGGCGCGCAGCGAACCGTTTCCGGGGTGGGCGTTCTATGGGCCGAAGGACGGGGAGCCCTGTCTGGGCATCTGCCGGCCGTATGATGGCGAGGCGCCCCGCGCGGGCAACGGTATCATGGTCGCATTCAAGGCCGAGACCCAGGATCAGGTGAAGGCCGCCCACACGGCGGCGCTGTCGGCCGGCGGCTCCGACGAAGGCGGCCCCGGTTTCCGCCCGCCCGAGGCCACCAGCGGCTTCTACGCCGCCTATTTCCGCGACCCCGTGGGCAACAAGTACTGCGTCTATCTGGCCAGCTAGGACCACAACGCAAAACGGCCGGGGCAGAACCCCGGCCGTCCGCATCTCGTCGTCTGTCGCGCGCCTAGGCGGCGATCGCCCGGCGGCGGCGGATCATGGCGCCGGCCATGCCGAAGCCGCCGATCATCAGGGCCCAGGTGCCCGGCTCCGGCACGACGCCGAAGGTCGGATCTTGGTCCCAGTCGAACTTCGCCTTGACCTTCAGGCCGTGGTGCTTGCCTTCGTTCAGGCCCAGGAAGCCTTCGTTGAACTCGCCGCCATTGACGGAGAGGGTCATGATGCCCGGCGTGATCAGGTTCGGGTCGTTGAAGCCCCACTGAAGCTGCGCCTGACCGCCGTTGGCCCAGGTCAGCTGGCCGTTTTGCACCAGGCCGAAGAACTCGTAGGAGCCTTGCGTCGTCCCACCGATCACCAGCGGGCCGTCATTGCCGTCCGGCGAGGTGAAGGTGAACTTCAGCGAGATTTGCGACGCCGCGAGGTCGTCCGGGTTCAGGTGGGTCTCGTTCGTGTAGAGATAGAAGAGCGGATCGTACTGCGGATCCTGAGCGGACAGGTCCACGTTGAAGCTCGTCGAGCCGATGTTGTAGACGTTCAGCACCAGGCCCGGATCGCTGGCCTGATAGGTCGTCAGTTCCCAGTTGCCGGCGAAGACGGTCGCATTGGCCTGGGTGGCCGCGAGCGCAAGGCCGGCGGTAGCGGCCAAGGCCGCAACGAATTTCATGCTCATTTTCAAACCCCCGAACAGCCTGCGAGCAGGCCCTGAAACGTAAACAGGACCTTAAGCGCGGCTTTGGCGTGCCGCCAGCACTGACAACTCACAGGGGATTTTTGGCGCCCAATGCAGTTTTGATTGCAACCAGCCCGTCGGCGGCCTTGTCACCGTCGGGGGCCCCGCCTTGGGCGAAGTCGGGACGGCCGCCAGCACCCTGCCCGCCCATCGCCAGGACCCCGGCCTTCGCCAGCTCCGCGGCGTTGAACCTCGCCTGAGCCGCGCCGGTTACGGCGACGGTCACCGCCGCCTTGCCGTCCGCCGTGCCGATGAGGACGATCACGCCGTCGGGGAGCTGCTTCTTGAACTCCTCGGCGATCGGCCGCAGGTCCTTGCCGCCGACGCCGTCCATGACGCGGGCCATCACCTGCACGCCGCCGATGTCTTCGGGACCGGCCGCCGCCCCGCCGCCGCCGCCCATGGCGAGCTGGCGCTTGGCGTCGCCCAGTTCCTTCTCGAGCTTCCGGGCCTGGAGCTGCAGCGCTTCCACCCGCGCCGCCACCTCGGCGACCGGAACCTTGAACTGCTCGGCCAGGCCCTTGGCGACCGCCGCCTGGTCCAGCAGCCAGCGCCGCGCCGCCTCCCCGGTCAGGGCCTCGATCCGGCGCACGCCCGCCGCCACGCCCTGCTCCGACACAACCTTGAAGAGAGCGATGTCGCCCGTCCGCGCCACGTGGGTGCCGCCGCACAGTTCGACCGAATAGGCGCCGTCGCCGCCGAGGGCCTGGCCGAGGGTCAGCACGCGCACGGTGTCGCCGTACTTCTCACCGAACAGGGCCATGGCGCCCGCCTCGATGGCCTCCTGCGGGCGCATGTTCTTGGTCTCGGCCGCGAGGTTCTGGCGGACCACCGCGTTCACCTCGGCCTCGATCCGGTCGAGCTCGTCGATGGTCAGGGGCTGGCCATGGCTGAAGTCGAAACGGATCCGCTCGCCATC
Organism: Phenylobacterium sp. RIFCSPHIGHO2_01_FULL_69_31; assembly: GCF_001824475.1. Classification (GTDB taxonomy): domain Bacteria; phylum Pseudomonadota; class Alphaproteobacteria; order Caulobacterales; family Caulobacteraceae; genus Phenylobacterium. The sequence goes on along the minus strand of NZ_MHXN01000006.1, from coordinate 10,202 downwards.
GACCATCTGGCCCTTCTGGGTGACGTGCGGTCCGAGGACGTTGCGGAGCGCCGCGTGCAGCAGGTGGGTGGCGGAGTGGTTCGAGCGCGTCGTCGCACGGTTCTCCGCGTCCACCGCCAGGCGTACGCGCGCGCCCGGCGCGAGCGCGCCCTCCAGGATCTCAAGGTCGTGCACGTGCAGGTCGCCCGCCTGCTTCTGGACGTCGGTGACGCGCGCGCGGCCGCCGTCCCATTCGATCTCGCCGCGGTCGCCCGCCTGACCGCCGCTCTCGGCATAGAAGGGCGTGCGGTCGAACAGGGCCTGGACCTTGGCGCCGGTTCCGGCCGTGTCGACCTCGTGTCCTCCTTCCACCAGGGCCAGCAGTTCGCCGGTCGCCTCGGTGTTGTCGTAGCCGATGAAGACCGTGGGACCGAGGCGGTCGCGGATGGCGAACCATTCGGCCGCTGCCGCCACCTGGCCGGAGCCGGTCCAGGCTTCGCGCGCCATGTCGCGCTGACGCTTCATGGCCGCGTCGAACTCGTCGAGGTTCACGGTCAGACCCTTGGCGCGCACCGCGTCCTGGGTCAGGTCGAGCGGAAACCCGTAGGTGTCGTAAAGCTTGAAGGCGGTCTCGCCCGACAGGACGGCGCCTTCCGCAAGGCCGGCGGTCGCCTCGTCCAGCAGGGTCATGCCGCGGCCGAGCGTGCGACGGAACCGCTCCTCCTCCTGTCGCAGGGTCTCGACGATGGCGGGCTCGGCGCGGCGCAGCTCGGGATAGGCCTCGCCCATCTCCTTCACCAGCGTCGGCGCCAGGCGGTGCATCAACGGCTCCTCGGCGCCCAGCAGGTGGGCGTGGCGCATGGCGCGGCGCATGATCCGGCGCAGGACATAGCCGCGGCCTTCGTTCGACGGCAGCACGCCGTCGGCGATCAGGAAACTGGACGAGCGCAGGTGGTCGGCGATCACGCGGTGTGACGGCCTGGCCTCGCCATCGGCCTTCACGCCCGTCGCGTCCTCGCTGGCGGCGATGAGCGTGCGGAACAGGTCGACATCGTAGTTGTCGTGCACGCCCTGCATGACGGCGGCGATCCGCTCCAGCCCCATGCCGGTGTCGATCGACGGCTTGGGCAGACCCGTGCGCGTGCCGTCGGCGAACTGCTCGAACTGCATGAAGACCAGGTTCCAGATCTCCACGAACCGGTCGCCATCCTCGTCCGGACTGCCGGGCGGCCCGCCGAAGATGTGGTCGCCGTGATCGAAGAAGATCTCGGAGCACGGGCCGCACGGGCCGGTGTCACCCATGGACCAGAAGTTGTCGCTCGTCGGGATGCGGATGATCTTGTGGTCGGGCAGGCCGGCGATCTTCTTCCACAGGGCGTGGGCTTCGTCGTCGGTGTGATAGACGGTCACCGTCAGCTTCTCGGCCGGAAGCTGGAAGTCCTTGGTGAGCAGGGTCCAGGCGTGAGTGATCGCCTGTTCCTTGAAATAGTCGCCGAAGGAGAAATTCCCCAGCATCTCGAAGAAGGTGTGGTGGCGGGCGGTGTAGCCCACGTTGTCGAGGTCGTTGTGCTTGCCGCCGGCGCGGACGCACTTCTGCGAGCTGGCCGCCCGCGGCCAGGGCGAGGTCTCGGCGCCGGTGAAGTAGTTCTTGAACGGCACCATGCCGGCGTTGACGAACAGCAGCGTCGGATCGTTCTGCGGCACGAGCGGAGCCGACGGAACGGCGGCGTGGTCGTTCCGCTGGAAGAAGTCCAGGAAGTGGGTCCGGATCTCGTTCAGGCTCGGCATCGGGCTACATTCATCAAGCTGTTGGACAGGTCGCCACCCCCCAGGTGGGGACCGCCGACCCTTTACGAAACCTCGGCCGGACCGCCAAAGGAAAAGGCGCGGCTCGCGGAGAGACGCGGCGCCAAAAAGAAAGGACGCCCGGGGGTGCGCCCCGAGCGTCCAGCCTCCTGAGGATCGCCGGCGGCCCCCGCGTCGGGTGGCTCGTCGGGACGGACCGGGGGTTGGCGGAAAGGCCCGCCCCGGGGCGTGAGCCGCCGTGAAGCGCTCCCTAGAGGGAACCGTCTTCCTCGTCCGCCTCGCCCGGGCTGGGCCCGACCAGCAGTTCTTCTTCGATGACGTCCTTGGCGCCGCGGACCTGCTTTTCGATCTGGTCGGCGATGTCGGGGTTCTGCCTGAGGAATTCGCGGACGTTGTCGCGGCCCTGGCCGATGCGCTGGCTGTTCCACGAGAACCAGGACCCCGACTTCTCGATCACGCCGGCCTTCACGCCCAGGTCGATGATCTCGCCCAGCTTGGAGATGCCCTGGCCGTACATGATGTCGAACTCGACCTCGCGGAACGGCGGGGCGGTCTTGTTCTTCACCACCTTCACGCGGACGTTGTTGCCGACGATCTCGTCCCGCAGCTTCACCGAGCCGGTGCGGCGGATGTCCAGGCGGACCGAGGCGTAGAACTTCAGGGCGTTGCCGCCGGTCGTGGTCTCGGGCGAGCCGTACATCACCCCGATCTTCATGCGGATCTGGTTGATGAAGATGACCAGGGTCTTGGCCTTGGAGATCGAGGCGGTCAGCTTGCGCAGCGCCTGGCTCATCAGGCGGGCCTGCAGGCCGGGCAGGCTGTCGCCCATCTCGCCCTCGATCTCGGCGCGCGGCGTCAGGGCGGCCACCGAGTCGATCACGATCACGTCCACGGCGTTCGAGCGCACCAGGGTGTCGGTGATCTCCAGCGCCTGCTCGCCCGTGTCGGGCTGGGCGACCAGCAGGTCGTCCAGGTTCACGCCCAGCTTGTGGGCGTAGCCGGGGTCGAGCGCATGCTCGGCGTCGACGAAGGCGGCGGTGCCGCCGGACTTCTGCACCTCGGCGACCACGTGCAGCGCCAGGGTGGTCTTGCCCGACGACTCCGGGCCGTAGATCTCCACGATCCGCCCCTTGGGCAGGCCGCCGATGCCAAGCGCCAGGTCCAGGCCGAGCGAGCCGGTGGAGTAGGACTCCATCTCGACCTTGCCCTTTTCGCCCAGCCGCATGACCGAGCCCTTGCCGAACGCCCGGTCGATCTGGGTCAGCGCCGCCTCGAGGGCGCGCTGCTTCTCACCGTCTTCTTTGCCCACGAGCTTCAATGCCGACTGTGCCATGCCATGCACCCTCTATCCCACGATTCCGCCAATCGGACGGGCCCAACCACCGGACCCTTCGCAGGACTCAGACGTACCGGCTTCGTTCTATGTTCGCAACATGTTCTTTTTCGGCCTACGTCCGGATTTGACGTGGCTAGTTTCGGGCGAGCGCGGTGGCAGCCGGCGCCTCCCAGCCGCCGCCTAGCGCCTTGTAGAGAGCCACCACCTGGGTGTTCAGCGTGGTCTGCGCGGCGCTTTCCGCATCCTCCGCCTCGAGCAGGGTCCGCTCCGCGTCGAGCAGAGTCAGGAAGTCCGTGGCGCCCTCGCGATATCGCACGCGCGCCAACTCGGCGGCCCGGCGGGAGGCGGCCGAGCGCTGGGCCAGGCTGGCGACGCGGGACTGGGTCTGGGCATAGGCGACCAGGGCGTTCTGCACGTCCTCCAGCGCCAACAGGACCGTCTGCTCGTAGGTCGCCAGCGCCGCGTCGCTGCGAGCCTGCTGCACGCGCAGCCGGGCCTGGGCGCCGCCGAAGTCGAGGGCGGGCCAGGAGACCGCCGGGGCGACACTCCACATCCGGCTGGCGTCGCCGCCCAGCGACGACAGGTCGCCAGACAGGAAGCCCACGAAGCCGGTAACCGTCACCCGCGGGAACAGGTCGGCGGTGGCGACGCCCACGCGCGCGGTCTGCGCGGCCAAGCGACGCTCGGCGGCGGCCACGTCGGGACGGCGGCGGAGCAGCGCCGAGGCGTCCCCGATCGGCAGGGCCCGCGCCAGCACGCGGCGGGGGCGCTCCGGCGCCAGCTGGGCGTCCAGGGCGCCGGGCCGCTCGCCCACCAGCACGGCCAGCCGATGCGCGGCCTGGGTCGCCTGGATGGTGAAGAGCGGAATGCTGGATTCGGTGGCCGAGAGCGCCGCCTGGGCGCTGGCGACGCCGACCGCATCGCCCAGGCCCACGTCGAAGCGCGACTTGGTCAGGCGCAGGGTGTCGCGCTGGGTCTCGAGGTTGCGGCGGGCCACGGCCAGGCGGTCGCGGGCGCCCAGGTACTCGAAGTAGTTCCGCGCCACCTCTGCGGCGACCAAGACCTGGGCGTCGCGGAGATCCGCCTCAGCCGCGCCCACGTCGGCGCGGGCGGCCTCGACCTGGCGACGGACGCGGCCGAAGAGATCGATCTCCCAGCCGGCGTCGAAGCCGGCCTGCCAGGTGCTGTCCGTGATCGGCGGCCCGCCCGGCTGGGGCGTGCGGCCGTCGGCATAGCCGCCTGACGCCGTGACGCGGGGAAGCTGGTCCAGCCGCGTGTCGCGGAACAGGGCGCGGGCCTCGCGGACACGGGCTACCGCCACCCGCAGGTCCAGGTTTCCCGCCAGGGCGCGGCGCTCCAGGTCGTCGAGGATCGGGTCCTCGAAGGCGGTCCACCACGCCGCTTCGAACGGCGCGGCCGCGAAGCTATCCGACTTGACGGCGAACGTGGCCGGCGGGGTCTTCGGCGTCTCGTAGCGCGGGCCGACGGCGCAGGCGGACAGCAGGAGCGCCGCCGCCAGGGGGCCAATGAGCTTGGTCATCGCAAGGGTTCCTACTCGGCCGCGTGCGGCGCGTCGGCGGCGACGAGGCGGGGGCCCCGGCGGCCGACGGTCCGGCGGATCAGGAGGTAGAAGACGGGGGTGAGCATCAGGCCGAAGAGGGTGACGCCCAGCATGCCGGAGAACACCGCCACGCCCATCGCCCGGCGCATCTCGGAGCCGGCGCCGGTGGAATAGACCAGCGGGGCGACGCCCATGATGAAGGCCAGGGAGGTCATCAGGATCGGGCGCAGACGCAGACGGCAGGCCTCGAGCACGGCGTCCCAGGTCGGGACCCCATGGGCTTCCCTTTCCCTAGCAAATTCAACGATCAAGATCGCGTTCTTGCAGGCGAGGCCGACGAGGACAATCAAACCTATTTGGGTGAATATGTTGTTGTCGCCGCCCACCAGCCGCACGCCGACCAGGGCGCAGAGCAGGCACATCGGCACGATCAGGATGACCACCAGCGGCAGAGTCCAGCTCTCGTACTGGGCGGCCAGCACGAGGAAGGCCAGCAGCACGCAGAGCGGGAAGATATAGATCGCCGTGTTGCCCGCCAGGATCTGCTGATAGGTCAGGTCGGTCCATTCGTAGCTCATGCCGTTGGGCAGGGTCTCCTGGGCGATGCGCGCCATGGCCGCCTCGGCCTGGCCCGAGCTGTAGCCCGGCGCCGGCCCGCCGTTGATCTCGGCGGAGAGGTAGCCGTTGTAGTGCGGCACTCGGTCGGGCCCGGACGTGTGGCGCAAGGTCACGAAGGCGCCCAGCGGGATCATGTCGCCCGCCCCGTTGCGGGTCTGCAGGCGCAGGACGTCCTCGGGATCCAGGCGGAACTTCTGATCGGCCTGCACGTCGACTTCATAAGTCCGCCCGAAGCGGTTGAAATCGTTGACGTATAGAGACCCAAGATAGACCTGCATGGTCTCGAATAGGTCGGTGAGCGACATGCCCTGCGCCCTCGCCTTCTCGCGGTCGATGTCGGCGGTGACCTGGGGCACGTTGATCTGGAAGCCGGAGAAGACGCCGGCGAGGCTGGGCTCCTTCGAGGCGGCCTCCACCACGGCCTGGGTCTGCTTGTAGAGCTCCTCGGCCCCGACGCCGGCGCGGTCCTCGATCTGGATCTTGAAGCCGCCGATCTGCCCCAGGCCCATCACCGGGGGCGGGGCGAAAACCGCCACGTTGGCGTCCTGGATCGCGCCGAACTTGGCGTTGAGCTGCTCGGTCAGGGCGACGCCGGACAGGGTCTTGCCCTTGCGCTGGTCGAAGGGCTTCAGGGTGACGAAGACGATCCCGGCGTTGGGGCTGTTGGTGAAGCCGTTGATGGACAGACCCGGGAAGGCGATGGCGTCCTCGACGCCCGGGGTCTTGAGCGCGATGTCGCTCATCTGGCGGATCACGGCCTCGGTGCGGTCCAGGGAAGCGGCGTCCGGAAGCTGGGCGGCCGCCACCAGGTACTGCTTGTCCTGCGGCGGCACGAAGCCCGACGGCGTGGTGGCGAACATCAGGCCGGTGAAGCCGATCAGCACCACATAGACCGCCAGCGCCGCCTTCGACCGACCCAGCAGGCGCCCCACCCCGCCGACGTAGCCGTCGGAGGCGCGGGCGAAGAAGCGGTTGAAGGGGCCGAACAGCCAGCCGAAGCCGCGGTCGATCAGGCGCTGGAAGCGGTCCTTGGGCGCGCCATGCGGCTTCAGCAGCACCGCCGCCAGGGCCGGCGACAGGGTCAGGGAATTGAACGCCGAGATCAGGGTGCTGATGGCGATGGTCAGGGCGAACTGGCGATAGAACTGGCCGGTCAGGCCGCTGATGAAGGCCGTGGGGATGAAGACGGCGCACAGCACCAGGGCGGTGGAGATGATTGGGCCGGTCACCTCGGTCATCGCCCGGCGGGCCGCCTCGGCGGGCTGCAGGCCGAGCTCGATGTTCCGCTCGACGTTCTCGACCACCACGATGGCGTCGTCGACCACCACCCCGATCGCCAGGACCATGCCGAACAGGGTCAGGGTGTTCAGGCCGAACCCCATCATGTGCATGACGGCGAAGGCGCCCACCAGCGAGACCGGCACGGCGATGAGCGGGATCACCGAGGCCCGCCAGCTCTGCAGGAACAGCACCACCACCAGGACCACCAGCAGGATGGCCTCGGCCAGGGTGTGGGTGACCGCGTCGATGGAGCCGCGGACGAAGACGGTGGGGTCGTAGGCGATCCGATAGTCGACGCCTTCCGGGAAGTCCTTCTTCAGCGTCTCCATGGTCGCGCGGACCTCAGTGGAGATGTCGAGGGCGTTGGAGCCGGGGCGCTGGAAGATCGGCAGGGCGATGGCCGGCTTGTTGTTCAGAAGCGAGCGCAGGGCGTAGCTGTTGGAGCCCAGCTCGACGCGCGAGACGTCGCCCAGGCGGGTGATCTCGCCGGCCGCGCCGGTGCGGATGATGATGCCCCGGAAGTCCTCCTCGTCGCTGAGGCGGCCCTGGGCGTTGATCGCCACCTGGAAGTCTGCGGCCCCGGGCGCCGGCGGGGCGCCGAGCTGGCCGGCGGCGATCTGGACATTCTGCTCGCGGATCGCGCGGATCACGTCGCCGGCGGTCAGGCCGCGGGCCGCCACCTTCTCAGGGTCCAACCAGACGCGCATGGCGTAGGGCCCGGAGCCGAACATCTGCACGTCGCCCACGCCCTCCAGCCGGGCGAGCTGGTCGCGGACCCGGAGCTGGGCGTAGTTGGACAGGTACAGCATGTCGTAGCGCTGATCCGGCGAGATCAGGTGGACGACCATGGTCAGGTCGGGCGAGGCCTTGTTGGTCACCACCCCGGCGCGCTGCACTTCCTGCGGCAGCTTGGGCAGGGTCTGGGCCACCCGGTTCTGCACCTGGACCTGGGCCTTATCCAGGTCGACGCCGAGCGCGAAGGTGACGGTGAGCGTCATCACCCCGTCGGCGGTGGTCTGGGACGACTGGTAGAGCATCCCCTCCACGCCGTTGATCGCCTGTTCCAGCGGCGAGGCCACGGTCTCGGCGATGGTGGCGGGATTGGCGCCCGGATAGACGGCGCGCACCACCACCGTGGGGGGCACGACCTCCGGATATTCGCTGATCGGCAGGCGCGGCAGGGCGATGAGGCCGACCACGAAGATGATGATCGAGAGCACCGCCGCGAAGCGCGGGCGGTTCACGAAGAACTGCGAGAAGTTCATGGACGGAGTCCGGGCTTTGAGGGGATGGCGTCGGTCTCTCGGACCGATCAAATTCGGCGTTCGAGGGTGATCACCCCTCCTCCTCCGTAGGGGGAGGGGGACCATGCGCAGCATGGTGGAGGGGGTGTGCCGGGAGCACCGAGTATGGTCGCTCCCCCTCCACCGTCCTTCGGACGGTCCCCCTCCCCCTACGGGTGAGGAGAAGAGCCTTATTCGGCGCGTACCGCGGATCGGTCGGCCAGGGCGATGCGCGCGGGGCGGGCCTCGACCTGGGCCAGTTCGGCTTCGGGCAGCTTGATCACGGTGCGGGTGGGCGCGACCTTCTGGCCCGGCTTCACCCGCTGGCCGCCGCCGACGATGATGACCTCGCCGGGCTTGAGGCCGCTGCGCACGATCCGCAGGTCGCCGACCCGCGGGCCGACCTCGATGGCCCGGTACTGGGCCACGTCGCCCGGCCCCACGGCGAGGACGAAGCGTTTGCCGAGGTCGGCGGCGATGGCGCGGTCGGGGACCAGGGCCGTCGGCTGCGCCTCCTCGCCCACCAGCTTGATGCGGGCGAAGAGGCCCGGGGTGAACCGGCCGTCGGCGTTCTGGAACAGGGCCCGCCCCTGGATGGTGCCGCTCTGGGCGTTGACGACGTTGTCGACGAACACCAGCCGGCCCTCGTGCGGGTAGCCCTCGTCGGTCATCAGGCCGAGATAGACCGGCCCCGGCCGGCTGCGCGCCGAGGCGGCATAGCGGAGGTAGGTCTGCTCGTCGGCGTTGAAGGTCGCGTAGATCGGGGTGTCGGAGACCACGGTGGTCAGCACGTCGGCGCTGGTGACCAGGTTGCCCGGCGTGACGATGGCGCGCGAGACGCGGCCGCTGATCGGGGCCGTGATGCGGGTGAATTCGAGGTTGAGACGGGCGGAATCCAGCGCGGCTGCGGCGGCGTCCAGGACGGCGCGCTGCGCCTTCTCCTCGGACACCAGGCGGTCGTACTCGCTGCGCGAGAGCGCCTGCTCTTCCACCAGGCGCTCGGCCCGCTGGCGGTTCGCAGCGGCCAGATCGAGCTTGGCCCGGTTCGCCGCCACCTCGGCGGTGAGGCGGGCGACCTCGGCCTGGAACGGGCGCGGGTCGATCTGGAACAGGACCTGGCCCTGGCGGACCACGGCCCCCTCGGTGAAGCGGACGCTGTCCACATAGCCGCCGACCCGCGGGCGGACCTGAACCGTGTCGACGGCCTCCAGTCGCCCGGTGAACTCGTCCCAGGGGCGGAGCGCCCGGGTGACCACGGCGGCGGTGGTGACCTCGGGCGGCGGGGGATCGCCCGCCTTGTCCTGGGCCTGGGCGCCGCAGCCGGCGACGAACAACGAAAGAGCCAGAAGGGCGCCTGTCCGCGCCAGGGTCCACACACGCATGACCGTCTCCGGGAGTGATTTTGCGCCGCAGGGCCCGGCGCTTGAAAACCGGGTCGCCTAGGCGCACATTGAAAATGTGACGAGACCGTTCGGTATCATCTGCGCAATAGATACTGACCGGTCACTCTCACGTCAATGGAAGGACAACGATAAAAATGGGGATGGAAGCTGATCGCAGCGGCGCGGCGGACACCGCCGGCCTCACGCGAAAGTCGGCCCGCGACCGGATCTTCGATACGGCAAAGGAACTGTTCTACGAGCGCGGCATCCGCGCCGTGGGGGTCGAGACCATCGCGGCCGAGGCCGGCGCGACCAAGATGACGCTCTATCGGAACTTCCCGTCCAAGGACGAACTGGTGGCCGAGTGCCTCCGCGAGGAATCGCGCGACGGCCTGGCCTGGTGGGACGAGGTGATCGCCCCCTACGCCGGCGACCCGCGGCGCCAGCTGGAGGCGCTGTTCGAGGGCTTCGCGAACAAGACCTGCGCAGAGAGCCATGGCTGCGCCCTGTCGAACGCCGCGCTGGAGCTGCACGAGCCGGACCATCCGGCCCGGATGGTGGCCGTCGAGCACAAGCGCGAGATGCACCGCCGGCTCAGCGAGATGGCGGCCGCGGCCGGCGCCAAGGACAGCGGCCTCGCCGACGCCCTGATGATGCTGCTGGAAGGCGGCCATGTTTCGCGCGTGACCCTGCAGGAATCCGGGCCGGTCCGCTCCCTGGCCACGACCGCCCGGACGCTGATCAAGGCGTTCCTGGGTTAGGCGGGGGCCGCGGCGGGCCGGCAAGGCCCCCGAAGATGCGGCGAGGTGTTGGAGAGACGGTTTGGCTCTCGCTAAGGGCTGGCTTCGCGCAACATCCACTCTGCGGCGGGACGCCAATTTCGGCCTCCGACCCGGTGACCTTTACCTCCCCTGCGAAGCGGGGGAGGGGGACCACGGGGCGAGGCCGGCGCAGCC
>NZ_MHXN01000005.1:2647-6520 GCF_001824475.1 Phenylobacterium sp. RIFCSPHIGHO2_01_FULL_69_31 | reverse complement strand
CTTGCCGTGCCGGATCAGGGAGGCGACGACGAAGAGGGCGCCCAGGCTGACCAGCGGATCGTCCGAGCGGAAGAGCTCGTTCGGCGCGTTCTGGGCGGTGCGGAGCGACTCCCTAAGCCGCTGGGCGGCGCGGCCGAGATCCAGACCGGACCCGAACCCGCGCGCGAGCTCGCGGGAGGCGTCGAGCAGCCGTCCGCTCTGGAAGAGGTGGACCGACTGGCCCCAGGCGTCGCGCAGGCCCGCAAAGCCCTCGTCGGAGTCGGCGACCTCCTGGATCGCGGAGAGGAGGTGAAGGCCGCCCACCTTGGTCCGCTGGCCGAGCTTGGGCGCGGCAGGCGTGATGACCCGGCCGGTGACCGCCAGCTCGTAGAGCATCCAGGGGAAGTCGACGCCGGACTCGACCGTATGGAACAGCCCCGCCCAGAAGCGCGGGTTCACCTCGATGAGGAAGGGTTCGGCGACCCCGTCCCAGCGGAAATCCACCTCCACCACGCCGGTCCAGCCAAGCCGGCCGAAGAGGCTGTCGGCCGTCGCCAGGAAGGGGCTGTCGTCGACGGTCTCGCGCAACACGCCGGCCCCCGCGCCGCGCGGGAACTGCGAGAGGTTGCGATAGGCCGCGCTCGCCAGCCGGCGTCCCTGGTCGTAGAGCGCGGTCAGGCAGAAGTCCTGGCCCGGAATGTAATCCTGGATGAGCAGCGGCTCCGTCGGGCTCGACAGCAGCTCATCCAGCGCCTCGGCGTCCGTCAGGCGCCGGACGCCGCGCCCGCCCACGCCGCGCACCGGCTTGGCCACGAGGGGATACTGCGCCGGACGGGGCGCGCCGGTCCGGAGCGTCTCGTCGGTCCAGGTCCGCGGCGCATTCAGGCCCAGCTCATGGGCCGTGCGCATCAGCGCGTCCTTCGGGTCGACGGCCGCGATCGCCTCGATCGCCGGAGCGGCCACCTGGATGTGCCGCGACAGCCGCTCGGCGTGGCGGGCGATGATCCGCGTCTCCTGGAAACAGGGGATCAGCACATAAGGTCGGCCGTCCTTCGGCTTGTGCCGGATGATCGCCGCCTCCAGCTCGTCGATGAACCGATCGGGATCCTTGGCCGCCGGCGCGTGGGTGAAGTGCTTCTTGGCGAAACGGGAGAAGGACACCGCGGTCAGGCCGACGTCGTCGCAGCCGATCACCTCGACGCCGCGACGTCCGAGGGAATGGGCGATCGTCAGGGCCATGAGGCTGCGCCCGTAGGTGACGATCACCCGTCCTGACTTCAGCTGTGCGTGCGTGGCGTCCATGTCCTTCCAGGGTAAAGATGGTTCGAGGCGCCGGTCGCGCAAGCGGCCCTCAGGCGGGTGGCAGCGCAGCGGCCCGGCTCGCATCCAGGTAGGCCAGGGCGCTCGTCCCTCTTGCATGGTCGAGCTCCGCCACGAGGGGATTGGCGAGGGGGATTTCGAGCCGCCGGACCTCCTCGGGCGCAAGGCGCAGGAGGTCGCTCAGCAGGGCGCGAAGGCTGTTGCCGTGGGCCACCACCAGGACCGGTCCGGCCGAGAGGGCGCTGTCGAGCTGGGCGCGCCAGGGCTTCAACCGCGCCTGGACATCTTGCAGGCTCTCCGTGCGCGGCGCGGGGACGCCGCGGTAGCGGCGGTCCCGCGCCAGCGCCTGATGGTCAGATTCCCCCATGGGCGGCGGCCGGTCCGAATAGCCGCGGCGCCAGCGGGCGATCTGTTCGGCGCCGAACCGTTCCGCGGCCTCGTCCTTCTTCAGGCCCGTCAAGGCGCCGTAGTGGCGCTCGTTGAGCCGCCACGTCTTGTGCTCGGGGACGAAGGCCTGGCCGCCCGCCTGCAGCACGATCCACAGGGTCCGGATCGCCCGGGTGAGCACCGAGGAGAACGCCGTCTCGAGCTCCAAGCCTTGCGCGCGGAGCAGCCGGCCGGCGGCCTCGGCCTGGGCTTCGCCCTCAGACGTCAGGTCGACGTCGGCCCAGCCGGTGAACCGGTTGGCGGCGTTCCACTGGCTCTGGCCGTGGCGGAGGAGGACGAGGCGGCGCATGGCGAAGCTCGGGCTTCGGGAAACCGCCCGCCCAACACGTTGGCGCACATGCGGTTCCAAGGCACCGTTCGGCGCTTCTCTCGTTATGGCGACGACTTTCTCGGATCGTGAGGCGTCATGGATTGGCCGCTCGTGCTGACCGGCCTGGCGGGAAGCACGGCGGCGGGCGTGGCGACCGGCGTCGGGGCCCTGCCGGTCTTCTTTCTCCGCACGCTTTCGGACCGCGTGCAGTCGGCGTTCTTGGGGTTCGCCGCGGGCGTCATGCTGACCGCGGCCTTCCGCTCGCTGATCTCCCCGGCGCTGGAGCTCGCGCCGCAGCACCCGCTCGGCGCCACGATCGGCCACGCCGAGGTGGTGCTGGGGCTGGCGCTGGGCGCGATGGCCGTGCAGCTCGTGAACCGCTTCGCGCCGCACGAGCACTTCGTGATCAGGATCGAAGGCGTACCCGCCGAGTCCCTGCAGCGAATCTGGCTGATCGTCATCGCCATAGCCCTGCACAACATCCCCGAAGGACTGGCCCTTGGCGTGAGCTTCGGCGGCCCCGACGTCGCCAACGGCACGAGCGCGGCCCTGGGCATCGGCGTGCAGAACCTGCCCGAGGGCCTCGCCGTCGCCGCCGCCCTGGCCAGCATCAACTATCCGCGCAAGGTCGCCTTTGCGGTGGCGCTTCTGACTGGGCTGCTGGAGCCGGTCAGCGGCTTCATCGGCATCGCCCTGGTGTCGTGGATCGACGGATTGCTGCCGGCGGCCTTGGCCTTCGCGGCCGGCGCCATGGTGTGGGTGGTCAGCGCCGAGATCATCCCGGAGACCCACGCCAAGGGACACCAGGCCGTGGCCACGGGATCGCTGATGGCGGGACTGATCCTGATGGTGGTGATCGACGCCTGGCTAGCGGGCGGCTGATCCCCGGGCGTCGCGCAGCCTGGCGGCTCCCATGGTGGCGATCTTCGCCGCCGCTGAGCGGGTGACGCTCGGCCGGGCGAATCGCCAGAGCGCTGCGGCTCCGCGAAGCGCGGCCAGCCGCGCGGCCGGGTTGGCGAGCACGCCCGCGCCGGCGAGGAGGCCCGCAGTCACGAGCGTCGTCTTCACCGGATGGCGACGCGCATAGGCGGCTGCGGCCTGGGCGCCTTGCATCGTCGCCTGGCCCGCTTCCGCCGCCCGCGTTCGCGCCGCGACGCCGGCGCGTTCGGCGATCGCGCGCCCCTCGTCCGCCAGCCGGCTGGTTCGGCCGGTCTCCTTGACCTTGGAACGGGTTGGTTTTCGATCTTCGGCCATGGCCATGGCGTAGCTCCTTTCGCCGCGCGGTAACGCTTCAGCGGCCCAGCCGATCCGGCGCTGCAACAGAGGCCGGGGACGCCCGTTTCCCGCAGCGATGCGCTTGAGTCCGAACCCTGTCCTCGACCTGAAGGCCGCCAAGATCGCGGCCGTGGTCAACGCCGCGAGCGGCCGCTGCAGCCGGGTGACCGGCGAGGCGCTGCGCGCGCACCTGCAGGCGCACGGCCTTGCGCCGGCGGAGGTCTGGTGCGGACTGGGCGCGGATCTTTGCCGGGCGCTGGACCGGGTCCTGGCCGGCAAGCCCGACGTGCTCATCGTCCTGGGCGGCGACGGCACCGTGCGCACGGCGGCCGAACGCTGCGAGCCCTCGGGACCCGTGCTGATGCCGCTCCCGGGCGGCACCATGAACGTGCTGCCGCGCGCGCTCTACGGCGCCCGGACCTGGCGTCAGGCGATCAACGACGTGCTGGCCGCGCCTCAGCTCTGCCCGGTCAACGGGGCTCGGGTCGCCGGCCAGCGATTCTTCGCCGCGGCGCTCTTCGGCGGGCCGTCCCTGCTGCAGG
>NZ_MHXN01000005.1:0-2638 GCF_001824475.1 Phenylobacterium sp. RIFCSPHIGHO2_01_FULL_69_31 | reverse complement strand
GCGGGCCGTCCCTGCTGCAGGAGGCGCGGGAGGCGGTCCGCTACGGAGAGTTCGCCCTGGCGGCCCGCAAGGGCCTGGCGGCTCTGCGCAGCGCCTTCGATCGCGAGCTCATCTGCCTGTGGGACGACGCCGACGAGGCGCGGGGGGAGGCGGTCGCCGTCCTTTGCCCGCTGGCCTCGCCCCGGCTCGCCCCCTCCGAGGCTCGCCTGGAAGCCGCCGTGGTCCACCCCGAAGGGCCGCTCGACGCCTTGCGCCTGGTGCTCGCCGCAGCGTTCCGGGACTGGCGCGCCGATCCGGACGTCCGCTGCGCCATGGCCCAGACGGTCGAGGTGCTGGGCGCCGGCCCCGTGCCCGCCTTGCTGGACGGCGAGCGGTTCACCTTCGAAGGACCGCTGCGGGTCGAGCTCGTGCCGGAGGCTTTCCTGGCGCTCACGCCGGGCGACCGGCCCGGATGACGGCGGGCGCCCGACGTCCAGCCACTGGACGCAGGCCCAAGAACGCTCGCCCTCAGCAGGGTCTCATCGCGCCGGTCGCCACCGCGATCCTGAAACACTCCTGGGCGCCGGTCTCGCAGTCGATGACGGTTACGGAGACCTCCTCCTGGCCTGTGTCGTCGTCTGGTCCCCAGCACTCGAGGAAGCCGATCGCCGCATCGGTGAAGCTCTCCGCCTCCGGGACCTTGTGGCCGGAGCAGGGGCCCTCGTCCGTCGCATAGGCGTAGAAGCGACCCGGCGCAGGGCTCGCACAAGGTTCCGGTTGGCGATGCGACGGCGAAACGCGGTTCATCGGCGGATCACGACCATAGGGCGCGGGCAGAACGCGCGTCGCCTTGCGCCGTTTCCACGGAACCGGCGCCACGGCGGACGGCGTTCATGCGCCGGGAGTGCAGGGGAAATGGCCAACCGAAACTCGCGCGACTGGATGTGGTCCGACGCTTTGCAGATGCTGGCGCGCGCCGACCAGCTGCACCGGCAGGTTTTCCGCCCGGCCGCGGCGACGCGGGCGCCGTGCTGGGAGCCGCCGGTCGACCTCCTGGAGACGGCCGGCGAGGTGCAGATCATCGCCGCCCTCCCGGGCGTCGACCCGGAGGGCGTGCAGGTCTTCATCGATGAGGGCGGCGCCCTGGTGATCACGGGCCGGCGGGACCCTTCGCCTGCGATGCGGCGGGCGATGATCCACCGCCTGGAATTGCCGCAGGGCCAGTTCGCCCGTCGGGTCCCGCTGCCGGCCGGCCGCTACGGCCGCATCGACTGGCAGGCCGAGCACGGCTGTCTCACGGTGACGCTGCACAAGACAGGCCAGGCCCGATGAGCGGCGATCCCTCCAGCAGCGGCGTGCGCGACTTCCCGGAGGACGCGGTCGTCGTCGTGCCCGTGTCCAACGTCATCTTTCCCGGGATCGTCTTCCCGATCGTGCTCGATCGCCCGAGCGCCGTGGCGGCCGCCCAGCACGCCCTGCGCGAACAGCACCCGCTGGTGCTGGTCCTGCAGCAGGACCTTCAGGCGCCCGACCCAGGACCGCGGTCGCTGCACCGGATGGGGACGCTCGCCAACGTCCTTCGCTATGTGACCGGGCCGGACGGGGCGCCCCACGTCGCCTGCCAGGGCGTCGAGCGGTTCGAGATCACCGAATGGCTGGAGGGCTATCCCTTCATCGCCGCCCGGGGCCGACGGGTCACCGAGCCGGAGGCGGCCGGGCCCGAGATCGAGGCCAGGTTCCTGCATCTGCGCAGCCAGGCCTTGGAAGCGCTGCAGCTCCTGCCGCAATCGCCGCCCGCCGAACTGGTGAGCGCGGTCGAGGGCGCCAGCTCCGCGGCTGCGCTCGCCGACCTCGTGGCCGCCTATCTCGACCTGCAGCCGCCGGAGAAGCAGGAGATCCTGGAGACCGTGGACCTGCAGGCGCGGCTCGACAGGGTCTCGACCTTCCTGGCGAAGCGGCTGGAGGTCCTGCGCCTCACCAGTGAGATCGCCCAACGGACCCGCGAGTCGCTCGGCGAGCGTCAGCGTCAGACCCTGCTGCGCGAGCAGATGGCCGCCATCCAGCGGGAGCTTGGCGAGACCGATGATCGCGAAGAGCTGGTGGAGCTGGAGAGCGCGATCGAGGCGGCCGGCATGCCGGACGAAGTGGTGCAGCAGGCCCGCAAGGAGCTGCGCCGTCTCGCCCGCACCCCCGAGGCCGCGGCCGAGTACGGCATGGTGCGCACCTATCTGGAGTGGCTCGTCGAGCTGCCCTGGAAAGCGCCCGAACCCGTCCCGCTCGACTTGGCCGAGGCGCGCCGCATCCTCGACGAGGACCACTTCGGGCTGGAGAAGATCAAGCAGCGGATCGTCGAGCATCTGGCGGTCCGGCGGCTCGCGCCGGAAGGCAAGGCGCCGATCCTCTGCTTCGTCGGCCCGCCGGGCGTGGGCAAGACCTCGCTCGGCCAGTCGATCGCGCGCGCCATGCACCGGCCGTTCGTGCGGGTGAGCCTGGGCGGGGTGCACGACGAGTCCGAGATCCGGGGCCACCGTCGCACCTATGTCGGCGCCCTGCCGGGCAACATCATCCAGGCGATCCGCAAGGCCGGCCGCCGCGACTGCGTGATGATGCTGGACGAGATCGACAAGATGAGCGCGGGGCTGCACGGCGATCCGTCCGC
>NZ_MHXN01000004.1:138103-161951 GCF_001824475.1 Phenylobacterium sp. RIFCSPHIGHO2_01_FULL_69_31 | reverse complement strand
TCGAAGCCGCCAACCTGGTGCTCGCACGGGGCAACCCATGGTCCGCAACGCCCACCACCTGAAACATGGTTGCTCCACCACCTTCAACGACGACCGCGGATCGATCTCGCCCAGGTCCACGTCCTCCCTCGGCGCGACAACCCAGGTCCGCCGCCCGGCCACCGCCAGCACCAGCTTGCCCTTGCCCCAGTGCTCCGTGGCGAAGGCCTTGAGCGCCGCATACATTGGGTTCCGCCGCCAGGCGGTCGGATTGGCCGCGTCGCAGCGGGCGATGAGCCACAGGCCTGCCGGGTCCTGGTCCAGCACCACCTTGGTCTGGTCGGGCCGGAAGCGGTGCGGCATCTCCGGATCCATCAGCCAGACGCATTCGAAGGTGCGGCAGCTGTGGGGGCGGGTCTCGTAGATCCCGCAGCCGGCGCCGGGCCTGGCGTGGGCGCAGAGCTTGCCCATCGGCTTGGCCAGTTCCTCGACCGCCAGCACCTTGCAGCATTGCGTGCAGGGGCCGCAGGACTTCACCCCGCCACGCCCACCCAGATCACGTGCTTCGGGCCCTTGCCGGAGGGGGCGGCGCCGACCTTGTGCTCGGTGACGGTGAAGCCGGCGTGGGCGAAGCGGCGGGCAAACTTGTCGTCGTGCGCGGCCGACCAGATGGCCACGACGCCGCCAGGCTTTGTGGCGCGCTTCAGGTTGGTCAGGCCGTGCAGGGAATAGAGGCTGTCGTTGGCGTCGCGGTTCAGGCCGTCGGGGCCGTTGTCCACGTCCATCAGGATCAGATCGTAGGGCGGCTTGGCCTCCGCCAGCCGGTCGGCGACATCGCCCTGGACGATCCGGGCGCGCGGGTCGGCCAGGCTGTCGCCGTAGAGCGGCGCCAGGTGGCCGCGGGCCCAGGCGATCACCTCGGGCACCAACTCGGCCACCACGACCTTGGCGTCCTTCGGCAGGTCGGCGAGTGCGGCGCGCAGGGTAAAGCCCATGCCCAGGCCGCCGATCAGGATGCGTGGCGCCTGGCAGTGGGCCGCCTTGGCCCAGGCCAGCTTGAACAGCGCCACCTCCGAGCCGTAGAGGCGGCTGTTCATCAGCTCGATCGTACCGGACATGATCGAGTAGTCCTGGCCGCGCTGCATGAGCTTCAGCTCGCCGCCGCCGGGGATCTGGGCCGTGTCGAGGTGGATCCAGGGATTCATCGCCCCTGCATACAGGCTTATGCGCCGGCCGGCGCGCCCTGGCGTTCGGGCGGCCGGGACGGTCCGGGCGTGGGCATCGCGACGGGCCGAAGCGGCACGCGACCGACCAGGAAGCAGCGGTCGGCGCCCAGCTCCGGACGGGCCTGCGGACGCGGCAGGAAGCAGCGGCGGTCGAGGGCGGCGATGGAGGACATGGCGGGCGGTCGTGGCGGATGGGCGTCTTGCGGCGGCCCGTATGACCCACCCGCGGCGGCCCCGGTAGTTAAGCTTGTGTAAGGCTTCTCGCGATCTTGGGGCTTCTCTACCGCCGCGTCAGCCGCTCTATGCCTTGTGGCGACCGCCTCGCACCGTAAGCTGGCGGAAAGCGGAGGATTTCCCATGGCCGACTTCGGCGGCGACACCGACCTCGAAGCCTTCCGTCAGGAAGCGCGAGCCTGGCTGGAGGCCAATTTCCCGGCCTCGCTGAAGGGCAAGGGATCGCTGGCGACCAGCGAGGTGCGTTCGGACGAGCCCGACCTGGTGGCCTGGCGCAAGGCCATGGGCGCGAAGGGATGGGGCACGCCCACCTGGCCGAAGGAGTACGGCGGCGGCGGCCTGTCGCCTCAGCAGGCGCGCGTCCTGCTGCAGGAGATGACCAAGATCGGCGCCTTCAACCCGCTGATGTTCGGCATGGGCGTGACCATGATCGGCCCGACGATCATGGATTACGGCACCGAGGAGCAGAAGAAGAAGCACCTGCCGCCGATCGTGCGCGGCGAGGTCCAGTGGTGTGTGGGCTACTCCGAGCCCAATGCCGGCTCAGACCTGGCCAGCCTGCAGACCAAGGCGGTCGACAACGGCGACGGCTGGACCGTCACGGGCAGCAAGATCTGGACGAGCGGGGCCCAGTACTCGGACTGGTGCGGCGCCCTGGTGCGGACCGACCCGTCGGCCAAGAAGCACGAGGGGATCAGCTTCATGCTGATCGACATGCACCAGAAGGAGATCGAGGTCCGCCCGATCCCGCTGATCGCCGGCGCCTCGCCGTTCTGCGAGACCTTCTTCACCGAGGCCAAGGTGCCGCGGGACGGCCTGCTCGGGCAGCTCAACGTGGGCTGGACGGTGGGCAAGCGCCTGCTGCAGCACGAGCGGGCCAGCCAGACGGGCGCCTCGACGGGCGCCAAGCCGCCGCCGCCGCTGTCGGTGGTCGCCAAGAAGTACCTGGAGCTGGACGGTCAGGGCCGGATCTCGGACCTCGACCTGCGCACGCGCCTGGTGAAGCACGAGATGGACGCCAAGGTGCACGGCCTGACGCTGGCCCGTGCCATGGCCGAGGCCAAGGGCAACAACAGCCCGGGCAACGCCGCCTCCGTCCTGAAGAACTCGGCCACCAACGTCGCCCAGACCCGCGCCGAGCTGACTCTGGAGATCATGGGTCATCAGGGGTTGGGCTGGCAGGGCGACGCCTTCACCGGCGAGGAGCTGGAGAGCGTCCGCAGCTGGCTGTTCGGCAAGGCGATGTCGATCTACGGCGGCTCGTCGGAGATCCAGAACAACATCGTCTCCAAGCGGATCCTGGGCCTGCCCGACACGACCCAGTCCACCTAGGGCCGGCTCAGCCGGCCAGCTTGCGCAGGGTCATCGGGCGCAGCGCGCCTTCGGCAAAGGCGAACAGGCCGAAGGCGACCAGGCCAAGGCCGATCAGGGCCAGCATCGCCTCGCCGAACGGCTGGGCGGCCAGGACGTCGAGGGCGCCGCCCAGGCCGCGCGCCTCGGACGCCCGGGCGTGCAGTCCGGCGCTCGCCAGCAGTCCGCCGGCGGGGATAAGCGCGACGCCGCGGGCGGCATAGCCGATCCGGGCCAGCGTCCCCGCCCAGGCCCGCACTGGCCGGTCGCAGTCGAGATCGCGGCCGAAATGGTCGAACACGGCGCGGAACGCGCTGCCCAGGCCCGCGCCCAGAACGAACAGGCCGGCCGCCATCACGATCAGGTTGCCGAACGGCATCTCCAGGGCCTGGGCGACGGCGGCGCGGGTGGCGGCCTGGTCGTCGGTCTCGTGCAGGTCTTCCAGGGCGTCGAGCAGGCCGAAGACCGAGATCGCCAGCCCCGCATAGACGGCGCCGCTGACGGCCTGCCCCGCGCGGGTGAGAAGCGCCTTGGCCGACCGTCCGCGGCGGTCGACGTCGAATACCGCCTGCAGCGCCCGCCATCCGGCGAAGCCGTAGAGCCCGAGCCCCACCAGCCACAGCAGGAGCACGCCCACCCGCCACTCGCCCCAGGCTTCCAGGGCGCCGACCGCGCCCTCGGCCCGCGGCGTGAGGTCCAGGGCGGCGAGCAGGGCGATCAGGCCGATGCTGACATAGACCGCGCCGCGCGCCGCGTAGCCCAGACGCGCAGCCGCCTCGCCCAGCGCCTGCCAGGGAGTGTGCTCGAAACGTCGGCGAAGACGGTCGAGCGGTTTGGCGTGGGCGAGCGTGGCCATGGCCTGCGCCAACGCGGCGCTTGCCGAATGCGTTCCCGGACCGCGCCGCGCGGAAACGGGATGGAAACTGAACTGCAGCTAAACGTCGCCCTCAGGCGCGCCTCACAACGGGTGGCGCAAGCCTGACGACCATCCGCGCGAAATGCGGACGCAAGCTGAGGTTCTGACCATGGCGAGCTCTCACGCCATCGACTGGGTTCTTCTCGACCACGCCGCGGACCATCCGGTGGATGTCGGCGACATGGTGTCGGCGGACGCCGGCGGGATGCCGATCTACCGGGTGCTGGCGCTGGCCGGCCGCGAGGTGCAACTCGCCAACGAACGGAACGCGGTGGTGGGCGCCGTCCCGCTGGACCGGTTCCGCTGGCGCAGCGCCAGCTAAGCTACATCGCGTTCGCCGCGGCCCGCGCAGCGGCGAGGAACGCGTTGCGCGCCATCGACAGCTCGCGGCCCGTGGCGTTGGGCCAGGCGGCGTTGGTGACGATCACGATGCGCTCGTCCCGGAACACGGTGATCGACTGGCCGAAGATGCCGCGCGCCTCGAACGCCCCGCTGTCGGGCATCCACCAGAAATAGCCGTAGCCGCGCTCGCGGGTCCCGCTGGTGATCTGGGGCGTGGTCGCCTCGGCGGTCCAGCCTGGCGGCAGGATCTGCTGCCCGTCCGCCACGCCGCCGTCGAGGATGAACTGGCCCACGCGGGCGTAGTCGCGCAGGGTGATGGACAGGCAGCAGCCGCCGCGCTCGTGGCCGGCCGGATCGACCATCCAGATCGCGTCCCGCTCCATCCCGTAGGGCTTCCAGAGCTTCTCGGAAGCGTACTGTGACAGGCTCTTGCCGACGGCGTTGGAGACGAGGATCCCGACCAGGTCCGTCTCGCCGGTGTTGTAGTTGAACATGGTCCCCGGCGTGTGGGCGCGCGGCAGGCGGCTCATGTAGGTCACCAGCGGGTTCTTGCCCGGCTCCAGCGGCAGGGCGGTCGACTGCGCCACGTCGGACTTCGGGTCGGTGTAGTCCTCGTTCCACTTGACGCCCGAGCTCATCATCAGGAGCTGGCGCACGGTGACGCCGTCGTAGCCGGAGCCCTTCAGCTCGGGGATGTAGTCGGTGACCGGGGCGTTCAGGCTCTTGATCTTGCCGTCCTGGATCGCCGCCCCGACCAGGGTGGAGGTGACCGACTTGGCGACCGAAAATGAGGTCCAGCGGTCCTCGGGCTTGCGGCCCAGGCCATAGCGCTCGAGCAGGACCTTGCCGTCCTTGAGCACGATCACGCCCGAGACATTGTAGGCCTTCATGTAGTCGTCGACCGACCAGGTCTTGCCGCCGTACTCGTAGCGGAAGTCGATCTGCCGGTCGGCGAGCGGCAGCGGATGAACCTTGTCGCCGCGCTTCACGGTCTCGACGCGGTAGACGCTCTCGATATCCTTGTACCAGTCGGCCTGCTGCTGCGGCGTCCAGACCAGGATCGACGGAAGGTTCGGGCGGATCGGGACCTGGGCGTGAGCCGCGCTCCCCGCCAAAGCCGCCGCCACCGCCAGCCCAAGAACTCTACGCATGCCAAAGCCTCCCCGATTTTGCGGGGAGGCTAAGGGCGTTGCGCCAACTGAACAACATTCACCTGCCATCGGGCCGGGCGGCGTTCGCTGCCCGTCCGGCGGCGGCGGGGATCAGGCCGCCAGGGCCGGCGCCTTGGGGGTGGCGAACGGCTGGGCCTGGTCGCGTTCCGCCAGCAGGGCGCGCTCCAGGCTGGCCTCGCCGGCGCGGCCGGCGGCGGCGATCAGGGTCAGGTCCAGGACGTCGCGCTGGGCATGGCTGCCCCCGAAGCGGGCGGACTTGTTGCGCACGCCCCGCAGCAGTTCCACCGACTTGCCGTAGGCGCCCTGGCCGAAGGCGTGGATCGCCTGCATCGCCGGCAGCCCCACCTCGCCCGTGAAATAGGCGTTGTCGCCCGGCCCCTGCAGCACGCTCTTCTGGAGGTCGAGCAGCGCCTTGGCTTCGTCCTCGCGGCCCGCGCCCACGAAGGCCATCATGGCGTGGGTGTCCACGAAGGCGTTCTGTCCGCGCGGTTCCTTCGTGAAGCTGTCGGCCACCGGCGCCCAGCGGTCGCCCATGTCCACGCCCATCAGCTTCAGGCGCCACAGCATGGCGGCCGCATCGGCCATGTCGAAGGCGAAGGTGGTGGGCTCGCCATAGATCGGCCCGTCGAACAGCTTCAGCACCTCGTCCGTTTCGCCCAGGCCCAGGTGGAAGAGAGCGGTGTGCCACCAGTTGTGGACGCCCAGCGTCGCCTCGGCCTGCCAGGCGTCGTTGTCGTGGCGCATCCAGCGGACCCCCTCGGCATGGCGGCCCTGCATGAGCAGGACGTGGGCGACGCCGTGCTGGGCCCAGTTGTTGCGCGGCTGGATCGAGATCGCTTCGCGCCCACACGCCTCGGCGCGGTCGTAGAAGCCGGTCTCTTCCAGGCCGAACGACATCATTCCCTGGACGGCGTGCCAGTCGGTCATCTCCCGCGACCAGGCGGGGAGGGCCCGGGCGATGCGGTCGCGCAACATACGGGAGTCGCCCAACAGGAAGTCCATCGTCTGACCGACGTGGAGCGCCAGGGAGTCGCGGGGATGGGCGATCGTCACGTCCTCGAGGATGCGCGCGGCGCTGCGGATCTCGCCGGCGAGCAGGCTGCCGATGGCGGCCAGGTGGCCGAGTTCGCGCGCATTGACGTTGACCAGGTCCTTGGCGACGCCGAAGGCCTGGACGCCGAGCATGGCCGTCTCGCTGTTGGAGCCCACCAGGGTCATCCACGCCTTGAGCACATGGGCCATGACGAAGCGCGGGCTGTCGGCGATGGCCGCCTCCAGCGGGGTCATCGCATCGCCCGCATAGCAATGGTAGGCGGTGAGCGCCTTCTGATATAGTTCGGCCGCCGCCGGGCTGGCGCCGGTCATTTCCAGGCCGTGGTGATCCTTCACCGACATGTCGTTCTCCTTTTTCTCGGGGCGGCGAGGGTTAAGGCCTGGGACCCGGCGGCTCTAGCGGTTGCGCGGTCGGTTCGTCAGCGTGCCGTTTTGCGGTGTGTTTTGAAAGCCTTGGCGTAGATTCGAACGGAGGGCGGACGACGATGCCAGCGCCGGCTACAGAGAAAACTGTACCCGAGGTGCAGTCCGAGGCGCGGACCAAGGGCGAACGCACCCGCGAGCGCCTGCTGGACCTGGCCTACGAAGCGGTCATCCGGAAGGGCTTCGCCTCGACGTCGATCGAGGAACTGGTGGAGGCGGCCGGCATCACCAAGAGCGGCTTCTTCTATCACTTCAAGGACAAGACCGACCTCGCGCGCCAGCTCATCGAGACCTACACCGGCCGCAACGCCCAGTTCCTGGACGAGCTGGCGCGGCGCGCGCGCGAACTCTCGGACGACCCGCTGCACAGCTTCCTGATCTTCCTGAAGCTCTATGCCGAGGAGATGGAGGAGAAGACGGTGGCCCACCCGGGCTGCATGGTGGCCACGGTGACGTTCCAGGATCGGTCCTGGGACTCCGGCGTCCGCCAGCTGGTGATCGACCAGGTGCTGGCCTGGCGCGCCCGGTTCATCGCCTGGCTGGAGGAGATCGCGGCCGTCTATCCCCCCAAGGGCAAGGCGCCGATCGAGGATCTCGCCGACGCGATCCTGGCCTTCACCTACGGCGGCATGACGATTGCCCGCGCGCTCGCCGACGACACGGCCATCAGCCGCCAGACGATCATGTTCCGCGAGACCGTGCGGCTGCACTTCCTGGGCGCCTGATCGCGGCGGCCGCTTTGCGTTGGGCCGGACCTCGGCTAGGCCAGGGGCATGGCCGAATTCGATTTCGATGCGGTGGTCGTTGGCGCGGGCGCCGTGGGGCTGGCCTGCGGCTATGCGCTGGCGAAGCGCGGGCTGGTGGTAGCGGTCCTCGAGCAGGACGTGGCGATCGGCCAGGGCGTCTCGTCCCGCAATTCAGAGGTCATCCACGGGGGGCTCTACTATCCCACCGGCTCGCTGAAGGCGCGGCTCTGCGTCCAGGGGCGGCGCATGCTCTATGCCTTCTGCGACGACCACCACGTGGAATACGACCGCTGCGGCAAGCTGGTGGTGGCCGAGACGACGGATGACCTGGAGCGGCTGGACGCGATCCTGGAGCAGGCGCGCGCCAACGACGTCGAGGGAATGGAGCGGCTGACCAAGGCCCAGGCGTTGGCGCTGGAGCCGGAGCTCTCCTGCGAGGGGGCGCTGCTGTCGCCGCAGAGCGGCGTCTTCGAGAGCCATGCCTACATGCTGGCCCTGCAGGGCGAGATCGAGGCGGCCGGCGGCGCCGTGGTGCTGGCGACGCCGTTCGAGGGGGCCACGCCGCTGGAGGGGGGCGGGTTCTCGGTCCGTGCGGGCGGCGCGGAGCCGACGGTCCTGACCTGCCGCTATCTCGTCACCGCGCCCGGTTTGTCGGCGCAGCATGTGGCGGGCGAAATCGAGGGGTTCCCGAAGGCCGTGATCCCCGAAGCCCACTACGGCAAGGGCATGTACTTCCGCCTGACGGGCAAGGCGCCGTTCGCGCGGCTGATCTACCCGCCGCCGATCCCCGGCGCTCTGGGCACCCACTACCGCCGCGACCTTGGCGGGCAGGGGGTGTTCGGGCCCGACCTCAACTATGTGGACGAGCCCGACTACACGGTCGATCCGTCGGCGGCGCCGGCGTTCTACAGCTACATCCGCAAGTTCTGGCCCGGCCTGCCGGACGGCGCGCTCAGCCCCGACTACGCGGGCGTGCGGCCCAAGATCCACGGACCCGGCGAGGCCCAGCCCGACTTCCGGCTGGACGCCGCGGAGGTCCACGGGCTTGCCGGACTGGTGGCCCTGTTCGGCATCGAGAGCCCCGGCCTCACGTCATCGCTGGCGATCGGCGAAGAGGTCGCTAAGCGACTGGGTCTCTAAACGGGCGTTTGAATTCCACCTCGGAATGGCGATAGTCGCCGACCAGGGAGAACGCCATGAAGAACCGCATCACCGATCTGCTGGGGGTGAAATACCCCATCGTCCAGGCCCCCATGGGTTGGATCGCGCGGGCCCAGCTCGCCTCCGCCGTCTCCAACGCCGGCGGCCTGGGGATCATCGAAACCTCTTCCGGCCGCCTCGACGAGGTGCGCGAGGAGGTGAAGAAGATGAAGACCCTCACGGACAAGCCGTGGGGCATCAACGTTGCCCAGGCCTTCGTGCGCGACCCGGACATCGTGAGCTTCGTGGCGGACCAGGGGGTCAAGTTCGTCACCACGTCGGCGGGCGATCCCAACCGGTACTGCGAGGCGTTGAAGTCCAAGGGCCTGACCGTCTTCCACGTGGTGCCCAATCTGGCCGCCGCCGAAAAGGCCATCGCCGCCGGCGTCGACGGCCTGGTGGTGGAAGGTGGCGAAGGGGGCGGGTTCAAGAACGGCCGCGACGTGGCCACCATGGTCCTGCTGCCGCTGGTCTGTTCCAGGACGGACCTGCCCGTGATCGCGGCGGGCGGGATCACCGACGGCCGCTCCATGGCCGCGGCCTTCGCCCTCGGCGCGGAGGGGGTGCAGATGGGCACTCGGATGGTCTCGGCGGCCGAGAGCCCGGTGCACCAGAACTGGAAGGACATGATCGTGAACGCCAGGGAGACGGACACCGTCTTCCTGAACCGCCACGGCCCTGGCCCGGCCCTGCGCGCGCTGCGGACCGAGAAGACCACCCGCTTCGAACTGGAGCCGCCGACGAACATCATGGCCGAGATGGCGAACGCCCTCGATCTCTACTTCGGCGGCGACATGGAGGCGGCCATAGCGCTCACCGGCCAGGTCGCCGGCCGCATCGACAGCGTCAAGCCGGTCGCGGAGATCATCCGCGAGACGGTCGAAGAGTTCGAAGCCGTGATGACCCGCCTCGGCCGCCAGTACGGTAAGGTGGCGGAGCCGGCCTGACGAACTCCTCCCCCGCAGGGGGAGGACCTACTTGGGCGCGACCCGGAGGATGCGGCCCTTGTCGTTGTCGGTGGCGACATAGAGGGCGCCGTCGGGGCCGACGATCACGTCACGCAGGCGCTCGCCCACCTCGGTCAGCAGGCGCTCCTCGCCGACCACCTTGTCGCCCTGCAGCGAGAGGCGGCCGAGGTACTTGGGTCCCAGGCCCGTCACGAACAGGCTGCCCTTCCAGGCCGGCGCGGCGTCGGATGTGTAGAACGCCATACCCCCGGGCGCGATGACCGGGTCCCAGTAGTAGATCGGCTGCTCCATGCCGGCCTTCTGGGTGATGCCGCCGGTGATCGGGCCGCCCGCATATTCGACCCCGTAGGCGATGGTCGGCCAGCCGTAGTCCTTGCCCTTGCGCACGATGTTCAGCTCATCGCCGCCGCGCGTGCCGTGCTCGACCTCCCACAGCTCGCCGGTCGTGGGATGGAGCGCGGCGCCCAGGATGTTGCGGTGGCCGATGGAGAAGATCTCGGGCCGCGCGCCCGCCTGGCCGACGAACGGATTGTCCTTGGGGATCGAGCCGTCGGCGTTAATGCGGACCACCTTGCCGAGCGTGCCGTCCATGCGCTGGGCCTGCATGCGGCCTTCGGTGATCGAACGCTCGCCGCCGGTGATGAAGAGGGTTCCGTCGCGCGCGAAGACCAGCCGGCCGCCATAGTGCTTGGTCGACGCGAGCCGCGGGGTCTGGCGCCAGATCACGGTGACGTTCTCGAGCCGGGGCGCGCCACCCGTCGTCACTAGTCGGCCGCGGGCCACGGCGGCGTTGTTCATCTCGTCCTTCGGCGGCTCGGCGTAGGCGAGATAGACGAGGCCGTTCTCGGCGAACTTGGGATCCAGGGCGATGCCCAGCAGCCCACCCTGGTCGCGGGCGTCCACCGCGGGGACACCGGCCACCGGCTCGGAGAGCTTGCCGTCCTTGAAGAGCCGCAGGCGGCCCGGCCGCTCGGTGATCAGCAGGCCGCGGTCCGGGGTGAAGGCCAGGCCCCACGGGCGCTGCAGGCCGGTGACGTGGTCCGTGACATCATACGCGACGCCCGCCTT
Source organism: Phenylobacterium sp. RIFCSPHIGHO2_01_FULL_69_31 (assembly GCF_001824475.1). Lineage (GTDB taxonomy): Bacteria > Pseudomonadota > Alphaproteobacteria > Caulobacterales > Caulobacteraceae > Phenylobacterium. The sequence goes on along the minus strand of NZ_MHXN01000004.1, from coordinate 151,274 downwards.
GACCTCCGGCGCGCGGGTCTGGCCGGGGAAGGCGGGCTTCTGGTCCTTGCCGTTTGGTGGACGGGTCTCCACCGGCGCGCCGCCCGCCGCGGCGGTTTCCGCAGCTCCAGTCTGGGCGTTGCCCGCTTGGCCTCCGCAGGCGGCGAGCAGGACGGCCGTAGCGGCGGCGGACAGAAGCGACTTCATGGACATCCTCATGTTCAGGTCCGTGCGATGGCGGCCAGCGCGTCCTGGGGGTCGGCGCCGTCCAGGTGGATCAGCGCCCAGACACCGAAGAACAACCACGGCCAGAGGGTTCCCGCCGCGGGCGGCCCCCCCAGCTTCCGCACCGCGTCGATCCTGTCCAGTCCCGCGCGGATATCGGCCGCGCGGGGGGCGATCCAGGCTTCGACCGGCACGGTGAACCCCTGCTTCTTCGCCCAGGGCTCCGCCGCCGGGCAGGTTCGCTCTAGCCATTTGCGCAGCAGCCACTTGCCGTAGCCGTGCCGCACCTTGAACCGGTCCGGAAGCGGCCAGGCGAAGGCGGCGACGTCGCGGTCCAGGAACGGGGTGCGGCCCTCCAGGCCGTGGGCCATCAGGCAGCGGTCCAGCTTCAGCAGCAGGTCGTTGGGTAACCAGGTGACCACGTCGGCCCACTGGGCTTCCTGCAAGGCCGTCAGCCCGTGAGGCGGGCGGGCCCGTTCGCGCCAGGCGGCCAGGACCTGCGGACGCGCGCCGCGGGGCTCGGCCGGCCGGCCGCCCAGCAGCTTCGGCCGAAGGGCCCGCCGATAGCGGCCATAGCCGCCGAACAGCTCGTCACCGCCCTCGCCGGTGAGCACGACGGTCAGGGCTCCCTTGGCCGCCTCGGCGAGGCGCCAGGTGGGCAGGACGGCGTAGTCGGCCGTCGGGTCGTCCAGGGCCCAGGCCGCCTGCGGCAGGATGCGCCAGAAGTCCTCCTCGCCGAAGGTGGTCTCGCGCCAGTCCAGGTTCAGGGCCCGGGCGACCCGCTCCGCCTGGGCCCGCTCGTCCTTGGCGCCGGGGGCGTCGAAGCCGCAGGTGAAGGCGGTGACGGGGCGCTGGTTGAGTCGCGCCATCAGGGTGGCGATGGCGGTCGAATCCACGCCGCCGGAGAGGAACAGGCCGTAAGGCACGTCCGAGCGCTGGTGCACCCGCACGCTGTCTTCCAGCACGGCGTCGAGACGGGTGAGGAGGTCTCGCTCCTCCTCCGTCCCGAAGAGGACGGGGGAGGGGGACCGCGAAGCGGTGGAGGGGGCGTGTGGCGGCAGGCTCGGGGTATGCGGCTTTGCGCCCCCTCCGTCGCCCCGTGCCGGGGCGCCTCCTCCCCCGTCGTCTGCGCGACGGGGGAGGAGCGGGTTCGATCGCTTGCCCGAGACGATCCGGCCGTCGCGGACCTCCACCACCTCGCCCGGCGCGAGGCGGCGCAGGCCTTGGAAGAGCGTCCGCTCGCCAAGGACGTAGTTGAGGTCGACGAGCTCGCGCGCCGCCTCCTGGTCCAAGACCTTCTGCATCAGTCCCGCGGCGAAGAAAGCCCGGGGCTCCGAGGCGAAGGCCAGCCCGCCGGCATGCTCCATGATGTAGAGCGGCTTGATCCCGAAGGGGTCGCGCGCCAGCCAGGCGCGGCCGTCCGGTCCGATCAGGCAGAGGGCGTACATGCCCCGCAGGCGCGAGAACGCCGCCTCTCCCTCGCGGGCGTAGAGATGCAGCAGGGGCTCGAAGTCCGAGCCTGTGGCGGTGGAGAGGCCGAAGTCCTTGGCCAGCTCCAGGTAGTTGTAGATCTCGCCGTTGCCGATGACCGTGCCACCCGCCGCGTGCAGGGGCTGCCAACCGCCTTCGAGGTCGATGATCGATAGGCGCGCGTGGGCCAGCTTGGCGCCCGCGGCGGCCTCCTGACGGATCCCGTCGGGACCGCGATGCTGGAGCGCGTGGATCATGGCCTCGACCGGCGCGTCGTCCGCGCCCCCGAGCTGGCCGGCGATGCCGCACATCAGCCGGCTCCGTAGTCGGCGAACAGGGTCTTCCACTGGCCGACCACTGCGGCCTCGGAGAACTCGGCCTCGACCCGCGCGCCGCCGGCTGCCGCCAGCCGGGCCCGCAGCATGGGCTCGGCCAGCAGGCGGCGGACCCCGGCGGCGAGGGCCTCTGCGTCGTCGACAGGGACCAGCAGGCCGTCGTCGCCGTCGCGGATCAGCGCCTTCGGGCCCTGGCTCTCGGCGGCCACCACCGGCAGGCCGTGGGCCCAGCTCTGGATCACCACATTGCCCAGGGGTTCGTAGCGCGAGGGAAAGACACAGACGTCGGCGGCCCGGTAGAGGGCGGAAGGATCGGTGCGCCAGCCCAGGAACCGGACGCGCCCCGCCACGCCCAGGGCCTCGGCCATCCCCTTCAGCTTGGCCTCCAGCGGGCCGACGCCGGCGATCCATAGGAAAGCCTCGGGCAACTGGACGAGGGCGTGCAGGGCGATGTCGTGGGCCTTGCTCTCGTGCAGCCGGCCCATGGCCAGCAGCAGGGGCGCGTCCTCTGGCGTATCGAGGCCGGCGCGGTCCACCGGCGCGGCGTCCGGCGGGGCGGCGGCGAAGTTGGGAATGCAGCTCACGCGGCCCGCCGGCCAGCCCTGGCCCACGATCCAGTCCGCGATGTCCTCGGTGTTGGCCACCAGGTGGTCGAAGCCCTTGTAGTACTTGAGGCTGTAGTAGCCGCCGAGCCGGCCGATCCGCGCCCAGGGCCCGCGCGGGGTGTGTCGGGCTGCGCGATTCATCCAGGCCAGCGCCACCCGGGTCTTCTGCAAGGCGGCGAATCCGGCGGCGGCGGGCTTGGTCAGGATGTCGATCGGCCCCCCGAAGCGCAGCACCTTCACCGGGATGCCCGCGGCCCTCAGCCGGGCCTCGCGGGTGGCGTTGCCGCGAATCGCCGCCGCCTCGGCCACGCCGGCGCGTTTCAGGGCTTCGAGCAGGTCGACGAAGTACGTCTCCGCGCCGCCTTCGCCGGCTGTTCCCAGGAGGTGCAGGACGCTCATCGCAGGTGCGACCCTAACGTCAGATCGTCGCTTGCCCAAGCGCTTGAAGCGGAGCGGCTCTCACCCTATAACCCCCGCCTCGCGCGGCGAGCGCCCTGGCTTGGCTGGGTAGCTCAGCTGGTTAGAGCGGTGGATTCATAACCCACAGGTCGGCGGTTCGAGCCCGCCCCCCGCCACCAGGGCCTCGCCGCGCGAATATCCCCCTAGACCCACGCTCTACGCCGTCAGGCCGCGTCGCGGTCCTGCGCCGCTTCCGCGGGCTCGGCAGGCGTGTTGATGGTCAGCATGGCGTCGTAGCCTTGGGCCTCGGCCTTGTGCGCAGCCCGGCTGGCGGCCGTGACGGCGGCGTCGAGGGTCGAATACGGGCCGAAGTGCTTGCCGTTCAGCCCGACCATCCAGGCGCCGTCGATCAGATCGACGGTGTAGTTCACCTGCGCCATTCGTCCCCCCTTCGCATAACGCCGGGATCGTCACTGATTCGGGCGACTTCGCGAGGGCGAATACGAAAACGCCCCCGGAGTGGGGTCCGGGGGCGTCTCGCAGGGTGCGCGTCGTCGCTTAGCGGACGAGGCCCGCCCCAAACAGGCGGCCAACCGAGCCCAGCGAAGCGCCGGACTGGTCGCGGTCCTTCAGCGTGCCGCCGAAGGTGTAGCGCACGCCGATCCGGAAGGTGTCGGCGTTCGAGCTGAGATCGTTCGAATCGAAGTGGTCGTAGCCGGCCACGACGCTGAACGGGGTCTCGGCGAACTGGTACTCGGCTTCGACGCCGGCGTTCCAGCCGTCGGCGTCGCCGCCGCTCACGTCGATCCGGGTGTAGCCCAGCGAGCCCTGGAGGCGGAGGTTGTCGCTCACGAAGTGGCGGATCTCGCCGCGCACGGCCCAGAAGTCGGCGTCGCCCAGGTCGTCGGACGTGCCGTAGCCGGCTTGGCCGTACAGGCTGGTCGCCGGGCTCAGGTTGGCCTGGGCGTCGAGGCCGAGGCCCCAGAACGTGATGTCGTCGCTAGTCTCGACGCCGGCGAAGCCGCCGACGAGGCCCGAGCCCACCTTGGTGTTCAGGTGGCCGGTGACGCCGAACGAGGTTTCGTCGCCGTCGTAGTTGGTGATCGCGCCGTCGACCTGGGCGCCCAGCGAGCCGGCGTCGAAGCGAACGGCGCCTTCCAGCTGGTAGACGTCAGCGTCGGCGTCGAAGCCGGCCACGTCGAGATCGGTGCGCGAATAGTTGGCGCCCACGTGACCGACGGTCTGGGCGTTGGCGGCCACAGCCGACCCGAGAAGAGCCACGGCGGCGGCCGCGGCGAAGAGGTTCTTGTTCATTTTGTACTCAAAGCTAACGAAGGGCGCGGCACCTAGGCCTGCTCGCGGCCCGGCTCAAGGCAAAGCTCGAAAATGCGGCGTCATTGCTCAAACATGTGGCAAATGCGCAACGTGCTTGCCGCGTAAGTTAAGATTTGGGGTAACAATTTTCCGTAACAGCGGTCTCACCTGTCACGCGGCGCCTTTCCGCTTAAGGGCGGGCTTGCATCGCATTCGTCGCCAGGGCGTCTGGCACGCCGCTTGTTGCGTAACACGTTAGGCGGACCAAAACGGCACGCCGGCCCGATGGAGACCTGATCATGGTGTCTTCCGTTGTCGTGGCCCGGACCAAGTCGGACGGGCTCGAGTATCTTGCAGAAGCGGCCCCGGTCGCGTGGACCGACGCGTCCGATCTCGCCCAGCATTTCCACAGCGTTCGCGACGCCACCCGCGCGGCGATGCGGCTGCCCAGCCGTTTCCGCGCCTTTGCTCTGCCGGTGACGGACCTCGCCAACTAGGCGGGTCTAGGGCGCGGCTTCGCCCCACTCGTTCCACCCGGCGAAGCGGGGCGTGCCGGGCAGGTACATGCTGTCGTGACGGCGGACCTTGAAGCCGGCGGCCTCGATGGCCGCGGTGACGGGGCGCGTCAGGTGGCAGCCGCCCGCCAGGCGCTTCCAGATCGGCTCGATCCGCCGCTGCCATTTCGCGACGTCGGCGTCCGGCGCCAGGCCGTGTTCGCAATAGAGAAACCGCCCGCCCGGCTTCAGCACTCGACGCGCCTCGGCCAAGGCCGCCACGGGCGTGTGGACCGAGCACAGGGTGAAGGTGCAGACCACGCAGTCGAAGCTGGCGTTCTCGAAGGGCAGCGCCTCCGCCGTCCCGTCCTCGACGGCGACGGACAGCCTCGGATCGTGCGGCGCGGCCTGGGCGATGGCGCGAAGTTCCGGCGCGGGATCCACACCGGTCACGCTTTCCACCTTGCCGGCGTCGTACAGCGCCAGGTTCAGGCCCATGCCGATCCCCAGCTCCAGCACCCGGCCCTCGGCCTGGGGGACGATCTTGGCGCGCTGCTTCATCATTGGCGGCGCCGAGCAGGCGCACTTGAGCAGCCGGGGCAGGATGAAGCGGTCGTAGAGCGAGGCCATGCCCCAGCATGGCCCAGCTAGTTGGGTTCGTACACCTTCGGCGCCGGCGCGATGGCGACCGGCCCCAGGGTGGTCTGGCCGGCCTCGAAGTTCAGGGTGGCGCGGGCGACGTCGCCCTCCTGGCGGGCTGTCGTCACGGCCGTGGCGGCCTCGACCCGGTCCTGCGGGATGGTCCCGGTCGAACCCAGGGCGCCCAGCGCCCGCGGGGCCTGGCGCAGCGACACGTCCAGCACGCCCCGCGCGCGGCCGTCGGAGCCCACGCTCAGCGTTCCGGCGTTCACGCCGATCAGCGCGTCACCGGCGGTGAGCCCCCCGCGGCGCACGTTCATCTGCCCGCCGGCGGCGACCCAGGCGCGTACCGCCGTGGGCCAGTCCTGGCCCCGGAAGGCGCTGATCTTGGACATACGGCCGTCCCACTCGATGGACACCGGCTTCTCGCCGGCGATGCGGCCAAGCAGGCCGGAAAGGCGCGCCTTGCCGTCCTTCACCGACAGCCAGACGCCGGCCTCATCGCCGACCTCGCTCGGGGCCTGGCGCAGGTGGAACTCGACCCGCTCGGCGGCCTGCAGGCCGAAGGGCTGGGCGCCGGCGGCCGGCTGGAAGGTCAGGCCAACGCCCTCGAACGATACATTGGGCGGGGTGTTGGTCAGATGGCTGAGGCTGGCGCGGAGCGTCTTGCCGCTCACCCGCACCGGCCCCCCGATCGGCCGCACGAAGGTCGCGCCGTCCGGGGCGGCCAGGACCCAGCTTGTCAGGGCGTGCATGAACGCCTGCGCCTCCAGCTCCGGGGTCTCAAGGGCCCACCCGGAGCGGTCGCGGATGCGGGCCTCGGTCAGCGTCACGTTGAGGCGGAAGGGATAGCCGCCGATCGAGCGCTCCTTCCAGGCCACCTCGTAGCCGGCGTTGCGCAGGGCCTCGGCGTCGGCGTCGATGCGCGCCTCGGCCTCGCCCCGCGCCCAGATCCAGGCGGCGGACCAGGCGGCGACCAGGATGAAGGCAAGGCCGAAGGCGATGTAGAGGCGAAGCGGGCTCAGTTTGCGAGGCGCGGTCGGATCGGGCACAGACATCTAAGGGGCTGTTGTTGGCTGCGGGTTCGGGGAGCGTATGGCGTCTGAACGGTGGGTTTTCGGCTATGGTTCGCTGATGTGGCGGCCGGGATTCCCGTTCGCGGAGCGGCGCGGGGCCACCTTACACGGACGCCGCCGGGCCTTCTGCATCTATTCGGTCCATCACCGCGGCACCTACGAGCGGCCGGGCCTGGTCTTGGGCCTTGCCCCCGGCGGCGCCTGCCGGGGCGCGGCCTATCGCGTGGATGACGCCGACTGGGCCGAAACCTACGCCTATCTGCTGGAACGCGAACAGCCGACCGAGACCTACATCGAGGCCCGCCGGAACGTGCGGCTCGACGACGGCCGTCGGGTCGAGGCGCTGTGCTTCCTGTCGGACGTGCATCACCCGCAGTGGGCCGGCGCGCTCAGCCTGGAGCGGCAGGCGGACCTGATCGCCGGGGCCAGGGGCCTGTCCGGCCGCAACGTCGATTATCTGCGCGACCTCGTCGAGCACCTGCGCGAGATGCGGGTGCGCGACACCGCCATGGAACGGCTGCTGGGCATGGTCGAGGTGCGGGAACTGGCCGCCTAGAGCTTCATCAGGGCGTTGGACGCGCTCTCGATCCGCTCTTCCAGCAGGCGCATGAACTCGGCGCGCTTGAGGCCCGGCGGGATGGGCTCGAGGTATTCGAACACGATCGTGCCCGGATGGCGGATGAAGCCGTGGGCGGGCCAGTGCACACCGGCGTTGGTCGCCACCGGATGCACCGGCACGTCCAGTTCGCGATAGAGCGCGGCGATCCCGGGCTTGTAGTCCGGCGGCGCTCCGGGCGCCTGGCGGGTGCCTTCCGGGAAGATCACGATCTGGCGGCCCTTGGCGAACAGCGCCTTACCCTCGCGGATCACCTGGCGCATCGTCTTGGCTTGGCCTTCGCGGTCGATGACGATCGCCCCGGCCTTCTTCCCGTACCAGCCGAACCAGGGGATCCAGGCCAGCTCCTTCTTCATCACGAACGACGAGGCGGGCAGCACGGCGAACTGGGCGAAGACGTCCAGCATGCACTGGTGCTTGGGCGCCACCAGGCCCGCGCCGGTCGGGATATGCTCGCGGCCGCGGATCTCGACCTTGATGTCGCAGATGGCCAGCAGGGCGATCACGCCGCGGCCCCAGAAGTTGAACATCCAGTAGGTCCAGCGGATCGGCCCGAACAGGACGGGCGTGAAACCGACCGCGACCACGGCCGTCCAGAGGTAGAAGCAGGCCACGTACAGAAGGGAGCGGAGCGCGGTCACGACGTCGCTTTCGATTGTGCCGCGGGCGCTTCGCGGGGGCCCAGCCCCAGCACCGCCTCGCGGCCGAGGATCGCCAGATACTTGCAATACTCGACCACCATCAACCGCGCCGCGCGCGGGTTGCGCCACCAGTGCCGGTCCTTCAGGGCCGGCGTGGGCACGGCGTAGGTCTGGGCGGTGACTCCTGTGCCGCGGAGAACCGCGTTCAGCTCCAGCATCGCCCGGGGCATGTGGTAGTCGGCGGTGACGACGATCAGCCGGTTGTAGCGCATGGCCTGGGCCCAGTCGGCGGTCTCGCGCGCATTGCCTACGGTGTCCGCCGCGGTGAAGCCCAGGTCGACGCAGCAGTCGTAGAGGCGCCGCACGGCCCGCGAGACGTTGCGGATGTCTTCCCGGCTGGCCATGCGGTTGACGCCGGAGACGAGCACCCGGCGGCCGTAGCCGTCCTCCAGCAGACCCATCGCCGCCGCCAGCCGCTCGTTCGATCCGGCGCCGGTCAACGCCACGATGCCCTGGGCCGGTGCGGGCGCGCGGGCCGGCGTCTGGTGCTGCACCCGGCTGGCGAAGGCCAGGAGGCCGGCGAACCAGATCAGCGCCACGACCAGGAAGGCGGCGGTCGACCTCATCAGAGCCGTTGTATCAGCCGGCGGGCGGTGATGCGCGCCGCAACCGCCGCCACCAGGGCGGCGAGGATCGGGCAGGGCAGGACGGCCAGGAGGTCGACCCAGGCGATGGGCAGGGCCGGCGTGATCCCCTGGCCCCCGCCCACCAGCCGCAGCACCGCGCCGAGGACGGCCGCCCCCAGCGCGCCGGCGGCGCCGGAGAGGGCCGCGATACGGGCGAAGCGCAGCTCGAACAGGTTGGCGATCTGGGAATCCTCCGCCCCCGTCAGGTGCAGCACCTCCACCACGTCGCGGCGGGCCGCGAGGCCCGCGCGGGTGGCGTAGGCGACGACCGCCGCCGCGGCGCCGGCGATCAGCGCCAGCAGCGTGCCCGCCGTCCAGCGGACCACGCCGGCCGCATGGCGGATGTCCTTGATCCAGACGCTGTGGTCGTCGACCACGGCGTCCAGGCCCTGGCCCTTCAGCGCCTTGTCCAGGGTCGCGGCCGTGGCGGGCGCCTTGTCGTCCAGGCCGACGGCCACGAGCCGCGGCACGGGCAGGTCGTCGAGGTCGGCCACGTCGCCCAGCCACGGCCTGATCAGCTCGTAGGCCTTTTCCTTCTCCAGCGCCCGCGCCTCGGTGACGCCCGGCACGCCGGCCAGGGTTTCTGCGGCCCGCGCCGCGGCCGCGTCGGGAGTCTCGCCACCCCGGGCGCGGACGATCACCGTGGCCTCGCCGGTGAGCTGGCTGGCCCAGCCCTGCGCCGCACGATTGCCTGCGATGACGCCCAGGGCTGTCAGGCAGGCGAGGAAACACAGGACCGCCACCACGAACAGCAGGGCGGGATCGCGCGCGTCCTCCTCGGGCAGGAAGGAGGCCGGTCGCCACCGCGCCGGGTCGAACGGCTCGCTCATTCCGCTGGCCCCTGCGGCGGCAGCGGGCGCAGGCGGCCCTTGTCCAGGTGCAGCACCGGGCGCGCCGAGCGGGCGACCAGGTCCTGGTCGTGGGTGGCGATGATGATCGTGGTGCCCAGGCGGTTCAGCTCGACGAACAGACGATAGATGCGCAGCGCCATCTCGTGGTCGACGTTCCCGGTGGGCTCGTCGGCCAGCAGGATTTCGGGGCGATTGACCACCGCGCGCGCTATGGCCAGCCGCTGCTTCTCGCCGCCGGCCAGCGTGGGCGGCAGGGCGTCCATCCGCGCACCCAGGCCCACCCAGGTCAGCAGCTCGGCCACGTCGTTGCGGTATTCGGAAGCCTTGTGGCCGGCGATGCGCAGGGGCAGGGCGGTGTTGTCGAAGGCCGACAGATGGTCCAGCAGCAGCAGGTCCTGAAACACCACCCCGATGCGCCGCCGGGTGCGGGGCAGATCGCGGGCCGGCATGGCGGCCACGTCCTCGCCGAACAGCCGCACCGAGCCGGACGATGGACGTGAGGCCAGATAGATCAGCTTCAGCAGCGAACTTTTTCCCGCGCCCGACGGACCGGTGACGAAGTGGAACGAGCCGCGCGGCAGCGACAGCGAAACGTCGCTCAAGACCTCGGGCCCGCGCCCGTAGCGCATCGAAACGCCGGCGAAACGAAGGATCTCGTCGGCCGATGGATCAACCGACGGCGTCATTTGGGTTTCTGGACATGGAGGCCGAAATCGGCGACCTCGACGTGAGGGTGCTGGAGCGTCCGATTCGACCGCATGATACTGACCTGTCCAGAGTGCGCTACCAGCTATTTCGTGGATGACCTGCGCATCCCGCGAGGCGGACGTATGGTCAAGTGCACGACCTGCGGAAACCGCTGGCGCGCCTTCCAGGATCGCTCCGTTCCGGAGTCGGAAAAGCCCGAGGAAGAGATGCTGGTCGAGGGCCCGCGGCCCGAGCCCACGCCCGCGGACGACATCGATTTCATCGCCGCGCCCGCGGTCCCCGAACGCAAGCCGCCGGTCCGGAAGAAGACCCCCCGAGGGGTCGTCGTTGGCGTCAGCCTCGTGGCGGTGCTGGGCGTAGCCCTGGGCGGCATCATCCTGTTCCGCCAGCACGTGGCGACGCTGATCCCGGCGACGGCGCCCGTGTTCGCGGCCATCGGCCTGCCGGTGAACACCCTGGGCCTGGTGATCGAAGGCGTGAAGTCCCAGCCGACCTTCCAGGCGGGACGCCCCGTGCTGTCGGTCACGGGCGCGATCCGAAACGTCAACAAGGTCTCCACCGAGGCGCCGCCGATGCGCATCGGCCTGCTGGACCGGACGGGCAAGACCGTAGCCGGGGTCCTGGTCCAGCCCCTGAACGCCAAGATCCCGCCGGGCGCGACGCGCTATTTCGCGATTTCGCTGCCCGATCCGCCCGCGGGCGCGGAGGAACTGGACATCGCGTTCGAGCCGGCCGCGAAGGGCCCCGCCGCGCCGGCCGCGCCGGCGGCGGACCACGCGGCGCCTGCCGCGGCGCCGGCTCCCGTCGAGGCTCAACCCCTGCCTGCCAACTCCCCGGACGCCCTGAAGACCCATGAGCAGCACTGACCAGCCGACGGTCCTGATCGCCGAGGACGAGGTGATGCGCCGGGTCGAGGCCCTGGCCGCCCAGATCGCGCCGCGGATCGACGACGAGACGGTGGTGGTGTGCCTGCTGACCGGCGGCATCTGGTTCGCCGCCGACCTGACCCGCGCCCTGGCGCGGCAGGGGCGGATCGTCCGCTTCGACGCCCTGTGGCTGGCCTCCTACAAGGACGAGCGCCAGTCCAGCGGCCGCTGCGAGGTGCGCGCCGACCTCCAGCGTCCGATCGCTGGCCGCAAGGCCCTGGTGGTGGACGACGTCTTCGACACCGGCCTGTCGCTCTCGGAGGCGGCGCGCCTGGTGAAGGACTCCGGCGCGACCGAGGTGTTGACCGCCGTCTTCGCCCGCAAGCCCTGGCCGACCCCGCGGGCCATGGAGCCGGACTTCGTGGCCTGGGAGGCTCCGGGCCGTTTCCTGGTGGGCTACGGCTTGGACGTGGCCGGGACGATGCGCGGCCTGCCCTACATCGGGGCCATGGACTAACGGTCTTGCCATAGGCGCTGTCGTCTCTCATAAGAGACGAGTGGATACTTTAGTCGACGACTCATCGGCAAAGCTCGCGCGCCGGATCCAGCTGGAGCGCGACGCCCGCGGCTGGTCGCTGGCCGACCTGGCCGAGCGATCCGGGGTGTCGAAGGCGGCCATCAGCAAAATCGAGCGGGCGGAGGTCAGCCCGACGGCGGTGATTCTGGTGCGGCTGGCGACCGCGTTCGACCTGACCCTGGCCGGCCTCCTGCTACGCGCCGAGGGCGACGCGGGCCGTCTGTCGCGGGCCGGCGAGCAGCCGACCTGGCGCGACCCCGACACCGGCTACGTCCGCCGCCAGATCTACAACCGGCCGGACCACCCGCTCGAGCTGGTCCAGGTGGAGCTGCCGCCGGGCCGGCAGGTGGAGTTCCCGGCCTCCGCCTACGCCCGCATCCGCCAGGCGCTGTGGGTCACCGACGGCGAGCTGGTGGTCCACGAAGGGACCGAGCGCCACGTCCTTCAGGCCGGCGACTGCCTCGGCTTCGGGCCGCCCGCTCCCGTCGTCATCGCCAACCAGAGCACGCGCCCCTGCGCGTACGTCGTCGCCCTCGTGAGGAACTGAGCCATGGATGCCGCCACCGCCCCCTTCCTCGTCCGCGAGGACGACCTGTCCAGCCCGCAGACCCAGGACCTGCTGCGGCTGCACCTGGCGGGGATGCGCGACAGTTCCCCCGAGGGGCACTGCTTCGCCCTCGACCTCTCGGGCCTGAAGGCGCCTGGCGTCACGGTCTGGAGCGCCTGGCGAGGGCCCTCGATCGCCGGCATCGGCGCGCTGAAGGACCTCGGCGACCGCACGGGCGAGATCAAGTCGATGCGGACGCACCCGGACCACCTGCGCCAGGGTGTGGGAGCCGCGATCCTGGACCAGATCATCGCCGAGGCGAAAGGGCGGGGCTTGACGCGGCTGAGCCTGGAGACGGGCAGCGGCGAGGCGTTCGAAGCGGCCCTGGCCATGTATCGCCGGCGCGGGTTCCGGTCGGGCGGCGCGTTCTCGGACTACGTCGCCAGCGACTTCAACCAGTTCATGCACCTGGATCTCTAGAGCCAGGGGGCGGAGCGCTCCCTGGCCAGCATGTCGTCGTAGGTCGGGCGGGGACGGACCACGGCGAAGTCATCGCCCTTCACCAGCACCTCGGGGACAAGCAGGCGCGAGTTGTACTCGCTGGCCATGGCCGCCCCGTAGGCGCCGGCGCTCATGAACGCCACCAGGTCGCCGGCCTCCAGCGGCGGCAGGGGGCGGTCGCGGGTGAAGGTGTCGCCGGTCTCGCAGACGGGGCCCACCACGTCGTAGGTCACCGGGACGCCCTCGCGCGGACGGACCGGGCGGATGTCGTGATAGGCGTCGTACATGGCCGGACGCAGTAGGTCGTTCATGGCCGCGTCCAGCACCAGGAACTTGCGGCCCTCCGGCCGCTCATGGACGTGGTTCACCTGGGCCACCAGCACGCCGGCGTTGGCGGCGATCATCCGCCCCGGCTCGAAGGCGAGCTGGACCTCGAGGCCCCGGGTCACACGGCCGATCATGGCGGCGTAGTCCGCGGGGTCGGGCGGGGTCGGCTGGTTGAAATAGGGCACCCCTAAGCCGCCGCCCAGGTCCAGGCGCTCGACGGAAAGGCCCTCGGCCTTCAGCCGCTCGACCAGGCCCCGCATCTTGGTGAAGGCGGCCTCCATGGGCGCCAGGTCGGTGATCTGGCTGCCGATATGG
>NZ_MHXN01000004.1:0-138097 GCF_001824475.1 Phenylobacterium sp. RIFCSPHIGHO2_01_FULL_69_31 | reverse complement strand
CGGACGCCCGCCATGTTCGAGGCGTTGGCGTAGAGCCGCTCGGCTTCTGAGAAGCTGACGCCGAACTTGTTATCGGCCTTGCCGGTGGAGATCTTGGCATGGCCGCCGGCCTCCACGTCGGGGTTCACGCGGATCGCCACGGTGGCGCGCCGGCCCATCTCCTGCGCCACCCGGTTGACCAGGTGCAGCTCAGGCTCGGACTCGACGTTGATCTCGGCGACCCCGGTCTCGACGGCGAAGGCGACCTCGCCCTCGGTCTTGCCCACGCCGGAGAAGACGATGCGCTCGGGCGGCACGCCGGCGGCCAGGGCCCGGCGGATTTCGCCCTCCGAGACCACGTCCGCGCCGGCGCCCAGGTTCGCCAGGGTGCGCAGCACGGCGACGTTGGAATTGGCCTTCACGGCGAAAGCGATCAGCGGATCGTTCAGCCCGGCGCCGGTCAGGGCGTCGCGCAGGACGGTGTAGTGCCGCTCCAGCGTGGCCGACGAATAGACATAGACCGGCGTCCCCACCGCCTCGGCGATGCGGGAGAGGGGAACGCCTTCACACGCGAGCTCGCCCTCCAGAAGCTCGAAGTGGTTCATCGCGGATTGGAATAGGGGTCGGGCAGGGCGCTTGGCGGGGCCACCTGGCCGGGGCCGCGGTTGGTGCCGGGGATCGGCAGGGTACGCGGCGGGGCCGGGTCGGTCGACCGGTCGCGCGGGTCGACGGTGTCCACCGGCCGGCTGGGGTCCTGCTGGCGCTGGGCTTCGTCGGCGTCGCGGGTGCGGTTGCGCTCGGCGCCGAACAGCGGGCCGGGGCGCTCCAGCTGGCCCACCTTGCCGCAGCCGGCGAGGCCCGCCGTCGCCAGGATCAGGGCGCTCAGCGCCATTAGACGACGGCTCATGCCAGGGCTTCCTTCCAACGCTTGATCTGCGCCCGGACCTGGTCCGGCGCGGTTCCACCATAACTCCGGCGGCTGGCGACCGAGGCCTCGGGAGTCAGCACATCGTAGATGGACGCGGTGATCCGTCCATCCAAGGCCTGCAGATCGGCCAGCGGCAGGTCGGACAGGCCGACGCCGAGCTGCTCGGCCTTCTTCACCGCGGCGCCGGTCACGTGATGGGCGTCGCGGAACGGCAGGTCCAGCTCGCGCACCAGCCAGTCGGCCAGGTCGGTTGCGGTGGAGAAGCCCGCGCCCGCCGCGGCGGCCATCTTCTCGCGCACCGGCTCCAGGTCGGCGACCATGCCGGCCATGGCGCGAAGGCTGAGCTCCAGGGCGTCGAAGGCCTCGAAGGTGGGGACCTTGTCCTCCTGCATGTCCTTCGAATAGGTCAGCGGCAGCCCCTTCATCACCACGGTGAGCTGGGTGAACGAGCCCAGCAGGCGGCCGACCTTGGCGCGCACCAGTTCGGCGGCGTCTGGGTTCTTCTTCTGCGGCATGATCGACGAGCCGGTGGTGAAGGCGTCGGAGAGCTTGATGAAGCCGAACTGCGGCGTCATCCAGATCACGATCTCCTCGGCTAGGCGCGACAGGTGCGTGGCGCAGATGGTGGCGGCGGCCAGGCTCTCCAGGGCGAAGTCGCGGTCGGCGACGCTGTCCAGGGAGTTGGCGGTGGGCCGCTCGAAGCCCAGGGCGTTGGCGGTCATCTGCCGGTCGATGGGGAAGGGGGAGCCTGCCAGGGCGGCGGCGCCGAGCGGGCTTTCGTTCATCCGCGCCCGAGCATCGGCGAACCGGGCGGCGTCGCGCCCGAACATCTCCACATAGGCCATCAGGTGGTGGCCGAAGGTCACCGGCTGGGCCGGCTGCAGGTGGGTGAAGCCCGGCATCACGGCGTCGGCGTGGGCCTCGGCCTTGGCCAGCAGGGCGCCTTGAAGCGCCTTGATCTGCGCGGCGGTCCGGTCGCAGGCGTCCCGCACCCACATGCGGAAGTCCAGCGCCACCTGGTCGTTGCGCGAGCGGGCGGTGTGCAGCCGGCCCGCGGCCGGGCCGATCAGCTCGCGCAGCCGCGCCTCCACGTTCATGTGGATGTCTTCGTATTCGTCCCGGAAGGGGAAGGTCCCGGCCTCGATCTCGGCTGCGATGGTCTGAAGGCCGCCCTGGATCGCCGCCTCGTCCTCGCTTGTAATCACGCCCGCGGTGCGCAACATCGCGGCGTGCGCGCGGGACCCGGCAAGGTCCTGGGCCGCAAGCCGCTTGTCGAAGCCGATGGAGACGTTGATCGCCTGCATCAGCTCGGCGGGCTTATCGGAGAACCTGCCGCCCCACATGGCCTGTCCCGCCGAGGACGGGCTGGCGGGCGGCGCGGAGGAAGATTGGGTCATATGAGCGAAGGTCCGGAAACGAGCGGCGGGACGGTGACGGGCAAGCCCAAGGCCGGCGTGCTGACCTGGGGCCTCTGGGGCGCCGCCCTCGTGGGCGTCGCGGCGGTTGTCTACATCATCGGTTCGGCTTCCACCAAGCCGACGCCGCCGGCCCCGAGCGCGGCGGCCACATCGACCACCTTCGCCAGCAAGCTGACCACCCCGGCCCAGCCGACGCCCTCGCCCGACTACACCTTCTACGACGCCAGCGGAAAGGCGATGAAGCTGGCCGACCTGAAGGGCAAGGTGGTGGTGATGAACATCTGGGCCACCTGGTGCGGCCCATGCGTCACCGAGATGCCGACCCTGGCCAAGCTGCAGGCGGCCTATGCCGGTAAGCCGGTCGAAGTGGTCACGATCAGCATCGATTCCGAGAGCTCTGCCGCCAAGGCGCGCCTGTTCATCGCCCAGCACGACCCGCTGAAGTTCTACCACGACCGCGAGATGAAGCTGCCGTTCAAGCTCTCGCCCCCCGCGCCCGGCGCGCCGACCACGGTGATCTACGGCAAGGACGGGATGGAAGTCGCCCGCGTGGCCGGCGAGGCCGACTGGTCCGGCCCCGAGGCCCGGGCGCTGGTGGACAAGGCGCTGGGCAGCTAGCGGGCTCGTCCCCTAGGTCCGAAGCGACGTAGTCATTGCGCCGGCCGCTGCGGTGCGCCGGCTTTTCAGGAGGCTACGAAGCGACGGGGCGTAGATCCGCCCGACGGCGCGGACAATGCCATTGTCGAGGACCACCTGCATGGCGCCGTTGGGCCCTTGGCGGACGGTGGAGATCCGCTCGATGCGGACGATGGTCGAGCGGTGGATGCGGATGAACCGCTCGGGGTCGAGCTGGGCGGCGGTCCGGGTCAGCGTCTGCCGGACGAGCGCCGCGGCGCCGTCGGAGGTGTGGAGGCGGACGTAGTCGCTCTCGGAATCGATCAGGAACACGCGGTCGGTGCGGATCCGCACCCGCGCCCCGTGCCCGAGGCTCCAGAACTCCTGCACATAAGGCGACGGTTCGGCGGGGGCCTGGGCGCGGAGGTTCTGCAGGATCTGCGTCAGCTCGGCGATGCGCTCCTCGGCGTCGCGGGCCCGCAGCTGGGCGCCGGCGCGGCCGAGAGCGGCGCGCAGCCGGGCCAGGCCCACGGGCTTCAGCAGATAGGCCGCCGCCCCGCCGTGGTCCCAGGCCTGGAGGGCGTGATGGTTGAAGGCGGTGACGAAGATCACGACGGGTGGCGAAAGCGAGTCGAGCCGTCGGCTGAGCTCGAACCCGTCCAGCTCGGGCATCTTGATGTCGAGCAGCAGCACATCGGGCTTCAGGGTGGCGATGCGGGCCAGGGTGTCTGCCCCGCCGTCGGACTCGCCCAGGAGCCGCACGCCGGCCACCTCGCGCAGCATCAGCGTCAGCCGCCGGCGGGCCAGCGGCTCGTCGTCGACGATGAAGACGCCCAGCGAGGTCATGCGAACTCCAGCGGCAGGGTCACCTCCGCCCGGAACCCGCGGCGCGGCTGGGCGCCCGCGGCGAGCCGGCCCGCTTCGCCGTAGCGGACCGCGAGGCGCCGCCGCACCAGGTTGAGGCCGAGGCCTGCGCCGCCTTGGGCCGGATCGGCCGCGCGGGAGGGGCCGTCGTCCTCCACCACCAGCACCAGGTCCCGCCGGCCGCGGGAGGCCTCGATCCGGACGGTGGTCGCGCTGCGCGACGGCGAAACCGCGTACTTGATGGCGTTCTCCACCAGAGGCTGGAGGATCAGGGCGGGGACGCGGGCGGCGCCGAGCTCGGGCGGCAGCCGCCAGGCCACCTTGAGGCGGGTGGGGAAGCGGAACTGCTCGATGGCCAGATAGGCTCGTTGCAGGGCGATCTCTTCGTCTAGGCTGATCTCGCCGCGGGGATCGATTTCGAGCGTGCTGCGCAGGAAGTCGGCCAGGGCGACCAGCATCTCCTCGGCGCGCGCGGGGTCGCGGTCCCAGATCATCGAGGAGATGGAGTTGAGGGTGTTGAACAGGAAGTGCGGGTTCATCTGGTGGCGCAGGGCCTCCAGCTGCGCCTCCCGCGCCACCACTTCGAGCTCTGCCAGACGGCGCTCGCGGTCGCGGACCTCGTGGCTGTAGTCGAGCGCCACCGCCAGCGCGGCCCAGGACGCGAAGGACCCCAGCCATGGGAACATGTCCTGCCAGAACATCACCGGCTCGTAGGGCAGCACCGGGGCCCGCGGCAGGACGTACCAGAGCATGATATCGGTCGCGAGGCCGTAGAGCGCAGCGGCCGGCACCACGAGGGCCGTCGCGGCGAGGAGCCGGATCCAGAAGGGTCGTCGCCGAAGGGGCTGCAGGAGCGCCACCAGCCCCAGCGCGATCAGGAACCCCGCCACCGTGACCGGCACGCGGCGAAGCTGGAGCTCGACGACGCCGAGATAGGGGTTGTCGATGATCGAGGAGCGGGCTCCGAGCACCGCGTAGTGCACGCACCAGAATAGGACGGCGGTCAGCAGAAGCTCGAGCCGATCCCGCCGAAGGGTCGATGACGTGGCGGGCGTTGCGCTCATCGGGCGATGCTCGGCAACCGGCGTCCGGAAGTCTACCGACCCCCGTCGCATCCAGGATGTCGTTCGTCGCACCCCGCGCGGCTGGTCGCGGAGATGCCCCCCGTCACCGCTTGCCGCCTTACAGCCGGCCCGCCTGCGCTTAGCCCTCAGCCCCATCCCAAGCGGAAGAGAACGGCGTCGCGTGCGGCGGCGCGTCACAATTCAGGAAGTCGAGCATGAGCAATCCCTCCTACGTCGCCCTGGCCGCCGGCCTGGCCCTGTTTGCAGTCGCCCAGCCCGCGGACGCCGCGTCGGTGTTCGTGGCGAACCACAGCTTCGAAGCCGACAAGCTCGGCGACGGTCAATTCAGGAACGGGTACGCACCGTCCGGGTGGAGCTCCGGCTATGCCGAGCCCTCCGGTCCGGCCAACCCGTTAGCCGGTGACTTCAACGAGGCTGTGCCGGACGGCGAGAACGTGATGTTCTCGGCCACCGGCTACGACGGATCGCCCTATTATCAAGGGAATGTCTTCCAGCAGGTGCTCGACGGTGTCGCGGCCAATACGCGCTACACCCTGATGGTCGACATCGGCCGCGCCACCTACATCGACATGGCCGACTTCGCGGTGCAGCTGGTCGGCGGATCGGATCTCACCTCGGTGTTCGCTTCGGGCAGCTTCCTCAGCGACGATATCGCGTCCGGTGAGTTCCGGACCCTGACCCTCACCTTCGACACCGCGGCTGCCTTCGAAGGCCCCTTCGGCATCCGGCTGCGCACCTTCCACAATCCAGCGCAGGGGCAGGGACAGCGGGTGACATACTTCGACAACGTCCGCCTCGACGCCTCGCCCCTGGCCACGGCGGCCGTTCCGGAGCCGTCCTCGTGGGCGTTGATGATCCTGGGCGCGGGCCTGAGCGGTGCGGCGCTACGTCGAAGCGCAGTCCGCCAGAGGCTCGCGGGTAGCCCCGTGGCCTGACGCGGCTCGCCTCGCCGGGCGCGCTTTACGGCGCGCCCGAGCGCCTCAGGCCGAGACGGTGGTCTTGTCGGCGGCGGCCTGCTGGTTGGTCAGGGTGCGGATCAGGTTGACCAGCGAGCTGCGGACCTCGGGCGCGAGGCGCTCGTAGGCCGACAGCAGTTCCAGCGCCCCCGGCGTGCGCATCCGGGTCAGCAGGTCCAGGTCTTCGGCAGTTTCCTTGTCGGCGCCGTCGAAGACGTCCATCAGGTCGGTCACGCGGCAGCGCAGCGCGCGCGCGATCTGCACCAGCCGTGAGAAGGAGATGCGGTTGGCGCCGTTCTCGTACTTCTGGATCTGCTGGAAGCTGACCCCGCACTGATCGGCGAGCGCCTCCTGCGACATCCCGATGGTCCGACGCCGAATGCGCACCGCGGCCCCGAGCGCGATGTCCATGGGATCAGGCGCCTTGGTCGACACCTCGGCCATATGATCATTCCTCATCTTTTGCGGGGTCCCCGTCCGACGCCGCAAGCCCAAGTTGCGACTAAAAGCCTTTGTGTCGGAACCGCAAAGCTTTTTCAGCCTGCGGGAGAGTGCTCTGCAACCGCGCGCGCCGCATCCGTAAACCATGCGGTCAAGGTCTTGGTAACCGAAACAGCGCGGAAGTGCGGGGGACAGAGTTAGTGATTCCCGAAGGCCATGCGCGTCATCCAGCTGCATCCCCCGTTCGACCACGGCGCCGCCCTGCGGGTGCCGCCGCCACACGACAAGAAGAACTGGTCGGTGCTCTGGCAATGGCTCGGCGAGGACGCGAGTTCGATCGCCGAGGCCTCGGCGGTGCAGGTCCGCACCCCGGAGGGGCCGGTGGTCGCCCACTGCGGCGACTGGATCGTGCTCTCGCAGTCCGGCTCGTTCCACGTGGCCCACACCCTCAGGCCGATGGACTCGTAGGCGCCGGCGCGGCGACGATCAGCGCTTGAACGAGACCTTGACGCCCAGCTTGTGCGGTTTCACCTCCATCGCCGGCGTCGGGCGGTAGGCGGCCAGGGTGGCGGCGCTCCACGACAGGCGGTAGCGAACCAGATAGCCCTCGTGGTCCGACAGCGGCCGCTTGGCGGACGCCGCCGTGAAAAGGGCCTCCGACCGCAGGGGCTGGACCCGCACGGCGCCGGGGCTGAAGGCCTGCAGGTCCTGGCTGCGTAGCCAGGGTTCGGACGTCGCATCGGCCGCGCCGTCCCCGCAGCCCGAGGCCGGCTGGCTGCAGAACTCGCGCACTACGGTGTAGGGGCGGTCCAAGGCGTCGTAGTAGTAGCGGGCCGGCGAGTTGCGGACGTTGAAGTCCCCGCCCAGCAGCAGCGGATTGCCCGGCTGGCGGTTGGCCTGGAGGAAGGCCGACAGCTCCCGCATCTGGCCGTTGTGGGCGGGCAGGGTCCGCGAGCGCGGGGCCCGCGACGCCTTGCGCGAGTTCATGTGCGTGTTGACCACGTCGATGGGCGTGGGCACGCCCTCCGGCGCTAGCCGCACCAGCATCGCGCCCTTGTTGGCCAGACAGTCGAGGCCGGCGCAGTTGTTGTAGGCGATGCTGCGCACGTCGACGATCGGGGCGTCGCTGAAGACGTGCAGGCCCGCGCCCATCAGCTTGCCGACGCCTTCGCCGCGGAAGAGGTCGCGGGCGCCCACCACCATCCCGGCGAAGGGCGTGCGCTCCGACCGGCTCGGCCCCTGGGCCCAGTAGCGGTAGCCGCTTTCCCGGAAGAGGCCGGCAACTTCGCCGCGGAAACCTTCCTGGATCAGCACCACGTCGGGCTGGCGGCCCTCGCGGCGCAGGGCGGCCAGTTCGCGGCCGATCTCGTGCAGCGCCGCGCCCCGGCCCGAGGCCATGGGCCAGGGCAGGCCGCGGACATTGTAGGTGAGGACGCTGAGCTCGGCGGTCTGCGCCGGCGGCTCGGTGGAGGCGGGCTGCAGGGCGGCCCTGACCGCAGTGCTGCTGGGGCCCAATTCAGGCGCCGGCGCCATGTAGGCGGCGGCTGTGGCAATGGGTTCCAAGTACATCTCTCGCCGCTCCAGGACATGCGGCCCCGTTGCTTGGCGGAAATCCCCCGATTCCGCGGCGACGAAGCATCGCGTTGCTCAAGTACGGCCCGATGTATTTTCGCTCTTGTCCGGGCGAGGGTGGAGATGCCTCGACTCCTTTACCGACGTGTGACGGTTCGAACGTCGTTTCGCGACATGCGCCTTTGTCGCAGCCGACGGTGACGCGAAGGCAGCCCCGGGCTGGCCCATACTGGCGCAAAGAGCAGACTGGAGGACGGCATGAGCGACATCCTGTTGGTGGAAGACCTGGAGGGCGGCGCCCAGCGGCTGACCCTGAACCGGCCGGACCGGCTGAACGCGATCAACCAGCCGATGGCCGAGGCGCTGCTGGCCTATTTCGAAGGCCTGCGCCGCAACCGCGACGTCCGCGTCGTGATCGTGCGCGGGGCGGGCCGCGCGTTCAGCGCCGGCGCCGACCTGAAGGCCATGGGCAGCCCTGAGGCGCTGCAGGACGGCCCGCGCGGCGACTGGGTGCTCCGCGACCTGATGCGCGCCATGCGCGTCTGTCCCCAGCCGCTGGTGGCCACGGTGCGCGGCGCGGCGGCGGGCGGCGGCATGGCCATCGCGCTCAACTGCGACATCATCCTGGCCAGCGAGAGCGCCGCGTTCCACTCGGCCTTCACCGCCATCGGCCTGTCGGGCACCGAGCTGGGCGTGAGCTGGCGGCTGCAGCGGACCATCGGCATCTCCAAGGCGCGCGAGGTCCTGATGGCGGGCCGCCCGCTCGCGGCCCAGGCGGCGCTTGAGGCCGGCCTGCTGTCGGCGGTGACCGCGGAGGCGGACCTGGACGAGGCGGGCCTTGCCATGGCGCGCGACATGCTGAAGGCCGCGCCCGATGCGCTGCGCCTGTCTAAGCGGTCGATGGACGCCTCGCTGGAACAGCCCAGTTTCGACGCCGCGGTCGAGGCCGAGGAGCGCAGCCAGATGCTGATGATCGTACGGCGCGGCCAGGGATAGCCAGCGGGCGCCCGGATCGGGCATAGGATCGCGGCATGGACATCAAGGACAAGATCGTCGTCGTCACCGGCGGCGCCGACGGCATCGGGGCGGGCCTCTGCCGGGCGTTCGCCCGTGAAGGCGCAGCCGTCGTGGTGGTCGCCGACCGCAACGGCGAGGGCGCCGCCGCGGTGGCCCGGGAGATTGGCGGCGAGGCGGTGACGCTGGACGTCAGCGACGGTGCGGCCCTGGCCGCCATGGTCGCCGACATCGAGGCCCGGCACGGGCGGATCGACCTCTTCTGCTCCAACGCCGGCGTCGGCGACGGCGACCCGGACCGGCAAAACGCGGCGTCCTCGCCGGACGCCGTCTGGCAGCGGGCCTGGGCCGTCAACGTCATGGCCCACGTCTACGCCGCCCGGGCGGTGACGCCGGGCATGGCGGCGCGCGGCGGCGGCTACATCCTCAACACCGTGTCGGCGGCCGGCCTGCTCTCGCAGATCGGCGGGGCGGTCTATTCAACCACCAAGCACGCGGCGATCGGCTTTGCGGAGTCGCTGGCGATCACCCACGGGGACCAGGGCATCAAGGTCTCGGTGCTGTGCCCGCAGGGGGTGGACACCGCCATGCTGCGCGCGGGCGGCGACAACCAGCCCCAGAACCTGGACGGCGTCCTGACGCCGGACCAGGTGGCGCAGAGCGTGATCGAAGGCCTCGCGGCCGAGCGGTTCCTGATCCTGCCCCACCCCGAAGTGCTGACCTACATGCAGCGCAAGGCGGCGGACTACGACCGCTGGCTGGGCGGCATGCGTCGCCTGCGCGCCAAGATCATGGGCGCCCCCGCAAGCTGAGGCCTCAACCCTTCACCCGCAGCACCGTCCGGAAGCCCACGTGGTCCGAGCCGGTGTCGGTGGGGCCGGCCTCGCGGGCCGGCGGGCGGTAGCGGAAGCAGAAGTTGTCGGCGCAGAGGAACGAGCCGCCCTTGATCACCCGCCGCTTCTCGTCGGGCGTGGAGGGCAGGTAGGCGTCGCGTTCGGTGGGACCGACGGGGTCGACGATCTGCGTGGGGTCGAGGTTCGGCGCGTACCAGTCCTTGGTCCATTCCCAGACGTTGCCGGCCATGTCGACCAGGCCATAGCCGTTGGCGGCGTAGCAGCCCACCGGGGCCGTCTCGGCCTTGTACCCGTCGGTCCCGGCGTCGGCCTGGGGGAAGGGGCCCTGCCAGACGTTGGCCTGGGGCTTCTGCAGGTCGAGGGGCTGGTCCCCCCAGGTATAGGCCGCGTCCTTCAGCCCGCCCCGGGCGGCGTATTCCCACTCGGCCTCGGTCGGCAGGTCGCGGCCCAGCCAGCGGGCGTAGGCGAGGGCATCCTCATAGCCGATCTGGACCACGGGGTGATTGTCCCGCCCCGCGATCGAGCTGCCGGGCCCCTCGGGCTGGCGCCAGTTGGCCCCCTGGACCACCCGCCACCACTGGCCGGGGCCGTCGTTGGGGTTCTTGGCCCCCACGAAGACGATGGCCGACGGCTTGAGCTGGTCGCCGGACAGGGTGGGATAGGCCTTGGGATCCAGCGGCCGTTCCGCGAGCGTCACATAGCCGGTGGCGGCCACGAAGCGGGCGAAGTCGGCGTTGGTGACCTCGGTGCGGTCGATCCAGAACGCGCCGACCTTCGTCGCGCGCGGCGGGCCTTCCTCGGCCCGGGCGGGCGCGGCGCCCTGGAGGAACTGGCCGCCTTTCACCAGCACCATCCCGGCGGTCGAGGGCGCTGGGGCGGGGACCGGCTGCGGCGGCAGGCACTCGCGCGGGGCAGCCGCCACCTTCTGGGGTGCGGCGGGCCGCTCGCAGGCGGCGAGCGACAGGGACGCCGCAAGGAGGAGGGTGAAACTCGAAACGCTACGCATTCGCCGCGGCGGGCTCCTCTTCGGGGATGACGTCGACCTCGACCTTCAGGGTCTGTTCGCCGGAGGCCAGGATCACGCCGTCGATGGGGGCCACGTCCGCATAGTCGCGGCCCACGGCTAGGACCAGGTGGTCGTTGCCGGCCAGGATGGCGTTGGTGGGGTCGAACCCGACCCAGCCGGCCGCAACGCCGCACCAGACCGCGACCCAGGCGTGGGTGGCGTCGGCGCCCTCCAGCCGGGGCTGCCCCGGCGGCGGGATGGTGCGCAGATAGCCGCTGACGTACTTCGCCGGCAGGCCCAGCCCACGCAGGCCGCAGATCATGATCTGGGCGAAGTCCTGGCAGACCCCGTGCCGCGCCTCGAACGCCTGCGCCACCGGCGTCGAGACCTCGGTGGCGCTGGGGTCGTAGGTGAACTCGCGGTGGATGCGGCTGTTCAGCTCCGAGGTGGCCTCGACGATCGGCCGGCCCGGCGGGAAGCTGGCCCGCGCATATTCGGTGATGGCCGGGACGATGGGCGTGCGCGTCGTCGGGAAGAGATAGGACGCCGGCCCATTGGCGCCGAGGTCGGAGGTGTTGAGCGCCCGCGTGCGGACGGCCTCCCACGGTGGGCTGGCCTGCGGATCGCCGATCGGCGGCACGTCCACATCGATGCGGGAATTGGCCTCGATGATCAGGGCCGTGTGCGGCGTGTCGACGGTCACGGTCAGGATCGCCGCGCCGAATGGGCCGATGCGTTCCAGCCGCGCCGACGGCTCGGGCGTGACGGCAATGGCGCTCTGCAGCACCGTCTGTGTCGCCGACGAACGCGGCGTCAGCCGCAGGACGCAGCGGGCGAAGGGCACCGCCGCCTGGTAGCTGTAGGTCGTCCGGTGTCGCAGCCGATACCTCACGCGAGCCCCACCAGCTTCACCGTCGGCACGGCGTTCGCCCCCTGCAGGAAGAAGCGGTCCGCCACGGCGTTGGACAGCCGCATCAGGGCGCCCTCGTAGGCCAGGACCTTGTCGGCGTGCAGCTTGGCCGCATCCTCGGTCTCCAGCTCCGCGGCCAGCGGCAGCAGGATCTTGGACGGCGTCTCCAGGATCCCGTCTTCCTGCAGGGTCGGAAGGACGGCGAGGTGGTCCCTCAGCGCCGCCACCTGGAAGGCGACCGAGCGGGTGTTGAACGGGTCCAGCATGACGAGGTCGCGCACGGCGTTCAGCGCCAGGCCGACCAGGTAGCGGGCGCGGTAGGTGATCTGGCTGTCGTTCAGGTCGAGCAGCAGGTCGAGGTCGTCGATGGTCGCCGCGTCGTGCGCCAGCGTGCGGGCGAGCTGACAGGTATTGGCGCCCCGCTCGATGCGCCGCCCCATGTCCAGGAAGCGCCAGCCCGCCACGCGGTTCATGTTCTCCTGGGTCAGGCCCGCCAGCCCCGCGATGTGGCGCAAGGCCCGCTCCACCTGCTCCAGGGCCTGGGCCTCGGAGTGGATCTCGTTGGCGCCGCCTGCGAGGTCGCCCTCAAGGTCGACCAGCAGGCCCCAGAAGTCGGCGGACAGCCGCTCGCGCATCCCCGAGGCCGTGCGCTTGGCCGAGCGGACCAGATAGGTCACCGACCCCCACGCATTCGCGTCGTGCAGGGCGTCGCGGGCGGAATCCAGAGCTCGCGCGGGTCGCGCCTTGCCGTCGAGGGTGCCCCAGTCGACCAGCACGCCGCGCAGCGACTCGAACGTCTGGCCTCGGCCGTGCAGCGACGATTCCGAATCCATCAGGCTCGAGCACAGGGCCCGCACCAGCCGCAGCGTCGCCTCGGTCCGCTCGATGTAGCGGCCCAGCCAGAACAGGTTGTCCGCGGCCCGGCTGGGCAGGTGGCCCAGGATGCGGCGCACCTTCACCTCGTCGCCGCTGGCGATCAGCGACAGCCGCTCCACCGGCTTGTCGTCCAGCACCCAGACATCGGCGGTGCGCGCGCCCTCGCCCATGGAGATCACCCGCGCGTCGGGCCGGTCCGAGGTGCGGCAGAAGCCGCCGGGCAGGATGCGCACGCCCTCCGGCGTCATCGCCGCAAAGACGCGCAGCGTGAACGGCGCGGGCTGCAGGCGCCCGTCGCGCAGCACCGGCATGGTCGACAGATGTGCGACCTCCTGCCCGACGAAGTCGCCGGGCCGGTCGGCCATCCGCTGGCGCAGCGCGGCCTTGTCCTCACGCGAAAGCTCGGCGGGCAGCCGGGGGCTGTTGAAGAGGCCGGCGTTCTGGAACGCGGGGGCTATGGCCAGCTCGTCCAGGCGGCGCTCGACCAGCGCCTGCTCGCTGGCCTGGCCGCACCACCAGGTGGCGATGTTCGGCAGTTTCAGCGGCTCGCCCAGCAGGCGCTCGCTGAGGCCCGGCGCGAAGCTCATCAGGGCGCGCGACTCCACCAGGCCCGACCCCGGCATGTTCAGCACCTTGACGCCGCCGGCGCGGATGGCCTCCAGCATCCCCGGGGTGCCGAGCCGCGAGGCCGCGTTCAGCTCCAGCGGGTCCAGGAAGTCGGCGTCGACCCGGCGCAGGATCACGTCGGCCCGCTTTAGCCCGGCGATCGTGCGGACCCAGACCTTGCCGTCGCGGGCCACCAGGTCGTCGCCCTCGACCAGCAGGAAGCCCAGATAGCGGGCCAGGTGCGCCTGTTCAAAATAGGTCTGGCTGAACGGGCCCGGGCTCAGCAGGCAGATGCGCGGCTCGCTGCGGTCGGCGGTGGCCGCCAGGCCGCGCCGCAGGGCGTCGAAGAAGGGCGCCAGGCGGTGGACATTCAGGGTGTTGTAGAGGTTGGGATAGGCCCGGCTCACCACCAGCCGGTTCTCCAGCGCGTAGCCCGCGCCCGACGGCGCTTGGGCCCGGTCCTCCAGCACCCACCAGCGCCCGTCCGGTCCCCGGCCCAGATCGGCGGCGTAGATCTGCAGGTAGCGGCCCGCCGGCGGGGCCACGCCGCGCATGGCGCGCAGGAAGTCCGGGCTGCCGGTCACCACCGCGGCCGGCAGGATCCCGTCGCTCACCAGCCGGCCCTCGCCATAGACGTCGGCGAGGATGGCCTCCATCAGCTCGGCGCGCTGGGCGACCCCGGCGGCGATCTGGTCCCACTCGGCCTGCGGGATGATCAGCGGCAGCGGGTCCAGTGGCCAGCTGCGCTCGGTCTCCTCGCCATAGATCCGGTAGGACGCGCCGGAATCCCGGATATGCCGCGCGGCCATGCCGAAGCGGCCGTCCGAGTCGGCGTCGGCATAGCCGGCGAATTCGCGCAGGAAGGCCATCCAGTGCTCGCGCGGCCGTCCGGCGGCATCGAACAGTTCGTCGGGCGCGCCGGGCAGGGGGCGGTAATCCGCCAGCCAGCGCGACAGCCGGTCGGGCGCGCCGTCGCCGCCCCGGCTGCGCGGGGCCGTCGAGGTCTCAGACGCCACCGGCCGCTCCCTTGTCCCAACTCTTCACGGATGTGTTTCGGGCGGGACCGTAGCATAGCTGTCCGCCCGGTCACCCGGCCCGCGGGCTATGGCCCGGTTCCGATCTGTCGAGTATGGCTGCGGCAGGGCTGTTCCCGGGGGATCCATGCTGCGCCTGTTCCTGTCGGTCGACATGGTGGGCTCGACCGAGTTCAAGGCCCGCTTCACCGGCCAGGGCTCCGAGGGCTGGTTGGGCATCTTCCAGACCTTCTTCACCAGTTTCCCGCTGATGGCCGCCGGCCAGATCGGCATGGAGTTCCTGGACGACGACGCCACCCCCGCCATCGACGTCTGGAAGGTGATGGGCGACGAGGTGGTGTTCGTGACCTCGCCCGCCAGCGCGGAGGAGTTGACCTCGATCCTGACGGCCCTGCTGCGGACCATGCAGCTCTACGAGGAACGCCACTTCCAACGGCTGCCGCTACGGCTCAAGGGTACGGCCTGGCTGGCGGGCTTCGACGGCCAGAACATCGAGATCGAGATCCCCGAGCTCTCCAGCGGGACCGGCGCGCACCTCGACTTCATCGGCCCGGACATCGACCTGGGCTTCCGGATCAGCAAGTTCGCCCGGCCGGGCAGCCTGGTGATCTCCCTTGACGTGCTGGAAGTGGTGCTGGGCGCCGGCAACGCCGACCGCGCCGCCCTCTACCTGATGGGCGCTGAGCCGCTGAAGGGCGTGATGTTCGGCCGGCCCTATCCGATCGTCTGGATGCTGGAAGCGGGCGAGCGGTTCGCCTTCCTGCCCTGGGAGGTCGAGCAGGACCCGATGATGGCTCAGGCCGCCGGCATGACGCCCACGCCGCGCGCCGAGCTCAACCGAACCATCGAGGACATGCGCCACTACCTGCGCAAGATGCACGGCCGCGAACGCGCGCCCGTGCGGCTGGGCTAGCAAACCAACGGCGCTTTTTCTCCTCACCCGTAGGGGGAGGGGGACCGCCCGAAGGGGGAGGGGGAAGCGACCACGCTCGGCGCTCCTGGCATGCCCCCTCCACCATGCTGCGCATGGTCCACCTCCCCCTACGGAGGAGGAGAGGCCGCCGCGCCCTCGTACCGAACCACCAGGATGGCGATGTCGTCGGACTGGGGGGTGGCGCCGACGAAGACGCGGACGTCCTGCGCCAGGCCTTCGGCGAGGTGGCGGGCGTCGGTCTCGGCCCGGGCCGTGGCCAAGGCCTGCTCGATGCGCGCGGTGGTGTAGAGGTCGTCGTCGGCGTTGGCGGCCTCCGACACCCCGTCGGTGAACAAGATCAGGGCGTCGCCGGGCGAGAGCTGGAAGCGGCCGGTCTCGAAGGGCGCATCGCCGATCACGCCCAGCGCCATGCCCTTCAGCTTCGGCAGCCGGGAGACCGACCTGTCGGCGCGCCGTACGAACGGCGCCTCGTGGCCGCCGTCCGAGTACTCCACCGCCCCGGTCCGCAGATCCAGGATGCCGCTGAAGGCGGTGACGAACATCTCCTGGGCGTTGTCGCGCGACAGCTCGGCGTTCACCCGGGCCATGATCTCCCCCGTGGAGTTCGCCGTCAGGGCCGTCGCCTTGAAGAGGGTGGTGGTCATGGCCATGAACAGGGCCGCCGGCACGCCCTTGCCCGAGACGTCGCCCACCACGAAGAACAGCCGGTTCTCGTCGATCAGGGCGTAGTCGTAGAGGTCGCCGCCCACGTGCTTGGCCGATTCCAGCAGGGCGAAGACGTCGACGTCGCGTCGCTCCGGGAAAGGCGGGAACGTGCGCGGCAGCATGCCAACCTGGATGTCGCGGGCGGCGGACAGTTCGCCCTCGACCCGCTCGCGGGCGGCGGTGGCCTGCTCCATCTCCAGCAGGTAGCGCTGCAGGCGGGCGATCATGGCGGTCATCGCCTCGGCCAGGCTGCCCACCTCGTCCGGCCGGCGCCGGCTGATGGCGTTCATGGCCGCCAGTTCGCGCTCGTCGGGCTGGAAGTTGCGCTGGCCCATGTTGCGCGTGAATTCGGTGAGGCGGAGCAGGGGGCCGACGATCCGGTCCACCAGCAGCCAGCCCAGCGCCATGGACAGCGCGAACATCACCGCGCCCACGGCCACCGACATCTGGAGCGAGCGGATCAGCCGCTGCTGGACCATGGCCAGGTCGACGTCGGCGCCGACCACATAGGTCCGTTCGTCCACGCCGCGCACCGGCAGGTAGATCGAGCGGAAGCGGCCGAAGGAGTCGCTGTACTCGTCGAACCGCATCTGGCCGTCGTCGAACGCGCGGTGCAGCGCCTTCGGCGCCGTGTCGTAGAGCGTGAAGAACGGGGTCTCCGCCCGGCGTTCGATCTCCCGCGGGGTGGCGCTGGTGGAGACCGTGCGGATCTCGTTCCCGAACCGCATGTAGGTGTAGACGTAGACTAGGTCCGCGCGGGCCGCGAAGCGCGAGAGCCGGTACTGGAGCAGGCGGTACTCGGCCTCCGGGATCGAGTCCGGGCCGACGATGCGGGCGTGGTACTCGTCCGGAACGATCTCGTTCACGGCCAGCACGGCCGTCTTCAGCCGGCCGTCGATGCCCTCGATGATCTCGCGCCGGTCGATGTTGTAGAGCACGGCCGAATAGGCCGCGGCTGAGATCAGGCTCAGCGTGAACAGCAGGAGCAGCAGCTGGGTCTTCAGCCCGAACCGCCGGCGGCGCGCGGCGAGGTCTGCGGCGGGCTCATTCATCGCGCTGGGGCAACCTATGGGAGAGTTCGGGAAATCGCAGCTAGTCTATAGAAAATTAGCGGGTGGTCGTTAACGCGGTGCGAGCGGCGCGGCCGCGGCGGGGGATTGCGTGCAGGACCTGTTGAATCGCCTGTTTCGGGTCGAGCGCGGCGAGTGGCCGAAGCTCCTGCAGTTCGGCCTGTTCGGCCTGTTGCTGCAGACCGGCATGGGCATCGGGTTCGCCGCCGGCGACGCGGCCTTCCTCACACATGTGGGCCCCGACAAGCTGCCGGTGATCTTCCTGCTCACCCCCGCGGTGATGCTGGTCTACACCGCGATCTTCTCGTTCCTGCTGGTCCGCTTCTCCATCGACCACGTGGTGGACGTGACGCTGGCGGCGCTGATCGGCGGCGGGGCGATCCTCTGGGCCGCGATCCAGATCGGCCCGCCCGAGCCGTTCCAGACCGGCCTCTACTACGTCCTGAAGCTGTACCTGGCCATGTGGTACATCGCGCTTTACTCGCTGTTCTGGAACTTCACCGACGCCTACTTCGACATCCAGGACGCCAAGCGGCTGTTCCCGCTGTTCGCGGCCTTCTGCGCGCTTGGGACCACGATCGGCGCCCTGGTCGTCAGCCTGTTCGCCGCCGTTCTGCCGATGCATGCCTTCCTGCTGGTCTGGGCCGCGGTGGCCCTGGCGACCGCGCCGGTGGCGCTGCTGCTGCGCCGGCGCTGGAAGCGGATCGCCGACAGCGACGCCGACCTCGACGCCGAGGACACCAGCGTGCTGCGCCAACTCGGCCAGGTGGGCCGCGCCTTCCGCACCTCGCCCTATGCAGTGACCCTGGTCCTGACGCTGTTCGTCACCCTGCTGATGACCAACCTGGCGGAGTACCAGTACTCCACGGTCCTGCAGGCGGGGCGGAACGAGGCCGAACTCGCCGCCCTGTTCGGCCAGCTGTACGCGGGCGCCAGCATCTTCAACCTCGTCGTCTGCCTTTTCGTCTTCAACCGGCTGGTGACGCGGATCGGGGTGCGGAACATGGCCCTGGTGCTGCCGGTCACCTATTTCGCGGTCTTCGCCTACTTCTTCCTGGCGGGCGGGACGACCGCGGCCCTGGCGGCCTTCTTCGCCTATCACGGCGTGCTGACGTCCATCGAGTACAACAACCAGAACCTCCTCTTCAACGCGACGCCCTCGCAGGTGAAGCGGCCCTTCCGGACGGTGGTCGAGGGCCTCTGCGAGCCGCTCGCCAGCCTGCTGGCCGGCGGCTTCCTGCTGCTGGCGGCGAAGAACGCCGACATGCGCGAGCTGTCGGGCATCGGCGTGCTGCTGGGGGCCACGCTGATCGTGGTCGTGGTGGCCCTGCGCCACTTCTACCCCGCCGCCATGGAGGCCAACATGCGCCGCGGGTGGCTGAACTTCGGCGACCCGGATCTACACGCCCCCCAGTTCGACGACGCGGCCACGGACCTCCTGCGCCGAAAAGCCGGCGAAGCCGACTCCGGCGCGGCGGCCGCCGCTCGCGCCCTGCTGCATCGCCGGGGAGGCCGCCGCACGGCGTCCGACGTGGGGGCCGAGGCGTCCGAGGCCACCGGAGACTTCGCCGCCAGGCTCTCCGACCCATCGCCGTCCGTCCGCAAATACGCCCTCCAGGCCCTGACCAGCGTGGTGGGGCCGGGCGACATCGGCCTGGTGGGCCCGCTGGTGGGCAACCTGCCGACCATGGACCGGGCCAGCCGCGCCACCATCCTGGACCTGCTGGCCGCCATCGGCGATGTGGAAGCGATCCCCCAGATCCTGGCCGCCGCTGCGCAACTCACCCCCCGCGAACTGCGCGCCACGGAAGTCATGCTGGCGGACCTGGGCGAGGCCGCCGTCCCGCGGCTGATGCAGGCGCTGTCCAACTACCGCACCCCCTATCGCGCCCGGGCCGTCGCCGCCCGCGCCCTCAGCACGCTTTCCCACGCCCAGTTCATCTCGCAACTGGACCGGCTGGTGCGCGAGGAGCTGGACGAAACGGCGCGGCGCCTGGCCGTGGCCGAGCGGCTTGCGGCCGATGCCGACCGCTCGCCCGCCCTGCGCCTCCTGGCCGAGGCCTACCGCCAGCGGGTCGCCGAGTCGGTGGACTTCACCCTGGAGCTCTTGGCCCTCGGCGGCCTCCTGCCCGACTTCGACCTGCTCATCGTCTCGCTGCACTCGGCCAACCCGAAGGTGCGCGCCAATGCCGTCGAGGCGATCGCCAGCGGCGTCGATGCGGCCACCTGGCGGCGGCTGGAGCCCCTGGTCTCCGGCAAGGCCGCCGCCGGCGACGGGGCCGGCGATCTGATCCCCCTGCTGACGGCCGCGGTGGCGGACGACCACGGGTTTGAGGCCGTGGCGGCCGCCCAGGCCCTGCGCGACCTCCTGCCGCCGGATGAGCTGGCCGCCGCCGTGCGGCCGGGCCTGAAGCCGGACCTGCCGCCACTGTTGCGCGACAGTTTCGCGAGCCTCCTCGGCCTGGACGCCGCCGACCGGCCCACGGCGGTGGACCTGGTGGAGGCGGTCCGCGCCACGCCCGACTTCGCCGCAGCCTCCATCGACGCCCAGGCGGCCCTGGCCGCGCGCGCCACGCTCGAGCCCGCCGGCCGCAAGCCCGTGGAGCTGCCGCTCGAAGGCCGCTCCTACTGGATCGCCCGCGCGGACGTCGAGGAGGTGGCCGCCCGCTATCCGGACCTCGCCCTGACGATGCTGAAGGCCAGGGACGATCGCGCCTATGCGGCCTGACGGAACCCCCATCAAGACCCTGCTGTGGCGGACCATCACGCCCGCGATCCTGGTGCTGGCCGTGGCCCTGGGGGCGCTGGTCTACAACCGCCTCTACGACACCATCCTGGACGGCTTCTCGCGCAAGCTGATCGCCACCAGCGCCCTCACCGGCGCGCTCATCGACCCGGCGGACCACGATTTCCTCATCCGCGCCGCCCAGGTGCGGGCCCCCGCCGAGGCGGTGGAGGAGATGCCGCAGTACCGCCGCAACGTGGAGCCGATGCGCCGCATCCGCCGCGAGCTGGGCCTGACCTACCTCTATTCCCAGGTGCTGGGCGGCCTGAAGGACGTGGTCTACGTCCTGGACTCCACCGAGGGCGAGGAACACTCGCTCATCGGCTCCGAGGACGAGCTGACGCCCGAGACGCGCGCCGGCCTTCGCCGGACCACCACGGACGGCACGATCTATGTCTCCCCCATCGAGTTCCAAGAACAGTGGGGACTGCTCAAGACCGCCGCCGCGCCGATCCGCGGCCAGGACGGCCGCATCGTTGCCACCGCCGGCGCCGACGTGAACATCTCGGTGATCGAGGTGGCGACCCAGAACGCCCTCTTCGCCAGCGCCCTGATCGGCGTGGCCTCCCTCGTGGCCTCGGCGCTGGTGACCTTCCTGATCGTCCGCTGGGTGGCCCTGCCGATCGAGGGGCTGAAGGCCGACGCCCTGCGAATCGCCGCCGGCGACCGCTCGCCCCCGGCCCGCATCGCCGGCCCGCGCGAGGTCTCGCGGCTGCGCGAGGCGCTGGAGGACCTAGCCACCCACCTGATCGAACTGATGCGGCGCTCCTGGAGCGACACGCTCGCCCTGGACCGCGCCCGCAACGCCGGCCGGCTGGAGGCGGCCCTCCCGCCCGCAGCGCCGGTGACGCTGGTGGCCGACGGCGCCGTCCGCATCGTCTGGACGCCCAAGGACGACGGCCTGGAGGCCCGGCTGGAGCACCGCGCCATGAGCCTGCTGGCGGTCCGCATCGCCGCCGATCCCAGCCTGGCGGCGGCCTGGCGCGACCTCGCCGCGCCGGCGCACGGCGAGCTGCAGGAGCTGGCGGCATGATCGGCTCCGACGTTGTCGACCGCCTGTTCGTGCTCCGCGCCGCCGGCCCGTTCCAGCGGCTGGAGGACGCCGAGCTGCTGCTGATCGCGCGCCACGCCCGGCCCCGCGCCTTCGCCCCCGGCAAGGTGGTGATCCCGGCCGGGACGGTCGGCGAGGCCCTGTTCGTGGTCGCCGCGGGTGGCGCCGAGATCGCCGGCGCGCCCGCGCCCGTCGTCTTCGACGCCCCCGGCCTGCTGTTCGGCCTGGCGGCGCGCGCGGACTATGTGGCGGGACCGGAAGGCCTGGAGGTGCTGGTCATCGCCAAGCCGCACGTCTTCACCATCGCCCGGGAATGCCCCGAGTTCGTGGTCGGCCTGCGCGACCTGGCGGGCCCCGCATGAGCATCCGCCGCACCTTCCTGCTGCTGGTGGCGCCGCTGTTCCTGCTGCTGGCCGGCGTCAATGGCGCGTTGCTCTACGCCTGGGAGCGCGCCGAGGCCGAGCGGGGGCTCGCCAACCAGGCCATCGCTGCGGCGGTGACCACGGCCGCCTTCGCCGATGTCGCCGACGACCTGGCGCGCGCCCTGTCCGATCCGGTTCGGGCCGCGGGCCTGCGCGAGGCCGCGCGCCGGGTGGAGGGGCTGACGGGCCTCTACATCGTCACGCCGGCAGGCCGGACGGTGCGGATCGCCGGCCCGCCCTCCGCGCAAGGGCCGGGGACGTTTGCGCGACCGCAGGGCCCCACGGCCGCGCCGATCGGCGCCGACGTGCCGGGCCAGCGCCGCGCTACGGGCCTGGCCCCCATCGCCCGGGGCGGCTTCGTGATCGCCCAGATCGACGCCGAGCCGATGTTCGCCCGGATGCGCGACCTGCAGCGGCTGATCCTCATCCTGGTGGCGGCGGCCGGCCTGCTGGGCCTGGCCCTGGCCCTGACGATTGCCCGGCTGATCGTGCGCGAACTCGCCCGCAACAGCGCCACCATCGGCGCCATCCGCGCCGACGCCCCGGCCGACGACGTCGAGGGCTTCGCCATCCGCGAGACCCGGGACCTGGCCCTGGCGGTGCGGCTGATGCGCACCAGCGTCGCCGGCCGGCTGGCCCGGGCGAAGCACGAGCTTTCCCGCCGCGACCGCGAGCGGGACGAGGCGGCCAGCGCCGCCGCCTATCGCGACACCGCCTTCCCGCCGCTGGCCGCCGGCGCGGCCGCGGGGGCCTCGGTCGCCGCTCGCATGCTGGGCGCGGCGCCGCCCGGCGCATTCCACGCCCTCTGCGTGGACGGGGATCGGGCCGCCCTGGTCGTCGGCGAATGCGGTGGCGAGAGCCCGTCGGCCGCCCTGGCCCAGGCGCTCGCCGCCCGCCGGTTCCTGGAGCGGCGTCTGCTGGACGGCTCCCCGGACGCGCGGCTGGCGCAGGCCCGGTCCGCCTTCGGGATCGACCGCCTCGCCTGGACGGCCTGGTCGCGCGCGGCCCCGCCCGCGGCGCAGGTCCTCGGCCTGCTGGACGGCGACGACCTGGCGCGCGCCCAGGCCTATGTGGCCCGGGCGTCGGGGCTTTCCCCGGACGCGGTCATCGACGACGTGGCGGCCCTGTTGCGGCCCGACGGCCTGCTGGCGGTGGTGGCGCCGGGCTCAGCTCAGGCTGGCCAGGGCTGAGTCCACGTCCGCCTCGATGGCGAAGATGCTGGAGAAGCCCGAGATGTCGAACACCTCGCGCACCGACTCAGAAAGGCCGGCCAGCACCAGCCGGTGACCCTTGCCGCGCGCGGCCTTGGCGCCGATCAGCAGCACCCGAAGGCCGGCGGAGCTGACGTAGGGCGTCTCGGCGAGGCTCAGCACG
Source organism: Phenylobacterium sp. RIFCSPHIGHO2_01_FULL_69_31 (assembly GCF_001824475.1). Classification (GTDB taxonomy): domain Bacteria; phylum Pseudomonadota; class Alphaproteobacteria; order Caulobacterales; family Caulobacteraceae; genus Phenylobacterium. Next base: position 115,598 of record NZ_MHXN01000004.1, on the reverse strand, counting down.
ATCTTCTCGTTGGCCTGGACGCGGGCAGGCAGCACGGCCTCCAGGTCGCCTGCCGTGCCGGAATCCAGCCGGCCGGACACCGAGAGCAGGAGCACGCCGCTGCGGTCTTCTTCCTTGATCTGCATCTGGGGCGCCTCGCGTTCCCGCCGTCGCCGCGGCCGTTGAGATAATTCGCCGCGCGACTAGACTGGCAACCGTGAGTCCCCGCAAGGCCCCGGATCGGGCGAGCGATATGGAAGCCGACTTCTCCTATTCGCTCCCGGATGGCGGCGCGGGCCTCTCCGCGCTCCTCGACGCGCTCGAGGCGGCGCTGGCCGCGCGGGACGTACCGCCGACGGCCGCCAGCGCCATCCTGATCGCCGCCGACGAGATCGTCAGCAATGTGCTGGGCCACGGCGGCTCGCCCGCGGTGGAGGTCTCGGCCCGGATCGCCGACGGGACCGTCACCGTCACCGTCGTCGACGACGGCCCAGCCTTCGACCCGCTCGCGGCCGAGACGCCGGACACGACCCTGTCGATCGAGGCGCGCGACATCGGCGGCCTGGGGATTCACCTGGTTCGCAAGCTGATGGACGAGGTCGACTATCGGCGCGACGGTAAGCACAATCGTTTGCGGTTTTCGAAGAGCTTTGCGCCACCCTCGCCGTCTCGACCGAGCGCCGACGAGCCATCCTAGGGCCATATGCCGACATCTTCCCAATCTCCCTCCGCCGGCGTGCAGCCGGACGACACCCTGCAGGTCTGCGACACCGATTCCGAGTACGGGCTCGGCGTCCGCACGCTGGTCCCGCGCCGCAAGGGCGAGGTGATCCACCGCTTCACCGGCGTGATCGGGCCCGAACTCAAGCAGCACAGCCTGCAGGTCAGCCCGGGGCTCCACATCTACGACACCGAGATCATCGGCTTCCTGTCGCACAGCTGCGCGCCCGACTGCCGGCTGGACATGGCCGCGTCTCAGGTCGTGGCCCTGCGCGATATCCGCGCCGGCGACCTCCTGACCATCGACTACGCCGAGACCGAGGACGTGCTCTACCGCCAGTTCGCCTGCCATTGCGGGGCGCCGGCCTGCCGCCATTGGATCACCGGCCGGGCCGAGGCGCCGAACGCGGAAGGCCGCGCCTATCTCGCCACGCTGAAACCATGAGCGCCGCGCCGACCGCATCGGTGGCGTCTGAATTCTGGTGGGCGCGGGACGACCTGGCCTATCGCGAGGGGCGACTGTACCTGGCCGGCCGCGACCTGGCCGCCCTGGCGGCGACCGCCCCGGGGCCGCTGCACGTCTACAGCGAGGCGCGGGTGCAGGCGAACCTCGCCCGGCTGCAGGCCGCCCTGGCGCAGACCGACCTGCCGACCCGTGTCTACTACGCCATGAAGGCCAACCGGTTCGAGCCGCTGTTGCAGAGCCTGGCCCGCGCCGGCCGCTGCGGGGTCGACGTCTGTTCGCCGGCCGAGATGGAGCGCGCCCTGGCCTGCGGCTTTGCGGCGGCGGACATTAGCTTCACCGGGACGGCGGTGTCGAACCGCGACCTGGACCGCCTGCTGGCCCAGCCGGCCCTCACCATCAACTGCGACTCGGTGGGGCAGATCCGCCGTATCGGCGAGCGCGCCCCCGGCCGCGCCATCGGGATCCGCGTCAATCCCGAGCGCGGGACCGGCTACGCCGGCGCCGAGAAGCTGACCTACGCCGGCGAGGCGGCCACCAAGTTCGGGATCTACCGCCAGCAGTGGCCGGAGGCCCTGGCCATGGCGAAGGCGCACGGGCTTTCCATCACCAGCCTGCATTTCCACGTGGGCTGCGGCTACCTCACCCGCGAGCTCGACGCCTGGGACGCGGCGGTAGGGGCGGGCCTGGCGTTCCTGGACGACCTGCCCGACGTCCGCACGGTCAACGTCGGCGGCGGCCTTGGCCTGCCGCACCGGGCGGGCGACGCGCCGCTGGACCTGTCGCGATGGGCAGCCGTCCTCGCGCGCCGCTTTGCGGGCCGGGGCCTCACCGTGGCGGTGGAGCCGGGGGACTACCTCGTCAAGGACGCGGGCGTCCTGCTGCTGCGCGTGGTCGAAGTGGAGCGCAAGCGGGACGTCACCTTCGTGAGCGTGGACGGCGGCTTCAACCTCGCCCCCGAGCCCGCCTACTATGGCCTGCCCTGCGAGCCGGTGGCCTGCGCGCCCCGCAGCTTCGACGCCGGCCAGTGGCGGCCGGTCACCGTGGCGGGCAACATCAACGAGGCCCTCGACATCTGGGCCGCCGACCACCCCATGCCCGAGCTGCGGGAAGGCGACTGTATCGCCCTGATCAACGCCGGCGGCTACGGCGCGTCCATGAGCTCGAACCACTGCATGCGCGGCGACTTCACCGAGATGCTGCTTCCGGCCTGACGCCAAGCTCCCGTTAAGTGAATCGCGTGCTCATTGGCGCCCGGATTTTCCAAGGACCAGGCATGACCTTCCGCACCGCGCTCTTCGCCGCCGCCGCCCTTGCGCTGGCGGGCCCCGTCGCCGCCCAGGAGACGCCGAGCTTCGAGTTCAACCTCGGCGTCGCCAGCGACTATGTGTTCCGGGGCGTGAGCCAGACCGACGAGGACCCGCAGGTGTTCGGCGGCGCCGACGTCTCGGCCGGCCAGTTCTACGCCGGCGTCTGGGCCTCCAACGTCGACTTCGGGGATTCGACCGACCTCGAGTTCGACCTCTACGCCGGCTTCACCCCGACCCTGGGCGTGGTCTCGCTGGACCTAGGCGTCCTCTACTACGGCTACACCGACCAGCCGTCGGGCGCGGACCTGGACTATTTCGAGTTCAAGGCGGCCGGCAGCGTGCCGCTGGGTCCGGCGACCATCGGCGCCCAGGCCTACTATTCGCCGAACTACTACGCAGGCGTCGACCACGCCCTCTACTACGAGATCAACGGCTCCTACTCGCCGACGGTGAAGGTCTCGTTCAGCGCCGCGCTCGGCCGCCAGCAGGTGGACGGCGCCGGCGACTACACCACCTGGAACGTGGGCGTGGGCTATGCGCTCACCGATAACCTTGGCCTCGATCTGCGCTATCACGACACCGACAAGCACAGCTTCGGCGATATCTACGGCAGCCGGGCCGTGGTCAGCCTGAAAGCCACGTTCTAGCGCCGAGGTCCAAAGCCCCATGTCGACCGAGACCCTCGCCCAGATCGTCGCCACGGTCGGCAAGGAGATCGCCGACGCGCACCGGGGCGAGGGCAAGGTCGCCGACTACATCCCCGCCTTGGCCCGGGTGGACGCCAACCGCTTCGGCCTGGCGGTGATCACCTGCGACGGCCAGATGGCCGAGTACGGCGACGCCTGGCTGCCCTTCTCGATCCAGAGCATCTCCAAGGTCTTCACCCTCACCATGGCCCTGCAGCGTATGGGCGAGAGCCTATGGGTGCGGGTGGGGCGCGAGCCGTCAGGGTCGCGTTTCAACTCCATCGTCCAGCTGGAGGCGGAAGGCGGCGTGCCCCGCAACCCCTTCATCAACGCCGGCGCCATCGTGGTGACCGACGCCGTGCTGGCGGGCCGCACGCCGGGCGAAGCGGTGGACGACATCCGCGACACCCTGCGCCGCCTGGCGGGCGCCGACACCATCGATGTCGACAAGGAGGTGGCCACGTCCGAGGCCGCCACCGGCTACCGCAACTACAGCCTCGCCAACTTCATGAAGGGCTTCGACAACCTGCACAGTCCGGTGGAGGACGTGCTGCAGACCTACTTCCACCAGTGCTCCCTGCGGATCACCTGCCGCCAGCTCGCCCGCGCGGGCCTGTTCCTGGCCAACGAAGGCGTCGATCCCCTGACCGGCGAGGTGGTGATCAGCCCCGAGCATGCGCGTCGGATCAACGCCATCATGATGACCTGCGGCCACTACGACGCCTCGGGCGAGTTCGCCTTCCAGGTGGGCCTGCCCGGCAAGAGCGGCGTCGGCGGCGGCATCCTCACCATCGTCCCCGACGTCGCCGCCGTGGCGGTCTGGTCGCCCGGCCTCAACGCCGTCGGCAATTCCCAGGTCGGCACCCTGGCCCTCGAACGCCTCGCCGCCCGCATGCGCTGGTCGGTGTTCTAGTCAGGCGCCGCTTCCGCGCCCCAAGCGGACATGGTGGAGGGCGGTGCGGGGGTGGAAGGGGACGTTCGGAAGTGGGCCTAAGCCTCCAGCAAGCTGACGACCCGCAGGTAGGACTCCACGTATTCACGCCATGTTTGGATCTGGTCCACGGTTATGGTGAAGCTGTGGCGCAGCCCGTCATGGGTCAGGGTCACATTGCACGAGGCGGCTTTGGACGAGAGGACGCCAGCCCCGCACTGCACGTGTCCCTTGTACGGTGCGGGCAGCACCAGCGTGTCGCCCGGCGCGACAACACCGGGCGCTCTCGACACGAAACGCTTTAAGCCAGCAAACTCTCCGGTCGGCTCCAGCGGCTGAAGCGCGTTCCACATAACGTCCGGCGTGCGCGCGTCGCCGATATTGATGATCACGTCACCGACTGGCTGGGGCGTTCGAGCATTATGTGGCAAGTCGCCCAGGTCCTCGAAGATTTGGCGCGGCAGGAACGCCGTCAGATTGCCCGCTGGCGCGACGTTCCAATTGGCAAGCGTCGCAGGAAACTCTCGGAAACGGTGCCCTGCGACCTGGTGCTTGCCGTCCCATGCAAGCGCATCAGCGCCGCGGATCAGCGCCACTTCGTCTGCGGGCCCCCGAGAGCAACTCGCAAGAACCACGCACGCGATCAAGACAAGGCGTTTCATGGCAAACGCATGATCTGCCACCACTTAAGGGCGAGTGTCCGTGCACAGTTAACTCACCCGTTTTGGTCCGCAATGGGTCGGCCCCGGTCATTGCGACCCGTCCGAGAAGCGGACGTGCCGCGCTAGAGCTCGACAGCGGACTTCGCCAACGTCGACGAAGGGTGGATTGCAATCATTCGCCCCCTGACCGTCATCCCGGGCGGAGCGCTCGCCTGAGCGCGGAGACCCGGGACCCAGCCGACGCGACCTTGAAGCTGCGCCACGACGGATGACGCAATCCCGGTCAGGGCCTAGCTTTCGTCGACGGTCGCGCAGGACGCCTTCATCGCCGTCTACATGAAGCTGCAGCTGATCGAGGCCGAGAATCCTGAATGGCGCGATCTATCCGACCCTTGGTTCGAGCAGCCGGAAGGACCGCTGTCGTGGCTGCAACGCCCCTAGGCGAGCGTCGGTGGCGGTGCGGTGGGTCCCGCGTCTGCGCGCTCTGGCGAGCGCTCCGCCCGGGATGACGGAGCGGGGGTGCAAGGGTCGGCGGCCGCAGCAGGTTCGAAAGCACGTTCTGGCCCAGGCGCCGATTTCGGAAGTTCAGATCGCGAGAGCGAGCATTTGCCTCAGGACATCCGCCCGGAGATGACGAGCCTTGAGACGCGCGTTTGGGCGTGAGCGCGACCCTATCGCCCCGTGAACACCGGCTCGCGTTTCTCGACGAACGCCTTGGCCGCTTCTTTGTGGTCGGCGGTCTGGCCGCAGTGGACGTGGTGGGTGGCCTCCAGGTCCAGGCAGTCGTCGACGTCGCCGGCCATGGCGCGGTTCAGGTTCTCCTTCATGTAGCGGTAGGCGATGGTCGGCCCGGTCGCGAGCCGGCGCGCGATCTCCTGGGCGCGGGCCTGCAGCTCGTCGAACTCGCAGACCCAGTTGGTCAGCCCTAGGCGCAGGGCTTCGTCCGCCCCGATCCGCTCCGACAGGTAGTAGAGCTCCCGCGCCTTGGCCGAACCCACCAGCTGGGTCAGGAAATAGGTCCCGCCGTAGTCGCCGGAGAAGCCGACCTTGGCGAAGGCGGTGGTCATGATCGCGCTGGAGGCCATGATCCGCAGGTCGCAGGCCAGGGCCAGGCTGAATCCCGCGCCGGCCGCCGCGCCGGGCAGGGCGGCCAGGGTCGGCTTGGGCATCTTGAACAGCTTTCCCGCGGTGGCGCGCTGGTTCACCCGCTGGCGGTGGATGGCCGCGTCGATGCCGCCCCCGTCGCCGGCGCTTTCGTTGCGGCTGTTCATGCCCTTCACGTCGCCGCCGGCGCAGAACCCCTTGCCCGCGCCCGTCAGCACGATGGCCTTCACCGCCCCGTCCAGCTCGGCCCAGGCCAGGGTCTTGGCCAGGGCGTCGTTCATCTCCCCGGACATGGCGTTGCGCGCATCAGGCCGATTGAGCGTCAGCGTCAGCACCCCGCCGTCCAGGGTGGCGAGCAGGTCGGTCGTGCCGGTGTCGATGTCGGCCATGGCGGGGTCCCTCCGTTGTGGGTTGGCGCAGACGATAGGCCCTGCCCGCTTGACCGTCATCCGGCCGGCGCCTCTAGTTCGCGCCAACGACAAGCGGGAGGACGACGATGCGGCTTCGGCAGATCGCCCTGGTGGGCCAGGACCTGGAGGCCGCGCGGGCGGAGATCGTGGACGTGCTGGGGCTGGGCGCCGCCTACGCCGATCCGGGCGTCGGCAAGTACGGTCTGCACAACGCCGTCTGGCCGGTGGGCGATACCTTCCTGGAGGTGGTCTCTCCCACCCGCGAGGGCACCACCGCCGGCCGCCTGTTGGAGAAGCGCCAGGGCGACGGCGGCTACATGGTCATCCTGCAGACCGACGACCTGGCGGGCGCGCGGGCGCGTGTGGCCGAGACGGGCGTCCGGGTCGCCGACCAGTTCGACGGCAAGGGCGTCTCGTTCACCCACCTGCATCCCAAAGACGTGGGCGGCGCCATCGTCTCGGTGGACTGGATGGAGCCGCGCGAGCGGTGGGAGTGGGGCGGCCCCGACTGGCAGGCCAATGTGAAAACCGACACCTCGCTGGAGATCGTCGGCGCCGAGGTTCAGGCGGACGATCCGGCCGCCATGGCCAAGCGCTGGGGCGAGGTCCTGGGGCTGGACGCGCGCCCCGACGGCCTCAGCCTCGCCCTCGACGGGGGCGAGATCCGCTTCGTGAAGGCCGAGGACGGCCGCGGGGAGGGCCTGCGGGCCTTCGACGTAAAGGTCCGCGATCCGGTGGCCGTCTTCGCCCGCGCCCAGGCCCGAGGCGCCGTCGACGCCGACGGCGAGGTCGTCCTCTGCGGAACCCGCGTGCGCCTGGTCCAGGGCTAGCGGATGCGGCCGATGCGGATGTCCGTGGAGCCCACCGGCAGGGTGTAGAGGCTGCCGTCGTCCGCCAGGTCCCACTCCCCGCGTCGCGCCTCGCCGACGCCGCGGGTGAACAGCCTGCGCAGGACGAAGTTATCCGGGGCCGGCAGCAGGTGGTACAGCACCAAGAGCTTCACCCCGGCCGTGTCGGCCAGCCCCGCCGCCTCGGTGGGCGAGATGTGATAGCTCTGAATGTCCGCCATGATGTGGGCGATCCGCGGCCGCTCCGCCTGGCGCGCGGTGCGCTCCATGTCGGCGATCATCTCGCGGTTCAGCGCCTCGGACAGGAGGATGTCGGCGCCCCGCGACGCGGCGGCCAGGGGCAGGTAGTTGGCCGTGTCGCCCGTGATCACCACCGAGCGGCCCTTGTAGTCGAAGCGGTAGGCATAGGCCGGGTGAACCGGCGCGTGGTTGGTCTCGATCGCCGTGATCTTGAGCTTGCCGTCGTCCAGCAGCACGCCGGTGCGGGGCAGGGGGCCGTCGGCCGCCACCGGAACCGGGCGGGCGACCATCGGCCAGGTGGCCGGCGGCATCATCGCCGCGGTGTGGTGGGCGGTGCGATAGCCCTGGTCCAGGGCATAGGCTTCGTTGAACCCGGCCACCACGCGCTCGACCCCGGGGCCGCCATAGACCGGCAGGGGCCCGGGTCGGCCCTGGACCCAGGTCTGCAGGTTCAGCTCGCCCAGGTCGCCGATGTGGTCCGAGTGGAAATGGGTCAGCAGCACCCCGCCCACGCGGTCCAGGGGCAGGCCCCACTTCAGCAGGTTCTCGGTGGACTCCGGCCCGCTGTCCACGACGTACAGCTTGCCGCCCGCGATCACCCCGACGCAGGCCTTGGCGCGGCTGGCGCTGGGCAGCGGGGCGGACGTTCCGCACAGCACCACGCGCAGGGCGTCGTCCTTCATCAGCGCGTTGTTGTTGTGCCCGACGCCCGCCTTGGCGGCCTGCAGGAACAGCGCCTGCTGCACGCCGGGGATCAGCAGCGCCCCGCCGGCCAGGGCGACCAGGCCCAGCGCCACGCCGGCCGTCCGCAGTCCCCCGCCCGGCCGGGCCGCGGGATCGGCGGGCAGGGCGCGGGCGTAGAGCGCCAGCAGGACGATCGCGATCACCTCCACCCCCAGCGAGGCCGCCTGGCCGCCGAGATCGCCGGTGACTCCCCAGCCGATCAGCCGGCCCGTCGCCGCCGCGCCCAGCACCAGGGCCGCCGCGACAGCCGGCAGCCGGCGGCGTGTCCAGGCGGCCGCGAGGCACAGCGCCGCCAGGGTCAGGAACAGGCCGCCGAAGTCCGCGCGCAGGGTCGCCAGCCCCGGCACGTTCACCGCCTCCAGGTGGAACCCCTGCGCCAGCCGCTGCGGCGCGATCCAGAAGCCGAGGCCGAGCGCGGCGAACAGCAGGCCGTAGAGGGCCACGAGGGCGCGGAGGATGGGCATGGCGAGGCTCCGTTTCAGCCTGGGGCGAAGAGGTCGGCGGCGGCGCGCTCGGCGATGGCCCAACCCTCGGCCGGATCGACGGCGAGGGCCCGCAGCAGGGCGGCCGCCATCTCCCGCGCGAGGGCGCTGGCCTGGCCGCGGCTCTCGTGATCCAGCGCGCGGGCCACGGTGATCTGGACCACGCCCACCGCCATCAGCACCCCCGCCTCCAGCGAAAGGCCCGAGAACCGGCCCGCGGCCAGCCCTGCCTGGATGTCGGCGCGGACGCCGGCGTTCATCGGCGCGTCGGGGATCGCCGCGCCCTGGAAGAGGCGCAGCATCATGCGCACGCCCTCGGGGTGCTCCACGGCCTGGCGGGCGAAGGCGCAGAGGGCGCGGGCCACCCGCTCGGCCGGGTCGGCCACGCCCGCCCCCACATGCGCCACCATCGCCTCCACCGACGCCCGCGCCTGGTCGGCCAGCGCCTGGGCCAGGGCGTCCTTGTCCGGGAAGTGGTTGTAGAAGCTGCCCTTGGCCACGTCGGCGGCGGCCACGATGTCGTCGATGCTGACCCCGTCCACCGACCGTTCCGCAAACAGGCTCTGCCCGGCGCGCAGCAGCGCCGCGCGGGTGCGCACACGCCGCCGGTCCAGGGTTTCCACGTTTCTGACCATATGGTCATTATTGAACTAATCAGTCAGAAACGCAAGGGGCCCGGGCAAGGCTTGCTGCGTTGTCCCGGGCGGGGCGCGTCGGCTATGGATCGCGCCAGCCGCGGGGCACGGCGGCGAGGAGTGGCGTTCGATGACGACTTTGGGGTGGGGCGCCGCGCGCCTGCTGTTCGCCGGCGCCGCCCTGGCGGCGGGTCCGGCGCAGGCGCAGCACGCTCATGAGTCCGTCTCCGAGCTGGTGGTGACCGCCCAGCGGGTCGAGGAGAACGTCCAGCGCGCGCCCGTGGCCGTCAGCACCTTCCCCGCCTCCGCCCTGCGCCGCCAGTCCGTCGAGACGCTGCAGGACATCGCGCTGCGGGCGCCCGGCTTCACCGTCGGGGCGGTGGACCCGATCCAGACCAACCTGGCGATCCGCGGCATCGGCTCCCCCTTCGGCATCAGCCAGAACGCCGGCGGCGATCCGTCCGTGGTGGTCTTCGTGGACGGGGTCTATGCCGGCCGGGGCGGCACGCCGGACATCGACGCCCTCGACCTGGAGCGGGTCGAGGTGCTGCGCGGTCCGCAGGGTGTGCTGTTCGGCAGGAACGCCATCGGCGGCCTGGTCCAGTTCGTCAGCCGCAAGCCCTCGGCCGAGCCCTCGCTGCGCATCGCGGGCGGATACGGAAACCACGACCGGCGCACCCTGACCGCCCGCGGCAACGTCCCGCTCTCCGACACCGTGTTCCTGTCGCTGGGGGGCTCGATCAAGCTGCGGGACGGCTATGCCTTCAACGCGCCCACCGGGCGCCGCGTGGATGACCAGGACCTGCGCACCGCCGCCGCCGCCCTGCGCCTCCAGCCGAGCGCCGACTTGGACATCGTCCTGGCCGCGGACCTCACCGATCAGGACCAGCGCGGCGTTCCCCGCGACAACATCTGCGACGCCACGATCCGGGGCGGGATCCACTGCGCCGGCGTCGATCCCGATCCCCGCGTCACCAACGCCTACATCGACGGCTACCTCCGCCGCTGGCTCCAGACCTACCGCGGCGAGGTGACCTACACGACGCCGATCGGGGTGCTGACCTCGATCACCGCCTGGCGCGCCAGCACGCTGAATTTCCGGACGGCCTTCTTCTCCAACCGGGTGAACCCGCCGAACCAGATCGAGTACACCCAGACCGACCACGAGAAGAACCGCCAGTTCAGCCAGGAGGCGCGCCTGGCGTTCGGCCTCCTGCGGGGCCGCCTGAAGGGCCAGGTCGGCGTCTATTTCCTCGACGAGGACAACAACCGCATCCAGGACGCCCAGCAGGACCTGCCCTCGCCCGCCCAGCGGGGCCTGGCCACCTATCCCCAGGCGGTCGACGGCCGCAGCTGGGCGATCTTCGGCCAAGCCTCGTACGGGATCACCGAGACGCTGGAGGCCACCGTCGGCCTGCGCCAGACCTGGGAACGCAAGCGCGGCCGCTTCATCGGGCGCAAGGTCTCCGGCCCCGGCCAGCCGCCGCCGCTGGCCGCCGACTACGACGTGCGGGCCCGCGAGAGCTGGAAGGCGCTGACCCCCCGCTTCGCCCTCCACTGGCAGGCCACGCCGGATGCGCTCGTCTACGTTTCGGCCACCCGCGGCTTCAAGAGCGGCGGCTTCCAGGGCGTGGCCGGCTCGGCGGCCAGCCAGGCGACGCCCTACGACCCCGAATACGCCTGGAGCTACGAGGCCGGCGCCAAGACCGAGTGGCTAGACGGGCGCCTCGTCCTGAACGCGGCGGTGTTCCGCACCGACTACAAGGACCTGCAGGTCTCCCAACTGGTCCCGCTGTGCTGCGTGGTGGTCGGCAACGCCGCCACCGCCGAGATCGAGGGCGTCGAGCTGGAGTGGATCCTGCGGCCTGCGCCGGGCCTGCAGCTCGACGGGAGCTTCGGCTACCTGGACGCGGTCTTCGAGAGCTTCGCCAACGGCGCCGTGGCCGACTACACCGGCAACGACCTGCCGCGCGCGCCGCGCCACAAGCTGCACCTGGGCCTCCAGTACGGCCGCGAGGTCGCGGGCTGGGGCGTGCTGGGCCGGGTCGACTACACCAACCAGTCCCACATGTTCTTCGATGCCTCGAATGTCGCAGGGCAGAAGCAGGCCGGGTTCGTCAACGTCGACGCCCGCCTCGCCGCCACCTCGCCGGACGGGCGCTGGGAGGTCTCGCTGTGGGGCAAGAACCTCACCGACGAGCTGGTGGCCACCTATGCCAACGGCTTCGCCCCCTACGGCCAGGTCGTGGTCCCCTACGCCCCGCCGCGCACCTACGGCGTCACCCTGGCCTGGAGGATGTGACGGCGATCAGCGGCGGGCGAACCGCACGGTCATCTCGACCGGCACACGATCGCCGGCCGTGACATTGGCGCCCCGCCGCACCGCGTCCTTCAGCGGCAACAGATAGGTCCCGTCCCTTGGGAACAGGGACGTGGTGAAGCCAATCTCGCCGATCCCCGCATCGACCGGGATCACGCCCCAGCCATAGCTCGCCGCCTTGGCGACCCGACGGATCTCGGCCGCGCCGTCCGCGGGCAGGGGCACGAAGAAATAGGGCGAGGGCCCGCGCCAGTGGATGACCTCGCCCTCGAAGCTGAGTTGGAGCTGCGGCTCCTCGGCGGCGGGCATGAGATCTCCTGTCGAAACGCGGGCGCCAGCCTATCGCGCCCGGTTCGGGCTCAGGAAGTCCGAAGCGTTGAAGCCCTCCGGCGCCGCCACCTCCACGATCGGATCCTCGCGGTTGTCGTACTCCATCCGCAGCGCCCGGGTGATCACCGCATGCATCGCATAGAGGGTGGTGATGTAGGTGAACTCGAAGATCTCCTCGTCGCCCCAGAAGGTGCGCAGCTTCTCGAACACCGCCAGCGGCGTGCGGCCGGCGCCGGACGTCAGGCAGTCGGCATAGGCCAGGACCGCGCGCTCCTTGTCGTCGAACACGTCCGCGACGGCCCAGTGCGGGATGGCGGCGATCTTCTCGTCCGAGACCCCCAGGCCGCGCAGCGACTTGCAGTGCTGGGAGAAGACGAACTGGCTGCCCTGCACCCAGCCGGCGCGGGTCTGGCCCAGCTCGCGCAGCACCGGGTCCAGCTTGCGGTCGGGGTGGCGATAGACGGCGAACCCGTCCACGGCGTGCTTGAAGATGTCCGGGGCGATGGCGAACACGGTCCACCAGTCGCCGGGCGTGCCGGTGGCGGTGCCCGGGCTGGCCACCGGGTCGCGGTCGGGGCCGAACAGGCGGTCGTAATAGGCCTTCACGACGTCGGAGGTGACTTCGGAACGGGGGACCTGGCGCAGGACGGGCATGGGGGTTTCCTCAGGCGAACTTGCGGAACTCGGCCACGCGGGCGGAGTCGAAATACTCGTCGAGACGGGTGATCTTCCCGTCCTTCACGGCGCACACGATACAGGCCGGCAGCGCCAGCCGCTCGCCGTCGTGCTTGCGGGTCCCGCGCAGAACGTGCTGCTGCACGAAGCCGCCGGGGAACACCTCCACTCGCCGGTTGTCGTACACCCGGTCGAGAATCCGCGTGACCATGCCGGCCAGGGTCTTGCGGTTGTCCTCCGGCCCCTGGATCTGTTCGTCGGTGTTGTGCCAGATCTCGGCGTCGGGGGCGTAGCAGGCGACCAGGCCTTCGATGTCCCCCGCCTCCACGCAGTCGAAGAAGCGCTTGGCCAGGGCCCGCATCGCGGCGTCGTCGGACATGACGGTCTCCTCTCTAGGCGTCGGGCGCGGCGTACGGCCGGCCCTGCATGTCGTGCTGAAACAGCTGCGCCCACTGCTCGGGCGTCACCGGCATCTTCTTCGAGCCGGACTGGAGCTGGTGGTTGTCGGGCGGGACATAGGCGCCCTCCTGCACCGCCGGCCGCTCGCCGACCCGGGCGAACCAGTCGGCGAGGGCGGGATAGTCCGCGATCTCGATGTCGATGGCCCGCGCGGCGCGGACCCACGACCAGCAGGCGATGTCGGCGATGGAGTATTCCTCGCCGGCCAGGTAGGGCGCCTTGGCCAGCCGCGCGTCCATCACGCCCAACAGCCGCCTGGCTTCGGTCAGGTAGCGGTTCACCGCATAGGCCGGCGGGTCGGGGCAATAGCGGATAAAGTGGTGCGCCTGGCCGTGCATGGGGCCCAGGCCCGCCATCTGCCACATCAGCCACTGGTGCGCGCGATAGCGGGCGCGCGGCTCCTTGGGCAGGAACTGGCCGGACTTCTCCGCGAGGTAGATCAGGATCGCGCCGGTCTCGAACATCGGATAGGCCGCCCCGCCCCCGATGGGGTCGTGATCCACGATGGCGGGCGCCTTGCCGTTCGGGCTGATCGCCAGGAACTGCGGCGTCTTCAGCTCCCCCGCCAGCAGGTTGTAGCGGATGATCCGGTGCGGCAGGCCGGTCTCCAGCAGCATGATCGACAGCTTGTGGCCGTTGGGCGTCGGGACGAAGTGCAGGTCGATCATCGGTTCACCGCCACGTTCATGCGCCGGGCCCCGTTGGCCGCCACCAATCCGGCAATGTCGTCGCCGGGATAAGCCGGATCGGCGGACTCGCCGAACGCGGCCAGCATCTCGGCGAACCCGGCCTCGGCCATGGGTCTCCATTCGGGATGGGTGAAGACGAAGAACTCGCCGGCCTCGATGGCGCGCGCCATCCGCTCGCCGATCCGGCCGGGCGACATGCCGGAGGCAAGGACGCCCGACATGTTCTGCGCGGTCTGGGCCGCGGCGCCCTGTTCGCCGGCGCCGGGCCGCAGCTTGGCGGTGGTGGCGACGATGTTGGTGGCCGACATCCCCGGGCACAGGACCGAGATGCCCACCTGGGTGTCCGCCAGCTCGTTGCGCAGCGCCATGGCGATGCCCAGGGTCGCGAACTTCGAGGAGATGTAGGCCACCGAGATCGGCGGCGGCACGATGGCCACCATCGAGGCGGTGATGGCCAGATGCGCCGGCTCACCCGCCGCCTTCATCGCGCCCAGGAAGGTGCGGCAGGCATAGAGGTGGGCATGGGCGTTGACCGCATAGGCCCACCGCCACACCTCGGTGTCATAGGTCTCGAACGCGCCCGAGCCGCCCCCCACGCCAGCGTTGGAAAACAGGATGCGCACCTGGCCGAACCGGGCGGCGGCCTCGCCCGCACGCGCCCACTCCGCCTCCTCGGCGACGTTCAGGGAAAGGCCCATGGCGTCGGCGCCCTCCGCCCGCAACTCCGCGGCGGCGGCCTCGGCGGCGGATCCGTCGATGTCGGCCAGGATGGGCCGCGCCCCGCGGCGGGCCAGAGCCCGGGCGGTCTCCAGCCCGATCCCGCTCGCGCCCCCGGTGACGAAGGCGGTCTTGTCCTTCAGGTCCTTCATGCGGCGGCCTCTCTCAGAACGGCGTCCGCGTCGCGGCCCACGACCCGCGACAGGGCGAAATAGACACAGGCGGCCAGGACGGCGACCGGGGCGGCGCAAAGGAGGGCCGTGCGCAGCGGCGTCGGCTGCCCGGCGGCGGAGAGCGCATCGCTCATCATGCCGATGGCCAGGGGCCCGCCTCCCAGCCCCACGATGTTGAAGGCCAGCAGCACCAGCGCCGTGGCCGTGGCCCGCGCGCCGACGGGAGAGAGGTTCTGCACCAGAGCCAGGGCCGGGGCCGTGAACATGGTGCAGCACACCATCGGGACCAGCATCAGCAGCAGCGAGCTCTGCCAGGACGAGGCCATCACCGCCAGCGCTAACGTCGGCGCGGTCAGCAGCACCGCGATCCCGGGCACATAGGCGTAGGCGCGCAGGTCACGTTTGCCCAGCCAGTTCACCAGGGCGCCGCCGCCCCAGATGCCCAGGCCCATGCAGAGGCCCGCCGCAGGCCCGAACCAGCGCGCGATCTCGCCGAGCGGCATCCCCTGCACCCGCATCAGATAGGCCGGGATCCAGTTCAGCATGCCGTAGCTGACGAAGGCCGACAGGCCGCTGGCCAGCAGCAGCAGGCGCAGGGTGGGCCGCGAGAGGAACACCTTGAGCGTGGCCGGCAGGCTCGCCGGCTTCGCCCGCGCGGCCTCGCCGTGCCCGGGGTCGAGCCCGCCGCGCAGCGGCTCGCGCACCAGGAGCGCCAGCAAGAGGGCGGCGACGACGCCGATCCCGGCCACGAGAAGGAAGGCGCCGCGCCAGCCGAACTGCTCGGCGGCCCAGCCGCCCAGGCTGGCGCCGATGAATACGCCCAGCGGGCCGTTGACGGTGAAGAGGCCGATGACCGCGGGCCGCTTCTCCGGCGGATAGTAGTCGGCCAGGATCGACAGCGACGGGGCCGTGCCGCCGGCCTCGCCCGTCCCCACGCCGAAGCGCGCCAGGGCGAGCTGCCAGAAGGAACCCGCGAACGCGCAGGCGCCGGTGAAGCCGCTCCAGATCAGGCAGGCCGCCGCCACCAGCCGCACGCGGTTTACCCGGTCGGCCAGCATCGCCGCCGGCACGCCCATGATCGCGTAGAACAGGGCGAAGGACAGGCCGGTCAGCAGGCCGAGCTGGGTGTCGTTGAGGTGCAGCTCCTGGCGGATGGGCTCGGCCAGGACGGACAGGATCTGCCGGTCCACGAAGTTCACCGTGCCGACGGCGGTCAGCAGCAGCAGCGCCACTCTCCGGCCCGGCCGCGCCGCGGCGGGGGGGCTTATCGCGGCAGTCGCGGCCTGGTCCATGTCGCTCCCTTCCGGCGCTGTACCGCGCCTTGCCGGCAACCCTATGGCGGGCCCCGCGAGTGTCAATGAAGTTTACGGTTAGGTTCGGTCCGGACTAGGCTGGCGGCCAAACGGACAGAGGGATGGAACGCCATGGATATCGAGGGCAGGACATGCGTCGTCACCGGGGCGGCGGCGGGGATCGGCCGGGCCGCGGCCCTGGCCTTCGCCCAGCGGCGGGCCAGCGTGATCCACATCGCCGACGTGGACACATCGGGCATGGGCGAGACCGCGCGCCTCATCGACGAGCTCGGCTATCAGACCCGCGTCCGCGCCTGGACCGTCGACCTCGCCGACCTCCAGGCCGTCCAGGCCTGGATGGCCGCCCTGGCCGAAGCCGGCGGCTACGACGTGCTCTACAACAACGCCGGCGTCGTGATGGGCGCGCCGCAGTTCCCCGAGGCGCCGATCGAGCGCCTTCAATGGATCATCGACGTGAACCTGACCTCCCTGGTCGCGGCGACCCAGATCGCCGCCCAGGCGATGCGCGACCGCGGCGGCGGCGTCATCGTGAACACCGTCTCCACGGTCGCCCTGGGCAAGGGATTCTCGGACGCCATGTACGCCACCACCAAGGCCGGCGTGATGATGTTCACCCGCTGCTGCGCCGGGCTGAAGGAGAGCTGGAACGTCCGCGTCTGCGGCGTCCTGCCGGGCCTGACCAAGACGCCGATCCTGAAGAAGACCGGGGCGGACGGCGACTACGCGCCCTGGATGGCCCCGATCCTCGCCAACAACGCGATGTGCATGCCGGAGGACATCGCCGCCGCCGTGATCGACATGGTCGAGGACGACAGCCTCCCCGGCGGCGACTGGGTGGCCGTGCGCCACGTGGACGGCCGGATCGAACGTCAGTGGGGTCACGACGAGGGCGGGTGAAGTCATTTCCTCTTCGTTCGTCATGGCCGGGCCTGTCCCGGCCATCCAGATGCGCCGAACGCCCAGGCAAACCCGTCGACGCCCGCGCTTCTGGATCCCCGGGACGAGCCCGGGGATGACGAGCAGCTAGAGGGGAGTGGGCCTCGGCTCACGCCTCGCTGCTCTTCAGCATGTTCTCGCCGAACAGATTGGACCACTGCTCCGGCGTCAGGGTGGGGCGCAGGCTCGACAGGTTCGGCGCATTCTTGACCTCGGTGCCCTGGACCACGGCGGGCCGCGCGCCGACCGCGGCGAACCAGCGGCCGATGTTCGCATAGGGCTCCAGGCTGAGGGCGATGGCGCGGGTGGCGCGCACCCAGGGCCAGGCCGCCATGTCGGCCACCGAATAGTCGTCGCCGGCCAGGTACTGCGCCTCGCCCAGGCGCCGGTCCAGGACCGCCAGCAGGCGCCGGGCCTCGTTGGTGTAGCGGGCGACGCCGTAGTCCTGGCCCTCGGGGGCGTAGCGGACGAAGTGGTGCGCCTGGCCGTGGGACGGGCCCAGCCCCGACATCTGCCACATCAGCCACTGCAGGCAGAGCGAGCGGCCGCGCGGGTCGGGCGGGACGAAGGCGCCGCCGGCCTTCTCGGAGAGGTAGAGCAGGATCGCGCCGGACTCCATGACCGCAAAGGGCGCGCCGCCGCCGATGGGATCGTGGTCCAGGATCGCGGGCAGGCGGTGGTTGGGGTTCACCCGCCGGAACTCGGGCTTCAGGTGATCTCCGGCCAGCATGTCGTAGGGGATCAGCCGGTGCGGCAGGCCGGTCTCCGCCAGCATGATGCTGACCTTGTGCCCGTTGGGCGTCGGCACGAAGTGGACGTCGATCATCGGCTTCGTCCCCACGAACGCGTCGGGCGGCGGGCGCCCCCTCTTCGGAGCCGCCCGCCGCCCGTATCGGATCAGAACTTCAGGCCCGCCTCGACGGCGATGCTGCGGCCCTCTTCGAGGTAGAGGATGGCGCGAGGCGAGGCCGTGATCGGGGCGGGCAGGGCGAAGGCGCTGCCGGTGGTCAGTTCGTCGTTCAGGTTCTTGCCGACCACGGCCACGTGCCAGCGCTCGTCCATCGGCCCGTACTGGATACGGGCGTCCAGCTTGGCGTAGCCCTTCTGGCGGCCGTACAGCGGGCTCTGGTTGTCGCTGTTGAAGTATTTCGAGCGCCCGTGCAGGGCGATGGTGGTGTCCAGCGCCATGTCGTTGCCGAACTCGAACCGGTAGTGGCCCTGGGCGCTGAAGCTGAACTTCGAGGTGTAGGGCAGGGGCGCGCCCTTGATGTTGTTGGCCGCGATGCTGGCCGGGACCGCCGGGTTGCACGCCGTGATCGGCTGCGTCGCCAGGCAGGCCGCGCCGGGATAGTCGTCGTACTTGGCGTCCTGGTAGGCGGCGGCGAAGGTGAAGTCGAAGCCGCGGAACGGATAGAACGCCGCCGACCCCTCGATCCCCTTGGAGCTGGCGTTGGCCGCATTGCCCGTCTGGTAGGCCGAGATCGTCGGGTTGTAGACCGAGACCTGCAGGTTCTTGAAACTGGTGTCGTAGACCGAGACGTTCAGCACCATGCGGCCGTCTGCCAGGGTCGACTTGATCCCCGCCTCGATGTTTTCGGACTTCTCCGGCTTGTAGGCGAAGGTCGCGTTGGTGGTGCCGTAGGTGTTGGACACGAAGCCGCCGGACTTCGAGCCGCGCCCGTAGGTGGCGTACACCATGATCTGCGGGGCGATGTCGTACTGGACGGTGACCGACGGGTCCCAGTTGTCCTCGTTGTTGATCTTGCCGTTGGCCACCGTGTTCACCGGCCGCAGGGCGAAGGGCCCGTACAGCAGCTTGCCGTAGAAGTGGCCGCGCTTGTCGACGGTGGTGTAGCGCAGGCTGCCCATCAGCCGCAGGTCGTCGGTGACGTTGAAGGTGCCCTGGGCGAAGGCGGAAATCGTCTCGCTGCGCTGGCGGAACTCGGTGTTGAGCAGGCCGAAGTAGTTCAGCGAGGCGATGTTGAAGCCGCCCAGCTGGGTGAGCTGGTACAGCGCGGTGTCGTAGTAGGCGCCGACCACGTACTCGAACGTCCGCCCGGTGGGGGAGAGCAGGCGGATCTCCTGCGACCACTGCCGGAAGTGCTCGGGATAGCTGTTGTAGACGCTGTTGGGCGTGAGGGCGCCGCCCGTGCCCGGGATCGTCTGGTCGAAGCCGTTGATGATGTTGGAGCGGAAGAACGAATAGCCGGTGACCGAGGTCAGGGTGAACTCGCCCAGCGACAGGTTCCCGGTGCCCGACACCAGCCAGGACGTCGCCTTCGTGCCTTCCGGACCCAGGGCCGATTGCTGCAGGTAGCGGGTCTTGTGCGGCTGCTGGCCCGTGGTCAGCGGGCTCGACACCGTCAGGCCGCCCCGCACCTCGCGGTCCGAGAACTCGGTCTTCAGCGTGTAGTCGAAGGTCTCGGTCGGCGCGTAGCGCAGGGTCAGGCGCGCCAGGGCCATCTTGTTGGCCGGGTCGTGCTTCCCCGTCGCCAGGTTCTTGATGTAGCCGTCCTGGTCGACGAGCTTCACCGCCAGGCGCGCGCCCAGGGTGTCGGTGATCGGGCCGGAGACGTAGCCCGACACTTCCGGGCCCTCGAGATCGAAGTTGTAGAGCGCGGTCACACCGCCTTCGAACGACGACGTGGGGCCGGCCGAGACAATGCTGACCGCGCCGGCCGGGGTGTTCTTGCCGAAGAGCGCGCCTTGCGGGCCGCGCAGCACTTCCACCCGCTGCAGGTCGAAGAACGGCGCCTGGGCCTGGCGGTTACGGCCGGCGTAGACGCCGTCCATGTAGAGGCTGACGGCCTGGTCGAACGAGAAGTTCGCCGGCGGCGAGCCGAAGCCGCGGATATAGATGGTGTCGTTGCCCGCGGTGGTCTCGACCGACACGTTCGGCGTGAACTTCACCATCTGCTTGAAGTCGTTGGTGGCGAAGTCCGAGAGCTTCTCGCCCGAGACGACCTCCATCGAGATCGGCACGTCCTGCAGCTTCTCGGTCCGCTTCTGGGCCGTGACGACCACCTCGCCCAGGGTCGGCTGCGGCTCGTCGGCCTCGGCGGCCATGGCCTGGCCCGCGCACAGGCTCACCAGCATCGTCGTGGATAGCAGAATACGGGCGATCATCGCCGCTTCCCCCTCTGGATTGGTTCTTGGCGTTCTGTTGGTCGAACGTTGTCGCGGATATCTGCGCCGACCGGCCAAAAGTGTCAATTTACTTGACGCTCTGAACCGATCGGAGCTCTGCTTCTAGGTTTGGTCGTGGGGACGCGTTCCTCGCGTCCTGGTGGTCTTGACTGGCGGCGGGCAGGGCGCGGTGGCGCTCGGGTCGATGAGATCGGCGGCGAAGGGAAACATCCGCGCCTCCCGCGTTATCGATGGCCTATAATTAGATTACTAAGTGTTGCTGTCAATCGGGGCCCGCCCCGCGCCTCCCGCTAGGGGAGGGGCGCCTCTACTTCGCGGTCTCGAGGGCCTTGGCGTCGTTGGCGGCCAGGGCCTTCTCGGCCTTGAGGACCACCGGGCGCGACTTCTTTCCCTCGGCGTCCACCGCCTCGTGGGCGACGTCCCGTTCGGTGAAGCCGGTATGGGTCCAGGAGGCGAACTCCAGCATCACGCCGTCCGGATCCCAGAAGTAGACCGAGCGCACGAACACATCGTCGGTGACCTCGGCGGACACCTGGGTCTCGGAGTTGTCGTGGTTCAGTACGACGCCCAGCTTGACCCCCTTGGCCTTCAGCTTCTCGACGTATTCGTCGAACTTCTCGGCGGGGATGTTGAAGGCGATGTGGTTCATCGAGCCGTGGGCCGAACGGATGTCGCCGCCGCCGGGCAGGTCCGCGGGCGCCGAGATCCCGGGAACCGCTTCCGGCGCGTTCGGGAACCAGAAGAAGGCCAGCGAATCGCCGTTGCCGATGTCGAAGAAGAAGTGCTGGCCGCGCCCGCCCGGCAGGTCGAGCGTCTTCACCAGCGGCATCCCGAGGATATCGCGATAGAATTCCACCGTGCGCGCCATGTCCTTGCAGACCAAGGCCAGATGGTTCACGCCGCGGATGTCGAATTCGCGATTGGTCGGGGTGGCCATGACGTCCTCCTGTCGGGCGCACGCCCGATCTTCGTTGGCTCCAGTAAACGCCTGGCGGAGATGGGCGTCAATTTGATTGACGCTTCCCGGCGCCGCTGGACCAATTTCGCTTAGGGTTCTAACTATCTATACCGTGCCATCGGAAACCGAAATCGTCGAGGCCCTGAAAGCGGCCGGCTATCTCGCGCCGGACGCCCGGCCGCGCCTGGAGTGCCTGACCGGCGGCGTCTCCAGCGACGTCTTCCGCCTGGACACCCCGGCCGGCCCCGTCTGCGTCAAGCGCGCCCTGGCCAGGCTCCGCGTCGCCGCCGACTGGCGCGCCCCGGTCATACGGTCACAGTATGAAGTGGAATGGCTCCGCACCGCCCGCCGGTTCGCCGGGGCCGCGGTCCCCGAGATTCTGTTTGAAGACAGGTCCCGGAACCTGTTCGTCATGAGCTTCTACGACCCGCAGACTCATCCCGTCTGGAAGCCGGAACTGGCCGCCGGCCGGGTGGATGCAGGCTTCGCCGGGCAGGTGGGCCGGATGCTGGCGACCATCCATGCCGGCACGGCGGGCTCGCCCGAGATCGCGGCGCGGTTCGAGACGACCGCCCTGTTCGAGGACCTGCGCCTGGCGCCCTTCCTGCGCCGCTGCGCCGAGGTCCACCCGGCCCTTGCGCATCGGCTGATCCCCCTGGCGGACCGGACCGCGGCGGCGCGGATCGCCCTGGTGCACGGCGACGTCAGCCCCAAGAACATCCTGCACGGTCCTGATGGTCCGGTGCTGCTGGACGCCGAATGCGCGTGGTACGGCGACCCGGCCTTCGACCTCGCCTTCTGCTCGGCGCACCTGCTGCTGAAGTGCGTCTGGAAGCCCGATCACGCCTCGGCCTACCTCGACGCCTTCTACGCCCTGCAGCGCGCCTATCTGCCCGGGGTGGCGTGGGAGAGCCCCGCCGACCTCGACAGCCGCGCCGCGCCGCTCGCCGCCGCGATCCTGCTGGCGCGCGTGGATGGCAAGTCGCCCGCCGACTACGTGCGGACCCCGGAGGACAAGGGGTTCGTCCGCGACGTGGCGAAGCGGCTGGTGGCGGAGGGCACGCCGGCCATGGCCGCCCTGGCCGCCGTCTGGAAGGAAGCCCTGGGGACGAGATGAAGACGACCATCGCCGCGGTCCGCGGCCGCCAGATCTGGGACAGCCGCGGCCGTCCGACCGTGGAAGCCGAGGTGACCCTGGCCGGTGGCGCGACGGGCCGGGCCATGGCGCCCGCCGGCGCCTCGCGCGGCGCGCACGAGGCCATCGACCTACGCGATGGGGGCGAACGGTTCGGCGGCCTGGGCGTCGAGAAGGCCGTCGCGGCTGTGAACGGCGAGATCGCCCGCCTGCTGACCGGCCGCGACGCCGCGGACCAGGCGGGGCTGGATGCGGCCATGACCGCCGCCGACGGCACGCCGAACCTCGCCCGGCTGGGCGGCAACGCGACGGTAGCCGTCTCCCTGGCCGCCCTGCACGCCGCCGCGGCTGCGGAGGGCTTGCCGCTCTGGGCGCACCTGGCGCAGGGGCGGCGCGTGCGGATCCCGCTGCCCGAGATCCAGATCTTCGGCGGCGGCGCCCATGCGGGCCGGCGGACCGACGTCCAGGACTTCATGATCATGACGCCGCGCGCGGCCACGATCCGCGAGGCGTTCGAGATCACCGCCGACGTCTTCCGCGCCGCAGGCCGGCTGATGGCGGACACCGGCCGTCTGGCCGGCGCCGCCGACGAGGGCGGCTGGTGGCCGATGTTCGACTCCAACGAGGACGCGCTGACCGCCCTGGTGACGTCCATCGAGATGTCGGGTCACCGTCCGGGCGAGGACGTCTTCATCTCCCTGGACGTGGCCGCCAACGAACTCGACAGCGGCGACGGGCGCTACCGCCTGGGCCTGGACGGCGCCGAGTTCGGCCGCGAGGCGATGGTCGAACGGGTGGCCGATTGGGTGCGCCGCTTTCCCATCCTGTCCATCGAGGATCCGGTCAGCCAGGACGACCTCGAAGGCTTCGCGCTCGCTACCCGGGCCTACGGCGAGCGGGTCCAGCTCATCGGCGACGATATCCTGGTCACCAACGCCGACCGGGTCGGCAAGGCCGCTGCCGCCCAGGCCGGTAACGCAGTGCTGGTGAAGGTGAACCAGGCCGGCACCGTCACCCGCGCCAAAGCCGCTCTGGACGCGGCGAAGGACCTCGGCTGGGG
The DNA here is from genome assembly GCF_001824475.1 of Phenylobacterium sp. RIFCSPHIGHO2_01_FULL_69_31. GTDB lineage: Bacteria > Pseudomonadota > Alphaproteobacteria > Caulobacterales > Caulobacteraceae > Phenylobacterium. The sequence continues at coordinate 92,472 of NZ_MHXN01000004.1, read as the reverse complement.
CGCCATCGTCTCGGCGCGGTCGGGCGAGACCGAGGACGTCTCCATCGCCCACCTCGCCACCGGCTGGGACGCGGGCCAGATCAAGGTCGGCAGCTTCTCGCGCTCGGAGCGGATGGCCAAGTGGAACGAGCTGCTGCGGATCGAGGAGGCCATGGGCGCGGATGCCGTCTTCGCCGGCCGTTCCGCCTTCGCAGCCAGCGTCGCGGCGGGGCTCGCGTGAAGGCGGTCCTGCACTATCGGGCCTCGGCCGGATTCCGCGCCATGCTGGACGGCTACGCGCGCACGGCCGGGATCCAGGCCCTCGTCGTCGACGAGTTCGACGACGCAGCCTTCACACGGGAGATCGCGGACGCGGAGGTCCTGCTGCACGTGCTGAAGCCGGTCACCGCCGAGATGATTGCCGGCGCCCCCGACCTGCGGCTGGTCCAGAAGCTAGGCGTGGGGGTTAACACCATCGACCTGGAGGCCTGCCGGGCGGCCGGGGTTGCGGTCTCCAACATGCCCGGGACCAACAGCCAGGCCGTCGCCGAGATGGCGCTCGCCCTGATGCTGTCGGTGCTGCGCCGGCTGTCCTACCTCGATCCGCTCACCCGCCAGGGGCAGGGCTGGACCCCGGACCCGGATCTCATCGACGGCGTCGGCGAGCTCTGCGGCCGCACAGTGGGCTTCGTGGGCTACGGCGGCTCGGCCTCGCGGCTGGGGACGGCGCTGGAAGCCCTGGGCGCGACGGTGATCTACACCGCCCGCAGCGCCAAGCCGGACCTGCCTGGCCGTTTCGTGGGCCTGGACGAGCTGCTGGAGACAGCCGACATCGTTTCCCTTCACCTACCCCTGACGCCGCAGACCGAGCGGATGATCGACGCCCGCGCCCTGGCCGCCATGAAGCCCGGCGCCATTCTGATCAACACCGCGCGCGGCGGGCTGGTGGACGAGCCGGCGCTGGTCTCGGCCCTGGTCTCCGGGCGTCTCCGCGGCGCGGGCCTGGACGTTTTCGACCAGGAGCCGGTGGACCCGGAGAACCCGCTGCTGGGCCTGCCCAATGTGGTGGTGGCGCCGCACCAGGCGTGGCTGACGCCCGAGACCCTGGACCGCAGCCTCGCCGCCGCCTTCGAGAACATCCGTCGGCTCCAGGCTGGCGAACCGCTCCTGAACCAGGTGGTTTGAGAGATGCCCCGTCCCGCCGTCGTCTTCGCCTCCGGCCAGCTGCTCACCATCGATTGCTGGGCGCCCCAGGCGGTGGCCCTGTCGGACGACTACGACCTGCGTTTCGCCGACCACACCCGGGACGAAACCGTTTCCGGCATGGCGACCCGCCTGCTGGCGGAGGCGCCCGACCGCTTCCACCTGGTCGCCCACGCCCTGGGCGGCTTCACCGCCTTCGAGGTCATGCGCCAGGCACCGCAGCGGGTGATCAGCCTGGTTCTCATCGCCACGCTGGCTCCCAACGACGGCCCGGCCCAGACCGAGCGCCGGCAGGGCTATATCCGCCTCGTCGAAGACGGGCGCTTCGCCGAGGTGGTGGAGGAGCGGATCCCGATCCTGGTCCATCCCGCCCGCCGCGAAGACGCGCCGCTACTGACGGTGGTGCGCCGCATGGCCGCCGACACGGGAGCCGAGACCTTCCTGCGCCAGCAGCGCGCCATCATGACCCGTCCGGACAGCCGACCCTCATTAGGCGCCATCCGAGCTCCGACCCTGGTGATCCGGGGCGCCGAGGACGGCATCACCACGGGGGCCCACGTGAACGAGATCGTCGGCGGCATCCCGTATGCCCGCTTCGAGGAGATCCCCGACTGCGGCCACCTGCCCACCCTGGAAAAGCCGCAGACGACCAACCGCTTGCTAGCGGCCTGGTTGGCCCAACAGGCCTGAAACGGCGCGGCAGTCAGGCCCGGCGCAGGCGGTTGTGCATGGCCGTCGCCGCGATCGCCGCCTCGCCCGCCGCCACCGCGATCTGGTTCAGGCCCCGAACGACGTCGCCGGCCGCATAGAGCCCCTCGACCGTGGTCATCTGGTGCGAGTCCACCACGAGGTCGCCCCTCTCGTCCTGACGCGCGCCCAGCGCGCAGGCGAGGGCGGCCTGGCTCGCGCAGCCCAGGGCCAGGTACAGGTAGTCGAAGGGCGTTTCGCCGTCCGCGCCCGACAGCACCACCTGGTCCCGCTCGAACCGAAGGTCGGAAAGGGCGATGCGCGCCGCGTCCCTGGGCGCGTCCTCCGCCTCGCCAACGATCAGGACGGTGACGTCCGGGCTATAGGTGCGCAGGAAATCGGCTTCGCGCTGGGCCAGCGGCCCGGAACCCAGCACCGCGATCCTGGCGTCCGTGGCCTCGTAGGCGTCGCAGATCGGGCACATGCGGACCTGTCCCCTTCTGATCGCGGCCTCCAGGCCCGGAATGTCGGGCAGACGGTCGACCACACCCGTCGCGAGCAGGGCCGTGGGCGCCTCGAACCGCACGCCGCCGACCTCCAGCCGAAACCCCGCGGGGACGGACTCGAGCCGTTCCACGCGGCCGGGTCGGATGACGGCGCCATATTCCTCTGCCTGGTCTCGCAACCGGGCCAGCAGCTCATCCCCGCCGATACCGCGCGGGAAGCCGGGGGTGTTGTGGCTCTCGGGAATCCAGGTGGCGCGGGAGGGGCCGCCGTCCAACACCAGCACGCGGCGGCGGAAACGACCGAGATAGGTTGCGGCGGTAAGGCCCGCCGGGCCCGCGCCCACGACGACGGCCTCGTAGCGTTCGGGGGCGGGCATGGCGTCCATACTGCTGCAAACGCATGGCGAAGCTGTTGGTGGCGCCCTGGCTATTGCTCTCCGGACACCCCATCTACGACAGGCGCCGCCGGGCGCATGCCGCCAGCCAAGCGGTCGATCCTTCCCGGCGCGGCGCCGCTGCGAGGTCTCATGACCCCTCCTGCCTCAACACTCAGCGCTGCTGCGCCGATGACCCCCGTCGGAGGGCGCTGACGCCATGCTTACCCGCGACATGAAATCGGCCGCCTACAACACGCGCGCCGCCGAGGCGACCGCGCTCGCGGAGACCTGCGTACTGGACAATGTGCGCGAGAAGCACGAGCTGTCGGCCGCCCGCTGGCGCGCCCTGGCGGCTCTGAACGAGCGGGACGCGCGCGCCTGAGGCCGATGGCCTACTTCCGCCCGTAGAACGTCACCGGACGCCGCGCGGCCGCGTCGGCCGGCGTCCCGCATGCCCGCTACCAGGAGACCCGACCGCGGCAACCTGCCGACGCTGGAGATGCCTCACACCACAAACCCGCTACTCGCGGCCTGGCTGACGGAAAAGGCCTAAGGCTCAGCCCCCCTCGAGCGCGGCGATCACGTCCGCATTGCCGGTCCGGCGCGCGCGGGCCAGGGGCGTAACCCCGTCTGCGCCCGCCCGATCTCTGCGCGCGCCCTTCGCCAGCAGCGCACGGACGATCTGCGCGCGCTGGTCCTGGGGCAAGGCGGCCCAGGACGGCGCCCGGTCGACCGCGTAGTCGAGGGCCGAATAGCGGCCGCCGTTCACGGCGTTCGGATTGGCGCCGGCCTGCAGCAGGATTTCCACCACGTCCAGAGCCCCGGCCTCGGCCGCCTGCATCAGCGGCGTCATGCTGGTGGGGCCCAGGCGCATCAGGATGTCGAGCCCTACGCCCCGGGCGGCGATTGTTCGCAACACCTCCAGCGCCGCTGCCCTCCGCGCCGGTTCCGGCGCCTCGTCGCGCCCGAGCAGGGCTACGCCGTTCATGGCGAAAAAGGCGGCGCTCAGGGCGTTCCCGCCATTCGGGCCCGGGGCCGCAGGATCAGCGCCAAGGTCGAGCAGCGCGCGGACCGCGCGCGCCTTTCCCGACATCGCTGCGATCGCGAGCGGCGAGCCGTTTTCCCCGAGGGCGCGCGGATCGGCGCCCGCGCGGACGGCCCGTGCGATGGCCCCCGGGTCGTCCTGCAAGATGGCCACGCGCAGCGCCGCGTCGGTCTGCGCCGTCGCAGGGGCGGCGAGCATGAGGCTCAGCGCCAGGGCCGCTGAGGCGAGCAAGGTTTTGTGCATGTCACTTCCGCCCGTAGAACGTCACCGCGCGCCACGCCGCCGCGTCGTAGTAGAACAGCGCCTGTTCCGCCGCCTCAGCTCCCTCGCCGTTGCGGGTGACGCGCAGGTAGGTGGCCCAGTGGCCGTAGGCGTTGCGGCAATGGGTGTCGCGTTCGTTGATGGCGCTGGAGAAGCGGAAGGTCGAATAGTTCTCCTGGGTGTAGCCCGCGCAGGCGGCCTCGGTGGACAGCCATTCAAGGCGTCCGTGCGTGGCCATCAGCCGCTCCGATAGGCTCGGCTCCTTTGGCGGCGCGACGGCGCCGGCATAGGCTCCGTCCCGCACCTGTTGCTCGATCTCGTCCGCCTGCTTGAGCATCTGGGCCTGCTGCTCGGCCGGCAGCTTGTCCTTCAGCTGCTCGACGCTGGCGCGGATCTTCTGGGCCGTGGCCAGCATCTGGTCGGCCGCGGTCTGGGCCAGGGCGGGCGCGGGCGCCAGCAGGGCGAGGGTCAGGGCCAGCGAGGGGGCGAGACGCGGGGCGGGCATTCGAAGGTGGTCTCCGGTGAAGCTCGGGAACCCCTTGTACGGCGTAACAGCGGATTCAGACGAGGTGGGCCCCGCTTTTGCCTATCCCGCCAGCTCCCGCCGCACGATCGCCGCGCCGTCGGCCATGGCCTTCAGCTTGCCGAACGCGACCTCCCGGCTCTGGTATTTCATCCCGCAGTCCGGGGCGATGATCAGCCGCTCGGCGTCGATATGGGGCAGGGCGCGGCGGATGCGGCCCGCCACGGTCTCGGCGCTCTCCACCTTGGGGTCGTTCAGGTCGATGACCCCGTACATGATGTGCTTTGTCGGCAGCTCGCGGAGGATCTGCGGGTCCAGGTTCGGCTGGGCGGCTTCGATGGAGATGATGTCGACGTCCGAGGCCTCCAGCTCCTCAAGGAAGGCGTAGCCGCCGGGCTTCGACGCCCCCTGGTGGACATGGGCGTACCCGAAGCAGATGTGCAGGGCGGTGATCGCGCCCACGCCCTTCACCGCGCGGTTGATCGCCTCGATGGCGAAACTGCGCGCCTCGTCGGCCTTGGCCTGCAGGTACGGCTCATCCAGCTGGACGATGTCGCAGCCGGCGGCGAAAAGGTCGCGCATCTCGGCGTTCACCGCGTCCGCATAGTCCAGCGCCAGGCTCCGCGCGTCCGGATAGTGATCGTTCTGCGCCTGCTGGGTCATGGTGAAGGGGCCGGGGATGGTGATCTTCACCGGCCCGCCCGCCCGCGCCTTCAGGAACGCGGCGTCCTGCGCCTCGATGGGGCCCAGCCTGCGGATCGGCCCGGCCACGCGCGGCACGGGGTTCATGGCGCCGGTGCGGTCCATGGCCATCCCGGGCGGGTCGGTCTCGATCCCACCCAGGGCGGTGGCTAGGCGGTTGGAATAGCTCTCCCGCCGCATCTCGCCGTCGCCCACGATGTCGATGCCCGCCAGCTTCTGGTCGCTGATGGCCACCAGGGTCGCCGCCGCCTGCGCGTCAGCCAGTTCGCGCGGGTCCTTGATCCGCCACAGCTCCTGCGCTCGCACCCGCGGCGGGAGCCGGCTCTTCAGACCCTCCCGGTCGATCAGCCAGTCCGGCTGGGGATAGCTGCCGACGATGGTGGTGGGCAGCAGCGGCAGGCCGGGAAGCAGCATGGGGGGTTCCAAAAGATTAGTATTCTATCTATTGCGTAGGCAGAGGCTCCGGGCCTGTCAATGAAGCCGGGCGGCGATTGCCGCGCCCGGGCCGTGGTGGAATGGTCGACGCATGAACGACACCAAATTCTACGCCGACCCGACCAACAGCATCGGCTATCTGACCCGCATCGCCTTCCGGGCCTTTTCCCGGGCGCTGGAGGTCCGCACGGCGCCGCACGGCGTCTCCAGCGGCCAGTGGCGATTCCTGCGTGTGCTGTGGCGCGAGGACGGCCTCACCCAGCGCGAGCTTTCCCGCCGCGTCGGCATGCGTGAGCCTACCACCGTGATCGCGCTCAAGAGCCTGGAGCGCTCAGGCTTCGTGACCCGGCAGAAGAGCCTGGAGGACCGCCGCAAGGTTCACGTCTTCCTGACGCCGGAGGCTCGGGCCCTGGAGGCGGTGCTGCTGCCCGCGGTCGCGGAGGTCAACGCCGTGGCCCTGGCGGGTCTCACCCCGGACGAGGTCGCGGTCTTGCGCAAGGCGCTGACCCAGGTCGGCCGCAACCTGACGGCCGACGTCGGCGAAGATATCCCATCGGACTCGGCTGCATGATGGAACGCTCATGACCGCCAAGCTTCTCGCCTTCGCCGGCAGCACCCGCAACGGATCGCTGAACCAGGCCCTGCTCGATCTGGCGGTCAAGGAAGCCCGGGCCCGCGGCGCGGAGGTGAGGGAGATCCGGCTGAAGGACTTCGCCCTGCCGCTCTACGACGGCGACCTGGAGACCTCCGCCTTTCCCCCGGCTGCGCGGGAGCTGAAGGCTCTCTTTCGCGCGCACCACGGCTTCCTGATCGCCACCCCCGAATACAACGGCTCGGTCAGCGGCGTGCTGAAGAACGCCATCGACTGGGTCTCGCGGCCCACGGACGGCGAGCCGCTTACCGCGCTTAGCGCCTTCCGCGGCAAGGTTGCGGGGCTGATGGCCGCCTCCATCAGCCCCTTCGGCGGCCTGCGCGGCATCACCCACATGCGCCAGATCCTGGGCACGGTGCAGACCCTGGTCGCTACCGAACAGGTCCTCGTCCCCTTCGCCCACGGCGCCTTCGACGAGAACTGGGCCCTCAAGGAGGCGCTGCCGGCGCAGCTTCTTGGCGGCCTGGCGGCGCGGGTCATCGAGTTGGCGGAGCGGGTGCAGCCGCCGTTGCATTAGGGGCGGCTCGTCCGCCAGGTCGGGAAGGGTGGCGACGCGCCTATACGGCACGGACCATCCTCCCTGCCGTCGGGTCTATGGCGACACGCCTTCCGCGCCAGATGAACATCACCTGAATTGCCGCGTCAGATTGGCGCCAGCGACCTCATGAAAAGGTGGGGGAGGTCGGGGCTCCGGGAGAGACAAATGCGCAAACTGATGATGGGCGCCGCGTTCGTGGCGGCCGCGATGACCGTCCTGCCGTCCCAGGCTCTGGCTGACGGGAAGAAGCGAGGACACCACAAGCATCGTCATCACCACAGCCACTACGAACCTGAATACCGCTATCGGTCCGACTACGCGCCGGCGTACCGGGAGCGGTATGTCGAGCACCGCGTCTATGAGCGCCGCCGGGGTTGCCGCAGCGGGACGACGGGCACGATCGTCGGCGCCGCGGCCGGCGCGTTGATCGGGCGCGAGCTCGACCAGGGCCGCGACCGGGCGCAGGGAACGATCATCGGCGGCGCCGCCGGGGCGCTGCTGGGGCGGGAAGCCACCCGGGACTGTTGACCTGTCTCGAGGGGGCCGGCTGACGGGGCTCGGCGGTAGAGGCGAACTCCGCCCCTACCGCTTCAACCCGGGATCGAATGGCAGTTCGTAGCCGGTCAGGCGGGTCCGCAGCAGCTTCTTGTCGATCTTGCCGGTGGGGCCCAGCGGGATCTCGTCTACGAACAGGACGTCGTCGGGCATCCACCAGCGGGCGATCTTGCCGTCCAGGAAGTCCAGGAACTCCTGCTTTCCCGCGGTCTGGCCCGGTTCGAGCTGCACCAGCAGGATAGGCCGCTCATCCCACTTGGGGTGCACCACGCCCAGCACCGCGCAGAGGGCCGCCTTGGGATGGCCGACGGCGATGTTCTCCACGTCGATGGAGCTGATCCATTCGCCGCCTGACTTGATGACGTCCTTCGCCCGGTCGGTGATCTGCATGTAGCCGTCGGCGTCGAGGGTGGAGACGTCGCCGGTGTCGAAGAAGCCTTCGTCGTCGACCGCGCTGTTGTGCTCGGAACCATAGTAGCCGCTGGCGATGGTGGGCCCCTTGATCATCAGCCGCCCGAAGGTCTTGCCGTCGTGGGGCAGGCGGTTCCCCGCGTCGTCCACCAGCTTGAGGTCCAGGTTGCAGATCAGCCGGCCCTGCTTGAGCTTGTAGGGAAGCTGCTGTTCGAACGGCAGGGCGGCGACCTTCGGCGAGGGAGTCGAGACGGTGGCGAGCGGCGAGGTCTCGGTCATGCCCCAGCCCTGGATCACGTCCACGCCATAGTCGTCGCGCAGCGTGCGGATGATGCTCTCGGGACAGGCCGCGCCGCCCACGGTCACCCGCTGCAGGCTGGTAAGCTTGCCGCCCGTCTCCTTGAGGTGGGCCAGCAGCATCTGCCAGATGGTCGGCACGCCGGCGGAGTAGGTGACGCCCTCGGTCTCCATCAACTCGTGCAGCGAGGCGCCGTCCAGCTTCTGGCCCGGCAGCACCAGCTTCGCCCCGACCATGGGGGCCGAGTACATCACCCCCCAGGCGTTGGCGTGGTACATCGGCACGATCAGCAGCACCGTATCCCGCGCCGACAGGTTCAGGGCGTCGGGCTGCAGCGTCATCATGGCGTGCAGGTAGTTCGACCGGTGGCCGTAGAGTACGCCCTTGGGGTTTCCGGTCGTGCCGGAGGTGTAGCAGAGCCCGGCCGCCGTGCTCTCCTCGAACCCGCCCCAGGCCGCATCTGCCGGCCGGCCCTCCAGCCAGGCCTCGTATTCCGCGTCCAGGAAGATCACCCGCTTGATCGTCGGGCACTGCGGCAGGATCTCCGCCAGCAGCGGCGCGCAGGCCGGGTCGGCGAACAGCACCGTGTCTTCGGCGTGGTTGGCGATGTAGACGATCTGCTCCGGGAACAGCCGCGGGTTGAGGGTGTGCAGCACCGCCCCGATGCCGACGGTCCCGTACCAGACCTCCAGGTGGCGATCAGAATTCCAGCCCATGGTCGCGACGCGATCACCGGGCCGGATCCCCATCTCCTTCAAGCCATCCGACACCTGCTTGGCGCGCCGGTGAAGCCCGGCATAGGTGGCGCGGACGATGGGGCCCTCCACCGACCGGGTCACCACTTCGCGGTCGCCGTGCCAGCGAGCCGCGTGATCGAAGATCTTGTCGAGGGTCAGCGACCAATCCTGCATCAATGCCTGCATGGAAGCGGCTCACTCCGGTTGTCTCTGGATCGGGGATATTGATTAGCTTACGAAGCATTGTGCGAGCCGCCAAGCGGTCGCTCGGTCAATAGGCCGGACCTAACGCGAGGGGAGAGAACGGGTGATCATCGACGACAGCGATCTGTTGGCCAAGGCGGACCGGGAGTTCATCGGCGTGGTGTCGCCGACCTCGCCGCGCATCATGGCCGGCGGCCATCCCTGCCAGGGCATCTACACGACGCCGAAGGGGGGGCGGCCCAAGACCGCCTTCATCGCGACGCATTACAACGTCGATTTCTCCGAGCACTATCTCGCGCCGTACATCGCCTCGCGCGGCTTCGGCTTCCTGGGCTGGAACACCCGTTACCGCGGCGCCGAGGATCAGTTCCTGCTGGAGCACGCGGTGATCGACATCGGCGTGGGCGTGCGCTGGCTGAAGGAGGTCGCCGGCGTCGAGACCGTGGTCATCCTGGGCAACTCCGGCGGCGGCTCGCTGATGGGCGCCTACCAGGCCGAGGCCATCGCCCCCACCTTGGGCGACCTCCTGAGCGGCCCTGGCGTCGAGGCCCTGAACACGCTGCCCGCCGGCGATCTCTACATCTCCTTCAACGCCCACCAGGGGCGGCCCGAGGTGCTGACCGACTGGATGGACGCCTCGGTCGTCGACGAGTGGGACCCGGTCGCCACCGACGAGAGCCTCAATCCCTTCAACCCCGACAACGGGCCGCCCTATTCGCCGGAGTTCATCACCCGCTACCGCGCCGCGCAGCGCGCCCGCAACCAGCGCATCACCGACTGGGCCAAGGCCGAGCTGAAGCGGTTGAACGACGCCGGCGTGCCCGACCGCCTGTTCCCGCTGTTCCGCTGCTGGGGCGACCTGCGGATGATGGATGGCTCGATCGATCCGTCCGAGCGCAAGACCCCGATGTGCTACCGCGGCCATCCGGCGGTTGCGAACCGCACACCCTCGATCGGTCGGGCCAACAACCTGAAGACCTGGCTCAGCATGTGGAGCCTGGAGGCCTCCAAGTGCCGCGGCGCCGACCAGCTGGCCAAGATCACCCAGCCGGCTCTGGTGGTGCAGGGCCTGGCCGACACCGGAGTGTTCCCTTCAGACGCCCGGATCATCTTCGACAACCTCGGAACCTCGGACAAGGACCTCCAGCTCATCACCGGCGAGCACTATTTCGAGGACAGCCGACAGGTTCGCGAGGCCGCAGCAAACCTGATCTGCGACTGGGTGGAAGCCAAGCGCTAGCTAGGCGTCGTTCGCCACATCCTGCGGGGTGAAAGTCATCGGCGGACCCCAGTCCTCGTTCAGCAGGTGCGCCGCCTTCAGGAACTGCGCGCGGCCCAGACGCCGGCCCAGTTCTTCGCCCATCAGCACCATGGAGGCCTGCGCATCAATGCGCATGGTCTCGCCCATCTTGGTCGGGGCGATGATCTTGACCCGGCCGTTGCTGGGATCATCCACCAGCTCGACGATGCCCAGCTCGACCATCTGGTTGATAGTGGCGTGGATCGCCTGGCGGCTGACCCCCATGTTGCGGGCGATGTCGGAGGGGCGGCGCACGCCTAGCACCAGGTTGGCCATGACCATCGACTGCGGCCGCGTCACCACCGGCCAGCCCCGCGCCTGGAGGTAGTTCTGCAGGCCCTCGTCGAACCAGTAGAAGCCCCGCAGCAGCGACAGCAGCATGTGCCTGACATCGTCTTCCGCCGTCACGCCCCGAACACCTCGCAAAGCCACCCGAGCTCAGTGGGGCGGTTGTGGCGGATTGTCAAAGAGATGGACGGTCGCAGGCTCAGCCGATGGCGTACATGAAGTGGTCGATGCCCGTTCTGGTCCGCTCGCCGCACCCCACCGCAAGGACGCCGTTGAGCCATGCATAGCGGGGATCGGCCGTCTCGAAGACCGGCGCGATGCGGATACGGTAGCGGCCCGGATCCACGTGCGGCTGGGTCGGATCGCGGAAGGCGGCGCCGACATCCGCGGGGATCACGCTGCGGCCGGTGTAGGTGACGTAGATCAACGCCCCATCGTCGGTCTTCCAGACCACCCGCGCATCGAACGTGCCGACCGCCGCGCCGTCTTCGCCCGCGCCGCTTTCCGACCAGTTGCCGCCGCCGGGCAGGATCTCGCCCTTGAGCCGCGGCCCTTCGAACCGCCCGCCAGTGACATAGCCCACCCGCCGGTTGCGCCAGGGCGACTGGCCCAAGGCCATGATCTCCCCACCCACCTCGAACGCCGCCACGCACAGCGGCTCGCTCTTCAGGACCCGGCTGCCGAAGTCGTACAGGGACAAGGCTGCTCTCCAATTGCTTAGAGAGCTATGCTTATGGAGCGCCTCACCCTCCGGTCAACCGCCATGAGCGGCGGTCGTGTCAGACCGGCCTAGGACGCCGCCTGCCGCTCCGTCTGCCGCACGTCAGGCCAGTCGCAGACGGCGGCGGCGGACCGTGGCGCCGACCCCGCCGAAGCCCAGGATCATCATCGCCCAGGTCGCAGGCTCGGGCACGGCGCCGGCGCGCGACAGGCTGGTGATCGTCAGATTATCGATGCCCCAGCTTTCGTCATCGCCGCCCTGCCAGCCGGCGCCGCTCGCGCGGATCGAAAGCTTGAGGGTCGATGCCGTGTGCGCGAAGCGCAGCGCCGGGGCGGTCGACATGTCTACGATGCGATCCTGGTCGTAGAAGAAGCCGGCGGAGTTGAAGAGCGCGCCGAACGCTACCTCTGTCCCGCCGCCCAGGAAGACGTTGGTTCCGCTCGCGCCGGCCGACGTCAGGCGCAGGACTTCGACGTCGTCCAGGAAGATCTGCAAGTCGTCCGGCGAGGGAGACCCGTTGTCGCTGTCCCAGGAGTCGAGGAAGGCCAGGGTGAAGCTCACGTCGATCAGGTCGTGCGCCCCGATGCCCGACAGCGACCAGGACGACACATCGCCCGGCGACCCGCTGCCGCCGGTGGCGTTGCGGAACACGTCGCCGGTGTAATAGCCCGGCACGCCCGCACCGACATTCTGCACCACGCCGCCGCCCGCATCGACGACGGCGGTTACGCCGCCCGCGACCGCGGCTGGGCCGCTGAAGTCGGTCGAGTACAGCGTCTCGGCGGCCGCCCCGTGCGGCGCCCCGAGTGCGGCGAGCCCGAGGAGGGAGCCGAGCGCGGCTCCGGTGAGTGTCTGGTTCACTGCAGTTGACCCCTGATGCTCAAATGTCCGCCATTCGAACCCAGGGCCTGCGCCTTCTCCATAGTGCAAACATCCCAAAAGCGGGTGTCCGACCTGCGAGCTGGCCAGCGGGGCGCGACAGGCCACCAAGTCATCACTCCTGCCGGGCTCGGCGCCGCAACACTCTGGAGGCGCCTGGGGAAAGATCTTAAGCAGGAGAGCAGAATTCGCCCCAGCGTGGATCGAACGTGACGGACAGCAGGTTTCCCAACCCCCTCCAGTCCGCCATCGCGGAGGTCTATCAGGGGGTGTTCAGTCACCCTTTCGAGAGCTTCAAAGAGGCGACCCTCCGCCGACTGCGCGCGTTGCTGCCATTCGACTCTGCCGTCTGGGGTTCCGGCCTTCACTCGACCAACGAGATGCTGAGCGTCAGCGTCGTCGATCTGGCGGCGCCGTCCCTGATGGCCTACGCGGCGGAATGGCAGGAACAGGATTTTGTTCGCAATGCCGCCGTGTCCGAGCCGGGACGGGCCTTTCGGCCCGAAGACTTGATGCGTCGCGAGGCCTACGAGCGGACGGACATTTATCGACAGTACTCGAAGCCCGTCGGGATCGAGCATTCCCTTGGGATCGTCGACAGGAATCCGACCACGGATATCGGCGAGCTGATCTTTCTGTTCCGAGCCGATCCGGGATGGCCGTTCGGCGACGCGGAACGGGATCTAGTGGAGGCCCTCGCGCCGCACCTGATCGACGCCTGGGGGCAGTCCCAGATCGCCCATCACTATCGTGCCGCAGCCGACGGCTCGGCGTCCGGGTTCCATGGGTACGACAGCTACGCGGTCGCCGACGCCGCCGGCGTCTTGCATGCCTCGGGCCAGGACTTCACGCGAGCTCTCCGCGCGATCGCGCCCGGGTGGTTGGGTCCCAGATTGCCGCCCCAGCTGGAACCGTTGCAACGAGGTGACCTCGGCACGCTCAATCTGGGAGACGATGAGTTCACGGTGTGGTTCCTGGGTGACCGTCGCCTCTTTGCCGTTGCACCGCGCCGCGGGACATTCGGGTTGTCGCCAGCGGAGGCACGGGTGGCCCGCCTCTATGCGGGAGGAGCCAGGCAGCGCGACATCGCGCGACAGCTCGGCGTCAGCGTCTCCACCGTCCGGAACCAACTGGCATCGGTTTACCTGAAACTCGACGTGCATTCGAAGCTGGAGCTGCTGCGGGCCGTCAACCGGATGCAAGGCTGAACAAGGACGGGAACGTCCCGGCGAGCCACCAGCTGATGCGGCTGGGCGGTTTTCCGTATGAATGGCCTTTGTCGGGCCAACTTAAGGCCGGCGCGCTAAGTGACTGAAAACGCGCGTGCCGCGATTTTTGCCAACTCGGCGTCCCAACCTAAGAACGGCTCAGATCCGCATTCCCCAACTTAAGAGTGGACCAGCGACCCCCTGTTCCCGCTGGCTTGTGGGAGATCGACCTAAACGCCATAGTTGCGCTGGGCCATAGGACCGTGGGGGCAGATTCTTGGTTGAGAATGTTAAATCTATTAGCAATCCTCTAACGATAATCGCAATATTTGCTGCCCTTGCTGAAGTAGCTGGCGCAATAACATTGCCGCTCGTGAGTGAATCTCTTCAATCTACTTATATATGGTTCGTAATGGGGTTTCCAGTCGTATTGGTGGCAGTGTTCTTTGCAACTCTAAACTTCAACCCGACTGCGCTTTATGCCCCGAGTGACTATAAGAATGAAGACAATTTTCTTAGTACAATTAGGCGCGGCCGCGACTTCGCTCAAAGCCTAGATGATCTGAATGTCCAGCTTGAAGTCGCCAAATCGAATATCGTAGAAGAGCTCAAGCGCGAAGCGGGCCATATCGGCGAAGCCGAACGCGCTCGGCTCAGCGCGGTCACTATAAATCAAATTGATCTCATCAGACGGCAAGTCGAAAGCGCTAGAGAGACAGGTCAGGAGTTCGCTGCAACCGCCACTTCTGTCGCGCCATTGCCGCAATCAGCCCTGCAAGCTGACATCATCAGGTACCTGGATCGTTCGGTATCGCCCGAGCCGGTCCAAACCATCGCTTCAGCGCTCGGAATGAGCGAGGCGGCTACGGAAAGAGCGCTGCTGAAGCTCGCCAAGCGCCACCTTGTTGAGCTGTCTCCCGGCGAGCCCGATCTATATGCCAGAGTCAGGTCCTAGAGTCGTTTTGACGTCCTCCTGCGGCTTTGGCTTCCGCCTCGCAGCGGCCGACGCCTGGGTCTCAGTGCTGTCGTCGCTTCTACGTTCTGGAATTCGAGCGCAGTTGGTGCGCTAGAGTGTCGTGATGGATGAGCCGCCGGCCATTTTCGAACAGGACGACGCCGCCGATCTGGCGGCCGAGGCTGAGGCCATAGCCGCCTGAACGTCCGCTCCGTGGTGGCGTCCCAAGTTCCGAAACTGGCGCATCTCGGTCTAACAGAGCACCTTGCCCACACCGAGGGCCACAGATTCAATCCCTATCGGATCCGCCATCGTCCCGCGGTACTTGGAGCGATGAATCCTCCATCGCAGTAGCCGCGGCCAAGGTGCTTAGGCCTTGTCAGCGCCATGGTTGCTCCCCCGGCGTCCCTAAGCGGCGTCCCGGCCTAGTTCCACACCACTGCTCTGTGCGGACAACCTGACGAAGCCGCGCATGATGTTCTCGCGGAAGCCGAACCAACCGGAGCCATAGCCCAGGACAATGCGACCATGGCTGGGTTGCTTCAGCGCCAGCAGGCGTTGGTTGAAGACCTCCCGCGCGAGGTGCTTCCGCCCTTGACGGTGCGTCATCACCCGCATGTAGGACGCCGAGTAGATTTCCGTCAGTTGTCGACGGTCGGAGGTCGTGTCCGCGAGCGCCCACAGGGCTTCCTCGTAGTCGTCGGTGTTCTTGGTCTTCTTGGTCGCCTTGTCGTACTGGGCACGGAGCACCGCCTCGGTACGGGTCAGGGCGCCGTTCACGCCGGCCTTGAGGTCTTCCCGGCGCACTTCCCCTAAAACTTCCTCCGCGTCGAACATGCTCCAGAACATGCTCTCCCCGATCAAGTGGACGAAGTGCGGGAAGCCGTCGCTGATCTGCCCAATGCGGATCAGGACTTCACGCCCGACCGCCACGCCGAGGCGCTCAGCTACGGCTTCGATGATTCGCCATAAGTCCGAGTGGTTGAGCCGGTCGAGCTTGATCGTTTCGAGTATTCGTCCGGCGGAGGGATGGGACTCCAGAAGCTCGTTAATGTCCGTCGCGATGCCGCAGAAGATGAAGCGCACATCGGCGTCGAGTTCAGGTATATTCTTGATGAACTCCGCGAACTTTTCGCGATCCTCCGCCTTCTCGATCCGCTCCATCTCGTCAATGACGATCATCACGCGCCCGGTCCGGACCGAGCAAACATAGCGGATCACGTCGAGGGCTTCGTTGATCGACTGGGGTGCTGGGATCGAAGCCGTGCCCGCCGTCCCGGGGGTAAAGGTCGCGCCCATTCCGCCGGGCGCGGTGAGGCCAAGCGCCGTTCCGCTCTTCGGCTTCTCCACCCTCTTGCGAATGTCGATAGACGCGTTGCCCACGGCCTGAATCACGTCTGCGAACGTGCTGGTCTTGCCGCACACCACATAGATCGGGTCGTCGCTGCTGTGGTTGTGGAGCGTTGCAGCGGTAAGGGCGAGCGAGGTCTTTCCGACGCCTCTGTCGCCATAGACGAAGATCTGGCGCCCATCCGAGTTCAGCGCCCGCGTGATCGCCAGCAGGTTCTTCTCGCGGCCGAAAAGCCGCTCTGGCGTCTTGATGGAGGCGGACGGCGTAAGGCGATCCTTCAGGATCGCGCTGATCTGTTCGTCCGACACACCGGTTATAGCCATTCCGCGCCTTTCCCCAGGCTTGCCTCCCGACTCGGAGCCAGCCATCCGAAACCAAGCTACACCATTGTGAGGGAAGCGCCCTGCGACGTACGCATTCACCCGAGATGGGCAGCGCACATGTAGGGGGTGGGTCGAGCGAACGGCATGCGCACAGAACGTCCGCGTGCGGCGGCGACGCCAAACGTCCACAACTGGCGCGTCGTGGATCTCTGCCTCCCTGACAGGCGGAGGCCTGCGTCCGTTTTTGGCGCAGGCCGAGTCTAGTTTCATTCGCCAGCGGGCAGGGCGTGGTTGGCGACCGATGGGGGGAGAGACGCGCGGGAGGCGTAGGCAGCGCGCCATCCTGCATTGGGCCCAAGGAGGCCGCTGTGCCGGGTGCGGCTTGCCGATGGGGATGGGTCGGCGGGAAGCGAAGCCGCGGGCCGAGGTCTCCAACGTTCGATCACCTCGATCCGAAGCGCCTGAGCGGCGCCAGCACCGTCGGCAACGGTCTGTTGAAGCACCAAGCTTGCAACGCCGCGCGAGGCGGCCGGCTGCCGACCGGATGCGACCTCATCTGGCATTGGAGTGTTTTGGATCGTCTGCGGACGCAGGAAGCCGTCGAACGCTGGAATGGGTCCGTCGCATCTGCTTGACCTGGCGGCGCCATTCCCGCGCCATGAGGTCATGCCGGCGGCCGGTTGCGAGTTATTCGCAAATTGGACAGTCTTAAGTTGGAATTGGGCCACTCTTAAGTTGGCACAACAGCCTTCGCGAAGCGTGGCGGCCTCGGAGGGACTCGAACCCCCGACCTTGGCTTTAGGAAAGCCCTGCTCTATCCGGCTGAGCTACGAGGCCACGCCGGGCGGTTCGTGCCACGGGCGAGGCGGCGGGGCAACTGGCGCCGGGCGCAAACGAAAACGCCCGGCCGTGAGGCCGGGCGTCTCGCGTTCGAAGCCGGAAGCCGATCAGGCCGCGGCGGCCTGGGTCTTGACCAGCGACTTGTTCAGCATGGCGATGGCCGCGTCGCGGTCGATGCGCTCGATGGCCGCGACTTCACGGGCCATGCGGTCCAGGGCGCTCTCATACAGCTGGCGCTCGGAGTAGGACTGCTCGGGCTGGTTTTCGGCGCGGTGCAGGTCGCGCACGACTTCGGCGATCGAGA
Source organism: Phenylobacterium sp. RIFCSPHIGHO2_01_FULL_69_31 (assembly GCF_001824475.1). Classification (GTDB taxonomy): domain Bacteria; phylum Pseudomonadota; class Alphaproteobacteria; order Caulobacterales; family Caulobacteraceae; genus Phenylobacterium. Next base: position 75,190 of record NZ_MHXN01000004.1, on the reverse strand, counting down.
TCAGGTCGCCCGAGTTGATCTTGGCTTCGTACTCCTGCGCGCGGCGCGACCACATGGTGCGCTTCACGCGGGCGCGGCCCTTCAGGGTGGTCAGAGCCTTGGACACCACGCCGGTCTCGGCGAGGGAGCGCAGGCCGGCCGTTTTCGCCTTGGCGGTGGGTACGCGCAGCGTCATCTTCTCGTGGTCGAAGGTGATGACGTAGACTTCAAGCTTCAGACCGGCGACTTCCTGGGTTTCGATCCCTTGCACCTGACCCACGCCGTGGGCCGGGTAGACGACGTGATCGCCAACCGAGAATTCGTGACCGCTCTTGCTCATCGAGATACCTCTCTATCCGTCCGCGTCACCGCGGCACATCCGTCGGGCTCCGAATAAGCGAATAGCTGCCCTTCCGCGGGAAGGATCGCGGCAGCGCATCACTCTGAAATCGGAGCTGACCTCTTAAGACACCCTTCGCCCGCGCCGACGTGGGCGCCGGCCGGCTGTTCTAGCTGCAGACCGACGCAGGCGAAGCCTTCGTGTCGTGTCGTTCCCGACATTAACACAAAAATGAGCCGAAAGAAAGGGTTGCGCCGGCCCGGCCAGGGCGGGCGCGGAGGTCGGGTTCAGGACCCGCGGCCGGGCTTCTCGGAGAAGTATTTCTCGAACTTGCCGGTTTCGCGCTCGAAAGCTTCCTTGTCGGCGGGGGGCTCGCCCTTGACCGTGATGTTTGGCCACACCTTCGAGTATTCGGAGTTGATCCGCAGCCACTTGCCGTCCGGATCGTCTTCGGTGTCGGGCTTGATGGCGTCGACCGGGCACTCCGGCTCGCAGACGCCGCAGTCGATGCATTCGTCCGGGTTGATCGCCAGGAAATTCTCGCCCTCGTAGAAGCAGTCGACGGGGCACACCTCCACGCAGTCCATGAACTTACATTTGATGCAGGGATCCATCACGATGTAGGTCATGGCGGGTGCTTCAAGGCTCCGGCGGCGCCGCCCTGTTCGGGGGCGCGGGTTTTTCACGGCCGGACCGCGTCTTGTCAATGCGACGAGGCGTCAGGAATTCTGGAAACGGGGATAGGGGCCTAGCTGAACGTTTCGCTCAGGTCAGGGCGCTTGCGACGAAATAGCGGCCGGGACTCGCCGAACCGGTTTGGTCCGGCGTCGCCCGGCATCAGGCCTACGAAGGCGGTGAACGATACGCTGCCGACAAGCAACACCGCCTGGATGATCGGAGCCAGGAGCGGCGAGGCGGCCATGGCGACGCCGGCCGCAAGACCGACCGCCAATGGCGCCGCCGCCCACCAGCCGCTCTGGCCGAAGTCGTGAAACCGCCGGATCGTGAAGATCATCAGCGGCCCGGCGGCGACTGTCGTGCTGTATCCCGGAAGCAGGAGGCTCATTGCGAAAAAGAGCCCCACCATCATCCAGTACTCCCCCCGGCCGCCCCGGGCGGCCCAGTATTTTGGAGGGCTGGCGTTGGGATCTCGGGCGGGGATGCTGCGGCCGAACATCGATCAACTCCTGTGTCGCATCAGGAGGCATCGCTCGCCTTAAGATTGCGTCGGCAGATGTGGTGAATGGTCCGCGCGGTCAGTCGCCATCAAGTGTCGAGTAGAGCGTCCGCGCCTCTTCGGCCGGGCCGCGGCGGTCGCCCATGGCCTGGACCGTAACTGCGACCAGGCGGCCACCGAGGGCGAAGACGAGGTGGTCGCCCACCTTCAGCGGACGCGCCGGCTTGTCGAGGCGGTGCTCCTCCTGCCCCGCGCGGGTAATCCGGATGCGGCCGCTCTCGACGAACTTCGCGGCGAGGGCGCGGGTCTTGAAGAAGCGGGCGCGCCAGAGCCAGACGTCGGCGCGGCAGGCGTCGACCTCGCTCATGCCGACGCGGATCCGGCCGCCTTCCTTCGGCGCCGCCGGGGCCGGCGGGCGGGCGCAGGCTGGTCCTTGAGCGCTGCGAGGGCGGCGAAGGGCGAATGCGGCGCCGGCTGGCCGGCCGCGGCTTCGGCCTTGCGCTCGGAGCGGCGGCGCCAGCCGATCGGCTCGTTCTCGCGCGGCTTATTGGCGGGGGCGAAGCCCAGGCCACGCAAGATCGAGGCGGCCTCCTCGGCGCTCCAGCAAAGGGTCTCGCGCGCCTCGTCGGTGAGCACGGCGCCGCCGTTGCGCACCGGCGCAGCGCGCAGCAGTTCGTCCAGCTTCTCGAGTTGCTCGACGGGCGCGGCGAGCCCCTTCACCGCGCGCAGGCCATGGGCGGCGAGTACCCGGGGCGCCGGCGTGGCTGCGGGCAGGCGGCTGAGCTTGTCGGGCGGTGGCCGCCAGCCATCGGCCTCGCGCGCCGACATCGCCTGGGCCAACGCCCGGGCCTCGGGCCGCAGCAGGCCGGGCAGGTAGAGCGAAAAGGCGCCGATACGCACGCCCAGGCCCCGGAGCATCCGCCGCTCGACCTGGCTGAGGCCGCGGGTTTCGACGGCCACCTCGGCCCGGTCCAGAACCCCGCCGGATTCGATGAGGCGGTAGGCGACGCCGCGGGCCAGGCCGCGGATCTTGCCCTCGGCCACCGCCGCCTCCAGCCGCCGCAGCGGCGCCAGCCGGCGGCCGGCCTCGGCGGCGACGAACGCTTCCAGGCGGCGCGCGGCCCGCTGCCGCGCCGCGTCGTGGCCCAGTTCGCCCAGCAGCCGCACCCGGGGCGCGAACGGCTGGCCGCCGGTGATCACGCCCACGACCACGCCGTCCCACAGCACCGCCCCGTCCTGGCCCAGGCCGAACGCCTCGTCGGGCGCCGCGGCCAGGCGGCCCAGGCGGCGGCCGATCTCGGGCGCCACGGCATGCTGGGCGGCGGCCCGCAGGGCTTTCTCCTCCAGCAGGCTGCCGCCCTGAGCTGCCTCGAAGTCTACGCCGGAGAGCCGGCCCACATAGTGACCTTCGACCGTGACGGCGCCGTCCGCCGCGACGCCCGCCAACATCTCCTCCCGTACGCGCAGTCCCCGCATCAGGGCGCTGGTCCGCCGGTCGACGAACCGGGCCATCAGCTTCTCGTGCAGGGTGTCGGAGAGCTTGTCCTCCAGCCCGCGGGTCTGCTGTTGCCAGGATCCGGGATCGACCAGCCAGTCGGGCCGGTTGGCCACATAGGCCAGGGTCCGGACGCTGGCGAGCCGGGTCGCCAGGGTGTCGATCTCGCCGTCCGTGCGGTTCAGTTGCTCGTACTGGCGGGCGATCCAATCGTCCCCGATCCGCCGCCGCCGCTCGGTGAGCTGCAGGAAGAAGGCCTTCACCAGGCCCACGTGCTCCTCCCGCGCCACCTTGCGGAAATCGGGGGTCTGGCAGACGTCCCATAGGCGCATGAGGTTGGTCTTGTCGCGCGTGCGGACCTGCACGACCTCGTCCTCGGCCAGGGCCTTCAGGGTCGTTTCGTCCAGCGCCTCGGCGGAGAGCTTCAGGCCCTCGCGGTCGGGCAGCTTCGCCAGGCTGCGGATCAGGGCCGGCAGGGCGGAGAAGTCGAGCTTCGAATTGCGCCATTCGGCGCCGGCCACGGGTTCGAACGCATGATGCTCCACCGCCTCGACCAGGTCGGGGTCCATGTCCTCGGCTTCGCCGGTGACGCCGAACGTGCCGTCCTTCTGGTAGCGGCCGGCGCGGCCCGCGATCTGCCCGATCTCCTGCGGATGCAGGAAGCGGGTGCGCCTGCCGTCGAACTTCCGCAGGCCCGCGAAGGCCACGTGGTCGACGTCCATGTTCAGGCCCATGCCGATGGCGTCTGTCGCCACCAGGAAGTCGACCTCGCCCGACTGGTAGAGCGCGACCTGGGCGTTGCGGGTGCGGGGGCTGAGGCTGCCCATCACCACGGCCGCCCCGCCACGCTGGCGGCGGATCAGCTCGGCGATGGCGTAGACCTGCTCGGCGCTGAAGGCGACGACCGCCGAGCGGCGCGGCAGCTTGGTCAGCTTCTTCGGGCCTGAATAGGTCAGCTGACTGAACCGGTCGCGGGTCTGGATCTCGGCGTGCGGCAACAGGCGGCGCACGAGCGGCGCCATGGTCCCGGCCCCCAGCAGCATCGTCTCGGACCGGCCGCGCGCGTGCAGCAGGCGGTGGGTGAAGACGTGGCCGCGCTCGGGGTCGGCGCAGAGCTGGATCTCGTCGACGGCCAGGAACTCGACCTCGACCGAGAGCGGCATGGCCTCGACCGTGCAGACGTAATACTGCGGCCGTGGCGGGACGATCTTCTCCTCGCCGGTGATCAGGGCCACGCAGCGGGCCCCCCGCGCCTTGACGATGCGATCGTAAATCTCGCGCGCCAGCAGCCGCAGCGGCAGTCCGATCATCCCGGACGCGTGCCCCAGCATGCGCTCCACGGCCAGGTGGGTCTTGCCGGTGTTGGTGGGACCCAGCACCGCCACCAACCGGGACGGCGCCGCGCCCGAAGGGCGGTCGCTCATGGCTTCAACGTGGGATGGCCGGAGGAGTCGGGCAAGCGGCGCCTTGCCATCCGCGGCGAACAGCGGCGCCGATGTTCCGTGCAAACACCGTTCGGCGCTTAGGAATTGCGCAGCCGTCGCCGCCCGCTAGGGTCGCGCTCGATCGTTCGCTCATTCGGGATTCCCGCCCATGACCACCCGCCGCCACCTGCTCCTCACCGGGGCCGCCCTGGGGCTCGCCGCCTCGCCCCTGGCCGCCTTCGCCGCCGAGGGCGAAGGTGTGAACGACACGCGGCTCGCCGGGTTGCTCGATGCCTTCGTGAAAGAGATCCTGGCCGACGCGCCGCAGACCGCGAGCAGCCTCGGCAAGGACAAGGGGGCTGACGCGGCGCTGAAGCGCCGGCTCGACGACGTCTCGGCCGGCGGCCGGGCGAAGCAGGTCGCCGCCTATGCCGACCGCGCGAAGCGGTTGCGGGCTGTGCCGCGCGCCAGCCTGCGGGGCCGCGACCTGACCACCTACGACAGCGTGCTCTACGCCCAGGACGTGGGCGCCGAGGGCGGCCGGTTCGGATACGGCAAGGACTATGCGAACCCCTATGTGGTCAGCCAGCAGGACGGGACGGTGGTCAACACCGGCGAGTTCCTCAACGCCCAGCACCTGATCGAGACCCGCGACGACGCCGAGGCCTACCTCGCCCGTCTCGAGCAGTATGGGACGGCGCTGGACCAGGAGAGCGACCGGACCAAGGACGCGGCCGGCAAGGGCGTGGTCCTGCCCGACTTCCTTCTGGCCACGGCCTTGCGGCAGGGCGAGGAGGCTCGTGCCCAGGATCCTGCCGCCACGCGGTTGGTCGGCTCGCTGGCCGAGCGCGCCAAGGCGAAGGGGATCGACGGCGACTGGCAGGCCCGGGCCACGGCCATTGTGGCGCAGAAGGTGTTCCCGGCCCTGGAGCGACAGATCGCCGTGCTGAAGTCGCAGCAGCCCCGCGCGACCCATGACGCGGGGGTGTGGAAGTTTCGCGACGGCGCTGACTATTACCGGTGGGGCCTGAAGTACAACACCACCACCGACCGCGCCCCGGACGAGATCCACAAGGCGGGCCTGGACCAGGGCGCCGAGATCGACGCCATGATGGACGGCATCCTCAAGGCCCAGGGCTTCACCCAGGGGACCGTGGGCGAGCGGATGGGCGCCCTGACCAAGGACCCGAGGTTCGTCTATCCGAACACCGAGGCCGGTAAGCGCGAGGTGCTGGCCTATATCGAGGAGCGCATCGCCGCCATCCGGCCCTTCATCCCCAAGTTCTCGAAGCTCGACCTGAAGGCGCCCGTCGAGGTGCGCGCCGTGCCCAAGGAGATCGAGGCCGGCGCCGGCCTGGGCTACATGAACTTCGCCGCGCTCGATGGGTCGCGGCCGGCCATCTACTACGTGAACCTCAGCGACACCGCGAACTGGCCGAAATACACCCTGGCCAGCCTTTCGATGCACGAGGCGTTGCCGGGCCACGCCTGGCAGGGCGCCTACCTCGCCGAACGGCCGGGCGAGATCCACACCATCGCCTCGCTGATGAACTTCGGCGCCTTCACGGAAGGCTGGGCCCTCTACGCCGAACAGCTCGCCGACGAGGTGGGCCTCTATGCCGACGATCCGATGGGCCGGCTGGGCTATCTGCAGGCCCTGCGCTTCCGCGCGGCGCGCCTGGTGGTCGACACCGGCCTGCACGACAAACGTTGGACCCGCGAGCAGGCGGTGGCCTGGATGGTCGCCGCCACCGGCCGCTCGGTGGGCGCGATCACCAGCGAGGTCGACCGCTATTGCGCCAGCCCCGGCCAAGCCTGCGCCTACAAGACGGGTCACAACGAGATCGTGCGCCTGCGGGCAAAAGCCCAGGCGGCGCTGGGCGACCGGTTCGACCTGCGCGACTACAACGACGCGGTGGTGACCACGGGCGGTTGTCCGCTGGCGGTGCTGGAAGGGGTGGTGGATCGCTACGTGGCGGGCGCCAGGCCCGCTTAGCGCGGAGGCTCCAGCCGGAACCCGAGCGGCAGCAGGGCTTCGATGGCGTGCGTCTCGACGCGGCCGTCGGGGCCGACGCTGACCACTTCGCAGCCGGGCTCGGACAGCTCCCAGATCTTCTGCCGGCAGCCGCCGCACGGCCAGATGAGGCCGGGCAGGGACGAGGCCAGCCAGACCCGGCGGATCGCCCTGTGGCCGTGCGTCACCGCGGCCGAGATGGCGCTGGCCTCGGCGCAGACGCCCTGGGGGTACGCCGCGTTCTCCACGTTGACGCCGTAGTGGATCGAGCCGTCTTCGGCCTCCACGCCCGCGGCCACATGCACGCCGGAATAGGGCGCATGGCTGTGCGCCAGCAGGCGGCGCAGTTCCGCGGCGATGGCGGGCGGGGCGGCGGTCGGCATGTCGGAGAGGATCGTCCCAGGGCGTTGGAGGGACGGCGAAGTCTAGGCCGCTCGACCGCCTGCGTCCATGCGCCGGCGCCCGCGCGGCGCGCTTTGCACGGCCGGCGGACACGGCGCGCGCCATCTGGGGCCGCGGCGCCCAAAGGCCGCCGCGTTCTGCGGAGAATTGGCTAGGCTCCCGCCCTTTCCCGACTCGGAGCCCGGCATGCGTATCCTGCTGATGTCCGTCATCCTGGCCATTGCGCCTGGCGTCGCGCTGGCGGCGCCGCTTCCGGCGCCGGTGGCGCGGATGATCGAGGCCGCCGCCGAGACTCCCGGCGCCCTTGCGACCGTGGCCGAGGTGGCGCGCCGCACCCATCCGGAATCCCTGGGCGAGATCGACGCCCAGGTGGCGGCCCTGACCTCGCGGGCCGAGGAGGAGCGTGTCGCCCGGATCACCAGCCTGCGCTTCCGCGACGGCTGGAAGGGCGAGGGCCAGGCCGGAGGCTTCATCAGCACCGGCAATAGCGAGGACATCGGCGGCTCGGCGGGCCTGTCCTTCGCCAAGGAGACGCTGCGTTGGCGGCACGAGATCCGCGCGCAGGGCGACTACCAGCGCTCGGGTGGGGCAGTCTCGAAGGAGCGCTACTTCGCGGGCTACGCCGGCCAGTGGAAGCTCAACGGCCGCTCGTTCGTCGCTGTCTCGCTGTCGGGCGAGCGCGACCGGTTCGCGGGCTTCAGGAGCCGGTTCTCGGAAAGCGTCGGCTTCGGCTACCGGCTGATCGACCAGCGCGACCTGCGGCTTGACGTTCAGGCCGGCCCGGCGCTGCGCCAGATCAACTATTACGACCGCGGCGACGAGATCGCCTTCTCGGCGCGCCTGGGCGGCGACCTGTCGTGGACCATCCGGCCGGACCTCGTCTTCACCCAGACCGCAACGGTCTTCCTGGACTCGGTGAGCTCCTCACTCACCGCGACGACCGCGCTCACCACCAAGCTGCGCGGCGACCTCTCCGCCCGGGCATCGTTCGACGTGCGCGCCGAAACCGAACCCCCGGCGGGCCGCGAGCACACCGACACCACGACCCGGGCGAGCCTCGTCTACAGCTTCTGACCCTGCGTCGGATTGGCACAGGCTTTGCGCAGCGTCCCGCAACAGGGAGTTGCGTATGTCCATGTCCGTCAGCGGGGTCGGCAGTTCTTTCCCGGTCGATCGGGTCAAGCGCCACCATGAGGTAGATTCTGCCCTGACTGACATCTCGGCCACGCTCACGCCGATACCGCCGGACACAGCTCAGTTGCAGATGGTCCCCCAGGGCGCCCTGGTGCGTGTCGACGCGCAGCTCCTGGGTTCCTCGGAGATGTGGGGCGGCGACGCCCTTGATCGGGCGCGCGCGGCCCGCGCCTACGGCCTCGCCAGCATGTCGGAGGTCGGCACGCTGACGCCGAAGTCGCCGCCCGAGCGGATGCAGGAGGTCTCCGGGCTGGGCTTCATTTCCGGCGAGGTGTTTACGAGCGGCGATGCCAATGCGCTGAAGGACTACGTCCGCGACCAGGTCGCCGACGCCCGCGACGCCGCGCGCCGCGAGCGCGACCTGAGCCAGGAACTGGGCGCCGAAGTGCGGCTGGCGTTCGACCCGAACGTGGGCCGGGAGGTGGCGCTGACTGCGGGCGATGCAGGGTTCGACGCCGTCCGCGGCGCGCGGGCGATGTTCGCCGGCATGCACTCCGACCTTCAGAAGATGGGCCTGAACCCGGCCGACTTCCGCGACCTGCTGGCCGTCTAGTTAGTCCAGGGTGCGCCGGTAGCGCGCCATGGCCAGCGCCGTGACCACCAGGACGAAGGCGGTGAGCGCCGCGAGCTCGCGCCACTGGTCGCCGAGGCCCTGCGATTTCAGCAGCGAGCCGCGCACGACGCGCAGGAAGTGGGTCACGGGGATCACTTCCCCGATCCACTGCGCCCAGGCCGGCATGCCGCGGAACGGGAACATGAACCCCGACAGCAGGATCGACGGCAGGATGTAGAAGAAGCTCATCTGCATCGCCTGAAGCTGTGACCTCGCCACCGTCGAGATGAGAAAGCCCAGGGCCAGGGAGCCCGTGATGAAGAGGGCGATGCCGGCTGACAGGCCGATCCAACCTCCGCCCATCGGCACCTGGAACAGGGTCGCGGCCATGACCAGGATGATCGCGGTCTGCACCAGCCCTACGAAGACGTAGGGCGCTAGCTTGCCGATCATCACTTCGAGGGGCTCCAGCGGCGTGGAAAGCAGGGTCTCCATCGTCCCGCGCTCGGTCTCGCGCGTGACGCTGAGCGCCGTCATCATCACCAGCGTCAGGGACAGGATGATGCCCAAGAGGCCCGGGACGATGTTGTAGGCGGTGATGGCTTCGGGGTTGTAGCGGCGATGGACCACCACCTCGAACGGCGCCTCACCCTGCCGGGACGCGAGGGCGCCGGTAAGGTCGTGGCGCAGGGCGAGGTCGGGCAGGGCGGCCAGCGCGGCGACGGCGCCGCTCGTGGCCGAGGGGTCGGTGGCGTCGGCCTCCACCAGGATCTGGGCGCGGTCTCCGCGGGCGACCCGGCGGCTGAAGTCGCCCGGTATGGTCACCGCGAACTGGACCTCGCCATTGCGGAGCAGCCGGTCCAGTTCGGCCGGACTGCGCGCCTGGGCCACGAAGTCGAAATAGGCCGAGTTCTTCAGCGCCGCGACGATCGAGCGGGCATGGCGGCTGTCCTCCTGGACCAGGACGGCGGTGGGCAGGTGGCGCGGCTCGGTGTTGATGGCGTAGCCGAACAGCGTGAGCTGCACGACGGGGATCGCCAGCATCATTGCGTACGTGATCCGGTCGCGGGTGAGCTGCTTGAACTCCTTCACCAGCACGGCGAGCACACGGAGCCACGACAGGCCGCTCACCGGACGTTGTCCTGGCTCTGGCTCATGAGCTGGATGAACACGTCCTCGAGCGTGGGTGGGACCTCGCTCCAGCGATAGGGTTCGCGGCGGTAGGGCCTCACCGCCGCTTCCAGGGCGGCGCGGTCGGTCCCGCTGACATGGATCGCCGCGCCGAAGGCTGCCGCCGTCTCGACCCCCGGTGCGCCGGCCAGGTCGTGCGCCAGCCGGTCGGCGTTCGGACCCTCGCCGTGAAGGGTGACCAGGCCGGACCCGGCGATCACCTCCGCCGCCGTTCCGCGGGCGATCAGCCGGCCGTAGCTGATGTATGCGATCTCATGGCACCGCTCGGCCTCGTCCATGTAGTGGGTGGAGACCAGGACGGTCAGGCCCTCGGCGGCCAGGGCGTGGATCTCGTCCCAGAACGTCCGGCGCGCCTTAGGGTCGACGCCGGCCGTGGGTTCGTCCAGCAGCAGCAGCCGGGGCTCGTGCAGGGTCGCGGCGGCCAGGGCCAACCGCTGCTTCCAGCCGCCTGAGAGCGTGCCTGCCAACTGGCCGCGCCGCGACGTCAGTCCCAGCCGCTCCAGCGCCGCATCGACCCGTTCGCGCCGGCGGTCCAGGCCATAGACCCGGGCCGTGAACTGCAGGTTCTCGGCGATGGTCAGGTCCTCGTAGAGCGAGAACTTCTGGGTCATGTAGCCCGTCCGCCGCTTCACCTCGTCGGCCTGGGCGATGATGTCGAAGCCCAGCGCCTCGCCCGAGCCGGAGTCCGGCGTCAGCAGCCCGCACAGCATCCGCAGGGTGGTGGTCTTTCCCGAGCCGTTCGGCCCCAGGAACCCGCAGATCCGTCCGGCTTCCACCTGGATGGTGACGTCGTTGACGACGTGCTTGTCGCCGAAGGATTTGTTCAGGCCGTGGACGTCGATGGCCAAGGTCATGTCGTGCGGCGCCTCACGACAAGGGCTCTACGTCCACCGGCTGACCGGGGTTGAGCCGCGCGCTGGGGCGGGCTTCGACCAGGTAGACCAGGCGGTCGCGGGCCTCGCGGCTGTAGATCACCGGCGGCGTGAACTCCGGCCGGGGCGCCACGAACTCGATGCGGGCCGACAGTCCGCTGGCGCAGCCGTCGCAGGCGAAGCGGACCGTGCGACCGATGCGATAGGCCGCCCGATCTCGCTCGGGCACGAAGAAGCGCACCTTGATCCGCTCGTCCGGCAGCAGGGACAGGATCGGCTGGTTGGCCGGCGCCCATTCGCCCGGGTGGAAGAACACGTCCTCGACCCGCGCCCTGGCCGGCGCGCGCGGCGCGACCTCGGCCAGGCGGGCGGCGGCGCCCGTCACCGCGGCCTGGGCCTGCGTCACACGGGCGTCGGCGGCGCGCACCTGATCCTCGCGGGCGCCCAGCAGCGCGGCGTCGCGCTGCTTTCGGGCAGCCCGCACCTGGGCGTCGGCAGCTTCGGCGGCGGCGCGGGCGTCGTCCAGGCGGGCCGGCGCATACCAGCCCTGTCGGACCAGGGGCTGGACCCGGCGCAGGTCGGCGTGGGCGTCGCGGGCACGGGCCTCGGCGGCTGCGATGTTGGCCTCGAACACCGCCAGCTCCGCCGGCCGCTGGCCCTTGCGGGCGTCCTGCGCCTGAGCCTGGGCGGCGGCGGCCTCCGCAGAGGCCTGGTCGGCCTGGGCGCGCACCTGGGCGGGGTCGACGACGAACAGCGCCTCACCGGCCGCCACGTCCTGGCCGCGCACCACGCTCACCTGGCGAACCGTTCCGGCGACCGGCGCGGCCATGTACAGCGGCTCGCCCTCGATATAGCCGGAGAGGGTGGCGGGCCGGTCCATCCGCGGGACCCAGATGACCAGGCCGGCGATCACGGCGGCCGCGCCGATCAGGCCGGCCACCAGCAGGCGCTGACGGTTCATGGGCGGGCTCCTTCCGTGAGCAGGCCCAACAGCAGGGTGTCGATGTGCTGGCTCATCACGGCCGGCAGGTCGAACGGCTCCGCGCCGACCGGCACGAAAGTCTCGCGCCAGAGCACCGCGACGAGCAGCGGGGCGATGAGCTGCAGAGCGTAGATGCGGGGATCGCCGGGCTTGACCTCGCCCCGCGCCTGGGCGGCGGCAATGGCGGCCGTCAGGGTCCCGAGGGCCTGGGACACCAGTTCATCGTGCCAGACCCGCGCGATTTCCGGGAAATTCCGCGCCTCGCCGACCACCATCTTCAGTACGCAGCCCAGCGGCGTGTGCGTGACGATGCCGGCGATATGGCCAGTCACCCCGCGCAGGAGGTCGGCGAGCGGGCCGGGATGGGCAGCGGCCATGGCCTTCACCGCGACGACGTTGGGTGCGATGGCCTGGCCGACGACGGCGCGGAAGATGTCTTCCTTGGTCTCGAAGTAGAGGTAGATCGCGCCCTTCGACACCCCCGCTTGGCGAGCGATGTCCTCCAGCTTCGCCGCCGCGAACCCCTTTTCAGCGAACACCGCGAGGGCGGCCTGCACGATTTCCGCGGGCCGATCGGCCTTCCGTCTACGGAACTTGGGCGCGCCGGCGTCCATGGGATGTGCTTTCTAAATAACTGACTGGCCGTTTAGTAACAGGTGCCGCTGAACGGTGCAATGGGAACCGTGTTCGCCCGGCGGCGACCGGTCGCATGGTTAAATTTGGCGGCTTCGCCTATTTTTCGCCCCGGTCCGAAGCCAGGACCCATCACATCGCTGCATTTGGCGCGGCGTTCCAGTCAAACCGCCACGAAGCTTGGCAATAGTCCAGGTGCGGCGTGCATTTGTTGAGTGAAGGATCCTGGATGAAGTTGGGCGTTCCCGCGCGTTTGCTTGAGTTGGTCGAAACGAAACCTGCGCTGTTGGTATCTATAGTCGCGCTTGTCACCGCGACAGCTGCTGCTGCGGCGCCGCTCAGCCAGCCGGAGCATCGGATCACTCTGGCGACAGCCGTGGAACGCGCCATGGAGCAGGCGGATCCCCCCGCCGAACCCGCGCCGATGGAACGGGTCTGGGACGGCGCAGACGTCGATGGCGACGGCCGCGCGGACTTCGCCAATCCGACCGGACTCGAGCCTCGCGAGCACGACGCCTATGGCGCCGGCCAGTTCGGGGCCCGCCGCGACGGCGGCAGCCGCCGGCACGAGGGCGTGGACTACCGCGCCGAGGCGGGCCAGGACGTCGATGCGCCGATCTCCGGCTATGTCACAAAGATCGGCTACGCCTATGCGGGCGATCAGAGCCTGAAGTTCGTCGAGATCACCAATCCGGCCCTGAACTACGCCGCCCGGGTCTTCTACCTGAAGCCGACCGTCGACGTGGGCGACGCGGTGGCCATCGGGCGGCCGATCGGCAAGGCGCATTCGCTGCAGCGGAAGTACCCGGGCGGTATGACCGACCACGTGCACCTGGAGATCATCGACCGGCGCGGCGCCCGCCTCGACGCGACCCGGATGATCGTTGCGCAATACCGTCCCGCGACCACCACCCTCGCCGCCGCCGAGTAGGCGCAGGGCCGCCGCGCCTTGACCGCTCCGGCCGCGCCGGGGCAATCATCGCGCGTGGCGCCCGCAAGGGCTCAAAAGGGAATGCGGTGCGTGCGCTCGCGCACAAGGCCGCGGCTGCCCCCGCAACTGTAAGCGGCGAGTCGAAGACCAACACAGCCACTGGGGTCGAAAGGTCCTGGGAAGGCCGGTCCGAGGCGACGAGCCGCGAGCCAGGAGACCTGCCACAAGCCGTGGTCACGCGCGACCACGTCGGACGGGGTGCGCCGATGTGGATGGACCGGCTCGGGGGCTTCTCCGGGGGCGCCCATGTTCGTCGCGGTGACGTGTCACGTTCGCCGCGAGGTTTCGGCCCATGTCTTCCATCGTTTCTCCACCCTCCCGTTCGGGCCTGTGGTCTGCAGGTCTCGTCGCCCTGGTCGTGGGCGGCTCCTTCCTGGCCGGCTGCCTGGAGCCCCTGGTCGCCGTGGCGGTGATCGCCGCCGGCGCCCTGCCGCTGGGCCGGGCGCTCCTGCTGACAGCCGCCGTCTGGCTGGCGGGCCAGGCCGTCGGCTTCGGCCTGCACGACTATCCGCGGGACGCCCAGACCGTTTCGTGGGGCGTGGGGCTGGGCGTCGCCGCCCTGGCCGCCACGCTTGCCGCCGCGCCGGCGTCGCGGGCCTTCGCGGGCCAGCCCGTATGGCTGCGGGCGGGCGCGGCCTTCGTCGCCGCCTTTGTGGCCAACCAGGTCGTGATCCTGGGTGTGGAGCAGGTCGTCACCGGCGCCTGCGAGGTGCGGCCCGGGGTCATCAGCCTCGTGGGCCTCGTCAACGCCGTCTGGCTGGCGATCCTGCTAGCGATCGACGCCGCCCTGCGCCGCGCCGGCCTGACGCTCCCGGCCTTCGGGCGGGCGGCATGAGCGGGCTCCGCATCGTCTCCTTGTTGCCCAGCGCCACCGAGATCGTCGCCGCGGTCGGCATGGCCGACCACCTCGTCGGCCGCTCGCACCAATGCGACTTTCCTCCGCAGGTGCGGCATCTGCCGGCGCTGAGCGAAACCAAGGTGCGCCTGGACGGCACGTCCCGCGACATCGACCGCCGGGTAAACGAGATCATCGCCCAGGGCGTCTCGGTCTATCGCGTCGACGCCGAGCGCCTGCGGGCGCTGAAGCCGGACCTGATCCTGACCCAGACCCAGTGCGCCATTTGCGCGGTCACGCCCGGCGACCTGGAGGACGCGTTGTGCGAATGGACCGGCATGGCGCCGGCCCTTGTTTCGCTGGAGCCCAACGACCTCTCCGACGTCTGGGGCGACATGCGCAAGGTGGGGCAGGCGCTCGGCGCGGACACCGCGGCGGAGCGGGCCATCGCGACGCTGCAGGGCCGCCTGACCGCAATCCGCGAAACCGCCGGGCGCGCCGCCTACCAGCCGACCGTCGCCGCCATCGAATGGATCGATCCGCTGATGGCCGGCGGCAACTGGATGCCCGAACTGATCGAAGCGGCGGGCGGCCAGAGCCTGTTCGCCACGCCGGGCCAGCACTCGCCGTGGCTGGACTGGGGCGCGCTGGCCGCGGCCGACCCCGACGTCATCCTGCTGCTTCCCTGCGGTTTCACCATCGAACAGAGCCTGGCGGACCTGCCGCAGCTGCAGGGGCGCCCCGAATGGGCGGCGCTTTCCGCCGTGCGCCGCGGGCAGGTCTACGTCATCGACGGCCACCACTACTTCAACCGGCCAGGGCCGCGGCTGGTGGAGTCGGCCGAGATGATCGCCGAGATTCTCCACCCCGACCGGTTCGCCTTCGGTCACGAAGGCCGGGGCTGGGTGCGGCTGTAGCCCTACGGCCGGAGCAGGGCGTTCAGTTCGGCGCCCGTGGCCGCCTCGCCCAGACGGTCGAAGCGGCCCTCGATGGCGATCTCGCGGGCGGCGCCGAGGAAGCCGGCCCAGGCGACCCGGGCGAGGGCGCCGCCGACGCTGATCCGCCGCACGCCCAGGTCGGCCAGCTCCGCCACGGTCAGTCCCTTGGTCCACATCAGGACGTTCAGCGGCTTCGGCGCCACGGCCCCGACCGCTGCGGCCACGTCCTCCGCCGTCCGCAGGCCAGGCGCATAGAGGCAGTCCGCGCCCGCCTCTGCGAGCAGGACGAGCCGGTCCAGCGTCTGCCGCAGGTCCATCTGGCCGATCAGCAGTCCCTCGGCCCGCGCCACCAGGACCGCGCCCGATCCCTCGGCGTCCACGGCGGCCCGCGCCGCCTTCACGCGCTCCACAGCCAGCGCCGTCTCGTAGAGGGGCTTGCCGCCATCGTGGCTCATGTCCTCGATGGACAGCCCCGCCACGCCCGCGTCCAAGGCCAGGCGCACGTTTGCGGCCACGGCCTCCGGCGCGTCGGCATAGCCGTTCTCGAAGTCGGCGTTCAGCGGCAGGTCGGTGGCGGCGGCCAGGACTGCGAGGTGCGCCAGCATGTCGGCGAGCGGGACCTCGTTGTCGAGCCGGCCGGTCGACCAGGCGAATCCAGAGCTTGTTGAGGCCAGGGCGGGGAAGCCCAGCGCCTGCAGCATCCTCGCGCTGCCCACGTCCCAGGGGTTCGGGATCACGAAGCAGCCGGCTTCGTGCAGCTTCCGGAATCGCGCGCGCTTCTCGGACGGAGTCGTCATCGGACCCTCCCACGGCAAGGCTTAACGCTGGAAGCTGAAGCAGAGAACGGGCGCGAAACGAATCGCGACCGAATCACTGACTCGCAGCGATTCAGCTTTCGTTCCCTACGACATATTGTATCTGAATCGCTTCGGCCCACAACGAGGCTTCATCTTCGGGCGCGACCGATTGGACTTCTTTCCGCCTCGCCTTGACGCGGAAGGGGGCCTTCCTCTATATCGCCCGCTCCTTGCGCGGACCTAGTCCGTCGCACATCCATTTCCACGCGAAGGTATTCGCTATGTCGCGCCGCTGCGAAATCACGGGTGTCGGGCCGATGGTCGGCCACAACGTGAGCCACTCGAACATCAAGACCAAGCGCCGGTTCATGCCGAACCTGGTGGCCACCACCGTTCAGTCGGAGGCGCTGGGCCAGTCGTTCAACCTGCGCATCACCAACGCGGCGCTGCGCACCCTGGACTTCCGCGGGGGCCTCGACGCCGTCCTGCTGAAGGCCAAGGACGAGGTCCTCTCGGCCAAGGCGCTGAAGATCAAGCGCCAAGTGAAGGCCAAGCTGGCCGAGCAAGCCGCGGCCTGAGCCGTCGCGCTCTGAGAGTTTGAAAAGGCCGCCCCTTACCGGGCGGCCTTTTTGCTTGTGGCTTTCGCGGCGCGGCCGGTGGCGCTTAGGGGCGCGTCCAATCGAAGGCCAGCAGCAGGGTCCGCTGGCCCGTGGGCCGGCCGTCGTAGAAGCCGAAGTTGTCGTCCGAGACGAGGTAGAATCGCACGCGGCCGTCCGGCTGCGGCGCGGCCGCAAGGCCTTCCAGGTTGTCCACGGTCAGCGGCCGGGCGATCTCCAGGCTGTCGACCAGCCGGCCGGTCCGGTCCAGGATCCGAAGCTGGACCACATTGCCCCGCAGCACCGAATAGCTCCGCAGCAGGTAGGCCAGCCCACCGCCCGGCAGGTTGTCCATCGCCACCAGTTCCGAGCCGGCGAGGTCCAGGTCGCGGTCGCGGACGCAGGTCGTCGAGATTCGGCAGACGAAGGTCCAGCCGCGGTCTTCCAGTCCCACGCGATAGGCGTCGGCGGCGACGTCCGGGGCGGCGATCAGCGCCTCCATCCCCTTGTTGTCGGTGAACTTCACATCGGGCTGCGGAACCGGGCGGGGCAGGGCGCCGTCCCTGGCGAACAGCAGGATCCGGTCGTGCTGCTCAAAGCTGACAAGGATGTCGCCGTTCGCGAGCCGGGCGATCCCTTCCGAGTCGTACTCGCGCTGCCCGCCGACGTAGAGGTCGGCGCCGGTCGTCTCCTTCAGGGCGATCATCGTGGCGTCGGTGAGACCGGCCAGCCGGCCGTTGGCGTCCAGCACGACGCGGGCTTCCAGCAGGTCGGATTGATCGCCGATCGCCAGCAGCCGACCGTCCGGCGAGACCTTCAGGTCTGAGAGCCCATGCAGCCGGCTCGTCTGGCGCGAAGTGAGCACCAGGCCGCCGGCATAGGTGAAGTTGCCGATCCGCTCACGGCCCGGATCGCTCGGATCCATGGGTACGGCCTCGGCGTCCACCTGTATCGCCGCCCCGACGGCGACCGGCTGCAGAGGCAGCGGCGCCATCGGCGCCGCGCACGATCCCAGCGCCAGCGCGAGCGCCAGGCCGGCGATCCGCCTCAAGCGGTGGCCCTCCGGACTTCCTTGAAGGTCGAACGCCGCGCCGGCCCCTGCGGCCCTTGAGTGTTCGGCGGCGGCGCCAGCAGGTTGGCGTTCTTGCGCGTCACCCGCCGGACCTCCTCGTCGAACAGGTCGGCGAGCTGTTCAACCATGGCCCCGGCGAGCTGCTCCACGTCCACGATGGTCACGGCGTTCTTGTAGTAGCGGGTGACGTCATGGCCGATACCGATGGCGATGAGCTGGACCGGGCTCTTGGCCTCGATCTCCCCGATCACCTCGCGCAGGTGGCGCTCCAGGTAGTGGCCCGAGTTCACCGACAGGGTGGAATCGTCGACCGGAGCCCCGTCCGAGATCACCAGCAGGATCCGGCGCGCCTCCGGGCGGCCGATCAGCCGCTGGTGGGCCCACATCAGGGCTTCGCCGTCGATGTTCTCCTTCAGCAGGCCTTCGCGCATCATCAGGCCGAGGTTGCGTCGGGCGCGGCGCCAGGGCGCATCGGCGGCCTTGTAGATGATGTGGCGCAGGTCGTTCAGGCGGCCGGGCTGGGCGGGCTTGCCGGCCTTCAGCCAGTCCTCGCGCGAGGAGCCGCCCTTCCAGGCGCGCGTCGTGAAGCCCAGGATCTCGGTCTTGACCCCGCAACGCTCCAGGGTGCGCGCCAGGATGTCCGCGCAGACGGCGGCCACCATGATCGGGCGGCCCCGCATCGAGCCCGAGTTGTCGATCAGGATGGTGACGACCGTGTCCCGGAACTCGGTGTCCTCCTCCTCCTTGAAGGCGAGGGACGCGGTAGGGTCGGTGATCACCCGCGTCAGGCGCGCAGTGTCCAGCAGGCCCTCCTCCAGGTCGAAGGACCAGGAACGGTTCTGTTGCGCCAGCAGCTTGCGTTGCAGCCGGTTGGCCAGGCGCGAGACCACGTTCGACACGCTGGCCAATTGCTGGTCGAGATAGGCCCGCAGGCGGGTCAGTTCCTCGGGATCGCACAGCTCCTCGGCGGCCACGATCTCGTCGTGGGCGGTGGTGAAGACCTTGTAGGTGATCGCGCGGTTGTCGCCCGACGGGTCCGGGCGCGCGGGCTGGTCGCCGTCGCCCATGTCCGGCGGTTCGTCGGTGTCCTCGGCGTCGGGATCTTCCTCCGACTGCATCATCTGGCTGTCGGCGTCCTCGGCCTCGCGGGCCGTGGTCTCGTCGTCGTCCATCGCCGTCTGCTGCGGCGACTGGCTCTCGCCCTCGCCGTCGTCGTTGTCCTCGGAGGCCTCGGGGTCGCCCTCGTCCTTGCCCTCGCTGTCGTCGTCGGGCTGTTCCGGCGCGTCCGACAGGTCGTCGCCCATCTCCAGGTCGCGGATGATCGCCCGGGCGATCCGCGCGAAGGCCTTCTGGTCGTGAAGCGTGCCTTCCAGCTTCTCGAGGTCCTCGCCGGCCTTGGCCTCGATGTCGCCGCGGAACATGTCCACCAGCGCCCGCGCCGTCGGCGGCGGCGGCTCGCCCGTCAGGCGCTCGCGGACCATCAGCGAGACGATCTCGGCCAGGGGCGGGTTCGCCATGGCCTCGACCTCGTTGTAGACCTTGCGGGCCCAGGCGTGATCCATCACCGCCTTCAGGTTGCCCTTCACCCCGCCCATGGCGTTCGCGCCGATCGCCTCGATGCGGGCCTGCTCCAGGGCGTCGTAGATCGGCTGGCCGGCGCCGGACCGGGGGCGGGTCTTGGCGTGCGCGGCCGGGTCGTGGTGGGCGATGCGCAGGGCCATCTGGTCGGCCAGGCCGCGGATGCGGGCGGCGTCCTCGGGCGTCAGGTCCCGCGGCGGGTGTGGCAGCACGGCCCGGTTGCCGGAGAGCTGCGGCCCCTCGCCGGAGTAGACGATCTCCAGGTCCGGGGTCTCGGCCAGCGAACGCGCGGCATGGGCCAGCGCGCGCTTGAAGGGCTCCAGGGGGCTTTCCGGGTTCTTCGCCATGTCAGTCGGTCATAGATCAGGCGTGACCCGGGGTGAAACAAGGAATCGTGTCCTGGGGAACGGTGAAGGTTCCCCAGCGTTTCCAGGGCCGAGTTTCGGACTGAGGAGAAACCTGATGCTGAAATGGGCCCTGATCTTCGCGATCGTCGCCATCGTGGCCGGCGCGCTCGGCTTCGGCGGCATCGCCGGCGCTGCGGCCGGTATCGCCAAGCTGCTGTTCTTCGTCGCCGTGGTCGGCTTCCTGCTGTTCCTGGCGCTCGGCGTGTTCGCCGGTCGCAAGCTGACCGGACGTTAGCAAATCGGGGCGCGCCGAAAGGCGCGCCCCGTCGCTGCTACTTCTTCGCCGCGTAGGCCTTGGCCTGCCGGCCCACCAACTCGACCAGATCGCCCATAGCGATGTTGGCGTCGATCAGGTGCAGGCCCCAGTCCTGAGCGACCACGCCGCCCGGACCGGTCACGTCGCCGCTGATCGTGTCGGTCCGAGGATCCGCCGGGTCGGCGTTAACGTGCGCCTCCAGATAGTTGAAGCCGTTCTTCGAGACGCAGCCGCCGGTGATCAGGCCGGGGAGGGACACGAACGGCGTCTTCGGGTTGGGCTTATCCTTCACCCAGGTCGGCGTCGCCGCCGAAGCGCTGGCGATCTCCATCCCGTTCGACAGATAGGCATGCAGTTCCTTGCGGCCCAGCAGCGCGGCCGGGTTGACGCACGCCGCTTCCATGTCCGGGTTCGCCACCTTGCCGAAGCGGGTGTTTGCGGGTGGCGGTATGGTGTCGCGGAAGGTGACGTAGCTGATCGCGCAGCCGGTCTGGTCGGCCGACTTGCACAGCGGGATCGTCTTGAAGGCGCCCGTGTCCTGGCCCTTTGTCACCGGCAGGTTCGAGCCCAGGATCAGCGCGGAGACCAGCTGCTTCTGCACCGGCTTGCCTTCGATCTCGGCGGGGATCAGCCGCTGAAGAAGGCCGGAGCCCTGACTGTGGCCGATCAGGACCACCCCGCGGCCCTTGTTCTGTGTGGTCAGATAGTGGTTCCACGCGTCGACCACGTCATTGTAGCCCACCTGACGCACGGCTGGGTCAGCGGCGCCCGGGATAGGCTTGCCCTCCACCATGGCCCGCAGGGCGGTCAGGGTGAACTGCCGGTAGATCGGCGCGAAGATCCGGCATTTCGAGCCGAAGCGGGCCAGCTGCTGCTTCACCACGTTCAGCTCTTCGGCGTTGGCGGTCATGTCCGAGACCACGCCGGGGTCGTTCGAAACCGTGGGGTAGACGTAGAAGCAGTCGATCGGCGCCTTGGGGTCGGCCTTGAAGGCTTCGACGCTGGACGAGCCGTCGGCCTTGACCACCGTCGTCGACAGGTCGATGGCGCAGGCGTCGCCCGCCTTGCCGGGCCAGCACAACCAGGCCTCGGGCTTGGCGTAATCGTTCTTGGGATAGGTGCTCTGCGCCGCGGCGGGCAGGGCGGTCAGACCCGTGGCGGCAAGGGCCAGGATGGCAAGCGATCGTAGCGTCATAGTCTCCCCCGGAAGGCTTCTGATTTTCGAATAACCCGTATGATCATCGCCTGTCGGTTGCGCCAGGTCCAGCGCCCTTCATGCGCGCGGCGATTCGGGCCAAAGTCCCGCCCAGAGTTCGGGGAAAGACAAGATGGCGTCCGATAAACCGGCAGGCTGGCCGGCCAGGATCTGGGCCGTGATCGGCGGTGGGCTGGTGGCGCTGGTCGGGATCCTGCTCCTCGTGGGCGGGGGCTGGCTGATCTTCCTCGACGGCTCGCCCTACTACATGCTGGCGGGGGCTGCGATCATCGCAACGGGCGTGATGCTGGCCCGTCGTCATCCGGCGGCCGGCCTGATCTACGCCGCCGTGCTGGGCGCCACCCTGGCCTGGGGTGTGTGGGAGGGCGGCTTCTCGTTCTGGCCCCTTGTGCCGCGCCTCTTCGCCCCGGCGGTGCTAGGCCTGTTCATCCTGCTGGTGATCCCGTCGGCGCCGAAGGCGGCCCTGCGCCATCAGTCGGGCCTGGCGGTGGCGCTGCTGTCCCTGGCCTGCCTGGGGGTTCTCGGCGCCGCGGTCCCCGCGACTTTCACCTGGGGCCAGGCCACCATTCCGGCCCAGGTGACCGGCGCTGCGCCGCCCGCCGAGGCGACGTCGGACTGGCGCTACTACGGCCGCGATCCCGGCGGCTCGCGCTATGCGCCCGTCGACCAGATCAAC
Organism: Phenylobacterium sp. RIFCSPHIGHO2_01_FULL_69_31; assembly: GCF_001824475.1. Taxonomy (GTDB): domain Bacteria; phylum Pseudomonadota; class Alphaproteobacteria; order Caulobacterales; family Caulobacteraceae; genus Phenylobacterium. The sequence continues at coordinate 53,572 of NZ_MHXN01000004.1, read as the reverse complement.
CGCGAGAACGTCGACGACCTGAAGGTCGCCTGGACCTTCCGCACGGGCGAGAGGCGCCACCGCGGCAGCCAGGACCAGAACACCCCCGTCCAGGTGGGCGATACGCTCTACGTCTGCACCCCCACCAATGTGGTCATCGCCCTCGATGCCGATACGGGCCGCGAGAAATGGCGGCACGACCCCAAGGTGAAGCCGCTCTTCTGGAACCGCTGCCGCGGCGTGGGCTATTGGGACGGGAGCCAGCCCAAGGTGGCTTTGGCCGGCCCGGCCGCGCCGATAGCGAAGACGAGTGCGGTCCAGCCGGCCGCCGCGCCCAAGCCCGCCAGCGCCGCAGCCAAGGCGGCCGCCGCCCCGCTCTGCCGCCGCCGGATCATCTCCTCGACCGTCAACGCCCAGCTCTTCGCGCTGGACGCCGAGACGGGCCAGCGCTGCCCGGGCTTCGGCAAGGACGGCATGGTCGATCTCACCGTCGGGGTGGGGCCGGTGAAGCCGGGCTTCTACTTCCAGACCTCGACGCCGACGGTGATCGGCAACCGGGTGCTCGTCGGCGGCTGGGTGGTCGACAACCAGGAACTGGCCGAACCGTCGGGCGTCGTGCGCGCCTTCGACGTGGTCACGGGAGAGCTCGTCTGGGCGTGGGACCTGGGCGACCCGTCCATCGACAAGCTGCCGCCGGAGGGCAAGACCTACACCCGCGGCACGCCCAACGTCTGGTCGACGCCCGCGTTCGACCCCGACCTCGGCCTCGTCTACCTGCCGGTGGGCAACGCCACGCCCGACTACTGGGGCTCGCACCGCTCCATGGCGGCGGAGGGGTATTCGTCCTCGGTGGTCGCGGTGGACGTGGCGACCGGCAAGATGCGCTGGACCTTCCAGACGGTGCACCACGACCTCTGGGACTACGACGTCCCGTCCCAGCCGATGCTGATCGACTTCCCGGTCAAGGGCGGCACGGCGCCGGCCCTGGTCCAGCTCACCAAGCGCGGGCAGATCTTCGTGCTCGACCGGCGCGACGGCAAGCCGCTGACGCGGGTGGTGGAGGTGCGGGTTCCCGGCGGGGCCCAGCCCGGCGAGTGGGTCTTCCCGACCCAGCCCTATTCGGTGGAAATGCCCACCATCGGTGTCGAGCGGCTGACCGAGCAGATGATGTGGGGCGCCACGCCCCTGGACCAGTTGGCCTGCCGGATCATGTTCCAGTCCGTGCGCTACGAGGGCGACTTCACGCCGCCCGGAAGCGCCAAGCAGCCGTCGCTGCAGTATCCGGGCAACGCCGGCGGGATGAACTGGGGCTCGGGCGCCTTCGACGCGCGCCGCGGCCTGTTGATCGTCAGCGACGTGCGCATGCCGCAGATCGTGGCCCTGACCAAGTCGGACGAGCCCGGCGTGGCCCTGAGCCGCGCCGCGAAGGACCGCCCCCCGCCCAGCCTCAAGGCCATCCCCTACAAGGTGCGCAACCAGTGGTTCCTGAGCCCCGTGTTCGCGCCCTGCGTCCAGCCCCCGCATGGGATGCTCACCGCCATCGACGTGCGCACGCGCCAGGTGGTCTGGCAGGTTCCGGCGGGCACGGCCGAGGCCCAGGCGCCGTTCGGCCTGAAATCGCACCTGCCGATCCCCATCGGCACGATCGGCATCGGCGGCCCGATCACCACGGCCGGGGGCGTCACCTTCCGCGCCGCGACGACCGACGCCTATCTGCGGGCCTACGACAACGCCACGGGCAAGGTGCTTTGGCAGGCGTCGCTGCCGGTCGCGGCGGCGGGGACGCCGATGACTTACGTCTCGCCTAAGACCGGCCGGCAGTACGTGGTGGTCAGCGCCGGCGGCGCGGCCATGAGCCCGGCCAGCGGGGATTACGTCGTCGCCTACGCCCTGAAGTAGCGGTCAGCCGCCCAGGCTGCGCCGCAGGAACGCGAAGGTCTCCTGCAGGATCTCCAGCGTTCGCGGCGTCGGGCCTGTGAGGTCGAAGCTGTGCGGCGCGGCCGGATTGTTGGCGACCGTCAGCGGATAGTCCCGGCGCAGGGCCTCGGCCACGAACCGGTCCACGCCGGGCAGCAGCTCGGGGATCTCGTCGGCGCCGGCGCGGGCCAGGTACAGCGGCGCCTTGCGGCCCGGCTCGGCGACCTGGCGCAGGGGCGATTGGGCGGTCAGGGTCTCGGCCGCGTTGCTGGCGCGGTGCTGCGCGGAGCCCTCCAGGTCCATCATGGGGTAGTAGGCCACCAGGCACCGCAGCCAGGAGGGCGCATCCTTCACATAGGGCGCCAGCATCGCTCCGCCGGCGGAGTAGGCGGCCAGGCAGATGCGGTCGGGGTCGATGTTCAGCTCGGCCGCATGGGCCCGCACATAGGCTACCGCCGCGGCCACGTCCGTCGCGCCCTCTGCGACGCCCTGGGGGAAGCCCAGCCGGTGGGTGAAGGTCACGCCCACCAGGCCCTGCGCGGCCGTGAGCCGGCCGTAGGAGGTGAAGGCCCCGATCTCCTTCATCGGCGCGCCGGGCGGGCCGCCGCCATGGATGAAGATGACCGCGCCGCGCCGCTCGCCGGACTTCAGGCCGTCCGGCCGATAGACGTCCATGGCGATGCGGGGATCGCTCCCGCCGGCGTAGGGCAGGTTCTTGGTCACGGCGACCCGGTCCATGCCCGGCACGGTCATGACGACGGTCCGTCGCGCCGCTGCGATCACCTCGGGAGGGATGGACGGGGGCTGGGCCATGGCCGAGCCTGCCGCCAGCGTGAAAGCCAGGGCCGCCAGCAAGCGCATCGGAAGGTGTCTCCGGTGAAGGTGGGCGGGGAGTTTAGCCGCCCCCCGCATCCTTCGCCCAGCTAGAGCCGGCCAACAGGCGTTGCCGCCGGACTTTTACGCGACGCGGACCCGCGCCGTGCTCTCGGGCAGATCCTGGCCGAAGGCGCGCTGGTAGAACTCGGCCACCGTCCCGCGCTCCAGCTCGTCGCACTTGTTCAGGAACGTCATCCGGAACGCGAGCCCGATGTCGCCGCCAAAGATCTCGGCGTTCTGGGCCCAGGTGATCACCGTCCGCGGGCTCATGACCGTGGAGATGTCGCCGTTCATGAAGGCGTTCCGGGTCATGTCGGCGACCCGCACCATGGCGTTGATGGTCCGCTTCCCCTCGGCGCTCTGATAGCCAGGGGCCTTGGCCAGGACGATCTCGGCCTCAACGTCGTGGCTGAGGTAGTTCAGCGTGGTGACGATGGACCAGCGGTCCATCTGGGCCTGATTGATCTGCTGGGTGCCGTGGTAGAGGCCGGTCGTGTCGCCCAGGCCGATCGTGTTGGTGGTCGAGAACAGGCGGAAGTACGGATTGGCCCGGATCACCCGGTTCTGGTCCAGCAGGGTCAGCTTGCCCGACGCCTCCAGCACGCGCTGGATCACGAACATCACGTCGGGCCGGCCGGCGTCGTACTCGTCGAACACCAGGGCGATGGGGCGCTGCAGGGCCCAGGGCAGCATGCCCTCGCGGAATTCCGTGACCTGCTTGCCGTCCTTCAGGACGATGGCGTCCTTGCCGACCAGGTCGATGCGGCTGATGTGGCTGTCCAGGTTCACCCGGATCATCGGCCAGTTCAGGCGCGCGGCCACCTGCTCGATGTGCGTCGACTTGCCGGTGCCGTGATAGCCCTGGACCATCACCCGGCGGTCGAAGGCAAAGCCCGCGCAGATCGCCCGCGTGGTCTCGGGATCGAACTTGTAGGCCGGATCCACGTCCGGCACGTGGGGGTCGCGCTCGCTGAAGGCCGGGACCTTCATGTCGATATCCACGCCGAAGGTCTCGCGCACGTCGACCTCCCGGTCCGGCGTGAGCGTGATCAGCTTGTCTTCGGTGGTGTCGAAAGCGGCCATGACGGGCTTCGATTACAAGCTTGCCGTCGCGTACGCAAACAGGTGTTTTGTCGGCAAAGGCCACCGGCGCGGAACCGGTATCCGACAAGGGGAAACGCAGATGGGCGAGAACGCGCGCATCGTCAGGGACTTCATTGCCGCCTGGTCGCGTCTGGACGCGGCCGAACTGGCGTCGTTCTTCAGCCCGGACGGCGTCTACCACAACATGCCGGCCCGACCGGTGGCGGGCCAGGCGGCCGTGCAGGCCTTCATCGCCGGCTTCATCAAGGACTGGACCGCCACGGAGTGGGACATCGTCAACATCGTCGAGACGGGCGACGTGGTGATCGCCGAGCGCCTGGATCGCACGCGGGTAGGCGACCGGCCCGTCGACCTGCCATGCTGCGGCGTGTTCGAGATGTCGGACGGCAAGATCAAGGTGTGGCGGGACTACTTCGACCTTTCGACCTACACGCGCGCCCTCGGGGCCTGACGGGAAGGGGAGAACCACCATGGCGGACGGACAGGCGGGGGAAACGATCCGGGTGCAGCCGCGGGAGAGCGGCTTCGGCGCAGAGGTCACCGGCGTGGATCTCTCGCGTCCCCTGCCGGCGGCGGCGCTCGCAGCGATCCGCGACGCCTTCGCCCGGCACGCGGTGTTGTGGTTCCCCGACCAGCCCTTGAGCCTGGACGAGCTGGAGGCCTTCACGCTGCAGATGGGCCCGTTCGGCGACGACCCGTTCATCAAGCCGATGCCCGGCCGACCCAATGTGCTGGAGCTGCGGCGCGCGCCCGACGAGAAGGCGCCGAATTTCGGCGGGGGCTGGCACTCCGACTGGAGCTTCCAGCCGGCGCCGCCGTCGGCGACCATCCTGCGCTCGGAAGTGACGCCGCCGGTCGGCGGGGACACCCTCTTCGTCGACGCCGCCCGCGCCTACGACGACCTGTCCCCCACCATGAAAGCGATGCTCGCGCCCTTGCGCGCGATCCATTCCGCAGGCCGGCCCTATGGCGCCAACGGCCTCTTCGCGCGGGAGACCGAGAAGCGGACAATGGAGATCATCTCCTCGCCCGAGGCGGACAAGACCCACCCACACCCGCTGGTGCGCACCCATCCGGTGACCGGGCGCAAGGCGCTGTTCGTCAGCCCGACCTATACGGTGGGCGTCGAGGGCCTGACGGACATGGAGGCCGATGCGGTGCTGGGCTTTCTCTACAAGCACCTGCTGCAGGAGACTTATCGCCTGCGCCACACCTGGAAGCCGGGGATGGTGCTGATGTGGGACAACCGCTGCACCATGCACTTCGCCGAGGGTGGCTACGATGGCCACCTGCGGGTCATGCACCGCACGACCGTGGCGGGCGAAGTTCCGGTCTGAGCTACCAGAGGGTCTTCGTCGCGCGACCGGGCCACTCCTCGTCATAGGCCTTGCCGCCGACCTCGCCCGCGCTGAGCGCGGCCAGGATCTGGCCGGGCGTCGGCAGCGAGGCCGGATCGACGTGGGTCGCCGGGTCCCAGATCCTCGAGCGCACTACGGCCCGGGCGCACTGGAAGTAGGCGCGCTCGACGGTGATGACCATGGCCGTGCGCGGGGCCTGGCCCTGGACGGCGAGGGAGGCCAATAGGTCGGGATCGGCGGAGATGACGGCCCGCCCGTTCACCCGGAAGGTCGTGCCCGAACCCGGGATCAGGAACAGCAGCGCCACGCGCGGATCGCGGACGATGTTCGACAGGCTGTCGATCCGGTTATTACCGCGCCGGTCCGGCATCACCAGGGTCCGAGGCCCATCGATCCTGACGGCGGCGCCCGCGTCGCCGCGGGGGCTGCAGTCCAGTCCCTCCGGCCCCACCGTGGCCAGGGCCACAAAGGGCGAAGCCTCGATCAGGGCCCGGTAGTGCGGAGTGATGTGATCGGTCTCCTTGACCGTGGAGGCCGGCACTGGGGCGAGGTCGTAGATTGCGGCGAGCTGTTCGGGCGTCTCGATGAGCATGGGCCGATCATGCCGCGGGTGGGCTACTCCGCATAGCGTGGCTTCAGGGCGATCAGGCCCACGAAGCTCAGCAGCGCTGCGGCGGCGAGGTAGAGGCCGACGGGGGCCAGGCCGCCGCGGTCGGCCAGCAGCTGCGCCGCCATGGGCGCGAGGCCGCCGCCGATGATGCCGCCCACGTTGAAGGCGATGGACGCGCCCGTGTAACGGACGCGGGGTGGAAACAGGCTGGGCAGAAAGGCGCCGAGCGGCCCATAGACGAAGCCCATCATGAGCAGGGCTAGCGAGAGCCACAGCCAGATCAGCACCAGCGAGCCAGCGCCCATCATGGCGCCCATAACCGCGCCGACCGCCACCGTACCGACGCACCCCACCATCAGCACGCGGCGGGGGTTGGCGATATCCGACCACCAGCCGGCGGCCAGGATGCCCACCGCCAGGAACAGGATCGCCCCGAGCTGGACGGCCAGGAAGGTCTCGCGGCTGTACCCCAGGGTCGTCGTGCCATAGCCGAGCGCAAAGGCCGTGGAGAGGTAGAAGATGGCGAAGCAGGCCACCACCGCGAAGGTCCCGCCCAGCAGGGCGCCGCCATGCCGGCGGACCACCTCGGCCATCGGCACGTGGCTGGGTTCGGCCTCCTCCAACACCTTCTGGAAGGCGGGCGTCTCGCCGATGCGCAGCCGCACCCAGAGGCCCAGGCCTACCAGGATCGCGCTCGCCAGGAACGGCAGCCGCCATCCCCAGGTCAGGAAGTCGTCGGCCGGCATGGCCGCGCCCAAGATCAAGAACAGCCCATTCGCGGCGATGAAGCCCACCGGTGCGCCCAGCTGCGGGAACATGCCGAACCGTGCGCGCCAGCCGGGCGGGGCGTTTTCCACCGCCAGCAGCGCCGCGCCGCCCCACTCGCCGCCCAGGCCGAAACCCTGGCCGAACCGCAGCAGGCAGAGCAACGCCGGCGCCACCCAACCCACCATGGCGTAGGTGGGCAGGAAGGCGATCAAGAGCGTGGACGCCCCCATCATCATCAGCGAGGCCACGAGCGTCGACTTGCGCCCGACCCGGTCGCCGAAGTGGCCGAAGAACGCCGCCCCGACCGGGCGTGCGAAGAAGGCCACCGCGAAGGTCGCATAGCTCTGCAGCAGCTGGGCCGAGTCCGACGACTTCGGGAAGAACAGGTGCGGGAACACCAGCGAGGCGGCGGTGGCGTAGATGTAGAAGTCGTAGAACTCGACCGCGGTGCCCACCAGGCTGGCCGCCAGGACGCGGCGGTTCGAGGCGCTGCCGGCGCCGGTCTGAGATGAAGCCACTGGAGATCCCCTTCGACGCAGGAGGCCTTCGCGCCCGGAACGCCGGCGGTCAAGCCGCATGGCGTTTTGGCCGGCTTCGCACTACCTCTGCGGCATGAGCGCCGAGATCGATCCCTTCTACGCCATCTCCGTCAGCGGCCTGGCCCATCGGCTGAAGGCCGAGGGCCGTTCGATCATCCACATGGAGTTCGGGCAGCCGTCGACCGGCGCCCCGAAGGCCGCGATCGAAGCCGCGCACGCCGTGCTCGACGCCGAGGCCATGGGCTACTGGGAGAGCGCGCCGCTGAAGGCCCGCATCTGCCGTCACTATGCCGAAACCTACGGGGTGACGGTGGAGCCGTCGCAGATCACGCTCACCTGCGGCGCTTCGCCGGCTCTGGTGCTGGCGCTGTCGGCCACCTTCAAGCCGGGCGACGTGATCGCCATGGCGCGGCCGGGCTACGTCGCCTACCGCAACAACGTCAAAGCCCTGCACATGGTCCCGCTGGAGATCCCCTGCGGACCCGAGACCCGCTACCAGCTCACGGCCGACCTGCTGGCCCGGATCGAACCTGCGCCCGCCGGCGTCATCCTCGCCAGCCCGGCCAATCCCACCGGCACCGTGATCCCTGGCGACGAACTCGCGGCCATCGCGCAGATCTGCCGCGACCGCGGCATCCGCATCATCTCGGACGAGATCTACCACGGCCTCAGCTACGCCGAGCCGACGCACTCGATGCTGGAGTACGAACCCCAGACTATCGTCGTGAACAGCTTCTCCAAATACTTCAGTATGGCCGGCTGGCGCCTGGGCTGGCTGATCGTGCCTAAGGCCGAGGCCTCGCGGGCGGTGGCCTACATGGGCGCCCTGTTCCTCACCGCGCCCTCCCTGGCCCAGCACGCGGCCCTCGTGGCCATGGACAGTCGCGACGAGCTGGAGGGGCACCTCGCCACCTATCGCCGCAACCGCGAGCTGCTGCTGGAGGCGTTGCCGGCGCTGGGCCTGGAGAAGATCGCCCCGCCGGACGGCGCCTTCTACATCTGGGCGGACGTGGGCCGGCTGACGGACGACAGCCTGTCGTTCTGCAAGCAGCTCCTGCAGGACACCGGCGTGGCGACTGCGCCCGGCATCGACTTCGACCCGGTGGACGGCCGCCGCTTCATCCGCATGAGCTTCGCCGTCTCGACGCTGGAGATCGAGGAGGCGATCCGCCGGCTGATCCCCTGGTTCGAGCAGGCCCGCGCCAAGGCGGCGGCCTAGGCGCGGCCGGATGAGCCTTCGCTCGCTCCATGGCGTCCCTACGTGGGCCTGCCCGCTCGACGGTGCGAAGCTGGACGGCGAACGCGCTGCGACCGACATCATCGGCGAGGCTTTCGGCGTCGACGCCAAGCTGGTGGCGATACCCGTCGAGCGGCTGGGCGACGGCTTCCTCGATCTGCGGACGCGGGTCGCCGGCGAGGTAATCCAGAAGTTCGTGAACTACGGTTTTCAGGTCGCCTTCGTCGGCGACGTATCGGCGGCGATCGCGCGGAGCACCGCCCTTGGCGATTTCGTGCGCGAGTCGAACCGTGGCCGGCACGTCTGGTTCGTGGCCGATTTCGCCGAGCTCGAATCCAAGCTGGGTTGACCTCGACAGGATCGACGGCCTCTTTCGGGCGCAACCCTCAAGGAGATCGCTTCATGCAGACCCGCAAGCTCGGTCCGTTCGACGTCTCGGCCATCGGACTGGGGTGCATGAGCCTGTCCCGTGCCTACGGCTCGCCGCCGCCGCGAGCGCAGGCCGAGGAGGTGCTGCTGGGCGCGCTGGACGCGGGCTACACCTTCTTCGACACCGCGGTCGTCTATGGCCTGGGCCACAACGAGACCCTGGTGGGGGAGGTGCTGGGGCCGCATCGGAAGCGGTTCACCCTCGCCTCCAAGTGTGGCCTGACCGACGCGACCGGCACGCAGCGCGGCATCGACGGGCGCCCCGAGACGATCAAGGCCCTCTGCGACGTCAGCCTGCGTCGCCTGCAGACCGACGTCATCGACCTCTACTATCTGCACCGCTACGACAAGCGCGTGCCCATCGAGGAGAGCGTCGGCGCGCTGGCCGACCTGGTCCAGGCGGGAAAGATCCGCGCCATCGGGCTGTCCGAAGTTTCGGCCGAGACCCTGCGCCGCGCCCACGCCGTCCACCCGATCACGGCGCTGCAGACCGAGTACTCGCCCTGGACCCGCAACCCGGAGGTCGCGGTCCTGGACGCCTGCCGAGAGCTCGGCGTGGCGTTCGTGGCCTTTTCGCCCGTCGCCCGGGGGTTCCTGGCGGGCGGAGCGCCCGACCCGTCGCAGTTCGAGGATGCCGACATCCGCAAGGCCATGCCTCGCTTCCAGGGCGAGGCCTACCAGGCGAACCTGAAGCTGCTGGACGCCTTCAAGGCGATCGCGGCCGAGGCGGGCTGCACGCCGGCCCAGCTCTGCCTCGCCTGGCTGCTGCAGAAGGCCGAGCATATCATCCCGATCCCTGGCACGGCGCGGCCGGACCACATGCGCGAAGACGCGGCCGCCGCCGGCGTCGTCCTGTCGCCGGAGATCGTGGCCAAGGTGGAGGCCACCGTGAACGCCGACACGGTGGCGGGACCCCGCTATTCAGCCGCCCTGCAGGCGTCCATCGACACCGAGAAGCTGCCCACCGAAGCCTAGATCCGCCGCTCCAGTCCGGCCCAGAACGGCTCGCGCAGCTTGCGCTTGAAGATCTTGCCGGAATCCTCGCGCGGCAGATCGGCCGCCAGATCGACGCGCCTGGGCATCTTGTAGCCGGCGACATGCTCGCGCAGGTACGCCTTGACCGAGGCTTCGGTGACGTCCGCGCCCTCGCTGGGCTGGACCACCGCATAGACCCCCTCGCCGAACTCCTCGTCGGGAATGCCGAACACTGCGCAGTCGGCCACGCCGGGCATCTTCAGCAGCTCGGCCTCGATCTCGGCCGGATAGATGTTCACCCCGCCGGAGATGATCATGTCCTTGGCCCGGTCGCAGAGGTAGAGGAAGCCGTCCTTGTCGAAGTAGCCGATGTCGCCGGGGGCGATCAGCCCGGCCTTCTCGCTGTCGGCCCGCTTCTGGTCGTCGCCGTGATACGTGAAGTCGGCCATGCCGCGGGTGCGGGCCAACACCTCGCCGACTTCGCCGGGGGGCAGGCTCTCGCCATCCAGGCCGATCACCCGCACGTCCGTTTCCGGCCACGGCCGGCCCACGGTACCGGGGTGGCTCAGCCAGTCCTCGGACGTGCAGAAGGTGACCGCCGAGACCTCGGTCGAGCCGTAGTACTCGTTGATCACAGGCCCCCACCACTCGATCATCGCGCGCTTGATGGGGGGCGGGCAGGGCGCCGCGGCGTGGACCACGAACTTCAGCGACGAGAGGTCGTAGCGGGCCCGCACCGCGTCGGGCAGCTTCAGCAGCCGGTGGAACATGATCGGCACCATGTGCAGGTGCGTGACCCGGTGGCGCTCGATGAGCTGCAGAAGCTCCTCGGGGTCGAAGCGGGGCTGGAGAATGACCGTGGCGCCGAGCCGAGCGGCGGCGAGGCCGTACGCGTTCGGGGCCGAGTGGTACATCGGCCCGGTCACCACGGTGACGATCTCGTCCGGCGGGCCGAAGCCCATGAAGCCGAAGGCTCGGCCGATGATCAGGCCCGTAAGGGCCGCCTGCTCCGGGCTTGGCGGCCGGCGGCGCACGCCCTTTGGCCGTCCCGTGGTCCCCGACGTGTAGATGATCGTCCCGGGCGCCTCCGTGGGCGGCCCCTCGTACGGCGCGAAGCCCTCCAGCCACGACGACCAGTCCAGGAACCCGGGTGGCGCCGGCGCCGGATCGATGCCGTACGCCTCGGCGATCTCGGGCGGCGTGGGGACGACCAGCACCGGCACGCCCGGCGGCAGGGCCTCGCGGATGGCCGGGATGAGATCGGCGTGGATGACGATGGCCTTGGCGCCGGAATTCTCGAACAGATAGGCCGCCTCGTCGGGCGTGTAGTGCCAGTTCACCGGCGTCGGATAGGCGCCGATGAGGCCGGCGGCCGCGCTGGCCTCGAAGAACGGGAAGTCGTTGCGCAGGTAGAGCGCCACGAGGTCGCCCGCGCCGACGCCCAGGCTCGCGAACCCGGCGGCCGCCCGCGCGGCCCGCTCGCCGAGAGCGTCCGCGCCCAGGCGCCGGGCGCCGCTGATCAGGTCTCCCATCGCCTCGTCCTCACCGCAGGGGCTTGGGGAACTTCGGCAGGGCGTCGAAGTCGGCGGGCACATGTTGCAGCACTACGCGGGCCCCGGTCTCGCGAGCCAGCGCCTCGACCTTGTCCATGCTCTTCAGGGTCTGGGCGCGGTCGGTGTTGAAACGGGGTACGCGGCGCTGTGGCCGGCTCTCGGCGATGTGCCACATGTCGCCGGTGAGCAGGACCGGCCCCGCCGACTTGAGCTTGACCAGCAGCACGGCATGTCCGGGCGTATGGCCGGGGGTCTGCACGATCCTCACCGACCCGTCCCCAAACACATCGTGATCGCCGTCGCCCTCGATCAGCACCGTCTTGGCGGTTTCGAGCGCAGAATAGGCGGCGAAGCCCTGAGCGTTCGAGCGCGCCGCGGGGCGGAAGGCGTGGGCCCGCTCGTCCGCGTCGACGATCCAGGTGGACGCCGCGAACAGGCCGGCGTTGCCGATGTGGTCGAAGTGGCTGTGAGAGATCGAGAGGAATTCGATGTCGGCTGGGGCCAGGCCGAGTTCCGCAAGCTGATCGGTCAGCTTGCGCTCGACCACGATCCCGCCAGGCGCGGTGCGATTCGGCAGGTCGGCGATGGTCTGCGGGACGCCGGTGTCCCACAGGAGGTCGCCCTTGGGGTGCCGAACCAGATAGCAGGGCACCACCATGGTCGCCGACCGGCCCTTGTAGGCGCCGTCGTCGGCATAGCCGTCTGCGTTCTCCATGGTCAGCCGCCCGCAATCCAGGGCGTAGAGCTCCACGCCCTTCGGCGGGGCCTTGGCGGCCTGGGCGGCGCCGGCTTGTCCCAGCAGGGCGGCCGCCACAGCGGAGGCCAGCAGGCGGAGCATCATCGGGGGTTTCCTCAGGTCCGTTGTCGTTGCCGCAAACCTGCGCTGAGCCCGCGCCGGAGTCACCCATCCGATTTGAATGGACCCCGGCCATCTGCCGTGATTGTATGAGTGTATGCATACACAGGAGCAATTGCTGGGCCGCATCCGGATCGAGGGCACCGGCGTCCCGATCTATGTGCAGCTTCGCGAGCAGTTCCTTCAGGCCATGGGCGCGGGCCTGCTGAAGCCCGGCGACCAGATGCCGACCATGCGCCAGGTGGCTGTGGCCTTCCGGATCGATCTGAACACCGTGCGGCATGCCTATGACGAGCTGGAGCGCGCGGGCGCGCTGGTGCTCGTCCGCGGCCGGGGCAGTTTCGTCGCCGAGCCGGCCGCCGCCCTCAAGGGCCCCGATCACGCCGCCGAGGTCGAGCGGCTCGCCCGCCAGGCCCTGGCCACCGCCGCCGCCGCCGGGGTCGATCCCCTGGCGCTGGCCGAGAAGATCGCGGCGCTCGCCGCCGCGAAGGAGGAAGTCCGATGATGAACGCCGCCAGCCCCAATCTCAGGCTCGAGTTCGGGGGAGCCCCGAAGTTGCGAGGAGCCAACCCGCTCGCTATCGTGCTTGCCAGCCTGGCCATCACCGGAGGCGTGATCCTGGCTGTGGCCGTGACGGGACCGACGGCCAAGTGGGTCGGGGCTATCCTGATCTTTCTCGGCGCGCTCATCCCGGTCACCCTGATGCTGGCGAACCAGTGGGAGCGGGCGGTGGTCCTGCGCCTGGGCCGGCTGGACCGCATCGCCGGGCCCGGCCTCTTCTTCATCATCCCGGTCGTGGATCAGGTCGCCTACTGGATCGATCAGCGCATCCAGACCACCGAGTTCAACGCCCAGCAGGCGCTCTCCAAGGATACGGTGCCGGTCAACATTGACGCGGTGGTGTTCTGGCAGGTGCACGACACCGAGCGGGCCGCCCTGGAGATCCAGGACTACCGGCGCGCCATCGCCCAGGTGTCCGAGACGTCGCTGCGGGAGATCGTGGGCTCATCGTTGCTGGCGACGCTGCTGGCCGAACGCGCCAAGGGCGACGAGATCCTCCGCGAAGTGATCGGGCGAAAGACCGCCGATTGGGGCATCTCGGTGATCTCGGTGGAAATCCGCGACATCGGGGTCCCGTCCGGCCTGCAGGACGCCATGAGCCGCCAGGCCCAGGCCGAACGCGAGCGCCTGGCCCGGGTCGCGCTGGCTCAGGCCGAGCAGGAGGTCGCCGCCCGGCTCGTGGAGGCCGCGGAGATCTACGGCCGCTCGCCGGCGGCGCTCCAGCTGCGCGCCATGAACATCATCTACGAGACCACCAAGGAGGGCGGGGCCACCATCCTGCTCCCCACCGCGATGGTCGATTCCCTGAATCCGGGGGGCGTCCTTGGCCTGGCCCAGGCCGGCCTCGCGGCGCAGGCGACGACGTGAAACGGGCCTGCGGGCGCCGCCTCCGCGCCGCTTCGGGTTCTCCGTTACCCTAACGCGGATCTCCGATTAGGTGGGGTTTGGGGCGTAAAGGCATAGCTTGCCAATTCGTCGCAGGGGCGGGAGGCGCGCTGCAAACCAGCGTTAACCCCTGGATTGGCTAGTGCGAGGGGACGAAAGGATCTCCCCCGTGACCGACACCTACGCCGTCAAGGAACGCCTGGATTTCATCGGCCTGGACAGCAAGGCGCGCGAGACGCTCCGATCGCTGCAGCCGTTCATCGCGGCGGAGATCCAGCCCGCACTGACCACCTTCTACGCCAAGATCGCCCAGACGCCGCAGGTCGCCCGGTTCTTCAAGGACCCCGGTCACATGGCGGCGGCCCAGAGGGCGCAGGGCGGGCACTGGAGCACCATCGCCGAGGGTCGGTTCGACGAGGCCTATGTCACCGGCGTACGGACGATCGGCCAGACTCACGCGCGCATCGGGCTGGAACCGCGCTGGTACATCGCCGGCTACGCGCTGATCATCGAGAACCTGCTGCGGCGCCTGGTGGAAAGCCGCTGGCCCAAGGGCTTCGGCGGCCGGGCCAAGGGCGCAGAGGACACCGCCGACGCCACGGCGACCCTGGTCAAGGCCGTGTTCCTGGACATGGACTTCGCGATCTCGATCTACCTCGAGAGCCTGCGGGCGGAGCGCGAGCGGCTCCACGCCGAACAGGTGGCCGCCAAGCGCGATCAGGACGCGGCCATGGCGGCCCTCGGCCAGGCCCTGTCGCGCCTGTCGCAAGGCGACCTGCGGGCCCGCGTGGACGCCGATCTCGCGCCGGAGTTCGCGGGCGTGAAGGATGACTTCAATGCCGCGGTCGGCGCCCTGGAACAGGCCATGGGCTCCGCCGTCGACGTGACGCACGTGGTCACTCAAGGCGTCGCACAGATCGGCTCGGCGGCCGACAACCTCTCCCGGCGCACCGAGCAGCAGGCCGCCAGTCTTGAGGAGACCGCGGCGGCCCTGGAAGAGATCACCGCCGCCGTCCGCAAGAGCGCCGAGAGCGCCCAGGACGCGAGCCGGATCGTCGCGGCGGCGAAGTCCGACGCCGAGCGCTCCGGCGACGTGGTGGCCCAGGCCATCGGCGCCATGGACCAGATCAACGGCTCGTCCAGCCAGATCGGCCAGATCATCGGGGTGATCGACGAAATCGCGTTCCAGACCAACCTCCTGGCCCTCAACGCCGGGGTTGAGGCGGCCCGGGCGGGTGACGCCGGCAAGGGCTTCGCGGTCGTGGCCTCGGAAGTGCGGGCCTTGGCCCAGCGCTCCGCCCAGGCGGCGAAGGAGATCAAGACCCTGATCAACGAGTCCGGTGCGCACGTGCAGGCCGGCGTGGCCCTGGTCGGACAGACGGGCGAGGCGCTGAGCGCCATTTCCGAACGGGTCGGCGCCATCGACACCCTGGTGGCCGACATGGCCTCGTCCGCGCAGGAGCAGACCCGGGCGATCTCGGAGGTGAACATCGCGGTGAACCAGCTGGATCAGCTGACCCAGCAGAACGCCGCCATGGTGGAGGAAACCACCGCTGCGACCCACACCCTGCACAATCAGAGCGCGGACCTGTCGCGCCTGATCGGCGGCTTCACCGTCGCCGCCAGCGCGCCGGCCCGGCTGCGGTCGGCCGCCTAGACCATCCCCGCCTTTCGGAGGGCCTGGTACGAGCGGATCACCCGCTGGAGCCGGTGCTCGCCGGAGCGGTCGCCGTTGTTGGCGTCGGGGTGCAGCCGGCGCACCAGTTCGGTGTAGCGGGCGCGGATCTTGGCGCTGTCGGCGTCCTCGTCCAGGTCCAGGTCGGCCAGGGCGTTGCGCTCGATCTTGCCCAGCTTGCGCCGTTCGGGCTCGGGCCTGCGCGCCTGCTGGCCGCCGCCGCCGAACATGTTGAAGGGGTCGCGATAGCCCTCGCCGCTGCCGAACTTGGCGGTGAAGGCGGCAGCCTCGCGGCTCATCCGCCCCGCCTTCATCTCCCACGTGGGCCGCCCGCCGGTCATCAGCTCTTCCTGCTGGCGCCGGCGCACCTCGGCCTCGGGCAGGCCCGCGAAGAAATTCCAGTTGCGATTGTACTCGGCCGCATGCGGCTGGCAGAACCAGTAGTGTTCGTTCAGCATGTCCCGCGCCTTGGGCGCGCGCGCCGTCGCCGGTCGCCGGCAGCCGGGGTGGTCGCAGGCCCGCTCGCCGGGCTTAAGGGCATGGACGTCCTCCTCCGACTCGTCCTTTTCGGACGGCGGGCGGACGCGGATATCCACGAACTTTGGCTTGTATTGAAACGCGCCGGGCATGGGCCAAGTATGGGGGGGAGAAACTTCCCTGCAAGAATTGAAGATGCGGCCGATGGGCGCCATATTTGAAACGATCCAAGACAAGCTCACGGCGGCCTTCCAGCCCACGCGGCTGGAGATCGTCGACGACTCCCACCGGCATGCGGGCCACTCGGGCGCGCGCGAGGGTGGGGAAAGCCATTTCAACGTGACCATCGAGTCGCCCGCATTCTCGGGCACGCCTCGGGTCGCCCGACAGCGGATGGTCTACCAGGCGCTGGCCGACGAGCTGGCCGGCCCGGTGCATGCCCTGTCGGTGAAGGCGCTGGCGCCCGGCGAGGGCTGAGGCGCACACTTGTGTTTCGAGAGCCGCGCGCCTCAAGCGCGGCCGACAAATCTGGAGGGGACGGGTTGCTGACGACCATCACCGTCAACGGCGAGGCGCGGTCGCTCGACCTCGACCCGCGAACCACGCTGCTCGATGCGCTGCGCGAGCACCTGTTGCTAACGGGCACGAAGAAGGGCTGCGATCACGGACAGTGCGGCGCCTGCACGGTCCTGGTGAACGGCGTGCGGATCAACGCCTGCCTTTCGCTGGCTGTGGCGCACGACGGCGACGAGGTCACCACGATCGAGGGGCTGGGAACGCCGGAGCATCTGCATCCGATGCAGCAGGCCTTCCTGACTCACGACGCCTATCAGTGCGGCTATTGCACGCCGGGCCAGATCTGTTCGGCGGTGGGCATGCTGCGCGAGGTGGAGGCCGGGCTTCCCAGCCACGCCACCCGGGACGTGCGCGCCGATGCGGTGTTGGACGGCGAGGAGATCCGCGAGCGGATGAGCGGGAACATCTGCCGCTGCTCCGCCTATCCGCAGATCGTGGCCGCGATCGCCGCCGTGGCCGAGGCGGAATCATGAGGCCCTTCACCTACGAGCGCGCCACCGACCTGGGTCAGGCGGTCCGGGAGGCCAGCCAGACGCCGGGCGCGCGTTTCCTCGCCGGCGGCACGAACCTGCTGGACCTCATGAAGCTGGAGATCGAGCGGCCGCAGCACCTGATCGACGTCAGCCGCCTGCCGCTGGCGGGAGTCGAGGACGCGGACGGTGGCCTGCGGATCGGCGCCATGGCCACGAACAGCCAGGTGGCCGGCGACCGGCGTGTCCGCGAGCACTATCCGGTCCTGACCCAAGCCATCGTGTCGGGCGCCTCGGGCCAGCTGCGCAACAAGGCGACCACCGGCGGCAACCTGCTCCAGCGGACCCGGTGTCCGTACTTCTACGACACCACCAAACCCTGCAATAAGCGCACGCCGGGCGCGGGTTGCGCGGCGCTGGAGGGGGTCAGCCGCGAGACCGCGATCCTGGGCGCGAGCACCGCGTGCATCGCCGTCCATCCCTCCGACATGGCGGTCGCCCTGGTCGCGTTGGGCGCGGACGTCGAGACCCAGACGCCCGCCGGCGATACCCGGCGCTTCCCGTTGATGGAGCTGCACCGGCTCCCGGGCGAGACGCCGCACATCGAGACCCACCTGATCCCGGGCGAGCTGATCACCGCCGTGGTGCTGCCGCCACCGCCCCCGGGCGGGCAGATTTATCGTAAGGCCCGCGACCGGGCCTCGTACGCCACCGCGCACGCCAGCATCGCCATCGCGGGCGGCCAGGTCGCCTTGGGCGGCCTCGCGCACAAGCCCTGGCGCGCCGTCACCGCCGAGGCGGCCCTCGCGGCGGGGGCGTCCCCCACGGAAGCCATGACCGCCGAATTGGCCGACGCCTCGGTCGGCGAACTCAATGCGTTCAAGGTCCCCCTGACCACCCGGCTGTTCGCCGCGGCGGTGCAAGAGATTTCGGGAGAGGCGGCATGAGCTCGGTGCACGACTGGGCGGCGCCCAACCCCGTCACGACGAACCGCTCGGGCCTGATCGGCAAGGGGGTCGACCGCTACGAAGGTCCGCTCAAGGTCACGGGCACGGCGCCCTACGCCTACGAGGTCCGGCCGCCGTCGCCCCCGGCCTATGGCGTCATGGTCGGGTCGGCTATCGCCACCGGCCGGATCGCCGCCGTGGACACGGCCGAGGCTCAGGCCGCGCCGGGCGTCCTGGCGGTCTGGACTCACCTCAACGTTCCGCCCCAGCCGCCGCGGGGGACGAAGGCGCACCCGCGCAGCACCGCCGGCTCGCGGCCGGCGCTCGAGAGCGACCGGGTCACCCACTGGGGCCAGCCGGTTGCGCTGGTGGTCGCCGACACCTGGGAAAACGCGATCGCCGCCTCGGCCCTGGTGCGCCTGAGCTATGAGGCCGGGACGCCGGACGTGGACTTCAGCGCGCGGCTGCCCGACGCCGGCCAGCCGCCCGGCGAGCAGGACGTGGAGATCGGCGATTTCGACGCCGGGTTCGCCACCTCGCCCGTGACGCTGGACGAGACCTGGTCCACGCCGATCCAGAACCACTGCCAGATGGAGCCCTGCGCCTCGCTTGCGTGGTGGGAAGGCGACAAGTGCATCGCCCACACCTCGGTCCAGATGGTGAAGCCGGCGCAGCACGGGCTGGCCGAAACGCTGGGCATCGACCGCGACGCCGTCCACCTGCTGACCCGCTACATCGGCGGCGGCTTCGGCGGGAAGGGCCAGACCTACGACGACCTGACGCTGGCGGCGCTGGCCGCGCGCGCCCTGGGCCGCCCGGTGAAGGTGGCCTTCAGCCGTCAGCAGATGATGCACGGTACGATCCACCGCCCGGCGACGGTGCAGCGGGTGCGGCTCGGCGCCGAGAAGGACGGCCGCCTCAACGCCTTCTCGATCATGACCTGGACCCACTGCCACCAGGACGGGACGTTCACCGAGCACGCCTCCAACTTCGCCCGCGCGCTCTATGCAGCCCCCAACCGCCTGACGGGACACCGGCTGGTGAAGCTAGATCTGCCGGGCGCCGGGCCGATGCGCGCGCCCGGCGAGGCGTCGGGCACGCTCAGCCTGGAATGCGCCATGGACGAGCTGGCCGAACAACTCGGCCTGGACCCGGTCGAGCTGCGCATCCGCAACGAGCCGGCTGTCGACCCCGAGAACGGCCGGCCCTTCTCGCAGCGCCAGCTTGTCCGCTGCCTGCGCGAAGGCGCCCAGATGTTCGGCTGGGACCGGCGCCTGCCCACGCCGGGCCAGGTGCGCGACGGACGCTGGCTGGTGGGCTTGGGAATGGCCGCGGCGATCCGCGGCAACTTCCTGCTACCCGCCAAGTGCAGTTTCTCGGTCGACGCGGAGGGCGTGATCACCGTCCGCCAGGGCATGACCGACATCGGGACCGGAACCTATACCGTCCTGGCCCAGATCGCGGCCGAGACCCTGGGCGTGCCGCTGGGCGTGGTGAAGGTGGAGATCGGCGACAGCGAGCTGCCCCCGGCGCCCGGGTCGGGCGGCCAGTTCGGCGCGGCCTCGGCCGGCTCGGCGGCGCTGGCGGCGGGGATGAACCTGCGCAGGGCCATCGCCGAACTCGCCACTGGCGACCCTAATTCGCCGCTCTACGGCGGCGATCCGGAACGGGTGACCTTCCAGGACGGCGTGGTGGCGATCGAGAACCGGTCCGAGACCCTGGCGGCCCTGGTCCGCCGCGCCGCGCCCGACGGGCTGACGGCCGAGGGCGACAGCCGTCCCCCGCCGGACATGCGCGAATGGAGCACCCAGACCTATGGCAGCCACTTCTGCGAGGTCGGCGTCGATCCGGTGACGGGGGAGGTGCGTGTCCGCCGGATGCTGGGTGTCTTCGCCGCGGGCCGGATCCTCAACGAGAAGACGGCGCGAAGCCAGCTGACAGGCGGCATGATCTGGGGGGTCGGCTCGGCGCTGACCGAAGGCAATGCGGTGGATCCGCGCCACGGCTCGCTGATCGGCCAGGACCTGGCCCAGTACCTCGTGCCGGTCCAGGCCGACATCGGAGACCTGGAGGCCATCATGCTCGACGAGGTCGACGACAAGGCGAACCCGATGGGGATCAAGGGCGTCGGCGAACTGGGGAATTCCGGCGCCGGGGCCGCCGTGGCCAATGCGATCTACAACGCCTGCGGCGTCCGCGTCCGTGACTATCCGATCACGCCGGACAAGCTGCTGGCCGGGCTGATAGCCAAAGGTATGTAGACCCTTTCCAAAAGCGCAGAACCATTATGCACAAAAGGTAACTACCGGACGGTCAGGCTCCACCGTATCTCCTGCGTCACCGGCGTCGAGCCGGCGGAAAGGAGACAAGACCGTGAAACTGCTGCTGGCGATTTCAACGCTGCTGGGCTCGACGAGCCTGCTGATCACCGACTGGGCCGGTCAGGCCTTCCCGTACCTGTAGCGCGGGTCTAGCGCGCCTTCAGCTCGCCCAGCACGCGGGCCAGATCGCCCTCGCGGAAGGGCTTCTGCAGCACCGGCGAGCCCCTGTCGACATCGCGAAGTCCCGCATCGCCGTATCCCGTGGCAAATGCGAAGGGCGCGCCCTTCTCCCGGAGCAGGTCGGCCAGCGGGAAAATCGGCTGGCCGCCCAGGTTCACGTCCAGGACCGCGCAGTCCAGCTCGGCCGCCTTGGCCAGCTCGATCGCCTCATCGAGGCGCGAGGCGGGCCCCACGACCGTGCAACCGAGGTCGCTGAGCATGTCCTCGATCAGCATGGACACCATCATCTCGTCTTCGACCACGAGGACGCGTAGCCCCTCGAGGTTCGCCTGAACGGTCATTCCATGCACTCCAACTCGATGGCCAGCGTCATCCGGCATCGGCTCTTTCACACTTCTGTAGTTGAACATCGCCTGAATGTCGCGGGCTGGGTATAGCCTTCGCGCACTGCGTGCATGCCTTCCCCCGCGCCATTCGCGAACTCAACGGGCCGAGCTTGACCTTGGTTCCCTGCGCGCATGGGTCGCACGGGGTGCGACGCGGGGTCTTCGTGCTTTGGAAACCACTTATCCCCAGAATCCTTCGCAGGTTGAGGGGAAAACCCATGTTCGACTTCACCGTGCGGGCCCGCAGCGGCCATTGGGTGCTCCAGGACGCCGAAGCCGGCGAGCTCGGCGCCTATGAGACCCGTGACGAGGCCCTGGCGGCCGCCAGCGACTGGGTGCGGCTGATCGAAATGCCCTGGCCGGTCCTGGTCTGCGACGCCGACGGCGAATGGGACCAGACGGTGGTGGAGCCGACCTGTCTTCACTGATCTCGAACATTACGGGCGGTTAAAGTATTAAGCTGCTGTAATTTTCTTAAATCGGCGTCATTACTCCATATTCACGGGAATTCGGGAGCGCCCCGAAGTATTCGTTTCCTCGCCGGCGGACAACACCGCCGGAGCACACCGCTCCGAAGGAAACGACCATGAACCTGACCAACAGCATCTCCGGCTTCGCCATGCTTGCCCTGGCCGCCCTGCCCATCGCCTCGCTGCCGGCCTCGGCCCTGGCCGCCCCCGCCTCCGTCAAGATCGCCGACATCAACCTGCTCAGCCCCCAGGGCATGGCGACCTTCGACAAGCGCGCCGACTACGCCGCCCGCGACTTCTGCCGCGAAGAACGCAGCCTGAGCGTCGCTGCCGCCTGCCGCGTGGCCGTCAAGGAAGAACTCTCCGAAAAGGTCACCGCCATCCGCTCGGCCCGGCTCGAGCAGGCGTCCAAGACCTTCGCCGCCCGCTAGCTCTCCCTTCGATAAGCGGACGTGCGAAAGGGCCCGCGGCCACCCCCAAGCCGCGGGCCTAATCGCGTCTGCCGCCGACGCGCCGGGATCAGGCGGCGTCGACCAGAACGATTTCGGCGTCCTCCAGGGCCGTGACCCGCAGGACCTCCTCGTCCCTCACCGCCGCGCCGTCGCGGGCGTTCAGACGAACCCCGTTGACCTCGACGGCGCCCACCGCCGGCACCAGGTACGCGTGCCGGTCCTTGCCCAGCACATATTCCGTGGTCTCGCCGGCCCGCAGGGTCGCGCCGGACACGCGCCCGTTGGTGCGGATCGGCAGGGCGTCCTCGTCGCCGGGAACGCCGCTGGCCAGGGTGACGAACTTGCCCGCCCGGTCACCCTTGGGGAACGGCTTGGCGCCCCAGCTGGGCCGTCCGCCGCGATCGGACGGCTCGATCCAGATCTGGAACAGCGTCGTGGTCTCGGGTTCCAGGTTGTATTCGGCATGCCGGATGCCCGTGCCCGCGCTCATCACCTGAACGTCGCCCGCCGCGGTGCGGCCTTCGTTGCCCAGGCTATCCTTGTGGGTGATCGCGCCCGTCCGGACGTAGGTGATGATCTCCATGTCTGAGTGCGGGTGGGGCGGGAAGCCGGAGTTCGGCGCGATCTCGTCGTCGTTCCACACCCGGATCGGGCCCCAGCCCATGTTCTCGGGATCGTAGTAGTTGGCGAACGAGAAGTGATGGCGAGCCTTCAGCCAGCCGTGGTCGGCGCCGCCGAGGCGCGCGAAGGGTCTGCGGTCGATCATTTCAAACTCTCCCTTGTCGGGCGCGGGCCGCCGCGCCGTCTTCGGAGGTGAAGATAGTCGGTCCATTCCGGAGATAAATCTGCCGAACCGCATAAGATTATCTCCTCGGTGGTAACAATGAAGCTGCGCCTATCCGCGCGCTTCAGCCGCGGTTCATTGCGGTCAAGCTCAACTGGCGGCGCAATGGGTTGGAGGCCCGAGATGACCAAGACGTTCTGCATCGCCGCGCTCGCGGCGCTCGCCTTGACCGGCGCGGCCGAAGCCCAGCCGTTCCGCAGTGGATCGGCCACCCTCTACGACCAGCCCAACTTCCAGGGCAATTCGGTCACCATCACCCAGTCCGCGCCGGACCTGGGCAGGTGGCGGTTCAACGACCGGGCTCGGAGCGCACGGTTCGAGGGCCGCTGGCTGATCTGCGAGCACGACAACTTCAAAGGCCGGTGCCAGGAGGTCAGGGGCGAGCTCCCTAACCTGAACACGCTGGGCCTGATGGAGCAGGTGTCGTCCATCGAGCCGGCCGGGCGGCCGGGCGGCGGGCCGGGGCCGGGCTTCCCGGGTGCTCCCGGCGCGCGCGGGACCGAGGGGGCGGTCACGGTGTTCTTTCCCCGTCCGACGCTGGGCGGCCTCGACGTCGCGGCGGGCGGCCGGGGCGCCGACATGTACTGCCGCCGCCAGGGGTTGGGTCCGGCGGTCTGGTATGACTCGAGCGAGCGGGCCCGGGAGGCCGTGGGTCCCGACGGCGAACGGGTGGGGCGCTCCAGCGTCCTGCGCGACCTGCTCTGCCGGAAGTATTGACCGCGCGCGCGGCGCCTGCCCCTCTCACGCCGCGGCGGGGAGGGGCGGATGCTTCGGCTTTTCGGAATTTGCGTGGCTGCCCTGGGCCTGATTGCGGCGGCGCCGGCAGGTGACTGGCGGCCGCTAGATCCGGAGAACACCTTGGTGGTCGAGACCACCAAGGGGCAGGTCGTGGTCGAATTGCGCCCGGAGTTCGCGCCCAGGGCGGTCGAGCGCATCCGGCTGCTGGCCCGGGAGGGAGTTTACAGCGGCCTGCAGTTCCATCGGGTGATCGACGGCTTCGTCGCCCAGACCGGCAATCCGGACAACCGCGACGGCGGAACCTCCCGTCACCCGGACCTGCCGCCGGAGTTCGGCTTCCGCATCCCGGCGGAGGCGGCCGTCGTGGTCGTCGAGCGCAGCGACGCGCGTGAGGGCTTCGTCGGCGCCACCCCGTTCCAGGCGGTCTCTGCGGCGGAGCAGGCGCGGGGGCCGGACGGGCGGCTGCGGGGCTGGGGCGCCTATTGCCCCGGCGTGGTGGGGATGGGCCGCCAGGCCGATCCCGGGACCGCCAACAGCGAGATATTCTTCATGCGCGGCCCGTCCCGGCGGCTCGACCACGAGTACACGGTCGTCGGCCGGGTGGTGTCGGGGCGTGACGCGGTGATGGCGGTGGCGGTCGGCGAGCCGCCCAAGGTCCCGGACCTCATGTTGAAGGTCCGCATGCTGGCCGACATCCCGCAGGCCGAACGGCCGAGGCTGGAGGTGATGGACACCCGTGGCCCCGCGTTCCAGGCCCGCGTCGCGGCGCTCCGCCAGGCAAAGGGCGCGGCGTTCACCGTCTGCGACGTCGAGGTTCCGGTACGGCTAAGGTGAAGCTCTGCGACGATACGCGCCATTGTTGTCGTGTGACCGGTTCCGTAACAGCCGGTTGCAGGAAACGGGACTGCAATGCGCTTCGAAGTTGTTGAGAGCGCGGGCGAGTGGATCGTCCGCAGCGAGGATCGTGAACTGGGCCGCTTCGCGGACCAGGACGCCGCCCTGCGCGATGTGGCCGACCGCCTGCGCGCGGCCGATGGCTCCGAGCCCGCGTCCCTGGCGATGCGCTACGAGAACCGCGCCGCCTAACCTAAGCGCTTGCCGCCGGCGCCGACGCCGGGCCAGATCGCCCGCAATCCGGACGTCCTGGAATCACGGAGCGCGGCGACCTTGAAATTCCTACGATCCCTGAGCGTCCAGGTGCTGATCGCCCTGGCCGCCGGCCTCGCTGTCGGCGCCGTCGCCGCGGCCTACGGCGGCGATCCCGCGCGGCAGGCGATCGAGGGCTTCGAGGCGCTGGGCGGCCTCTGGCTCAATGCGCTGCGCATGACCGTGGTGCCGCTGATCTTCGCCGTCCTGGTCACCGGCATCGCCCAGGTGTCGGACGCAGCGGCCACCGGGCGGCTGGCCATGCGCGCGGTGCTCTGGTTCGTGGGCCTCCTGCTCGTTTCGGCGGTCACCGCCGTCCTGCTGGTCAACGGCATGCTGGCGGTCTGGCCCGTGGGCGAGGCCGCCGCCGCGGCGCTGCGCGCCGGCGCCCAGGCGCCGCCTGCCGACATCGCCACGGCCCCCGACTTCGTGGCCTGGGTGAAGAGCCTTGCGCCCGCCAACCCGATCAAGGCCGCGGCGGAGGATGCGATCCTGCCTGTGGTGGTCTTCGCCGTCTTCACCGGCTTCGCCCTCACGCGCCTGCCCGACGCGCGGGGCCGCACCCTGCTGGACGTGTTCCAGGCCATGGGCGAGGCGATGATAGTCATCGTCCGCTGGGTGCTGCTGGCCGCGCCGATCGGGGTGTTTGCCCTAGGTCTGGGCGTGGGGCTCCGCGCGGGCGTGGGCGCGGCGGGGATCCTCGGGCAGTACATCGTGGTGGCCTCGTTCACCGGCCTGGTGATCGCCATCGTCGCCTACGTCCTGGCGGTGACGGTGGGCCGCGTTCCGCTCGGCCGCTGGGCCCAGGCCACCTCGCCGGTGCTGGCCACGGCCTTCGCCACCCAGTCGTCCCTGGCCTGCCTGCCGGCCATGGTCGAGCGCTCGCGCGACGACCTGGGCGTGCCGCAGCGGATCGCCAATCTGGTGCTGCCCCTGGCCGTGGCGGTGTTCCGGATGACCAGCCCGGCGGTGAACCTGGCGGTCTGCATCTTCGTGGCGCACGTCTACGGGCTCCAGCCCTCGCTCCTGCAGTACACTGGAGCCGTGTTCGTCGCCCTGGCGGTGAGCGTCGGTTCGGTGGGCCTGCCGGGGCAGGTGTCGTTCATCGTCAGCGTCGCGCCGATCTGCATCGCGCTTGGCCTGCCCATCGACCTGCTGCCGATCCTGCTGGCGGTGGAGGTGGCGCCGGACATCTTCCGCACCTTGGGCAATGTCAGCGGCGACATGGCGGTGACCGCCATCTTGGCGAAGGGCGAGACCGAGGCCGAGCCGGCTACCCAAGCTTGAGCGCTTCCGGCATGGTCGCCGGCGCATGAAGAACGAACCTTTCTTTCGAAAAGACCGCGACCTGTTCGTCCCCACCACGGCCGGCATCGGCCCCTGGGACAAGAACTCGCTGCACGGCCGGGTGATCATCGGCCTGCTGGGCGCCGAGATCGAGCGGCGCCACGGCTCGCCCGAGTACATGCCCGCCCGCCTCACGGTCGACATGTACAAGCTGCCCGACCTGTCGCCGGTGGAGGTGGTGACCCGGACGGTCAAGGACGGCTACCGGATCAAGGTCATCGACGCCGAGTTCATCTCCGGCGGGGTCAGCGCCGGCCGCGCCACCTGCCAGCTCCTGCGCAAGACCGAGAATCCGCCCGGCCAGGTCTGGAAGCGCGAGCCCTGGGGCGCGCCGCACCCGGACGACCTGCCTCAGGCCCCCGAGGGTCCGATGGGCAGCATGTGGAAGGTGAAGCCGATCTCCGGCCAGATGCGCGGGGTCGAGCCGCGCCGTCTGTGGATGGCGGAAGTGCGCGAGGTGGTGGACGGCGATCCGCTGACGCCCTTCGTGCGCGTCGCCGTGGCCGCGGACTTCGCCAGCCCCTTCGCGCATGTGGGCGACCAGGGCCTGGGCTACATCAACACCGACGTCACCGTGTACCTGCACCGCGAACCGGTGGGCGAGTGGATCGGGTTCGAGAGCCTGACGCATGGGGCAACGGACGGCGTCGCGGTCGGTGACTGCCTGCTGCACGACGCCGACGGCCACATCGGCTCGGCGAGTTGCACGGCGCTGGCGCAGAAGCGGAAGCTGTAAGACTTAAGGGCATGTTCGCCCCCACGCCGCGCCCCGAAATCCAGGACCTGCGGATCTCCAGGATTCGTGAGGTCGCCAACGCCGGCATGGGGCGGGACGACATCCTGGCCTTCTGGTTCGGCGAGGGCGACCAGGCGACGCCCGGGTTCATCCGCCAGGCCGCATCCGACGCGCTTCTGGCGGGCCGCACCTATTACACCCACAACCTGGGCCGGCCCGAGCTGCGCGAGGCGCTGTCCCGCTACCTCGCCGGCCTGCACGGCGCACCGATCGGAGCGGACCGGATCGCGGTGACCAGCGCCGGGGTCAGCGCGCTGATGCTCGCCGCCCAGCTGGTGCTGTCGCCCGGCGAACGGACGGTGGTGGTTGGGCCGATCTGGCCCAATGTGGTGGAGATCCCCAAGATCCTATCGGGCGCGGTCGAGGTCGTGCCGGTCGAGGCCGGCCAGGGCGGCTGGCGCCTGGACATGGACCGGCTCATGTCCGCCCTGACGCCCGGCACGCGGGCGCTGATCCTCAACTCCCCGAACAATCCCACCGGCTGGACCCTGCCGGCGGAGGCGCGCGCGGCGATCCTCGAACGCTGCCGCCGCTACGGCATCTGGCTGATCTGCGACGACGTCTACGAGCGCCTGACCTTCGACCGCCCTTACGCCCCGTCGTTCCTGCCCCTGGCCACGCCCGAGGACCGGGTCATCGGCGTGAACAGCTTCTCCAAGGCCTGGCGGATGACGGGCTGGCGCCTGGGCTGGATGGCCTGCCCGCCCGCGCTCATGGAGGGGCTGGGCGTCCTGATCGAGTACAACACCTCCTGCGCGCCGGACTTCGTCCAGGAAGGCGCGCGGGTCGCCGTGGAGCAGGGTGAGCCGGTCGTGGCCGAACTGCGGGCCGAGCTGGCGGCCGCCCGCGACCAGGTGGTGGGTGCGCTCCGGACCCTGCCGGGCGTGGAGGCGCCCATGCCTGACGGCGGGCTATATGCCTTCTTCCGGCTCGAGGGCTGCAGGGACTCCCTGGCGCTCTGCAAGGACCTGATCGCCCAGGTCGGACTGGGTCTTGCGCCGGGCGTCGCCTTCGGCCCGGAGGGCGAGGGCTGGCTGCGCTGGTGCTTCGCCGCCCGGCCCGAGAAGAACGCCGCGGGGCTGGAGCGGCTCGCCGCCTATCTCGGCAGCAGGTAGGCCAGGGCGGCCAGCCCCAGCGCCTGGACGCCGACGATCGTCCAGAGCCAGGTCCGGAAAGGCTCCTTGCGGGTCTTGTGCCTCAGCACCTGCTGGCCGATCAGCGCGCCGGGCGAGCCGCCAAGCGCCGCCAGCGTCAGCAGCCGCCGCTCGGGCACGCGCCGGGCCCGCCGTCCGGCAGCCCGTTTATCGAGGGCGAAGGCCCCGAACGTCACGGCGTTGATGGCGATCAGATAGAGCCCCGCAAGCTCGAGCATGGGTCCGAGCCTGCGAACGCCAGGATCAGTTCGTCGGGTCCGGCGAGGTCTGCTCGCCCTCCGTGGGCGCCGGTTCGACCGCGGGAGTCTCGGCGGGGGCCGGCGGCTCCTCGTTCACCTTGAACGTGGCGCCCATCAGCTTGGCGCGGGTCTCCAACGAGGCGGAGACGGTCTCGCAACGCGCGGGCAGGGCCCAGCTCATCCACTCCTGCGCCTTGCGGGCCTTGGTGACGTCCGGGCCGGTGTTCCAGATCTGCCGGCCCTGGCGCACGGCGTTGGCCCCCAGGGTGTTGATCGGGCGCACCGAGGCCTTCTCGGCGGCGGTCAGCGCGGTCTGGAAGGACTTGAGCTGGGCGCGCCCGTCCTTCTGCATCTGGGCGTAGACCTTCAGGTCGTCCTCCAGCTTGGTGCCGGGCTTGCGGAACTGGCTCTCGATGCGGGTGACTTCCGGCATCATCTCGTCGTGCATGTCGAGATAGCCGCGCAGGGCGCCGTAGCACCAGGCCACGAACTGGTAGTCTTCCCTTGGCGCGCCGGCGGGCAGGCGATCCTCGGCTGGCGCGGGGGCTTCAGGGGCGGGCGCGGCGACCTCGGGGGTCTGGGCGAACAGGGCGAGTGCAATTGCGAACGGCGTCATTCAGGACCTTGTGTGCGTTTATTTTGTCAGCTTTGCGCCGGACCTAGTTCACGGGGCCGAAACCGCCGCCACCGGGGGTCTCGATCTCGATCGCGTCGCCAAGCTCCACCGTAACGGAGAAGCAGCCGGGAAGTTCACTAACCGTCCCCGATGCGGCGATCAAACGTTGCCGGCCGGGAAGGCCGGGCGCGCCGCCCGCCAGGCCCTGGGGCGCGTGGTCCCGGCGCGAGGACAGCAGAGCCGCCTCCATGGGCGCGAGGAACCGGATGCGTCGCAGCGCCCCGTCGCCACCCCGCCGGGCGCCCGCGCCGCCCGATCCGGCGCGCACCCCGAAGGCCTCCACGCGCACCGGGAACCGGCGTTCCAGGATTTCCGGGTCGGTCAGGCGAGAGTTGGTCATGTGGGTATGGATCGCGCTGGCGCCCTCGTGGCCGGCGGTCGCCCCGGCCCCGCCGCAGATGGTTTCGTAGTACTGCCGCTGCTCGTCGCCGAAGGTGAAATTGTTCATCGTGCCCTGGGCGTTGGCCATCACCCCGAGCGCGGCGTAGAGCGCGTCCACCACGTGCTGGCTGGTCTCGACGTTGCCGGCCACGACCGCGGCGGGCGGGCGCGGGGCCAGCATCGAGCCGTCGCGGGTGAGGATCTTCAAAGGCTTCAGGCAGCCCGCGTTCAGCGGGATATCGTCGTCCACCAGAGTGCGGAAGACGTAGAGCGCCGCCGCGTCGACGATGGCCGAGGGTGCGTTGAAGTTGGAGCCGAGCTGGTCGGCGCTGGCGGTGAAGTCGAGCGTGGCCTCGCGCGCCGCCGCATCGACCGTGGTGCGCACCACGATCTCGCCGCCGCCGTCCATGGGGACCCGGGCCTGCCCGTCGGAGAGGCGGTCCACGGCCCGGCGCACGGCCTCGGCGGCGTTATCCTGCACGAACCCCATGTAGCGGGCGACGGCCGCGGCGCCGTAGGTGCGGATCATCTCCGCCACGGCAGCGGCCCCGGCCTGGCACGACGCCACCTGGGCCTTCAGGTCGGCGAGGTTGCGGTCCGGCGCCCGGGCCGGCCAGGGGCCCGCCGCTAGCGCCGCGCGCACCTCGGCGTCGAGGAACCGGCCGTCCCGCATGATCGGCAGGGCGTCCAGCATCACGCCCTCCTCGTCGATGGTGTGCGAGAACGGCGGCATCGACCCCGGCTGGATCCCGCCGACGTCGGCGTGGTGGCCCCGTGCGGCGACGTAGAAGCTGGCCTGCGCATCGGTCGGCGCCATGAACACCGGCATGACCACCGTGATGTCGGGCAGGTGCGTGCCGCCCGCGTAGGGGTTGTTCAGGGCGAAGGCCTGGCCGGGCTTCAGGTCCGGATGGCGGTCGCGGACCGCGCGGACCGACGCGCCCATGGAGCCCAGGTGGACCGGCATGTGCGGCGCGTTCGCCACCAGGCCGCCATCGGCGTCGAACAGGGCGCAGGAGAAGTCGAGCCGCTCCTTGATGTTCACCGAGTGGGCCGTGCGTTCCAGCGCCGCGCCCATGGCCTCGGCCACCCCCATGAAGCGGCGGTTGAACAGCTCCAGAGTCACCGGATCGGGGCGGTCGAGGGCGATGGCCTGGCGCGCCGCAGCCCCGGTCCGGGCCAGGCGGATCAGGCCCTCGGCGTCCGCCGACGCACGCCAGCCCGGCAGGACCGCGATCTGGGTGTCGGCGCGGACCACGAGCGCAGGGCCGTCGATCGTCGTGAGCGCGTCGGCGGCCACGACCGGTGCTTCATGCCAGGCGCCTTGGGCGAAGATGCGGACCTGCGCCCCGTCGTCTTCCGGCCCCGCCCGCAGACTGTTCGTACGGCTCACCGTCTCGGGTAGTGAGGATGACCGGTCGACCGCCTCCGCCTCCACGGCGGCGATCAGGATGGGCCGGTCGGGCTCGATGAAGCCGAACAGGCGCTGGTGGGCGGCTTCGAAGGCGGCCTTGGCGGCCGCCGCATCGCTCAGCGCCACGGGGAGTTCGGCGTCCGCGCCGTCGTAGCGCAGGCGCAGGGCGCGGCGGATCTCGCCCGCTTCCGCGCCCTGGGCGGCCATGTCGGCGCGCACCCCGGCCTCGAGGTTGTCCAGCGCCGTCCGGGCCGCGACCAGCCCCGTCGCCAACGGCGCCTCCACGCCGGCCTGCCTTAGGGCCGAGACCTGGGCCTGCCCGATCCCCCACGCCGAAAGGACGCTGCCATACTTCGGGCACAGCACCTCGCCGACGCCCAGCGCCTCGGCGGTCTGGCAGGCCACCTGTCCGGCGGCCCCGCCGAACGCCACCAGGGCGTGCTCGCGCGGGTCGAAGCCGCGCTCGGTGGAGATCCGGCGCACGGCCTGGGCCATCTGCTCCACCGCCACGGCGACGAAGCCCTCGGCGGCGGTCTCCACGTCCGCCGCGCCCATCTCGCGGGCCAGCGCCTCCAGGCGCGCGCGGCTGGCGGCGGGATCCGGGGGCGCATCGCCCCGCGGCCCGAACACGGCGGGGAAGAAGCGCGGGTCCAGCCGCCCCAGCACCAGGTTCGCGTCCGTCACCGCCGCCGGCCCGCCGCGGCCGTAGCAGGCCGGGCCGGGATCGGCGCCGGCGCTGGCCGGCCCGGCGCGGGCGCGCATGCCGTCGAAGATCAGGACCGACCCGCCGCCCGCCGCCACGGTCTCCACGTCCAGCATGGGACTGCGCAGCTTCACGCCCGCCACCCGCGCCGTGTCGCGGCGTTCCAGCTGGCCGGCGAAGCGGCAGACGTCGGTGGAGGTGCCGCCCATGTCGAAGCCCAGCACGGCGTCAGCGCCCGCCTGCGCCGCCGTGCGCGCCACGCCCACCACCCCGCCTGCCGGGCCGGAGACCACGGCGTCGCGGCCGCGGAACGCCTCGGCCCGGACCAGCCCACCGGCAGAGGTCATGAAGTAGAGCGGCGCGCCCGCGACGGCATCCGCCACCCGGCGGACATAGGCTTGAAGCACCGGCGTGAGATAGGCGTCGGCCACCGTCGTCTCGGCGCGGGGCACGAAGCGGGGCAGGGGCGAGACCTCGGAGCTGAGCGCGACGAATTCGAACCCTGCGGCGCGTGCGATCTCGCCGGCCGCCTGCTCGTGGGCGGGATTGAGGTCGGCGTGCAGGAAGGCGATGGCGGCGGAGGTAAAGCCCTCGGCCACGGCCATCTCCAGCTTTGCCCGCAAGCCCGCGCCATCCAGCGGCGCCACCACCGCCCCGTCGGCGGCCAGGCGTTCTGTCGCCTCGACCACGCCGTCGTAGAGCGGCCGGGGTCGGTCGATGTCGAGCGCGAACAGGTCGGGCCTGGCCTGGTCGCCGATCAGCAGCGCGTCGGCGAAGCCGGCGGTGGTGACGAAGAGGGTGCGGGCGCCGCAACGCTCCAGCAGGGCGTTGGTGGCGACGGTCGTCCCCATCTTGATCGCCGAGACCCGGTCCGCCGGGAAGGGCGCGCCGGGCGCCGCACCGAGGATCCGCCGCATCGCCTCCACGGCCGCGTCCTCATAGGCTGGCGAGGCGGACAAGAGCTTGGCCGAGACCTCCTCGCCGTCGTCCGCGCGGCCGATCACGTCGATGAACGTGCCGCCACGATCGATCCAGAACGAGAAAACCCTGTCCAAAACTTAACCCCTGGCGTGATTGTCACGCGCCCGCCGCGGTCGTAAGGCATGCCATAGCAAATGAGCTTCTGGCGCAAAATTGCCGGCCTGGCGGCGCGCAAGGTCGATGAGGCGGAATGCGATGTCTGCCCGCCCGGCCTTCCGGGCGAGGATCCTGCGTTCTCCACGGCGGTGACGGCGCTGGGCGCCAAGCTGGCCAAGGTCGACGGCGAGGCCCATGCCGCCGAGTACGACGCCTTCCACACCGTGTTCCAGGCCGACGCCGGCAGCGAAGGCAATATCCGGCGGCTCTACCAGCTCGCCCGGCAGACCACGCGCGGCTTCGAAGGCTACGCCCGCCGGCTGCGCAAGCGCTACGGCGCCTGCCCGCAGCTGTTGGAGGACGTGCTGGACGGCCTGTTCCATATCGCCGCGTCCGACGGCGTGGTGACCGGGGACGAGCTCGCCTATCTGGAGCGTGTGGCCGAGCTGTTCGGCCTGTCGCCCCTGACCTTCCGGCGGTTGAAGGCCACCCACCTGGGCGCGGCCAACGACGACCCCTACGTCATCCTGGGCGTGGCTCCGGACGCCTCCGACGAGGCGGTGCGATCCGCCTGGCGCGCCCAGCTGTCCCAGGCGCACCCCGATCGCGCTCGCGCCCGGGGCCTGCCCGCCGAGTTCATTGAGGTCGCCGAGGCCAAGGCGGCCAGCATCAACGCCGCCTATTCCCAGATCGTGCGCGAGCGGAAATCCATGACCCTCGAGGGTGCGGCATGAGGGCTTGGCGCCGCTTTCCCGACGCATCGGCAGTTGACGTCGGGAACCAGTGTGCTGACATGCATCTTTCACGGATCGGCGGACGCCGCCCGCTGAGGAGCTGATATGGTCAAGGACTTCGCCGCGTCTGAGGGTTCCGCCCTTCGCAGCCTGGCCGCTGTCGGCGCTGCGCTCGCCACGACCGGGGCCGTGATCGTCGGCGCCGTGCTCGCCGTCTTCGCCGCCGCCACGGTGGCGGTGATCGCCGTGATGGCGTCCGCCCTGCTGGGCTTCGCCGCGCTGGCCATGCGCGCCCGCCGCAAGGTCCGCGCCCGCCACGCCCCCGATGGCGTGATCGAAGCCCGTCACCTGGGCGGCCACCACTGGGTTGCCTACGGCTGGAACGAGCGCCGCTAGGAATTTCCCTTCCCGGTGTCCAAGGCGTGACGGCGCACGTCGCGCTTGCCCGCGCCGCGCTGCCCCTCTACCGTCCATTCAAACATCTGTTGGAGGGACGGCATGACCATTGGCGTGATCGCGAAACTGCCCATTCAGGAAGGCAAGGCGGCTGAGTTCGAGGCCTTCTTCACGGAACTCGCCAAGCAGGTCCGCGCCAACGAGCCGGGCAACATCGCCTACCAGCTGGTGAAAAGCCGCACCGAGCCCAACGTCTACAAGGTGCTGGAGCTCTACAAGGACCAGGACGCCCTGACCCACCATGGCGGCACCGACTACTTCAAGGCCGCGGGCCCGAAGTTCGCCGGGGTGCTCGCGGGCCGTCCCGAGATCGAATACCTCGACGGCGTGGGCTGACCGCCATGGACCTGGATTTCTCCCCTGAGGACCTCGCCTTCGGCGAGGAGGTGCGCGCTTTCATCGCCGAGGCGTTCGACGACGACATGCGGGCCAAGCTCTCGCAGTCGAAGAACAACCACCTCGACAAGGAGGCCCAGGTCCGCTGGCTGAAGCGGCTGGGCGAGAAGGGCTGGATCGCGCCCGACTGGCCGGTTGAATACGGCGGCACGGGCTGGAGCCTGGGCAAGAAGTACGTCTTCGACATGGAGATGGCGCTGGCCGGCGCCCCCTCCACCTCGAACATGGGCCTGAAGATGTGCGCCCCCGTCGTGATGGCCTTCGGCACGGACGAGCAGAAGAAGCAGCACCTGCCCAGGATCCTCTCCACCGACGTGTGGTGGTGCCAGGGCTATTCAGAGCCCGGTTCGGGCTCGGACCTCGCTTCCCTGGCGCTGAAGGCCGAGCGGGACGGGGACTATTACGTCCTGAACGGCTCCAAGACGTGGACGACCCTGGCCCAGTGGGCCGACTGGATGTTCTGCCTGGTGCGGACGTCGAACGAGGACATCCGCCAGAAGGGTATCTCGTTCCTGCTGATCGACATGAAGACGCCGGGCATCTCGATCCGCCCGATCGTCACCCTGGACGGCCCGGCCGAGGGCGAGCAGGAGATCAACGAGACCTTCTTCGACAACGTCCGCGTGCCGGTCTCGAACCGGATCGGCAAGGAAGGCGAGGGCTGGACCTACGCCAAGTACCTGCTGCAGTTCGAGCGCGGCAACGCCTATGCGCCGGGCCTCTCGGCCCAGCTCAAGAAGGTGCGGAAGATCGCCAATATTGAGCGGTCGGACGGCGGCAGCTCGATGATGAGCGACCCCGACTTCCGCAGGAAGCTGTCCGAGGTCGAGATCAAGGTCGAGGCGCTCAACGCCACCGAACTGCGGATCTTCTCCGGCCGCGCCAACGGCGACGCCATGGGCGCCGTCTCGTCCATGCTGAAGCTGGAAGGCAGCCAGATGCAGCAGGCGATCACCGAACTGGCGCTGGAGGCGGCCGGGCTCTACGCCCAGCCCTTCGTCCAGGACACCTGGAGCCACCTGAAGGGCGACGGCGCCAACTACTTCCGCGCCGGCCAGGACTATTCGGCCACGGTGGCGCCGACCTACTTCAACTACCGCAAGACCTCGATCTACGCCGGCTCCAACGAGATCCAGCACAACATCATGGCGAAGATGGTGCTGGGACTCTGACGGTCGAGCGCAAGACGTTCGGCCGGCGCCGTGTCGGAGGGGCCAGCCGGACGGGCTCTGACGCAGCCGCGGAAGTGGAAGGTCAACCCTGTGGAATGCCCTTCATATTGGGCAGCTGGTGAGCGATGCCCTTGTGGCAGTCGATGCAGGTGTTCTTGCCGGTGCCCAGGTAATTCTGGTGAATCCAGGCGGCGCGACGTGACTGACGCGTGAGATCCATGGAGTCGTACTGGTGACAGTTGCGGCACTCGCGGGAGTCGTTGGCCTTCAGGCGGGCCCACTCGTTCTTGGCCAGTACAAGGCGGTGCTCGAGGAATTCTTCGCGCGTGTCGATGGTGCCAAAGATCTTGCCCCAGACCTCCTTGGACGCCTGCATCTTGCGACCCATCTTGTAGGTCCAGTCGTGGGGCACATGGCAGTCCGAGCAGACCGCGCGAACGCCGGAGCGGTTCGAGAAGTGGATCGTCTGCTGCAGCTCCGGGTACACGTTGTCCCGCATCTCGTGGCAACCGGTGCAGAAGGCCTCGGTGTTGGTGGCCTCCATGGCGGTGTTGAACCCGCCCCAGAAGATCACGCCGGCGATGAAGCCGCCGAGGGTTAGGAACCCCAGGCTGAGATGGACCGCTGGCGATCGGAACGTGGTCCAGAAGGGCTTGAGGCGTGCGAGCACGCCGGCGACGATCCTGCGCACGGGACCTCCGGTCATGGCATGGCCCTCGGGCTGGCTTCAGCTTCGGGCTCGAGCCCCTTGAAAGTGTTGGCCACCAACGGCGGGGCGTCCGTCTGCACCACGTGGCACTGGACGCAGAAGTAGCGCCGGGTGGAGATCTGCTCGAGGACCTGGCCGTCTCGCGTCACATAGTGAGCCGGACTCACGGGCGGCGCCTGGAACTTCGCCGCGTTGGAGCGCGTGTGGCAAAGCATGCATCGGTTGGTGTTTACGGTGAGCTGGTAATTGTCGATGGCGTGCGGAATCGTCGGTGGCTGCATCTCGTAGTTCACGGGCCGCCGCTGGTCGAAGTTCTCGACGCGGGCCATCGGCAGCGGCGACGCCTCCTGGTCGATGGGTATGCCGCGGCGCATGGCGTCGATCTGCTGGCCAGGGTTGGTCACGGTCACCGCCGGGCTTGGCGCCCGTCGTGACTTGTCGGCCTCGTGCTTGGAGCAGCCGCAAAGCACCAGCGCCGCGAGCAGCAAGGGGGTCCAGGCTTGCAT
The DNA here is from genome assembly GCF_001824475.1 of Phenylobacterium sp. RIFCSPHIGHO2_01_FULL_69_31. Lineage (GTDB taxonomy): Bacteria > Pseudomonadota > Alphaproteobacteria > Caulobacterales > Caulobacteraceae > Phenylobacterium. The sequence continues at coordinate 17,483 of NZ_MHXN01000004.1, read as the reverse complement.
CGCGCGCTCCTACGCCATCACGACCTTGACCGCGCACTTCTTGAAGTCGGTCTGTTTCGAGATTGGGCAGGTCGCATCGAGCGTGGTCTTGTTGATGAGCTGGGAGGCGTCGAACCACGGCACGAAGATCACACCTCGCGGCATCCGGTTGCGACCACGGGTCTCGACCCGGCTCCGCATTTCGCCCCGGCGAGATATCACCCGAACCTCGTCGCCGCGTTTCAGGCCGCGCTTGGCCGCATCGGCGGGGTTCATGAAGACCACGGCGGATGGGAACGCCTTGTAGAGTTCGGGCACCCGCATGGTCATCGAGCCGGAGTGCCAGTGCTCGAGGACCCGCCCCGTGCTGAGCCAGAGATCGTATTCGGCGTCAGGCGATTCCGGCGGCGGCTCGTAAGGGAGGGCCCAGATCACGGCCCGGCCGTCCTTGTTTCCGTAGAAGCTGAACCCGGCGCCTCTTTTGACGTAGGGATCGGCGCCCTCCCGGTAGCGCCAGCGGGTCTCGCGACCGTTGACCACCGGCCACCTCAGCCCGCGGGCCTGGTGGTAGGCGTCGAAAGGCGCGAGGTCGTGGCCGTGGCCCCGCCCGAACTCGGCATATTCCTCGAATAGCCCCTTCTGTGGGTAGAAGCCGAAGGCCTGGGCTTCGTCGTTGGCGTATCCGGCCTCGACCTGGCTGGCCGGGAAGCGGTCGACCTTTCCGTTCGCGAACAGCACCTGGAACAGAGTCTTGCCGCGGTAGGACGGGTTTGCGGCCAGGATCGCCGCGGGCCAGCACTCGTCCGTGGTGAAACGCTTGGAGAATTCCATGAGCTGCCACAGGTCGGAGCGGGCCTCGCCGGGGGCGTCGACGAGCTGATGCCAGAACTGGGTCCTACGTTCGGCGTTGCCATAGGCGCCTTCCTTCTCGACCCACATGGCGGTGGGCAGGATCAGGTCGGCGGCTTGGGCTGTGACTGTGGGATAGGGGTCTGAGACCACCACGAAGGCCGTGGGGTTGCGGTAGCCGGGATAGCCCTCCTCGTTGAGGTTCGCGGCGGCCTGCATGTTGTTGTTGGCCATCACCCAATAGGCGCTGAGCTTGCCGTCTCGCAGCATCCGGTTCTGCTCGACGATGTGGTAGCCGGGCTTCCCGACGATGACGCCGTGGGGAACGTTCCAGATCTCCTCGGCATGCCGCCGGTGTTCGGGATTGGTCACCACCAAGTCCGCCGGGAGCCGGTGCGAGAAGGTTCCCACTTCCCGCGCCGTCCCGCAGGCCGAGGGTTGGCCGGTCAAGGAGAATGGGCTGTTGCCAGGGGTGGCGATTTTCCCGGTCAGCAGATGGATATTGTAGACCATGTTGTTGGCCCACGTGCCGCGGGTGTGCTGGTTGAAACCCATGGTCCAAAGGGACATCACCTTGACCTTCGGATCGGCGTAGAGCTCGGCCAGCTGCTTGAGCCATCCCTTTTCGACGCCGCTCATCTCTGCGGCGCGGTCCAGGGTGTACGGCTCCACGAAGGCGGCGAATTCCTCAAATGTGACCGGCCGGCCGCCTCCTGCGTCCTTCGCATTCTTGGCTTTGACCTCCAGCGGGTGATCGGCCCGCAGGCCGTAGCCGATGTCGGCGTTTCCCTGTTTGAAGGTCACGTGGCGATCGACGAAGGTCTTGTTGACCCGGCCCGACTGGATGATGTGGTTCGCGATGTAGTTCAGGATGACCAGGTCGGTCTGCGGCTTGAAGATGATGGGGATGTCGGCGAGGTCGAAGCTGCGGTGCTCGAAGGTGGAAAGCACCGCGACCTTGACGTGAGGGTTCGCCAACCGCCTATCCGTCACCCGCGTCCAGAGAATGGGATGCATCTCGGCCATGTTCGAGCCCCACAGCACGAAGGCGTCGGCGGCCTCGAAGTCGTCATAGCAGCCCATTGGCTCGTCGGCGCCGAAGGTGCGCATGAACCCCTGGACCGCCGAGGCCATGCAGTGTCGTGCGTTCGGATCGATGTGGTTCGACCGGAATCCGGCCTTCATCAGCTTGTTGGCGGCATAGCCCTCCCACACGGTCCACTGTCCCGAGCCGGCCATGCCGATCCCGCCCCCGCCTTGGGTCTTCAGCACGCGCTTGAACTGCTCGGCCATGACATCGAAGGCCTCGTCCCAGCTTACCGGCGTGAACGCGCCGTCCTTCGCGAACCGGCCGTCTTTCTTGCGCAGCAGCGGCGTGGTCAGTCGATCGCTGCCGTAGAGGATCTTGGAGAGGAAGTAGCCCTTCACACAGTTGAGGCCGCGGTTGACCTCGGCCTTCGGGTCGCCTTCGGTCGCGATCACGCGGCCGTCTTTTACCCCGACCGCGACGCCGCAGCCGGTTCCGCAGAAGCGGCAGGGCGCCTTGCTCCACTTCACCCCCTCGGTCGCGCCCGGCGCCGCCGCGCCTGCGGGGCGCACCGGCAGTTGCAGGCCGGCTGCGGCCGCCGCCGCGCCCACGGCGCTAGCCCGGATGAGATCACGACGCGAGGCCATCGGACGCTCCTGAATGCTCGAGCGGGGATGCGGGCTGCTCCAGGGCGTCCCGCGGCTCGGCATGGTGGTAGATGAGGTTCACACTGACGACGCCGGGCGTGGCCTGGCAGTCTTCGATGAGCTCCATGAGCTCCCGCGTCCCCGAGCCCTCGTAAAGCAGGATGCTGCAGGCGCCGTCTCGGCCGGCGATCTCCAGCGCCGGGCATTTCCCGACCCAGGCCTCGAGCCGAGGCCCCGCGTCTGGGCGATGGCGGACCACGAGGCTGGCGATGTGCACCTCATCGTTCACGACCGGCCTCCTTCGCCGGCGCCACGACGATCGCCGCCGTCGGGCACACGCCGACGCATGCGCCGCAACCTGTGCAGCGTTCGCGGTCCAGATCGGGACGCGCGCCGCCCGGAGCCGGGCGAAAGCGGATGGCGGCCTCACCGCAAACGTCGCGGCAGCTCAGGCAGACGACGCCGCGCTGCGCAAGACAGGCGGTCCCGATCTCGGCCTTCAGCTGCCAAGGCTGTTCGGCGCGCCCAAAATCAAGCGCATGGGGCGCGCAGGCTTCGACACAGGCCGCGCAGAAGGTGCATTCCCCCCGGCGTGGGTCGAAGACAGGATGCCGGCCATCGCCCTCGACCAGCACCCCGGCGGGGCACGCGGCGACGCACGCGAGGCAGGACGTACACACGTCAAGAAAGGCGCCTTCGTCCCCCGCCCAAGGGGGGCGCAGCGGCGTCTCCAGGGCCTGTCGGCCCCGTAGGAAGGCGCGGCGCTGGAGAGAAGGGGCCGATACCATCAGTACACCGGCGGCGGACCGGTGATCACCTGCCACATCCAGACGACAAAACCCCAACCCGCCACCACGCCCACTGCGATCACCGGAAACAGGACCACGGTCAGAAGGAAGAATACGAGGTACTCACGCCGCTTCTGAGCGGCCACCGTAGGCTCTGACATTGGCTCGCTGCAGTCTGTTCACGGGATGGAGCGGCTAACCTAGACAACATTCTAGCGTTCGCAAAAGTTGCAGACTGCGGCTGCAAGTGCAACGTCGACGCGCGGTTAGTCTCGGAAGGTCCGCCCGTTGTGGCGGAACTGCGGGCGCGGCCGGGGCGATGGGCCCGCGGTCGCGGTGTCGAGCCATCGCCTCCACGCCGGCGGGCGAGGTTCAGCGGAAGGTTCGGCTTCGGCAACGGTGGTGACCTCGGGGACGTAGCGCCGGACAATCCGCTCCACGGCGTCCTTGAGCGTTCGCCGGGAGGACGGGCAGCCGCCACAGGCTCCTTCCATCCGCACCCAGAGCACGCCCGTCGCCGGGTCCAACCGGTCGAAGACAATGTCGCCACCGTCGCGCGCCACGCCCGGGCGCACGTGACGGGCGAGGACGTCCCGGATCTCGCGCTCGAGCCCTTCGGCGGCGCAGGCTTCCTCCGCGAGGCGGATGGCGGGGGGACCTTGCGCCAGAGCTTCGGCGATGGCCGCGATCACCCGGATGCGGAGGGTCGTCCACGCTTCTCCGTCCGGGGCGCGGGCGACGGTGACGAAGTCCTCGCCGATGTACACCCGAGCGACATCGGGCAGGTCGAAGATCGCCCGTGCGAGAGGCGAGGCGTCGACGTCGTCCCCGCCATCCCGTGTGAAGCTCCGGCCGCGGCCGTCGGTTAGCCGCATCTGGGGCAGGAACTTGAGCGCATCCGGGTTCGGCGTTCGCTCGACGAGGATCAGCACCGGATCCTCAATTGCGCGACAGTAGCCCGGCCTCCAGCAGGGCGATCTCGTCGCGCGAGGCCGCCTTGCCGCGCTTCAGCTCCGCGATCCGCAGGCTGGCGGGCGATTCCGATGTGGGGCCGCGGTCCTTCGCAGATCGCCGCCGTCGCGCGTTGCGCCAGATCATGTGTCACCTCGGTTCTTTCATCCGAGCCTAGGCGGGACCTGGGGAACCGTCCTTGTGCGGGCGCAAGCTCGCGGGTCCGTCCGACGCCGGCGGCGTGCGGACGCGGGTCCACGCCTCGCTGCCGCCGCCGATCCACGCCAGACCTTGCGTCGGCCAGCGGGCCGGCACGATCCCTCCGGACGAACCGGGACCGTGCGTCCGGCCCGTCGCCTTCCGCCCAGCCTGGATGCGAGCCCGCCGCTTATGCTGGAACCGTACGAGGCCGGTGAGGAAGAGACTCGCCGCACCGAGACCGGAGACCGCCGCCAACAGGCGTCCGGGAAGGCCGGCGGCCTCACCGTTGTGGATCGCGTGCAGCCAGTTCAACACCTTGTCTCCGGCCGGCTCCGTGCGCGGGTCCCGCACCGCTAGCACCCGCCCGGAATAGGCATCGACCCAGACATTGGTGCGGGGAAACCGACGGCTCGGCTCTCCCGGCTGCTGCAGGTTGATCCGGAACACGCCGTGCGGGCCGGCCGGCGTTTCGATCCAGGCAAGTTCCGCCTGTGGGAAAACGGCCTGGGCCCGGTCGACCGCCATGTCCACGCTGATGCGCGCAGCGCCTGGCGCGGACGCGGAGTGCAGTTCCGGCGCCCGGTAGAGCGGCCCGAAGGCGGCCAAGCCGGGCCGGAACCATTCAGGCGCCCCGAGGACGACCCCCGTCGCCGTGAGAATGGCCAGCTGTAGCAGGCCGTAGATGCCGGCCACCTTGTGCAGATCGTAGATTCGCCGCTGGGGGCTCGGGGAGGGCTTGAACGTCAGCGCCGACCGCAGCTTGCCCCTGGCGGGCCACCACAGCCAGGTCCCGCCTACCAGCAGGACCAGGACGAGGATGCCGACGATCGCCATCAGCGCCTTGCCCATGTCGCCCAGGAGCAGTGCGTAATGGAGATCGTAGATCCAGGTCGCCAGGTACTCGCCCCACAAGGCCTCGCGCACGACCGCGCCGTTCTGGGCGTCGACCCAGAGCATCAGAGGGGCGAAGTCCCGGCCAGCGGTCTCGGCGGGGGCGTAGTAGCGCACCGGAACGGGGCCGCCTCGGCCTGTCACTTCCAGGCGCCATGCGCCCGGCCGGTGCGGGGCATGCGCCTCGAGGGCGCGGAGGATCGGCTCGTAGTGGGCCGGGGCGGGGGTGTCGGCCAGACGGCGGAGGTCTGCATGGGCGGCGCGGTCGGCCTCCACGTAGAACACCAGGATCGCGCCCGTGACGCCGGCCACGGCGAAGACGAGCCCGGCCGTCAGCCCAAGCCACAGATGGGCCAGCCCCGCCCAACGGCGGAGCCGTCCTTTGAGGCTGGTGGAGGATCCGGGGCGCCCGCGCACGGCCGACGGCTCAGAAACGCGCCATGAGCGCCGCGTGGACACCGCGGGTCTCGCCCGGCGAGTGCAAAGACTGGGTCCCGTCCCACCAGACGTACTCATAGCGCTCGTTCGCCAGGTTCTTCACCTGGACCTGGAGCTCCACAGTGTTGTTCAGGCGGTAGCTCGCTTCGGCGTTGGCGAGGATGAAGGCCCCGAAGCGCCCGGTCGTGTTGGTTGGCTCCAAGTAGTAGCTGTTCTGACTGTTCACCGAGAGGGAGAGCCGCAGCTTCTCGCTCGCCTGCCAGTCCACGCCCCCGGACGCCAGACGGGTCGGAACGTGGTCGATGCGCTTGCCTCTCGCGGCCGGCAGCGCAGGGTCGGGGGCCTTGATCGCGGCCTCCTGCAGGGTGAGCGCGCCCCAGACCTGGACGCGAGGGGAAACGTCGAACGACGCTTGCACGTCGAACCCGCGCCGCTTGGTGCGGCCGAGGTTCTGGGAGTCGCCCAAGGGATCGTTGAGGCGCCGCTTCACCTCGCCTGTGGCCGTCTGTTCCCAATAGGCCGCCCGCGCCTGCCACCGGTCTGCGAAGGTGTGTTTGACACCTACCTCCCAGCCGTCGTTTTCCGAGGGCTCGAGGTCGGCCGCGCGAGGCGGGATGCGATAGGCGCCGGACCCCGCGCCGACCTGGAAGGTTCGCCCGTAGTTGCCGTAGATCATGACGTCGGGACGGGGCGTCCAGATCGCGCTGAACTTGGGCTGGCCGACCGCACCGTAGTCGTAGGCGGCGGCGGTCACGCCCGCGAGCCGGTCACGGTAGTCGCCGTCGATCCAGTCCACGCGGTAGCCGGGGATCAGCTTCAACTGGGCGGTGGGCTCGATCACGGCCTGGACGTAGAGGCCGGTGTTCTTGAGATCGTAGATTTGGTCGCGGGTCTGGGACGTCCGGGCGCGGGCGTTTGTGAGATAGCGACGGCTCGTGACGTCCTGAACTTGATATTCCGCCCCTGCCTCGAGGGTCAGGGCGCTCAGTGGCCCAGCCGGCGCCTCCCAACGCAGCGCGCCCCGCGCGCCCCACTGGGTCTCGTCGGCGAGGCGTTCCTGCTGCGAGACCCCCGCCGAGAAGCGCACGAACCGCTGGTCGTCGAAGGTGTTGGCATAGATCACCGCGTCAGCGGACAGGTTTTCGCCCGGCGATCCGGCGTAGGCCACAGCAAGCTGCGTCAGGGTGCGCTCGCCGCCGTCCGTGGCTGAAAAGGCGTAGGATCTCCGCGGCGCCGCCCGGGCGTCGGCGCGTGTGAGATAGCCGGGCTCGTCCGCTTCCACGCGATATGCACGGGCCAATGCCGTGACGCGCCCGTTCTCGCCCAGGGCGAGGCTCCATTTGCCGGAGGCGCCGTAACGCTCGAGCCCGGCGTGGTCGCGGTAGCCGTCGGTGGCGCGCCAGCCGACGAAGTAGTTGTGCTGCACGCCGCCGAACTCCTGGCCCGCGGCGGCCTGGGCTTCTCGACCGCCCCAGGCGCCCGCGCCCAGCCGCAGATCAAGGTAGTCGCCCCGTGACCGCGTCTGGATCGCGGCGCTGCCGGCTATGGCGTAGAGGCCAACCCGCGGATCGAGCGTCCCGCGCACGGTCTCCAGGCTCGAAATCTCCAACGGGAAGACGCCGTCAAGAAAGGTCATGCCGCCATCGTTCGTGTTGGCGGGCACACCGTCGATCAGGACCTTCACGGCATTGATCTCGCCCTCGCCGTTGAACGCGCGCATCGAGAACCGGCCCGATGTGGTGCCCTGGTTGAAGTCGGTGAGCAGTACGCCGGGCAGCCGGCCGAACAGCTCCCACGCGTTGTCCACGGTCTGGCGCTCGATGACCTGCGGCGACAGACGGTCGACGGACGTGAAGACGTTGGCAGTGGATGCAGAGGCGTAGGGCAGGGCGGTGACGACCAGCTCGCCAACCTCGAAGCCGGTGTCCTGGCCCTCGGCCGCCACGGCCGGCCCCCCGACCGTGGCCAGGCACGCCGCCAGGACGACGAGGGACGGTTGCCGCAGGCTGGGGGATCTTGATTGGGACACGTGACACTCTCCGAGACGAATGTCCTCGTACCGAGGGACGCGCCCCCGCGCGTTGAGCCTGCGCAAGCTCGGTTGGGCGCAGTGTCGCACCCTCAAAAAGCGAAGGGCCGGGCGTTCGCCCGGCCCTTGCTTGGAGCCCGTGGATCGTGGGCTATTCGGCGGCGATCGGTAGCGGGACCTCCTCCGGCTTGGCCAGCTGGCGCTTGCCGCGGCTCAGGAAGAGCCGGGCGGCGAACAGCGCCAGGGTGAAGGCGCCGGCGCTGAAGACGATGTCCCCAGGCACCCGCAGCCACACCAGAGTCTCCATCAGGGTGGAGTGGATGGTCTCCGGCGAGCGGGCGTACCAGTAGCCGTGCTCGATGCTCGCGAAGGCCTGCACCACCCCCATGGGAAGCAGGGACATGAAGAGCATCATGGCCAGGCCGCCGTTGAGCAGCCAGAACGTCCAGCCCAGGAGTCGGTCGCTCCAGGCCTCCCGGCGGGCGAGCCCGCGGAAGCAGAAGAGCAGCAGGCCGATCCCCAGCATCCCATACACCCCGAACAGGGCGGCGTGCGCATGGGTCGCCGTCGTGTTGAGCCCCTGGATATAGTAGAGGCTGATCGGCGGGTTGATCATGAACCCGAAGACCCCGGCGCCCAGCAGGTTCCAGAAGGCCACGGCGACGAAGAACAGGATCGGCCACTTGTAAGCCGAGACCCAGGGCGCCGCCTTGCTGTGGCGCCAGTTCTCGAACGCCTCCGCCCCGATCAGCGCCAGGGGCACGACCTCAAGCGCCGAGAACACCGAGCCGATGGCGATCACCGACACCGGGGTGCCCGCGAAGTACCAGTGGTGGGCCGTGCCCAGCACCCCGCCGAACATGAAGACGATGGTGCCGAAGATCACCGCGCCGTTGGCGCTTTGGGGGCGCACCAAGCCGAGCTTGACGAGCAGCAGGCTGATCACCGCCGTGGCGAAGACCTCGAAGAAGCCTTCCACCCACAGGTGGACCACCCACCAGCGCCAGTATTCCACCATGCTGATGTGGCTGTGCTTCCCCCACATGAAGCCGGCCGCATAGAAGAGGCCGATGGCGACGGTGGAGAGGAAGAGGATCCACAGGGTCGGCTTGCTGTCGGATTGGCCCTTGAGCGCCGGGGCCAGGGCCCGGGTCACCAGAACCAGCCAGAGCATAAGCCCCACGAACAACAGGCTCTGCCAGAAGCGGCCGAGGTCGATGTACTCCCAGCCCTGATGGCCAAACCAGAAGTTGGTGTCGAGGTCGAAGACCTGCTGCACGCCAAGCCATTCGCCGGCCATCGAGCCCAGGACGACGAACACCAGGGCCCCCCAGAGCACGTTCACGCCGAGCTTCTGGAACTTGGGCTCATGGCCCGAGATCATCGGCGCGACGTAGAGCCCCGTGGCGAGCCAGGCCGTGGCGATCCAGAACACCGCAAGCTGCGTATGCCAGGTGCGGGTCACCGCGTAGGGGATGACGTCCGAGATCTGGACACCATAGAAGTCGTGGCCCTCGACGGCGTAGTGCGCGGTCAGCGCGCCCAGCCCGACCTGCAGCAGGAACAGCCCGATCACCGTCAGGAAATACTTGCCGGTCGCGCGCATGGACGGCGTGGGCTTCAGGTCAAGCAGCGGATCCTTCACCGGCGGCTTGAGGTGGTCCTCCGTCTTGGTCCGGGCGTGCCAGAAGACCAGCGCGCCCACGCCGAAGATCAGCAGCAGGATGGAGGCCACCGACCAGACCACGTTGGCCGACGAGGGTGTGTTGCCGACCAGCGGCTCGTGCGGCCAGTTGGAGGTGTAGGAGACCGTGTCGTCCGGCCTGTTCGTGGCGGCCGCCCAGGCGGTCCACCAGTAGTAGTTGGCGATGGCCTCGCGCCGCGAGAGATCCGGCACGGCGCCGTTCTTGACGGCATACTGCTCACGCAGGGCCTCAAGCTCAGGCGTGTCGCTGTAGAGCGACACATAGTGCGCCTTCACCTGCCGGAGGGCCAGCGCGCGATCCTTGGAGACCGTGATCACGCCCGTCTCCGGGTTGTAGGTGTTGGTGCGCATTTCGGCCTTCAGGCGCGCCTGAAGCGCGGCCTTCGGCTCGGCCCCGAGCGCGGCGTAAGCCTTGCCGTGTTCGCGCTGGGCCCAGATGTCGAGCAGGGCCATGGCCTCGCGGTGCAACTGGTCGGCCGACCAGTCGGGCGCGACGTAGCCGCCGTGCCCCCAGATCGAGCCGCTCTGCTGGCCGCCCATGGATTGCCAGGCGAGCTGCCCGGTCTGGATGTCCTGGCGCGTCATCAGGACAGCGCCGGACGGATCGACGACGCTGGCCGGAATCGGCGGCGCCTGTCGGTGGATTTCTCGCCCCATCAGCCCCAGGACGGTGAAGGACACCGCCATGACGAGGGCGAGGACGAACCAGAGTCTTCGCGTGTTCATCTCGCATTCCCCATAGGCCGAGGGGAGGTCCCACTGCGGCCGAGGCGCCAGCCATGCTCCAGGTCTCGTCCCCCGACGTTGACGGGGCACAACGTTCTGGCTGGCGCTGTCAAAAAAGAGAGGCCGGGATTTCCCAAGCCTCGGCGTTGGACGGCGATGGCTCGGCGCTAGACGGCCTTGGCATGCCGGTTTTGGGCGACGGGCAGTCGCTCGTCGAACGCGGCCGCCACCACCCGCATCAGCCGGCGGCCGCCCTCAGGAATCTCGATGCGCCGGCCATCGATGCGGCAAAGGCCGTCGCTCTCGGCTTCGGCCAGGGCCGCGACGCTGGCGTCGAGCGCACCGGGATTGACCCCGTGGGCTTGGCAGACCGCCCCGACGTCCACGGCAAGATCGCACATGAGGCGCTCGATGATCGCCGCGCGAAGCCGATCTTCGGCTGAGAGCGGCAGCTTGCGGGCAAGCGGCAACTCGCCCTTCAGGACAGCTCGGCCCCAGGTGTCGGTGGCGACGGCGTTCTGCACGAACCCTTCGCGGAACTGGCCGATTGACGAGGGGCCCACCGGCACGAGCACCGGGGCCGGGTCATCGGTATAGCCTTGGAAGTTCCGGCGCAGGCGACCCTCCGCCGCGGCGATCGCCAACGGATCTTCAGGCCGCGCATAGTGGTCGAGACCGATGCGGACATAGCCGCCTGCAACGAGGGCTTGGTCGGCCGCCTCGGCCTGCGCCCAACGCCCCGCGACGTCGGCCAGATCGGCGTCCTGGATCATCACCTGGTGCTTCTTCATCCAGGGCACGTGGGCGTAGCCGAACACCGCAATCCGGTCCGGCTTCAGCGTCAGCGCCAGTTCAACGGACTCGGCGACGTTCTCAGGGTTCTGGGCAGGCAGGCCGTACATCAGGTCGAAGTTGAGCCCCCGAACCCCCTGCGCGCGCAGCCGCTCCGCTGAGGCGGCGACCCGATCGTAAGGCTGGATGCGGTTGACCTTCTCCTGGACGATGGGGTCGAAGGTCTGCACGCCGAGACTGGCGCGGGTGACCCCCGCCTCGCCCAAGGCATCGACGAAGGCGTCGCTTAGCAGGGCCGGGTCCAGCTCGACCGCGATCTCGGCGTCCGCACGCAGGCCGAGCCGATCGTAAAGCCGGTCTGCCAGGTTCAGGAAATGCTCCGGCGAGAGCGCGTTGGGGCTGCCGCCGCCGAAGTGCAGGTGGGCCACGCCGGCATGCGGCCCCAGCGCCCGGGCCAGCAGGTCGATCTCGCGCTCCAGCACCTGCTGGAAGGTGTCGATCCGGTCGTATTCATGGGCCACGGTGGTGTTGCAGCCGCAGTACCAGCAGAGCCTGCGGCAAAACGGCACGTGCACATAGGCCGAGATCGTGTCCTCGGCCCGTGTCGCCGCGAACCAGTCGACCGGGGCCGCGGCGCCTTCGCCCGGCTGGAACGCAAGCGCCGTGGGATAGCTGGTGTAGCGCGGGAGGTTCCGGCTCGCGTGCCGCAGCTGCGCAGCCGTCGCAGGCCGGGAGAGCGGCCGATCAGTGGTCTTGGACGTGGACAGCATGGCGCAAACCCAGGTTGGAACAGTCACTTGGCCCTAGGGCGCCTGCGCGAAACCGGAAATCTGGGAGTTGTCCCTAAGTACCAGCCCCAGGATGACGCGCAGGGCCCGGCGGCCTAAGCCCCCCATTCGAGCCGAAGGGATGCTGAGCGTATGACGACCGCTGATCTCGACCCGTCCGTCCTTGCGGGCGCAGACATGTTCGACGTTCTGGACGCCGAGGGGCGTCGCGAGGTTCTGAAGGCCGGAATGGTCCGCAAACTTCCCCTGGGCAAGTTGATCTTCGCCCAGGGCGACGCCGGGGAGACCTGTCACACCTTGCTCGAGGGCCGGGTGAAGATCGTCCAGACCCGCCCCGACGGCGGGCAGTCGGTGATCCGCTTCATAGGTCCCGGCGAGATGTACGGCACGGTTGCCGCGCTGATGGACAAGCCGTTCCCGGCCGATGCGGTCGCTGTCGTTGACAGCCTCGAAATCTATTGGCCGATCAAGGTCATGCGCCATCTGATGACCCGCTTCCCTCAGGTGGCGATCCGCTCGGCCGCCTCGGCCGGGAACCGCCTCTTTGAACTGCAGAGCCGCGTGGGGGAGCTCTCGGGCGAACGGGTCGAGCAGCGCATCGCGCGGGCCCTGGCGCGGCTGGTCCGTCAAGCCGGCCGCCGGACAGAGGCCGGAATCGAGATCGATTTCCCCATCACCCGCCAGGAACTGGCCGAGATGGCAGGCTCCACCCTGCATACGGTGAGCCGTACGCTTTCGGCGTGGGAGGACCGCGAGATCATCGCCAGCACGCGTCGCCATGTGGTGGTGCGCAAGCTGCACGTCCTGCTCGATATGGCCGATCAAGGCGCCAGCTGACGACGGCTTGGCGTCGAGGCGTTGACCGGGTCGGCAGCGGAACTGCCGTGCCCGGTCCCTCGCCCTGAGCTTGCCTACTTGAGGGCGGCGAAGCTCTGCGCCAGACGCTTCTTGGCCATCGGCGGGGTCTTCGCCGCGGCGGCTTCCGCATCGGCCAGGTTGGCCGCCTGGCCCACCTTGGCCACGAAGGCCATGCCGAAGCCCCAGTGCGGCGTGCACTTGAAGCCGTAGACCCCGGGCTTGCTGAACTTGACCACGATCTCCTGGCTGAGCGGGCTCTTCACGATTTCGGCCCCAGCCGGCAGCATTTCCTTGATCGTCTCGACGTTGTGCCCCTTGTCCGTCGGGATGAACCGCACGGTATCGCCGGGCTTCAGCTTGGCGGAGGCGGGCTCGAACACCATGGCGCCCTGAGCGCCCTTGTTCAGCATCTTGACCTGGACTTCCGCCGCGGCGGCTTGACCAGCGGCGGCCAGGAGACCGGCGACGGCGCCGGCGGCCAGGATAGTCTTAATCATGATCTTGTCCTTGAGAACTGAGGAGACATTGCTTTCGCCTCACTCAGAAAACCTACGACACTCTCGGGGTGGCGACTTTGCGCCAGAACAACCTGTGCGCACGATCTCCCGTTTTTCAGAGAAAGCGTGGGAACAACACGCGCTCTTCCAGCTGGACGTGGGCGCGGAACTCCCGGTCGAACTTGCGGCAGAGGTCGTAGAGGCGACGCCACGAGCCGCAGGCCTCCGCCGGCGGCGTGAAGTCGCGCGTCAGGCGCACCAATCGCTCCAGGCGGTCCTGCGCCGTGTCGTGGTCGATGGACATCGCCGCGACGGGGATGCGCAAGGCCGCGCCTCGGCCTTCCAGGATCGCCGGGAAGATCACCGACTCCTCCCGCGCGTGGTGAGCCCTTAGCTCACCCAGCATGTCGTGAAGCTCGCCCGGCAGCCGCGCCGGGAAGGCGGGCGAGGCGCCGTGCACGCCGGCGACGCGCTCGGCGAGCGCGAGGGCGGCCGTCAGATCCAGGATGTGGGCGGCGTGGTAGTGCAGGATCAGGTCGATGAGGGCCGCGTCGTCGAGCGCGGCGGCCTGGGCCAGGGCCGGTGGCAGGGCGGCGTGTGACGGGGCGGGCGGGGCGGTGGCGGTGGGCATGTTTGGCTCCTTCGTGTGCCGACGCTAGCGCTGGGCGCGCCGGCCTTTCGTTGCCCCCCGACAACTTCGCCCCGCCAGGGAGCCTAAGGCTCGGCAAGGGCGTCCCCAAAACGCAAGGCGGCCCGCCGGGGGGCGGGCCGCGCAACGTGAGCTGAACCACAGCCAGAGCCGCGCCGGAGAGGCGCGACCTGGCCGCCGGCCTAGTGGCTGCTGTCGTGGTTGGCGTTGGGAGGAGCCTTGAAGATGTCCGGCGCGTCCGGTCCGGTGACGTGCAGGATGCCGGCGCCGCCGCGTTCGACCCGGCTCAGTGCGTGGTCGACCAGCACGTAGTTGCCGGGAACCTCCAGCTTGAAGTCGACCACCGTGGCGCCGCCGGGCGCAACCGTGACGGTCTGCACGTCCTTGATGGGCGGGCTGGTGAGCGAGCCCAGGTTGTAGACGTTGTCGAAGATCTCGCCGATCACGTGGAAGCTCGAGGTCTTGTTGGGCCCGCCGACCCCGAAGAAGATGCGGACGGTCTCGCCGACCTTGGCTTCCAGCTGATTGGCGCCGGTGAGGGCCTTGTAGGCGCCGTTGAAGACGTAGAACTCCGCGTCCTCGTCCAGCAGCTTGGTGATGCTCTCGGTGAGTTCGCCCTTCGCGTCGTGGTCCTCCTCCGTGTAGATCTCGCCCTGCACGACGTAGAACTCGCGATCGACCTTGGGCAGGCCCTCCTCGGGTTCGACCAGGATCGCGCCGTACATGCCGTTGGCGATGTGCTGCGCGACGGTGGGGGCCGCGCAGTGGTAGATGTAGAGGCCGGGCTGGAGCGCCTTGAAGGTGAACGTCTTGGTCTCGCCAGGGTTGGCGAGCGTGGCGCTGGCGCCGCCGCCCGGGCCGGTCACGGCATGGAAATCGACGTTGTGCATCGTCATGCTGTCGGCTGGGTTGTGGAGCGTGACCTCAACCGTGTCGCCCACCCGCACCCGAACCATCGGACCTGGCAGCTTGCTGTTGAACGTCCAGTACTTGAACGTCGCGCCGTCGGCGATCTTGCCGACCACCTCCTGGGTCACGAGGTTCACTTTCACGACCGCGGGCGCGCGCCGCGTGATCGGCGGCGGCAGATCGGTGGCCGGGCGGACAATGTCGACGCCGGCAGCAGCCACCGGCTGCGGCGCGGCGTCGGCGGCCAGCGCGGGGCTCGCGACGATCGCCAGAGCGGCGACGGTGGCGAAGAGGCTAAAGGCTTTCATAGTGGCTATCCCCAGGACGCCACGGTGGCGTCCGATGAGGCCTGTTTAGCGATTACCTGGAGCCCGACGTTGTGCCCGCGCAATGTCGCGGCTGGCGCACCCTGATCCGACCTATCCGCCGCGGGCCCGAAACGGTCAGAACAGCGTCGGCTGGCGCGGCGCAGGCGGCGGCGCATCGGGCTGTTCTCCGCGGCGCCGGAGCTCCGTCTCCGCGCTGAACCGGACGTCGCGGTCCCGGTCCTTGGCCAACAGTTGGAGCGCCGTGTCCGAAAGGTCGCGCCAGGCTTTCCCGCGGTGGTCGCCGGCCGGGACGCGGGGTAGCAGCCCGGGCTCCCCGCTCCAGGCCAGAAGGTCCTCCAGAGAGGCCGCATTCAGCAGGTCCCGCAGGTGGTGAGCGGTGACATAGGCGTCCGGCAGGGCGCGGTGCGCCGGCAGGCCCAGTTCGTGGACGAGGCCCTCGGGATGGCGCTGGTAGCGAAGCATCTGGTTCGAAAAGCGCATCAGTTCGGGCCACACCCGTAGGGCGCATTTCCAGGTGCAAATCCAGGGGGCGCCGCCCGTGAGGGCCGGGCGGCAATAGCGCTGCTCGAACGCGGCCCGGTGCGCCGCCAGCGCCACGACGCCGCCCTCCGGCTGCAGGACGCCGGGCGCAACGGCCTTCCACAGCGGCGCGTCGGCGACATGGGCGTCCAGGATATGGTGCACGGCCATCGTCTCGGGCGAGATCGGCCGACCCGGGTTGACCAGGCGTGCGCCCCGCTCGTCGGTAATGCGCCACAGCCCGTCTGCCTCGCGGACGACGTCCTGCCAGCCGACCTCGCATACATCGTGGGGACCCGTGCCGGCGGTTTCGAGGTCGATGACGCGGATTCGCGCCAGGACGCGGCTGGGCTCTAGGGTCATGGCAGGCATTCCGTCAGATCAGGTGGGGAGGGCTGGCGCGCAATGCGAGCGTGACGTCGGCGGCAGCCTGTCGCGGCTGAACCGTTCGGGCGCGGCGGCGCTCTACAGCCATGAAGCGACCAAGTGCGGCGAGCCTCAAGCGGGTCAACGCCGAGAACCTGACGCGGCTGGGCGCCGAGCGGCTGGCGGAAATCCTGCTCGAGGTGGCCGACACCCGGGTGGACCTGAAGCGCCGCCTGCGGATGGAACTCGCCGCCGAGCAGGGCGCCGCACACCTGCTGCCGGAGATCGACCGACGGCTGGCCCTCCTGTCCGGGAGCCGCGGCGCGGTCACATGGCGCCAGCGTCCCGCCTTCGTCCGCGATCTCGACGGTCTCCGAGGGCTTATCGCGGGCCGGCTGGCGGGACTGGACCTTGCCGCCGCGCAGGCCCGCATCGTCGAGTTTCTCGCCCTGTTCCCACAGGCGATGCGCCGCGTGCGTGACCGGGAAGGCGCCGTGGCGGCGGTGTTCGACCAGGCGGCGGCCGACGCGGTGACCCTCCTTGCGCGCGCTGAGGGGCGCGAGGGCGCCGCGCGGCTCGCCGAGGCGATCGCCGCGCAGCCGGTCGCCTGGGGGCGCTGGTCGGGCGGCGCGTTCGCGGCCGCATCCCGCGATGTGGCGGCCCTGACGCTGGGCTTCCTGGCCGGTCGCGAGGGTCCGGCCTTCACCTCCGTCCTGCGCAGGCTCGCCGACGTGGCCGGCGATGCCCGGGCTTACGAGGCGACGTTCACGCGCGAGGCCCTGCGGTCCCCGGCGGCCGCAGCGGACGTCGCGTCCCGTCACCTGCGGGCCGGCGACCCGGAGGCGGCCCGCGCCCTTCTCGAGGCGGCGATCAACCCGCAGCTCATGCGGCGCAGCGAGAGCGGCGTGGCCGCGCCCGATTTCGCCTGGGAAGGCGCCTGGATCGACTACCTGGAGGCGGTGGGCCGAGTGGCGGAGGCCCAGGCGGCCCGCTGGGCGTCGTTCGAGCGTACACTGTCGGCCGACCGGGCGCGGGCGTTCACCCGAAGGCTGCCGGACTTCGAGGATGTCGAAGCCGAAGCGCGCATTTTTGATCTTGCGAGGACCTTTCCGGACGCCGGGCGCGGACTCGAACTTCTGATGAGCTGGCCGGCGTTGCGGGAAGCGGCCGAGCTCATCGCGGCCCGCGGCGCGGAGTTGCGGCCCGACCCCGAGCAAGCCGAGGCGTGGGGAAGATTGCTGCGCCGTCGCTTTCCCGCTGCGGCCGAGGCGCTCCTGCGTCGGGGTGCGGCGGAAGCCTTCCGCCGTCGCGAGTTCTCGACCTCCGCACGGCTTACCGAGGAGGCGGATGCGCTCGCCGCCTGAGCCCGCCGCAGCATCGAAGATGATCCGTTTGGAGCGTGGGTGACTCGCGCTGCGGCAGGGCGGCCTCGCCGGAGGTCCGGGGGCGTTACGCGTCGTAGCCGGGCAATTCGCGATCCAGCTTGCGCAGGCAGCCGGGCCAGGGCAGGCCGCCGCCGATTCCGCGCGAGACCTGCGACTTCAC
>NZ_MHXN01000003.1:294833-380199 GCF_001824475.1 Phenylobacterium sp. RIFCSPHIGHO2_01_FULL_69_31 | reverse complement strand
GCCCCGCGGAAACGCGGGGCTTTTTTGTTGGCCGGCGATCAGACCGATCGACAGCGCCACGCTAGCGGCCCCCGCGGCCCTCAGCGGCGCGGCGAGCAGTGCGATTGGTCATCGCCGTCTCGTCGGCGGAAGACGAGCGCCGATCTGGAGGAGCGCCGATACGCCTCAAGTATCGCCACCCCGATGGGCAGGTTACGGGTTCAGGTCGCTGGCTGCGTCGCCTGGAGCGATTAGAGGTCCGCCGCTGAGGCTGAGCGCCGCGCCGCGGGAACGGGCTCGATCAATCGGGGACCGGGCCCCTCGCGACCCAAGGTGTCGTTAGGGTTCCGCAGAGGACAGTTGCTCGTGGAAAGACATCCACAGCCGATGCAGCCGTCGAGTTGGTCGCGTAGGCCGACAAGCCCGCGGATCCGCTGGTCCAACTCGTCGCGCCAGCGTGCGGACAGCCGCCGCCAGTCCTCGCGCGTCGGAGCCCGGTCCAGTGGCAACTCTGCGAGCGCTTCACGCACCGTTGCGAGCGGAATGCCGGCGCGCTGCGCCACGCGGATCACCGCGAGGCGGCGGAGCACCTCGCGAGAGAAGCGGCGCTGATTGCCCTCGCTACGTCGGCCCCGGATTAGCCCCTTCGCCTCGTAGAAGTGGATGGTCGAAACGCGCACGCCGCTACGCGCCGCCACTTCTCCGACTGTGAGCTCCGTCGCCGGTCGAGCTCCCGAAACAAGCCCTCTCATCCGTCTTGACCTCAACTAAGGTTGAGGAAGTATGCCCGGGCTCCGTCCCTTGCAAGGAGGAGCAGACATGACGAAATCGACCCGCTTGGCGATGATCCGCGGCAGCGTCCGGGCCAACCGCTTCTGCGATACGACAGCCGACCGGACGTCGGCGCGCGACGCCCGACCCTATGGAGACGCCGCATGAGCGGCGAGCCTGCAACGCCCGGGAGTCGCCTGTTGGTCATCGGCCAGGACCCGGATGTGCAATCCTTCGTGCTGCACGAGCTCGGCGCGGCTGGCGTCCGCGCGCAGGGGAGCACCCTGGCGCAGCTGGATGGGGAGCCTGAAGCCGGCTTGGACCTAGTGGCGTTCGGCGCCGGCGTCCCGTGGAGCAAGCGTAAGGCGCTGGAGGCCAGATTCCGGATGGCCAATCCGGCGGTCCGATTTGTGCGCACCTATGCGCCTTACGCCGCTTCCCAGATCGCCGGGGCCCTGGCCGCGGCCCGTCAGCCTGCTGCAGTCGATCTTGCGGCCTACTGCCAGCGGATCGGCCATAGCGATCCGTTGGCGCCAACGCTGGAGACGCTGCGTGCGCTCCAGGCTCGCCACCTGGCATCCATCCCGTTCGAGGCCATCGATGTGCTGTTGGGGCGCGGCGTCGACATCTCCCATCAGGCCGTCGAGGCCAAGCTCATCGGCGCTCGCCGAGGCGGCTACTGCTATGAGCAGAATGGCCTGTTCCGGCGGGTCCTGGGCGCGATCGGGTTCGAGGTCGACCCCCTCGTCGCGAGCGTCAGGTGGATGGCCACGCCCGGCGAGCCG
This sequence comes from Phenylobacterium sp. RIFCSPHIGHO2_01_FULL_69_31, assembly GCF_001824475.1. Lineage (GTDB taxonomy): Bacteria > Pseudomonadota > Alphaproteobacteria > Caulobacterales > Caulobacteraceae > Phenylobacterium. The sequence continues at coordinate 378,664 of NZ_MHXN01000003.1, read as the reverse complement.
CCGCCGCCAAGGACGCACATGGTGCTGCGGGTGTGGATCGAAGGCGCGCCTTGGCTTGTGGATGTTGGCTTCGGCTCTGCTGTCCCTTCGGCCCCGCTGCGTATCGACACGCGCGATGTTCAGGGCACGGGCGATGGCCGCTATCGGATCATACCTCTAGGTGCTGGCTTCTTGGTCCAGGCCGAGGCGGGAGACCGTTGGCTGCCCCTGTACGACTTTTCATCCGAGCCGATGCTTGACGAACACTATGAGCTCTTCAACTGGTTCACCTCCACCCACCCCTCGTCTCACTTCCGCCGACAGCTGATCGTCACCAGAGCCACACCGGAGGCGCGATACGCGCTCCTTGAGGGCCGCCTGACGGTGCGGCGATCGCGCGGCGAGGTGGAGCGCAGTCACCTTTCACCAGGCGAGATCGCGCATGCCTTGGAGGACGTGTTCGGACTTCGGCCCGAGCCGGCGTGGCAGCCAATACTGGAGGCCGCCGCTGAAAGCGCTCACGACCCCTGACGGCGCAAACGCAGCGTGACGAGGTGATGCTCGGTCGGTGGACGATGAAGCTGCCGCTCCGGAGCGTCATCAGCTCTTGATTTGGGTCATACCGCTTTCGTCAGGGCGGGCGTCGCATGGCTCCGACCCTGAATTGGAGTGCTTGGCATGACCTCGGCAACTCGTCGGATCGCACGCATCGCGGGCCCAACTGCGATTGCTCTCGCCGCTACCGAGGCTGCCAACATGCACATCTTCGCGGCCCAGACGGCGCCTGTCGTGTACCTCAACGGAACCCTCCTGTTTGTGGCTGGCGTGGCCATCGTTCAGGCCCACAATAGCTGGCGCTGGGGCTCGCCCCTGCTCGTGACGCTGACCGGCTGGGGTGTCACCGCACTCGGTCTCGCCCGCATGATCCAGCCGGACGGAGTCACGGCGCAGGAGGGACTGTTCACGGCGGCCATCTTTCTCGCGATGTTCGTGCTCGGCGGCCTGCTCTCCTGGCTGGGCTATCGGCCGGCCCAAGGTGCGCTGCGATAGCCCCGATCTGGGCCCTCGTAGCCAATGAGGGCGAACGAGCGCGGCGCGAGGGCAGGAGCTGATTCAGGACGATCCAAGGTCAGGATTTCTATCTGGGGTCGATGTCAGAGCTCGACGGTCCCCCGTCGTCATTTCGACGTGGCTCCATCTCCAGGACTGCACCGCGACGTTCCTTGTTTGGCGCAGTCGCGTGGTGCGTTCTGCGAGAGCCTCTGAGGTGAGGCGCTCACACGAGCAGCTGATTGAACCGGCCTCGGAACGCCGGTCCCAGGCGAACGGCAGCGGCATTCAGGTGATGGCGAGGCTCAGCCGACGAGCCGCAAGAGGACTTCGCCGCCGCGGCGGACTTCGACGAACTCGGCGGCCTCCTGCGCCAGCATTTCGCGGGCGCGTCGCATGAGCTCGAGCTCGGATCCGCAGAGGACGGGCACGAAGCGGGGCGCAGAGTCCTTCTGGGCCACATAGAACTCGTAGGTCGTCAGCATGGCTGCAGCTTGCTTGCCCGAACCCGCCTCGCCATGACTTGTGTCAATCCGCGGTGTCGCTGAGCCGACGGGGCCTCAGCGCGCGCGGCGGATGGCGAGGATCAGCAGGCCGCCGGACGCCGCCGCCAAGCCGGCTGCGAGGTAGAGCCAGGCATAGCCGGCGGCGGTCTGCAGCAGCGCGGCGCCGAGAACCGGGGCGAACATCTGGGGCAGTGTGTTGGCGAGGTTGCTCACGCCCAGGTCGCGCCCGGCGTCGCGGTCCGAGGGCAGCACCTCGGTGATCAGCGCCGCATCGACAGCGGTGAAGATGCCGTAGCCGGCGCCGAAGATGGCGAAGGCGCCGGCCATCAGGCGCCAGTCGGCGCTGAAGGCGAGGAGGGTCGCGGCCGCGGCCACGAGCAGGCCGGCCGCCAGCACGAACGCCTTGCGCCGCCGAAGGTGGTCGGAGAGGAACCCGCCGGCGAGGCTGGCGGCGATCTGGACCAGGCTGGACCCGATCACGAGCAGGCCCAGCAACGCCTCGGGCGCAAGGCCGCCGGGCGGCGCCCCTCGATCCTGGATGTTGAAGAGCGTGAACAGCGAGACGATGGTGATCCCGGCCTGGATCAGCAGCCGCGAGAGCCAGGCGACGGCGAAGTCGCGGGTCAGGCGGAACGGCCGCCGTGTTCCGAGGCGGTGCGGCCGCGCCAGGCGAAAGATCCTGGGGCCGGTGGGCGTCTCGCGCGCCAGGAACAGCACCGGGACCATGGCGGCCAGCAGCAGGCCTGCGACGACGGCGTAGCGGACGCCTTCCTGCGGCAGCGCCACACCCACGAGCAGCGCGCCGGTCATGGCGCCGGCGGGCGGGGCGAGGCCGATGAACCCGGCGGCCCGGCCCCGCTGGGCCGGGGGGACCTGGTCGGCCAGCAAGGCGACCAGCGGCCCGAACATCAGGTTCAGGCAAAGCTGAAAGAGCAGCACGCCGCCCACCAGCCCGAACGCTGTATGGGCCCGCATGATGACCAAGCAGGATGCGGCCGTGCCGACGGCGCCGACGATCAACCAGGGCCGTCGCCGGCCGAAGCGCGAGTGCGTGCCGTCGCTGAGCGCGCCGGCCAGGATATTGGCTCCGCCCGCCACCAACGCCCCCCAGAAGCCGACCTGCGCCAGGATCCACGCCTTGCCGCCCGGGTCGATGGCGGCGGCCTTCAGCGGCGCAAGGATCGTGAGCAGCGGCATGAACGCCAGGAAGGCGCCCATTTGCGCGATCGCCAGCGCGGCCAGGAAAGCGCCGCTGGCGGCTTGCGGTCGCGGCGGGACATCTGCAAGGAAAGCGCTGGACACGAACGGCATCCTGGTGCGGTCTGCGGCGCTGCGCAATCGGCGCGACGCGGGCGCCGGCGAGGGCCTCCATTCCCATCCCGGCGCGGGAGACCCGATGAGCGCGGTCACGATCTACGACGTTGCGGAGCGCGCCGGCGTCTCCATCAAGTCGGTTTCCCGGGTCCTGAACGGCAAGCCTAACGTCACCGAGGCGCTGCGCCGGAAGGTGGAGGAGGCCGCCGAGTCTCTCGGCTATCGCCCGAGCCTCTCGGCGCGCGGGCTGGCGGGAGCCCGGTCCTACATCATCGCCGCGCTGGTCGACGCGGAACTGACCATCGAGCACTGGCGCTCCGGACGCGGCAACGACTACCTGAGCCGGATGGAGCTCGGCGCGCTGATGGAGTGCCGCCAGGCCGGCTGCCATCTGCTCATCGAGCTGGTGGACGTGGCCTCCGACACCCTCAAGCGGGACATCCTGGCGATGGTGTCCTCGCTGCGTCCGGACGGGCTGATCCTCACGCCGCCGGTTTCGGACTGCGCCGTCGTGCTGAGCGCTCTGGACAGCCGCGGAGTCGCTTACGTGCGGCTCGGCGCGGAGACCGAGCCGTCGCGCGGGCGGCGCGTGTACATGGACGACCACCGGGCCGCCTACGACATGACGGCATATCTCGCCCGCATGGGGCACCGGGACATCGGCTTCGTCGTGGGTAGCCCGCGCTATGCCGCGAGCCGCGCGCGACGCGAGGGCTTCGAAGCCGCGATGGCGCAGCATGGCTTGCAGGTTCGGCCAGAGTGGGTCGCCGACGGCGACTTCACCTTCCCGTCGGGCCTGGACTGCGGCCTTCGGATCCTATCGGCTGATCCGCGGCCCACAGCCATCTTCGCCAGCAACGACGACATGGCCTTCGGCGTGATCCAGGCCGCCCGACGGCTGGGCCTGTCCATACCCGGCGAGGTGTCGGTCGCGGGGTTCGACGATGCGCCCGGCGCTCAGTTCTCGGCGCCACAGCTGACCACCGTACGCCAGCCGGTCGCCGAGATGGCGGAGGCGGCGGCGCGCATGATCATCGCCCATGCGCAGGATTCGACCCACGAAGCGCCGCGGGTCCGCGAGGTGGCCTATGTGGTGATCGGGCGAGAATCGACCGCCCCGCCGCCACCGCCCGCGCGCCACGACCGCCCCTGAAGATCGCTTGATCCGGGGTGCCCGGCGAGCGGCGCGACCGTTCCGCAATGTTAGCGTTATCGGAATCTGTTGACAGCGCTGTCATTGCACGTAACGGTTTCATTATCGCAACGGCCGCGACTTGAGACGGCCGGGAGGAAACACCCCATGGTCCCGCCTGGCATCCGCCTGGGCGCGCGGGCGTATGCCGCGGCCTATTTCGTCCCCACCTGGCGCGGCGACCGGATCGCCGCGCCGTCCTTTTCCTGCGCCTGAACGGGCGTCGGATGGGGCAGAGATTCCTTCGCGGCGCTTGCGTGGCCACGGCGGCGACGCTGGGGCTCGCTGCCGCGCGCGCCGCCGAGGCCCCGGCGGCGGTGCATCCCGAGGTCTGGCCAGCGTCCCATAGCCGGGGCCTCAGGGATCCGCGCACCGAGGCGTTCGTCGACGACCTGATGGGGCGCATGAGCCTGGAGGAGAAGGTCGGCCAGCTGATCCAGGCCGACATCGGTTCGATCCGGCCCGAAGACCTGCGCGAGTTCCCGCTGGGCTCCATCCTGGCCGGCGGCGACAGCCCGCCGCTGGGCGCGCCGGATCGCTCTGGGGCGGACGCCTGGCTCGCCACGGCCCGCGCCTTCCGCGCGGCCGCGACCGAGGCGCGCCCCGGCCGCCCGTCGATCCCCCTCATCTTCGGCATCGACGCCGTGCACGGGAACAACAACGTGGTGGGCGCCACCATCTTCCCGCACAACATCGGCCTGGGCGCGGCCCGCGATCCGGAGTTGATCCGGCGGATCGGCGAGGCGACCGCTCGCGAGACCGCCGCCGTAGGTATCGACTGGGCGTTCGGCCCGACCGTGGCCGTCGTCCGCGACGACCGTTGGGGGCGGACCTACGAGGGGTATTCCGAGGATCCGGAGATCGTGGCCGGCTACGCCCGGGCCCTGGTGACGGGCCTGCAGGGGGCGCCCGCCGCATGGCCCGCGCTGCAGGGCGGTCACGTCGCCGGTTCGGCCAAGCATTTCCTGGGCGATGGCGGTGCGGCGGACGGCCGGGACCAGGGTGACAACCGCGCGAGCGAGGCCGACCTCGCCCGCCTCAACGCCCCGGGCTACGCCTCCGCCATCGACGCCGGGGTCATGACGGTCATGGCGTCCTTCTCCAGCTGGCAGGGCGAGAAGCTGCACGGCCACCGGGGCCTGCTGACCGATGTGCTCAAGGGCCGGATGGGCTTCGACGGCTTCGTCGTCGGCGACTGGAACGCTCATGGACAGGTGACCGGCTGCACCAACGAGAGCTGTCCCCAGGCCGTCAACGCCGGCGTCGACATGCTCATGGCCCCCGACAGCTGGAGGGGCCTCTACCGCAACACGCTGGCGCAGGTCCGGTCGGGGGAGATCCCGATGGTCCGGCTGGACGACGCCGTTCGGCGCATCCTGCGGGTCAAGGTCAAGGCGGGGCTGTTCGGGCCGCGGCCCCTGGAAGGCCGGGTCGAGCTGGTCGGGGCGGCGGAGCACCGCGCGCTGGCGCGCCGCGCCGTGGCCCAGTCCCTGGTGCTCCTGAAGAACAACGGCGGGGTCCTGCCGATCTCGGCCCGGGCGCGCGTCCTGGTGGCCGGCGACGGGGCCGACGACATCGGCAAACAGACCGGCGGCTGGACCTTGAGCTGGCAGGGGACCGGCAACGGGCCTGCGGACTTCCCGAATGCCCAGTCCATTTGGAGCGGCATCCGCGACGCGGTGGCCGCGGGCGGCGGCCAGGCGGAACTCAGCCCCGACGGCCGGTTCGACGTTCGTCCCGATGTGGCGATCGTGGTGTTCGGGGAGAACCCCTACGCCGAGTTCCAGGGCGACCGCGCCACGCTGGAGTATCAGCCGGGCGCGAAGAGCGACCTGGCTCTGCTGCGGAAGCTGAAGGCGCAGGGCGTGCCAGTAGTGGCCGTCTTCCTGTCCGGCCGTCCGCTGTGGGTGAATCCGGAGATTAACGCCGCGGACGCCTTCGTCGCCGCCTGGCTGCCGGGCAGCGAAGGCGCCGGCGTGGCTGACGTCCTGGTCGGCGACGCGCGCGGCCGTCCGCGAGCGGACTTCCGCGGCAAGCTCTCCTTCTCCTGGCCCAAGCGGGCCGACCAGTTCAGCCTCAATCGGGGCGACCCCGGCTACGACCCGCTGTTCGCCTACGGCTATGGCCTGACCTATCGCACCAGCCGCGAGGTCCCGCGCCTTTCGGAAGCCTCCGGCGTCGCGGCCGTCGCCGAGAACGTCGACCGCTACCTGGCGGGCGGGCGGGTGGCCGAGCCCTGGCGATTGTTGCTGCGGGACTCGGGCGGCGAGGCCGTCGCGCCAGGGACCGAGGCGGCCGTCTCGCCGGCAGGCGCCTTGGCCGTGCGGGTGGTGGACGCGGCGGGTTTGCAGGGCTCCGGGCGCGCCTTTGCCTGGAGCGGCGCGGGCCGGGCGGTCTTCGCCGGCCCCGCCGTCGATCTCCGGCGGCAGGCCAATGGCGACATGACCCTGCTGGCGACCTACCGTGTGGATCGGCGGCCGACGGGCCCCGTCCGCCTGGGCCTCGGCGCGGCCAGCGTGCCCCTTCAGGACGTCCTGGGCGCGGCCCCGCCCGGCGCGTGGCGGACGATCAAGGTCAGGTTGTCCTGCTTCCGGGCGGGCGGCGAGGACCTGGCTGCAGTGACCTCGCCGGCCTGGATCGAGGCTTCGGGCGGGCTGGAGCTCGCCCTGGCCGAACTGCGGCTCGCGCCCAACCAGAACGACGCGGTCTGCCCATGACGCGGGCGGGCGACACGGAATTTGACGCCCGCGCCGAATTCGCAGGCCTGTCGTCGGTTAATTGTGACGGTGGCGTGAAAAATCATGATCTCCGGATTGACGGCATCGAAATAGTAATGATAACGCTACCATAATCTAACGGAAAGTGTTCGAAGCTCCGTGCGAGACGCGGAGGTGTGAGAATGCTGCGCGGCAATAATAACCAGGATCTTACCGATCCGATACAGACGGGGGAATATCCATGAAACGGCGTAGTTTCCTGCGTACATCTTCATCTGCCCTTTCCATCGCGGCATCTTTGCTTGCGGGGGCGGCCGTCGCTCAGACTAAGGATCCAGCGCAAAGCGAGGTCGAAGAGATCGTCGTCACCGGGTTCCGCGCCTCCATCGAGCAAGCGATGGGGATCAAGCGGAACAGCAGCGGGGTGGTGGATGCGATCGTGGCCGAGGACATCGGCAAGTTCCCGGATACGAACCTGGCGGAGTCGCTGCAGCGGATCACCGGGGTGTCCATCGACCGAACCAACGGCGAAGGGTCGCGGGTGACCGTCCGGGGCTTCGGCAGCGGGTTCAACCTGGTGACCCTGAACGGACGCACGATGCCGACCGCCGATGTCCAGACGGTGGGCGGCGACCAGGACTCCGACAACTCCCGCGGCACCAGTCGCTCGTTCGACTTCTCGAACCTCGCCTCCGAAGGCGTGAGCGCGCTGGAGGTCTACAAGACCGGCCGGGCGGCCATCCCGTCCGGCGGCATCGGGGCCGCCATCAACGTGCGCACCCGCCGCCCGCTAGATGGGGAGGCGGGCCTCACGGGCAGCGTGAGCCTGAAGGGGCTGTACGACACGGGCGTCGAGAAGAGCCTCAAGGACGCCGACAAGATCACGCCGGAGGTCTCGGGCCTGCTGAACTGGGCCGACCAGGAGGAGCGGTTCGGCGTTTCGATCTTCGGCAGCTACCAGAAGCGCAACTTCACGAGCCGGAGCGCCACCTCGAACGACTGGAACGTCCGCACCTATGCGGACTTCCTCAATCCGTCCAACGGCTTCGTGAGAAACGATGGCACGACGCAGATCACCAACGCGCCGTCCAGCCACAGCACCCTGGTCTCGATCCCGAACGACAGCCGCTATCACTTCTCGGAGGGGGAGCGGGAGCGCTTCAACGGTCAGGTCACCCTGCAATTCCGCCCGACCGAGAACTTCACCCTCACGGCCGACGCCCTGTACGCGCGCAACAAGGCGCATGAGGAACGGAACGATCAGACCAACTGGTTCAACCGGCCGTTCAACCAGGTGACCTTCGACGACAATCCCACCGTGGCGACGGCAGTCTTCCTGCAGGAGACGCTGAGCGGGGTAAAGGACGTCGGCTTCGAGCAGCAGTACCGGGCCAACACCGACAGCCTGCAGTCGTTCGGCCTGAACGGCGAATGGCAGGCGACCGACCGCCTCTCGATCTCCGTGGACGGCCATCTCTCGCGCGCCCAGAGCAAGCCCGGCGGCTCGAACGGGGCAAGCGCGACCCTCGTGGCCATCGGCGCGCCGGTGATCGCCGCCCACTCGGTGGATTACAGCGGCCGGATCCCGGTTCAGAGCACGACGATCAACGACGCCGCCCCCCGCGGCAACGGCAACGGCGCGCTCGACGTGGGTGACCTGGGCAGCCAGGTGGCGCGGACCTTCGCCCACCGGCAGAGCCAGGACATCAAGGAGATCCGGGCCGACGTGACCTGGGACCTGGACGACGCCGGCAGCCGGCTGGACTTCGGCGCCAACTTCCGCGCGTCCCGCATGCGGCAGTCGAACGTCAACACCCAACAGGACCTTGGCAGCTGGGGCATCTCCAACCCGGGCGACGTGTCCCGGGTCGCGGGCAGCCTGGTCAGCGAGTTCTGCCTGGCGTGCAAGTTCGACGAGTTCGATCCCCAGCAGACCGGCCCAGGCCTCGTGGCGTTCCGCGCCAACGCCATCGACCTCTACGACGCCCTGTCGTCGTTCTACGCTCAGCGCGGCAACGCCGTCGGCATCACCGAACAGGGCGACAACCGCGTTGATGAGGACATCTTCTCGGTCTACGGCCAGCTCACCTGGAAGGGCGAGGTCGCCGGCCGGCCGGCCTCGATGGTGGCCGGCGTGCGCTACGAGCGGACCAAGGTCGAGTCGATTTCGCTGGTCCGCGTTCCCACGGGCATCGTGTGGACGGCCGACAACGACTTCCGGATCGACACCTCCAGCCAGTATCAGCCGATCGACGGAAAGGGGAAATATAACAACCTGCTGCCGGCGCTCGACTTCCAGATCGACCTGCGGGACGACCTGGTCGCCCGCGCCTCGTTCAGCCGCACGATCGCGCGGCCGGACTATGCAGACCTGTTCGCCGCCCTTGCGGCCGAGGCGCCGAACCGGCCCATCGCCAACGGCGCGATCCCGCTGGGCCGTTCCGGCAACCCCGACCTTCTGCCTCTGATCTCGGACAACTTCGACGTCTCGATCGAGTGGTACTACAAGCCGGGCAGCTTCGTTTCGGCGGGTGTCTTCGAGAAGCGGGTGAACAACTTCGTGGGCGTCGGCACGTTCGACCGGCCGCTCTTCGACCTGCGCGATCCCAGCTCCGGCGCCGCCGGGACCCGGTCGGGCCAGGCGCGGGAGCTGCTCAATTCGGTCGGGGCCAACCAGACCGACGTGAACCTGTTCACCGCGACGGCGCTGATCACCACGACCGGCTCGGTGGACGCGGCGAGGGCGCAGTTCCAGGCCAACCGGATCGCCGGTCCGGGCGGAACGCTGGGCGACCTGAACCAGGCCTTCGTCGACCAGATCCTGGCGGCCGTGGACATCAGCGCCAACGCCAGCGATCCGCTCCTGAGCTTCCAGGTGTCCCAGCCGATCAACAACCGGTCGGCGAAGATCTGGGGCTTCGAGGTGGCGGGCGCGCACTTCTTCGGGGAAACGGGCCTCGGCATCGCCGGCGCCTACACCTTCGTGGACGGCGACATCGGCTTCGATATCGGTGCGGATCCCGGGCAGGACCAGTTCGCCCTTGTGGGGCTCAGCGACACGGCCAACGTGACGCTGATCTACGAGAAGTACGGCATCTCGGCCCGGGTGTCCTGGAACTGGCGCGATAAGTATCTGGCCCGGCTGAACCGCCAGGGATCGCGCAATCCCGTCTTCGTGGAGCCCTTCTCCCAAGTGGACTTCGCCATCAGCTACGACGTCAATGAACGCCTCGCCGTGACCTTCGAAGGGATCAACATCTTCGAGGAGAACCTGCGGACCTATGCCCGCGACAAGGACCAACCCTATTTCGCCCAGGAACTCGACACGCGCTACCTGCTCGGCGCGCGGTACAAGTTCTGACCCGGGCAGCCGGGTGGTCGGAAAGGCCGCTGTTCTCAGCGGCCTTCTTCGCCCTAACCTGCGGCAGGCGAGGGCCGTCGGGGCCGAGATGACGAACAAGGTGCTGCTCAACAACGTCGACCACGCCGACCTGCGGGTGATCACCCGGCACGGGCCGGAGTTCGGCGACAGCGTCAACCAGGTGCTGGTCTTTCCGAGGGAGTTCGAAGACCTGCAGCGCGAGTACCCGATCTTCTTCCGCCAGGACGCCAACGGGGACTATCAGGCCGTCGCCCTTCTGGGGCTCGACAAGGACGAGAACCTGTTCCTCGGCGCGGACGGCTGGAACGCCCGCTACGTGCCCGCGGCCCAGCAGCGCGGGCCGTTCTCCATCGTCCTGCAGGCCCCGCGTCCCGGGACCGCCGGCGAGCCCGAGGCCATGATCCACATCGACCTCGACCATCCGCGCGTCAGCTGGACGGAGGGCGAACCGCTGTTCCTGCCGGCCGGGGGAAATGCGCCGTACCTGCAGCACGTCTCCCGGCTGCTGGGGACCCTCTTCGACGGACTGGAGGCCGGCGGCCCCTTCTTCGAGACGCTGGACCAGCTCGGGCTCATCGAGCCCGTCGAGGTGGAAGCGACGCTCACGGATGGCACGGCCTACGTGATCCCCGGACTCTTCACCGTCTCGGAGGCCCGGCTTGCGGCGGTGGCGGGGCAGGACCTGGAGCGTCTGCACCGCTCGGGAACGCTGCGGGCCGCTTATGCGGTTCTCTCGTCGCTCGGCAACGTCTCGTCTCTCATCGACGCCAAGCTGCGCAAGTCGGCGGGACGCTGATGGAGGTGCGGTCGACGCAGGAGCTGGAGGGGGTGCGGCCCGGCGATGTGCCGCTCGATGAGCTGCTCGATGCCCAGCGCCCGACGATCTTCCGGGGCATGGCGCGCGACTGGCCCCTGGTGCGGAAGGGCCTGGAGTCGCCACGCGCGCTGATTGCGGATCTGAAGGCCCGGGACAGCGGGCGCCCGGTGGTGGGTTTCACGGGGGCGCCCGAGATCCAGGGCCGGTTCTTCTACGACGAGGGCCTGACCAGCCTGAACTTCCGGGCCGAGCCGGTCCGCCTGGACGCCTTCCTGGACCGGATCGCCGAGGGCCTGGACGATCCGACGGGGCCTTCGCTCTACATCGGCTCGACCGACATCGACACCTACCTGCCGGGCTTGCGGGCGGAGAACGACCTCGGGCTCGACGCGGCGGCGTTCGGCGGCGCCGCGCCGACGGTGAGCATCTGGATCGGCAACCGCACGGTTGCCGCCGCCCACTACGACATGTCGAACAACATCGCCTGCTGCGTCGCCGGCCGCCGGCGCTTCACGCTCTTCCCGCCGGATCAGGTGGCCAACCTCTATCCGGGCCCGCTGGAGCCGACGCCGGGCGGCCAGGTGGTGAGCCTGGTGGATATCCGCGCGCCCGACTTCGAGCGGTTCCCCCGGTTCCGGGAGGCCCTCGCCGCGGCGCAGACCGCCGAGTTGGAGCCTGGGGACGTCCTCGTCTATCCCGCGCTCTGGTGGCATCAGGTCGAGGCGCTGGAGGCGTTCAACGTCCTGGTGAACTACTGGTGGAACCCCTCGCCGCGGTTCATCGACACGCCGCAGACCACCTTGCTGCACGGCCTGCTCAGCCTCCGAGAGCGGCCCGAGCACGAGAAGCAGGCCTGGAAGACGCTCTTCGACTTCTACGTCTTCGGTCCGCCGGATCGCGCCCGAGAGCATCTGCCTGGACCGGCGCAGGGCCCTTTGGGCCCGCTGGATGAGATGAAGGCCCGGCGTCTGCGCGCCCAACTGCTGAACCGGCTCAACAGATGAAGCCCGGACCCAAGGGGGAGACGATGCAAGGACAGGTCGTGAAGAAGGTCGTCGTGGCGGGCGGCGGTTCGGCGGGCTGGATGGCCGCCGCCGGGCTGTCCACCCAGCTCGGCGCCCTGCTCGACATCACCCTGGTGGAGTCCGACGCCATCGGCACGGTGGGCGTCGGGGAATCGACCATCCCGACCGCGCGCACCTTCGTCCATCTGCTCGGCCTCGACGAGCGCGAGTTCATGCGGGAGACGGGGGCGACCTTCAAGCTGGGCATCCTGTTCGAAAACTGGGGCCAGGTCGGCGACCGCTACATCCACTCCTTCGGCCAGGTGGGGAAATCCACCCTGATGGCGCACTTCCATCACCTGTGGCTGCACGCCAAGGCGCAGGGGTTCGGCGGCGACTTGGGCGACTACTGCCTCGAGCTGCGGGCGTCCGAGGAGGGCAAGTTCTACACGGCCGACGATGCGCCGGTGAACTACGCCTATCATATCGACGCCACCCGCTTCGGCCGCTACCTCCGCAAGCGCTGCGAGAACAAGGGCGTCCGGCGCGTCGAGGGCAAGATCCAAGAGGTCCAGCAGCACCCGCAGACCGGCCACATCACCGCCCTGGTCCTGGAGTCAGGCGAGAGGGTCGAGGGCGACCTGTTCATCGACTGCACCGGGTTCCGCGGCTTGCTGATCGAGCAGACATTGAAGGCCGGCTTCGAAGACTGGGGCCAATGGCTGCCGAACGATCGCGCCGTGGCCGTGCAGACTCGCACGCGCGATCCAGCCATGCCGCTCACCCGCGCCATCGCCCACACCGCCGGCTGGCAATGGGGGATCCCGCTGCAGCATCGCGAAGGGAACGGCTGGGTCTACTGCAGCGACTTCATGTCGGACGACGAGGCCTCCAGCAGCCTGCTGGGCCAGCTCAAGGGCGAGCGGCTCACCGACCCGTGGCAGCTGCGCTTCCGCCCGGGCCGCCGTCGCAAGGCCTGGGACAAGAACTGCGTGGCCATCGGCCTGGCCGCGGGCTTCATCGAGCCGCTGGAGGCCACGTCGCTGCACATGATCATGATCGCGGTGACGCGGCTGTTGCAGCTCTTCCCGTTCACCGGCGTCAACGACGCCCTGACGACCCGGTTCAATTTCCTGGCGAACCAGGAGATCGAGCGGATCCGGGACTTCATCATCCTCCACTACAACGCCACTGAGCGGACCGACACGCCGTACTGGAACCGCTGCCGCACCATGGAGATTCCGGCCTCCCTGGCCGAGCGGATCCAGCTCTTCCGCGAGACGGCCCAGGTCTATCACGTGCCCGGCGAGCTGTTCCTGGTGGACTCCTGGCTGCAAGTGATGCTGGGCCAAAGGATCCGGCCGGCCAGCCACCATCTGATGGGTGCGCTCATGCCGCCCGAGCAGTTGCGCCGGGCCCTCGACGACCTGAAAGGCAACATTGACCGCGCCGTGGCCCGCATGCCCAGCCACCAGGACTTCGTGGACCGTTACGCCGGCCTCGAGTTGGCCGACTGAGGCGGGAAGGGGAGCGGGCCGTGATCGAACTGGACGCCTTCGTGCTCGCCGCAGCGTTGCTGCTGCTGACCCCCGGGCCAACCAACACTCTGCTGGCCGCCGCCGGTGCGATGCTTGGCGCGCGGCGGGCGGCCCCGCTCATCGCCGCCGAGCTGCTGGGCTATGGCGCGGCGATCCTCGTCCTGGAGGCGTTCGTGGCGCCCGTGGTGGAGTCTATGGCCTGGTTGCGGCCGCTCCTGCGGATCGCCTGCGCCGTGTACCTGGCCTACACCGCCTGGCGCATCTGGACGGCGCCTCAGGCGGACAGCCAGGGGGCGATCACCTGGGGGCGGGTCTTCCTTGCGACGCTCAGCAATCCGAAAGCGCTCATCTTCGTCTTTGTCATCTTGCCGCCCCGGTCGATCGGAGTGGTCGACCTGGTCGAACCCTACCTCATGGTTCTGTTCGCCTTGATGGCCCTGGCGGGGAGCGTCTGGGTCGCGCTTGGCGCCGCCGTCCGGGCGGGCGCGCGCGGCGGCGGAGGGCTGACGATCCGCCGGACCAGTTCGGTGGTGGTGGCGTTCTTCAGCGCCCTTCTGCTTGCCTCGGCCGCTGCCCCCGTCGCCTCCGCCGCCAGTCCGGTCCGGGTGACGCAGGGGCGCTGATCCCGACCTTGACCGCGATCAATGGGTGGCGGGTCCCAATGACCTACCGTGTCGGAGCGGAGTGTCCGGCAAATGGCGTTCTTCTCGACCAAGACCTACGGGGCGGACCGCGGGCTTTCCTGCGCCCTGCGGCAGTGGGCGGCCGACAGCCAGTGCCAGCTGCTGCACGGATATTCCCTGGGGTTCCGATTCACCTTCGCCGCCGAGCAGCTCGATCATCGGGGTTGGGTGGTGGATTTCGGGGCAGGCGGTTTCGGCCCGATCCGCAGCTGGCTCCATGAGACTTTCGACCACGCGCTCCTCGTCGCGCGGGACGATCCCGATCGGGCCGAACTCCTGCGGCTGGCCGAACTGGGCCTCGCCAATGTGCGGCTGCTGCCGGCCACCAGTTGCGAGCGGATCGCCCAGTACGTGTTCGAGACCGCCCAGCCCATGATCGCGGCCCAGACGAAAGGCCGCTGCTGGATCGACGCCGTCGAATGCTTCGAGCATGGCGCCAACAGCGCGGTCTACCGCAACCCGGAGTCCGTGCGTCGCCAGGTGTCGGCGGAGGTGCTGCAGGCGCTGGCGGACGAGGCGACCTGACCCTCGCTTGAGCCAGTTGGCGGTCTGGCTTGACCCCCATCAAACCCCCGGCCCGGGCGCTCCGCTAACGTGAAGACAGGCAAGCAACGGAGGTGATCGCGGCGCAAGCAGACTATCGACATGACGATCCCCCTCTACGGCCCTGCGCAAGCGCGTGGGGCCGTTTTCTTGTTCGGCGCCAGCTTGAGGAAGATCAAGGTCCGCGACCGGCCCGATCATATGCTTCGGCCTGCGTGAGAGCGCATCCTGCATGGCCCGCTGCGGTCTACCCAGCTCACTTGTCCCTCAAGTCCAGGCCGTGGCGGGCGCCTGCCGGACGAAACAATAGGGTGGAGACGCGACCGTGGATTTCAGGCTTTCCGAACGGCAGACCGCCTGGCGTGATCGCGTCCGCGATTTCATGCTCGCCCACGTCTACCCGGCCGCGGCCACCTACCATCAGCAAACGCAGCGCGAAGGGGCCGCCCGCTGGGCGGTCATCCCCGTCGTCGAGGAGCTCAAGGCGCGCGCCTACGCCGAGGGGCTCTGGAACCTGTTCCTGCCGCCGTCCGAGCACGACGAAGGCGAGTACCACGGAGCGGGCCTCAACAATCTCGAATATGCCCTGTGCGCCGAGGAGATGGGACGCGTGGGGTTTGCGTCCGAGGTCTTCAACTGCTCCGCGCCCGACACGGGCAACATGGAGGTGCTGCATCGCTACGGAACGGCCGCGCAGAAGGCCCGCTGGCTGAAGCCCCTGCTGGACGGCGAGATCCGCTCCGCGTTCCTGATGACCGAGCCGGACGTCGCCTCGTCGGACGCGACCAACATCCAGACGGTGATCCGCCGCGATGGCGACGACTATGTGATCAACGGCCGCAAGTGGTGGTCGTCCGGGGTCGGCGATCCGCGCTGCAAGGTCGCCATCGTGATGGGCAAGACCGACGAAGGCGCGGCGCGTCATACCCAGCAGTCGCAGATCCTGGTCCCCATGGACACGCCGGGGATCGAGGTCGTGCGGATGCTACCGGTCTTCGGCTACGACGACGCGCCGCACGGCCACGCCGAGGTGGTGTTGCGCGACGTCCGCGTGCCGGCGGAGAACCTGATCCTCGGCGAGGGCCGCGGCTTTGAGATCGCTCAGGGTCGCCTGGGCCCCGGACGCATCCACCACTGCATGCGCACTATTGGCGCCGCCGAGGTGGCGCTGGAGAAGATGGTCGACCGGCTCCTGTCCCGGGTGGCCTTCGGCAAGCGGCTCGCCGACCAGTCGGTCTGGGAACAGCGCATCGGCGAAGCGCGGCTCGACATCGAGATGAGCCGGCTCCTCTGCCTGAAGGCGGCCGACATGATGGATCGGGCGGGCAACAAGGCGGCCCAGCTCGAGATCGCCATGATCAAGGTCGCCGCCCCGCGCGCGGCGCTCCGCGTGATCGATGCAGCGATCCAGGCGCACGGCGGCGCCGGCGTGTCCGAGGACTTCGGCCTGGCCCGCGCCTATGCGGGCATGCGCGCGCTTCGTCTCGCCGACGGTCCGGACGAGGTGCATCTCCGTTCGATCGCGCGACTCGAGATCGGCCGGCACGGTGAGCGCGTCCGGGCATGGCGCAAGGGCGATGCGCCGCTCGCCGCGGAGTAGGGCGCTCAACCCGACGGCCGCGTCAGGATGAAGACGGCCACGGTCGCCAGCACGGCGCCGGTCGCGCCCAGCACGATCGGGCCGGCGGCGGCGAAGGCCAGCAGCGCCCAGCTTCCCGCCATGAACACGATGGCCGTGGCCTTCGCCTTTCGCGGGATGGCGCCCCTCTCTTCCCAGTCGCGGACCATGGGGCCGAAGCGCCGATGGCGGCGGATGCGCTCGGCCCAGCCCGGTGCGCCGCGCGCGAACGCCCAGAGAGCCACCAGCAGGAATGGTGTCGTCGGCAGGATCGGCAGGACGACGCCGGCAGCGGCCAGAGCGACGGCCGCGATGCCGAGGCAACGATAGGCGATGACGGCGACCCGGCCGCGCGGCACCGGTCAGCCTCGCGGACCGGGGCTGAATCCGCCGGCGACATCCTCGCGACCGTCGAACCCGGTGACATGACGCACTTCGGCACCTTCTTCATTGTCGGCCGCGCCGGTGGGACGCCTCTGTCCAGTTACAGGGGAGCGGGCCATGCGCACTATGGCAACTAGCGCGCGTGGTTTGACCCTGAAAGGTCCATTCAGCCGCGGCTGAGCTGTGGATGTCTGGAACGAGGCGGTCAGCCGGCGCGAGCCGCGCCGCGGGCGTTGCAGATTTCGAGGAAGCCCGCGGCCATGAAGCGCGCCATCCGCTGCTGGATGGCGGGGAAGTCTTCGGACTTGCAGACTCCGCCGGACAGCTTGTCGATGCGTCCGGTGCGGGCGAGGGTCACCATCAGGGCGCCGGTCACGAAGTGGTAGCCCCAGAAGATGTCTTCTTCGGCGCTGTCGGGGAGGGCCTTCTTGAGGAGCTCGATCAGCCGCAGCACGACCGGATCGAAATGCTGGTCCATCAGCTCGGCCCCCCACTCCGGCGTATTGGCAACCAGCGCCCCCAGTGCGCCGTAGTTCTTCCACCCTTCGCCGCCCTGGATGTAGAGGTCGAGGTCGGTGTCGAGGAAGGCGTGAAGGGCGCCCTCCACGGTCGGCTTGCCCCCCGTCGCGGCATCGTACGCGTCCAGGGCGTTCATGCGCCGCTCGCTGGTGACGGCCGCGCGCCGGGCGAACACGGCGTCGAACAGCGTCTTCTTGTCCTCGAAATAGTAGTTCATCAGCGTGTGGTGCACGCCCACCCGCTGGGCGACGTCCTTCAGGGTGACGCCGTACAGGCCATGCCTTGAGAACAGATACTCCGCCGCGTCGAGGATCTGCTCGATCGATTCCGCCCGCTGCTCGGCCTTCTTCGATACGCGGCGGGGGCGGGAGGTCTCGGGCACGTCGCGTTCTTTCCGCCGCACCGTGGAGCCCGTCAAGTCGACGCTCCCGGCGCGCGGCCGACCCGCGGCGCGCCGCCGCCTCTCGCCTCGATCTTCGCCATCGATCATGCGCGCGCCTCTTCGCGCTTCAGCACGCGGGCCAGGGCCAGGAAGAGGGCCACCGCCACCAGGTAGACCGGGGCGAGCGCATAGAAGGCGAGCTGGAGTGAGTTGTCCGGGTGGTCGGGCCTGAGCAGGTCGCTGACCGCGCCGACGAAGGTGGGGCCGACGCCCATCCCGACCAGATTCATGACCAGCAGCAGCAGCGCGCCGGACAGCACCCGCTGCTCGGGCGCCACCTCCTCCTGCACAAGGGCGACGGCGGACGACAGGTAGAAATAGTTCAGGAAGGTGGGTCCCAGCAGGAACGCCAGGGCCAAGGGCCAGCTCGGCGCCCACACGAACGCCAGGTAGGGCAGGATGGCGAGGGACAGCGAGATCGCCGGCGCCAAGGCATAGGCCGTCTTGGCCTTCCGCGTGAACCGGTCGATCACCCGGCCGGAGACGAAGATGCCGCCTCCCATGCCGACGGCCACCACCAGGGCGTACCACAGCGATACGTCCTGAAGGGTCATGCCCTTTTCCCGCATCAGGAAAAGCGTCGTGAAGTTGCCGGCGCCATAGGTGACGATCTGTGTCGCCGCACTGGCCAGGGCGACCAGCAGCAGGGCGGGCGTCGAGAAGAAGTTGCGCACCGTCGGCCAGAAGCCGGCCTGACCGCCCGTGGACTTCGGCGGGACGCCCGCTGCGCGGTCGAGGCCGCCGCGTTCCGGTTCGCGGACGCCGAGCAGGACCACCAGGGCGGCCACGAGCCCGACGGCGCCCAGGATGATGAACGCCATCCGCCAGCTGTAGGCCGCTGCGATCGCCGCGCCGAACGCGACGCCCATCGCCTGGCCGATGGGCGGGCCGAGGTTGAAGAGGCCGAGCGCCGTGCCGCGGCGCCCGGGCGGGAAGTAGTCGGTGATGATCGCGTACGACGGCGGCCCCCCGCCCGCCTCGCCGACGCCCACGGTCATCCGGGCGAGCACGAGCTGCGGATAGTTAGCCGACAGCCCACAAGCCATGGTGGCGGCGCTCCAGAGGCCGCAGGCGGCCGCCAGCACGCGCACCCGGTTCGTCCGGTCGGCAAGCCAGCCGACCGGGATCGAGATCAGGCAGTAGAACAGCGCGAAATAGAGACCGCTGATCAGGCCGAGCTGGCCGTCGGTGACGCCGAGCTCGTCCTGGATGGGCTTCGCCAGGATCGACAGCAGCTGCCGGTCCAGGAAGTTCAGCACATACACGAAGCAGAGGATCGCCAGGACAGGCCAGGCCCCCGCCGCCGGCTTCACGGCCGCGGCGGGGCTCTCGTCCAACCCCGCCGCGGCAGGCGCATGAGGACTGTGCGCCATGCCTAGAAGTCGTAGCCCACGCGCACGCCCACCGTGCGCGGGCGCTGCTCCGCGAACCGGCTGGCGAGGAACGCCTCGGGGTGCACGTAGGTGATCTTGCGGCTGTCGAAGAGGTTCTCGACGTAGGTCGCGACGGTCAGCTTATCGAGGGCCACGGCGAACGTCGCGTTCAGGTTCGTGTAGGCCTCCGTGTAGGCGTAGGTCGACTGGAGCACGCCCGGCCGGCCCGGGATGTACGGGAACAGCCCCGGATACTTGCCCACCCGCTGGACCACGGCCGACACGTTTGCGCGGGCCTCCGGCGTCAGGTCGAAGCCGTAGTTGAAGTAGGCCGCGCCCTGGAAGCGGGGTGAGGCCAGGCGCACGCCTTCTCCGGCGCCGGAAATGGCGGCTTCGGTGGGCGTGAGCTTGGTGACCTCGGCTTCGTTGAAGGCGCCGTTGACGCCCACCGTCAGGCCCTCGGCCGGCAGGGCGATGACCTCGAACTCGAGGCCGCGGCTGACCGCCTTGCCGATGTTGGTGGCGAACTGCACCGAGTCGGACACGCGGTTCGCCTGGACCTGGATATTCTCCCAGTCGATCCAGTAGGCGGCGAGGTTGGTCGTCAGCCGCCCGTTCAGCCAGCGGCCCTTGAGGCCGATCTCGTAGTTCGTGAGGTCGTCGGAATCGGCGCCCGCGGGGATGACGATGTCGTTGGGGTTCACCACGCTGACCCGCCCGGCGAAGGCGTTCACGACGGGGGTGCGGAAGCCCGTGGAGACGGTGGCGTAGGTGGTGATGGCCGAACTCGGCTTGTACGAGAGGCTGATCTTGTATGAGGGACCGGTCTCCTTCGCCTTCACGCCCACGGCCGGCGCCACCTGGGTGATGGTCAGTGGTCCGCGGAAGCCGGGCGTCAGGGCGGCGGTGAGGTAGTTGCTGTTGTAGCCGCCCTCCGTAATGGTTTGGGCCTCGAACCCGCCGTACCGAAGACCGCCGGTCACCCACAGCTGATCGCTGAACCGGTAGGTCACCTCGCCGAAGCCGGCGAGTTCCTGCGAATTCGTGTGGTTTCCGAAGCGCTGGTAGTATTCGTCCGGCAGGCCCGTGAAGCCCCGAAGCGCCAGATAGTCCGGGCGCGAACGGTAATTGTAGTCAACGTCGATCCGGCGATCGAGGTAGAAGCCGCCGATCACCCAGTCCCACTTGCCTCCCGGATCGGACGCCAAGCGAGCTTCCTCCACGAAGGTGTCCATGTACGCGTCGGCGTCCAGGCCGAATGCGATGCCGAGCGGACTTCCGGTCGCGTTGCCGAACGTGCCGCCGAGATCGACGTAGAACTTCTGGTTGAACTCGGACCAGGTGGTCGAACTGGTGAACTGCGCGCCGTCGAACTGGTGCTCGACGGTGGCGTTGTAGCTGGTCAGCCAGCCCTGGAAGAGATCGGGCCTGTCCGACACGCGTTTGTCATGGCCCAGGGCCGGGCTGATCGTCGAGGAGTCGCGCGGCTTGCTGACCTCGCGCGATGCCAGCAGCTTCACCGAGGTCCGGTCGGTCGGCTTCCACAGTAGCGCCACCCGGCCACCCCAGGCGTCGAGGTCGTTGGAATTCTTCCGCGCGGTCAGGCCGACGTTATCGATATAGCCCTCCTCGTCGCGGTAGAAGCCCACCGCGCGAAGCGCCAGCTTGTCGTTCACGAGCGGCACGTTGACCATCGCGTTGTAGCGCTGGCGCAGCGAGTCCGAGCCCGTCAGCCCGTAGTCGACCAGGACCGAGGCGTCGAACTGGGTCAGGTCGGGCTTCCGGGTCAGGATGCGCAGCGCGCCCGACAGCGAGCCAGAGCCGAACAGCGTGCCCTGCGGCCCGCGCAGGAATTCCACCCGCTCCACGTCGTAGAGGTTCGGGTCCATGACGGTCGTGTTGCCGATCGTGGAGATCGGGAGCTCGTCGATGTAGACCGCTACGGTGCTCTGCAGGTTGGCGCCGTAGCCGTTGGTCGCGATGCCGCGCGCCGTGAAGTTGTTGAAGTTGGCGCTGGGCCGGTTCAGCACCACGCCCGGCGTCTCCACCGCCAGGCCTTCGTAGCCGACGATGCCCTTGGCGGTGAGCGCCTCCTGCGAATAGGCGGTCACGCTCAGCGGAACATCCTGCAGCCGCTCGCTGCGCCGCGTCGCGGTGACGATCACTTCCCCAACGTCGGTCGCCCTGGGGTTTACGGGCGGGGTCTGAGCCAACGCAGGCACGGCCGCGCCGAGGGTCGCCGCGCAGGCCGACCCGAGTAGAAGCGCCTTCATCGTTTCCATCCCTCTCTCGTAGCTCCGGTCATTGGCGCCGGTGCTGTGAGGGGAGCATGCGATCCGGGCCTGACGCTGTCAACGTTCACTCTCTTGCGCGTGAATGTCTTCCCGGGCTGGACCCGCGTACGTCTTCGCGGCATGGAATCGGGGCTGGCCTTCCCGACCCCGGGCGTCCGCGCGAGAGGAATGGAGAAGGCTCATGAGCTTGAACCGCGTGCTCAAAGGCGCCGCCGCAGCGCTCGCGCTGCTGTCGATGTCGCTGGCGCCGCTCGCCCAGGCGGCCGGTCCCGTGACCTCGCCGAAGGAGGCGTTCGGCCACGACATCGGCGACGACTACTTCCTGGCCAACTACACGCAGCTCGAAGCCTATTTCAAAACCGTCGCCGGCCAGTCCGACCGCATGAAGCTGGTCGACATCGGCCCCACTGAGGAGGGTCGGCGCGAGTACATGGCCATCGTCTCCTCGCCGGCCAACCTGGCCCGCCTGGACCGCTACCGCGAGATCGCCCGAAAGCTGGCCAAGGCCGAGGGCGTCAGCGAGACCGAGGCGAAGGCGCTGGCCGCCGAAGGCAAGGCTGTCATCTGGATCGACGGCGGCCTGCACGCCACCGAGACCGTGCCGCCGCAGGCGCTGATCGCCGCGTTGCATGAGATGCTGACCCGGGACGACCCCGAGACGAAGCGGACCCTGGACGACGTCATCATCCTGTTCGGCCAGGTGAACCCGGACGGCATGGAACTGGTGTCGAACTGGTACATGCGCCACGCGGACGAGAAGAAGCGCGAGTTTTCCAGCCTGCCGCGGCTCTACCAGAAGTACATCGGCCACGACAACAATCGCGACTACTACATGTCTGCGATGAAGGAGACGACCAACGTCAATCGGATCTTCTTCCGAGAGTGGTTCCCCCAGATCATCTACAACCACCACCAGACCGCGCCGGGCGGGACGGTGGTGTTCGTGCCGCCGTTCCGCGACCCCTTCAACTACAATTACGACCCCCTGGTGATGTCGACCCTGAGCGAGGTCGGCGCGGCGATGCACAGCCGGCTGATCAGCGAGGGCAAGGCGGGGTCGACGATGCGCAGCGGCGCCACCTATTCCACCTGGAACAACGGGATGGAGCGCTCGGTCACCTACTTCCACAACGCCGTGGGCCTGCTGACCGAGATCACCGGCCACCCCACGCCCATGGCCATCCCGCTGGTGGCGCGGAACCAGATCGCCCGCAACGACCTGCCGGCGCCCATCGCGCCGCAGCCGTGGCGCTTCCGCCAGTCGATCGACTATTCGCTGAGCCTGAACCGCGCAGTGCTGGACTACGCCTCCCGCAATCGCGAGCGCCTGCTGCTGAACATCTGGCGGATGGGCGACAACTCGATCCGGCGCGGGCGCCAGGACAGCTGGACGATCACGCCGAAGCGGATCGAGGCCCTCGAGGCCGCCGCCAAGGGCAAGCCGTTGGTCGGCTCCGGCCGCACCGCCGGCCTGGATCCCGAACTCTACAAGACCGTGCTGCAGGATCCCGCCCGGCGCGATCCCCGCGGCTACATCATCCCGGCGGACCAGGCCGACCTGCCGACGGCGGTGAAGTTCCTGAACGCCCTGATCAAGACGGGCGTTGACGTCCACCGGGCGACCAAGCCATTCGCCGTCGCCGGCCGCGCCTATCCCGCGGGCTCGTACGTGGTGAAGGCCGACCAGGCCTACCGGCCCCACGTGCTCGACATGTTCGAGCCCCAGGACCACCCGCACGACTTCGCCTATCCCGGCGGCCCGCCGATCCCGCCCTACGATTCCACCGGCTACACCTTGGCCCTGCAGATGGGCGTGAAGTTCGACCGCGTGCTCGACGGCTTCGACGGCCCGTTCGAGCCGGTCGCTGACGTCATGGCGCCGCCGCCGGGCCGGATCGTCGGCTCGGGCCGCGCGGGGTACCTGGTCAGCCACGAGACCAACGACAGCTTCATCCTGTCCAACCGGCTGCTGAAGGCGGGGCAGGGCGTCTATTGGCTGAAGGCGCCCGCCAAGGTGGGCGGCAGGACCCTGGCGCCGGGCGCACTGTGGATTCCGGCGACCCCCGCCAACCGGGTCATCGTGCAGACCGCGGCCCACGACCTGGGCCTCACCGTCCATGCGATGTCGGCGGCGCCTGCGGGCGAGAAGCTCAAGCTGAAGCCGGTCCGCGTCGGCGTGGTGGACCGCTACGGCGGCAACATGCCGGCCGGCTGGACCCGCTGGCTGATGGAGCAGTACGAGTTCGACTACACCGTCGTCTATCCCCAGCGCCTCGACGCCGGCGACCTCGGCAAGGACTTCGACGTCTTGGTCTTCGCCAACAACGTCTTGGGCAGCGACGAAGGGGGCGGTTACGGCCGGCAGCCGAAGCCCGAGGATATCCCGGCCGAGTTCCGCGCCTGGCTGGGAGAGATCAGCAAGGACAAGACCGCGCCTCAGCTTGCCGCCTTCCTGCGATCGGGCGGGGCGGTGGTGGCTATCGGCAACTCCACCCGCCTGGCCGAGATGGTCGGCGTCGCCGCGCCCAGCGCGCTGAACGGCGCCGACGGCAAGCCCTTGCCCCGCAACGACTTCTACATTCCCGGCTCCCTGTTGGAGGTCTCGGTCGACAACAGCCAGCCGCTCGCCTACGGCGCGCCCGCGACCATGGCCGTCTTCTTCGACCGCAGTCCGGCCTTCGCGCCCGGGGTAGGGACCCGCGCCGCCTGGTATCCGAAAGGCGACGTCTTGCGCAGCGGCTGGGCGGTCGGTCAGGAGAAGTTGGCCGGAGCCGGTGCGGTGGTGGATATGGATGTGGGCAAGGGCAAGCTCTTCCTGATGGGCCCGGAAGTCGCCCAGCGCGCCCAGTCCCACGCCGCCTTCAAGTTCCTCTTCAACGGCCTGCAGTACGGTCCCGCCGTGGCGGACTGACCGGGGCGGGCTGGCGGCTTGCCTCCTGTGGCTCACACCGCGTCGAGCGGGATCTTCAGGTAGCGGACGCCGTTGTCTTCTGGCTCCGGCATGCGCCCTCCGCGCATGTTCACCTGCACCGAGGGCAGGATCAGGCGCGGCATGTCGAGCGACCGGTCCCGGGCCTCACGCAGCGCCACGAATTCGGCTTCGCTGACGCCAGCGTGCACGTGGATGTTGTCGCGCCGCTGATCGCCGATGGTGGTTTCCCAGACGAACTCGGTGCGCCCCGGCGCCTTGTAGTCGTGGCACAGGAAGACGCGGGTCGCGTCGGGCAGCGCCAGCAGGCGCTGGATCGAGCGGTACAGGGTCGCCGCGTCGCCTCCCGGGAAGTCGCAGCGCGCGGTGCCATAGTCCGGCATGAACAGCGTGTCGCCGACGAAGACGGCATCGCCGATGACATAGGCCAGGCAGGCGGGCGTATGGCCGGGGACGTGCAGGGCAATGGCCTCAAGCCCGCCGAGGCCGAAGCTCTCGCCGTCCTGGAACAGGTGGTCGAACTGCCGCCCGTCCCGCGCGAAGGCGGGGCCGGCGTTGAACAGCTTTCCGAACGTGTCTTGGACCCGCACGATCTGCGCGCCGATCGCCAGCCGGCCGCCCAGGGCCGACTGCAGATAGGGTGCGGCCGACAGGTGATCGGCGTGGGCGTGGGTCTCCAACTGCCAGACCACGTCGAGGCCTTCCGCCCGGACGTAGGCCGCCACCCCGTCCGCGGAGGCATGCGAGGTGCGGCCCGACGCGGGGTCGTAGTCCAGCACGCTGTCGATGATGGCGCAGGCGGTCGAGCCCGGGTCCCGGACCACATAGCTGACCGTGAAGGTGTCCTCGTCGAAGAAAGCCTTCACCTGGGGACGCCGGCTTGAATCGGCGCGCGCAGCCTCGACGATCGCGACGGCGCGCATAGCGGCGGGGTCGGGTGGGGCGGTCAGGTCGCGCATCGGAAACTCCCGGGTTGCATCGGCGGGAGATAACATATATGCGAATATATGCATATACAAGCCTGATCGGTGATCCCCACCATGTCCGTCTTCATGCTCGTCTCGGCCTTGATGAGCGGCGCCCTGGTCGGCGCGCTGCTGGGCCTGTTCGGCGGCGGAGGATCGGTCCTGGCGACGCCGCTGCTGCTGTATGTCGTGGGCGTCCGCGACCCTCACGTGGCGATCGGGACCTCGGCTGCAGCCGTCGCAGTCAATGCGGCGATCAACCTTCTCGGCCACGGTCGCGGGGGCCGGGTCAAATGGCCCTGCGCGACCGTGTTCGCGGGCGCGGGCCTGCTAGGCTCGTTCCTGGGATCGAGCCTCGCGAAGGCGGTCGATGGGCAAAGGCTGCTGCTGTTCTTCGCCGCGGCGATGGCGGCCATCGCGCTCTCCATGCTGCGGAGCCCTAGGTCCGAGGGGGATCCGAACGTTCGGATCACCCTGCCGCTGATGATGAAGCTGGCCCCGCTTGGCGTGCTTACGGGCCTGGCGGCAGGCTTCTTCGTAATCGGCGGTGGCTTCCTGATCGTGCCCGGGCTGATGGCCGCGACGGGCATGACCCTCGCCAATGCGGCGGCGTCCTCGCTCCTGTCGGTGTCGGTATTCGGCGCGGCCACGTCGCTGAACTATGCCCTGTCGGACCAGGTGAACTGGCCCGTCGCGGGGATCTTCATCCTCGGTGGCCTGGGCGGTGGGGCCCTGGGCGTGCGCGGCGCCGCCCTACTCGCGGGCCGGGTCGTGCTCGCCCGACGCCTCTTCGCCGGCCTGGTCCTGTCGGTCGCCGCCTACGTCGCCTGGCGGGCGCTCGGTTTCTAGCGGGCCGCCGGAGCGCCGTAGATGTCGCACAGGGTGTCCAGGACCCGGACTGCCGCCGGATCGTCCAGCCGGTAGTAGATGGTCTGAGCTTCGCGACGGGTCGCCACCAGACCCTCGGCCCGCATTTTGGCGAGGTGCTGCGAGGCGGCGGACGGGGCCAGCCTGGCATGTTCGGCCAATACGCCCACCGATACCTCTCCCTCGACCAGGCGGCACAGCAGCAGCAGTCGCTGTTCACTGGCCAGCAGCTTCAGGAGGCGCGCCGCCGATTGGGCGCTGTCTTCCAGCTGCGAGACTTCCTTTGGGGAGGGCCGGGGGGAGAGGGCGGCGGTCATCTGCTTTAGGTAGAAGATACGCAGGCAAGATCAAGACGCCGCGGCGCGGAGCCGCCGGCGCACGTCATCGCGCCGCTGCCGCCGGGAGCGGAACGCCGTCGTCGCGCAGAACCACATAGATGGCCGGGATCACCAGCACCGTCAGCAGGGTGGATGACGCCAGGCCGAACAGCAGGGAGATCGCGAGCCCCTGGAAGATGGGATCGGTGAGGATGACCGCCGCGCCGATCATGGCCGCCGCAGCGGTGAGCGCGATGGGCTTGAAGCGGATCGCCCCGGCCTCCAGCAGCACCTCGCGCAGCGGCCGGCCTTCGGTCTGGCTGTGGCGGATGAAGTCCACGAGCAGGATCGAGTTCCGCACGATGATGCCGGCCAGGGCGATGAAGCCGATCATCGAGGTGGCGGTGAACGGCGCCCGGAACAGGATGTGGCCGACGACGATGCCCACCAGCGTCAGCGGGATCGGCGTCAGGATGACCAGCGGCAGGCGGAAGCTTTTGAACTGGGCCACCACCAGGACGTAGATGCCCAGGATCGCCACGCCGAACGCCGCGCCCATGTCGCGGAAGGTCACCCAGGTGATCTCCCATTCGCCGTCCCACAGGACCGTGGGTTTGCTCTCGTCCGCCGGTTGCCCGTGCAGGCGGATGGCGGGTTCGGGCACGGATTTCCAGTCAGCCTCGCGGAGCGCCTTGTCGACAGCCATCATCCCGTAGATCGGCGCCTCGTAGGCTCCGGCCAGTTCGCCCATCACCATGTCCACGTCGCGGCCGTCGCGGCGGAAGATGTGGGTCGAACCCGGCTCGGCCGAGGCGGTGGCGACCTCGCCCAGCGACACCAGCCGGCCGCCCGCGCCTTGCGACTGGGCCACCGGCATCGACGCCAGGCCCTCGCCCCAGGTGCGCGCCGACTGCGGCAGCCGCACGGAGATTTCCAGGGGATCGCGGCCCTCGCCCCGGTGGGCGTAGCCGACCACCTGTCCGCCGAGCGCGGCGGCGACGGAGTCGTAGACGTCCCGGTCGGCCACCTTGCGCGCCTCGAGGCGGTCTCGGTCGGGGACGAGCCGCAGTCCCGGCCGCGGCTGGCCGTAGCTGTCGTCGACGTCGACGATGTACGGAACCGCGTGGAAGGCGGCTTTCACCCGCTCGGCCACCGCGCGCCGGGTCGCTGCGTCCGGCCCATAGATCTCGGCCAGAAGGGTCGCCATGACCGGCGGCCCCGGCGGCGCTTCGACCACCTTGATCGCCGCGCCGGCCGGCAGCCGGACGTCGGCCAGCTTGCGGCGGAGGTCGAGGGCGATGGCGTGGCTGTTGCGGTCGCGTTCGTCCTTGGCCGCGAGGGCCACCGAGAGATCTCCCATCTCCGGACGGTTGCGCATGTAGTAGTGGCGGACGAGGCCGTTGAAATTGAAAGCCGAGGCCGTGCCGGCGTAGGCGTCGATGGCGACCACCTCCGGCAGGCTTCGGGTGACGATGGCCGCGTCAGCGAGCGCGCGCTGCGTCGCCTCCAGCGACGTGCCTTCGGGCATGTCGAGCACGACCTGCAGCTCCGACTTGTTGTCGAACGGCAGGAGCTTCACGGTGACGGTCTTGGTGGCGAACATGGCGCAGGCCAGCAGCGTCGCGACGCCCACCGCGATCAGGAAGGTCCAGGCGCTCCGGCGCGTGGCGATCACGCGGCCTGCGACCCGGCGATAGATCGCCTCGAGCTTGCCTTCGCCGTGGCCCCCGTGCCCCGCCGCCAGCGTCTTGCGCGCGAAGCGAACCATCAGCCAGGGCGCGATCACCACGGCCACGAAGAACGAGAAGACCATCGCGGCCGAGGCGTTGACCGGGATCGGCGCCATGTAGGGCCCCATCAGGCCGGAGACGAACAGCATCGGCAGGAGCGCCGACACCACCGTCAGGGTCGCGACCACGGTGGGGTTTCCGACCTCGGCCACCGCATCGACGGCGGCGTCGACGCGGGCTCGTCCGTCGCCCATCGCCCAGTGGCGGGCGATGTTCTCGATCATGACGATGGCGTCGTCGACGAGGATGCCGATGGAGAAGATCAGCGCGAACAGGCTGACCCGGTTGATGGTGTAGCCCATCAGGTTCGACGCGAAGAGCGTCAGCAGAATGGTCGTCGGGATGACCACTGCGGTCACCCCCGCCTCGCGCCAGCCGATCGCAAAGCCGATCAGGATCACGATCGACACGGTGGCGAGCCCGAGGTGGAAGAGGAGCTCGTTGGCCTTCTCGTTGGCCGTCGCCCCGTAGTCTCGGGTCACCGCGACGCTGAGGCTGTCGGGGAGAAGCGAGCCCTGAAGCGCCTCCACCCGGGCGAGCACCGCCTCCGAGACGACGACGGCGTTGGCGCCCTTGCGCTTGGCGATGGCCAGGCTGACGGCCGGAGCCTCGCTCCACCCTTGGCCGGCCCTGGCGTAGCGCCAGGCGCGGGCCTGATCCTCGCGCGGCGCTTCGATCACGCGGGCGACATCGCGCACATAGACCGCCTCGCCCTTGGCGGAGGGGAGGGCGAGCAGGCCGATCTCGGTGGCGCTGGTCAGGGTTCGTCCGGCCGTGACGTCGACGGCCTGTCCGCCGTTGCGCACCTGGCTCGCGGGGAACGCCCGGTTCGCTTGCCGTATGGTGTCCATGAGCGCGCCGAGCGAGACGCCATGCTGGGCGAGCCGCGCGGGATCGGGCTCGACCCGGATCTCCTGCGGCCGGCCGCCGACGATGAAGGTCAGGCCGACGTCCTCGACCTTGGAGACCTCGGTTCGCAGCTTGCCCGCGAGCTCGTAGAGCGCCTGGTCGGTCCACTCGCCCGCCGCGCCGGGCCTCGGCGACAGCGTCAGCACCAGGCTCGGCACATCGTTGATGCCCCGGGTCTGGATCAGCGGCTCGGGGATGCCGGAGGGGATGCGGTCGTAGTTGGCGCGGACCTTCTCGTGGATGCGGACCGCGGCGGCGTCCGGGTCGACGCCAACCTTGAAGCGCGCCGTGACCATTACCTGGTTGTCGTCGGCGAAGGTGTAGACGTGCTCCACGTCGGCCACGCTCTTGACGATCGTCTCAAGCGGCTTGCCCACCAGCTCCACGGCGTCGGGCGCGCGCAGGCCCGGGGCGGCCACCATGATGTCGACCATGGGGACGCTGATCTGCGGCTCCTCCTCGCGGGGGATCGACACCAGGGCCAGCAAGCCGACCGCGATGGCCGCCAGCAGTAAGAGCGGGGTCAGGGGCGAGCGGATGGTCGCCTTGGTCAGCCGTCCGGAGATGCCCAGGTTCATCTGACCGGCCCGGCCGGCGTCAGGACGTCACCAGGCCGCAGCCCGGCCAGGATCTCGACCTTGTCTGCGGCGGGACCGGCGGTGGTCTGGACCGGGGTCTCCGAGACCGTGCCGTCGGGGCGGACCAGGCGGACGTAGTCGATCCCGAAGCGGGTGACGACGTAGGCCCGCGGCGCCACCAGGGCCTGGCGCTCGCCGATCTTGATCCTGGCGCGCACGCGCTGACCAACCAGATCCTGCGGCAGGCCGGGCGCGCTGACGTCGGCCGTGACCTGTCCGCCGGCGACGGATGGATAGACCTGGGTAATCGTCCCTCGCGTGGCGACGCCGCGCAGGTCCTCGGCAGCCAGCTGCACGGCGTCGCCAACCCTTAGCGCCCGGGCCTGGCCTTCCGGCAGCTCGATCCGCACGACCATCGGCCCGGCCGTGATCCGGGCGACCGATTGGCCCGCCATGACTACCGATCCCACGGGCACATCGGCGATCAGCACGCGGCCGGCGGCCGGCGCCAGGATCGCGCCCTGGGCGCCCAGTTCGGCGCTGGCGCCGCGCTGGGCGCGGGCCGCCGCCAGGTGGGCGTTCGCCGCCTTGGCCTGGGCCTCGACCTGGTCGAGGCGGGCCTGGGCATAGACGCCGTGAGAGAACAGGTCGCGCGTGCGGGCCAAGTCGGCCTGCGCCCGGGCCGCCTCGGCCGCGGCCGCCGACACCTGGGCGTCGAAGGCGCCGGTCTGCAACGCCAGCCGGTCGTCCTTGACCCGGGCGATCAACTGCCCCTGGCGGACCACGTCGCCTTCCTTCACCGCGAGGGCGACGAGAACGCCGGAGATGCGTGCGCGCGCCTCGGCCATGTCGCGGGTGGTCAGGACGCCTGGCACGGGCTTCTCGTCGGCGACGACCTGTGGGCGCACGGTGAGACGACCGGCCGTGGGCGCAGTCTGCGCGGCGGGGGCCGGCGGCTTGGCCTCGCCGCAAGCGCTGAGCAGCAAGGCGGCGCCCAACCCGATGATCAAACGACGGCTCGATGCCATGGCCTGCCCTCCCGCGCCCCTCTTGTGATCGACGGCTAGCCGCCGACCGTGGGGAGGCCAGCGGCCTTCCAAGCCGCGAGGCCCCCGGCCAGGTGTGTCTCGATCGCCTGATCGGCCTTGCGGCACTGATCCACCGCCATGGCCGACCGCTTGCCGCCGGCGCACTGCAGCACGATCGTCTTGCCGGCGGGATCGGGAAGGGCGGCCGGATCGAAGGTCGAGAGCGGAATGTTCACGGCGCCGGCGATCTTCTCGGCGGCGAATTCGGCCGGCTCGCGCACGTCGACCAGCAGGATCTGGTGGGCGTCCAGCCCGGCCTTCACCTGCTGCGGCGTCAGGTCCTTGGTCTTGGGGGCTCCGAACATGGAGAGGCTCCTTCAGGAGGGCGCGCGGTCGGCGACCGCACAGAACTGATTGGAAAGGGTCTCGACGAGCGCGCGGGCCCGGCCGCTCTGCAGGGCGTAGTAGATGGTCTGCCCATCGCGTCGCGCGGCGACCAGGCCGTCGCGGCGGAGCAGGCCGAGGTGTTGCGACGCCAGGGTCTCGCGCACGCCCAGCAGCTGGGCGAGCGCACCCACCGACTGCTCACCCTCGATCAGGGTGCAGACGATCATCAGACGATGCGGGTTCGCCAGCGCCTTGAGCAGGGCGCACGCATCGTCGGCCGAGGCCTTCATGGCGTGAGCGTCCAATTTCATAGTTGCGTATATGCGTTCATTCAAATATTCAGTCAAGCATCGTGAAGGACACCCTACGGCCGCAAGGCGGTCTGCGACGTGATCCTGATCAAAGCCACGGGGCCGACACAGGCGGACATTCACCGCCGGCTGCCGCAGGCCATCGAGGAGACCGACTATGGCCAAGCCACGTATCGTCGTCCTGGGCGCCGGCCTCGGTGGCGCGATCGCCGCCTTCGAGGTCAAGGATGCGCTCGGCGACAAGGCCGAGGTCAGCGTGGTGTCTCAGGGCGACACCTTCCACTTCGTCCCGTCGAACCCCTGGGTGGCCGTCCACTGGCGCAAGCGCGGCGCGATCGAAGTCAAGCTGCCGCCGGTTTTCAAGGCGCGCGGCATCGCGTTCACCGGCGTCGGCGCCAGACAGGTCGTCCCGGCGGAGAACCATCTTGAGCTGAACGACGGAAGCGCGGTCGACTACGACTACCTCATCATCGCCACCGGGCCAGAGCTGGCCTTCGACGAGATCGCGGGCCTAGGGCCGCACGGCGGTTTCACCCAATCGGTCTGCCATGTCGATCACGCCGAGGCCGCCGCCGCTGCGTTCGACCGCTTCGTCGAGGCGCCGGGGCCGATCGTGGTGGGCGCGGTGCAAGGGGCGTCCTGCTTCGGCCCGGCCTACGAGTTCGCGATGATCTTGGACACCGAGCTGAAGCGGCGGAAGATCCGCGACAAGGTTCCGATGACCTTCGTCACCTCCGAGCCCTACATCGGGCACCTCGGCCTGGACGGGGTCGGCGACACCAAGGGGCTGCTCGAAAGCGAGATGCGCGAGCGCCACATCAAGTGGGTAACCAACGCCAAGGTCGCTTCGGTGGACGCCGGCGTCATGCACGTCGAAGAGATCGCCGACGACGGCTCGGTAAAGGCCACGCACGCGCTGCCGTTCGCCTTTTCGATGATGCTTCCGGCCTTCCGAGGCGTCGCCGCCGTACGGGGTGTCGAGGGGCTCACCAATCCCCGCGGCTTCATCGTGATCGACAAGCACCAGCGCAATCCGGCTTTCCCGAACGTTCTCGCCCTGGGCGTCTGCGTCGCGATCCCGCCAACAGGCAAGACGCCGGTGCCGGTGGGCGTGCCCAAAACCGGCTTCATGATCGAGAGCATGGTCACCGCCATCGCCCGCAACCTGGCCCAGATCGTCGACGGCCAGCCGCCGACGCACGAGGCGACCTGGAACGCCTTTTGCCTGGCCGACTTCGGCGACGGCGGCGTGGCCTTCGTCGCCCAGCCGCAGATCCCGCCGCGCAACGTCAACTGGTCGGCGAGCGGCAAGTGGATCCACCTCGCCAAGGTGGCGTTCGAAAAATACTTCCTGGGCAAGATCAAGCGCGGCGAGAGCGAGCCCTTCTACGAGAGGCTGGCCCTGGATGTGATGGGCCTGCGGAAGATCAAGGGCTGACGCGCGATGCGTCCGCAGATCGTCGCCTGGGCGCGCCAGGCTTTCGTCCGGGCCAACGACCGGGCGTCGCGAGGAACTTCGGCATGACGATCGACCGTGCGGTCCTGGCCTTTGCCGGCTGCGTCGTTCTTCTCGGCGTGGCGCTCGCCCACTACGTCCATCCCTGGTGGATCGCCCTCTCCGTGTTCGCGGGCCTGAACATGTTGCAGGCGGCCTTCACCGGCTTCTGTCCGGCGGCGATCGTGTTCAAGAAGCTCGGGATCAGGCCCGGGGTCGCCTTCCGTTGACCCCGGCCCGCGCGCTCCTCGCGCTCGGGCTGGCGGCATGGCTCGCCGCGCCGCAGAGCGCCTTGGCGTTGTCGCTTCCGGAAGCGATCGCGCTCGCCAAGCGGAACAATCCGGCGCTCGCCCAGTCGCGGGCGCAGGCCGAAGGCGCCGATGCGCGTCTGGCGCAGGCGCGTGCCGCCCGGCTACCCAGCCTGACCCTCTCGGCCGACGCCGGAGAGGGGACGACCGACCTCGGCGGCTTCTTCGGCTTCCGCGGCGCGGACGTGTCTCCCCGCGGGGCGGCGCTGGAGGTTCGGCAGCCTCTCTTCACCGGCGGCGGCGCCACCGCCGCCGTGGCCCGGGCCCGCGAAGCGCGTGAAGCGGCTCTGGCCCAGGTCGCCGGCGACCGGGCGCTGCTGGCCGCCCAGGCTGCGGAGGCCTATGTCGCGGTGCTGAGCGCAGGCGAGATCCTGCGGCTGAACGAGGCCCACGTCCGTCAGACCGGCGAGATCGCGCGGCAGACGGAGCTGCGGTTCGGGGGCGGCGAAGTCCCGAGGACCGATGTGGCCCAGGCTCTGGCGCGCCAAGCCGGGGCGCGGGCGGATCTGGCGCGTGCGAGCGGCGATGTCGCGCGGGCGCGGGCGAGGTTCGTGTCGGTGGTCGGCGCGCCGCCGGAAGGTCTCGAGCCGCTGCCGTCTCCACCCGCCACGCCCACGTCGCTGGATGAGGCCCTGGCCAGGGCCGAGCGGACCAGCCCGATGCTGCTGGCGGCCGCAGCGGCGTCGCGCGCGGCCGACGCCGGCGTTCGCTACGCGCAGGCCGAGCGGCTGCCGAGCGTGGCCCTGGCGGCGACGGCCAGCACGACCCGGGACAGGTTCTTTCCCGGCTATCGCGCCGACGACCTCACGATCGGAATCCAGGGTCGGTGGACGCTCTTCGCCGGTGGGGCGATCAATGGACGGGTGGACGAGGCCCGCGCGGGGGCGCGCGGGGCGCGCGCCGCGCTGGACGCGACCCGCGCCCAGGTGCGGGAGGCCGTGATCGGCGCCTGGGAAGAGGTCGAGACATCGCGTGCGGTGATGGGCGCCGCGGCGGATCAGGCGACGGCGGCAGCCAGCGCGCTGGACAGCGTCCGCAACGAGGTCCGCGTGGGCCAGAAGCCGGCGCTCGACCTGCTCGACGCCGAACGCGAAGCGCTGGCGGCGCAGAGCGCACTGGTCGCAGCCAGGGGTGGGGCCGTGGCGGCCGCCTATCGCCTCAACGGGCTGTTGCAGGGCGACTGACGCCCCGCGGGTCAGTGCATTTTGAAGCGGATGGGCACCGACTTGGGGCCGCAGACGAAGCTGGCCGCCGTCCGCGTCGGCTCACCGTCGAGCTCCACGCTTTCAAGCCGCGGCAACAGCTCCTCCCAGAGGATCCGCATCTCCATCCGCGCCAGGTGCTGGCCCAGGCAGACGTGGGCGCCGTAGCCGAACGCGACGTGCTTGTTCGGGCTCCGCTCGATGTCGTACCGGAAGGGGTCGGTGAAGTGCGCCTCGTCGCGGTTGCCGGACGGGTAGCAGAGCATCAGCCAGTCGCCCTTGGCGATCTTCTGGCCGGCGAGTTCGGTGTCGTCGGTGGCGGTCCGCATGAAGTGCTTCACCGGCGTCTCCCAGCGGATCGACTCCTCCACATGGCCCGGGATCAGCGACAGGTCCGCCTTCAGCTTGCGGAACTGCTCGGGGTGCTGGCAGAGGGCCCAGAGGGCGCCCGCAGTGGTGTTTGAGGTGGTGTCGTGGCCGGCGGTGGCGGCGATGATGTAGTAGCTCATCGCCTCCAGGTGGCCGAGCGGCTGGCCCTCGATGGCGCCGTTGGCGATGACGCTGGCCAGGTCGTTGCGCGGGTTACGCCGGCGATCCTCGGTGACGGCGTTGAAGTAGGTCATGAAGTCCATGACCGTGGCCTGCAGCGAGGCCAGCGCCTGGTCGGTGTCGGTCAGCGACTGGCCCGACCGGTTCACGTCCGGGTCGGCGCTGCCGAACAGCTCCTGGGTCAGCTTCAGCATCCGGGGCTCGTCGACCTCCGGAACGCCCAGGACCTCCATGATCACGTGCAGCGGATAGAGGAAGGCCACGTCGCGGGCGAAGTCACAGCGCCCGCCCTGGGCGGCCATCCGATCGACGAAGCCCTTCGCGATCTCGCGGATGCGGGCTTCGAGACCCCGCAGGTTCTGCGGCAGGAACCAGGCCTGGGTCAGGCGCCGGTAGGCGAAGTGGTCGGGGTTGTCCATCTGGACCAGCGAGCGCACCAGGTGCGGCGAGCCCCCCATCATGGCGCGCACCTTTTTGTCCGCTTCGATGGTGGTGACGACGGTCGAGCGGTCGCCATTGTGGAACAGCTCGTTCTGCTTCTCGACGGCCTGGATGTCGTCGAAGCGCGTGACCGCCCAGAACGGATCGAACCCCTGCGGCTGGGCGACCGCCAGCGGCGCCTCGGCGCGCAGGCGGCGGAACGCCTCGTCGCTGCGACGGCGATCCTGATAGGCCCGCGGGTCGACGATCGTTTCGGCCAG
Organism: Phenylobacterium sp. RIFCSPHIGHO2_01_FULL_69_31; assembly: GCF_001824475.1. Classification (GTDB taxonomy): domain Bacteria; phylum Pseudomonadota; class Alphaproteobacteria; order Caulobacterales; family Caulobacteraceae; genus Phenylobacterium. The sequence continues at coordinate 342,973 of NZ_MHXN01000003.1, read as the reverse complement.
GTCCTGGGGGATCATCATCGCTTCGCTTCCTCGACATGCGCGCCGCTGCGAGGCGCTTGCGGAAACGGATATCACCTAGTTAATATACGTCCAACAAATAACTGACTGCAGGTGGCATGGACCAGCTCTCGCCCGCGCGGCCGGCCCGCCGGACCCAGGCCGAACGGCGCGACGAATCGGGCCGCAGCCTCGTGGAAGCGGCGATCGCCGTCGTGGCGCGGGAGGGCGTGAGCGCCGCCACCTTCGACGCCATCGGGCGCGAGGCCGGGTACAGCCGGGGCCTCGCCACCCAGCGGTTCGGCTCCAAGCAGGGCCTGATCGAGGCGGTCATCCGCCACCTCCACGAACAGCAGGAGGCCGCCTTGCTCGCGCACGACATCGACGGCCTCCCGGGGCTTGAGGCGGTGCTGACGTTCGTCGACGTCTACCTGCGTGGCCTGTCGGGCGAACGGGGTGGGCGGGCCTACTTCATGCTGCTGTCCGCGGCGGTCGCGGACGTTACCGAACTTCGCGTGGCGTTCGCCGACGAGCACAGCCGCATCGAGCAGCGTCTGGAGGCGCTGGTCCGGAAGGGGCAGGCCGAGGGCGCGATCCGACGCGAGATCGATGCGGACGCCGCGGCCCTCATGATCGGCAGCCTGCTGTTCGGCCTGTCGATGCAGCTGCTTGTGGACCCGCAACTCAATCTCGATCCCATCCGAGAGACCAGCTTGGCGACGCTGCGCCTCAGCTTCGGGACGGAAGGACGGCCATGACCGACGCCCCCTACAAGACCTGGCAATGCCGCACCTGCGGTTACCTCTATGACGAGGAGGCGGGCGACCCGGCCGAGGGCCTTGCCCCCGGAACGCGCTGGGCGGATATCCCGGATAACTGGGAATGCCCCATGTGCGGCACGGCCAAGGCCGACTTCGACATGGTCGAGCTGTGAGTTGCCGCAGCGTCACCTTCGACCGGCGCGCGCCGCCAAACGAGTGGACACGGCGTCGAAAACGCCACAATGAGGCCCTGTGACGACCCCCCGCCTTGGTGGGTCGTCCACTTAGCGCGCCGGAGCCTTCGGGCTTAATCGGGAATGCAGTAGGGGCTTAGCCCCGATCTGCAGCTGTCCCTGCAACTGTGAGCGGTGAGCGCAGACGACTTGGCGGTTTTGCCGCCAGCCACTGGGCCTTCGGGCCTGGGAAGGTGTCCGTCTGACGCTGTGACCCGCGAGCCAGGAAACCGGCCGGTGCGCGTCGCTCGAGCTCTGGGGCAGTGGACCTCCAAGGCGCGGAACTCCGTCTGAGCGACGACGAAGAAGCGGCGGAGGCCGTTTCGACCGACCGGCGGCGCCTGCCAGGCGTCCATGCCCGCCGGCCTGTCGACCCGCGGCGCGGTGGCGAGGCGGGAGGTCCTCCGCATGTCGTTGGACGCCGGACAGAGGGGGCCGCTTCATGGCCAGGAGATATTTCACGAGCGCCGGGCTTGCGGCGCTGTTGCTGGGCCAGCCGGCGGCGGCCTGGGCTGACGAGGCCGGAGCCGATGTCGAAGGGGTCATCGTCACCGCTACGCGCGGGGCCGACGGCGTCGAAGCCGACAGGATGGGCGCGTCCGTCACAGTCATCACGCCGATCCAGATGCAGGATCGCCAGGTCCGCATCGTCTCCGACGTGCTGCGGGACGTGCCCGGTTTTGCGGTGAGCCGCACCGGCGCGATCGGCGGCCAGACCCAGGTGCGGGTGCGCGGGACCGAGGGCAATCACGTCCTCACGCTTATCGACGGCGTGGAGGCCTCCGATCCGTTCCTGGGCGAGTTCGACTTCGCCACCCTGCTGGGCGACGACGTGGCCCGCATCGAGATCCTGCGCGGCGCCCAGAGCGCGCTCTATGGCTCGGACGCCGTCGCCGGCGTTATCAACTACATCACCCCGACTGCGGCCGAGGCGCCCGGCGGGCGGATGCGGGTGGAGTTCGGCTCGCAGGACACCCTGGGCGGCTCGGCCCGCTACGCGGCCGTGGTAGGTCCGCTGGACGTGGTCCTGAACGCCGGGGTCCAACGCACCGACGGCTATGTCGGCCAGACCCTGCCGGGCGGAACGCGGAAGCTGGGATCGGAGCTGCAGTCGTTCTCGGCGAAGGCCGGCTATCAGGTCACCGAGGCGCTCAGGCTGCGCGGCGTGCTGCGCTACACCGACACCCACGCGGAAACCAACAGCTCCGCCTTCGGGCGCGGCCAGGTCGACAGTCCCGGAAGCTACTTCGACGCCGTCAGCCTCTACTACCTCGTGGGCGGGGACCTGGCGCTGCTGGATGGCGCGTGGACCCACAGCCTTTCGGTGCAAGGGGTGGACGCGAAGCGGAAGGGCTATGCTGGCAACGCCCGGGCCAGCGGCGACGATGGCGTGCGCACGAAGGCGTCGTACGTCACCGCCTACCGCCTGCAGACGGGGGCGCTGACGCATCGGATCACCGGCGCCTTCGACTGGGAGAAGGAGACCTACCAGAACACCTCGCCGCCCAGCGCCGGCGCCGACACCACGCGGCGGTCGATCGAGAACAAGGGCCTGGTCGCCCAGTACGACCTGGAGATCGGCGACAAGGCCGGCGTGGGCGGGGCGGTGCGCCACGACGACAACGACCTCTTCGAGGACGCGACGACCTGGAAGGCACAGGGCTTCTACCGCTTCAACGAGACGCTTCGGGTGCGCGCGGCGGGCGGTACGGGGATCAAGAACCCCAGCCAGACCGAGCTGTTCGGGTTCAACGCCACCGGCCCGTTCCCCTTCGTGGGCAATCCGAACCTGAAGCCGGAGACATCGCGAGGCTGGGAGGTCGGCGCCGACCTGTCCCTCTGGGACGGGCGAGCGACTTTGGGCGCGACCTATTTCGACGCCCGCCTGAAGAACGAGATCTTCTCGTACTTCGGCGGCCCGGGCCTTCCGGCCGCGTGCCCCGCCCCGCCGGCGGGGACCAGCACCACGTGCAACCGCACCTCCAAGTCCAAGCAGACGGGCGTGGAGCTGTTCGGAACGCTCGAGATGACGCGTGAGCTATCGCTGACGGCCAGCTACACCCACCTCGACGCCGAGGAGAACGGTCTGGAGGAGATCCGGCGGGCCCCGGACATCGCCAGCGCCAACTTGACCTGGAAGCCTCTGGACGGCCGCGCGACCGTGAACCTCACCGTGCGCTACAACGGCAAGCAGCTGGACTCGAACTTCTCGGGGATCGCGGCGCCGTTCCCCGCCTCACTGCCCGACGTCAGGCCGGCCACGGGCGCAAACGCCGGCAGGGTGGTGCTGCCGTCCTTCACCCTCGTCAACCTGGCGGCCGCTTACGACCTGTCGGAGAGCGTCGAGGTGTTCGGGCGGGTCGAGAACCTGGCCGACGAGGACTATTACGAGGTCTTCGGCTTCCCGTCGCAGGGCCGCACCGCCACACTCGGCGCGCGGATCAAGTTCTGAGGACGAGCCGGCATCGATGAGACGCGCCCTGCGCATCGCTGCGATCGCCATCGCCGCGGCCCTCTCCTCGGGGACGGTCGCGGCGAAACCGCAGCGCATCCTCTCGATGAACCAGTGCACCGACCTGCTGGTGCTGCAGCTGGTTCCGAAGGCGCGGATCGCCGGCGTCACCTACCTGGCCCGGGACGGCGCCCGCTCGCTGTTTCCCGGCGCGGCCGACGGGATCGCGGTCAACTACGGGACGCCCGAGGACATCATCAGATTCCGTCCTGACCTGATCCTGACGGGCGACTTCTCATTGGCCGTCACGCGACGCCTCGCCCGCGAGGTGGGCGCGCCGATCGTGGAGGTGAAGAGCGTTCGCGACTTCGCCGACGTCCGCCGGTCGCTGCGCCAGGTGGGCGCGGCCGTCGGCGAGCCCGCGCGGGCCGAAGCCCTCATAGGCGGGATGGACGCGCAGCTCGCGGCCCTAGCGGCGCGACCGCCGCCGCGCCCGGTAAGGGTCGTGGCCTGGGACGGCGGCGCCACGGTTCCAGGCATGGACACCTTCGCCAACCGCATCTTCGCGGCGGCGGGCGCGGTCAACATCGCCGCCCGGCCCGGTAGCGCCTACACCAGCTTCGATGTCGAGCGCCTGTTGGCGGCGAACCCGGAGGCCCTGCTGTTCGGGGGCGATGGCCGTCCGCTGCTCCAGAACGACGAGGCGCGGCATCGTGTGGTTCGCCGGGCATTCGCCGGCCGGCGCATCCCCTATCCGGAAACGGCCTTCAACTGCGGCCTTCCGCAGTCCGCGACGGCGGCCGTGGAGTTGCGCCGTCGTCTCGACGCCCTGCCGCCGCGCGCGGGAAGTCCGCGATGACGGACCGGCGTCTCCCGATGAACGCGATCGCGCTGGGGCTTCTCGCGGCTGCTTCGCTCGCGTCGCTGTTTCTCGGCCGCGTCAACATCAGTCCCCAGGCGCTCGTGGAGGGGTTCTTCTCCAGCGACACCAACCTCGCGCACCTGGTGATCACCGAGCTTCGCTTGCCGCGCACGATCCTGGCGGTGCTGGTCGGAGGAGCGCTCGGCCTCTCGGGGGCGGTGCTGCAAGGGCTGCTGCGCAATCCGCTGGCCGAGCCGGGCCTGCTGGGCGTCTCCAGCGGCGCGGCCGTGGGGGCGGTCATCTCGATCTATTTCGGTCTGGCCGCCGTCTTCAGCCTGGCGACCCCGCTCCTGGGGCTGGCGGGGGCGCTGGGGGCCGGGGCGCTGACCTTCGCGCTGGGGCGTGGCGGGACGCTCAGCCTGATCCTGGCCGGAGCCGCTGTCTCGGGTCTCATGGCCGCCTTTCTGGCCATGGCGCTCAACTTCGCCCCCAATCCCTACGCAGCCTTCGAGATGAGCATCTGGATGCTGGGCTCGCTGTCGCAGAAGAGCTGGGAGCACATCCTGCTGGCGGGCCCGTTCATCCTGGCGGGCATCCTGGTCCTGTCGACGCTGGGCCGGTCCATCGACGCCCTGGCGCTAGGCGAGGAGCAGGCGGCCAGCCTCGGCGTCGACCTCGACCGGACACGCGTGCTCGCCCTGCTCGGCGTCGGCCTCGCGGCGGGCGCGGCGACCTCGGTCACGGGCTCCATCGGCTTCATCGGCCTGATCGCGCCGCACCTGGTGCGTCCGTTCGTAGGCTACCTGCCGCGTCTCACGATGCTGCCCTCGGCGCTGTTCGGCGCGGCGCTCCTGCTGCTGGCCGATATTGGGACGCGGGTGCTGCACACCAGTTCGGAGCTGCGCCTTGGCGTGATCACCAGTCTGCTGGGGACGCCGTTCTTCTTCTGGCTGGTGGTCCGGCTGCGCAGGATGGCGCCATGACGGAGCTCGCGGCCCGGGACATCAGTGTCCGGCGCGGCGGACGCGCGATCGTCGACGGCGTGTCGGTCACCCTGCGCTCGGGCATGTTCGTGGCGTTGATCGGCGCGAACGGGGCCGGGAAATCGACGCTGCTGAATTGCCTGGCGGGCTTGTTGAAGCCCGAGGTCGGCGAGGTCGCGCTCGATGGCCGCGCGGTCCTGGATTTCGCCGGCCGCGACCTGGCGCAGCGGCGGGCCTATCTGCCCCAGCGCCTGCGGGCCGAGTGGCCGATCTCCGTGGAACATCTGGTGGCGCTGGGGCTGACGCCGCAGCTTCCCGCGCTGGGCGGCCTGCCGGGCGGGCTGGAGCCCAGGCTCACCCAGGCCATCGAGGCGTGCGATCTTCAGGCGCACCGCTTGCAGGCCGCCACGACCCTGTCGGGCGGAGAACTGGCCCGCGCGATGCTGGCCCGGGCGCTCATCGGAAACCCAGACGTGCTGCTCGCCGACGAGCCGGTCTCGGGCCTCGATCCGCGCCACCGCCTCGACACGGTGGCCCGCCTGCGGCGCCTTGCGGTGGATGAGGGGCGGCTGGTGGTGGCGACCATCCATGACCTGACCCTGGCCGCGCGGCACGCCACGCACATCATGGCGTTGCGCCAGGGGCGCATGACGGCCTTCGGCCCAACGGCCGAGGTCTTGAGCTCCGGCCTGCTGCGCGAGGTGTTCGAGGTCGAGGCCACGATCCTGGGCTCCGGGCGCGAGGTGATCGTCGACTACGTCGGACCCGCCTGAGATGGCCGCCCTGATGCTGCAGGGCTGCGGCTCGGACGTGGGCAAGTCGGTCCTGGTGGCCGGCCTCTGCCGGCTGTTCGCCAACCGCGGCCATCGCGTGCGCCCGTTCAAGCCCCAGAACATGTCGAACAACGCCGCCGTGACGGCGGAAGGCGGCGAGATCGGCCGGGCCCAGGCGCTTCAGGCGCTGGCGTGCCGCGTGCCCCCCAGCGTCCACATGAACCCGGTGCTGCTGAAGCCGCAGTCCGACGTCGGCGCCCAACTCGTGGTCCGCGGAAAGGTCCAAGGGACCTGGCAGGCGCGGGCCTACCAGGATCGCAAGGCCAGCCTGCTGCCGACGGTCGTGGAGAGCTTCCGGCGGCTCCAGACAGAGGCCGACCTCGTCCTGGTCGAGGGCGCTGGCAGCCCGGCCGAGACCAACCTGCGGGCGGGCGACATCGCCAACATGGGCTTCGCCCACGCAGCCGACGTTCCGGTGGTGCTGGTGGGCGACATCGACCGCGGGCACGTGATCGCGAGCCTGGTCGGCGCCCACGCGGTGCTGGATGGCCCCGACCGCGACCGCATCCACGGCTTCCTGATCAACAAGTTCCGGGGTGATCCCGCCCTGTTCGACGAAGGTCGCGCCGAGATCGCCGCCAGAACCGGCTGGCGGGACCTGGGCATGGCGCCCTGGCTGGCCGCCGCCGCGCGCCTGCCGGCGGAAGACGCCGTGGTGCTGCAGCGTCCGGGGGACGGGGGCACACGGCGGGTGAAGATCGTCGTCCCGATGCTGTCCCGGATCGCCAACTTCGACGACTTCGACCCGCTTCGCGCAGAGCCCGACGTGGACCTGTGCTTCATCCCGCCCGGACAGCCTCTGCCGGGCGACGCCGACCTCGTGATCCTGCCGGGGACCAAGGCGACGCTTGCCGACCTGGCCTTCCTGCGCGGCCAGGGCTGGGACGTCGACCTGGCCGGCCATGTGCGCCGGGGCGGGCGCGTCATGGGGATCTGCGGCGGCTACCAGATGCTGGGCGCCCGCATCGCGGACCCTGAGGGCGTCGAGGGGCCGCCGGGATCGGCGGCGGGCCTGGGCCTCCTGGACATCGAGACCGTGCTGGCTGGCGACAAGGTACTGCGCCCCGTCTCCGGCCAGCTCCAGGGCGGCGGCGCGTTCCGCGGCTACGAGATGCACATCGGCCGCACGCGCGGCGAGGGACTGGCGAGGCCCATGCTGGCCTTGGCCGACGGCGCACCCGACGGCGCGGTCTCGCCCGACGGCCGGATTTCCGGATGCTACGTCCATGGCCTGTTCGCCGACCCAAGCGCTCGCGCGGTGGTCCTCGCCGGCCTGGGCGCCGCGGCCCGGACCGGCGACCACGCCGTCGCCGTGGATACGGCGCTGGACGAGATCGCCGCCGAGCTCGAGCGCGCGTTCGATGTCGCGGCGCTCGCGCGATTGGCCGGCCTTCCCGCCTGAAGGTCCCCAGGCCCGCGATCTTTACGGCTTCCTTATGCGCGGGTGGGGCCTTCCGAATGGAGCCTTTACGCCCCGGCTTGCTACCTCCCCAGGCTCAAATTCGACCTGAAGCGGGAGCGAGCCATTGCTCGACATCGTCTACATCGCGCTGGGCCTCGGGGTCTTTGCGCTGTTCGGGGCGTTCGCAGCGGCGCTGAGGCGGCTGTGATGCTCGAGATGCTCATCTGGGGCGCGGGCGCGCTCGTCATCGGCGGCTACATGGTGGCCGCCCTCCTGCGGCCAGATCGCTTCTGACCGCCCGCTCTGACGGACCCATTCCATGAATTGGCAAGGCTGGGCGGAAATCGCCCTTACGCTCGGACTGGCCCTCGGCCTCGGCTGGCCGATCGGCGTCTACATGTCGCGCGTCTGGAACGGCGAGCGGACCTGGCTCGACCCGATCCTGCGTCCCCTGGAGAAGGCGTTCTACGGCGTCTGTGGGGTCGACCCGAACAAGAGCCAGGGCTTGTTCGGCTATGCCGCGGCCCTGCTGGCGTTCAACGTCGCGGGCTTCCTCCTGGTGTACGCCGTCCTGCGCCTGCAGGGCGTGCTCCCCCTGAATCCGCAGGGCTTCGGGCCGCTGTCCGAACACCTGGCCTTCAACACGGCCGTCAGCTTCGTGACCAACACCAACTGGCAGTCCTATGGCGGCGAGACCACCATGTCGACGCTGAGCCAGATGCTGGTGCTGACGGTGCAGAACTTCCTGTCCGCCGCCACCGGCGCGGCCGTCGCCGCGGCCCTGGCGCGCGCCTTCATCGCCAACCGCGCCGAGGGCCTCGGCAATTTCTGGGCCGACCTGACGCGCACGACGCTCTGGGTGCTGCTGCCGCTGTCCGTGGTTGTGGCCATCGTGTTCCTGGCGCTGGGCGTGCCCCAGACCCTGGACGCCTCCGTCATGGCCAGGACGTTGGAAGGCGGGGAGCAGAAGATCTCGCTCTACGCCACGGCTAGCCAGCTCGCGATCAAGCAACTGGGCATCAACGGCGGCGGCATCTTCAACGTGAACTCTTCGCACCCGTTCGAGGGACCGAACCCGCTGGCGAACTTCATCGCGGCGGTGTCGATCAATGTGCTGGGATGGGCCGCCTTCTTCGCCTTCGGCCACTCGGCGCTGGCGAAGAAGGAAATTCGCGCTCTGGTCGCCGCCGCCGCCATCATCCTGTCGGCCGGCGCCGCGGCGCTCTACTGGACCGAGACCCAACCGGCCCCGGCCCTGGTCGCCGCCGGCGTCGACGCCAGCGTCAACATGGAGGGCAAGGAGGTTCGCTTCGGCGCGCCCGCGTCCGCCGCCTGGGCCGCCATGACCACCGGCGCCTCCAACGGCTCGGTCAACTCCATGCACGCCAGCTACATGCCCCTGGGCGGGGCGGTGCAGATGTTCTTCATGCAGCTGGGTGAGATCCTGCCCGGCGGCATCGGCACCGGCCTGGCCTCGATGGTGGTCATGGCCCTTCTGGCGGTGTTCGTCGCCGGCCTCATGGTCGGTCGGACGCCGGAGTACCTGGGCAAGAAGGTCGAGGCGCGCGAGATCAAGTTCGCCATGCTTCTGGTCCTCGTGCTGCCGCTCTCGATGCTGGGCTTCGCAGCGATTGCGGCGGTGTCGCCCGAGGCGCTGAAGGGTCTGCTCAACAAGGGCCCGCACGGGCTCTCCGAGATCCTCTACGCCTACACCTCCGGCACGGCGAACAACGGCTCGGCCTTCGCGGGCCTGACCGCCAACGCGCCCTGGTGGAACACCACCCTGGGCCTGGCCATGCTGCTGGGACGCTTCCCGGGCATCGTCGCCGTGCTCGCCATCGCCGGTTCGCTCGCCGCCAAGCCCAAGCTCCAGCCGACCGCCGGGACCCTGCCGACCGACAGCGCGCAGTTCGTCGGCCTCCTGATCGGCGTGATCCTCATCCTCGGCGGCCTGCAGTTCTTCCCCGCGCTCGCGCTGGGTCCGATCGTCGAACACTTCCAGCTTCCCGCCGCCCTGGCCGCGGCGCGCTGAGCCTCAGGACTCCTGTCATGACCTCCGCCCATCTTCCGCTCGGCGAGAACCGCCGCAAGGCCTCGACCCTGGCCACGAGCCTCAATCCGGCGATCCTCGCCCGCGCCACGCGCGATTCCTTCGCGAAGCTCGATCCGCGCGAGCTGACCGGCAATCCGGTGATCTTCGCGACCTGGCTGGTGGCCGTGCTGGCCACAGCCTCGGCGGCGATGGAGATCGCCCGCGGCAGCGATTGGAGCTTCGCCCTGCAACTGGCGCTCTGGCTCTGGGCCACGGTGCTGTTCGCGAACTTCGCGGAGAGTATCGCCGAGGGCCGCGGCAAGGCCGCTGCGGACAGCCTGCGCGCCATGCGGGTCACCACGAAGGCGAAGCTGATCGTGGACGAGCGCACCGGCACGGTGGCGCCCACGCCCGCCCACGAACTCGGCGCCGGCCAAGTCGTTCTGGTCGAGGCCGGCGACGTGATCCCGGCCGACGGCGAGATCGTCGAAGGCGTGGCGTCGGTCAACGAGGCCGCCATCACCGGCGAGTCCGCGCCGGTGATCCGCGAGAGCGGCGGCGACCGCTCGGCCGTGACCGGCGGCACGACCGTCGTCTCCGACTGGATCAAGGTGCGGATCACCTCTGAACCGGGGAACACCTTCCTCGACCGGATGATCGCCATGGTCGAAGGCGCCGACCGGCGCAAGACGCCCAACGAGGTCGCGCTCGCCGTGCTCCTCGCGGGCCTGACCCTGGTGTTCCTGATCGCCGTCGTGACCCTGCTGGGCCTCGGCAAGTATTCGGGGATCGCGCTGTCCCCGCTCGTGCTGGGCGCGCTGTTCATCACCCTGATCCCGACCACGATCGGCGGACTGCTGTCAGCCGTGGGCATCGCCGGCATGGACCGGCTGCTGAAGGTCAACGTCCTGGCCACTTCGGGCCGCGCGGTGGAGGCGGCCGGCGACGTCGACACCCTGCTGCTCGACAAGACCGGCACCATCACCTTCGGCAACCGCATGGCCACCGAGGTAGTCCCGGCGCCGGACGTGCGGCCCGAACGGGCCTTGCAGGCCGCGTTGATGGCCTCGCTGGGGGATGAGACGCCGGAAGGCCGCTCGATCGTCGAGCTGGCGCGAAACCAGGGCCTGGTGGCCGAGGCGCCGGCGGGCGCCGAGATCATCCCCCTCTCGGCCACGACGCGCCAGTCCGGCCTCAACGCGGGCGGCAAGGCCTGGCGCAAGGGCGCGGTCGACGCCGTGCTGAAATCGATCGGTCTCCTCCCGTCCGACGTGCCGACCGACGTGTCCGCGGCCGTGGACAGGATCGCGCGGTCGGGCGGCACGCCGCTGGCCGTGAGTGAGGACAACGTGCTGGTGGGCGTCATCCACCTCAAGGACGTGGTCAAGCCGGGCGTGAAGGAGCGGTTCGCGGACTTGCGCCGCATGGGCCTGCGCACGGTTATGATCACCGGCGATAATCCGGTGACCGCGGCTGCCATCGCCTCGGAATCCGGCGTCGACGACTTCCTTGCCGAGGCGACGCCCGAGGACAAGCTGCGGCTCATCCGCGCCGAACAGGCCAAGGGCCGGCTGGTCGCCATGTGCGGCGACGGCGCCAACGACGCGCCGGCGCTGGCCCAGTCGGACGTGGGCGTCGCCATGCAGACCGGGGCCCAGGCGGCCCGCGAAGCCGGCAACATGGTCGACCTGGACAGCGATCCCACCAAGGTCATCGAGATCGTGGAGGTCGGCAAACAGATGCTGATCACCCGCGGGGCGCTGACCACCTTCTCGATCGCCAACGACGTGGCCAAGTACTTCGCCATCATCCCGGCGATGTTCGCCGCCTCTCTGCCGGCGCTGGGTGCGCTCAACATCATGGGCCTGGCGAGCCCGCAAAGCGCGATCCTCTCGGCGGTGATCTTCAACGCCCTGATCATCGTGCTCCTGATCCCGCTCGCCTTGCGGGGCGTGCGCTACCAGGCCATCGGCGCCTCGCGGCTCCTGTCGCGCAACCTTTTGATCTACGGCCTCGGCGGGCTCATCGCCCCCTTCGTGGGGATCAAGGTCATCGATCTGATGATCTCGGCCGTGGGATTGGCCTGATGGACACGCAACTGATCCGGGCGGCCGTCGTCAGCGGCGGCCTGATCCTCCTCCTCATCCTGATCGCCGTCGCCAGTTCCGCAGCGTCGGCGGCGCCAAACTGATCCGCTAGGAGCCATCCATGTTCGCACTCGTTCGGCCGGCGCTGGCGTCCCTCGGACTGTTCACGGTCCTGTTGGGTCTCGCCTATCCGCTGGCGATCACCGGCCTGGCCCAGGGGATCTTCCCCCACCAGGCCAACGGCAGCCTCATCCGTCTCGACGGCCGGGTCGTGGGTTCCGAGCTCATCGGCCAGACCTTCGCGGGGCCGCAATACCTCCACGGACGGCCCTCGGCGGCCGGCAGCGATGGCTATGACGCCTCGGCTTCGTCGGGGTCGAACCTCGGTCCGCTCAACGAAGACCTGGCGAAGCGGATCAAGGACAGCGCGACGGCGCTGAGGACCGAGGCCGGCGCCGGCGCGATACCCGCGGACGCCGTCACGGCCTCCGCCTCCGGGCTGGACCCGCACATTTCGCCGGCCAATGCCGAGATGCAGGCCGCCCGGATTGCGGCAGCCCGCGGCGCGCCCGTAGGGCAGGTTCGGGCGCTGATCGGCCGCCACGTCGAGGCTCGCACCTTCGGGGTGCTGGGCCAGCCGCGGGTGAATGTCCTCGAGACCAACCTGGCGCTCGACGCCGCCTACCCCGCGAGGCAACCTCCGCCCCAATGAACCTGGAAGAGCCCCGCAGGCCCGATCCGGACGCCCTGCTGGCGGCCGCCCGACCCGGACAAGGCCGCCTGAAGGTCTTCCTCGGCATGTCGCCCGGGGTCGGCAAGACCTACGAGATGCTGCGCGCCGCCCGACGCCGCAAGGCGGAGGGCGGCGACGTCGTGGTCGGTGTCGTCGAAACCCACGGCCGCAAGGAGACGCAATCCCTGCTGCGGGGGCTGGACGTGCTGCCGCGCCGGCCGATCGAGTACCGCGGCCGGACGCTGATGGAGTTCGACATCGACGCGGCCCTGGCCCGCAAGCCGGAGCTGCTGCTGGTCGATGAGTACGCCCATTCGAATGCGCCCGGCTCGCGCCATCCCAAGCGTTGGCAGGACGTCGAGGAGCTGCTGGCGGCCGGGATCGACGTCTGGACGACACTGAACGTCCAGCACCTGGAAAGCCTGCTCGAGGTGGTCTGGAAGATCACCGGCGTGCGCCAGCGGGAGACGGTCCCCGACTCCGCCCTCAGCCGCGCGGACGAGATCGAGCTCATCGACATCACCCCGTCCGAGCTGCGCGAGCGCATGGCCGAGGGCAAGGTCTACATGGGTGAGACCGCGCGGGTGGCGGCCGACCGGTTCTTCAAGGTCGAGAACCTGACCGCCCTTCGGGAACTGGCCCTGCGCCGCGCCGCCCAGGCGGTGGACGACCAGCTCATCGGCGCCATGAAGCGGGCGGGCGTCGAGGGACCCTGGGCCGCGGGCGAGCGGATCCTGGTGCTCGTCGGGCCCGATGCGATGGCGGGCGCCCTGGTCCGCGCGGGCCGCCGCCTGTCGGACATGATGATGGACGCGCCGTGGACCGTGGCGCACGTGGAACGGCCCAATGCATCCCCGCCCAGCCCGGCCGCGGCCCAGCGCCTGCGCGACGCCATGAAGCTGGCGACGCAGCTCGGCGGCGCCACCGTGACGTTGACGGGCGATGACCTGGTGGCCGCCGTCCTCGAGTTCGCCGGCCGCAACAACGTGACCCAGATCGTGGTCGGACGGCGCCAGCGCCGCGGGTTCCGCCTGCGGCGCGACCTCATCGGGGCGTTGCTGGAGGAGGCGGGCGGCGCCGCCCTGCACGTGATCACCGAGTCGTCGGAAACGCCGGCGCCCGAGGCGCGGCCTCGGCCGTCGCTGCGGACGCTCGCCTGGCGCGGCCACGCCGGCGCGCTCGCCAGCGTGGCCCTGGCGGCCGCCGTCGCCTGGCTGCTGGACCGCTACGTGGAGAGCGCCAACCTCGCCATGGTCTTCATGCTGAGCGTGCTGGTCTCGGGGATCGCGTTCGGGCTGTGGCCCGCCGTCGCCGCCGCGGCCGCCTCGGCCGTCTTCTACAACTTCTTCTTCCTCGAGCCTCGGCTCACGATGCTCATCGGCAACCCGGCCGACGTGCTGACCTTCGCCGTGTTCTTTGCCGTGGCGCTCACGACCGGCTGGCTGACCGGCCGGGTCCGGGATCAGGCGCGGGCGACCTCGCGCCGGGCGTCCGCTATCGCGGCGGTTCTCGCTGCAACGCGCCGGCTCTCCGGCGCAGCCGATGCGGAGGACGCCGCCAAGGCGCTGGCTGAGCAACTGGCAGCCGCCACGGGTGTCAAGGCGGTGGTGCTCGGACCTTCGGACGGGGATATCAAGATCATGGCGTCGGAGCCTGCGCTGAGCGCTCTGCCGCCGGGCGACATGGCCGCCGCCCGCTGGTGCTGGGAGAAGGGCGAGGCGACGGGCGCCGGCACAGGAACCATGCCGATGGCGGCGTGGACCTTCCGCCCGCTGCAGGGCGTGAAGGCGCGGTCCGGCGTCGTCGGTGTCGATCCGTCGGCCATCGCCACCGAGGACGGCGAACGGTTCGTCGGCGCCTTGCTGGACCAGGGTGCGGTCGCGCTCGAGCGGGCGGAGTTCGCCGCCGTGGCTGCGGGCGCCGAGGCGCTGCGCCGCACCGATCAGCTCCGCTCGGCCCTGCTGAACTCGGTCAGCCACGACCTGCGCACGCCGCTGTCGACGGTGCTGGGCTCGGCGACGACGCTGATCGACTACGGCCCGTCGATCACGAAGGAGGTCCGCGACGATCTCCTGGTGTCGATCCGCGAGGAAGCCGAGCGGCTCAACCGCTACGTCGGCAACCTGCTGGACATGACCCGCCTGGAAGGCGGCGGCCTGAATGTCCGCAACGACTGGGTGGATGTCCGCGACGTTCTGGTGGCCGCCGCGGAACGGGTCTCGCGGCGGCTCGGGAAGCGCCGGATCGACCGCGACTTTCCATCGGAGCTGGCGCTTGTCCGGCTGGATCCCGCGCTCCTCGAGCAGGCGGTGGTCAACATCCTGGAGAACGCGATCGCCTACAGCCCCGACGGAACGGTGGTCGAACTCGCCGCCTACGAGGACCGCAACAACGTGGTGATCAGCATCGAGGACGAGGGTAAGGGCATCCCCACCGCCGAGTTGGCGCGGGTGTTCGAGACGTTCCATCGGATGCAGGAGCCCAGCGACCGGGCGGAGCGGGGCAAGGGGGTGGGCTTAGGGCTCTCCATCTCCAAGGGGTTCATCGAGGCGATGGGGGGGCGGATCGCTGCGGCCAGCCCAATTCATGGCGACCGCGGGACCCGGGTGCTTATCAGCCTGCCCAAGGCGCCTCCCGCGCCTGGAACCCCCGCATGAGCCTCTATCCCGAGATCCTGGTCATCGACGACGAGCCGCAGATCCACCGGTTCCTGAGGGCGGCCCTGCAGGCCGCGGGATTCGAGCCCCTGCGGGCCGAGACGGGCGCCGAGGGCCTGCGCGAGATCGCCCGCGCTGCGCCGGCCGCCGTGGTGCTCGACCTGGGCCTGCCGGACATGGACGGCAAGTCGGTGCTCACCCGGGCGCGCGAGTTCTACGCCGAGCCGATCATCATCCTCTCGGCGCGCGACCGTGAGACGGAGAAGATCGAGGCGCTGGACCTGGGCGCCAACGACTATGTGGAGAAGCCGTTCGGGGTGGGCGAACTCCTGGCGCGGCTGCGCGCGGCGCTTCGCCAGCGCTCGCATTCGGCCAAGCCGCCGCCACCGATCATCCGGGCATCCGGCCTGACGATCGACTTCCCCAGGCGGCTCGTCACCCGGGGCGGCGAGGCGCTACATCTCTCGCCGAAGGAGTACGACCTGCTGGCAAGGCTCGCCCAGAACGCCGGCAAGGTGATGCAGCACCGCGAGTTGCTTCTCTCTGTCTGGGGCCCCGCCCACGTGGAGGACACCCAATACCTGCGGGTGTTCATCGGCCAGCTTCGGCAGAAGATCGAACCCGATCCGTCAGCGCCCAAGCTGATCCTGACCGAGCCGGGCGTGGGGTATCGCTTCATCGCCGACGAGCCGGACGGGTAGGGCCGTCGGCGTCGAACTGAGAAATTCTCAGTCGTCGTCATTTTGCGGGTGAGACTGTCTTTGGCCTGTCATCAGGATGGGGCAATGCCTTCGGCGTACCGGAGGACCCCTCGTGCTGCGCCTGCTGATGCTCTGCCTCGCGCTCCTGATCCCGACAGCGGCCTGGAGCGCCGCGCCGCTCGGTTCGCCGCAAAATCCGCTGCGGGTGGTGCTCATTCCGGCGGACGGCGGCACCGAGGACGGCACGCGCGCCGACTTCCAGCCGGTGTTCAACGCCATCACCCGCACGTCCGGGCTGCACTTCACGCTGCGGGTGGGACAGTCCTACAACGCCGTGGTCGAGACGATGTGCAACGGCGGCGCGGATGTCGCCTTCTTCGGGCCGGTCGCCTACGTCCAGGCGCGCCGGCGGGGGTGCGCCGAGCTGCTCGCGGTCTCGGTGGAGAACGGCCGCTCGACCTACTACGCGGGCCTGTTCGCCAGGACGAAGGGCCCGGTGCGCCGGCTCTCCGACCTCAAGGGGCGGCGGGTGGCCTTTGGCGACCTCAACTCCGCCTCCTCGTTCATCGCGCCGATGGCGATGCTGCTGGACGCCCGCATCGACCCTGTCCGCGACCTTGGCGCCGTGCGCCTGACGGGCAGTCACGCCAACAGCCTGGCGGCCCTGATGCAGGGACAGGCGGACGCTGCGGCGCTGTCGTTCGACTCGTTCGAAAAGGCGGTGAACCAGGGCGTGGTGTCCGGGCGCGAGGTGAGCGTCGTGGCCCGCAGCGCGCCGATCCCCAATCCACCGCTGGGCATGAGCACCCGTCTGCCGCCCACGATGAAGGCGCGGCTGAAGCGGGCCTTCGCGACGGTCGCCAAGGCGCCTGGCGTCACCCCCGACATGATCCGCGGCTATGGCGGCAAGCGCGTCGACGGCTATGACACCGCGTTCTCGGAGCGGAACTACGCCGCCGCCGCCGCCATGCTGGCGCGCGTCGACGACCCGCTGAAGGCCGCGATCCTGAAGAAGGCGGCCGCCCGATGAGCGCCGAGCCGCACATCGCCTTCGAAGGCGTCTCCAAGCGGTTCGCCGACGGGACCCTGGCCCTGGACGAGGTCACCTTCCACATCCCGCGCGGCCAGGTCTGCGCGCTTGTGGGTCCATCGGGCAGCGGGAAGTCGACCTTGCTGCGCGCCGTGAATGGCCTGACCGAGTTGACCGGCGGGACCGTGCGTGTCGATGGAACGCCTGTGGACGCGGCCCATCTCCCGCAGATCCGCCGCAAGGTGGGCATGGTCCACCAACACTACGGCCTCGTGGACCGCGCGAGCGTCGCGGAGAACATGATCGCCGGCGCGATCGCCGAGATCGCGACCTGGCGCGCGCTGCTGGGCCTCTATCCGGCAGCCTATCGGGCCAAGGCCTGCACGCTGCTGGCGGAGGTGGGCCTTTCACCCGAACACCCGACTCGGCGGGTGTCGGAACTGTCCGGCGGGCAGCGCCAGCGGGTCGGCATCGCCCGCGCCCTGATGCTGGATCCCGAGGTCCTGCTCGCCGACGAGCCAGTCGCCAGTCTGGATCCGCGGGTGAGCGTGGAGGTGCTGGACCTGATGCGCCGCGAGGCGCAGGCGCGGGGCGCGAGCGTCCTGTGCAGCCTGCACCAGGTGGATCTCGCGAGACGTTTCGCCGACCGGATCGTGGCCCTACGCGCCGGCCGCCTGATGTTCGATGGTCCGGCCGCCGCGTTCGACGACGCTGCGGCGCTGGCGATCTATGGCTCCGCGACGGAGGCGGTGCGATGAGCCTTGCACGCGACCCCGCGGCCGCGCCGGTGTCGGCCTGGCGCTTTCCACGCGCCCTGCGTCCCCGCGTCCTCATCGGCTGGGGGCTGCTGGTCGTGGCGCTCCTGGCGTCCGCCCCAAGCGTCGAGGCGGGCCGGATGCTGCGGATGACGGGCGAGGCGATCGCCGCGTTGGCCACCGGCGGCAAGTCCCAGGTCGTGGACGGCCTCGGCGCCATCGGCCGCCAGATGATACCCCTGCAGATCTCCGAGCGCCGCGAGGTGTCGCGGATCGAGGGCTTCGACCGGGGTCGCCTGCCGCTCTTCTCTCGCATCGAGGTCGTCGATGCGCGCACCGAGCGCCTGGATCCCGAGACGTTTCAGATGCGCACGGTGGTGGAGCGCACGGAGTACCTGGTCGAGCCGGTGGGCTACCTCGTCCGGGTCGGCGTCAAGCTTTGGGAGACCCTGATGATCGCGTTCTGGGGCACGCTGCTGGCGGTCCTGATGAGCGCGCCCCTGGCCTTCCTGTCAGCCCGAAACCTGACCCCGCACGTCTGGGTCTATGGCGCGGCGCGGGCCGTTGTGAGCCTGCTTCGCGCGGTGCCCGAGCTGGTCAGCGCGCTGTTCCTGGTGGTCGCCTATGGCTTTGGTCCGGTGGCGGGCGTGCTCGCCCTGGCGCTCCACGGCGCAGGTTTCCTCGGCAAGTTCTACGCCGAGGACGTCGAGGCCGCGGACCCCAAACCGCAGGAAGCCCTAGCGGCCACGGGCGCGAACCGTTTGAAGGTGCTGCGCTTCGCGATCCTGCCGCAGGTGCTGCCGCAATACATCGGCTACACCCTGTATGTCCTAGACCGGAACTTCCGGATGGCCACGGTCGTCGGCCTCGTGGGGGCAGGGGGCATCGGCCAGGAGCTGAAGGGCCGGTTCGACATGTATAACTACCATCATGTCGGCACGATCCTGGTGGCCATGTTCGCGGCGGTCTTCCTGATCGATCAGGTCTCGGCCCGGCTGCGCAGGGCCTATTTCTAACGGTCGCGACAACCTCACCATGATGTTGCTGGTGGAATGAAGAATATTCACTAGCTCGTCACGGACGCCACACGCGGGCGTCACGCCCAGACGTCACCTTGCCCTCCAGATCAAGCGATAGGGGCCAGTGATGGGCGAGACGAACCGGCGGACATTCCTCAGGTTGGCGACGGGCGCGGCGGCAGGCGGGGCGGCGATCGCGGCCATGCCGGTGGCGATCCAGCGGGCGCTGGCCCAGCCGGCGCAGCAAGTGTCCGGCACGATCCAGGACGTGAAGCACGTGGTGATCCTGATGCAGGAGAACCGCTCCTTCGACCACTACTTCGGGACCCTGCGCGGGGTGCGCGGCTTCGGCGACCGGCATCCCATTCCGCTTCCGGGCGGGCGCGACGTCTGGCGGCAGTCCGACGGCAAGCGCGAGCTGCCGCCCTTCCACCTGGACACCAGCAAGACCGACGCCCTGCGCGTGCCGGGCACGCCCCACTCCTACGCCGACGCTCAGGCCGCCTGGGGGCAAGGCAAGATCGAGGAGTGGCCGCGGTTCAAGACGGCGTATTCCATGGGCTACTACCGCCGCGAGGACATCCCGTTCCAGTTCGCCCTGGCCGAGGCGTTCACGATCTGCGACGCCTACCACTGCTCGGTGACGGCCGGGACGGACCCCAACCGCATCGTCTTCTGGTCGGGCTCGAGTTCGGACCCGGAGCTGCGCGCCAAAGGCGTCGACTGCACCGACGACCATGCCGAGCCCGACAACTGGCGCTGCTGGGTCAAGGGCGCGCTGCCCGAACCCGGCTACACCTATGCGGGCAACAGCCTGAAGTGGGACACCATCCCGGACGTCCTGGAGAAGGCGGGTGTGTCCTGGCGCATCTACCAGGACCCCAACAACAACTGGACCGGCGCCATGCACGGCGGCCTGGCGTTCGAGAGCTTCCGAACCTGCAAGCCGGGCTCGGCCCTCTACGAGAAGGGCATGCGCCACTGGTCGCTGGAGCAACTCGCGCGCGACGTCCAGGAGGGGACGCTGCCGGCTGTGAGCTGGGTGCTTCCCTCGGCGCCCTTCTCCGAGCACCCTGGGGCCTCGACCCCGCTGCAGGGCGCGGAGTTCACCGCCCAGGTCCTGGAGGCCCTGACCGCCAATCCGGAGGTCTGGGGCAAGACCGTGTTCTTCCTCACCTTCGACGAGAACGACGGCCAGTTCGACCACCTGCCGCCGCCGGCGCCGCCGTCCTACGACGCCGAAGGGCGGCTCGCGGGCAAGTCGACCCTCGATCTGCGCGGGCACTACTTCTCGGACCCCCAGCGCAAGCACATCGACGCGCGCGACACCCAGAGCGGCCTCGTCCGGCCGTTCGGCCTCGGCCCGCGGGTGCCCATGTACGTGGTCTCGCCCTGGAGCAAGGGCGGCTGGGTCAGTTCAGAGACCTTCGACCACACGTCCGTGGGCCAGTTCCTGGAGACGCGGTTCGGGGTCACGGTGCCGGGGATCAGCCCGTGGCATCGCGCGGTCTGCGGCGATCTCACCTCGGCGTTCGACTTCGCCAGGCCGAACGATCCGGCCTTCCCGGACCTGCCGGACGTCAGCGGCGCCTCGGCGGTGGTGCTGCAACACATCCAGCGGCCGCGGATCATGCCGCCTGAGCAGCCCCAGCCGGTACATGCGGAGACCGGCGTGCGGCCATCGCGCGCCTTGCCCTACGTGCTGAACGTGAAGGCGGAGGTGGTGGCGGGCGAGGTGCGGCTCGAGTTCCGCAACGGCGGCAAGGCGGGCGCGGTGTTCCACGTCTACGACCGGCTGCACCTGGATCGCATCCCCCGGCGCTACACCGTCGAGGCCGGCAAGGCGATCTCCGACGTCTGGACGACGGCGGGCGACGGCGGGCGGTATGACTTGGCCGTCTTCAGTCACAACGGCTTCCGGCGCGACGTGCAGGGCGAGGCGGGCGGCGCGCTGGAGATCGAGGTCCGCTACCGCCCGCAGGCGCGCGAGGTGGAGCTGGAGATCCGCAACGGTTCGACCGAGGCTCAGGCGGCCGTGATCCGTCACAATGCCTATGGCGAGGCGGGCGGCGAGGTGCGAGTCCCCGCCAGAGGCCGTTCGACGCGCCGATGGTCGGTGGCCGACGCGGGCGACTGGTACGACGTCAGCGTCGCGGCGCAGGGCGTCACCCGTAGGGCGGCCGGCCGGATGGAGACCGGCGCGCACGGGATCAGCGATCCCGCCATGGGCGCCTAGGATCCCGCGCCCGGGGGCTCCGCCCCAATGAGGAACGCTCAGGCGCGGCCGTGACCGGCGGCCGCGCCTGCTGGCGCACGTCCGGAATCCCGCATCACCAGTAGTGCGCAAAGTTCATTTTGATGATCGAAAACGAATGAGAAATATTCACTACACCGTCACGAGACGCCCCTACTGATCCCAGCCCGACGGGGGGCCGAACGGGCCGCCTGCGCCGAACGCGAGCCTGGCTCGCATGACCGGGGGATGGGTTGTCATGAAGAAGAGACACATGCCGACAGCTGCGGCCTTCGCCGCTGCGCTTCTGGCCGGATGCGCGATGCCGGCGCTGGCCTGGGCCGCTGAGGCGGCTGGAGACGCCGAGGGCACGAGCGTCAGCGAACTGCTGGTGAAGGGCAAGCGCGCCGATATGGGCTCGGTGAAGGCGGTCGAGGCGGTGGAGTACGGCAACTCCGTCCAGATCGTGACCGCCGCGGACGTCGCCAAGAGCGGCGCGGTGAACTTCGCCGAACTGGCCCAGTTCCTGATCAAGGGCGTGAACGTCGGCTATTCTCCCGACGAAGGCGAATACACGATCCGCCTGGACGGCGGCGGCGACCGCGACACCCTGGTCGTCCGCGACGGGGTGCCCCTATACGACCGCGGCCCGGCGCTGGAGGACATCTGGGGCACCACCACCATCGATCCGCACATGATCGAGCGGGTGGAGGTCTTTCGCGGCGGCAACAGCCTGTTCTTCGGCAGCAACGGCGGCATCGGCGTCGTCAGCCTGGTCACCAAGAAGCCGGACGGCACGCGCAAGGGCGAGCTGGGCGTCAGCTACGGCTCGTTCGAGTCCCGCGAGCTGTGGGGCAACTATTCGTTCCCGCTCGACGACGACGGCCGTCACAGCGTCATGTTCTACGGCTCGGTTCAGGCGACCGACGGGCCGCGGATCTTCAATCCCGACGACTTCGTGGACAACATTCGCGCCGCCGGCGGCGTGCAGGAGTACCCGCTCAACCGCAACGAAGTCGGCGTGAAGTACCTCTGGAAGATCGACGACTCCGCGGAGCTGCGGCTGAACGCCGAGTACACGGAATCCCAATTCCAGGACGCCTTCCCCGACCGGGAAGTCCACTCTCCCAACACGGTCCGCTATCCGATCATCGACGGTTCGTTCCAGAAGCGCTGGTCGCCGATGCTGATGACCGAGGTGAACGGCTACTACAGCAACCCCAAGCTCTGGAACACCGAGCTCTACCCCGACATCTGCAAGGATCAGGCCGGCTGCATCAACCCGTCCACCAACGCCCGCGTCCCCTTCGGGGCCTGGTCGGGCAAGGTGTTCGCCAACGGCGCGAACCGGGGCTTCGGCTCGACCAACCAGCGCCGCGCCGGCTTCAAGGAATATGGCCTGACGGTGCGCAACACGGTCAATCTCCACGAGCTCCTGGAGTTCGTCGTCGGCGGGCAGGTGGTCCGCTACCAGGACGACTCCGCGGCTGAGTACCCTGTCGACAACGATCCGGCGACCACGACGGGCGTGTTCATCGACGCGCGGCCCAGGCTGCCCTTCAGCCCAGACACGGCGATCTCCCTTGCCGTCCGAACCGATTTCCTCCCCGGATCCGAGAAGCGGACGGTCTGGAAGTTCGGTGTGCGCCAGCCGTTGCCCTACGGCTTTTACGCGCGAGCCAACGGTGGGACCTCGTACAGCCTGCCCCGGATCACTGAGCTGCGGACCGAAACCTCGACGGTCGTCGGCAATCCGAACCTGCAGACGGAAGAGACCGAGACCTACAACGGCGCCATCGGCTACGAGCGCCGCTTCGACGGCTTCGCGGTCTCCGCGGAGGTGGGCGGGTTCAAGACCGAGATCACCAATCGCATCAGAACGACCACGGATTTCCCGGTCCCGGCTAGCGACGGCTTCCCGGCCCGCAATACCTACTACAACGACCCCGCCATCACCCGCATCGTCGGCGTCACAGCCGATATCAACTTGAACATCGGGGAAAGCTGGCGGCTGAACCTCGGCTACACCGCGCAGGATGCGGCGGCCAAGACCGGCGTGTCCAAGGGCGAGCAGATCAACGAGACGCCGGCCTGGTTCATCAGCGGCATGCTGGAGTGGACCTCACCCGACCGGCGCCTGAACGTGGCGATCATGCCCCGCCTCCAGGGCTCCGAGTTCGCCAGCGGCGGCCTCACCATCAACGGCCGTCCGCAGATCCGGAAGAACTTCGGCAAGTACACGGTCACCAACGCCACCGTGAACTACTTCCTGGGCGACGACATGCAGTACCAGCTGCAGTTCCGCGTCGTGAACGTCTTCAACGAGAAATACGCGGAACGCTACGGGTTCGGCAACCAGCTCTACGGCTCGGCCTTCAACCGGGGCGAGTACACGAACCGCGATCCCAGGTACTTCTTCGGCTACCCGTTCGAAGGCAAGCCTCGCGCCTTCTACGGCACCTTCACGGCCCGCTTCTAGGCCGGCTGTCGCCGCCGCGCGCGCCCCTCGGATCTGCGTCCCCTCCGCAGGTCCGGACCGCGTGCGGCGGTTCGTTTCAATCTCGCCGCCCACGCCGCAGCGGGCGCGCGTCGAACCCATCAGCGCCGGCAGGTCCCAGCGCGCGGAGTCCATTCTCTTGAATCGTCACGACATTCGGGCGACGCCGTGGGCGGCCGCCATCGAGGACGCCGTGGAGGCGCGCCAGGTCATCGCCGACGCCAAGGCGCTGCTCTTCGACTGGGACGGATGCGCCGCCATCGCCGACCGGCCCCAGGCGGCCGCCGTCGCGCTCATGGCGGCCCGGCCGGAGCGCTTCGCCATCGTCTCCAACAACACCAGTCACGGCCGGGGCTTCTTCTCCGACCGGCTGCGGGCCAACGGGATCCACGCCCCGCCGGAGCGCGTGATCCTCGCCGGGATCGAGACCCTTCTCCGCGCCCGCCAGCTCGCGCCGGAACGGACATTGCTGCTAGCCGCGCCGCGGATGGAGGAGGCGGCCCGCCGGATGGGCCTGGATCTCGTCACCGACGAGCCGGAGTTGGTGGTCCTGCTCCGCGACACGCGCTTCTCCTACGCCAAGCTGACCCAGGCGGTGAACGCCGTGCGGCGGGGGGCGGGCCTGCTGGTGGGCAACCCGGACCGCCGCCATCCTTCCGCGGAGGGCCGCGTGATGCCCGAGACGGGCTCGCTCCTGGCCGCCATCCTCGCGGGCGTTGGCCCCGGGGCCGAACCTTTCGAAGTCGTGGGCAAGCCTCACCCGACCCTGTTCCTGCGCGCCTGCGAGGCGCTCGGCGTCCAGCCGGAGGACGCCGTCATGATCGGCGACAATCCTGAGACCGACGTGGCGGGCGCGGCCCCGCTTGGCCTTCGCTGCATCCTGGTCGACGGGCCCGGGGGCCTGACCCTGGAAGACCTGGCCCGGTGAGGGGGCGTCAGAAGCGCTTGCTGGAGAGGGTGTCGAAGGTGCTGCGCAGGGTCTCCGTCGCCCGGTCGTGATCGGCGAGCGCCAGGGCGGCGATCAAGGCGTCCAGAACGCAGAGCTGGGCGATCCGGCTCATCATCGCTTCGGTGCGGAAGCGGGTTTCGCGAGCCATGGTGAAGAGTACGACGTCCGCGTGGGCCTGGATCGGCGAGCGCGCATAGTTGGTGATCACCACGGTCCGCGCGCCCGCGGCCTTGGCGAGCTTGGTCGACATGACCGTCTCGTGGGTGGCGCCGGAGTGCGAGATCGTCAGCACGGCCACCCCGGGATCGGTGCGCGAGGCGCTGATCGCCTGGATGTGGCTGTCGGTGACCGCCTTGGCGTCCAGCCCGATTCGCAGCATGCGGTAGTGCGCGTCGTCCGCGATCGGGGCCGAGGACCCGATGCCGTAGACCTCGATCCGGCGCGCGGTGCGCAGGGTCTCGACCGCCTTCGCGAGGGCGGTGTGGTCCAGGACCGAAAGCGTGTCCTGCAGCGCCTGGATACCGGAGTGGAAGATCTTGCGGCACACGACGGCCGCATCGTCCCCGATCTCCAGGTCCTCGTGGATGAACTGGACCGGCCGGACGATCTCCTGCGCCAGGCTGAGCTTGAGCTGCTGGAATCCCGACAGCCCGAGGCGCTGGCAGAAGTTGATCACGCTGCCTTCGGACGCCTGGGTCTCCTCCGACAGCTCGGTGACCGACATCTTGAGGACGTCGTGGGGGCGCTCGAGCACGTAGTCGGCAATGCGCCTCGCGCCGGGGGCAAGGGTTTCCAGCACGGCCCTTATGCGGGCCAGGGCGTTGTCCACCGGCGCAAGGTCGGAGGCGCGCGCCCGCACGGTCGGCTTGGTCGGGGCGGCTCGTTCCGGCATCATGTCCCTCGCTGGCTCCAACGCTTGTGATGCCATCGGCACCTGTGGGGGTCCAGGGCATGGCCGCCGTCCGCCGCGGCCGCTCGGCGCACGTCGATCCCGCCGAGAACTAGCGGCGGCATGCGACAGATTCGGAACACCGCTCCGGTCAGTCCTCGGCGATCTCGCTGGTGCGCCGGGTTTCCGGCATCCGCAGGTAGGCGAAGAGCGACAGGGCGATCATGCCGGTGACGTACCAGTAGAAGCCGCGTTCGAGCCCCACACTCTTGAACCACAGG
This sequence comes from Phenylobacterium sp. RIFCSPHIGHO2_01_FULL_69_31, assembly GCF_001824475.1. Lineage (GTDB taxonomy): Bacteria > Pseudomonadota > Alphaproteobacteria > Caulobacterales > Caulobacteraceae > Phenylobacterium. Next base: position 317,587 of record NZ_MHXN01000003.1, on the reverse strand, counting down.
GCGACATACTCGGCGGTGCCGCCGAAGACGGCATTGGCCAGGGCATAGGGCAGGGCGACGCCGAGGGCGCGGATGTGGGCGGGGAACAGCTCGGCCTTCACCACGGCGTTGATGGCCGTATAGCCGGTGACGATCAGCAGGGCGGCCAGCACCAGCAGGAAGGCCGTGAACGAGTTGTCGGCCTGCTCCAGCAGGCGGAAGATCGGATAGGTGCCGAGGGCGCCCAGCGTCCCGAACGCGATCAGCAGCGGCTTTCGGCCGATCCGGTCGGAGAGCCAGCCGGCCAGCGGCTGGATCAGCATGAAGACGAACAGCGCCGCGGCCGTGATCTCGGTGGCGGCCTCGCGGCTGAAGCCGGACGTATTGACCAGGAATTTCTGCATGTAGGTGGAGTAGGCGTAGAAGGCCAAGGTGCCGCCGGCGGTGAGCGCGATGACCAGGAACGCCTGCCGGGGATAATGCCGGAACAGGATCCAGCCGCTGGAGCCCAGGCTGGCGGTCGCCTTCACGTTCTGGAAGCTCTCGGTCTCCACCAGGCCCCGGCGGATGTAGAAGACGGCGATGGCCAGCGCCCCGCCGATCCCGAACGGGATCCGCCATCCCCACGCCTCCAGGTCCGCCGCGGGCAGAACGGACTGGAGGACCAGCAGGACGCACAGCGCCAGCAACTGGCCGGAGATCAGGGTCACGTACTGGAAGCTGGAGAAGAATCCGCGCCGGTCGCGGCCGGCCATCTCGGACAGGTAGGTGGCGGAGGCGCCGTACTCCCCGCCCACCGAGAGGCCCTGCAGCAGGCGGGCGAAGAGAAGGATCAGGGGCGCCGCCGCGCCCGCCTGCTCATAGGTCGGAGCGATGGCGATGGTGAGGGAGCCGAGGCACATCAGGGTGACCGACAGGGTGAGCCCGGCCTTGCGACCCTTGCGATCGGCGTAGACCCCCATGACCCAGGCGCCCAGCGGGCGAACGATGAAGCCCACCGCGAACACCGCCGCCGCGCTCAGGAGCTGGGCCGTCGGGTCGTCGGAGGGGAAGAAGGCCGGCGCGAAATAGAGGGTGAAGGCTGAGTAGACGTACCAGTCGTACCACTCCACCAGGTTGCCGGTTGAACCGCCGATGATGGACTTCAGGCGACGACCGCCTGCCAAGGATTCCGACACCGCCACCCCACTTCGACCAGATGCTCTCGACGACCTTGAACGGGCGGGCGCCTCACTTTCCGCCATTCCGGCATGCGCGGCGCCCGCGCTTTCGCCGTGCACGAGGGATACGCAAGGGAACCCTAGACGGCGCCTCGCAAGCATGCGCCGACTGTCACATCGGTGTCGTGAAGGCGCTGACGGGGGGGCGGTTATGAGCGAGCTTCTCGTTCGCCTGGAGTGGTTCAAAGCCGTGGTGCTGCCGCACGAGGCGGCGGTCCGCGCGCGCCTGAAGCGCATCTGCCCGCCGGGTTTCGATGTCGACAACCTGGTGGCCGAAAGCCTGGCCCGCGCCTACCAGGCGCCGGAGTTCGGCCGCGTCACCGCCGGGCGGGCCTATCTGTTCACCGTGGCGCGGAACCTGCTGATCGACACCCTGCGGCGCGAGACGATCGTGTCGCTGGACTTCGTCGCCGACCTGGACGTGCTGCGGTCCGACGAGGCGGCCGTGGAGCGGCAGTTGCAGGCGAGGGACGAGCTGCGCTGGCTGCAGGCAGTGGTCGAACGCCTGCCGGCCCAGGCGCGCAAGGTCTTCCTGCTCCGCAGGGTGCACGATCTTTCGCTTGCCACCATAGCGGGACAGATGAGCTTGTCCGTTTCAACGGTCGAGAAGCATCTTGCCAAGGCGCTGAAGCTGGTGGCCGAGGCGTTGGCGGAACGTGAGGATCACGAGCTTGGGCGAACAGCCCCACGAGAGCTGCGACCGGCAGGCGACAGACGATCGGGCGGCCGCCTACGTCGCTAAGCTCGCCTGTGGGGTCAGTCCCCAGGAGCGCCAGGAGATCTATGCATGGGTGGCGGCCGATCCCCGCCACGCTGTAGCCTTCGCGCGCATGGAGGCCGCGTGGGACGCCTCGGCCCGCCTGCGCGCTGCCCCTCCGGCCCTGGAGATTGCGTCTGAGGCGGCGCGTACGGCCCGCGGGCCGCACCGGCGGCGGCTGATGTTCGGTGGCCTGGCCGCGGCCGGCGCGGCGGTGGCGGCCACCGTCGGCTGGCGGCTGCTCGACAATGTGGACCTGTACCGCACGGGCGTGGGCGAGCGCCGGGTGGTGGCGCTTCGGGACGGCTCCAGCGTGACGCTGAACACGGCCTCCACGGTCGAGGTCGCATACACGGACGCGGAACGGCGTGTGCGGCTGGTGCGCGGCGAGGCGCTGTTCGATGTGGCCCGTGACGCCAGGCGGCCGTTCCTGGTCGATGCGGGCTCGGCGCAGTTTCGGGCGCTGGGCACCGCGTTCAACGTGCGTCTCCGGCCCGACGTGGTCGAGCTGACGGTCACCGAGGGCGTTGTTGGCGTGGCGGCGCGGGAAGGCGAGGTCGATGTTCCGGCGGCGGCCCGGATCGCCGCCGGCGGGGGCGCCATCGTGCGTTCGGGCGCCGTTGCGCCAACCGCGCTGGATGGCCAGCACCTGCGACAGCGCACCGCTTGGCAGGAGGGTGTGCTCGAGTTCGACGGCGAGTCCCTCGCGCAGGTCGTGGGCGAGTTCAACCGCTACCGCCGCCAGCCCATCGTCATCGGCGACGCGCGCCTGGAATCCCTGCGCATCGGCGGCCGCTTCGAGGTGGACGAGGCCGACAAGTTCCTGGCCGCCCTGACCAGCAGCTTCCCGATCGAGGTGATCGACACCGCGGACGGGGGCGTCCTGCTGGTGGAAAAGTCGAACTGACGATTTTTTCGGCCGCCTGATGGCGGTGGCGCGAACCCCGTCCGTTCGGATGGGTAGCTGGATGCATCCGGGGGGCCTCGCATATGCCGCTGAAATCCGATCTTCTTCTGTGGGCCTCGCCCGTCGCCGCCTTCGTCGCCCTGGCCGCGGCGCCGGCCGCTGCGCAGGACACGGTGGCGAACTTCGATATCGCCGCCCAGCCGATGCAGGGGGCGCTGAACGCGCTCTCGGCGCAGTCGGGGGTCCGGCTGCTGTACCCCTACGACCGGGTCTCCGGCCTGACCTCGCCGGCGGTGCGCGGGCGGATGGCGACCCGTTCGGCGCTGGGCCAGATCATCGCCGGCTCGCCGCTCCGGGTGGCCATGGCCCAAAAAGATCTGATCGCGCTTTCCGCATCGGCGCCGCCCGCCGCGCTGATCCGGACGGCCTCGGCCGGCCCCATCTACGCGGCCGCGACGGCCATGGCCGTGCAGGACGAGGGCGCAGGGGCTCCCGCCGCGCCGACGGCGCTGGACGAGCTGGTCGTGACCGGCGCCCGCGGGGCGCCGCGCACCGTGACCGACAGCCCCACGCCCATCGACGTCCTGAGCGCGGCGGATCTCGAGAAGACCGGCCGCGCCGGCGCCTTCCAGGCCCTGCAGACGCTGGTTCCGTCCTTCAACCTGCCGGCCCGCGCCGGCGGCGGCACGTCCACGGTGATCTCCACCGGCGGCCTGCGCGGCCTCAACCCCGACCAGACGCTGGTGCTGGTGAACGGCAAGCGCCGCCACAAGACCTCGCTGATCAACTCGGTCTCCTCGCTCTACAACGGCTCGGTGCCGGCGGACCTGGACCACATCCCGGTGCCCGCCATCGGCCGGATCGAGGTGCTGCGCGACGGCGCCGCGGCCCAGTACGGATCGGACGCCATCGCCGGCGTCATCAACATCATCCTGCGCGAGACCGAAGGCGGCTTCGTCAGCGGCAGCTTCGGCCAGAACTTCGACCGCAGCGACGGGGAGCTGTGGCAGTTCCAGGCCAACTACGGCTCCCGCATTGGCGAGCAGGGGTTCCTGAACCTGTCGCTGGCCAGCAAGAGCCAGGAGCTCTCGAACCGCGCCATTCCCGTGGCCTCGACCGTGCAGCTCTATCCGCGCATCAACGGCCAACCCGACCCGCGGGAGCTGACCGCCGACCGGCTGGTCACCAAGAACTCCGGCGTCCTGCCGCAGGAGAGCATCAGCTTCGGCTACAACGGCCGCTACGACCTGGAGGGCGGCGTCCAGCTCTATTCGTTCGGCACGTTCAGCCGCCGCCTGTCGGACCTGCCCTTCACCTTCCGCTCGCCGAACAACGTTAACACCCTTCCCCAGATCTACCCCGAGGGTTTCCGCCCGAACCTGGTGATCCGCGAACGCGACTTCGAAGTCGCCCTCGGCGCCCGGGGCGAGCTGAGCGGCTGGTCGTGGGATATCTCCAGCACCTACGGCTACAACCGTGCGCGCGAGAACACCTCGAACACCCTGAACGCCAGCCTGGGGCCGACGAGCCCGACGGTCTTCTACGTGGGCCAGCTCAAGTCGACCGAGTGGGTGAACTCGCTGGACGTGACCCGCCCGTTCGACCTGGAGGGCGCTGGCCAGCTGCAGGTTTCCTTCGGCGCCCAGCACCGCCGCGAGACCTATTCGGTGGGCGCGGGCGAGCCGCTGAGCTACGCGGCCGGGACCTACGTGATCCCGGCGGGCCAGCCGTTCGCGGGCCAGCGTCCGCAGACCGGCGCCCAGGCCACCCCGGGCTTCCAGCCGTCGGACGCCAGCAAGTCGCATCGCAACAACTTCGCCGGCTATGTCGAGCTGGGCTGGGAGGCGAGCGACCGCCTCTTCCTGGGCGCGGCGGCGCGCTACGAGGACTACTCCGACAGCGCCGGCGACACGCTCGTCGGCAAACTGAACGCCCGCTTCGAGCTGACCGACTGGCTGGCCGTTCGCGGGGCGGTCTCCACGGGCTTCCGCGCCCCCGGCCTGGCGCAGCAGAACTACGCCGCCAGCTCCAGCCAGTTCCGCCTGGTGAACGGCGTCCTGGACCTGCTGCAGATCAAGACCCTGCCGGTGGGTTCGCCCGAGGCGATCGCCCTGGGCGCCGAGCCGCTCAAGCCTGAGGAGTCCACCAATTACAGCGTCGGCCTGACGCTGGAGCCGATGTCGAACCTGGCGATCACCGTGGACGCCTATCGCATCGAGGTGGACAAGCGGATCGCCATCACCAGCACCCTGACCGGGGCCGCGGTCTCGAACATCCTGATCGCCAACGGCCTGCCGGGCTCGCTGAGCGCCCAGTACTACACCAACGCCATCGACACGCGGACGGATGGCATCGACGTCGTGGCCACCTACCGCGCCGATCTGGGCGAGTGGGGCAGCCTGCGGGCCACCGCCGGCTACAACTGGAACGACACGGATATCACCGGGATCATCCCGAACCCGCCGGAGCTCAGCGCGCTGGGCCCGGCGTTCGTGCTCTTCGACCGGCTGAGCCAGGGCTACCTGACCCGCGCCTTCCCGAAGGACAAGATCGCGCTGTCGGCGACCTGGACCTGGAACGACCTGACCCTCAACGGTCGCGCCACCCGCTTCGGGAAGTACTTCATCCAGCAGAACGCCGTCGCCAACGACCGGGCCTACGGCGCCGAATGGATCGTCGACCTGGAGGTCGCCTACAAGCTGCCGCATCGCGTGACCGTGGCGGTGGGCGCCAACAACCTGTTCAACAACTATCCGGACGCCAACGGCATCTTCAACGCCAACACCGGCGCAGGCCAGTATCCGGGCACCTCGCCCATCGGCTTCACCGGCGGCTCGTACTACGGTCGGATCCAATGGGAATTCTGAAGCCGTTCATCGCCGCGGCCCTGGCGGCCGGCGTCCTCGTCGCGCCGGCGGTGTCGGCCGCCGCGCCCAGGGGCGAGATCCTGTTCGATAGCTACGGGGTCCCGCACATCTACGGCAAGGACGAGGCCTCGGTCTTCTACGGCTTCGGCTACGCCACGGCGAAGAACCACGGCGACGTGGTGGTGAAGCTGTACGGCCAGGCCCGCGGCCGCGCCGCCGAATACTGGGGCCCGGCCGAGATCGAGTCCGACAGGTGGGTGATCGCCAACGGCGTCTACGAGCGCGCCAAGGCCTGGTACGCCCAGGAGCCGGCCAGCTTCCGCGCCAACCTCGACGCGTTCGCCGAGGGGATGAACGCCTACGCGAAGGCCCACCCGGACAAGCTCGATCCGTCGATGCTGCAGGTGTTTCCGATCACCGGCGTTGACGTCATGGCGCACGGCCACCGGCTGATGAACTACGTCTATGTGGCGCCCCAGGGCCGGACCATGGGCGCCAACGCCGACGCCGGCTCGAACGCCTGGGCGGTGATGCCCAAGAAGTCGGCCAGCGGGAACACCATGCTGCTGGCCAATCCACACCTGCCGTGGGCGCCGAGCCAGCTCACCTATTTCGAGGCCGACCTGAACGGACCCGGCTTCAAGATGTACGGCGCAACCCAGGTGGGCCTGCCGGTCCTGCGCTTTGCCTTCAACGACCGGATGGGCTTCACCAACACGGTCAACGGGGTCCTGGGCGCCACGAACTACGAGCTGAAGCTGGCGGACGGCGGCTATCTGTTCGACGGTAAGGTGCGGCCCTTCGAGACGCGGACCGCCAGCCTGAAAGTCCGGCAGCCGGACGGCACGCTCGCGACCCAGACCCTGGAACTGCGCTCATCCATCCACGGTCCTGTGTTCGCCCGCGCGGACGGCAAGACGGTGGCGGTGAAGGTGGCCGGCCTCGATCGCCCCGGCGGCCTTCGCCAGTACTGGGACATGGGCAAGTCCAAGAGCTTCGCCGAGTACCAGGCGATCATGAAGCGCCTGCAGGTGCCCTCCTTCAACATCGTCTACGGCGACAAGGAAGGACACGTTCAGTACCTCTACAACGGCATTCTGCCCAAGCATCCCGACGGGAACGTCGCCAAGTGGGCGGGGCTGGTTCCGGGCGACACCTCGGCGACCCTGTGGACCGAGACGCACCCGTACGAGGACCTGCCCAAGGTCATCGATCCGCCCAGCGGCTACGTCCAGAACTCCAACGACCCGCCGTGGGTGTCCACCTGGCCCCAGGCGATCCACGCCAAGGACTATCCCGCCTACATGGCCAACAACGGGCCGATGTCGCTGCGGGCGCAGCACTCGTCGCACCTGATGGCCGACCCGCCGAAGATCACCTTCGACGATTTCGTGGCGCGCAAGCTGAGCGACCACGTGCTGATGACCGACCGGGTGCTGGAAGAGCTTCTGGCCGCGGCGGCGCAGAGCAGCGACCCCGAGGTGCTGGAAGCCGCGGCGGTGCTCAAGGCCTGGGATCGCACCGTCACGGCCGAGGCCAAGGGGGCGCTGCTGTTCGAGGCCTGGGCCCGCAAGTTCGCCGGTCCCACCTACATCAGCGACGCCAACTATCGGGTCCGCTGGGATCCCGAGAAGCCCATCGACACGCCGTACGGCCTCAAGGACCCGGCCCAGGCGGTGGCGATGCTGAAGGCGGCCGCGCAGGAGGCCAAGGCCAGCTACGGCGCCATCGACCGGCCGTTCGGCGAGGTCTCCCGCTTTGCGCTGGGCAAGGTGGACCTGCCCGGCAGCGGCGGGTTCGGCAACACCGGCGTCTTCCACGTGATGACCTGGAGCCCGCTCAAGGACGGCAAGCGTACGCCGGTCCATGGCGAGACCTGGATGTCGATGGTGGAGTTCTCGACGCCCATCAAGGCCGTGGGCCTGATGAGCTATGGCAACTCGACCCAGCCCGGCTCGCCCCACCGCAGCGACCAGCTGGAACACCTGTCGAAGAAGACCTTCCGGACCCTGTGGACGACCCGGGCCGAGGTCGAGAAACACGTGGAAGAGCGGGTCGCCTTCTAGCTTCGCATCACCCTTCGAGAGGACGCCCAAGATGAACATGCGCGCGATCGTTGCAGGCCTGGCGGTGAGCGCCGCCCTGCTGACAGCTCCGGCCCTGGCCCACCCCGTCGACGGCGCCTGGAAGGAGCAGCACAACAACACCCCCGGCATCACCACGCCGGCCAACTTCAAGCTGACGATCTGGATGAAGGTGGAGGGCGATACGCTCCACTATCACTCGGAGAACACGACCCAGCCAGACAAGCCCTATATCAGCGACCACGTCTCGACGCTGGACGGCAAGGTCGCGCCGTTCCCCAACCAGACGCGCTTCAACGAGATTTCGACTCTGCTGACCGAGCCCTATGAATTGCAGATCCTCAAGATGAAGGATGGCGACGTGATCGCCGGCGAGTTCTGGACTTTCAGCAAGGACGGCAAGACGGCGGTGCGCCGCGGCATCGGCAAGAGCCCGGAAGGCAAGTCCCGCGCCTACCAGGAGCACTTCGTGAAGGTCACGGACGAGCCGAAGTACAAGAAGTAGCGGCGGCTCAGACCTCGGTCGCCCGGAAGATCCGGCGGCCGCCGGCGCCGACGGCGCAGAAGCCATCCACGCAGCAGGCGGCGCGGCCGGACTCCACATAGGCGGCGTCGTGCCACCAGAGCCCGGGGGGCGCCGCGCGCGCCGCGCTGCGCACGGGCGTCGCCTGGGCCGTCTTCAGGCTGGCGAACGGCCCGAGGATCGCCGGCAGGTCGTACGCCTCGCCGTTCTTGATCACGTGGCGGACGGCGGCGGCGTCCTCGATCCGCGTCAGGGGATCGCCCTCGGTCACGACCAGGTCGGCCAGCATCCCGGGCTTGATGACCCCCAGCGGCTGGTCCAGGAATTCGCCGGCGTAGCGGGTGGCGGTGGTGAGAGCCTCCACGGGCGTCATGCCGAACCTGACCATCGCCCGCAGGTTCATGTGCAGGCTGATCCCGTTGAAGTCGATCGGCGAGTCGGTGCCGGTCACCACGCGGCCGCCGCCCTTCAGGATCGCCCGCAGGTGCGCGACGTTGCGCTCGAGCGAGGCCAGGGGCGCGCTGACGTCGGCGGACCGGAGCTGGGCCGCGCGCTGCTGCAGCTTGGCGTATTCCCACGGCGGGTAGAGCGCCCGGGTCCGCGGATCGTCCACCAGCGAGCGGTCTTGGGCGTAGAGGACCGAGGAGGTGAAAAGCGTCGGGGTGCGGCGCGCGCCGCTGGCCGCGAACAGAGCCGTGACGTCTTCGTAGCTGACGCCCAGCTGGCTCACCGTGCGCGAATAGCCGGTGCGGCTGGTGGCGCCGATGTGCTCCATCCCGTCCAGGCCGAAGTTCAGGGCCGGGTAGTGGTAGTGCGAGGTGACGGGGATGCCCTCGGCGTGGGCCCAGGCGGTGATGTCCCGCTGCGCCTGCAGCGGCTGGCGGACGTAGGATTTCAGCAGGTCGTAGCCCAGGGCCTTGGCCCGCGAGAGCTCCAGGTCCATCTGCCCCGGCTCGGTCACCGGCCGCATGAAGTTGTAGTAGATCCGCCCGCCGTCGATCGCCTCGCCAGTGGAGAAGTAGCGCGGGCCGAGGCGGAGCCCTGCGTCGATGGCTTCCCGGTCCTCGACCATGTGGTAGGCGGGCGAGCCCGGGGAGCGGGCGGTGGTGACGCCCAGCGACAGCCACAGGCGCCCCTCGCGGTCGCCGTAAGCGTAGCCCTGCATCTGGCGGTGGGCGTGCATCTCCACCAGGCCGGGGATCACGGTGGCGTCGCGGGCGTCGATGGTCCGGGCATCCCCCACGGGCACGCCGGCCGGCGCGAGCTCGGCGATGCGATTGTCCACGACGACGATGTCGACGTCCTTGCGGGCGCTCGCGGCCAGTCCGTCCCAGAGGCGGCCGGCGCGGATGACGAGGCGGCCCTTCGGCTTGGCTGTGGCCCAGGTGATCCCGTCGGCGACGGTGGTTGGCGCCCCGCCCGTGGCGTCGATCAGCCGGAGCTCGCCGTTGCAGAGGTAGAGGAGCTTGCGGCTGTCGCCGCTCCAGGTGGGAGCGTCGGTGACCTCGGCGTTCAAGGCCTTGGGCGGGCCCGTCATGACGCCCCGGGCGTCCACCGGCGCGGTCCAGAGGCGGCTCGCGAACACGAAGGCGAGGCTCTTGCCATCGGGCGACCAGACCGGGCCGTCGTCCCCGCGCGTGCCCAGAGATTTGTGTGGGAACACCGGCTGGTAGGTCGCCGCGCCCGTGGCCACGTCGATGGTGAGGATCTCGCTCAGCCCCTCGCGGAACCGGGCCGCATAGGGCTTGAAGGCCGCGAGGGCCAGGGTCTTGCCGTCGGGGCTCCAGGTGGGTTTGCCGGGCTCCCAGATGGCGCCGAACACCTGCCGGATCTGGCCGCCGGCCACGTCGACCGTGTGGAGCGAGCCGTTCTGGTCGAGGAAGGCGATCGTCTTGCCGTCGCGCGACCAGGCGGCCGAGACGGCGGCGTCCTTGTGCGTGGTCAGCCGACGTTCGGCGCCGCTCGCCATGTCGCGCAGCCAGATGTCCAGCTTGCCGCCGCGGTCCGTTGAATAGGCCAGCGTCTTGCCGTCGGGCGACCACGCCGGGTCGCAGACCCAGAACCCGTCATCGACCAGCCGCTTGGCCTTGCCGCCGAGCGGCAGCAGCCACAGGGCGTTCAGGGCCCGGAAGACGACCTGCGACCCGTCCGGCGACAGGGCCGGGCTGCCGATGCCCACGACCGGCCGCGCCCCCGCGCCGTCATAGTCCCGCTGGCGCTTCCTGTAGTTCGGCCGGGTGACCGGAACCGAGAGGCTGAAGGGGATGTCGCTGACCTGCCCGGCCGGGGTCCGGCGCCGGATCTTGCCATCTGCGGAATAGACCATGTCACCGTTGGGCAGCCAGGCTGGGCGGAACGGAAAGACGTCCTCCCCCGAGACCAGGGCCCTCTCCGGCCCGATCATCTCGGACCGGCCGTTGGCGAGCAGCGGATAGACGATCCCTGTGCCGTCCGTAGTGAAGGCTGGGCTGTGCAGCTCGACGGGGTTCATCCGGTCGGCCGACGCCTTCACCGCAGGGCCGACCGAGCGGCTCCCGCCGGCGTCGACGATCTCGACCCGCGCCCGCTCTACCGCGAAAGCGATGCGCTGCCCATCGGGCGACCAGGCGGGCTCGCAGGCCTGGCCCTCGGCGGTGGCCCACAGCCGGATGGCGCCCGTGGCGAGGTCCAGGACGTGGATGGCGTAGGCGCCCGTCCGATCCGACGCGAAAGCGATGGATTTGCCGTCTGGCGAGAAGCGCGGCTCGCGGCAGTCGAACGGTCCCTCCGTGAGCTGCCTGAGCCCGGTCCCGTCGGCGCCGACCGTCCAGATCTGGAACGAGCCGTCGCGATAGGACTGGAACACCAGCCGCTTGCCGTCCGGCGACCAGTCGGGCTGGGCGCCGTCGGTGAGGTCGTCGGTGAGCCGCCGGGCCGGGCCGCCTGCGACCGGGATGGTCCAGATCACGCCATAGAGGTCGAACGCCAGGGTCCGTCCGTCCGGCGCGGCGGAGACGGCGATGTTCGTCCCCTCCGTGACCGTGACCTGCCGCACCGCCGGCCGATCCTTGGAGGGCGCGCCGACGGCCGCCGGCGCGGCCAGGGACGACGCGGCGATCGCCGTTCCGCCCATCGACAGCAACCGCCGGCGATCCACGCCGCCGCGAGGAGATTTACGCATCGAACGCCCCCGGATCCCCACCGCCGCCTCAGAACTTCGCGATCACCTTGGCATAGTAGAACCCACCGGCGATCCCGAAGGGGGAGAACTGGTTGAAGTAGGAGAATGGGCCCGTCGCCGCCCCCCGGTTCGCAGGCTGCACGATGTCGGGCAGCACATCGGTCAGATTGTTGGCGCCCAGCGAGACCCGCAGGTTCTCGGTGAGGTCGTAGGCCAGGTCCAGGTCCACGATCCCGGTGGGCGAGACGGTCTCGTCCAGGTTCGGGTTCGCCGAGTTTCGCTGGGTCACCTTGCCGTAGCGCGTGATGCGCAGGTTGGCGGTGAACTTCTGGATCGTCCATTCCGCCGAGGCGATCTGCTTGTTCCGCGGTGTGCCGACGGTGAAGTTGCCGATCTGCCCGCGGCCCACCAGAACGAGGCCGGCCGCGGCCAGCATGGGCGGGGGCGGGGTGATGCGGTCGAACTTGGTCTTGTTGAAGTTGGCGCTGAGGGTCCACTTGACCGAGCCGTACTCCCCGAAGTCGGAGCGGTAGTCGATGACCGCATCCAGGCCGCGGGTCGTCGTGTCCGCGGCGTTGGCGTAGTAGAACGCGGCCTGTCCGCCCGGCAGGCCGGCGGCGATGAGGGCCGCGCTGACCGCCGCATTGGGGCCCAGCTGCTCACTCTGCAGGATGCGGTTGCGGATCTCGATCTCGTAGACGTCGACGGTGGCGTTGAGGCTTGGCAGCGGCTGCATGACCAGGCCGACGGAGTAGTTGGTCGACTTCTCCGGCTCGAGCGGCTTGGCGCCGAGGGCGATCGCGGCCGGGTTGTTGGTCGGCAGGATCTGGGAGGGGCCCAGCTGCGCGGGGCGGCCGGGCAGGGCGACGTTGATCGTGCTGGCCGATCCGTAGTGCTGCTGCTGCAGTGAAGGCGCCCGGAAGCCGGTGGAGGCGGTGGCGCGGATCGCGTAGCCCTCGATCGGCTCCCAGCGCAGCGACGCCTTGCCGGTCTCGGCCGTGCCGAAGTCGGAATAGTCTTCGTAGCGCCCGGCGAGCGAGATCTCGAAGTTGTCGGTCAGGGCCTGCTCGATGTTGAGGTAGAGGCTCTTGTTGTTGCGCTTGAACGTGCCGGCCGTGTTGGGCGGGAAGCCCGAGACGCCGTTCGCGCCGCCGGCGACGGCGGCGGGGTTCGTGGCCAGCGGATGGCCGGCCGGATAGCGGAAAGGGCCGGTGTCGTAGGATTCCGGCTGGCCCGCGGTGATGACGAACTCGCTCTCGCGATACTCGGCGCCCGCGGCCACGAACATCGGCTTGGCGAGACCGAAGTCGAATTCGCGGCTGACGTCGAAGTTGCTGGTCCATTCCTTGAAGGTCAGCGTCCCCAGATAGAAGTAGGTGGGCGAGGCGGGGCCGTACGAGGCGTTCAGGGAGTTCTCGTAGTAGCCCACCTTGTTGCGGGCGAGCGACGTGGACAGGTCCCAGTCGAAGCCGAACAGGTCCGAGCCCTTGGCCCCGACCGCCGTCTGGTAGTCGCGGTCCTTGAGGAACAGGCGCGGCGAGTAGCCGTCGGGATAGACCGTCGCGTTGTTGTTGAAGGCGCTGGGCGCGCGGAAGGTCAGCCAGGCGGCTGAGTTCCGGCTCGACACAGTGCCGAAGCTGTAGAGCCTGACGGTCTCGCTCACGTCCCAAGCGGTGTTGTAGCCCAGCGAATAGACCTGGGACGCCGGCGCGCCGGGGTGTGAGACGTGCCGATCGATGGTCTGCTCGCGCGGGTCCGGAACGCCCGGCGCGATCGGGAAGTAGAGGTTGGCGGTGGCCGGCGTGTACTTGCCGCGATCGACCAGGTTGGTGGTGCGCGCATCCAGCGTCAGGTTCAGGAAGGCGCTCTCACCCAGGCCCATGCCGTAATTCAGCGAGCCCTGCAGGGTCTCGCCATCGCCCTGCAGCGTCGTGCCGGCCAGGGCCGTGAACGAGCCCCCCTCGGCATCGTCCTTGAGGATGATGTTGATCACACCGGCGAGGGCGTCCGAGCCGTACTGCGCCGAGGCGCCGTCGCGCAGCACCTCGATCCGCTGGATCGCCGAGGAGGGGATCAGGTCGAGGTCCGGCGGCGACTGGCCGGCCTGGGTCGTGCCGTTGACGAACAGGATGGCGGTGTTGTGCCGCCGCTTGCCGTTCACCAGCACCAGCGTCTGGTCGCTGGCCAGGCCGCGCAGGGACACCGTCTTGATGGCGAAGCTGGCCCCGGCGCCGGAATTGGAGGTGTTCGCCGAGGGCACCAGCGTGGAGATCAGGTCGCGGGTCGATTGCTTGCCGCTCTTCTCCAGCACCTCGGCGCTCAGCACGTCGATCGGCGCCAGGCTGGTGGTCACGGTCCGCGCCGTCGACCGGGTGCCGGTGACGATCAGTTCGTCGATGACGGAGGCTTCGGCGGCTGCCTCGGCCGCCCCCGCTGTATCCGCCATCGCAAGGGCGAGACCCGAAATGCCCGCCAGCAGAAACGTCCTCTTGAATACCCGCACTCGCCCCGCTCCTTCGGCCAAGATCCTGACCCTCGCGGCGCTTCCCCCTGGACAGTCCGGAGTCTCTCCACCGGCTGTTCTTGGGGGCACGTGAGATGCGGCCTGCGCATACCGCAACGTGGAAAGACGAGATGGCGAGGTGGATTGAGGCGGGTTTCCGATATTGCATCAAATACAGGCTAAGCGCGTCTCCTTTAGAGCAAAGTGGCCGGAAGCGAGGCTTTGGGATTCGCGATGACTCAGTTGATGGGCTTTTATACACAAATGACGATTTGGCGCTGCTGCTGAAAACTGAAGGCTTGGCGCGACGTGGGACATTCGTCGCGAGCCGCAGCGGATTTTCTTGCCATGGTTGTGTTCTTGGGAGCTACTTCCCGGACGAAGATGGGGGTCGCTATGAGCAACAACTATGTCGACCTGCGGCGCCTTCTGGCGCGTGAGCCCACGGGCGGGCGACGGTGCGCCGAGCGCCTGCTGAAGATGCGGGCGTCGCTGCAGGACCTACGCAAGCGCAAGAGCGACGACACGCTGCTGCTGGCGACCTGGAACATCAGGGATTTCGAGTCCAACAAGTTCGGCTACGGCCCGCGGCTGCCGGAGAGCTACTACTACCTGGCGGAAATCATCTCGTGCTTCGACCTCGTGGCGCTCCAGGAGGTGAACCGCGACCTCACGGGCCTGGAGAAGCTGATGCGGATCCTCGGTCGGGAGTGGGACTACATCGCCACCGACGCCACGGAGGGCCACGGCGGCAACGACGAGCGGATGGCGTTCGTCTTCAACACCGAGAAGGTCTGGTTTCGGAAGATCGCGGGCGAAGTGGTCCTGCCCGAAGGCCAGCTGGTCGTGGCGCAGAAGAAGGTGAAGACCCCGAAGGGCGCTGCGCCTGCGGCCGAGCCCACCGCAGCGGCTGCGGCCAAGGTCAAGGACCAGTACGAGGAAGTGAAGCAGCAGTTTGCCCGGACGCCGTTCCTGGTGGCCTTCCAGTCCGGCTGGTTCCGCTTCAGCCTCTGCACGGTCCACATCTACTACGGCGCCGACAGCGGGGCGAAGCTGAAGCAGCGCATCGCCGAGATCGAGCGGCTGGTGGAGTTCTTCGCCAAGCGGCAGGACGACGACAACGACGCCGAGCGCGACGTGAGCGGCGCGGTCGAGAACTACATCGTGCTGGGCGACTTCAACGTCGTCAGCCCCAAGCACAAGACCATGGAGGCCCTGGTCAGCAACGGCTTCCAGGTCCCCAAGCAGATCGACGGGGCCAAGGTCCGCAAGACGGGCGACCACTTCTACGACCAGATCGCCACACGGGTGAAGGATCCGCGGTTCGAATGCGTCGGGGGCGGGATGGTCGACATGTTCGCCGACGTCTTCCGCGAGGAGGACCTGCCGATCTACGACGCGTTCATGCCGGCGTCCGATCCCGAGTCGGACCCTCGCTTCCACGCCGACACGCGCGAGAAGCTGTTCCGGAAATGGCGCACCTGGCAGATGTCGGACCACAGGCCGCTGTGGATCCAGATCCGGACCGATTTCGCCGACAAGTACCTTCAGGACCTGCTCGCCCCGCCGCCCGTCCCCTGACGGTCCGCCGCTCGCCCCGGCGCTGATCCGGCGCGGATTGGAAAGGCCGCGAGGGGCGGCTAAACCGCGGGGTGAGCAGCGGAAGGTCCAGATGCCGAAACCGAAGCCGGACGACGGCGGGTCCGATCCGACCTGGACGCGACCGGCCTATCAGAACCGGAGCCGCGAACAGCGGGACCGGCTGCTGAGGGCGGGCGAGCGCGCGTTCGCCGCGGCGGGCTTCTGGCAGACGCACATCACCGACATCGCCAAGCGCGCCGGCTGCTCGGTGGGCAGCTTCTATCGGCGGTTCGAGGACAAGGAGGCCTTCTTCCTGGCGCTCCAGGCGGACATGGCGACCCGCGCCGAGGCCAACATCGCCAGGTTCTTCGAGGACCCGGCCCGCAAGCAGGAGACGCTCGCGGAGCTGCTACGGCGGCTGGCGGGCAACACGGCCCGCACCATGCGGGGGATCGAGGGCTACTATCGGGCTCTCTTCGAACTCAGCCTCCGCGGCCAGAACGTCTGGCCGCCCATGCGACGGATCGAGGCGATCGAGGCCGAGTTCGTGGTGCAGCTGCTGACGGCGCGCGGGGTCGCCGTCGACGAGCGAACGCGGCGGCGGGCGCAGCTCGCCATCCGAATGATGCACGGCCAGATCATCTCGGCCATGCTGCACGGCCCCGGCCCCTGGGCCGCCGACGATCCCGAGCTGCACGACGAGCTCAGCCTCATGCTGATGCGCTACCTCGGCATCGACGACGCGGCCGGCGGCCGGAAGGATTGAGGCGCCGGGCCGGGTGACCGGGCGGCGGCGGTAAAGAACCAGAATGTCTGTTCTGGTCTCGGGAGGAAGTTCATGACGGCGCCCTACCGCATCTTCGGCTCGGAGATGTCGCCCTATTCCGTGAAGGTGCGATCGTACTTCCGGTTCAAGGGCGTTCCGCACGAATGGGTCCCGCGCAACGCGGACTCCGACGAGGCCTACAGGCGTTACGCCAAGCTGCCGATCGTGCCCACGGTGGCGACGCCGGACGACGAGGGGCTGCAGGACTCGACCCCGATCCTCGAGGCCGTCGAGGCGCGGTTCCCCGAGCCGTCGATGCATCCGGACGATCCGGCGCTCGCCTTCCTCTCCGCCCTTCTCGAGGAGTTCGGCGACGAGTGGGGCAACAAGCTGATGTTCCATCACCGCTGGTACGCAGATGTGGACCAGGCAGCCTCCGCCCAGACCCTGGGGCGTCTGAGCCTGCCGCACGGCACGGACGAGCAGGTGGCCGCGCGGACGAAGATGATCCGCGAGCGGATGACCGGGCGGGGCCACTTCGTCGGCTCCAGCGAGGCGAACGCGCCCCTGATCACCGCCTACTACCTGGAGCTTCTGGACCTCCTGGAACCGCACCTGGCCACGCGGAAGTACCTGTTCGGGGCGCGGCCATCCTTCGGGGATTTCGGGCTGTCGGCGCAGCTCTACGAGTGTTCGGTCGACCCCACCTGCGGCGGCATGATCCGGGCCCGGGGGCCGGCGGTGCTGGACTGGTGCCATCGCATGCTGGAGCCGCGCGTCGACGGGCCGTTCGAGGACTGGGAGAGCCTGAAGCCGACGATGGCGCCGCTGCTTGCCTATGTGGGCCGCTACTTCCTGCCCTGGTCCACGGCCAACGCCGCCGCCCTGATGGAGGGCGACCCGGAGTTCACCATCGAGTTGGCCGGCGCGCCCTACACCCAGCCGCCGCAGAAATACCACGCCAAGTCGCTCGCCGCGCTCCGGGCCCGCTACGCGCCGCTTGAGGGGAACGATGCGCTGAAGGCGATCCTGCGGGAGGCCAATGCCCTGCCGTTCCTGCGGCCGGCCTAGGCGGGGCAGGGCATGGCGCGAGACACGCTCCAGGCGGGCGACCTGCGGCTGGCCTTCGATCCAGACCTCGGCGGCGCGATCCTGTCGCTCACCCATGAGGGGGAGGACCTGCTGCGCCCGACGCCCGACGGAACCACTGACGTGCTGGAGACGGCCTGCTTTCCGCTGGTCCCCTACGCCAACCGCATCGCGGACGGGCGGTTCACCTTCGCGGGCCGGACCGCCGCGCTCAGCCGGAACATGGCCGGCCAGGCCCATCCGCTGCACGGCGACGGCTGGCGTGCGGTCTGGCAGGTCGAGGCGAAGGGCGCGGACTTCGTCACCCTGGTCTTCGAACCCGCGGCGACCGAATGGCCGTGGCGCTATCGGGCCCGCCAGACGTTCCGGCTGACCCCCGATGGTTCGACCTTCGAGGTGAGCGTTCTGAATGCGGTGGACACCCCCGGGCCGTTCGGCGTGGGGTTCCATCCCTATTTTCCGCACAGCGCGACGGCGCGCCTGACGGCCCGGACGACCGGTCTTTGGCAGTCATCCGCCGACCTGCTGCCGACGGAGCTGGTGGCCGCCGCGCCGTGGGCGGATGGGGCGCCGGTGCGGAGCGATCGTCTTGTGGACCACTGCCACACAGGCTGGACCGGTCCTGCGCGGATCGACCTGGGTCCCGGCCGGCCGAGCCTTGAGGTGACCGCCTCGCCGGAGTTGGGTTGGCTGCACGTCTTCGCGCCGCCGGCGGAGGACTTCTTCTGCGTCGAGCCGGTCAGCCACGCGCCGAACGCCCTGAACATGATCGATCCCGCGGCGCACGGCATGCGGGTGCTGTCCCCCGGCGAGATGCTGTCGGCCTGGATGCGTATCGATCTCATGTGAGCGCTAACATTTCCGCTTGAAAGGTCTGACCACGTCCGGCACAACGTCATACAGACGGCGGCGCAAGACCGCCCGAGGAGACGTAAGGAGGGCGCGTGGCGGCGGTGTCGCGGAGGCAGATCCTCACCTTAGGCGCAGGCATGGCCCTGGCGCTCGCCCTGGTCGAATCCGCGAGGGCCGCGTCCGAGGCGCGCTTCGACTGGTTCGAATATCGCGGCCATGATCCCGCTGACGCCACGCCGCTGAAGCCCGGGGAATACCGGAATCCGATCCTGCGCGGCTTCCATCCCGACCCCAGCCTCACGCGGGTCGGTGACGACTTCTACCTGGTCACCTCGACCTTCGCCTATTTCCCGGGGCTGCCGGTGTTCCGGAGCCGCGACCTGGTCACCTGGACCCAGATCGGCAACGCCATCGACCGGCCGGGTCAGCTCGACTTCACGGGACGGGGCCTGTCGCGGGGCGTGTTCGCGCCGACCATCAGCCACCGGGACGGGACGTTCTACATCCTGAACACCTGCGTCGACTGCGGCGGCAACTACCTGATCACGGCGACGAACCCCGCCGGTCCGTGGTCCGATCCGATCTGGATCAAGGAGATTGAGGGCATCGATCCGTCGTTCGTCTTCGACGGCGACCGCACCTGGATCCTCAACAACGGCCCGCCCGAGGGGACGCCGCTATACGAGGGTCATCGGGCGATCTGGATCCAGGAATTCGACCTCGCCGCCCGCAAGCCCATCGGCCCGCGCAAGGTGCTGGTGAACGGCGGCGTCGATCTCTCGACCAAGCCGATCTGGATCGAGGGGCCGCACATCTTCAAGCGGGGCGGCTGGTACTATCTGAGCTGCGCCGAGGGCGGTACGGCGGAGGGCCACTCGCAGGTGATCCTGCGCAGTCGGAACGTGCTGGGACCCTACGAGCCGTGGTCCGGAAACCCGATCCTGACCCAGCGCGGCCTGCCCCTCGACCGGCCGCACCCGATCACCTCCGCCGGCCATGCCCAGCTGGTCGAGACGGCCAAGGGCGAGTGGTGGGCCAGCTTCCTGGCGACCCAGCCGTACGCCGGCGACCTCTACAACACCGGCCGCGAAACCTTCCTGCTGCCGGTCAAGTGGACGGACGACGGTTGGCCCGTGATCCTGCCGGCCGGCCAGGCGATCCCGCGGGTGCATCGGCGGCCGGACCTTCCGCCGGCGTCCGCGAGGACGCCGCCTGCGCGGGAGGAGTTCGACGGCGAGGCCCTGGGGCCTGAGTGGATGACGATCCGCACGCCGCGAGGGTCCTGGCATCGCCTTGAGGGCGGCGCGCTGGTCCTGGCCGGCGCCGAGCCACTGGGCGGCAAGGGGCAGCCCGCCTACGCCGGGCGCCGCCAGCAGCACGTGGAGGCCGAGGCCGTCACCCGCGTGCGGTTCACGCCGGAGCATGACGGCGACCGCGCCGGCCTGGCGGCCCTGCAAAGCAGCGACTTCTTCTATGCGCTCACCGTCACGCGGAGGGGCGGCGCGGCCGTCGTGGCCCTGGAGCGCCGGGCCGGCCCGCGCGATCCCGAGCATGGCGCAACCGTCGCGACAGCTCAGGTCCCCGCCGGCGCGCCGCTCGACCTGCGCATCACCGCCCGGGGGGGAAAGTACGACTTCGCCTATGCACGCTCGCCCGGCCGCTGGATCACCCTGGCCGCCGACCAGGACGGCACGATCCTCTCGACCAAGACGGCCGGCGGCTTCGTCGGCGTGACCTTCGGACTCTATGCCTATAGCCCGGCCAGGCCGGACGGAGACTGACATGACCCCTCTGACCCGCCGCCGCTTCGGCGCCAGCCTCGCCGTCCTTGCCGGAGCGCTCGCGGCGCCCGCCGCCCGGGCCGCGGCCGCCGCCCCGCCGCTCTACAAGGACCCGACCGCGCCAATCGCGGCCCGCGTCGACGACCTCCTCGGCCGCATGACGCTGGAAGAGAAGGTAGCCCAGATGGTCGGCATCTGGCTGAACAAGGAGCAGATCCAGACCTCCGAGGCGGAGTTCTCGGCCGAGGCGGCGTCGAAGGCGTTTCCCCATGGCCTGGGCCAGATCTCCCGGCCCTCCGACCGTCGCGGCGCCAAGGCCGGGGCCTTCGCGGGCGCTGAGCCGGGCACCATCAACCGCACACCCGCCGAGACCGCCCGCTACATCAACGCGGCGCAGAAATGGGCGATGGAGAAGACCCGCCTGGGCATCCCGCTGCTGATGCACGACGAGGCGCTGCACGGCTATGTGGCCCGCGAGTCCACCAGCTTCCCGCAGGCGATCGCCCTGGCCTCCACCTGGGACCCGGAGACGGTCGAGAAGGTCTTCGCGGTCACCGCCCGCGAGATGCGGCTGCGCGGCTCCAACATCGCGCTCGCGCCGGTGGTGGACGTGGCGCGCGATCCGCGCTGGGGCCGGATCGAGGAGACCTATGGCGAGGATCCCCACCTCTGCGCGGAGATCGGCCTGGCCGCCATCCGCGGCTTCCAGGGGCGCACCCTGCCGCTGGCCAAGGACAAGGTGTTCGTCACGCTGAAGCACATGACCGGGCACGGCCAGCCGGAGAGCGGGACCAACATCGGGCCGGCCCAGATCTCGGAACGGACCCTGCGCGAGAACTTCTTCCCGCCCTTCGAGCGGGCGGTGAAGGAGGCCAACGTCCGTGCGGTGATGCCCTCCTACAACGAGATCGACGGCGTGCCTTCGCACGCCAATCGTTGGCTGCTGCACGAGGTGCTGCGCGAGGAGTGGGGGTTCCAGGGCGCAACCCTCAGCGACTATTTCGCGATCCGCGAGATGGTCACCCGCCATAAGATGTACGAGACGCCGGACGATGCGGCGGTGGCGGCGATCAAGGCGGGCGTCGACGTCGAACTGCCCGATGGCGAGGCCTTCAACCGCCTGCCGGAGTTGGTGCGCGCGGGCCGGATCAGCCAGGCCGAGATCGACGCCGCCGTGCGCCGCGTCCTGACGCTGAAGTTCGAGGGCGGCTTCTTCGAGAACCCCTACGGCGACCTGAAGAACGCCGACCGGCTGACCGCCACGCCCGACGCCATCGCCCTGGCCCGGCAGGCCGCCGCCAAGGCGATGGTGCTGCTCAAGAACGACAAGGGCCTGCTGCCACTCGACGCCGGCAAGGTGGGCCGCCTGGCGGTGCTGGGCACGCATGCCCGCGATACGCCCATCGGCGGCTACAGCGATATCCCCCGCAAGGTGGTGAGCGTGCTGGAGGGCCTGCAGGCGGAGGCCAAGGGCCGGTTCCAGGTCGACTACGCCGAGGCGGTCCGCATCACCGAGAGCCGGGTCTGGGCCGCCGACGAGGTCAAGCTGGTCGATCCCGCGGTGAACGCGCGGCTGATCGCCGAGGCCGTGGAGGTCGCCAAGAGGGCCGACGTCGTCCTGATGGTGCTGGGCGACAACGAACAGACCAGCCGCGAGGCCTGGGCGGACAACCATCTGGGCGACCGCGACAGCCTGGATCTGATCGGCCAGCAGAACGACCTGGCCAAGGCCATCTTCGCCCTGGGCAAGCCCACCATCGTGCTGCTGCTCAACGGGCGGCCCCTGTCGGTGAACCTGCTGGCCGAGAAGGCCGACGCCCTGATCGAGGGCTGGTATCTGGGGCAGGAGACCGGGCACGCGGTGGCGGACGTGCTGTTCGGCCGGGTCAATCCGGGCGGCAAGCTGCCGGTGACCGTCGCCCGCAACGCGGGGCAGCTGCCAGTGCTCTACAACGCCAAGCCCAGCGCCCGCCGCGGCTACCTCTTCGCCGACGCCGCCCCGCTCTATCCCTTTGGCTTCGGCCTCTCCTACACGACCTTCGAGATTGGGGCGCCCCGGCCGTCGCGCGCCAGCATCGGCGCCGGCGAGAGCGTTAGGGTCGAGGTGGATGTGAAGAACACCGGCTCGCGGGCCGGTGACGAGGTGGTGCAGCTCTATCTCCGCGACGAGGCCGCGTCGGTGACCCGGCCGGTGAAGGAGCTGAAGAAGTTCAGGCGCGTGACCCTGGCCGCCGGCGAGACGCGCACCCTGGCCTTCGAGCTCACGCCGGCCGACCTTTCCATCTGGAACATCGACATGAAGCGGGTCGTGGAGCCGGGCAAGTTCACGGTGATGGCGGGCGGCAACAGCCGCGACCTGAAGTCTGCCTCGTTTACCGTGGCCTAGACCGAGTGCGGGACGTCGGGTTCAGTCCTGGTCCCAGGACGGGTCCCGCGGCTTCCGCGGCGCGAGCAGGCCGGGGTAGGGCGCCTTGCCGATGCGGTACTCGCACCAGACATCGCCTTTCGGGCACGCGAAGGTCTTGTCGAACACCTTCTTGAGCTTGGGACTGACGACCGCGTAGGTCGGCGCGGTCTCGGCGCCCTTGGCCAGCGCCTCGTCGCAGGCGGCCCGCTCGGACTTGGTCAGGGCGAGAAGGTCCGCGGTTCGGCACCCCAGCTTCGCCCGCAGCGCCGCGCGGGTCC
>NZ_MHXN01000003.1:147525-294797 GCF_001824475.1 Phenylobacterium sp. RIFCSPHIGHO2_01_FULL_69_31 | reverse complement strand
CCGGCGCCGTGGGGCGGCCGGCCGGAGCCCTGGCGCCTGGGCTGGCCGCTGGAGTGGTCGGCGGCGCGGCGCGGGGCGCTTTGGGGCGCGGCGCCAGCTCCAGGAGCGTGACCTGCATGGCTTGGGGTTCAGGGACCTGCGGCGGCGTCCTCGACGCCAGAAGGACCGCGACCAGCGCGTGGAGCGCCGCTGCGACGATGAGCGCTACGTATCGATGCGAAGGCGAGCGTTGTCGCAAGGAGGCGTCCCCACGCGGCGCCGGTTCGCCCGCGGGAAAGGCGTTAGGTCTGCAGTGCGGCCGGGATGTTGCCGCTGTGTATCGGCGGCGGCGAAATCATGCGCCGCGGCGGTGCGGGCGACTCGTCAGATCGCCACCCGTTTGGCCACCTGGCTCCGGCGCGCCTTGCTCTCCTGCTGGGCCTTCTCCAGCGCCTCGGTCTCGGTGGCGTGGAGGAGGTGCTCGATCACGCGTTCCAGGTGATCGCGCATGGCCTGGCGGGCCTCGGCGGGATCGTGCGCCTTCAGGGCGTCGAGCACGCGCCGGTGCTCCTCGATGCGCGGCTGCAGGCCGCCGCCGCGCGCGCGGCTGAGGATGGCGCGGGCCAGGGGCGAGCGGTTGCGGAGCTCCCACAGGTTCTCGACCGTGGCGATGATCGCGCCGTTCCCGGTAGAGCGGGCGATCACCATGTGGAATTCCTTGTCCGCGTCCTCGCCCTTGAGCTCGTCCTGGTCGGCCATCAGGCCCAACAGGCGTTCCAGTTCGGCGATCGCCTCCTCGTCGATGGTCGCCGCGGCCAGGGCGCAGGCCTCGCCCTCGAACAGGCGCCGCGCCTCGATCAGTTCGAAGGCGCCGATCTCCACGTCGTAGGCCGAGGCGGTGAGGGGCATCTGGGCGCGGGTGACATAGATGCCGAGGCCGTGGCGCGCCTCGATCATGCCCAGCATCTCGAGCGCGATCAGCGCCTCGCGCAGAGTGGGCCGGCTGACGCCGTACTGATCGGCCAATTCGCGCTCGGTCGGCAGACGCTCGCCCACCTTGTACGTCCCCGCCTCGATCTCGGCGGCGATGGAGTCGGCGAGACGCCGATAGAGCTTGCCGCTGACGGCCATGGACTCCTGACGCATATCTGCTGCGCGTCCACTGGGACGCCGCACGTTCGATACCATGAGTCAGGTTCCCATGCCGAACCTGGGCCTCACCAGTCGTGCATCGTACCGTCCTGCAGCCGCGCCACGGGCAGGAACGCGCGGCGGTAGGGGAACTTCGCCGCCGCCGCCTCGTCGATGTCGACGCCCAGGCCCGGCGCATCGCCCGGGTGCAGCTGGCCGTCGGCAAAGGCATAGGCATGCGGGAATACTGCGTCCGTCTCGGCGGTGTGGCGCATGTACTCCTGGACCCCGAAGTTCGGAATCGACAGGTCGACGTGCAGCGCCGCCGCCATCGACACCGGCGACAGGTCGGTGGCGCCGTGGCAGCCGGTCCGCACCCCGTAGAGGTCGGCCAGGGCGGCGATCCGGCGCAGGTGGGTGATGCCGCCGGCGTGGGTGACGGTGGCGCGGATGTAGTCGATGAGCTGGTTCTCGATCAGCGCCTTGCAGTCCCAGATCGAGTTGAAGATCTCGCCCACGGCGAGGGGCGTCGTGGTGTGCTGCCGGATCAGGCGGAAGGCGTCCTGGTTCTCGGCTGGCGTCGGATCCTCGATCCAGAACGGACGATAGGGCTCCAGGTCCTTGCCCAGGCGCGCCGCCTCGATCGGCTTCAGCCGGTGGTGGACGTCGTGGAGGAGGTGGATATCCCAGCCCAGCGCCTCGCGCGCCGCGGCGAAGAGTTCGGGTACGACCGGGAGGTAGCGCTCGCTCGACCAGACGGTCTCGGTGGGCAGGTCGGCGTCCGCGGGCTCGTAGAAGAACTTGTCCTTCGAGACGCCGTAGGTCCCGGTCATGCCGGGGACGCCCGTCTGGAGGCGCACGGCGCGGTAGCCGGCGGCCAGATATTCACCCGCACGGGTGATTGTGTCGTCTATCGTCTCGCCGTTGGCGTGGCCGTAGACCATGACGCCGCTGCGGTTGGCGCCGCCGAGTAGCTGATAGACCGGCAGGCCCGCGAGCTTGCCCTTGATGTCCCACAGCGCCATGTCGACGGCGGCGATCGACGTCATGGTCACCGGCCCGCGACGCCAGTAGGCGCCCTTGTAGAGATACTGCCAGATGTCCTCGATCCGGTGTGCGTCGCGGCCGATCAGGCAGGGGATCACGTGGTCGTCCAGGTAGCTCTTCACCGACAGCTCGCGGCCGTTCAGCGTCGCGTCGCCAACGCCCGTGACGCCATCGGACGTCTCGATCTTGAGCGTGACGAAGTTCCGTCCCGGGCAGGTGACGATCGTCTTGGCGGCGGTGATCTTGGGCATGGGGGCCTTTCGCGGACGCTTCTGCCTAGGCCGCGACAGAAAGGTTGTCAACGAGGTGGTCTGACCAATAGAACGGGAATGTCTCGACCACTGGAGGTCTCCATGATCCGGCGCATGTTTCTGGCCTTGATGGCTGCGGCGACCCTGTCCGTCGGCGCGGGCGCTGCGCGGGCGGAGGACGGCTACGACCTCTGGCTCCGCTATCGGCCCGTGGACGGCGCCGCGGCGGTGGGCGAGGTGACGGTGCTGGGCGACAGCCCGACCCTCAGGGCCGCAAGGGCGGAGCTGGAGCGGGGCCTGGCCGGCCTACGGGGCGGGGCGCCGGCCTCCACGCGTGCGGCGCTGCTGGCGGGAACCGCCGCCTCGCCGCAGATCGCGGCGCTGAAGCTGCCGCTGCAGGGAATGGGCGCGGAGGGCTACGTGATCCGCTCGCTGCAGGTGGACGGCCGGCCGACCACGGTGATCGCGGCGAACTCCGAGGTCGGCGTGCTCTACGGCGCCTTCCACGTCCTGCGGCTGGTCCAGACCCGCCAGCCGATCGGGAAGCTCGACATCGCCGCCAAGCCGGCGGTGAAACTGCGCGTCCTCAACCACTGGGACAACCTGGATCGGTCGGTGGAACGCGGCTACGCGGGCCAGTCGATCTGGGACTGGTGGAAGCTGCCCGACTACAAGGACCCTCGCTACGTCGACTATGCCCGCGCCAACGCCTCGCTCGGCATCAACGGCTCGGTCCTCAACAACGTCAACGCCAAGGCCGACAGCCTGACGCAGCCCTATCTGGAGAAGGCCGCCGCCGTGGCCGAGGTGCTGCGGCCCTACGGGATCAAGGTCTATCTGTCGGCCCGGTTCTCGGCGCCGAAGGAGATCGGCGGCCTGCCCACCGCCGACCCGCTGGACCCGGCCGTCCGCGCCTGGTGGAAGGCCAAGGCGGACGAAATCTACCGCACCATCCCCGACTTCGGCGGCTTCCTGGTCAAAGCCAACTCCGAGGGGCAGCCCGGGCCGCAGGACTATGGCCGCTCGCACGCCGACGGGGCCAACATGCTGGGCGAGGCGCTGGCCCCCCACGGCGGCGTCGTCATGTGGCGGGCCTTCGTCTATTCGCACGAGCAGCCCGAGGACCGGATCAAGCAGGCCTGGTCCGAGTTCACCCCCCTGGACGGCAAGTTCGCCAGGAACGTCATCGTGCAGGTGAAGAACGGGCCGCTGGATTTCCAGCCGCGCGAGCCGTTCCACCCGCTGTTCGGCGCGATGCCCAAGACGCCGCTGATGATGGAATTCCAGATCACCAAGGAATACCTCGGCTTCGCCACCCACCTCGTCTACCAGGGGCCGCTCTGGGAAGAGGTGCTGCAGGCCGACACGTGGCGGGGCGGCAAGGGGTCGACCGTCGCCAAGGTGGTCGCCGCGGGGGCGCCCGGCGAGGGCCTGACCGGCATGGCCGGCGTCGCCAATATCGGGGCGGACCGCAACTGGTCGGGGTCGCATTTCGACCAGGCCAACTGGTACGCCTTTGGCCGCCTGGCCTGGGACCCGAACCTGTCCGCCGCCGCCATCGCGGACGAGTGGATCCGGATGACGTTCTCCAACGACCCGGCGCTGGTGAAGCCGGTCGGCGACATGATGGCCGCCTCGCGCGAGACCATGGTGGACTACATGACCCCGCTGGGCCTGCACCACATCATGGGCCGCAGCCACCACTATGGCCCGGGGCCTTGGGTGGCCGGTGGCGAGCGCGCCGACTGGACAAGCGTCTACTACCACCGCGCCTCGCCCGAGGGGATCGGCTTCGACCGCATGGCCACGGGCAGCAACGCCGTCGCCCAGTACGCGCCGCAAGCCGGGAAGGCGCTGTCCGCCGACGAGCGCTTCCTGCTGTGGTTCCACCGCGTCCCGTGGGACCATCGCGTGGCGTCGGGACGGACCCTTTGGGACGAACTGGTGGTCCGCTACTCGCGTGGCGTCGACGGCGTGAAGGCGATGCGCCGGACGTGGGCCGCCATGGCGCCCCATGTCGATGCGGAGCGCCACGCGGAGGTCGCGGCCTATCTGGCCGTCCAGGAACGGGAGGCCCAGTGGTGGCGCGACGCCTGCATCGCCTACTTCCAGACCTTCTCGAAGCGGCCGTTGCCGGCCGGCTACGCGCCGCCGCCGCACCCCGTCGAGTGGTACGAGGCGCTCAGTTTCCCGTACGCACCGGGGATCTGACGCTCGCCGCGCGGCGGCGGCGCAGGCTGGCGCCCGCCGCGCCGAAGCCCAGCACCATCACCGCCCAGGTCGCCGGCTCGGGCACGGCGCCCGATCTGATCGTGCCGCTCACCTCGCCGAACTCGCAGTCGGTCGGGAAGGTCGGGCCGGCGGGCGCCGCCTGGCGGAACTGGAACCCGCAGATCCCCGCGAAGATCAGCTCGTTGTCGAGGTCGAAATCCCGGTCGCCGACCCGGTAGCGCGTCTCGAACCTGATCTTCAGGTACGAGAACTCCTCCTGCACGTGGAGGAAGATGTAGGGCTGGGGGTCGAGGTCCGAGAGCTTGGACTCCAGGACCGCGCCGCCGCCCAGCGAGAAATAGGGATTGTCGTAAGGGGTCGTGGTCCCGATCAGGCCCAGCCGCAGGGTGGGATCGCCGATGTAGCCGGGGACCAGATCGCCGGCCTGCGGCACGTCATGGAGCCGGAGCGGTGTGATCAGGCTGGCGGTCCAGCCGACGCTCAGGTCGTCGCTGGTGAGGGCGGCGAGGGAATCGGCGAAGGTCAGCCCCAGAAGCGCGCCGTCCGCGTTCGACAGATCGAGGCCGAGGCCGATGCGCGGAGGCTCGTGGTGGTTGGCCAGCGCCGGCGAGGCGAGCGCGGCGAACAGGGCGGCGAGGCTTAGGCTGACGCGGCGCATAGGAGGCTCCAGGGTTCGACTCGCCGGCATGGCGACGCCCAGACCTCGCACGGGCGTCGTCCGCCGGGTTTGATTTCGCGCAACCGCGTTCGTCGAGCGATCCGCCCC
Source organism: Phenylobacterium sp. RIFCSPHIGHO2_01_FULL_69_31 (assembly GCF_001824475.1). Classification (GTDB taxonomy): domain Bacteria; phylum Pseudomonadota; class Alphaproteobacteria; order Caulobacterales; family Caulobacteraceae; genus Phenylobacterium. Next base: position 289,391 of record NZ_MHXN01000003.1, on the reverse strand, counting down.
TCAGCCGGTCGCCAGCTCGCGGAGGCCGGCGGCTTCGCAGAGGCGTTGCAGGTAGCGGCTGCCGTCGAGCGCCCCCGCCGCGTCGGCAGGCGCGAATTCGGTGAGGGTCAGGCCCACCAGGTTTCCGCCCGCCGCGGCGTTGCGCACCAGGTCCGCGCCGGCGTCCAGAGACAGCCGCCCCTCGGGATAGGCCAGATGGGGGAACTGGGCCGGGTCCAGCGCATCCAGGTCGAAGTGGATGTGGACCGGTCCGGGGATGGTCTCGCCGGCTTCGAGCCAGCGCACGCCGCGCTCGCGCTGGAAGGCCCACTCCCCGTCGTCGGCCACGTGGGCCGAGGCGTAGAGGAGTTGCGATGGCGCCAGGGGCGGGCCGAGCAGGCCCCGCAGGGCGGCCGGCGGCCGGCCCAGGAGCGTGGCCACCGGCATGCCGTGGAAATCGCCGCTGGGGCTCGTCTCGGCCGTGTTGGCGTCCAGGTGGGCGTCCACCCAGATGACGGTCAGGTCCGGATAGCGCCGGTGAAGGTGGTCGATGACCGCGACGTCGACCGCGCAGTCGCCGCCCGCGGTCAGGATGCGGGCCGGGCGCACCTCGTCGAGGATGGCCTGGGCGGAGCGGAACTGGTCGAGGATGGCGGTCCAGCGATTGATCCCGCCAGCGGCCTCGCCATCCCCGGCCATCCCCACGCGCCGCAGCGGGGCATAGCGGCTGCAGACCTCGGCGGCGGCCTCCGCGCCCCGCGGCAGGTTGGCGGAGCGTCCCGAGCCCTGCCACTGGGGATAGGCGAGGGCCAGGTCGAACCGGTCCGGCGATCCGGCGGCGTTCTGCTCAAAGACTTGCATCGCCCGATGGTCGCGCGCTTCGCAGCCCCCGCAAAGAGCTCGATAGGGCCGGATTTGACCAGCGCGTGGGCCGCAGGCGCCGAGACCTGCCTCCTGCCGTACGGCACCATGGCCTTGATTGGCTTCCGATTGCGGACTTCGAGCGAGGATTCATGCCGCGACTCTCCACCTTGCGCTGCGCGCTCATCGCGACTTCGCTGTTCGCCACGTCGGCCAGCGCCGCGGAATTGTGGGCGACGACGCAGGACAGCTTCGGCAACGCCCGCGCCATCCAGTACGACCTCGCCACCGGCAACATCGTCCAGGGCGTGCGCCTCGACTTCAATCTGAGCGGCGCCGACAGCCCGATTTCCTGGGACCGGATGGGGTCCATCGCGTTCGATCCCGAGGGCAAGCTCTGGGGGACGACGCAGGACAGCTTCGGTAACGCGCGCGCCATCCAGTACGACCTGGCCACCGGCAACATCGTCCAGGGCATGCGCCTCGACTTCAACCTCAGCGGCAGCGACAGTCCGATCGCCTGGGCTCGGATGGGCGCCATCGCGTTCAGGGACGATCCGACGGCTGCCGTGCCTGAACCTGCGACCTGGTTGATGATGATCCTGGGCTTTGCCGCGGTGGGGATGACGGCCCGCCGGCGGGGCGGCCGGGGCCTGACAGCCGCTCAGGCCTGATCGCGCGCGGCCCGAACGTCCGAGGGCGTGCGGCCGAAGCGGGCGCGGAACGCGCGGTTGAAGGTCCGAACGTCGCCGAAACCGAGGGAGAAGGCGATGTCGAGGATCTGTCGATGCCGCCGGGCCGGATCCGACAGCATCGCCATGGCCCGCTCCAATCGCCGGGCCGTGACGAACTCCGCGAAGGTCTCCGGCTCGGTCTCGAACAGCTTGCGCAGATAGCGCTCCGAGACGCCGATCCGCTTGGCGACGAAGGCCGCGCAGAGGCCGGGCTGTTCGAGGTGGGCCATGATCGCGCTCTTGGCCTGCGCCAGGCGGGCGGCCCGCAAGCCGCCGTGCAGGGCCGCGTCGCGGCCGTCCGCGGTCGCGCCGACCGCCAGCGCGGTCAGCTCGAGCAGGTGCCGCGCGGCAAGATCGCGGAGGCGGGGCAGCGCCAGCGTGTCCGGCCCCAGGCTGGCGGCATAGTCCCTCAGAAGCCGATAGCGCGGATCGCCCGGCGCCGAGACGCCGACCGCATGGTCATCCAGTGAAGCGGCATAGGGTGAGAGCGCCTTTCGCGAGACCTGGAGGGTCACGAACTGGTTGCGCGCCTCGGGCGAGACGAAACTCACCGGGCGGTCGAGCGAACCCAGGATGGCCTGGCCAGGAACCGCCAGGTGCTCGGCCCCGCCTTGCTCGCGCACCAGCATCCGCTGCGCGGGAAAGCAGATCAGCAGATCCGAATTGCCGTCGCTGCGCATCGCGTTCGTCCGATGGCTCGTCATGGCGCTGATCGCGCCGCTGCCGGCGACGACGCCGGTGGAGAGCGGGAGCGCCGTCACCTGGATGCGGATCGGCGCATCGCGCGCCGGCTCCAGCTCCATCCGTTGGCCAAGCTTGCCGAAGAACTCGCGGGCGAACTCGTCGGGACGGTAGGCGGGCAGGTCGTCCGTCGAAAGCTCGAGCTGCGCAACGTCCCCCATGGACATCGATAGTAATCGAGAGCGCTGTTCTTTCAAGCCGCGGGGAACGCAGAAACAAAGCGGGCGGCGCTTGCGCGCCGCCCGAGGCTTGCCGGTCTCGAGGGGAGAGACGAGCGGACCTTTAGAACCGGCCCCGAATACCCACGAGAATGCCGCGGCCGGGCTTGTAGTAGGTGAAGGCGGCGTTCGGATACTCGAAGGTCTGCCGCTGCTCCTCGTCGGTGATGTTGATGATGTCGAGCGTGATCCGCGGCTCGGTGGGCAGCCAGTCGAAGGAGTAGCTGGCCGACAGGTCGAGCTGGCCGCGGGCGTCGGTGCGCAGCTGGGCGACCGGCACGCTGTTCTGGTTGGGGCCCGAGCTGATCTGCTTGTCGTTGTAGGTCCAGGACAGGCGGATGGAGGCGGGGCCTTTCTCGTAATAGCCGGTCAGGTTGTAGGTGTAGGGCGACACCCCGATCGCCACCGGCGGCGCGCCGGCGCCGGACGCGCTCTGGTAGATGCGGGTGTAGTTGGCGGTGAAGCCCAGGCCGTCCACGACGAAGCTCAGCGGCTGCACCCAGTTCAGCTCATAGCCGCGGATGGTCAGCACCCCGCCGGCATTGACCTGCTGGGTCACCGTCACCGTGGCCGCATCGGGGCCGCCGCGGTTGTTGATCGCCTGCTGCTGGTTGGGGGTCAGGCTCTCGAACGGCACGCCCAACTGGCGGAACGGGATGGTGTTGGTGCCCTGAACCGTGAAGCCGCTGACCTCCTTCTGGAAGCCGACCGCGCCGATATAGCCCTCCTGCCCGGTGTACCACTCGATGCCGGCGTCGAAGTTGTTCGACTTGAACGGGGTCAGGTTCGGATTGCCCTGACTGGCGTTCTGGGCCGACGGGTCGCTGAAGCTGGTGCCCGGCAGCATGGCGCTGGGGTCGGGCCGCGTCAGGGTGCGCGAGGCGGCCAGGCGGAACACCACATTGTGCGGCAGCTCCAGCGAGGCGTTGAACGAGGGCAGGTAGGCGTCGTAGCGCGAGCCCAGGGTCTGGAAGCCGGTGGGGGCCGGCGCGCCCGGCGGCGTGAAGGGGCCGGTGATCTTCTGCTCGGTGGAGACGTAGCGGACGCCGGCGTTGTAGCGCAGCCGGAAGTCCCGGAACTCCGACGTGCCGTTGAACTCGGCGTAGGCGCCGACGGTCTCCTCCTTGATGATGCCCGAGCGGGCCGCGGTGGCCGAGGCGGCCGAGAAGGGCGCGGCGTCGCTGAAGGCGTCGTAGTTCGTCGCCTGCTTGAAGGCGTCCCAGTCCACCGTGACGTACCCGTCGGGGCCGGGGCGCAGGTAGGAGGCCAGCTGCGACTGGGTCACCGCCGAGCCCGCCTGGCCGTTGCAGGCCGGCTGGGGCGCGGGCGCGGGCTGGAACGTCCCGCCGCCGCCGCACACCGCCTGCTGCCAGGCGGGGCTGTTGTCGAGGGCAATGATCGAGCGGCGGGCGGTATCGTACGCGCCGCCCACCTTCAGGCTGAGGTTCTCGTCGCCGAACGTGGTGTCCAGGTGCGCGCCCTTGGTCTTGGTGACGCGGCGCTCGTTCTGGATGTTCACTCGGGCGCCCGCCCAGAGCCAGCCGAGGTTCGGATCGTTCAGGTCGACGTTGGTGTCGATGGTGGGGAAGGGGCCGGAGGTGTTGTCGTAGGTCACCGTCACGCCGGCGTTCAGCGGCGTGTTCACCAGCACGCTGGGCGCCTCGCGGAAGAACTGGCTCTTGCTCATGTTGAGCTGGCCCTCGACCTTGATCCAGTCGTTGGCCTGCCAGGTGAAGCCGGGGTTCAGGTTGAAGAACTCCAGATCCTCTTCGTACGGCCGATACTCCAGGAAGAACTGCGAGTTGGCGAAGGTCCCGGAGGTGACCACGTTGTTGGAGTCCACCTTCACGTTCAGGGGGACCATGTTGTTCGAGTTGCGGACGATCCAGTTCATGTCCAGGCGCTCGAACTTGCGCTCGGCCTGGGCCAGCAGGGTGTCGAAGTAGAAGCTGAGGTTTTCCGACGGCCGGTACTCGATGGAGATCAGGGCCGAATCCCGGTCGCGGCGGCCGGCGCTGTAGGCCGGGCGGCCCAGGCGCGGCAGCAGGCCGTCGCTGAGCTGCTGCAGGGTCGTGCCGGGGTTGTTCGCGAGGAGGAACGCGTTGTCGATCACCGTGCCGGCGACCAGGCCGTTGCCGGCGTTGGCGGGGACCGTCGTGGCGAAGTTGAAGCCATTGCCGCCGTTGGTGTTGCAGCCGGCGCAGATGACGTTCGTGGCGTTGGACCAGCCGATGGTCTCGAAGCCCCGGGTTTCCACCTTGTTGCGGGCGATGGCCACCCCGGCCAGGATGCCGAACTCACCGATGTTGGTGTCCCAGGTCTGGCTGGCGATCAGGGCGCCGCGCGGGCTCCACTTCTCGGAATTCTCGTTGAAGGCGCCCTGGAGCGAGTAGTTGAGCTGGCGGCCCGGATTGTCGAAGGGCCGGGCGCTGCGCATGTTCACCGAGCCGGAGACCCCGCCCTCCAGCATGCTGGCCACCGGCGTCTTGTTCACGTCCAGGCGGTTGAAGAGCTCGGTCGGGAAGACGTCGAGGTCCACCTCCCGGTTCTGGTTCTGGCTGTCGGTACGGCCCGACGAGGCCACCGCGATCTGGTTGCCGTTGAGCATGATCTTCGTGAAGTTCGTGCCCAGGCCGCGAATGGCGATGTTCAGCCCTTCGCCGGTGATCTCGCGGGTCAGCTGCACGCCCGGGATCCGGTTCAGCGATTCGGCTAGGTTCGTGTCGGGGAACTTGCCGATGTCCTCGGCGAAGATGCTGTCCTGAAAGCCGGTGGCCTCACGCTTGGCGGTGGTCGATTCGGCCAGGCTGCGGCGGAATCCCGTCACGACCACCTCGTCCACGTCGCCGGCGGGGGCGGGCGCGGTCTGCGCCTGGGCCTGTGTGGCCAAAAGAGTCGCAAGACATGTGGCGCCCAGCAGCAAGGACTTGGCGTGCGCAGGCGTCTTCTTCTGTGAAGAATTCATAATTCCCGTCCCCATGGTGCGTGCTGCGCACACACTTGTTGTTCTTCACGCGCAAGCGCGTCGACCGGTCTTTGACCGTGCCGTATCCAAGACTGTCCTCGGGCCGCTGCACTACTGTAGAATGATAGCGGTCACATTGAGACTGGTACTAGGTCAGTTCTTTGCTGTCAATACGGTCTGACCGGTGCGCTATTGTAGGTCAGACCAATCCGCATTGGGCGTTGCATCCGGCAGGACGCGGGCTTGAGAAGCGGCGGCGGTTGGGCGAGAGCTAGGGCGTAGTTGGGAGAATGGGTTTGGAGCCAAAGCCGGCGCGTCGACAGAGGGGGTCCCTGACGATCCACGACGTCGCCCGTTTCGCAGGCGTGTCGCCGATGACGGTGTCGCGCGTGATCAACGGCGAGAAGAACGTCCGCGACTCCACGCGCGAGGCGGTGAACGCGGCGATCCGCGAGCTGAACTACGCCCCCAACCCCGCCGCGCGCAGCCTGGCGGGCGCCGACCTGGTCCGGATCGGGCTGCTCTATTCGAACCCCAGCGCGGCCTATCTGAGCGAGTTCCTGGTCGGCAGCCTGGACCAGTGCAGCCGTGGCAATATCCAGCTGATCGTCGAGAAGTGCGACGACGAGCGGGCCGAGCTGGCCGCCACCCGCCTGGTGGCCTCGGGCGTGGACGGGATCATCCTGCCGCCGCCGCTGTGCGACAACGCCGCCGTGACCCGGGCGCTGGCCGAGGCGAACGTGCCGGCGGTGGCCGTGGCGACGGGCCAGCCCCCGGCCGACGTCTCCGCCGTGCGCATCGACGACTTCGCCGCGGCCCAGGCCATGACCCGGCACCTGATCGCGCTGGGCCACCGCCGGATCGGCTTCATCAAGGGCCATCCCAACCAGACCGCCAGCCGCCAGCGCCTGGAGGGCCATCTGGCCGCACTGGACGAGGCGGGCCTAGCCGCGCCGGACGAGCTGCTGGCGCAGGGCTATTTCACCTACCGCTCCGGGTTCGAGGCCGCGGAGACCCTGATGGCGGTCCGGCCGGCTGTGAGCGCCATTTTCGCCAGCAACGACGACATGGCGGCGGCGGCCATCGCCGTGGCCCACCGGCGCGGCCTGGACGTGCCGCGCGACCTGACCGTGGTGGGGTTCGATGACAGCGCGCTTGCCACCACGGTGTGGCCGGAGCTGACCACCATCCGCCAGCCCATCGCCGACATGTCGCGTCAGGCCGTGACCCTGCTGGCCGACGAGATCCGCAGTCGCCGCGCCGGCGAGACGGCGCAGCACCCGCATGCGCTGCAGGATTTCACCCTGATCCGCCGGCAGTCGGACGGCCCGCCGGCGGCGTGACTTGCGGCCTCAGGGCTTGAACAGCGACAGGGGAACCGCCTCCGCCATCGCGCGGTAGCCCGCCATCGACGGGTGCAGGTGGTCGCCCGAATCCAGGTCGGCCCGCATCCGATCGGGTTGGGCCGGATCGCGCATCACCGCGTCGAAATCGATCACCGCGTCGAAGTTCCCCGGCGCGCGGATCCAGGCGTTCAAGGCCTGGCGGTCGGCCTCGTGCGCGGCGTCGGGCTTATAGAACGACCCCGCGAAGGGCAGGATGGTGGCCCCGATCGCCTTGATCCCGCGGGCCCGGGCGCGGGCGACCATTTGGCGGTAGACCCCGATCATGTCCGCGACGAGCCGGGCGTGCGCCTCAGGTGACATCGCCCCGGCCTGGGCGGCGGTGCCCAGGTCGTTGACCCCCTCCAGGACGATCACGTAGCGCACCCCGGTCTGGGCCAGGACGTCGCGCTCGAACCGCGCCAGGGCGTTGGGGCCGAGGCCGTCCAGCAGCAGGCGGTTGCCGCCGATGCCGTGGTTGAGGACCGATAGCCGCCGCAGCGACGGAACCTGCTGCAGCCGCTCGGCCAGCACGTCCGGCCAGCGCTCGTTGCGGTCGGGGCCCACGCCGTAGCCGTCGGTGATGGAGTCGCCGAACGCGACGATGGCGGCGCTGCGCGGCGCGGCCGGAACGTCGATCCCGGCGAGTTGATACCAGCGCACGACCTTCTCGGCCCCGGGCAGGTCGGCGTCCGCCACCCGCTGGCCGTGGAGGTGGAAGGTGGTGGTGCGCGAGCCCGGGTGGCCGGTCTGGACCGCCGGGGCGGCGGGGAGGTGGAAGCTGACCGCGACGCTGTCCAGCGCCCGGACGGCGAAGTCCACCGGGTCCGACAGATACTCGGCGCCCGCCGGCACGGTGATCTCCGCGCGGCCGTCGAAGGTGACCCGCCGGCCGCTGGCCGCGTCGATGGCGGCGGAGCCCGGCGCCCGGGGGCGCGCTACGTGGACCGCCGAGAAGCGCAGCGGCGCGGTCCCGAAGGCGTTGGACAGCCGGATGCGGATCTGCGGCCCGCCGGCGGTCACGCGCACGATCTGGCGCACGGTGGCGTCGGTGAGCGCGGCGTCGGGCAGGGTGTTGCGCGGCTCCGGGACCTGCTGCGACGAGGCCCAGGCGCCGACCCAGGCCGGCTCTCGCGCCTGCGCCGGCGCGCCCAGGGCCAGCATGAGCAGGCCGGCCGAGGCCAGGCGGCGCAGGTTCGAAAAGCGTGACGACGGGCGCATGGCGTTCTTCCTCTCCTCGGTATGGCGGCTCTTGGACGGCCGTCTGCGAAGGCTCACCTTGACAGGCCGGCCCTTGGATTGATAGCGCTACCAAAAATAGGGAGGTCTGACCATGGGCGACGCCGCATCGCGGCCGACGGCCTTCTTGCCCGAGGATTGGCAGGCCGCGACGCTCGTGGGCCGTATCGAGACCCCGGCCGGTCCGACGCCGGTCGTGGGCCGGGACGGGCGCCTGTTCGACGTCTCGGGGGCGGCCCCAACCGTGTCCGACCTCTTGAACTCCGACGCCGCCACGGCGCCCGGGCGGGACCTGGGTCCCATCGACGCCTTCGACTTCGCGGCCCAGCCGCTGCTGGCGCCGGTCGACCTGCAATGCGTGAAGGCGGCCGGCGTGACCTTCGCGGTCTCGGCGGTCGAGCGGGTGATCGAGGAGCGGGCCCGGGGCGATGCGGCGCGCGCCGAGGCCATTCGGGCGGACCTGCGCGATCGGGTCGGCGCCGACATCCGCTCGGTCACGCCCGGCTCGCCCGAGGCGGCGAAGCTGAAGGCCGCCCTGATCGCCGACGGGCTTTGGTCGCAGTACCTGGAAGTGGCCATCGGACCGGACGCGGAGATCTTCACCAAGGCGCCCGTGCTGTCGGCGGTGGGCCACGGCGCCCAGGTCGGCATCCGCTCGGACTCGGCCTGGAACAATCCCGAGCCGGAGGTGGTGCTGGTGTGCGACCGCGCCGGCCGGGCGGTGGGCGCCACCCTGGGCAACGACGTTAACTTGCGCGACTTCGAGGGCCGTTCGGCGCTGCTGCTGGGCAAGGCCAAGGACAACAACGCCTCGTGCGCCCTGGGCCCCTTCATCCGGCTCTTCGACGAGGGCTTCACCCTCGACGACGTGCGGCGCGCCCGGGTCGACCTGGTGATCGAGGGCCGCGACAACTACCGGCTCGAGGGCGTGAGCTCGATGGACCAGATCAGCCGCGATCCGCTGGAGCTGGTCCGCCAGGCGCTGTCCGAGCACCAGTACCCCGACGGCTTCGCCCTGTTCCTGGGCACGCTGTTCGCCCCGACCCAGGACCGCGACGTGGCGGGCCAAGGGTTCACCCACAAGGTCGGCGACGTGGTGCGGGTCTCCAGCCCCCGCCTCGGGACCCTTGAGAACGAGGTGACGACCTCGAAAGCCGCCGCGCCGTGGAGCTTCGGCGTCGGCGACCTGATGCGAAACCTGGCCGGACGCGGCCTCCTCCTGCCCCAGGCTGCGCAATGACCGAGACCTTACCCCAGTACATCGGCGGCGAGCGCGTGCGCGCGGCGGCGGCCGAGGACAGCACCAACCCCTCCAACACAGCCGACGTGGTGGCCCATGTTCCTCGCGGCGGCGAGGCCGAGGTGAACGCAGCCGTCGACGCGGCGCAGGCCGCGTTCCCGGCCTGGTCGGAAGCTTCGCCCGAGGTGCGCTCGGACCTGCTGGACAAGGTGGGCGACACCATCCTGGCCCGGCGCGAGGAGCTGGGCCGGCTGCTCTCGCGGGAGGAGGGCAAGACCCTGCCCGAGGGCATCGGCGAGACGGTCCGGGCGGGACGGATCTTCAAGTACTTCGCCGGCGAGGCGCTCCGCCGCCACGGCCAGAACCTGGACTCGGTGCGCCCGGGCGTGGAGATCCAGACCTACCGCCAGGCGGTCGGCGTGTTCGGGCTGATCACGCCGTGGAACTTCCCCATCGCCATCCCCGCCTGGAAGAGCGCGCCGGCCCTGGCGTTCGGCAACACCGTGGTGCTGAAGCCCGCGGGGCCGACGCCGGCCACCGCCGCCGCCCTGGCCGAGATCATCTGGGAGTGCGGCGCGCCGAAGGGCGTCTTCAACATGATCTTCGGGCCCGGGGCCATGGGCGCAAAGCTGGTCGACCATCCGGGCGTGGACGGCGTCTCGTTCACCGGCTCGCAGGGCGTGGGCGCCACGGTCGCCGAGGCCGCGGTGAAGCGCCAGGCCCGGGTGCAGCTGGAGATGGGCGGCAAGAACCCGCTGGTGATCCTGGACGACGCCGACCTGGACCGGGCGGTGATGGCGGCCCTGGACGGCTCGTTCTTCGCCACCGGCCAGCGCTGCACGGCCTCCAGCCGGATCATCGTCACCGACGCCATCCATGACCGCTTCGTCGCCGCCTTGGCCGAGAAGGTGGCGGCCTTGCGGGTCGGCGATGCGCTGGATCCCCAGACCCAGATGGGCCCCGCGGTCAGCGAGGCCCAGATGGAGACCAGCTACCGCTACATGGACATCGCCACGTCCGAGGGGGGCCGCATCGTCACCGGCGGCGGGCGGCTGAAGCTCGACACCCCCGGCTGGTATGTCCAGCCCACCCTGATCGCCGACACCGATCCCAGGATGCGGATCAACAACGAGGAGGTGTTCGGCCCGGTCGCCAGCACCGTCCGGGTGAAGGACTACGACGAGGCCCTGGCCGTGGCCAACGGCGGCGACTTCGGCCTGTCGGCCGGAATTGTGACCACCTCGCTGAAATACGCCCGCGACTTCCAGCGGCGGGTGCGGGCGGGGATGGTGATGGTCAACCTGCCCACCGCCGGCGTCGACTATCACGTCCCGTTCGGCGGTTCGAAGAAGTCCAGCTACGGCGCCCGGGAACAGGGCTTCTCGGCGGTCGAGTTCTACACCCAGACCAAGACGGCCTACTCATGGGCGTGACGGTGAAGGCAGACGCCCGACCGCGGGGCGCGCTCTATCCCAGCCTGGAGGGCAAGCGGGTGGTCGTCACCGGCGGCGGCTCCGGCATCGGGGCCGGGCTGGTCGAGGCCTTCGCAGGTCAGGGCGCCGAGGTGCACTTCGTCGACGTCCTGGAGGCGGAATCGAAGGCGCTTGTCGCGAGCCTCGGCGAGGCCAAGGTCGCGCCCAGGTTCCACGCGGTGGACCTGCGGGACGCCGACGCCATCGCGGCGTTCTTCCGCGCGATCGGGCCGGTGGACGTGCTGGTCAACAACGCCGGCAACGACGACCGCCACACCCTGGCCGAGGTGACGCCGGCCTATTTCGACGACCGGATCGCCGTGAACCTGCGCCACATGGTCTTCTGCGCCCAGGCGGTGGTGGAGGGGATGAAGGCCGCCGGCGGCGGGGCGATCATCAACTTCGGCTCCATCTCCTGGCATCTCGGCCTGCCGGACCTCGTCCTCTACGAGACCGCCAAGGCGGGGATCGAGGGCATGACCCGGGCCCTGGCCCGCGAGCTGGGACCGTTCGGGATCCGCGTCACCTGCATCGCACCCGGCAATGTGCGCACGCCGCGGCAGCTCAAGTGGTACACGCCCGAAGGCGAGGCCGAGATCGTCGCTCAGCAGTGCCTGAAGGGCCGGATCGAGCCCCGCGACGTGGCGGCCCTGGTGCTGTTCCTGGCCTCGGACGACGCGCGGTTCTGCACCGGCCACGAGTACTGGATCGACGCGGGCTGGCGATGAGCGCCGCCGCGCCCGTCTGCGTCCTGCGGTCCGCCTGCGAGCTGGGCGAGGGGCCGGTCTGGCGCGCTGCCGACAAGGCGGTCTGGTTCGTCGACATCAAGGGCCTGCGCATCCACCGCTACGAGCCCGAGAGCGGGGCGGCGTTCAGCTGGCAGGCGCCGGCGCAGCCCGGTTTCATCGCGCCGCTTCAGGGTAGCGGGTGGATCGCGGGGCTGAAGACCGGCCTGCACCGGTTCGACCCGGCCAGCGGCCGGTTCGACCTGATGGCCACGGTGGAGGATGCGAGCCTGGGCAATCGCCTGAACGACGGCTTCGTGGACGCCCGTGGCCGCCTCTGGTTCGGCTCCATGCACGACGGCGAGACGGACCTGACGGGCGCGCTCTATCGCCTGGACGACCGCGGCCTGCGCCGCATGGACGACGGCTACTGCATCACCAACGGCCCAGCGGTCAGTCCCGACGGCCGCACGCTCTACCACACCGACACCCTGAAGCGGGTGCTCTACGCCTTCGACCTGGCCCCGGACGGCGGCCTTTCGAACAAGCGGGTCTTCGCCCAGATCGAGGAGGGCGCCGGCTATCCCGACGGCCCTGCCGTGGACGCCGAGGGCTGCGTCTGGACCGGCCTCTTCGCCGGCTGGGGCGCTCGCCGCTATTCGCCGAAGGGCGAACAGATCGGCTTCGTCCGCCTGCCCGTGGCCAACGTCACTAAGATCGCTTTCGGCGGCCCGGACCTGAAGACCGTCTACGCCACCACCGCCTGGAAGGGCCTGTCGCCCGCCGAGCGCGAGGCCCAGCCCCTGGCGGGCGGCCTGTTCCGGTTCGACGTCGACACGCCGGGCCTGCCGCAGCACGATGTCCGACATGCCTGACCGCACCCCGGCCCGCCCCTTCCGCTCCCGGGACTGGTTCGCCGATCCCGCCCGCTCCGACATGACCGCCCTCTACCTGGAACGGTTCATGAACTACGGCGTGACCCCGGCCGAGCTGCAGGATGGCCGGCCGATCATCGGCATCGCCCAGACGGGCAGCGACCTTTCCCCCTGCAACCGCATCCACGTGGAGCTGGCGAAGCGGGTGCGCGACGGCATCCGGGACGCCGGCGGGATCCCGATGGAATTCCCGGTCCACCCCATCTTCGAGAACTGCCGCCGCCCCACCGCGGCGCTGGACCGCAACCTGGCCTATCTGGGGCTGGTCGAGACGCTCTACGGCTATCCGATCGACGCGGTGGTGCTGACCACCGGCTGCGACAAGACCACGCCCAGCGGGATCATGGCCGCCTCCACCGTCGATATCCCGGCCATCGTGCTGTCGGGCGGGCCGATGCTGGACGGCTGGCACGAGGGCGAGCTGGTCGGCTCCGGCACGGTGATCTGGCGCAGCCGCCGCAAGCTGGCCGCCGGCGAGATCGACGAGGCGGAGTTCCTGGCCCGCGCCACCGCCTCGGCGCCGTCCGCCGGCCACTGCAACACCATGGGCACGGCCTCGACCATGAACGCCGTGGCCGAAGCGTTGGGGCTGTCCCTGCCGGGCTGCGCGGCGATCCCGGCGCCCTACCGCGAGCGTGGCCAGATGGCCTACGAGACCGGGCGGCGGATCGTGGAGATGGCCTACGAGGACCTGCGCCCGTCGAAGATCCTGGACCGCGCCGCCTTCCTCAACGCCATCAAGACCGTCAGCGCCATCGGCGGCTCCTCGAACGCCCAGCCGCACATCGTGGCCATGGCCCGCCATGCGGGCGTCGAGCTGGCGCCCGACGACTGGAGCGTCCACGGCCTGGACATCCCCCTGCTGGTCAACATGCAGCCGGCCGGCAAGTACCTGGGCGAGCGCTTCCACCGCGCCGGCGGCGTGCCGGCCGTGCTGAGCGAGCTCCTGGCGGCGGGACAGATCGAGGGCGGCTGCCTGACCGTCACCGGCCGCACGCTCGCCGAGAACGTGGCGGGCCGCGTCTCGACCGACCGGGACGTGATCCTGCCCTACGACCAGCCGCTTCGCGAGCGCGCCGGCTTCGTGGTGCTGAAGGGCAACCTGTTCGACTTCGCGATCATGAAGACCTCGGTGATCTCCGAGGAGTTCCGCGCCCGCTACCTGTCCGAGCCGGGGCGGGAAGGGGTGTTCGAGGCCCGCGCGGTCGTGTTCGACGGCTCAGACGACTACCACCACCGCATCAACGATCCGGCGCTGGCCATCGACGAGCGCTCGATCCTGGTGATCCGGGGCTCCGGGCCGCTGGGTTGGCCGGGTTCGGCCGAGGTGGTGAACATGCAGCCGCCGGACGCCCTGATCCAGCGGGGGATCTCCAGCCTGCCGACCCTGGGCGATGGCCGCCAGTCGGGGACGTCGGACAGCCCGTCGATCCTGAACGCCTCGCCGGAGAGCGCGGCGGGCGGGGGCCTGGCCTGGCTGCGCACGGGCGATACGATCCGCATCGACCTGAACGCCGGGCGGTGCGATGCGCTGGTGGACGAGGGCGAGATCGAACGGCGCAAGGCCGAGGGGCCGCCGCCGGTCCCGGAGAGCCACACCCCGTGGGAGGAGCTCTATCGCGAGAAGACCGGCCAGCTTGCCGACGGCGCGGTGCTGGAGATGGCCGTCAAGTATCGTGGCGTCGCGGCGAAGACGCCGCGACACAACCACTGAGTCGGCCGACTAGCGCTTGCGGAACGGGCGCTTCGGCGGGCCGCCGCCGCCCACGCGGGGCGTCGCGTCGCGGTGACGGAAGATGATCCGGGCGCGGTCGAGGTCGTACGGGGTCATTTCCACCGTCACCCGGTCGCCGACCATGGAGCGGATCCGGTTCTTCTTCATCTTGCCGGCGGTATAGGCCAGCACCTCGTGATCGTTTTCCAGGCGCACGCGGAACCGGCCCTCGGGCAGCAGCTCGGCGATTTCGCCTTCGAATTCGATCAGTTCTTCCTTCGCCATGTAGTCTCCTTGGCATGTGAAAACGGGCCGGCGCTGGCCAGCCCGTCGTCGTCTTGGCAGCTCTGGCCCCGGAAAATCCGTCTCGCGACGCAGTGGGCGGCGGGATCGGATCCTCGAAGAGGTCGGACGCGGGAGTCCTTGCAAGGTCGCAAGATCAGCAGGGACTGCAGGCGAGCCAAAGCGATGTTTGACCTTGGCATAATGGGGTTTTTGGCGCTCCGACGCAAGGTGCGCGACGCCGCAACTGCGCGTGAGGCTGGAGCGCGAGCGAGGCGCGGGGCCGAGGTCATACCATTGGACTTGACCATGATAGCGCTATCATTAAGGGTGTCGGTTCGCCGAGGCGGCCCTTGAGAGCCGGCCGGCGGGTCGAGGAAAACGCAAGGCCGCACGGCCTGCCAGGGAAGGGTGATCCAGTGTCCGCCACGAGCAATCCGGCTGTCGCCGGAACCCCGGAAAGCGCCCGGGTGAACATGGCCTTCATCGCCGCCATCGTGGCCGTCGCCACCATCGGCGGCTTCATGTTCGGCTACGACAGCGGCGTCATCAACGGCACCCAGGAGGGGCTGGAGAAGACCTTCGCCCTCTCGAAGCTGGGCACCGGGTTCAACGTGGGCGCCATCCTGCTGGGCTGCGCGGTCGGCGCCTTCCTGGCCGGCCGGCTGGCGGACCTGATCGGTCGGCGCACGGTGATGATGATCGCCGCGGCCCTGTTCATCGTCAGCGCCCTGGGAACGGGCGCGGCGGACAGCTCGCTGGTCTTCGTCATCGCCCGCTTCATCGGCGGCATCGGCGTTGGCGCGGCCAGCGTCCTGTCACCGGTCTACATCTCGGAGGTGACGCCCGCCTCGATCCGCGGCCGGCTCTCCAGCGTCCAGCAGATCATGATCATCACGGGCCTCACCGGCGCGTTCGTGGCGAACTACGCCCTGGCGGCGACCGCCGGCGGCTCCACCGCCGAGTTCTGGCTGGGCTACCCCGCCTGGCGCTGGATGTTCTGGATGCAGGTGATCCCGGCGGGGATCTTCTTCGCCACCCTGATGCTGATCCCCGAAAGCCCGCGCTACCTCGTGGCCAAGGGCAGGGACAGCGCGGCCCTGGCGGTGCTCACCCGACTGTTCGGCGCCGCGGAGGGCGGGCGCAAGGTGGCCGAGATCCGCGACAGCCTGGCCGCCGACCACCACCGCCCGACCCTGCGCGACCTGGTCGACAAGACCACGGGCCGGATCCGGCCGATCGTCTGGACCGGCATCGGCCTGGCCGTGTTCCAGCAACTGGTGGGCATCAACATCGTCTTCTACTACGGCGCGGTCCTCTGGCAGTCGGTGGGCTTCAGCGAGGACGACGCGCTGAAGATCAACATCCTGTCGGGCTCGCTCTCGATCCTCGCCTGCCTCGCCACGGTGATGCTGATCGACCGTATCGGCCGCAAGCCGTTGCTGCTCATCGGCTCGGCTGGCATGGCCGCGACGCTGGCGGTCATGGCCTGGGCGTTCTCCACCGCCGCGATGGTCGACGGCGCCCTGCACCTGGCCGACGGCCCGGGCCTGGCCGCCCTGATCTCGGCGAACCTCTATGTGATCTTCTTCAACCTCAGCTGGGGCCCGGTGATGTGGGTGATGCTGGGCGAGATGTTCCCCAACCAGATCCGCGGCTCGGGCCTGGCCGTGGCCGGCTTCGCCCAGTGGACCGCCAACTTCGCGATCTCGGTCAGCTTCCCGGCCCTGGCGGCCTCGCTGGGCCTGGCCGCCACCTACAGCTTCTATGCGCTCAGCGCCCTCGTCTCGCTGTTCTTCGTCCGCGCCATGGTCACCGAGACCCGGGGCAAGGAGCTGGAGGACATGACGGGCTGACCGGCCGCCCGGCGTTCTTCCGATGAAGACCCTCCGCGCGCTCCGCTGGTGGATCATCGGCCTGGTGATGCTGGGCGCGATGCTGAACTACCTGACCCGCGCAGTCATGGGCGTGGCGGCGCCCACCATGCTGGCCGAGCTGCACATCACCGAGCAGCAGTACGGCTGGATCACCGCCGCCTTCCAGGCCGGGATCATCCTGCAGCCGGTAGTGGGCTACGTGCTCGACAGCGTGGGTCTCCGCTATGGCCTGGCGCTGTTCGCCGGAGCCTGGTCGGTGATCTCCATGGCGCACGGCTTCGCCAGCACCTGGCCGGTCTTCGCCGTCCTGCGCGGCCTGCTGGGCTTCGCCGAGGGCTCGGCCAATCCGGCCGGGATGAAGGTGGTCGCCACCTGGTTCCCGGCGCGCGAGCGCGGCTTTGCCGGTGGGTTCTACAACATCGGCGCCTCGCTGGGCTCGATGCTGGCCCCGCCGCTCGTGGCCTGGGCGATCCTGGCCTACGACTGGCGTGCGGCCTTCGTGATAACCGGCGCCATCGGCCTCGTCTGGGCGCTGGCGTGGCTGCGCTGGTTCCGGACGCCGGAGACGCACCCGGGCCTGTCGGCTGCCGAGCGCGAGCTGATCGAGGCCGGGCAGGAGAGGGACCTGGCCGCCGACGGCGCCCGGCCGTCGATCCCCGCCCTGCTGCGCCGCCGCGACTTCTGGGGCATCGCCATCCCCCGCCTGCTGGCCGACCCCACCTGGGGCACGCTGGCGTTCTGGATTCCGCTCTACCTGGTCCAGACCCGCGGCTTCGACCTGAAGCAGATCGCGCTCTTCGCCTGGCTGCCGTTCCTGGCCGCTGATCTGGGCTGCCTGTTCGGCCCGGCCGTGGTGCTGTTCCTCCAGCGGCGCGGCTTCAGCCTGATCAATGCCCGGCGCGGCGCCTTCACCCTGGGGGCGCTGATGATGACCGGCATGATGTTCGTCGGCCGGGTCGAAAGCCCCTATGCGGCCATCGCGCTGCTGTGCCTGGGCGGCTTCGCGCACCAGACCCTGTCGGTGACGGTGATCACCATGGCCTCCGACCTTTTCAAGCGCAGCGAGGTGGCCACCGTCGCCGGCCTGGCCGGCACGTGCGGGAACCTCGGCGTGCTGCTGTTCTCCCTGGCCATCGGCGGCCTCGTCGCCACCGTCGGCTACGACCCGTTCTTCGTGGCGCTGGGCCTGCTGGACCTGGCCGGCGCCGTGGTCCTGTGGACGCTGGTGAGGGACCGCCGGGCATGATCCGCAACCCGATCCTGCCGGGCTTCAATCCCGACCCGTCCATCGTCCGCGTGGGCGGGGACTACTACATCGCCACCTCGACCTTCGAGTGGTTCCCCGGCGTCCAGATCCACCACAGCCGCGACCTGGTGAACTGGCGTCTCGTCGCCCGGCCGCTGAACCGGCCCAGCCAGCTGGACATGCGCGGCGATCCGGATTCCGGCGGCGTCTGGGCCCCGTGCCTGACCCACGCCGACGGGCTGTTCCACCTGATCTACACGGACGTGAAGCGCTACGGCCGGACCACGGTGGGCGGCGCGTCCGGCGCCTCGCTGCGCGACTTCCACAACTACCTGGTGACCTCGCCGACAATCGACGGCCCGTGGTCCGATCCGGTGTATCTGAACGCCAGCGGCTTCGATCCCTCGCTGTTCCACGACGAGGATGGCCGCAAGTACCTGGTCAACATGCTCTGGGACCACCGGCCGGGCCGCAACCGGTTCGCCGGCATCGTCTGCCAGGAATATTCGCCGGCCGAGCGCCGGCTGGTCGGCGAGCGGCGGGTGATCTTCGAGGGCACGGAGCTTGGCCTCACCGAGGCGCCCCACCTCTACCGCCGCGACGGCTGGTATTACTTGCTCACGGCCGAGGGCGGCACCGGCTTCGGCCACGCCGCGACGCTGGCGCGCTCCCGCGACCTCTGGGGCCCTTACGACCTGCATCCCGACCGCCAGATCCTCACCAGCCGCGACCGCCCGGACGCGCCGCTGCAGCGCGCGGGCCACGCCGACCTGGTGGAGACGCCGGCTGGCGAGACCTATGCCGTCTACCTCTGCGGGCGTCCCCTCCCGAACCGCGGCCGCTGCGTCCTGGGGCGGGAGACCGCGATCCAGCGGATGGTCTGGGGCCAGGACGGCTGGCTGCGCACCCTGGACGGCCGCGGGACGCCGGAGCTGGAGGTCGAGGCGCCCGACCTGCCGCCGCACCCCTGGCCGGCGGCGCCCGAGCGCAGCGACTTCGATGAACCGGTCCTGCCCATCGACTTCCAGTGGCTGCGCACGCCCTATCCGGCCGAGATCTTCAGCCTCTCGGCGCGTCCCGGCTGGCTGCGCCTAATCGGCCGCGAGAGCCTGGGCAGCCTGTTCCGCCAAGCCCTGGTGGCCAGGCGCCAGCAGGCCTTCTGCTACACGGCGGCGACGCGGATGGACTTCGAGCCCTGCCACTTCCAGCAGGCGGCGGGCCTGGTCTGCTACTACAACGCCTCGAAGTTCCACTACCTGATGGTCACCCACGACGCGGCGCTGGGCCGCTGCGTGCAGGTGATGTCGGTCCTGCCGGACAGCCCCCAGGCCGACGCCTTCACCGCGCCTATCTCTATCGGGCCCGGGGTCGTGGAGCTCCGCGTGGACGTGGACTACGAGCGCCTGCGCTTCGCCTTCCGCCTGGCGGGGGAGGAGGGGTGGACCCGCCTGCCGCAGGTGTTCGACGCCTCCATCCTCTCGGACGAGGCCGCGGCCCCCGGTACCGCCAACTTCACCGGCGCCTTCGTGGGCGTCGCGTGCCAGGACACCTCGGGCAGCGCGCACCCCGCCGACTTGGATTGGTTCGACTATCGCGAGCGGCCGTACGCGCCGTGACCTACCGCTGGCGCTTGAGTACGCCGATGGCCGGCCGGCGCTCCATGCGGCCTTCCCCGTCGCCAGCCCGCATCGCCTGCACGGGCGTCGGACGCAGGTCGGCCGCCAGGATCGCGCCGTCCGCGTCCACGTCCAGCAGCGCGAAGCGCCGGTCGCTGGCCGCCCGCCATTCGGCGCGGCTGACGCCGAAGGAAAAGTCCGAATCGGCGCCGCGGATCGGGTGCGGCTCGTTGATCAGGCTGTAGGCGGCCGCGCCCTGTAGCCGGGTGTTGACGCCGCCGCCCCGTCTGCGGCCGCGCGGATCGGCCCCCGCCATGCCGACACCCACGCGGCTCATCTCGGGGATCAGTTCCTCCTCCCAGCGGGAGACCTCGGGCATGCTGATCTGGCCGTCGGCGTTGGCGTCCAGCGTCGTGAACCAGGCGTCGGCGTCGGCGCGGAATTCATCGCGGGTCAGGCGTCCGTCACGGTCGGCGTCGGCCTTGGCGAACCAGTCCGCGACCGGATAGGGCTGGCCGCCCGGCGCGCGGAAGGGCTGGCCCGCCGGGCTGATGAAGAGCTGGGCGCGGGGCGGCCGGGGACCCTCGCCGGGCTCGTCGTCGCCGAAGCCGGGCGGCGGGCCCTCGCGCGGTCCGCCGGCGCAGGCCGCGGTCAACAACGCCGCGCCGACGGCGCCCATCCAGGTCTTGATCCGCATGAATGTTCCCGACGTTCGATCCGTCCGCTCTCATCCCGCAAAGCGGCGGCGACATGTCGGACGCGCCACAATCGCGGGGTTTCGCGCCGCCGTCAGCCCCCTGGGCGCGCTTGTTGGAAACGGCCCACCCAGGCGGCCAGGGCGGCCACGTAGCGGGCCAGGTACTTGCGCGTGGCCTCGTCGGTCAGCCGGCCGTCGGCGTCGAACTTCTCGTGGGCGCGGAACACCAGGATCTCGGGCTGGGGCAGGCAGTAGGAGTTGGTGAATTCGAAGGCCTGGCGAAGCTGGCTCTGGCCCCGGGCGGTCCCGGTCTGGCCGGGCGAGGCCCCGATGATCCCCACCGGCTTGCCGCTCAGCGCTGCGTTCGAAGGCGGGCGCGAGGCCCAGTCCACGGCGTTCTTCATGACGCCGGGGACACCGTGGTTGTACTCGGGCGTCACGAACAGCACGCCGTCGGCCGCTCGGATCGCCGCCTTGAACGCCGCGACGCCGGCCGGATCGCCCGCCGCCTCGACGTCGCCGTTGTAGAGCGGCACGTCCGCGAGATCGAAGATCTCGATGGACACGCCGTCCGGGGCCACTTCGGCGGCGGCGGCGAGGAGCGCCCGGTTGAGCGAGCCGCGGCGCAGGCTGCCCGCCACGCCCAGGATGCGGATGGGATCGGTCATGAAGAGGTCCTAACACGCGATATGGCGCCGCCGTTGGGGGAAACGGCGGCGCCGGAACCAGTCTGCCTTCGGGGGAGGTATCAGGCGGGCTCGAGAGCCGCCGCAGACTGGGTCGCGTCCTTCAGTTCGCCCTTCAGCCACGCGAGCAGATCGTTGTTGATCAGGTCGGCGTGGGTGGTCGCCATGGCGTGGGGCAGGCCGGGATAGATCTTCAGCGTGCCCTTCTGGAGCAGCTTGATCCCCTTCAGCGCCGCGTCCTCGTAAGGAACGATCTGGTCGTCGTCGCCGTGCATCAGGAAGACCGGAATATCGATCTTCTTGAGGTCCTCGGTGAAATCGGTCTCCGAGAAGGCCTTGATGCAGTCGTAGTGCGCCTTCACACCGCCCATCATGCCCTGGAGCCACCACTTGTCGATCATGCCCTGGCTGACCTTCGCGCCCGGGCGGTTGAAGCCAAAGAACGGGCCGGTCGGGATGTCGATGTACATCTGGGCGCGGTCGGCGAGCAGGGCGCTGCGGAAGCCGTCGAACACCTCGATGGGCAGGCCCTCGGGGTTGCTGTCCTTTTTGACCATCACCGGCGGCACGGCGCCGATCAGGACGGCCTTGGCCGCGCGGTCGGTCCCGTGGCGGCCCAGATAGCGGGCGACCTCGCCGCCGCCGGTGGAGTGGCCGACGTGGATCGCGTCCTTCAGGTCCAGCGCGAGCACCAGCGCCCGCAGGTCGTCGGCGTAGGTGTCCATCTCGTTGCCGTCCCAGGTCTGGGTCGACCGGCCGTGGCCGCGGCGGTCGTGGGCGATGACGCGATAGCCGTTGCTGGCGAAGAACATCATCTGGGCGTCCCAGTCGTCCGCCGTGAGCGGCCAGCCATGGCTGAACACGATCGGCTGACCCGAGCCCCAGTCCTTGTAGAAGATTTCGACGCCGTCTTTCGTGGTGATGGTGGGCATGGGGGGCTCCTTTCCTGTGGGAGGACAGTGAGCGGCAGATTGCGCCCCAAGCGTGACGGTCTCAATTCAACCTGCGGTGCGCCGTCGCATACATTGGTATGACGCTGCCTAAGCGTGCGGTCAGACCTCGGCGGCGGGCAGGTTGAACGCGAAGCAGGCGCCGCGGCCATCCGCGTTGTTCTCGGCCCGGATCGCGCCGCCGTGGGTCTCGATGATCGACCGGCAGATGGGCAGGCCCATGCCCATCCCGTCGGCCTTGGTGGTGAAGAAGCTGTCGAACAGCCGCGGCAGGTCGTCCGGCCGGACCCCCGGCCCGGTATCCTCGATCTTGACCGACACCTTGCCCTCGGCGTCGAGGCCCGTGCGGAGGCGGATCTCCCGCGGCCCGTCGTCGGCGGCCATGGCCTGGATCGCATTGGCGATCAGGTTCACCACCACCTGCTGCAGCTGCGTCCGATCGGCCATGACGGAAGGCAGGTCGGGATCGAGGGCAAGCTCGATGCTGACGCCCTTGCCCTGGCTTTCGTGGTGCAGGAACAGCAGCGCCTCCTCGACCACGGCGTTGATCGACAGCGGCCGCGGCTCGGGCGCGCGGCGTACGGCCATGTCCCGCACCCGGGCGATGATCGCGGCCGCGCGCTGGGCGTCGGCCACGACCCGGGTGTTGATCCCGCGCAGCTCGTCCAGGTCGGGCTCGGGGCGGGAGAGCCAGCGCATGCCGGCCGACGCGTTGGTCGCAATGGCGGCCAGCGGCTGGTTCACCTCATGCGCGATGGAGGCGGTCAGTTCGCCCAGCATCGAGACGCGCGCAGCGTGGGCGAACTGGGCCTGGAGATCCTGGAGCTGGCGCTGGGCGCGGACCCGCTCGCCGATGTCGATGATGCCGATCAGCAGCTTGCCGTCGGCCACGGTCTCGGGCGGGAAGCAGGCGGTGAAGTGGGCGTCGAACTCGCGGCCGTCCAGGGTGCGCAGCCGGGTCTCGCGGGAGAAGCTGGGCCGGCCGGAGACGGCCGCCACCACGGAGTCTGCGTAGACGCCCGTGCTGGCCTCGGGCCAGAAGCGGTCGATCGTCGTCAAGAGGGCGGTGGCGTCGTCCACGCCGAACAGCTTCACCGACTGCTCGTTCACGGCCAGCACGCGGGTGACCCGCATCATCTCCCGCACGAACTCAGGATGCGCGGCGAAATGCGCCGCGTAGTCCGAGACGCCCGCCTTGCGGATCTCCCGCAGCATCTGGCCCACCGGGCGGAAGTCCAGTTCCCAGAACGAGGCGGCCATGGCCTGGAACAGGTTGCGGTAGCGATACTCGCTCTCGCGCAGAGCCCGTTCCGCCGCCCGCCGCTCGGTGATGCCGCGGGCGGTCTCGATGATCTCGGCCGGTTCGCCATCCGCTCCGCGCCGGACGATGCGGCGCACCTCCACGATCAGCTCGCGTCCGTCGGCGGCGCGGCGGGCAAGCTCGCCCTCCCAGCGGCCGTCCGCCAGCAGCGCCGGGTCGTCGCCCCCGGCTCCGAGCAGATCGGCGAGGGGGCGGCCCAGCGCCTGGCCGGCGTCCCACCCATAGAGTTCGGTCGAGCCGGCGTTCCAAGCGGTGATCCGGCCCGCCGCGTCGCAGACGACGATGCTCTCCTGGACGAGGTCGAAGAGATCGCCCCGCTCGGCCGGATCCATGCGCGCACCCCTTTGCCGGGCGACCTTAGCCGAAGAGCGGGGCAGGGTGTCCACCGCTCAGGCGGCCAGGGCCTGGTCCAGGCAGTCGATGAGCGCCTCGGCGGTGAACGGCTTGCGCAGCAGGCAGCAGGCGCCGCTGGCCATTGCCTTTTCATGCAGGGCCGGCTCGGCGCGGGCCGTGACCATGATCACCGGGGTCGCCACGCCCTCGGCGGTGAGCCGGAGCTTGAGGTCGATGCCCGAGAGGCCGGGCATCTGGATATCCGTGATGACGCAGTTCGACCGGTCGCGGGCGTCGGCGGCCAGGAAGTCCTCCGCGCTCGGATAGCTGGCCACGCGGTAGCCCAGCGACCGCACGAGGCCGACCATGGCCTGGCGCAGGGACTCGTCGTCCTCGACGATGGAGATCAACGGATCGGCCGCGCTCATGGCGAACGGCTTCGCATGCCGCCGCCCGCGCCGGAATCATACGCAGGTATGGTCAGGCGCCGACGTGCAGGGCCTCGGCCATCCGCACCAGGTCGGCCAGCGAGCGCGCGCCCATCTTCCGCATCGCCGCGCCGCGGTGGATCTTCACGGTGATCTCCGACAGCGACAGCTCGCCCGCCACCTGCTTGTTGAGCTTGCCGGCGGTGACCAAAGCCATGACCTGTCGCTCGCGTGGGGAGAGGGTGGCGAAACGCTCCTCCAGCGCCCGTCGACCCCCATCGGCGGCCCGGCGCTGGCGGTCGCGCTCGATCCCGGTGGTGACCGCGTCCAGCATGTCCTGCTCGCGGAACGGCTTTGGCAGGAAGTCGACGGCGCCCGCCTTCATGCCGCGCACCGACATCGGGATGTCGCCGTGGCCGGTCATCAGCACCACGGGCAGGCCGATCCCGAACTGGGCGAGCTGGGCCTGGAAGTCGAGCCCGGAGAGGCCAGGCAGGCGTACGTCCAGCACCAGGCACCCGGGGGCGTCCGGAAGCTCGGCGTCGAGAAAGGCCTGCGCCGAGCCGTAGAGCCGCGGCTCCAGGCCCACCGACCGGAACAGGCTGGCGAGCGCCTCGCCGAGGGAGGCGTCGTCATCGACGATATGGACGATCGCGGCTTCGGGCATGGGTCTTCGGGCAGGCGATGGGACTGCGATCTTATGACACAGCCGCCGGCCCCGCGCCGCTCATACGAAGATATGAACGCTGGCCGGACCGCCGGAGACGGTGAAATCGGAATTCCAATTCACGTTTCTATGCTACAGCTCGGGAAACACCAGACGGGAAGGATGCGATGACCCTAGGCTACGACCTCTACTGGTCCTTCCGGTCACCCTATTCCTACATGGTGGCGCCGCGCCTGATGGCGCTGGAGGCGGAGTACGACGTGGCCTGCAACGTGCGGCCCGTCTATCCGCTGGCGGTGCGCACGCCGGAGTTCTTCGAGACCCGCGATCCGCTGTGGACGCCCTATTTCATGAAGGACGTCTTCCGGGAGGCGGCCTTCCTCGGCCTGCCGTTCCGCTGGCCGCGGCCGGACCCGGTGCAGCAGGCGCCCGGCGTCGGCTACCGGATGCAGCAGCCCTACATCCACCGCCTCACCCACCTGGGCGTCGCCGCGGCGGAGCGGGGCCGGGGCCTGCCGTTCGTGGCGGAGGTCGGCCACACCATCTGGAGCGGCGAGGTCGACAACTGGCACGAGGGCGACCACCTCGCCCGTGCGGCCGAACGGGCCGGCCTGGACTATGCCGAGCTCAGCGCCGTGGCGGACGGGCAGGCCGATCGCCTGGCCCAGGTCGTGGAGGCCAACCAGGTCGACCAGCGCGCCGCCGGTCACTGGGGCGTGCCCATGATGGTGTTCGGCGGCGAGCCGTTCTTCGGCCAGGACCGGTTCGACCAGCTCAAGTGGCGGATGGAGCAGGCGGGCCTTAGCCGGCGCGCATAGCCGGCGGCTATCAGGCCGCCGCGGTCAGCGGCCGGTCGGCGACGGCCGCCTTGGACAGTTCGGCCATGGCCTTGATCAGCGGCGAGCGCCACCGCTCGGCCGTGGTCAGCATCCAGCAGGCGTAGGGCACGTCGAGGGTGGACGACACCACCGCCAGCCGCCCGTCCTTCACCTGCTCGGCGAACAGGAACGAGGCCCCCAGCGCGATGGTGTCGGTGTCCAGCGCCCGGTGCACGATCAGCGAGTAGTCGTCGCTGATGAAGGCCCTGAGGTTCTCGCCCTCCTCCCGCGACATCTCGCCGGCCCAGCGCTCGACGCCCGGCAGCACGCTGGGCAGGGCGAACGGATACTGCAGCAGCTCCCGCGGGCCCGCGTCCCGCAGCGCCAGCGCCGGATGGCCCGGCCGCGCCACCAGGATCACCGCGTCCTCGAACATCTTCTTGCGGATCAGCTCGCCGTAGCGGGCCGCATGCTCGGAATAGCCGAACGCGATATCGACCCGCCCGTCGTGCAGCGCCTTCATGACGCCGGGGCCGGTCTCCTGGATCGTCTCCACGTGCAGTTTGGGGAACCGCACCGCCACCCGGCGCAGCAGTTCGGGCAGGGGCTTGAGGCGCGAGGCGGGGCCGACGGCGATGCGGATCCGCCCCTCCTCGCCACGCGCAAGCTGCTCCAGGTCGCGGGTCAGGGCGGCCACGCCCTGCAGCAGGGTCTCCGCCCGCTGGGCCACGAAGGCGCCGTAGGCGGTGGGCCGCGCCGCGCCGTTCGTCCGTTCGAACAGCCGGAGCGACAGCTGCGACTCCAGCCGTGCGATGCTCTTGGACAGGGTGGGTTGCGAGATCTGCAGCTTGCGCGCCGCGCCGCTGAAACCGCCCGCGCGGCAGATTTCCAGAATCTGTTCGAGATGCCGAAGCTCCATGCCCGCGGGCTATAGCACCCTGTCATCCAATTGTGCAGATCGGACCGCGCGATCCGGCTAGCGTCCGGGCCGACCAAGGAGCCCACGGTATGAAACGCGCCCCCCTGATCCTCGCGGCCACCCTGTCGCTGGCCGCCGCGGCCAGCGCGCCGCCGGCCACGGCCGTGGATCCGGCGCGGGCGGCGCCGCGGCCCAACATCATCGTCATCGTCGCCGACGACCTGGGCTATGGCGACACCTCGGCCTATGGCTCGACGATCATCAAGACGCCGAACATCGACGCCCTCGCAGCGGACGGCGTGCGCTTCACCTCGGGCTACGTCACCCACCCGGTCTGCGCCCCGTCGCGGGCGGCGATCCTCACCGGCCGCTACCAGCAGCGGTTCGGCTGGGAGTTCAATCCTGTGGGCCGCGACCGGCGCGGCGGCGTCTCCCTGGCCGAGCCGTTCATGGGCAATATCCTGAAGACCGCCGGCTATCGCACCGGCATGATCGGCAAGTGGCACCTGGGCGAGGCCGAGGGCTACCAGCCCACCGACCGCGGCTTCGACGAGTTCTTCGGCATCACCGCCGGCGCCACGGCCTTCTTCACCCAGAGCCAGCCGGGCGACGACACCTACACCCCGCCCGGCGCCGCGGGCTCGTTCCGCGCCACGATCCAGGATCCTCTGCCGCCCACCGCCACCGACGACGAACGGATGGCCTACCTGCGCAGCGTCGCCACGGTCCGGCGCGGCAAGCAGGTGGTGGAGGTGAAGGCGTACCTGACCGACGCCTTCACCGACGAGGCCGTGCGCTTCATCGGGTCCAACAAGGAGAGGCCGTTCTTCCTCTACCTGGCCTACACGACCCCCCACACGCCGCTCCAGGCCACCAAGAAGTACCTCGACCGCTACCGGCACGTGCCGGACCGCGGCCAGCGGGTCTATGCGGCCATGGTGTCCTCGCTGGACGACGGGGTGGGCGCCATCCGCGCCAAGCTGAAGGCCGAGGGGCTGGAGAAGAACACCCTGATCGTCTTCCTCTCCGACAACGGCTGCGCGCCGTACATCCAGGGCGCCTGTTCCAACGCCCCGCTCAACGGGCACAAGGGAACGCACCTCGAGGGCGGGGTCCGCGTCCCCTACATCGTCGCCTGGCCGGGCCGGATCCCGGGCGGGCGCGTCGACGATCGCATGGTGTCCAGCCTGGACATCGTGCCCACCGCCGCGGCGCTGGCGGGCGCCAGCCTGCCCAAGGGGACGGATGGGGTGAACCTGATGCCCTTCGTCACCGGGGGGAACTCGGGCGTTCCGAACCCGACGGTCTACTGGCGCGCGGGCCCTAACTTCGCGATCCGGGACGGAGACTGGAAGCTGTGGGAGGCGAACAAGGCCGACCCGTCCGACAGGGCGGTCAACGCGGCCAACATCACGCCCGACGGAACCCACGCCGTGGTTTCGCCCCTGGGCCAGCACGTGATGCTGTTCGATCTGAAAGGCGACCCGGGCGAGAAGGCCAACGTCGCCGCGGCGAACCCCGGCGTGGTCGCAGGACTGCAGGCCAAGCTGAAGGCCTGGGACAAGGACAACGTGCCGCCGCAGTGGACCAGCATGCGCCAGTCGGTGAAGAAGCAGGACGGCCAACTGCTGAAGATCTACGACTGAGCCCATGACCCGGACCCTCGCCGACGCCGCCGACGACGCCGAACCCAACGCGGCCCTGCGCACCGCCCGCGAGGCCGAACGGCGGGAGGCGTTCATGCGGGTGGCCGCGGGGGTCTTCCGCCAGCATGGCCTGGCCGGCGCCACCATGGAGCAGGTGGCCGCGGCGGCGGGGGTGACGAAGGTGGTGCTGTACCGGCGCTTCCCGTCGAAGGACGCCCTGATCCAGGGGATCTTCGCCGAGACCCTGCGCCGGCTGAACAACCAGGACGGCAAGCCGTGGCGGGGCTACGGCGGCGGCATGCGCAAGTCGCTGGCGGCCGCGCGTTCGTTCCAGGACGGCTTCATCCTGCTGGTCCGGCACGGCGGCCAGAACCCGGCCTATCACGCGGCGCACGCGGCCCTGCGGCGGCGCACCGGCCAGCGCCTGCGCGGCCTGCTCTGGTATCCCGAAGCGCCGCCGCCCCGGGACCAGCGCCCGGCGCTGCTGGAGCTGGCGCTGGAGCCGATGATCTCGTTCTGCAACGACGCGCTCGCCTATTGGGTCGAGCGGGGCGACCCCAGCCGGGACGAGCTGTTCATCCGCTGGTGCGGCCAGATGATGCGCGCCTGGCGCCACAACGCCGCCGAGCTGCTGAACCTGGATTCGCCCGAGCAGGAGTGGCCCTTCGACACCGAGGGCCTGACGCCATGAACCAGAACAAGAACCGAGGAAGCATCGCCATGGTCAGCCGCAGGGACGCCATCATCGCCGCCGGGGCCGCCGGCGCATCGCTCGCCGCCGGATCGCCGGCCCTGGGCCAGTCGGCCGCCGCGCCGCCGGTGAAGCCCGAGCACGCGAAGTTCGCCGCCGAGATCGCCGCCGCCCAGGAACGGCTCGACGCCTTCATGGCGGCCTTCAACGCCCGCGACCTCGCCGCCTTCGAAGCCACCTTCAACTTCCCGCACGTGCGCTTCGCCTCGGGCAAGGTGACCGTGATCAACCCGGGCTTCCACAAGCCGGAGATGTTCACCACCGGCGCGCTCAGCGACTGGGACCACTCCGCCTGGCAGCGGCGCGAGGTGATCCACGCCGGCGCCGACAAGGTCCACATCGATACCCGCTTCAGCCGCTTCCGCAAGGACGGCTCGGTCATCGGCGGCTTCGACAGCATCTACATCGTCACCCGCCAGGACGGCCGCTGGGGCATCCAGGGCCGCTCCAGCTTCGCCCCGTAGGGGCGGCGGGCGTAAGTCTGCCCTTGATCGCTCAATAGGTTCTTGCAATGTTCTTCACCTCCCCCGCAAGGCGGGGGAGGGGGACCACGAAGTGGTGGAGAGCGCGTGGTGGAGGGGGCAAGCGGCCGGCACAGCCTTGCGACGGACCATGATCACCACCCGCGCCCGCGCCATGCGCAAGGCGATGACCGAGCCGGAAGTGATCCTGTGGACCCGCTTGCGCGGACGCGCGGAGGACCGCCCGACCTTCCGGCGGCAGCATCCGTTCGGATCGATCATCCTCGACTTCTATTGCCCCTCCGTGCGTCTCGCGATCGAGGTCGATGGCGCCACGCACTGGGATGACGAGGCTCAACTCAGGGACGCCGCCCGCGACCGCTGGCTGGCAGGCCAAGGCGTGCACACCGTCCGCATTCCCGCGTCGCGAATCTACCATGACCTGGACGGGGTCATGGACGAGATCCTGTTGCAGATCGAAAACTCGAAGCGCGGTGGGTAGGCCTGGGCGGCCGCTCGCCCCCTCCACCCCGCGCTCTACGGCCGGCTGCGCCGCCCTCCGCCCGCGGTCCCCCTCCCGCCGCTTCGCGGGGGAGGAATGAGGTTCGCGTTCATCTCTCCCACGAAGCGGCGGGAGGGGACCAATCGCCGAGCAAAGTGGAGAGCGGTTGGTGGAGTGGGCGAGCCTGAGGCTCGGGCGATCAGTTCGGCTGAGAGAACCCCGGTCCGTCCCGCAATCGACTCCCGGCCCTAAATCCCCGTCAGCAGCGTGCTTGCCGCCCAGGTGTCGCGGGTGAGTTTCTGGCGGCGCATGAAGGTGGCCATGGCGGCGGTGGAGGGATCGCGGGAGGTCTCCCAGACGCCGTGGTCCTTGTAGCGGGTGATGAGCAGCAGGCGCGTGACGCCCGCCGCCGCGTCCGCCGCCGACCGCTCGGCGGCGAACAGGCCGAAGATGTTGGTGTCGAACCTGGCCTCGAAATCGCGCCAGCCCTCGGTCGACAGGGCCACCACCTCGTCCAGGCTCTCGGCGCCGATGACGAACCAGCGGTGGACGTAGATGCCGCCCGGCTTCGGCGCATCGCCCGCGGTGGGGCGGGCGGTGGCGGCCATGCGCTGGCGCTCGGCCTTGCCCACGCCCTCCAGCTTCGCCAGCGCCTCCATCTCCGCCTGGCGCCCCGGCGCATCCGGCCGCCAGCCCACCAGCAGCGCCGCCTGCCGTGACCGCCAGCCGAGCTGGGGCGTGAACAGGCCCAGCACCTGGCCGCCCGCCGCCGCGATCCCGCCTGCCCGGGCGCGCACCTGGTCGGCATAGGCCTTCGCCGGCGGCGTCCCGGCGGGCGCCTCGAGATCCAGGAACAGATAGTCGTACATCGGCGCCCCTCCGGCGGCTTCGGCCGTGGCGGGGGCCAGGATGGATGCGCCTGCGCCGGCGATCCAGCGTCTGCGGTCGACGGTCATGGTCCCACTCTGGGAGCACGTTCCGTATCGTCAAGCGGACACGGCGCTATGGCTCCAAGCCTTGCAGGCATTGGAAATGCAAAGGGTCTGTCGCTAGCTTCACGCCTCACTGTCACCGCGCGGTAACACACCAAGAGCACTGCGGGACGAGGGGGAAGACCATGATGAAGCGCCACATCCTCAAAAGCGCGTCCATCGCCGTGATCGCCTGCGCGATCGCCGCGCCGGCCTATGCCCAGACGACGGCGGCCGCCGCTCCCGAACTGGACGAGGTGCTGGTCACGGCGCGCAAGCGCGAGGAGAGCCTGCGCGAGATCCCGGCCGCCGGGACGGCGCTGGGCGCCGAACAGATCCAGGCCATGGGCGGCATCGCCAACACCCAGGCGCTGCTGTCCAACGTGCCGGCGGTGAACTTCGCCAACACCTCCAACCCGGTGACCTCCGAGATCTCGATCCGGGGCTCGGGCACCAGCCGGGCGACCGCGGCGGACGCGGCCGTGGGCCTCTATCGGAACGGCGTCTATATCGGCGGCGGCTATGTGGGCGGCCGCACCTTCTCCAAGCCCGACTTCTTCGACGTGCGCACCATCGAGGTGTTGCGCGGCGTGCAAGGGGCGTTGAACGGGCGCAACGCGGTGGGCGGCTCGATCAACGTGGTCTCCGCGCGGCCGACCCAGCGCCAGGAGGGCTTCTTCGTCCTCGATGGCGGCAACAACGCCCGCTACGAGGGCCAGCTCGTCTGGAACCAGCCGATCAACGACAACTGGTCGGTGCGCCTGGGCGCTAACCTGATGAAGCAGCGCAAGGGCTTCTTCTACAACCCGGTCCGCGACGAGTATTTCGACCGCCAGGAGTCCGAGATCTACCGCGGCCAGGTTCGCTATGAGAACGGCCCGTTCAGCGCCAACCTCCTGCTGGAGCACGGCCGCGACCAGCTTCCCGGCCTGATGTACCAGCTGATGATCCCGGCAGGCACGAGCGCCATCTATCCGCGCGGGGTCTTCCAGGACAAATACGACATCGAGTGGAACCACCCGTCGTCCGCCAAGCAGCAGGTGAACTACGCCGAGCTGGTGCTGGAGTACGACTTCGGCTTCGCGACCCTGACGTCGACCACGGCCCTGCGCGAGCGCCGCTCGCAGAACGCCTACGACCGCGACGCCACCTCGCCCTCGTTCCTGCAGCGCGTGGCCGCCGCCGGCCTGGTCGCGCCGGGGCAGGTGCAGGGCAGCCCCGACCTGGGCGGCTCGCAGAACGACTACGCCCGGGTGCTCTTCCAGGACGTCCACCTGGTCGGCGAGAAGACGGCGGGCTTCAGTTGGCTGGCCGGGTTCGAGTACTACGACCTCAACGACAAGTACCAGAACACCCTGGCCGGGCCGCCGACCGCCGCCAACGGCCGCTCGTTCGGCACGGTCGGCGTCAGCCGCCTCGACTTCGTCTCCTGGGCCGCCTACGGCTCGGTCGGCTACGACCTGACGGAGGCCTTCAACGTCACGGCGGAAGGCCGCTACACCCGCGACGACAAGGACCTGCTGTCCACCCGTCTCGACTTCGGCACGGGCCGGCCGTCGGGGGTCGGTTTCGATATCGACACCGGCCGCGAGACCAGCGACTTCTCGTACAACGTCACGGCGGCCTACAAGCTCGCGGGCTGGCTGGCCTACGGCAAGGTCGGCACCGCCTATCGCGCCGGCGGCTTCAACCTGGCCCTGGGCGATCCGCGCCAGCCGCGGCCCATCCCCACCACCTTCGACGACGAGAAGGCCACGGCCTACGAGGTGGGGCTGAAGGGCAATCTGGCGCCGCGGGTGTTCCTCAGCCTGTCCGCCTACCAGACCAACGTGAAGGACCTGCTGGTCCAGACCGACAACGGCTGTGCGGTGGGCTCGACCGTCTGCCCGGTGCAGGCGACGCCGTTCGTCTACAACGCCGGCAAGGCCGAACTCTGGGGCCTCGAGGCCGAACTGACCGGCGCCGCCGAGGTGCTGGGCGGCACGGCGCGCCTTTCGATCGGCGGCTCCCGCCAGGGCGGCAAGATCACGTCGGGTCCGGACGAGGGCAAGAAGGGGCCGCAGCGTCCCGACTGGACCGGCACCTTCAACCTCAACTACCGCCGCGACCTGCGCGACGACTACGTCGGCTTCTTCAACATCAAGGGGACCGGACGCTGGGGCGGCGTGCAGGAGATCGCCCAGACGCCGGAGCTCAACGACTACCAGATCTTCGACGTGCGGGTGGGCCTGCAGAAGAATGGCTGGGAGTTCGCGGTCTATTCGAACAACGTGGGCGATGAGTCCTACATCGTGTTCAACGCGGCCACGACCCGGCGCTGGAACATGCCGCGCACCTACGGCGCCCAGCTCCGGTACTCCTGGTAAGCGGATGAGCCGGCGCGGCGCAGCCCTCCTCGTTCTGGCCGCGCTGGCCGGCCTGGCGCCGGCCGGGGCGGTCGCGCAGCCGGCCGGGGCCGCGGCGTCGGCATCGGCCGTCGAGGTGATCTATGGGGAATGGACCGATCCGGCCCGCGATGGCCGGGTCGTGCCATTCAAGGCCTATGCGCCCAAGGGCGCGGGGCCGTTTCCGGTGGTGGTCCACAGCCACGGCCTGGGCGGCAGCCGGGAGACGTCGGTCTTCATCCTGCAGGCTGTCGCCGAAGCGGGCTTCCTGGTGGTCTGCCTGCAACACGCCGGCTCCGACACGGGCATCCTGGGCGGCCGGGGGCGGCCCACGACCACCGCCGGCGTCGTCGCCACCGGCGGGACGGCCATCAACCCCCAGGTGGCGCAGGCGCGGTACGGCGACCTGCCGTTCGCGCTGGACCAGATCGCCAAGGACCCGCGCCTGGCCGCCAAGGCGGACATGAGCCGCGTCGGCATGTCCGGCCATTCCTATGGCGCGCTGTCGACCCTGGTGGCCGTCGGGCAGCGCGTGCCTGGCGCCGCGCCGCCGACGCGGTTCGCCGAGCCGCGCATACGCGCCGCCGTCGCCTATAGTCCGAACAAGCCGCGTGGCGACAATCCCAAGATCGCTTTCGCGGCCGTGAAGACCCCGATGCTGCATTTCACCGGCACGGCGGACGTGACGCCCTTCGATCTGGAGAAGTCTCCGTTCGAGCGAACCACGCCCTTCCAGGCGATCCAGGGCGCGGACCAGTTCCTGATCGTGCTGGACGGCGCCGACCACGGCCTGTTCGGCGGGCGGCGAGGGGCCGGCGGCGTGCTGAAGCCCACCGATCCGCCGCAGATGGAGATCGTGAAGGCCGAGACGATCCGGTTCTGGCGCGCCTATCTGAAGGGCGACGGGGCGGCGGCGCGCGAGCTGTGCGAACTGCCCAAGCGGATCGACCCCGCCGGAGACGGCTATGCGAAGGCCGCGCGCTGTGGTCCGCCGACGCCCATCGCGCCCGTCGACGGCCTCCGCTAGCTTCGGCGGATGGATCAGAACGCCCCGCTCTCCGCCTCCCGCCGCGCCGTCCTCGGCGTCGGCGCGACCCTTCTGGCCGCCGCGCCTGTGACCGGCGCTCAGGCCGGGGCGGGCGGCTCGGAGGCGGACGCCAGGCGCATCCTGGAGCGCTATGCCGGCTTCGGCGACAAGGCCGCGGGCGGGGCGGGAGACGATGCCTGCGGGGCCTGGATCGAGGGCGAGCTCAAGGCCCTGGGCTACGCCTGCGAGCGCCAGCCCTTCGAGGTCCCGGCCTACGAGGGCGAGGCCCCCAGCCTCTCTATCGACGGCGCGCGGGCGACGCTGATCCCGCAGGCGATCGTCCAGCCGACGCCGGGGCTGACCGGACGCCTGTTCGTTCCCCAGCGCGGCGAGGGCGAGATCGCGCTCCTCGTGCTGCCCCACGCCCGCTGGTCCACCGCCAAGGGCGAGGTCGAGCGCCGCGTAAAGGCGGCGACCGAGGCCGGCGCCAAGGCCGTGGTGCTGGTCACCACCGGCCCCACCGGCCAGGCCCTGGCGCTCAACACCCCGGCCGACAAGCCGCTGTTCGACGTGCCCGTCGCCGTCCTCGCGCCGCGCGACGCCGATCCCTTCGTCGAAGCGGCCGCAAAGGGGGCGCCCGCCACCCTGCGCATGCCCGGCCGCTCGTTCCGCCGCCCCGCCTTCAACGTCACCGCAACCCTAAGTCGTGGCGCGCCCAAGACACTCGTACTGTCGACCCCCCGATCCGGCTGGTTCGGCTGCGTGGGCGAGCGGGGCAGCGGCCTGGCCGCCTGGCTCCAGCTCGCCGCCTGGGCCGCAAGGTCCAAACTGCCCGTGGACCTCGCCCTGGTCGCAACCAGCGGCCATGAGTATGAATACGCAGGGGGCGAGACCTATATCGCTCACGCAGCGCCCAAGCCGGCCGCCACCGCCCTCTGGGTCCACCTTGGGGCCAATGTCGCCGCCCGGGACTGGCACGAGCGGGGGCTGCAGCTCGGACCCCTGCCCAGCGCCGACCCCCAGCGCTTCCTGCTGGCCAGCCCGCCGCTGGTCGAGGCCTGCAAGGCCGCCTTCGCCGGCCAGCCCGGACTGGAGCAGACCTATCCCGCCGACCCCAAGCGCGCCGCCGGCGAGCTCTCCAGCATCCTCAGCGCGGGCTACGATCCGGTCATGGGGATCTTCGGAGCCCACCGCTTCCACCACGCCCGCGGCGACGACCTCAGCTGCGTATCGCCGGCCCTGATCCCGCCCGTGGCCGACGCTTTCGCCAAGGTGATCGCGCGCGCGCTGACGAAGGCGGCCTGATCCGCCTAGACTGGCGGGATGACCGAGACTCAATCCCCCCATCCGGCGGCGCCGCAGATGGCTTCGCCGACCTACCGACTGGCTTCCATGGACCCGGACTTCATCATGGGCCCCTCCATGCGCGGGGTCCGCTTCCTGCTGGAATTCGCCAAGGTCGACGAGGCGCTGCGCAACTGGAGCGTCCGCTCCACCATCGTCGTCTTCGGCTCGGCGCGGATCCGCGAGGACGGGCCCGAGCCGCATCCGCGCTGGTACGCCGCCGCCCGCGAGTTCGCCGCCATCGCCTCGAAGCGGGGCGGGGCGCACCTGTCGGCCAAGGGCGAGCGGTTCAACGTGATCTGCACCGGCGGCGGCCCCGGCATCATGGAGGCCGCCAACCGCGGGGCCACGGACGTCGGCGCCCCGTCGGTCGGCCTGAACATCACCCTGCCGCACGAACAGTACCCGAACGGCTACTCCACCCCCGAGCTCACCTTCCGCTTCCACTATTTCGCGATGCGCAAGATGCACTTCGCGATGCGGGCCAGCGCCCTGGTGGTGTTCCCGGGTGGGTTCGGGACCTTGGACGAGCTGTTCGAGATCCTGACGCTGCGCCAGACCGACAAGTCGCCCCCCATGCCGATCGTGCTGTTCGACGAGGGCTACTGGCGATCCATCGTGAACTTCGACGCCTTGGTCGCCGCGGGGATGGTCGCCCAGGCCGACCTCGACCTCTTCCGCTTTGCAGAGACCCCGGAGGATGTCTGGAAATGCCTGCTGGCGGGTGGCCTTCGCCCCTACGAGGACATTCCGGAACCCCCCACTGCCGCCGGCGAGGAATTCCGCTGACCCGGCTTGCGCGCCGCCTCCGCGCGGCGCCAACTGGACGGCCGTGCAGAGGGGGCGGGGCCCATGGACATCGGCGTCTTCATTCCGATCGGCAACAACGGCTGGCTCATCTCGGAGACCTCGCCGCAGTACATGCCGAGCTTCGAGCTCAACAAGCGGATCGTCCAAAGCGCGGAGGGCTACGGCTTCGACTTCGCGCTCTCCATGATCAAGCTGCGGGGCTTCGGCGGTAAGACGGAGTTCTGGGAGCACAACCTCGAGAGCTTCACGCTGATGGCGGGGCTCGCGGCTGTGACCTCGAAGATCAACATCTTCGCGACGGCTGCGACGCTGACCATGCCCCCCGCGATCGTGGCGCGCATGGCCTCGACCATCGATTCCATCGCCCCGGGGCGCTTCGGGATCAACCTGGTCACCGGCTGGCAGAAGGCCGAGTACGACCAGATGGGGCTGTGGCCCGGCGAGAGCCACTATTCGGACCGCTACAACTACCTCGCCGAGTACGCGACGGTGCTGAAGGGCCTGATGGAGACCGGCGTCTCGGACTTCAAGGGCAAGTACCTGACCATGAACGACTGCCGGGTCAGCCCGAAGCCGACGCCCGGCGTGAAGATCATCTGCGCCGGCTCGTCCGACGAGGGCCTGGCTTTCACCGCGGAGTATGCGGACTACAGCTTCGCCCTGGGCAAGGGGACGAACACGCCTACGGCCTTCGCCTCGGTGAACAAGCGGCTGGAGGCGGCGAAAGCGAAGACCGGCCGCGACGTCGCCGCCTACATCCTCTTCATGATCATCGCCGACGAGACGGACGAGGCCGCCTTGGCCAAGTGGCAGCTCTACCGCGACGGCGCCGACCAGGAGGCCCTGGCCTGGCTGACCAACCAGGCCGCGCCCAACGCCGCGGCGGGCGGCACGACCAACACCAACACCACCCAGCTCGCCGCGCCGGAGTCGGCGGTGAACCTGAACATGGGCACGCTTGTCGGCTCGTACGAGAGCGTCGCCCGGATGCTGGACGAGGTGGCCGAGGTGCCGGGGACTGCCGGCGTGCTCCTGGTGTTCGACGACTTCGTGCAGGGCGTCGAGGACTTCGGCACGAAGATCCAGCCGCGGATGAAGAGCCGCAAGCATGTCGCAGCCTAGGCCGACCATCCCCGTAGACGGCGCGGTCACCCTGCCGGCGCGGCCCGAGAACCTGCCCATCGATCCGCAGGCCACCGCGCTGATCGTGGTGGACATGCAGAACGCCTATGCCTCGCAGGGCGGCTATCTCGACATCGCCGGGTTCGACATCGGCGGCGCAGCGGCGGTGATCGACCGGATCGCGGTGCTGGTCGAGACCGCGCGCAAGGCCGGGGTGCAGGTGGTGTTCTTCCAGAACGGCTGGGACGCGGGCTACGTCGAGGCGGGCGGGCCGGGTTCGCCCAACTGGTGGAAGTCGAACGCGCTCAAGACCATGCGCGAGCGGCCCGAACTCGAGGGCAAGCTGCTGGCCAAGGGGACCTGGGACTACGCCCTGGTCGACCGCCTGCAGCCGCAGGCCGGCGACATCGTGATCGAGAAGCCGCGCTACTCGGCCTTCTACAACACCGCCCTGGACTCGATGCTGCGGGCCCGCGGCATCCGCAGCCTGGCCTTCTGCGGTATCGCCACCAACGTCTGCGTGGAAAGCACGCTGCGCGACGGCTATCACCGGGAGTACTTCGGCGTGCTGCTGGAGGACGCGACCCATCAGGCCGGCCCCGCCTTCCTGCAGGAGGCCACGGTCTACAACGTCGAGAAATTCTTCGGCTGGGTGTCGAACACCGCCGACTTCTGCGGGGCCATCGGCCAGACCCCGCCCCGAACCTAAGAGGAAGACAGATGCCCAAGACCGTCATCACCCCGCCGGGGACCGGCACGCCCATCGCGCCCTTCTCGCCCGGCACGCTGGCCGACGGCGTGGTCTACGTCTCCGGGACCCTGGCCTTCGACAAGGACAACAACGTCGCCCACGTCGGCGATGCGGCGGCGCAGACGCGCCAGGTGCTGGAGACCATCAAGTCCGTCATCGAGACCGCGGGCGGGACCATGGACGACGTGACCATGAACCACATCTTCCTGAAGGACTGGGCGGATTACGCGGCCATCAACAAGGTCTATGCCGAGTACTTCCCCGGCGAGAAGCCGGCGCGGTTCTGCATCCAGTGCGGTCTGGTGCGGCCCGACTTCCTGGTCGAGATCGCCTCCATCGCCCACATCGGGAAGGCGTAGGTGGCGGGCCCCGAGGCCAACGGGCGGTCGGCGGACCACGACGTCGATCCGATGTTCCTGGAGCGTTGGTCGCCGCGCGCCTTCACCGGCGAGCCGATGCCGGACGCGCTGTTGATGAGCCTGTTCGAGGCCGCGCGCTGGGCGCCCAGCGCCTACAACGGCCAGCCGTGGCGGTTCGTCTATGGCCACAAGGGCACGGCGGAGTGGGACCGGCTGTTCGACCTGCTGATCCCCTACAACCAGGCCTGGGTGAAGCACGCCTCGGTGCTGATGTACGTGGTCTCGGACCGGTTCCGGCGGGTCGAGGGGCGAGAGCCGGCCCCGGTCCACAGCCATTCCTTCGACGCGGGCGCGGCCTGGGCCTATCTCGCGCTGCAGGCGCATAAGGTCGGATGGGCGGCGCACGGCATGGCCGGCTTCGATCTCGAGCGGTCCTACGCGGTGCTGGACGTCCCCGAAGATCAGTATCGCGTCGAGGCGGCCATCGCGGTCGGCCGGCCGGCCGACAAGGAGATCCTGGACGAGCCCTACAGGTCGCGCGAGACGCCGAGTCCGCGTAACCCGGTTTCCAGCTTCGCCTTCGAGGGGCGGTTCAGGGCATAGAGGCGAGGGCTCGCGCCAATCGCCGGGGTTCTGGGGGAATACGATGCAAGACCAAGCGGCCGGGCCACGGCCCACTTTCGCGGTCGACGGGGTCCACCTGCTGCGCACCGCCCAGCAGGTGCAGTACCAGCTCAGCCAGATGGCCGATCAGAAGGCCAACATGGTGCTGGCCGCCACCTTCGTGATCTTCACCGTCTCGATCAGCCAGATCCACAACGTGGCCCGGCCGCTGCCCCTGTTCATCCTGGGCGGCGCGGCGTTCGCCTCGGCCTTCCTGGCGATCCTGGCGGTGCTGCCGTCGGTGAAGACGCCGCCGCGGCCCGACGGGCCGGCCAACCTGCTGTTCTTCGGCTCGTTCACCCAGGTCCCGGAGGAGGAATTCCTGGAGCGCCTGTTCACCGTGCTGGGCGATCCGAGGACGGTCTACGAGGCTTTCGCGCGCGACATCTACCAGAACGGCAAGGTGCTCGCGTTCAAGAAGTACCTCTACCTGGGCTACGCCTACCGCATCCTGCTGGCGGGGCTGGTGGCCAGCCTGTTCGCCTTCGTGGCGCCCTACGTCCTGCCTCTCTTCGCGCGGTAAGCATCGGGGCGTGGCTTGACCGCGAGGGCGACGTCAGGCGCCTTCGTGCCCCATGAAACGAATCCTGATCGGCGTGTCCGCCGCCCTGGCCCTGGCCGCGCCCGCCGCCGCGGCGCCGGACCTGGCCAAGATGACCGCCGGCGAGCTTACCGCCTTCATGAAGGCGTTCCCCAAGGGCGGCGAGCTTCACAACCACCTGTCCGGCGCGATCTACGGCGAGACCCTGCTCAACTGGGCGGCCGAGGACGGCCTGTGCGTGGACATGCGGGAGCTAGCGATCCGGCCGTCGTGCGCGGGGCCGGACTCCAAGCCGGCGCCGGCCGTCATTGCGGACGAGGCGTTGCGGTCGTTGGTGGTGGACAGCCTCAGCACCCGCCACCCCGGCTTTCGGGATCGCTCTGGCCATGACCAGTTCTTCTCGTCCTTCGGCCGCATGGGCATGAAGCCCAGCCGCGAGGGCGACGCCCTGGCGGTGGTGATGGGCGACCTCGCGCGGCAGAATACCTTCTACCTCGAGCTGATGGTGACGCCGCAGTTCTTCCCGTCCCGCAGCCTGGGCGCGCGGGTCGGGTGGAAGGGCGATCCGGCGGCGACCCGCACAGCGCTGAGCGAGGCGGGGCTGGAGCGGCTCGTTCCCACGGTGATCGCGAACACCGACGCCATGCAGGCCCGCGCCCGCGAGGTGCTGAAGTGCGGCACGGCGGAGGCCCGGCCCGGCTGCCGGGTGACCGTGCGCTTCCTCTTCCAGGCCATCCGCCAGGGTCGGCCCGAGGAGACCATGGCCCAGCTCCAGCTCGGCGTGGCCACGGTGGCCGCCGACCCGCGCTGGGTCGGCCTGCAGCTCGTGGCGCCCGAGGACAGCCAGGACGCGGTGACCCACTACGACACCCACATGAAGATCGTGGAGCTGTTGACCGACCGCGGCCGCAAGACACCCGTGGCGCTGCACGCCGGCGAACTGAGCCTCGACGTCGCCACGCCCGAGACCCTCAGCTACCACGTCGGCGCCGCCGTGCGGGTGGCGGGGGCGCGGCGCATCGGGCACGGGGTGGCGCTGCCCCACGAGACGGGCGCCGAGGCGCTGGCGGCGGAAATGGCGGCCAAGGGCGTGCTGGTGGAGGTCAATCCGATCTCGAACCGCGAGATCCTGGGCGTGAAGCCGGAGGAGCACCCCTATGCCTGGCTGCGGCAGCGGGGCGTGCCGGTGGCGCTGTCCACCGATGATGCCGGCATCTTGCGCAGCGACCTGTCGGCGGACTACGTCCTGGCGGTGAAGACCGGCGCGACCTACGCCGACCTCAAGACTGCGGCGCGCAATGGCATCGCCTACAGCTTCCTGGCGGGCGAGGGGCTGTGGAGCGACCCCAACGTCTATCGCAAGCCTGTGGCGGCTTGCCGGGGCCAAGTCGGGAACGCCGAGCCCAAGGGCGCCTGCGCCGCGTTCGTCGCCAAGAGCGACAAGGCCCGCGAGCAATGGCGGCACGAGCACCTGCTGAAGGCGTTCGAAGCCGCGCGTTAGCCCTCCACCGCCATGTAGACGAACCGCGCGATGAACAGGGCGGCGAGGGCGAAGAGGAGCCAGTCGGCTTTCGCGACGCGTCGGCTGGCGAGCTTCAGCACCGCATAGGCGATGACGCCGAAGGCCAGGCCGTTGGCGATCGAGAAGGTGAGCGGGATCGTCACCAGCGTGAGGAAGGCGGGGATCGCCACCACCGGATCGTCCCAGTCGATCTCGGTGAGGGGCCCCATCATCATGGCGCCGACGAGGATCAGCGCGGGGGCCGTGGCCGCGGCCGGGATCACCTGGGCCCAGGGCGCGACGAACAGGGTCGCGAGGAACAGGAGGCCCGTGACGACGGCGGTCAGGCCCGTCCGGCCGCCGGCGGAGACGCCCGAGGCGCTCTCGATGTAGCTGACGACGGTGGACGTGCCGGCCAGCGAGCCCACCACCGTCGCGCCGGCGTCGGCGAAGAGGATGCGGTTCAGGCGCGGGATCGAGCCGTCCGGCCGCATCAGCCCGGCCTTCTTGGACACCGCGACGAGGGTGCCGACGTTGTCGAACAGGTCGACGAACAGGAAGACGAAGAGGATCTCCAGGAGGGCCAGGCCGAAGCCATGGCCGCCGATGCCGAGCGCGGCGGGGATGTCGAGCTTCAGGGCCGTGCCCGTCATCTCGTCCAGGCTGTAAGGCTGCGGCGCCCAGGTGGCGAGGCCCAGGACCCAGCCGAGGACGGCCGTGGCGACGATGCCGATGAAGATCGCGCCGCGCACCTTCAGCACCAGCAGGACCGAAAGGATCGCCAGGCCTAGCAGCGCCAACAGGGTGGCTGGCGCATGGACGTCGCCCAGGGTGACGAGGGTGGCCGGATTGCCGACCACGAGGCCGGAGCCGCGAAGGCCGATGAAGGCGATGAAGAGGCCGATGCCGGCGGCGATCGCCGAGAACAGGGCCCGCGGTATGGCGCTGACGATGAGCTGGCGGACCCCGGCCACCGTCAGGACGATGAACAGGACGCCCGAGATGAAGACGAGCCCCAGCGCGGTCTGCCAGGGCACGCCCATGGCCCCCACCACGGTGAAGGCGAAGTAGGCGTTGAGGCCCATGCCGGGGGCCAGCGCGATCGGATAGTTGGCCAGGAAGCCCATCAGCAGGCAGCCGACCCCGGCCGCCAGGCAGGTCGCCGCCGCCACGCCGGCCACGGGCATCCCGGTGGTCCCCAGGATCGAGGGGTTCACCAGCACGATGTAGGCCATGGTCAGGAAGGTGGTGGCGCCCGCCAGCACCTCGGTCCGGACGCTGGTTCCGCGTTCGCGGAGCTGGAAGGTCTTTTCGAGGAAACTCACGGCCGGGCCTTCGGAAGGGTGGTTTCGTACGTGGGCCAACCCGCGACCAGGGCCTTCACGACCGGCGCGCCGACGCGATAGGCGGCTTCGAACGCGGCGTCCGACCCGCCGTCGGCGAACTCGACGCGCATCGGCTTGCCCTCGCCGGGCCAGGTGTAGTTGCTGGCCGTGCGCAGCACGAGCACCCGGCGCGGGTCGACCCGGCCGTCCTGGGCGAACAGCGCGAGGGTGTCGAGCACAGCCTGGTCCTCGCCGTCGCTCATGGCGAAGACGCCGGCGCCGTCGGTCTGCAGCCGGACCCATTCGCGCGCCCATTGGGTCCGGCGGGGGCCATGCCAGAAGCGTACCGTGGCCAGGCTGGCGCCCACGAAGACGTGGGGCGGCTTCTGGGCCGTGGGCTCAGCCCGGAAGCCGGCGCGTTCGGCGGCCAGCTTGGGACCGTCCGGCAGGGGCGTGTCGCGGGTCAGCTGGTAGGCCCATTGGGTCAGCCCCGGGTCCAGCCGCCAGGCCATGCCGCTGGCGCCCTCGCCGCTGCCCTTTTCGGCCGGGCTGTTGGCGTTGAAGGCGTAGAGACCCCAGGGCCAGCCGGGCGTGATCTCGCGG
Organism: Phenylobacterium sp. RIFCSPHIGHO2_01_FULL_69_31; assembly: GCF_001824475.1. Classification (GTDB taxonomy): domain Bacteria; phylum Pseudomonadota; class Alphaproteobacteria; order Caulobacterales; family Caulobacteraceae; genus Phenylobacterium. Next base: position 246,585 of record NZ_MHXN01000003.1, on the reverse strand, counting down.
TCGTCGATCTCGTAGACCGGATCGCCGTCGACCACCCAGTCGGACCAGGCCGCGCTGCCGATCGATCCGGCCTTCGGGTCGACCCCGGCGATGCCGGCCATCAGGAAGTAGCTCCGCGAAAAGTCGAAGCGCGGGTCGGACAGCAGGGCGGCCATGGAGCCCCGCGCCCGGCCGAACATGCCCGTGGTGATTCCCAGGACGCCGTCCTTGGAGAGCCGCGCCGGGCGCTCGACGCTGGGGATCTTCACCGTCTCGGCCAGCGGGTAGCGCTCGACCCAATGCTGGAACTCGCCGGGCTTGTCGCCCGTGTCCGCCCCGATCTCAAACGCGGCGATCACCACCACCTTGATCGGGATCGGCGTGGGCTGCGCCAGCGCCGGCAGGGGCGCGAGGAGGAGGGCGACGATGGCGGCGAAACGAAGCAAGCGGACTCCCCCCGGGAAACAGCGGGGCCATAGTCGTCAGGCCGTAGGCTGCGCCGCAAGTCCTCGTTGGTGCGCCGGCCGGCCCATCAGGTAGGTGCGCTCGACCAGGCGGTCGTCTGCCAGCACGGCGAGCACGAACAGGGTCTCGGCCAGGGTCCTTGTTCGGGCGGTGCGACGAGCCAGCAATGGCGTCGCGGCCAGGTCCAGGACCACGAAGTCCGCCTCCTTGCCGGGCAGGAGGTTGCCGACGCGTCCGTCGATGTGCAGCGCCCGGGCGCCCGCCAGCGTGCCCAGGTAGAAGGCGTGGAGCGGATCGAGGTTGTCGCCCTGAAGCTGGCCGACCTTGTAGGCCTCGCCCATCATGTGGAGCAGGGAGAAGCTGCCGCCCCCGCCCACGTCGGTGGCCAGCGCCGTGTGCAGCCCGCACGCGCAGGCGCGCTTTAGGCTGAAGAGGCCGCTGCCCAGCAGCAGGTTGGAGGAGGGGCAGAAGGCGGCCGAGGCGCCCGCCTTGGCCATACGCCCCATGACTGCCTCGTCACAGTGGACGCAGTGGGCGAAGACCGAGCGCGGACCCACGAGGCCGAAGCGGTCGTAGACGTCCAGGTAGTCGCGCGCCCAGGGGAACAGCTCGCCGACGCGGGCGATCTCGGCGCGGTTCTCGGACATGTGGGTGTGGAGCAGGACGTCGGGATGGGCGGCCAGCACCTCGCCGGCCATGGCGAGCTGGGCGTCGGTGGAGGTCACGGCGAAGCGGGGCGTAACCGCGTAGCCCAGCCGGCCGCGGCCCCGCCAGGCGCGGATCAGGGCCTCGGTGTCCTCGCGGCCGCTGTCGACAGTGTCGGTCAGGCCGGCCGGCGCCGCGCGGTCCATCAGCACCTTGCCGGCGATGAGGCGCATGTTGCGGTCCAGGGCCGCCGCGAACAGCGCCTCGGCGGACGTCTTGTGGACGGTGCAGAAGGCGAGAGCGCTGGTGGTCCCGTTGGCCAGGAGCTGGTCCAGGAACACCTGGGCCACCGCGTCCGCATGGCTCCGGTCGGCGAAAGCCTGTTCGGCGGGGAAGGTGTGGGTGTTGAGCCAGTCGAGGAGCTGTGTCCCCCAGGCTGCGATCACGTCCACCTGCGGATAATGCACGTGGGCGTCCACGAACCCGGGCGTGATCAGCCGGCCCGGCAGGTGCTCGACCGGCGTCCCCTCAGGCAGGCTCGGCGCGAGGTCCGCCCAGGCGCCGAACGCCGCCACATGGCCGTCCTCGACCACCAGCAGGCCGTCGGGATGGTAGGCGTGCGCCTCCGCCGCCGGGACGCGCGAGGGGTCGTCCAGCATGTGGAGGAGGGCGGCGCGGTAGGCGTGGCGGGTCATGGGGCGACGGCGATCCAGTCCGCCTCGGCCAGTTCGACCTCGTCCAGGTTGTCGCCGGGTCCCTCGCGGTCGACGACCAGGAAGTCGCTCTCGGCTTCCAGGGCCAGCAGGAAGTGGTGCCAGGTCCCCCTGGCGTAGTTCACGCCCTGGGTGGGGGCGGCGCGGAAGACCCGCACGGCGGCGGGATCAAACTCGCCTGGGGGCGCCACCGCGAGCAGGAACGGCCGTCCGTTCAACGGCATGAAGGCCTGACTGCCAAGGGGATGGCGCTCGAAGATCTTCAGCACCGGCGGCGTCAGAGGCTTGGACCGGAAAATGCTGAGGATGGCGTGCCCGTCGCCCACCGCCACGTCCGCCAGGGCGTTGAAGCGGGTGGTCCAGCCGTAGTTGATCGGCATGACCTCGGCCCGGTCGGAAGCCTCGATCACATCGCCGAACGGGGCGAAGGCGTCAGCGGTCAGGGGCTCGGGGGTGATGGTCCTCACGAACCCACCTTCGCGCCGGCCTTGATCCAGGCGCCGAGCTGGGCGCGTTCGGTTTCGGTCATTTGGGTTTCGTTGCCCAGTGGCATGGATTGGGTGGCGACCGCGCGGGTGTAGATCTTCTCGGCGTGCTGCTGCAGGCCGGCGTCGGTATCGAACATCGTACCGTTGGGCGCGACCGGCACCCCGCGGTGCGTCGGATGGGCGGCGTGGCAGGTGATGCAGTGCTTGTCGACGATGGCGCGGACGGTGGCATAGGCGGGGACCTCCGCCACGGTGGGCGGCTTGGGCCGCGCGCTCTCGTTCAGCACCGCCACGGTCACGAACGCCAGGGCGCCATAGAGCAGGACCTGGGGCTCCACCCGCCCGGCGTTCTTCAGGTTGAAGAAGTGGCGGATGGTCCAGCCGGCGATCCCCAGCCCCGCCAGCCAGAGCCAGTTCAGCGGGGCGGCGAAGATCATCGGGTAATGGTTGCTGATCATGATGAACAGCACCGGCAGGGTCATGTAGTTGTTGTGGACGCTGCGCTGCTTGGCCTGCTTGCCCAGCGACGGGTCAAGCGCCTGGCCGGCCAGGACCTGGGCCACCACCTTCCGCTGGTTCGGGATGATGATCAGGAAGACGTTGGCCGCCATGACCGTGCCGATGATGGCGCCCACGTGCATGAAGGCGCCGAGGTCGGAGAAGACCCGCGTCAGGCCGTAGGCGGCGGCGGTGAGGACCAGGAACCAGACCGCGCCGAACAACCTCAGGTTCTGGCCGACCCGCGAGCGGCAGAGGCCGTCGTAGACCAGCCAGCCCGCCGCCAGGCTGCCGAGGCCCAGCAGGATCGCCTGCCAGGTGGCGAGATCGGCCTTGGTCTTGTCGATAAGGTTGAGGTCGGCGCCGACGTAGAAGATCAGGCTGAGCAGCAGGAAGCCCGAGATCCAGGTTGTGTAGGCCTCCCACTTGAACCAGTGCAGCTCCTCCGGCATGTCGGCCGGGGCCACCATGAACTTCATCTGGTGATAGAAGCCGCCGGAGTGGACGCTCCACAGCTCGCCGGCCACGCCCTCGCCGCGCGGGACCTTCGGTGGTTTCAGATGGCTGTCCAACCACATGAAATAGAAGGACGATCCGATCCAGGCGATGCCGGCGACCAGGTGCAGCCAGCGGATCGCCAGGTTCGCCCAGGCTTCGATGTCGGCGATCATTCGGCGGGGTCTTCGGTCAGTTTCAGTAGCTCGGCCGCCAGGGCCACGGCGATGACCGCGGGCGCCTTGCTCTTCAGCTCGGCGATGCCGATGGGGCAGGTGAGGCGGGCGAGGTCGGCGTCGGCGACGCCATCGGCCCGCAGGCGGCTTTCGAAGCGCGCGCGCTTGGTCCGCGAGCCGATCAGGCCGAGGTAGCGGAAGTCCCCGCGGGCCAGGACCGCCCGGGTCAGGCGGTAGTCCAGGTCGTGGCTGTGGGTGAACATGGCGAACAAGGTGTCGGCCGGCGCGGCCTCCACCGCCTCCACCAGTTCGTCCTCGCTAAGGATGGTGGCGCGCGTGCCGCTGGCCTCGGGCCGCAGGTCCTCGCGGCTGGCCAGCCAGTCCAGGTGGAAGGGCAGGGGGGCGAAGGCGCGCGCCACCGCCTGGCCCACATGGCCCGCGCCGAAGATGACGAGGCGCGGCAGGGTGGGACGGATCAGTTCGGACACGCGGCGGACCTCCGGGATCGGAATGCGCGGGCTGTCGGAGGCCGGAGCTTCGGCCTCGATGGCGCGGATCATGCCGCCGTCCTCGAAACGGGCCGTGAGGGCGAAGGGGGCCCGGGCGTCGGCCGCGGGTTCCAGCCAGGGCAGGCTCTCGGCGTCCACGCGCTCGACCAGCAGCCGCACATGGCCGCCGCAGCACTGGCCCAGCAGGGGGCCGAGCGGGTAGTCCTGCAGGGCGTGTCGGCGCGCGGTCTGGGTCAGCAGCCGGCGGGCCTGGTCCAAGCCCTGGCGTTCGAGGGAGCCGCCGCCGATGGTGCCGGTGAAACGGTCCGGCCAGACCAGCATGCGCGCGCCGATCTCGCGCGGCGTGGAACCCTGGGCGCCCACGATGGTCACCATCGCCAGCGCCTCGCCCCGTCGGGCGGAAGCCACAGCTTCAGCGATCCAATCAGGCATTGGCCGCCCGCCTGCGCACATCGTTCACGGCGGCCAGAATGCGTTCCGGCGTGGCGGGGGCGTCGAGGTTCGGCATCACCTTGTGGCCGGCCACGCTCGCCACCGCGTCGGTGAGCGCCGAGAAGACGGAGATCGCCAGCATCAGCGGCGGCTCGCCCACGGCCTTGGAGCGGTGAATGGTGTTCTCGCGGTTCTCGCCCGGCCGCCAGATGGCGATGTTGAACGCGTCCGGCCGGTCGCCGGCGGTGGGAATCTTATAGGTCGACGGGGCGTGGGTGCGCAGGGCGCCCTTGTCGTCGAAGACCAACTCCTCGGTGGTGAGCCAGCCCATGCCCTGGATGAAGCCGCCCTCGATCTGGCCCAGGTCGATGGCCGGGTTCAGTGACCGGCCCACGTCGTGGAGGATGTCGACGCGGACGACCTTGTTCTCGCCGGTCAGGGTGTCGACGACCACCTCCGAACAGGCCGCGCCATAGGCGTAGTAGTAGAACGGCCGGCCCTTGTGGGTGACCCGGTCGTAGTGGATGTCCGGCGTCTTGTAGAAGCCGGCCGCCGACAGCGAGACGCGGGCCACATAGGCTTCGTGCACGAAGTCGCGGAAGCTCAAGAGCTCGGCGCCCAGGCGCACGCCGCCCCCCGTGTAGACGGGCGGATGGCCATAGTTCCGGATCGCCCATTCGGCGAGACGGGCCTTGATCTGCTCGCAGGCGTCCAGCGCCGCCATGCCGTTGAGGTCGCTGCCCGAGGAGGCGGCGGTGGCAGAGGTATTGGGCACCTTGTCGGTGCGCGTGGAGGTGATCTTCACGCTGGCGAGCGGGACCTGGAAGGCGTCCGCGGCGACCTGGGCGACCTTGATGTTGAGCCCCTGGCCCATCTCGGTCCCGCCATGGTTCAGATGGATCGAGCCGTCCGTGTAGACATGCACCAGGGCACCGGCCTGGTTCAGATAGGTGGTGGTGAAGGAGATGCCGAACTTCACCGGCGTCAGGGCGATCCCGCGCTTCAGGTGGTCGTTGGCGGCGTTCCATTTCGCGATGGCCGCGCGGCGGGCGCGATAGTCCGAACTGGCTTCCAGCTCGGTCATGATCTCGTGGGCGACCGCGTCGGTGACCGTCTGGCCGTAGGGCGTCAGGTCGCCTACGACGCCGTAGAGATTGGCCAGGCGCACATCCAGCGGATCCTTGCCTAGCGACAGGGCCACGGCGTCCAGCGCCCGCTCGATGGCCATCATCCCCTGCGGCCCGCCGAAACCGCGGAAGGCGGTGTTGGAGACGGTGTGGGTGCGGGCGCGGTGGCTGACGATCTCGGCCGCCTGCAGGGCATAGGCGTTGTCCGCATGGAACATCGCCCGGTCGTTGATCGCGTGGCTGAGGTCGGCGGAGAAGCCGCAGCGGGAGGCGAATTCGAAGGCGGCCCCGTGCAGCCGGCCGTCGCCGTCGAAACCGAGGGTCCAGTCGATCTCGAAGTCGTGCCGCTTGCCGGTCATGACCATGTCGTCGTCGCGGTCGAGGCGGATCTTGGCCGGGCGCCGGGTCAGCTTCGCGGCGATGGCGGCCATGGCGGCCCACTGCACCGACTGGGTCTCCTTGCCGCCGAAGGCGCCGCCCATGCGGCGGACCTCCACGGTGATGTCCACGTCTGGGCAGTCCAGCACCCGGGCCAGGATGTGCTGGGTCTCGGTGGGATGCTGGGTGGAGGTCCAGACGTGCAGGTCCCGGCCCTCGCCGGGGACCACCAGGGCCACCTGGCCTTCGAGGTAGAAGTGCTCCTGGCCGCCGACCTGCAGGTGGCCGGAAAGTTGATGCGGCGCCGCGGCGATGGCGGCGCGGGCGTCGCCCAGGCGGATGGCCTGGGTGGGCTCGATGAAGGCGCCGGCCGACACGGCGGCGTCCGCCGTCAGCAGGGCCGGCAGGTCCTCGTACTCCACCACGGCCAGGGCGGCGGCGGCGCGGGCCTTGGGTAGGGTCTCGGCGACCACGCAGAACAGCGCTTGGCCCCGGAACTTGACCTCGCCCTCCGCGAACAGCGGGTCGTCGCCGGCGAAGGGGCTGATGTCGTTCTTGCCGGGGACGTCGGCAGGCGTCAGCACCGCCACGACGCCGGGTGCGGCGCGGACCGCAGCGAGGTCGAGTTTCGTCACTCGGGCATGGGCCCTGGCGCCCTGGCCGACATAGAGATGCAGGAGGCCCGGCGGCTCGGGGATGTCGTCGATATAGAGCGCCTCGCCGCTCACATGGCGGGGCGCGCTGTCGTGGCCGATGGGCGCATGGAGGACCGGGATCTGGCGCGTGGCGCCGCCGCTGTCAGCCATACGCCACCGCCTCGGCGTCGGGGACGCGCGATGCGCCGGCGCTCTCCAGGAAGGCGCGGCGGACCATGTTCTGCGCGGCGTCCAGTCGGTAGCCGGCCGAGGCGCGCATGTCGCTGATCGGCGTGAAATCCTCCGCGAGGGCGGCGGCGGCGGCCTCCACGGTCTCGCGGGTCCAGGGCCTGCCGACCAGCGCCGCTTCGCACGCCGCCGCACGCTTCGGCGTCGCCGCCATGCCGCCGAAGGCGATGCGGGCGTCGGTCACCTGGCCGGCTTCGACGCCGACGGACAGGCCCAGGCACACCGCCGAAATATCCTGGTCGAAGCGCTTGGAAAGCTTGGCGATCTTGAAAATCCGACCCCTGCCAATCTTCGGGACGATCACCGCCTCGACGAACTCGCCGGGCCGGCGGTCCTGCTTGCCGTAGGCCAGGAAGAAGGCTTCCAGCGGCAACTCGCGCCGCGCGTCCCCCTGCCGCAGGACCAGCGTGGCGCCCGCCGCGATCAGCGCCGGCGGCATGTCACCGATGGGCGATCCATTGGCGATGTTGCCGCAGACGGTGCCGAGATTGCGAACCTGCAGCCCGCCCAGCCGGCGCATGAGGTCGCCGAACGCGGGATGGAGCGCTGTCAGCGCAGGTTGGGCGTCGACGTAGCGGACGGCGGCGCCGATCCGGATGGCGTCGCCAAGGTCTTCGACCCCTTTGAGGTCGGCAGCGTCGTTCAACGAGACGAGGGTCGGCAGGACGCGCTGCTGCTTGGTCACCCACAGGCCGACGTCGGTGCCGCCGGCGAGGATCGTGGCCTCGGGATGAGCCGCGAGCACGGCCGCAAGTTCGTCGGCCGAACGCGGCGCGAAGTACCGCCGGCCCTTGTACTCAAGCGCGAGCCCCTCAGTCGGCTGGATGGCCTCGAGAGCCGTGGCGATGTCCGTGGCCGGCGCCTCGCCCATGGCCTGCCCCGCAGCCAGGATCGGGCCGTAGCCGGTGCAGCGGCAGAGGTTGCCTGCGAGGGCATCCTTCAGGCTGGCGGTGTCCGTCGGCGCGCCCTCGCGCTGCACGGCGTAGAGGCTCATGACGAACCCCGGAGTGCAGAAGCCGCACTGGCTGCCGTGGTGGTCCACCAGGGCCTGCTGCACGGGATGCAGCGCGCCCTCGCGGCCCAGGCTCTCCACCGTGAACAGCGCACGCCCATCCAGCATGGGCGCGAAGAGGATGCAGGCGTTCACGGCGCGGAAGCGGACCCGGTCCTCGGTGAGCTCGCCCAGCACCACGGTGCAGGCGCCGCAGTCGCCCTCGGCGCAGCCTTCTTTCGTGCCCGTCCGGCGCAGGTGGTAGCGCAGGAGGTTCAGGACGGTCAGGGTCGGGTCGGTGTCGGCGGGCAGCTCGCGCACCTCGCCGTCCAGCAGGAATCGGATCGGGCGGCCCATGGTCAGCTACCCCGATAGGTGGAGTAGGCGAAGGGGCTGACCAGCAGGGGGACGTGGTAGTGGGCGCCCGCCTCGGAGACGCCGAAGTCGATGACCACGGTCTCCAGGAACGCCGGCCGCGGAAGGGCGACGCCGAGACTCCGGAAATACTCACCGACGTCGAACTCAAGCCGATAGGCGCCGGGCGTTAGCGCCTCCCCGGCGAGAAGCGGCTGGTCCACGCGCCCGTCGGAATTCGTCACCACCGACGCCAGCGCCAGCCCGCCCCGAGACAGACGCAGACCGACGCCCGCCGCCGGGCGGCCGTGCATGGTGTCGAGGACGTGGGTGGTGAGGCCGCTCAAGGAAGACTCCGAAAATCCAGCCGCCCAGAATCCGCCCTGAGGCCAGGAATTGCAACCGTGGCGCAGGATTGCGACGGTGCGGCCCCTGCGAAGCCTGCTAAGCGGTCAGTCATGCCCGAGCCCAGTTATCCGCGCGACCTTATCGGCTACGGCAAGGACCCGCCGCACGCCGACTGGCCGGGCGGGGCGCGCATCGCGATCCAGATGGTGCTGAACTACGAGGAGGGCGGCGAGAACTGCATCCTGCACGGGGATCCAGCGTCCGAGGCCTTCCTTTCCGACATGATCAATCCGCCCGCCATCCCGGGCGCGCGGCACATGAGCATGGAGCAGATCTACGAGTACGGCAGCCGGGCCGGGGTCTGGCGGCTGCTGCGGCTGTTCGACCGGTACAAGACGCCGGTGACGGTGTTGGGCGTGGCCATGGCCATGGAGCGCAACCCCGCCGTGGTCGAGGCCATGCTGGAGGCCGGCCACGAGATAGCCAGCCACGGGTGGCGCTGGATCAACTACCAGGACGTGCCCGAGCGGGTGGAGCGCGAGCACCTGTTCCGCGCCATCGACATCCACAAGCGGCTGACGGGCGAGCGGCCGCTGGGCTGGTACACCGGCCGGACCAGCCCCAATACGCGGGCGCTGGTCGCGTCCGAGGGCGGGTTCCTCTACGACGCCGACGACTATTCCGACGACCTGCCGTTCTGGACGGAGGTGGGGCGGCGTCCGCACCTGATCGTGCCGTACACCCTGGAGGCCAACGACATGCGCTTCTCGGGGACGGGCCTGAACACCGGCGAGCAATTCTATTCCTACCTGAAGGACGCCTTCGACGTGCTCTACGCCGAGGGCGAGGAGCGGCCCAAGATGCTGTCCATCGGGCTGCACTGCCGCATCGTCGGGCGGCCGGGGAAGATGGCTGGGCTGGAGCGGTTCATCCGCTATGCCCTGGGTCACCAGGACGTCTGGTTCTGCCGGCGGGTAGAGATCGCCAGGCACTGGCGGGAGCGGCATCCGCATGGGCGCTAAGGAGGATTTCGTCGCCCGGTTCGGGCCGGTCTACGAGGCCTCGCCCTGGGTGGCGGAGGGCGTGTGGCCGGATCCGCCGGCCGATCGCGAAAGCCTGGCGAAGGCCATGGCGGCGGTGGTCGACGCCGCCCCGCGGGAACGGAAGCTGGCCCTGATCCGCGCCCACCCGGAACTGGCCAGCCGCACGAAGATGGCCGACGCCTCGGTCAAGGAGCAGGCGGGCGCCGGGCTCGACCAGTGCAGCCCGGAGGAGTTCGAGGCGTTCCAGCGTCTGAACGCCGCCTACAACGCCCGCTTCGGTTTCCCCTTCATCTTCGCGGTGAAGGGGGCGACGCGCGGCGATATCCTGGCGGCGTTCGAGAGCCGCCTCGCCAACGACCCGGAAACCGAGTTCGAGACGGCTATCGCCCAGATCCACCGGATCGCCGGCTTCCGCCTCGCCGACCTGATCTAGAGACCAAGCCCATGTTCGATGACCTTCGCCGCCAGTTCGTGGATCTCGCCCAGCCCCGCCTGGGCTCGGAGGTGGTCTACGCCACGGACGACTTCTTCGCCGACAAGTCGCGGCTGATCGCGCCGACCGAGCCGGTGTTCATCCCCGGCAAGTACGACGAGAACGGCAAATGGATGGATGGCTGGGAGAGCCGCCGCAAGCGCGTGCCCGGCCACGACTGGTGCGTGATCAAGCTGGGCGGGCCCGGCATCGTCGCGGGCTTCGAGATCGACACGCGCCACTTCACCGGCAACTACCCGCCCGGCGCGGAGGTCGAGCTGTGCGTCTCGGACGAGACGATCCCCGGCGACGACGCCGGCTGGGTCAAGGCGACGGGGCGGCTGGAGCTGAAGGGGAACGACCGCGCCTGGTTCCCGGTGGAGCACGCCACCTCCGCCACCCATGTGCGGCTGCACATCTATCCGGACGGCGGGGTCGCGCGGCTGCGGGTCTGGGGCCGCGTGGATCCCGACTGGAGCAAGGTCGCGGACGGCGACGTCATCGACCTGATGGCCATGGCCTGGGGCGGCCGCGGGATCGTTGCCAACGACGAACATTTCGGCCGGGTCGAGAACATGACCGCGCCCGGCCGCGGCGTGGACATGGGCGATGGGTGGGAGACGCGCCGGCGACGCGAGCCGGGCCACGACTGGGCGATCCTGGAACTCGGGACCTTCGGCCGGGTCGGCGAGGTCATCGTCGATACGGCGCACTTCAAGGGCAACTATCCCGACCGCTGCTCCATCCAGGCCACCGCCCGGGCCCACGGCGCGCCGCACGAGTTGGCCGCCCAGGCCGAGAGCTGGCCCGTGCTGTTGCCGGAGGTGAAGCTGCAGCCCGACCACATCCACACCTTCCGGGACGAGGTGGCCGACCTCGGGCCGATCCGGTTCGTCCGGCTCAACATCTATCCCGACGGGGGCGTCAGCCGGCTGCGGCTGATGGGGACCGTGGCTCGCTAGCCGGGCGTCGCGGCAAGCCGCAGCCGTTCCGGCTTGCGCATCAGCGCCGGGAGCAACGCCTCGCCCGCCGTTTCGCGCCAGCCTGTCCGCGCGTGGCGGCGGGCCAGAAAAGCGGCTTCACCGCCCCTCGAATACGCCGCCCAGACGAAGACCCGGTCGCGCTCGCGCACCGGCAGAGGCGGGAAGTTGTTGGCGCGCGTCTCGCTGACGAAGGTTCCCAGGATCTCCCCGCCATCCGCCTCGATCTGCGGCCGCATCGTCCCCGCGAAGAAGGCCGCGAAAGGCGCGACCAGGGCGTCGTCGAGATAGTGGATGTAGACCAGGATTTCGCCCGGCAGGGCGGACCGCAACCTGCGCCACGGGTCCACCGGCTTGAGCAACAGCACGTTGTCGGAATCCAGCATGGTGGCGTTGGCCGCCTCGCGATGGGCCTTCCAGACGGGGCCGCGGTAGAAGGTCGTCAGGGCTTCCGGCCGCGCCGCATAATCCTCGAAGCCGCGGAGCCAGACGAAGCGGTCGGGGTCGTCCCGGTCGCGGAAGGTCCCGAGCACATGCGCACCCAGCGCGTCCTGCGGTGCGACGAACTCGCGCTCGAAAAGCTGGATCAGGCGATCCCGCCCGCCCCGGTGGCAGGTGTACTGGCGCAATTCGACGACGTGATCGTCGGCTGCGGCTCTCGACGGCGTGGCGGCCAGGGCCGCGCCGGCGGCGAGCAAGGTGCGGCGGTTGGGCAGGGGGTCGGTCATGACCTGCTTTCGCGCAGGCCTGCTGACAGCTTCCTGGCAGCAGCGCTTCTCGTCAGGCCGCCTTGGCGACCGGCAGCCCCCCGGCCTTGGCGAGGAAGGCTATGACGTCGTCGACCCCCAGAAGGCGGGTCAGGTCGGTGAACACATAGGGCCGCTCGCCGCGGGCCGCGCGGGCGTCGCGGTCCATGACCAAGAGGTCCGCGCCGACGTGCGGGGCCAGGTCTGTCTTGTTGATGATCAGAAGGTCGGAGCGGGTGATGGCCGGGCCGCCCTTGCGGGGGATCTTCTCGCCCTGGCAGACGCTGACGACGTAGAGGGTGAGGTCCGCGAGATCGGGGCTGAAGGTGGCGGCCAGGTTGTCGCCGCCGCTCTCGATGAAGATCACGTCCAGGTCCGGATGACGGCGGTTCAGATCCGCGATGGCCGCCAGGTTCAGCGAGGCGTCCTCGCGGATCGCCGTGTGCGGGCAGCCGCCGGTCTCCACCCCGAGGATCCGATCCTCCGGCAGGGCCTGGAGGCGGGTGAGGATTTGGGCGTCCTCCTGGGTGTAGATGTCGTTGGTGACCACCGCGATGGACCAGCGGTCGCGCATCGCCTTGCACAGCTTCTCGGTCAAGGTCGTCTTGCCTGAGCCGACCGGGCCGCCGATGCCGACGCGCAGGGGGCCGTTGCTCATGAGCCGAACAGCCTTCCGTCCAGGGTTTCGTGCCGCATGGCGGCGATGTCGGAATTGAGCGTGGCCGAGCCGAGGTCGTCCAGGGTGGACTCCGCAGCGCGGGCCGCTGCCCGGATGATGACGGGCTCCAGGGCGGCGATCACCTGCAGGGCGTCGGATTGGCCCAGCGGCACGGCGCGGACCGCCACGCTCACCAGGTTGGCGGCGAAGGCGTGCAACCAGGCCATCAGGGCCGGCTCCAGGGGCAGGCACGCCGCGCCCGCGGCGGCGCCGAGGGCGACCGGATAGGGCGCGCGGATGATGGGCGGCGGGCTCCAGGCCGCCACGGCGGTCAGGAAGGCCTCGCCCTGGGCCATGGTCTCGCGCCGACGCTCCAGGGAGGGGGCCATCGCCTCGGCCAGTTCGGCGATCTCGTCGAGGGCGACATGGTCCTCGGCCGTCACGGCGGTCCAGGCGGCCTTGGCCAGGACCGCATCCGTCCAGGCTGAGCCGTTCTCCAGCAGGGCGGCGATCCAGCCGGTGAGCGAGCGCACGTCGCTGACGACGCCCTCGCGGATTGCGGTCTCCAGCCCGTGCGAGAAGCCGAACGCGCCGACGGGAAAGGCCGGCGACAGCCAGGTGAGAAGGCGCAGCAGCCGCGCTTCAGTGGGCATGATCGTGGGCCCCATGGTCATGATAGGCCCCGCCCTCGGGATCGAACGGCGCCATGACCTCGCAGACATGCGCGCCCTGGTGCTGGAGCATGTGGGCGATCACGTGGTCGCGGCGGATCAGGATGCGGTCGGCGAAGACCTGGGCGGCGAGGTGCCGGTTGCCGATGTGCCAGGCGAGGCGGATCAGTTCGGCCGGCGTATGGGCGGTGATTTCCAGAAGCGGTTCGGGCCGCGCCACCACAGCCACCACGCCGCCGCCCGGCAGCTGCAGCCCATCGCCATCCTTGAGGTGCGTCGCCTCGGCGAGGTCCAGCAGGTATTCGGCGCCGGACGCCCCGGTCAGCACGATCCGCCGACGATGGCGGCCGTCGTAGTCCAGGGTGACCCGGTCGGTGGGATCTCCCGTCCAGGCGCCGGCGGGCAGGATGTCGGTGATCGTGGTCAAAACAGGAAATACCTCTGGGCCATGGGCAGCACCTCGGCAGGCTCGCAGGTGAGCAGCTCGCCGTCGGCGCGGACCTCGTAGGTTTCGGGATCGACGTCGATCGCCGGGGTCGCGGAATTGTGGAGCATCGAGGCCTTGGAGAGGCCGCCGCGGACGTTCTCGACCGGGACCAGCTCCTTCCATAGGCCCAGCTTCGCCGGCAGACCGCTCTCGATGGCCAGCTTGGAGGTGAAGACGACGGACGAGCGGGTCACGCTGCGCCCGTAGGCGGCGAACATCGGCCGATAGTGCACGGGCTGGGGCGTCGGGATCGAGGCGTTGGGGTCGCCCATGGGGGCTGCGGCGATGGATCCGCCTAGCAGCACCAGGTCCGGCTTCACGCCGAAGAAGGCGGGACTCCACAGCACCAGGTCCGCCCGCTTGCCCGGCTCGATGGAGCCGATGTGGGCGCTCATCCCGTGGGCGATGGCCGGGTTGATGGTGATCTTGGCGATGTAGCGCTTCACCCGGTTGTTGTCGGCCGGGCCGTCGCCGGGCAGGGGACCGCGCTGCTTCTTCATCTTGTCCGCCGTCTGCCAGGTGCGGATCGAGACTTCGCCCACCCGGCCCATGGCCTGGCTGTCGGAGGAGATGATCGAGAGCGCGCCCAGGTCGTGCAGGATGTCCTCGGCGGCGATGGTCTCCTTGCGGATCCGGCTTTCCGCGAAGGCGACGTCTTCCGGGATCGACGGGTCCAGGTGGTGGCAGACCATGAGCATGTCGAGATGCTCGGCCAGGGTGTTGCGGGTGTAGGGCCGGGTCGGGTTGGTGGACGACGGAATCACGTTCGGAAGGCCCGCGACCTTCAGGATGTCCGGGGCGTGCCCGCCGCCCGCGCCCTCGGTGTGGAAGGCATGGATCGTGCGGCCCTTGAAGGCGGCGATGGTGTCCTCGACGAAGCCGCTCTCGTTGAGCGTGTCGGTGTGGATCATGCACTGGACGTCGAGGTCGTCGCAGACCGACAGGCAGCAGTCGATGGCCGCGGGCGTCGTGCCCCAGTCCTCGTGCAGCTTCAGGGCGCAGGCGCCGGCGGCGAACTGCTCCACCAACGCTTCGGGCAGGCTGGCGTTGCCCTTGCCCGCGAAGCCGAGGTTCATCGGAAACGCCTCGGCGGCCTCGATCATCCGCTGAAGGTGCCAGGCGCCCGGCGTGCAGGTGGTGGCGTTGGTGCCGGTGGCCGGGCCGGTGCCGCCGCCCAGCATGGTGGTGACGCCGCCCATCAGCGCCTCCTCGATCTGCTGGGGGCAGATGAAGTGGATATGGGCGTCCATCGCGCCCGCGGTCAGGATCTTGCCCTCGCCGGCGATGACCTCGGTGCCGGGACCGATGACGATGGTCACGCCAGGCTGGACGTCGGGGTTGCCAGCCTTGCCGACGGCCAGGATGCGCCCGTCCCGCAGGCCCACGTCCGCCTTCACGATTCCCCAGTGGTCGACGATCAGGGCGTTGGTGATGATGGTGTCGGCGGCGCCCGAGGCCCGGGTCGCCTGGCTCTGGCCCATGCCGTCGCGGATCACCTTGCCGCCGCCGAACTTCACCTCCTCGCCGTAGATGGTCAGGTCGCGCTCGACCTCGATGAACAGCTCGGTGTCGGCCAGGCGAACCCGGTCACCCGTCGTGGGGCCGAACATGTCGGCGTAGGCGGCGCGCGGGATCCGGGCCATCAGAGTCCGCCCATGACGTCTTGCCGGAAGCCGTAGACGACGCGCGCGCCGCCGAACGGCACGAGGGTCACCTCACGCGCCTGGCCCGGCTCGAAACGGACGGCCGTGCCCGCCGGGATGTCCAGGCGCATGCCGCGGGCGGCGGCCCGATCGAAGGCGAGGGCCGGGTTGGTCTCGAAGAAGTGGTAGTGGCTGCCCACCTGGATCGGCCGGTCGCCCGTGTTGGCCACGCGCAGAGTCACAGCGGGGGCTCCGGCGTTGAGCTCGATCTCGCCGTCGGCCGGAATGACCTCGCCCGGGATCACTTGCGCGCCTTCGCCCGGCGCCAGCCCCAGCCCGCGGCCGCGGCGAGGCCGACGAGCGCGGCGAACGCGATCTGGTGGTCCGGCTGGGACACGAGATGGCGCAGCGCCTGCAGGGTCTGCATCTGCTCGTGGCGGCCTTCGTGGGCGGAAGCGGGCAGGGCCGCGACGACCGTAGCCGACAGGGCGGCGACGGTGGGAATGATCCTGTTCCAGGTCTTGCGTTGCATGGCGTTTCCTCAGCGGATCGGGTGGTGGACGGTCACCAGCTTGGTGCCGTCCGGAAAGGTGGCTTCGACCTGGACGTCGTGGATCATCTCGGCGACGCCTTCCATGACCTGGCCGCGGCCGACCACGTGGGCGCCGGCCTCCATCAGGTCGGCGACGCTGCGGCCGTCGCGGGCGCCTTCGACCACGAAGTCGGTGATGAGGGCGATGGCCTCGGGATGGTTCAGCTTGACGCCGCGGGCCAGGCGCTTGCGCGCCACCTCGGCGGCCATGGCGACCAGCAGCTTGTCCTTCTCGCGGGGGGTCAGGTTCATTCAGGTCCTCCAGACCCGGGGCAGGGGCTCGCCGTCGCGCAGGATCTCCAGCGCCGGCAGCAGCGCCTCGCGGAGGATGAAGCCATCCGGCGCCACGACCCGGGCGAACAGCTTGCCATCGAAAAAGCTGGCCCCGCCATGTCTTCCCAGTACGGCCCGCAACGGGGTCAGCAAGCGCCCCGCACCGTCGTCCACCAGCAGGAGCGAGGCGAAGGCGCGGCCGCCGCCCAGCACCGGCGCCTTGGCGGTGAGCTCGGCGATGGCGCCGTCCAGGCGCAGGTCGTCGGCGAACACGAGCCGGCCTTCGCGACGGATGCGCCAGCGATCGCGCAGCAGGCCGTGGCGCACGGTCTCGGCCATGGCGGTGCGGCCGAGGATCACCGCCTCGACCGCCAGCAGGCGCGCGTCCGCGGTCAGGTCCGCCTCCAGTGTGCGAGACAGGGCGCCGCCGTCGAACAGGATCGTTTCCTGGGGGAGCCAGTCCAGGCGGGCCCCATCGCCCAGGATCAGGCCGACCCGCTGCCGGGCCTCGCCATCGCGGGCGCGGTACACCTTCTCGCAGGCTTGCGTCGAAAGGGTCAGGCGGGCGCCGTCGCCGACGGTGGCCAGCCACTCCATGTAGTCGCCGCCGGTGAGGCCGCCGGACGAATTGATGAGCACGGCCTCCAGCCCGACGGCGCGCGCGTCCCGCGGCAGGCGGACCTTGCCGCAGCCGTCCTGGAACAGGCGCACCAACCGCGTGCGCCCGCCGTCGGCGGCCACGACGATGCGCCCAGCGCCGCGAGCGCGCTGCAGTTTTGGCAGTTCCGGCAGAGAAGCTGGCCCCTGGATCACCGGCTCACCCTGAGGCGCGCGTCGAAGGTGTCCAGACAACGCTGGGGTGCGCACACGCGTCAACCGCCGGCGCCCGGTTTTTAGGCGCCGCGTCCGCGCCCGGCTTCGGGATTTCTTGCCAAGTCGCGGCGCCAGGATCATGCTCGTCTCTCAAAGGCCCTGCGCCGGCGAACCCGGCGACAGGGCCTTTTCGACTCTGGAGGTTCGCGCCCTATGTCCGGCAACAGGACATCGCATATTCGCCTGACGTCGCACCCGGGCACGGGCGCGGCCAGCCGCTTCCCGATCGTCTGGGATGCGCCCACCGCCCGCGAGCGCGGCCCGGTCATCGCCACGGCGAACGCCGGGACCGACCGCAACGCCATCGGCGCCCACGGCGGCGCCTATTCCGTCTACCGGGCGCTGGCGGTGGCCTCGGGCGCCATGGATCCGATGATCCGCCCGGAGCTGGTGAACACACATCCGGTCGTGCCGGTGGGCCCGCACCCGCAGTGGAGCGAGGCGGGCAAGATTGTCTCGCTGGACCCCTGGGGCGCCCGCATCGCCGAGGACTTCGCCGCCGAGATCGCCGAGGGCGTCGACATCCGGCCGACCATCGCGGTCACCAAGGCGCGCCTGACGCTACCTGAGATCGCCGACGCCATGCGCGCCGGCCGGCTGAAGGCGGATGGCAAGGTGCTGTACGAAACCGGCGACATCGCCGTGACCAAGGCCGCCATCGACCCCGTCTGGCATCTGCCCGGCGTCGCGGCCCGGTTCGGCGTGGACGAGCAGACCCTGCGCCGCACGCTCTTCGAACAGACCGGCGGCATGTATCCCGAGCTGGTGACCCGGCCCGACATGCAGGTGTTCCTGCCGCCCATCGGCGGGATCACGCTTTACATCTTCGGCGACGCCACGAAGCTGGGCGACCGCCGCGTGCCGCTGACCTGCCGGGTTCACGACGAGTGCAACGGCTCGGACGTCTTCGGCTCGGACATCTGCACCTGCCGGCCCTACCTCACCCACGGGATCGAGGAGGCGACGCGGCAGGCCCAGGACGGCGGGACCGGCCTGATCGTCTACAACCGCAAGGAAGGCCGGGCGCTCGGCGAGGTGACCAAGTTCCTGGTCTACAACGCGCGCAAGCGCCAGCCGGGCGGCGATCAGGCGGCAACCTACTTCGAGCGCACCGAATGCGTGGCGGGGGTCCAGGACGCCCGCTTCCAGCAGCTGATGCCGGACATCATCCACTGGCTCGGGATCCGCCGGATCGACCGCTTCGTCTCGATGTCCAACATGAAGTACGACGCCCTGGTCGGCGGCGGGATCGAGATCGGCGAGCGGGTCCCGATCCCCGACGAATTGGTCCCGCCCGACGCCAGCGTGGAGATGGAGGCCAAGAAGGCCGCCGGCTACTTCACGCCGGAGGGCGCGCCGTCCGAGGAGGACCTCAAGAAGACCGTCGGCCGGGACCTGAAGGAATTCTAGGCGTGAACGAGAGCGAGACCGCCCGCGGGCTGCTGTCCGCGGCGGCGGTGCGAAGCCGCGCCCACGAGATGCTGGCCATCGCCGAAGCGGGCGGCCTGGCGGAATGGCGCGTGGACATGGGGCGGCTGGCGGCGGCGGCCGACCTGACGGCCGAGACCGTGCGGCTGAACTATCCGGACCTGAAGGTCCCGTTCCACGCCCGCTGGCGGCACTTCGTGGTCGAGGGGCGCGACCTGTGGGCCGAGCGGGCGAAGCCGTCCGATCCGGCGGCCCTGGGACGCGCGGCCTTCGACCTGGTGATCCCCTCGGTGCTGCTGGACGCCGGCGCCGGCGCGGCCTGGCGCTACCGCGACGCCGCCACCGGCGCGGTGCTGGGCCGGTCCGAAGGGCTGGGCGTGGCCTCGCTGCGGTTCTTCGAGTCCGGCGCCCTGTCGTCCGACCCGGCCGATCCCCTGCGCGCCGATGCGCTGGACAAGGTGGATGCGGCGATGATCGGGGCGGCGTTCCAGGTCTCCGCCGACAACCCGCTCGTCGGCCTGGAGGGGCGCGCGGCGCTTCTGCGGCGGCTTGGCGAGGCGGTGGGTCGGCCGGGCGCGCTGTTCGACGTCATGGCCGGGCGCGCCGTGGACGGCCGGCTTCCGGCGCCGGTCATCCTCGAGGTCCTGCTGCAGGCGCTGGGCCCGATCTGGCCGGGACGCCTGACCCTGGGCCGCGTGCCGCTGGGCGACTGCTGGACCCATCCCGCCGTCGAGGGCTACGTGCCCCTGCACAAGCTCAGCCAGTGGATGAGCTATTCCCTCATCGAGCCGCTGGAGGCGGCGGGCGTCCAGGTGGTCGAGATCGACGGCCTGACGGGCCTGGCCGAGTACCGGAACGGCGGCCTGTTCGTAGACACGGGCGTGCTGGTCCTCAAGCGCCCCGAGGATGCATCCCGCGGCCATGCCGTCGACAGCCCGCTGGTCGTGGGCTGGCGCTCGCTGACCGTGGCCCTCCTCGACAAGCTGGCGCCCCTGGTGCGCGAACGCCTGGGCGTCAGCGCCGAGGACTTCCCGCTGGCGCGGGTCCTGGAGGGCGGATCATGGGCTGCGGGCCGGCGGATCGCCCAGGCGAAGCGGCCCGACCTGTCGCCGCCCATCGCCGTCATCTCCGACGGCACGGTTTTCTGAGGGGACTTGAAGATGGTTCGGGAGATCAAGGGCGTCACCGTCGTCGACCACCCGCTGGTGCAGCACAAGCTGACCCTGATGCGGAAGAAGGACACCTCGACCAAGAGTTTCCGCCAGCTGCTCAAGGAGATCGGCGCGCTGCTCTGCTACGAGGTGACCCGCGACCTGCCGATGGAGGAGGTCGAGATCGAGACGCCGCTGTCGCGAATGACGGCGCCGCAGCTTGCGGGCAAGAAGCTGGTGTTCGCGCCGATCCTGCGGTCGGGCATGGGCATGCTGGACGGGATGCTGGAGCTGGTTCCCGCCGCGCGGGTCGCCCACGTCGGCCTCTACCGCGATCCCCAGACGCTGGCCTGCGTGGAGTACTACTTCAAGGCGCCGGCCGACATCTCCGAACGCACCGTCGTGGTGATCGACCCGATGCTGGCCACCGGCAACACGGCCATCGCGGCGGTTGACCGGCTGCTGGAAGCGGGGGCCAAGGATATCCGCATGGCCTGCCTGCTGGCCTCGCCGGAGGGGGTCTCGAAGTTCCACGGCCACCACCCGGGGGTCCGCCTCTGGACGGCCGCCATCGACGAGCGGCTGAACGATCATGGCTACATCCTGCCCGGCCTGGGCGATGCCGGGGACCGCATGTACGGCACGCGCTGAGGCGGCGCGGATCGGCCTTCGCGGCCCAGCCTAGCGCCGGGGCCGGGCCTTGCCGTGGATTCAGGCAGCGAGGGTCGATCGTGCTTCGATCCTGGGCGTCTTGTGGCAAATCCGACTCGCGACACCGGTGTCCCCTGTCGGCAGGTGAACGCCGGTCACACAGTGGCCTTGCCCTCTCGGGGCGTTCTCCTTCCTCGAACTTCGGGCCGCGCGGCGAACCGCGCGGCCCTTTTTCGTTGCGGGATCGAGACGGCTCAGGCCGCGGAAACCCGCGCCTGGATCAGCTTGATGGCCTCGTGCGCCGCCAGCGCCGCGCCTTCCTGCCAGGCGTTGATGTAGCTCATGTGCTCGCCCGCGAAGTAGAACGGGCCGTCCGGCTTGCAGAGCTCGGCATAGTCGGTGGAGCGCTGGTTCTCGCTCCAGCCGACCGAGACCCCTTCGGCATAGGGGGTCTGCTTCCACGAGACAGTGAAGGGCTTTTCCAGCTCCTTGCCGCGGCCGGGATGGAACTTGTCGATCACCGCACGGGAGACCGCGTAGCGCTCCTCGAACGACATGCCCGCGTACCTCGGCGGATTGAGGATCCCTGAGAAGCCGATGGAGTAGGCGCCCACGATCACGCCGGTCTTCTCGCCGAAGCCGCCGGAGGGGTACCAGACAAGCTCGCTGGGCTGGTCGGTCCAGCCCAGGCCGCCGAACTGGTAGTCGTCCTGCTCCCAGAACCGGCGGCTCTGCCAACCCACCTTGGTGCCGTGCGGATAGGTCTTGCCGCCCGCGACGATCGCCTGCTGCACCCGGGGCGAAAAGTCGGATGGGATCTTGGCGAGGACGGGCAGGGGGATCGTGACCACGACGTGGTCGGCGTCCAGGGTGCGGGCCGCGCCGCCAACCGAATAGGCAATCTTCGCGCCCTGGCCGGCGCGGCGGATTTCCTTCACCACCGCGCCGAAGGTCACCGACGGCTTCACCTGGTCGTAGAGGGCGTAGCTGATGCGATCCATGCCGCCGACCGGCTGCAGCATGGTGGCCTGCATCTCGATCAGTTCTTCGAAGAAGCCCGAGATGCCCCAGAACTGGGCCTGCATCAGGTCGGACAGCCGGAGGGGATCGACGCCGCTGGGCGGATGGGCATAGCCGCCCGGGTGGTTCTTGAAGCCCGACCGGGCGCCCGCGCCGGAGTAGACGTGCTTGGGATCGAGGTCGCCGTAGGCGCCGAGATAGCCCATGAGCCGCTGCTTATCGACGCCGGTCAGTTCGCGGTCGAGCGCGCCCTTGTCGATGGCCTTGGCCAGCAGTTCGGAGAACGCGCCGCGGGTGTCGTTGATCGCCTGGCCGTTGGTGACGACCTTGCCGCCGAAGTCCAGCTTGGCGGTGCGGTTGCCGTTGACCATGACCTCCAGGGGCACGTTCAGGTCGCGGCAGTAGCCCAGGATCGCGTGGTGGGTCTGGGGGATCCGGGCGGGGCCGGCGTTCATGTAGTGGTGGCGGCCATCCTCCCAGTCGACGATCTGGTCCGGCCGGTCCATCTGCCGGATCACCGTGCCGCGGCGAACGCTCCAGGCCCGGCCGCCCGGACGGTCCTGGGCCTCCAGCACGGTGACCTCGTAGCCCGCCTTGCGCAGTTCGTACGCTGCGACCAGGCCCGCGATCCCGGCGCCGAGAATGGCCACCTTCACGCCCTTGCCGCTCCCGGCCGGCAGCTTGGGCGGACCGGCATAGGCGCGAGGCGCCGCCAGCAGCCCGAGGCCCTGCATGGTGACGAACAGTGCGCCGTAGCCGCCGGCCTTGCCCACGCGTTCCAGGAACGCCCGCCGCGAAATGCCCATGCTCGATCCCCCTGCCGAGGCGAGGAGGTTCGCGCCGGCGCGGGCGTTGCACAAGGCGCAACGAGATCAACGGTCGATCGCGGGCGAAGGCGCCCGCTAGAGCAGCTCTTCGATCTGGTCCGGGGTCAGGCCCGCAGCCTCCAGCACCTCGCGGGTATGTTCGCCCAGCTTGGGCGCCGGTCGGCTGACCTTCGGCGCGCCCTCCGGAAATCGGGCGGGCGACGCCGGCACGCGAAAGGTCTGGCCCCAGCCGTCGTCCACGAACTCGAAACAGCCGGCATCCCGGGCAAAGTCCGCTTCGGCCAGCTCGGCCAGGGTGCCCATCGGCGCCCAGGCCAGGTCGCCCGCGGTCAGCCGCTCGCCGACCTCGGCCAGGGTCATCTGCGCGAAGGCCTCGTCCACGATGGCCCGGATCTCGCGGACCGTGTCCATGTCGGTCACCGGCGGATCGTAACGCGGCTCGGCCAGGATGTCGGGCCGGTCCAGGGCGATCATCAGCTGTGTGAAGCAGTCCAGGGTGCGGGGCAGCAGCAGGAGCCAGCGATCGTCCTTGGTCCGGAAGAACCCCGAGATCGGCCCCGGCCGCTCGTCGCGCGGCTGGGCGGTCACGACCTGGCCGTAGCGGAGCTGGATCGCCAGGTCCCAGCTGATCGCATAGGCGCCTGCGCGCAGCAGGCTGGTCTCCACCAGGCGGCCCCGACCCGTCGAATGGCGCTCGTGAACCGCCGCCAGGATCGCCGAGACGGTCGCCAGCGCCGTCACGTGGTCGCCGAACCCCGGGCGCGAGGCGAAGGGCTCCTGGTCGGGCGGGATCGTGGCGTGCGCGACGCCGGAGCGGGTCCAGAAGGCGGTCATGTCGAAGGCCGGCGTGTCGGCCTCCGGGCCGACCAGGCCGTACCCCGTGACCGCGGCGTAGATCAGGGTCGGCATCTCGGCCTTCAGGCTGTCGTAGTCCAGCCCCAGCCGCTTCATGGACCCCGGCCGGACATTGGTGACGAAGATGTCGGCCTGGCGGAGCAGGGTCTTCAGGGCCTCGCGGCCGGCGGGCTTGGAGATATCGAGGACCACCCCCTTCTTGCCGCGGTTCTCGTTGGTGAAGACGGGATTGCCCGGCTCCTCGGCGGTGTCGGGATAGTAGACCCGGGTCGCGTCGCCGATCGGGCTCTCGACTTTGACGACGTCGGCGCCCCAGTCGGCCAGGACCGCCGCGGCGCTGGGTCCCGCCACCCAGGTGGCCATCTCCACCACCTTCAAGCCCTCGAGCAGCATGGGGATCCTCCGACGCAGAAGCAAAGTGCGGCCCCGGCTTGCCACAGATGACCTTGCGGAAGGGGCCATGGAGGCCCGGGACGAACCACGCTAAGACAGGTGACATGGGGATGACAGTCGACGATGGGGCCTCGTCGAGTGGTCAGGCGGGGGCGCGCCGGCCCACGCGACGCTTCGAGGCCAAGCGCAACGCCATCGTCCGCTCCGCGGTCGAGGAGATGAACCGCAAGGGCGTGCGTGGCATGACCCTGGGGGACGTGGCGGCCCGCCTCGATCTCGTTCCGACCGGCGTCATCTACTACTTCCGCAACAAGGAGGAGCTGGCCGCGGCCGCCTTCCTGACCGGGGTCGAGACCTATGAGGCCCTGATCGCCGCCGCGGCGGGGGAGGCGACGGCTGCCGACCGCCTCACGGCCTTCATCCACGGCTGGTTCGACTATGCCGCGCGGGTGGTCCAGGGCGAGGCCGATCCCCTGCCGGCGTTCAATGATGTCCGCGCGCTCAACTCCGGGCGCGTGAATGCGGCCTATGTCGACATGTTCCGCAGCTTCCGGAACCTGCTGGCCGGGCCGGAGATCCTGCCGCGTCTGCACCGGAACGCGCGCGCGCATATCCTGCTGTCGGAGATGTTCTGGACCGCGGCCTGGCAGCACCAGATCGAGGTCTCGGACTATCCGCGCACGGCCGACCGGATGGCGGCGATCCTGACCCATGGCCTCGTGCCGGAGGGCGGCGCGTGGCCGGCGCTGAAACCGCTCAGCCTGGTGCGCGACGATGGACCCGCGGCCAGTGCATCGGCCGAGCTCTTCCTGAAGGCCGCCACCTGCCTGATCAACGAGGAGGGCTATCACGGCGCCTCGGTGGAGCGGATCTCGGCGCGGCTGAATGTCAGCAAGGGCGCCTTCTACCACCACAACGAGACCAAGGACGACCTTGTGGTGGCGTGCTTCCAGCGCACCTTCGACATCATGTGGCGGGCGATCCACGCGGCAGAGCACGCCGGCGGCTCCGGGCTGGAGGTGCTGGCGTCCGCCGTTGCGGCGCTGATCGAGCATCAGATCAGCGGCGAGGCGCCGCTGCTGCGCACCTCGGCCCTCAGCGCGGTGCCGGAGCCGCTTAGGCCCGAACTGATGCAGCGGTTCAACCGCCTGTCCTACCGTTTCGCCTCGATCCTCTGCGACGGTGTCGCCGACGGCTCCATCGCGCCGGTGGACGTCAACATCGCCTCGCAGATCATCAGCACCGCGATCAACGCGGCCGCCGAATTGCACTACTGGACCCCCGGCATGGCCCCCGACACCGTGGTCCAGCGCTATGTGCGGCCGTTATTCGAAGGCCTGACGTCCCCCGCCGCCGCCTGACGGCGTCGCGGCTGTCACGTCATACCAGACGCTCAACTAGGGCGCACGCGGGTTCGCGAAACGATCCGTACCGCGCGCTCAAACGGATTGACGTAGCCGGCCGGCTATCCCAGGTTCCGCCCTCGATCGGCAGATGGCGAACGCCGCGCACCCTGGAGGATACCCCTTGTCCACCGACGCCCCGGCGCAGGCAGGCGCGCGCCGCCTGAGCTTCTCGACCCGATTCTTCTATGGGTTCGGGTCCGTCGCCTTCGGGGTGAAGGACAACGGCTTCTCGTATTTCCTGGCCTTCTTCTACGCCCAGGTGGTGGGGCTGCCGGCCCAGACCGTCGGTCTGGCGATCATGGTCGCCCTGCTGCTCGACGCCTTCATCGATCCGATCGTGGGGCAGCTCTCGGACAACACCCGCTCGAAGTGGGGCCGGCGGCATCCCTGGATGTACGCCGCGGCGATCCCAGTGGGGCTGTCCTACATCCTCATCTGGAACCCGCCGGCGGGCTGGAGCCAGCCGGCGCAGGTGGCCTACCTGGTCGCCGTGGCGGTGCTGATCCGCAGCTTCATCAGCTGCTACGAGATCCCGTCCGCGGCGCTCGCGGCAGAGCTGACCACCGAGTACGACGAGCGCACCCGGCTGCTGAGCTACCGCTACCTCTTCGGCTGGGGCGGGGGGCTGGTCGCCTATGCCGTGACCACGGCGGTGTTCCTGAAACCCACCGCCGAGTATCCGGCCGGCCAGCTCAATCCGGAGGGCTATGCGCAGCACGGGTTGTTCGGCGCCGGCCTCATGCTGCTGGCGATCCTGGTGACGTCGCTGGGCACCCATCGGCAGATCCCGCACCTGCGCAGTCCGCCGTCGGAGCGGATCACGTTCGGCCGTCTGGCCCGGGAGATGGTCGGCACGCTGAACAACCGCAATTTCCTGATGATCCTGGCAGCCGGCTTCCTCCTCTACGCCGGCATCGGCCTGGGCTTCGCCACGACCCTCTACTTCTCGACCTACTTCTGGGAATTCAGCACCGGCGAGATCGCCCTGTTCGGCGTGTCCAGCCTGCTGGCGGCGATCATGGCCTTCATCGTCGCCCCCCGGCTCGCGCGGCGCTTCGAGAAGAAGCCGGTGGCCATGGTGCTGATCCCAACGGGCGTGGCCTTCGGGGTCGGGCCGATCATCCTGCGCCTGCTGGGCGCTTTTCCCTCCAACGACTCGCCGCTGATCTTCGGCACGATCTTCGTGACCAACCTGCTCTACGTGGGCATCGGGGTCACGGCGAACATCCTGTTCTCGTCGATGATCGCCGACGTGGTGGAGGATGCCGAGCTCAAGACCGGGCGGCGGCAGGAAGGCCTGTTTTTCGCTGCCATCGCCTTCGCCAACAAGTCGACCACGGGCCTCGGCATTTTCGCGGCCGGCCTGATCGTGTCGGCCGTCAAGTTCCCGACGGGAGCCAAGCCCGGCAGCGTGCCGGAGGAGATCGTGCGCGGGCTGGGCCTGATCTACGCCCCCACCCAGGTCGTGCTCTACGGGACCGCGGCGCTTCTCCTGATGGGCTACGGCATCAGCCGCGCCAGCCACATGGAGACCCTGCGCAAACTTGCCGCCGCCGCCGACCTGGCGCAGGAGGGCGAGCCTGCGTCCAGCAAGTCCGGGCTGGCCTGACGACCGCAAGTTGGAGTTCGCTGTCATGACCGCCGAAGAGCTGCTGTCCCAGGAGTTCGGGACCATTGCCGACGTCATCCGCGCCCAGGCCGCAGAGCATGGCGACAAGCCGGCCCTGGTGGATGCCAAGCGGACCATCGGCTACCGCGAACTGGACGCCTTGATGGACCGCATCGCGGCGGCCCTGCAGCGGGACGGCGTGGGCCCCGCGGACGTGGCCGCGATCTGCGCCACCACCTCGGCCGAGTATGGCGCGACGTTCTTCGGCATTCTGCGCGCGGCGGCCACGGTCGCGCCGCTGGCGCCGTCGTCCACGCCCGAGAGCCTGGTGATCCAGCTCAAGGACTCCGGCGCCAAGGTCTTCTTCCTGGACGCCCAGCTCGCCCAGCACATGGCCGGCGTCATGGACCAGGTGACGGCCAAGCGGGTCTCGCTGGATGGCTCGGACGCATGCACGCCCTTCGAACAGTGGCTGGCGCCGGAAGGGGCCAAGCCCGTGCTGCACGCGGTGGAGCCCGATCAGGGCTTCAACATCATCTATTCCTCCGGCACGACGGGGGCGCCCAAGGGGATCGTCCAGCCGCACCGGATGCGCTGGGGCCAGATCCGGCGCGGGGTCTATCCGGCGGATGCCGTCACGATGATCTCGACGCCGCTCTACTCGAACACCACCCTGGTCTCGTACCTGCCGACGATCTCGAACGGCGGCACGGCGGTGCTGATGCCGAAGTTCGACGTGAAGCAGTTCCTGGAGCTGTCGCAGAAGCATCGCGCCACCCACGCCATGCTGGTGCCGGTGCAGTACCGCCGGCTGATGGAATACCCGGACTTCGACCGCTACGACCTCGCGTCCTACCAGATGAAGTTCGCCACCTCCGCGCCGTTCTCGGCCGAGCTGAAGCGGCAGGTCCTGGACCGGTGGCCAGGCGGCCTGGTCGAGTTCTACGGCATGACCGAGGGCGGCGGCTCGTGCGGGCTGCAGTGCCACGAGTTTCCCGACAAGCTGCACACGGTCGGCCGGCCGCTGCCGGGCCACGACATCCGCCTGATCGGCGAGGACGGCAAGGAAGTGGCCCAGGGCGAGGTGGGCGAGGTGGTCGGCCGCTCGGGCGCGATGATGGTCGGCTACCACAACCAGCCGGGCAAGACGTCCGAGGCCGAATGGTACAGCCCCGAGGGCCTGCGCTTCATCCGGACCGGAGACGTCGGCCGCTTCGACGAGGACGGCTTCCTGACGCTCATGGACCGCAAGAAGGACATGATCATCTCGGGCGGGTTCAACATCTACCCGAGCGACCTCGAGGCCGAGCTGCACCAGCACCCCGCGGTGCTGGAGGCCGCGGTGGTGGGTGTGCCGTCGGACGCCTGGGGCGAGACGCCGGTGGCGTTCGTCGCGCTGAAGCCGGGCGCATCCGCCACGGCCGAGGAGGTGAAGGGCTTCGTCAACGGCCGGGTCGGCAAGACCCAGCGGCTGGCGGACCTGACGCTCGTCGAGGCCCTGCCGCGCAGCCACATTGGCAAGGTGCTGAAGCGCGAGCTGCGCGACGGCTACAAGGCTCCAGCGTCAGCCTAGAGCCTTCCCCCTTCAAATCATTTGAAGGGGATAAGAAGGCTCTATCTCTTTGATTTTGAGCGCAATCTGATCGCCGAACCGGCTTCCACTTCGGCGGATTGCGCTCTAGCCTTCGTCGGCGACGACGCGGACCAGTTCGACGATCTTGCGCCGGATGGCGGGCTCGGCGATGCGCGGGAAGGCGGCCATCAGCTCCATGCCCTCTGTCGAGAGCATGAACTCCTGCGCCGCGTCGCGCTGAGCGGCCAGAGCGTCCTGGTCCCCGAGGCCGTCGTAGAAGTAGGCCACCGGCGTCTTGAGGGCGGCGGCGATCTCCCACAGCTTCGAGGCGCTGACGCGGTTGGCGCCCCGCTCGTACTTCTGGACCTGCTGGAAGGTGATCCCGAGGGCCTCGGCCAGACGCTCCTGGCTCACCCCCATCTCCTTGCGGCGCATGCGGATCCGCAGGCCGACGTGGCGGTCGACGGGGTGGGGGCCTTCGCCCCGCCCGGCCTCGGGAGCTTCCGCGAGCGGAGCCCCCTCGATTTCGCGTTCCAATGGCCTTGTCATGTTCCCCGACCCGGTGATGCGGGGGCCACCTCACCCCCCGATGGAGCAGCCCCCGCGCCCGTACCTCCCCCGAGGTACGTCCATAAGTTGAGGCGCCGTAGCTCAGCTTGAAAACGAACGCCTACCCATTTTGGGGCCATGCCACGTTCTCGTTTCGGTCAGGCTGCGCCGCGGAGGGCAAGAACTTGGCGTTCCCACTCGGCGAGAATGCCGAAATCGCCCAGTGCGGCGTACAACCGATGCAGGTGCGACTGATTGTCCAGCATGTGCTGGACGAAGGGCGGGCGGGCCAGGACTCGGGCCGGGATGATGCAGCCGTTCCCGCTGCGTTCGCATTTGCCGGACTCGACCAGGCGGTGGATGTGGCGGCGCACCGTCTCCTGCGGGATGCCTAGCCGTTCGGCCAGGGTGGTCGTCCGGACCGGTCGGCGCAGGCTGTCGGGCACGAAGGCGCGCTCGGTCCACGCCTCCTCGTCCTCGCCGCCCTGGCTGTCGTCCAGGTGTTCGGTGTTGGCGTGGACGACGTCCATGAGCACGAGCCCCGTCACCAGGTCCCCCATATGGATCGTGATCGGTTCGGCCAGGCGCAGCAGGTAGTCCGACGACAGGCGGATCACGAGGCGGACGGGCGGATGCTCCGGGTCGAAGGCGCCGGCGGTCGGTCGGGGCAGGTCCTCCAGCAGGCCGATGCCCCGCAGGCGGAAGTAGAGATTACGGACCAGGGCGTAGTTCGCCTCCGCTCCCATCCGGTAGAAGGGCGAGTTGAGGGGCGCCGTCGGGATGATCACGCCGCGCTCGGCCGTGCGCACGACGCCTAGCTCCACGAGGCTGGAGATCCGGCGGCGCGCCGTCTCGAAGGGTATCCGCAGCGAATTGGCGATGGCGCTGACGCTGACCGGGCGACGCAGCTCGTCCGGCGGCGGTTGGTCGAGCGTGGCGTAGGTGCGCTGAAGCGCGGCGTTGCGGGTGATCTGGGCGACGTTAGCCTGGCTGATGGCGACCATCAGCAAGCCATCGATCACGTCGCGCCCGAACCCGCCCAGCTTCACCAGATCCAGGGCGAAGCCGTTCGCGAGGCGCGCGGCCACGCGGATGGTGGTGCTGGGCGCGTGGCGCGCCATGGCCCCTATGTTCCCCGCCTCGGCATGCCGGCCGAATAAACCATGTTACGCGGGATATTGCATCCGACCCGTAACACACGGGGAAGGTCGCCTCATTTGTATCGGTCGAACCACGCCAGGATCGCGCCGGCCTTGGCGCCGGACTGCGACGGCCGCGCCGCGATGCCGCCGTGGCTGGCGCCGGGCACGCGGACGAGGGCGGTGGGCACGCCCCGCAGTTGGAGGGCCGCAAAGTACTGGTCGGCCTCGGACGGCGGCGTGCGGTCGTCCTGTTCGCCCACCACCACCAGGGTCGGGGTCTTCACATTGCCCACCAGCGAGAGGGGCGAGCGGGCCCAGTACCCTTGCGGGTCCTCCCAAGGCATCTTTCCGAACCAGTAGCTGGCCATGAAGGTGTAGCCGTCGGTGGTCAGCACCTGGCTGGACCAGTTGATGACGGGCTTCTGGGTGGCCGCGGCGCGGAAGCGGTCGGTCTTGCCGACGATCCACGCCGTCAGCGCCCCGCCGCCCGATCCGCCGGTCACGTAAAGGCGCTTCTCGTCGACCACGCCCTTGGCGATGGCCGCGTCCACCACGCTCATCAGGTCGTCGTAGTCGTGGCTGGGATAGTTGCGGTCGATCTCGTTGGCGAAGGCCTCGCCGTAGGACGTGGAGCCGCGGGGGTTGGAATAGACCACCACATAGCCCGCGGCGGCGTAGAGCTGGACGTCGGTCGAGAAGCTGGGCCCATAGGCGGCGAAGGGGCCGCCGTGGATCTCCAGGATCAGCGGGTACTTCTTCGCAGGATCGAAGTTCGGCGGATAGGCGATCCAGGCGCCGATAGGCTTCTTGTCGTAGCTGGACGTCACCGGCAGCGCCTCCACCTGCGCCATGGACTTGCCGGCGAGGAGGTCGGCGTTGAGGTCGGTGACCCGCCGGGCCTTGCCGCCGCGCGCGACGACCAGGTCCGAGGGCCGGTTCGTTGCCGCGTCGGTGAAGGCCACGACTCCGTTGCGGCCCACCGAGAACTCGCCGCCCGTGTAGGGACGGTCCAGGCCGCCGCCGCCCAGGCCCGAGAGGACCGTCTCGACCTTACCGTCCAGACTGACGCGGGCGACCTTGGTCACGCCCTGGTCGTCGTAGCTGACATAGAGGCTCTTGCCGTCGGCCGCCCACTGCGGGGCGCCGACGCTTCGGTCGAGGCCGCCGGTCAGGACGCGGCTGTTCCGACCGTCGCGGTCCATCACGTAAAGGCGTTGGTTCTCGTAGCCGCGCCGCCGCTGGTCGTCGAAGCCGACGTAGGCGATCTTCGAACCATCCGGCGAAACCGTTGGCGCGAGGTCGGGGCCAACCCGGTTGGTCAGGCGGGTGAGGGCGCCATCCTCCAGGCTGACGGCGTGAATCTCCGCTTCCTGGGGATCGCGCTCCCAGGTCTCGGCCCGGTTGGTCGAGAACAGCACCGAACGTCCGTCACGGGCGAAGCTGATCGGCCCGGCGTTGTCGAACTTGCCGAACGTCAGCTGGCGGGGCTGGCCACCGTCCGCCGCGACGGCGAACACCTGGCGGTAGCCGGGCTTGAGGAAGCCTTCGCCATCGGCGCGGTAGGTGATGCGATCGATCACCTTTAGCGGCTCGGCCCACTTGGCGCCCTCGGGCTTACGGATCGAAGGGGCGAGGGGGCGGCCTTCGTCCACGGTCAGCATGGTGAAGGCCAGCGTCTTGCCGTCGGGCGACCAGGCGATGTCGTTGGGCGCCTGCTCCAGGCTGGCGACCCGGGCCGAGCGGCCCGTGGCCATCCAGCGGACGTAGAGCTGCGCGCCGTCGGGGCCGGCGGCCACATAGGCCAGGCGCGAGCCGTCCGGCGACCAGCGGGGCGCCAGGTTCGAGGCCTCGTCCACGACCAGCGGCGTCTGCGCGCCGGTGGCGGTGTCCACGAGCCAGATCGAGCGCCGGGCGCGGTCGGTCATGATGTCGTTGGAAACGCGGACATAGGCCACCGCGCCGCCATCGGGCCGCACCTGCGGGTCGCTGGCCATCTGCAGGCCGAACAGGTCTCTCGCGCCGAAAATGCGGGAGGGGCCGTCGGCCACCTGGGCCGAGACGGCTCCCGCCGTCGCCAAAGCCAGCACCGAGACGAAAGCCGCCAGACGCATATTGAGGAATCCCCGAACCGAACAGGTCGGTCAGGAGAGGGGCGCGGCCGGGCTTTGTCCAGAAGCGCTTCGACGAACAGGCGTCACCGGGCGCGGAGGAGCCTAGAACAGGCCAGCGCGCTGGGCGATCACCACCGCGGCGATGATGAGGATGAGCGCCTGGATGATCTGGTTGAAGGGCGACGGGAGCGGCAGCTTCTGGACGGCCCAGGCGATGAGGGCGGCCACGACGAGAACGACGATGGCGAAGATCAGGAGGGACATGCGGCGGGACCTGTAAGGCTTGACTGTGAGGCCCCTAAAGCGCGCGCTGCGCAATAGCGTTCCGTCGCCGCGCCTGGGCCTGAAAAGACACACTACGACGCAGCCAATCGCCCGTCCGCGCATTAGCCAAATTGGCGGCACAGGCCTTGCGGAGGAGCACGCCATGAAGCGGATTCTTCTCGCCCTGGGACTGAGCGTCCTGCTCCACGGCGCCGCGCAGGCGCAGGACGACCCATGCCGGGCGCCGCAAGCCGCCGTCGGGCAGCAGGTCCGGGGACCCGTGCTTCACGTCATCGACGGCCACACCCTGTGCGTCGCCCAGACGCCCGATCCCGCCACCTGGGTGAAGCTGGAGCTTCAGGACGCGCCGGCCGCCGCCACCTGGGCGGAGCTGATGAGCGTCGGCTTCGGCAAGGACGTCGTCTGCGTCGTCGGCGAGACCGGCGCCGCCTGCCGGACCGAGGGCCGTTCGCTCTCCGCCGAGCTGCGCGCGCCGGAGGCCAAGGCGGCCAGCACCGCCTGGCGGGCCGCAACGCCGCCGCTGCGGGACGCGACCCTGCGCGTCGCCGCGGTCGACTGACAGGCCGGGGCTGGCCGCCGCGCCCGCGCCTCGCTACATCCCGCGCATGGCCGAAGCCTTCAACGAGATCACCCTGCCCGCGGAGAAGGCGGAGCGCTACGCGGCGGTTTCCGCCGAGATCGCTTCGGTGCTCGAGGGCGAGCCGAACCGGGTGGCGCGGATGGCCACAGTGGCGTCGATGCTCGCCAACAGTTTCCCCCACTACTTCTGGACCGGCTTCTACGTGGTCGACGAGACCAAGGGCGACGAGCTGGTGGTCGGACCCTACCAGGGCACCCTGGGCTGCATGCGCATCGCGTTCGGACGCGGGGTCTGCGGAACCGCGGCGGCGACCCGCCAAACCCAGGTGGTCGAGGACGTCCATGCCTTCCCCGGCCACATCGCCTGCGACAGCCGCTCGGCCAGCGAGATCGTCGTGCCGGTCATTGACGGCCGCGGCGAGCTGATCGCCGTGTTCGACGTGGACTCAGAGCAGCCGGCCGCCTTCGACGCGGTGGACCGCGAATGGCTCGAGCGGATCCTCGGCGCGACCTTCCGGTGACGCCTCCCGCCTGATCAGGGCGGCGGGCCGAGGGATGGGTCGCGGATCGTCTGCAGCACCTGGGCCTTGTCCACCAGATCGCGGTCGTCCTTGGCCCGCTGAAGCACTTCCGAAGGCCGCATGCAGACCTTCGTCTTCATCCGGCTGCCCAGAACCGCCTCCTTGCGACAGACCACGCCATCCTTGTCCGGCGTCCCGGCATAGGGCTTGGGCACATTCGGCGCGGTGAAGGTCGCGACGGGCGCCGTGCCCTGCAGAAGGACGGCAAGCAGCAATGCGGTCATACGGAACTCCTCGGCGAACTGTGTCCCCTCGGGGTTCACGCTGCCCAAGGTCCGGCCGGGCCGCGACCGGTTTGCGTCTAGCGGTCGCGCCCGTGCGTTGGATGACGCCCCCGTCACCTCCGTTGTCTTACGCAAGGGCGCCCCGCTAAGACCCGCTGCGAAGCGCCGGATGCGGCGCGAACGAGCATTGGGAGCTATGCAATGGCCGAGGCCTACATCGTCGCCGCAACCCGCACCGCCGGTGGCCGCAAGGGCGGCCGGGTCCGCGGTTGGCACCCCGCCGACCTGGGCGCGGTGGTGCTGAACGAGCTGATGGACCGCACCGGCGTCGATCCGGCCGCGGTCGAGGACGTGGTCATGGGCTGCGTCATGCAGGTGGGCGAGCAGTCCACCAACATCGCCCGTAACGCGGTGCTGGCCTCGAAGCTGCCGGAAAGCGTGCCGGCCACCTCGGTCGACCGTCAGTGCGGCTCCTCGCAGCAGGCGCTGCAGTTCGCCGCCCAGGCCGTGATGAGCGGCACCATGGACGTGGTGATCGCCTCGGGCGTCGAGAGCATGACCCGCGTCCCCATGGGCCTGTCGGTCTCGCTGCCGGCCAAGGAAGGCTTCGGCATCCCGAAGAGCCCGCGGATGGAGGAGCGCTATCCCAACATCCAGTTCAGCCAGTTCATGGGCGCCGAGATGGTCGCCGAGAAGTACGGCCTGACCAAGGACCAGCTGGATGAGTTCGGCTACCACAGCCACCAGCGCGCCATCGCCGCCACCCAGGGCGGGGCCTTCAAGGACGAGGTCCTGGCCATCGACGGCCTGGACGCCGAGGGCAACACCGTCCGCCACGATAGCGATGAGGGCATCCGCTACGACGTCAGCCTGGACGGCATGCGCGGCGTGAAGCTGCTGCGCGAGGGCGGCCGGATCACGGCGGCGACCTCTAGCCAGATTTGCGACGGCGCCTCGGGCGTGATGGTGGTGTCGGAGAAGGCGCTGAAGGAGCACAACCTGACGCCGCTGGCCCGCATCCACCACCTGTCGCTGCTGGGCCACGACCCGGTGATCATGCTGGAAGCCCCGATCCCGGCCACCGAGCGCGCGCTGAAGCGGGCCGGCATGTCGGTGGACGACATCGACCTCTACGAGGTGAACGAGGCCTTCGCCTCCGTGCCGGTGGCGTTCATCCAGAAGCTGGGCGTCGATCCGGATCGGGTCAACGTCAACGGCGGCGCCATCGCGCTGGGCCACCCGCTGGGCGCTTCGGGCACCAAGCTGATGACCACGCTGCTCTACGCGCTGAAGGCCCGCGGCAAGAAGTACGGCCTGCAGACCATGTGCGAAGGCGGCGGCATGGCGAACGTGACGATCGTCGAGCGCCTCTAGCGCTCCGCGGCGAAATGCGGTTCTGAGGGGGCGGCCGGGGGAGACCCCGGCCGCCTTCTTGGTGTTGGGGATGGGCGGATGGCCGGACGTGTCGTGGTGATCACCGGAGCCTTCGGGGTCCTGGGCCAGGCGGTGGCGAAGGCCGCGGCGGCGCAGGGCGCGCGGCTGGGGCTGATCGACTTCGCCAAGGACCCGCCTGCCGGCCTGCCCTCCGGGGCCGATGCCCTGGCGCTGGGCGGCGTGGACCTGTCGGACGCCCCCCAGGCGGTCGCCGCGATGGACGCGGTCGCCGACCGGTTCGGCGGTATCGACGCGCTGCTCAACATCGCGGGCGGCTTCACCTGGGAGACACTGCAGGGCGGGGCGATCGAAAGCTGGCCGGCCATGTACCGGCTGAACGTGCTGACCGCCGCGACCGCCTGCCGGGCCGCCGTTCCGCATCTGAAGCGCAGCGCGGCGGGGCGGATCGTCAATGTGGGCTCGTCGGCGGCGCAG
Source organism: Phenylobacterium sp. RIFCSPHIGHO2_01_FULL_69_31 (assembly GCF_001824475.1). Lineage (GTDB taxonomy): Bacteria > Pseudomonadota > Alphaproteobacteria > Caulobacterales > Caulobacteraceae > Phenylobacterium. The sequence goes on along the minus strand of NZ_MHXN01000003.1, from coordinate 211,412 downwards.
AAGGCCGCGCTGGGCATGGGCGCCTACGCCGCCGCCAAGGCCGGTGTCCACAGCCTGACCCAGGCCCTGGCCGAGGAGCTGAAGGGCGACAACGTCACCGTCAACGCCGTCCTGCCCTCGATCATCGACACGCCGGCCAACCGCGCGGACATGCCCGACGCCGATCCCTCGACCTGGGTCGCGCCCGCCGACCTGGCGGCCGTGATGCTGTTCCTGGCCAGCGAGGCGGCGACGGCGGTCACGGGCGCGCTGGTGCCGGTCACCGGCCGCGTCTGAGCGATCGCCGGGATCGCAGCAACACCTTATGGCGTAAGGGATTGCGGCTTTGGCGCCGCATCTGTGGGCGATCTTGGCAGGGCCGGGCTCCCGCACCCGGATCGTCACGTATCCGTCGTACAGTCACGCTAGGGCGCGCCCCACGCGTTTTGCGTAGGGGATAGAAGATGACCATGTCACGTGCGCGGCTGCTGGCCGCGGCGAGCGCCTTTGGCCTGTGCGCCCTCCCGGCCGCGGCCCTGGCCCAGGAAGCCTCGGCGGTCGAGGAGATCGTCGTCACGGCCCAGAAGACCCAGCAGCAGGCCATCGACGTGCCGATCTCGCTGACGGCGTATGGCGCCGAGCGGCTGGAAGCGCTGGGCGTCCAGGACTTCGCCGATCTGTCGCTGTTCACGCCCGGCTTCGAGGTCCAGGACCAGTCGCCGAACAACCCCGGCTTCGTGATGCGCGGCATCACGTCGGACTCGACGGACCCCTATTCCGAGGCGCGGGTCTCGGTGTTCCAGGACGGCGTCTCGATCTCCAAGTCCCAGGGCTCATACGTGGAGCTGTTCGACCTGGAGCGGGTCGAGGTGGCCAAGGGACCGCAGTCCACCCTGTTCGGCCGCGGCGCCCTGATCGGCGGCGTGAACCTGATCCAGACCAAGGCCTCCACAGCCGGCGCCGACGGCTACTTCAAGGTCGAGGCCGGCGACTACGACTACCGCATGGGCGAGGCGGCCGTGAACCTGCCCATGAACGACAAGCTGGCGCTGCGCCTGTCCGGCCGGCTGCGGTATCGCGACGGCTATGTGAAGAACGCCCTGGGCGGCGAAGACTTCCAGTCGGTGGACACCAGCGCCTTCCGCGCCGCGCTGCGGTTCGAGCCGAACGAGCGGGTCGGCATCGACCTTATCGCCAACTACCAGAAGGACGAGCCCACGGGCACCTCGTTCAAGTCGGGCGGGTTCTCACCAACCGACCCGGTCACCGGCCAAGTCCTGGGCGATACGCGGCCGCAGAGCGCGGCGGCCCTGGCGTCGCCGGCCAACTTCGAGGGCGGCCGGCCGCTGGGCCTCGAGCGGATGGTGACCGGCTATACGGCGCTGGCCGAGTTCAAGCTGACCGACGCCCTGACGCTGAACTCCATCAGCGCCTATCGCCGCTACGACAGCGAGGAAACCTTCGATCCCGACGGGACGGCCCTGGGTATCCTCACCGGCCTGAACGATGCGCGCGGCGAGCAGTGGAGCCAGGAACTGCGGCTCAACTACGACAACGGCGGCCGTTTCCGCGGCTTCGTCGGCGGCGACATCTTCAAGGCCAAGGACCGGCAGCGCGTCCCGCTGCAGTTCGACGAGCGCATCGGCCTGGCGGTCGTGACCGGCCAGCTCAACGCCAGCGCCGCGGGTCTCGGCCTGGCCGCCACGACGCCGGCGCCGGCCGGGGTGTTCGCCAACACCGCCTTTACCGGCGCCCTGTTGCGCGGGCTGGTGGCCAGTATCAGCGGCAACCGCGTGGTGCTGAGCACGGCCCAGGCGACGGCCATCGCCGCGAACCTGCGCGCGAACCACGTGGAAGAAACCAGCTCCACCAGTGACCTGGACTCGTTCGACGTCTTCGCCGATGGCACCTTCAAGGTGACCGACAAGCTGGAGGTGTCGGCCGGCGTACGGTTCACCCGCGACGACAAGACCACGGGCTTCGGTTCGCGCGTGGTCGGCGGTCGCAGCGTCCTGGGCGGCGCCATCGGCGCGGCGACCGTCGCGGCGGCCGGGACCCCGGCCGCTCTCGCGCAGGCGCAAGCGATCCTGGGCGCGCTCTCGCTGCCTACCGTGCAGCAGATCCCGGCCTCGCAACTCCCGCTGTTCGGCGTCACGTTCCAGCCGACCACGGGCAACGGCCAGGTGTTCGAGCAGGACCTGAAGGACGACGGCGTCACCTGGCGCCTGGTCGCGCGCTATGCGGCCTCGGACGACGCCAACCTCTACGCCTCGTTCGCCCGGGGCCGCCGCCCCGGGGTGCTGGCCGCCTCGGGCCCCGCGTCGCCGGGGACGGCCCCGCGGTTCGGCCAGGTCGACGCCGAGACGGTCGACAGCTACGAGGCCGGCGCCAAGCTGGCCCTCCTGGACCGTCGCCTGCGCCTGGACCTGTCGGCCTACCGCTACGACTACGACAACTTCCAGACCGTGGAGCAGCAGGGGACGCTGTTCGTCATCACCAACGCCGGCAAGGCCAAGGCCTACGGGTTCGAGGGCCAGGCGGACTGGGCGGTGACCTCCTACCTCGACCTGCTGGCGACCTATGCCTACAGCCACGCCCGGTTCGACGGCGGCGCCTACGACGGCAACCGCTTCCGGCTGTCGCCCGACCACTCGCTGTCGGTGGCGGTCTCCTGGCGCGCGCCGCTCGCGGGCGGCGAACTGGAGATCCGGCCCAGCTACACCTGGCAGTCCAAGGTGTTCTTCGACGACACCAACGACCGGGCGGTGTTCCAGGCGAACAACTTCGTGCCCGACCGAGTCCAGGACGAGTTCCAGAAGGCCTATGGCCTCCTGAACCTGCGCGTCTCCTGGAGCCGCGAGGACTCGCCGGTGACGCTGGAGGCCTTCGCCTCCAACCTGACGGATGAGGACTACATCATCGACGCCGGCAACACGGGCGACAGCCTGGGCCTGCCCACCTTCATCGCCGGCGCCCCGCGGATGGTGGGCGTGGGCGTGACCTACCGCTGGCGCTGAGCCTCTAAGGGGCCGGCGTCAGGCGCATCAGCGTCTCGGCGTCCGCCTCGACCGCGGCCCGGCTGAAGCGCAGGGGCACGTAAGCGCCGGCCGCCCAGAGCGGGAACAGGTCGCGGTAGTGCGGACTGGTCGGGTCGGCGGACTGGCCGGGGGTGTTGATCGCCATCGAGTTGTCCCAGGCCCCCACGTCGAGCACGAGGCGGACCGAGGCGCCGGCCGACTGGGCGAAGTCCTCGGCCCGCCAAGTCGCGGCGCGCGGCGTGGAGGACGACCCCGGGACCTGGAGCGGACCCACCGTCATCTGCGCGGCAAGCTGCGGGTCGGCCAGGGCGGCGACGGCCGGGACGAAGGTCGCCCTGTGCAGGCGGCCCCAGGTCCAGGTGGCCATGTCCGGGCCCAGGCGGCCCTTCAGCTCGCCCACGGCGTCCGCGAGGCTCGAGAGCAGGATCGGGTCGCGGACCTTGGCGGGCCGGGCCTCAAGCCAGGTGAGGACCGGGTCGGGCGATCCTGCGCCGATCAGCTTCCGCGCATCGGCCGATAGGCCGGCGGCCGCGGCGGTGTGGCGGCCCAGGTGCTTGACCGCCCAGGTCTCGTAGATCGCGGCGGCGGCGCTGTCGGTGCTCTCGTGCCCGTCCCAGGCGGAGAGCAGGGCGAGCGCACGCGCGACGTCCGGATCGGCGCTCTGCAGCCCCTTCACCAGCGCCACGCCGCGGCGCGCCTGCGGGCTGACGCTGTCCACCTGCAAAGCCATGGAGTCGGCGAGGGTGGACTTCGGCAGCCCGTCCAGCACTTCGTGCACGCGTTGCGTCCGCGACGGGTCCGCCCATTCGAAGCCCAGCTTGCGCCGCTCGCGGGGATAGGCTGGTTCGGCGGGGATGTTCATGGCGTTTGCGGTGGCGAAGTACCCTGCGGCCGGGTTCTTCACCACGGGTAGGCCGCCGTCCTCCACGAAACCGGCCCACTCGTAGCGGCCGTCGCCCGGCACGGGCATCAGGCCGTCCCAATTGGGCCGCACCGGGGTGCGGCCGGCGGCCGACCAGCCGATGTCGCCCTTGGTGTCCGCATAGACGAGGTTCAGCGGCGGGGCGCCCCAGCGGTCGCGCGCGGTCTGGAAATCCTCCCAGCCCTTGGCCCGCCACAGGCGCGAGGAGCCGAAATAGCCGGCGAGGCCCGGCTCGTTCCAGATCGTTCGGATGGAGAAGGCGCGGCCCTTGGCGTCGTCCTGGAAGACCACCGGCCCGTGGCGGGTGAAGTGCAGCTCGACCTCGCGCGGCGCCTCGCCCTTCACCTCGATGGTCTCCCGCACCACCGTCATCGGCTCGAAGGCGCCCTTGTAGCGATAGGCGTCCCCCTTGGTCTCGTAGGCGTAGAGGTCTTCCTGGTCGATGTAGAAGATGGTGAGGCCGAAGGCGGCGGTCCCGTTGTGTCCCAGGGAGACGCCCGGCAGGGCGGGCTCGCCCGCCCCGATGATCGACAGGCCCGGCGCATCGAGGTGTGCGATATAGCGGAGCGACGGGGTCCCTACCGCTCGGTGAGGGTCGTTGGCCAGGATCGGCCGGCCCGTGGCCGTGCGCGCCGCCGAGATGGTCCAGTTGTTGGAGCCCTCGGCCGACCGCTCGTCGATGACCTGGGCAAGCGTCCTGGGCGCCGGCGGCTTGAAGCTCACGGGCTCGGTTGCCAGCACATAGTCGGCCAGCACGTCCGCCGGCACGTCGCAAGGATCCAGCCCCTTGGGGATCGTGACCTTGTGCGCCGGCTCGAGCTTGCGGCGCAGGGCGTCGGCCTCCACGCCCCCGGCGCAGATAGTGCGGGCCCGGGCAACTTCCGAGGCGACGTTGGAGACCAGCGCGTGGCTGCGGATGCGCAGGATGTCCTCAGGCTTCCAGTCCTCGGGCCGGCTGTCGGTCAGCTTGAACTCCACGGGGAGCGGTCGCTTGCCGGCGCGGACGTCCGCCACATAGGCGTTCACGCCGGCGGCGAAGGCCTCGACCGCCTCCTTGCCGCCGGGATCGTACGCCGCCCATTCGGCGGCCATGTCGCCCCGGTAGAGGAACAGGCGCGTGGCCCGGTCCTGCGTGACGTAGGCGGGGCCCAGGCTCGCGGACAGACGGCCCAGGCCACGCTTGCGCCACAGGTCGATCTGCCAGAGCCGGTCGCGCGCGGCGTTCCAGCCCTGCAGGAAGAACGCGTCGCGCGACGACTGCGCATAGATGTGCGGAATGCCCCAGCGGTCGACGATCAGTTCGGCCGGCGCGGCCAGCCCCGGTACGGCGCTCGTCTCCTGGCGCACGGCGCTGGACACCTCCGCCTCAGCCGATCCGGCCAGCAGCATCGTCGCCAGACCCCACATCATGCCGCGCTTCATTCCGCCCCTCCGTCGCATGGTTGCGGCGATAGTGGACCGGCGCGTGGCCTCCCGTCACGCAGCGCTTGCGCTTCCGCACAGGTCATCGGCTAGGGTCGCCGAATTCAAAGGGGGATTCCCAAAATGATCGGCTACGCGACCATCGGCACCAACGACCTCGAGAAGGCGACCAAGTTCTACGACGCCGTGCTTGCCCCGCTGGGCGGCAAGCGCACGTTCGCCAACGGCGACCGGATGCAGTTCTACGGCAGCAGCGCGACGCCCGGCATGATCGCCGTCAGCAAGCCCTACGACGAACAGCCGGCCACCGCTGGCAATGGCAGCATGTTCGGCCTGCCGGCCGCGTCCAAGGAGCAGGTGGACGAGGCCTACGCTGCGGCCATGGCGGCTGGCGGTGTCTGCGACGGCCCGCCCGGCCAGCGCCTGCCGACCTTCTACGGCGCCTATTTCCGCGACCCGGACGGCAACAAGGTCTGCGTCTTCAAGATGGGCTGACGCCCGGCGTGGCGCCTGCCGCTGCGGCGGCGGGCGCCACGCGCCACACGATGCCGCCCACGTCGTCGGCCACCAGCAGGGCGCCCCGCGCGTCCACGACCACGCCCACCGGCCGCCCCTGGATCTTGTCGTCGTCGTTGAGGAAGCCGGTGAGGAAGGCCTGCGGGGGCATCTGGGGCCGCCCGCCCGCGAAGGGTACGAACACGACGCGGTAGCCGTTCAGCGGCTTGCGGTTCCACGACCCGTGCTGGCCGATGAACGCGCCGCCCTTGTACGCCGCCGGAAACGCGTCGGCCCGGTAGAAGGTCAGGCCCAGCGAGGCGGTGTGCGGCCCAAGGCCGTAGTCCGGCTTCAGCGCCGAGGCCACCAGCGAGGGGTTCTGCGGCTTGACCCGCTCGTCGACGTTTTGTCCCCAGTAGCTGTACGGCCAGCCGTAGAAGCCGCCTTCGCGGACGCTGGTCATATAGTCCGGCGGCAGGTCGTTGCCGATCTCGTCGCGCTCGTTGACCACCGTCCACATCACGCCCGTGGTCGGTTCGAAGTCGATGCCGTTCGGATTGCGCAGGCCGGTGGCGAAGATGCGCGTCTTCGCGGTCCGCAGGTCGTGCTCCCAGATCGCGGCGCGGCCCTGCTCGTTCTCCATCCCGTTCTCGCCGATGTTCGAGTTCGACCCGACGGTGGCGTAGATTTTGGTCCCGTCGGGGCTGGCGACGACGTTCTTGGTCCAATGGTGGTTGATGGGCGGCCCCGGCAGGTCGAACACCTTGGTCCCCGAGCCGGGCACGGCGGTCGCGCCGGGCTGGTAGGGGAAGGCCACCACCCCATCGGAATTGGCCACATAGAGCAGCCCGCCGACGAGGGTCATGCCGAAGGGTTGCTTGAGCCCGCTGGCGAAGTTGGTCTTGGTCTCGGCCACGCCGTCGCCGTCGGCGTCGCGCATCAGGACGATCCGGTTGGCGCTGGGCTTGGCCGAGCCGACCTTCTTCATGAGCATCTTCTGGAAGAAGCCTTTGATCCCCTGGTTCGACTTGCCGGCCTTGCTGGGTTCGGTGGCCGATAGCGCCGCGAGGACATCGCCGTTCGGCAGCACCAGCAGCCAGCGCGGATGGTCCAGGCCTTCGGCGAAACGGGTTACGGTGAACCCCGGCGGCGCCTTGGGCGCAGCGCCGGCGGACCAGCCCACGACGTCGGGCACGCCGATGGTGGGGATCAGGCTCTTGTTCGGCGCCTTCAGCGGGGGGTTGGGGCCGAAACCCACGAAGGGATCGCTGGACCCGCTGGAGCAGCCGGCGGCGGCCAGGAAGGCGAGCAGCGGCAGGGCGCGGACAAGACGGCGTGTGGGCATGGGCTCCTCCGCGGGTGACTTGACCTGAAACGGCCGCGGGGCGCCAGCGTTGCGGCGCGGGGTTGACGCCGGGGCGCCGTTGCGCCGGCCATCGAAACCCGATGCAGTGCGCCCTGAGGAAACCAACGGGACGGGCCATGGACCTGACGCTGACGCCGGAACTGGCGGCCTTCCGCGACGAGGTGCGCGCCTTCCTGGACGCCCACAAGGCCGAGCACGAGGGTGGCGCCCCGAAGGACCCGAAGGGCTGGCAGCGGCTGTTGATCGACAACGGCTATGCGGCGCGGACCATCCCCCGCGCGTACGGCGGCTTCGGCGCCGAGCCGGACGGTCTGAAGGCGCGGATCATCGCCGAGGAATTCATCGCGGCCGGCGCGCCCCGCGGGATGAGCGGGCAGGGGATCTCGATGCTTGTCCCGACCTTGCTCGAGATGGGGACGGAGGAACAGAAGCGGCGCTGGATCCCGCCGACGCTGAGCGGCGAGATCATCTGGTGCCAGGGCTACTCCGAGCCGGGCGCGGGGTCTGATCTCGCCAACCTGCAGACTAAGGCGGTCGAGGACGGTGACGATTTCCTGATAAGTGGTTCGAAAATTTGGACAAGTACGGCGGCTCAGGCGCAGATGATGTTCTGCCTGGTGCGCACGGAGCCCGACAAGCCGAAACACGAGGGCATCTCCTACGTACTCTTCGCGATGGATACGCCAGGGATCGAGGTGCGGCCTCTGAAGACCATGACGGGTCAGGCCGAGTTCAACGAGGTGTTCTTCACCGACGTGCGCGTGCCGCAGGCCAATGTGGTCGGCGGGCGGGGGCGGGGCTGGCAGGTGGCCAACACCACGCTGAAGCACGAGCGGGGGATGCTGGGCGACCCCAACGCCACCGAGGCGCGGCTGAAGTCGCTGATCGAGCTCATGACCACCGAGACGGTCGACGGCCAGCGGATCATCGACAACCCCATCTTCCGCGACCGGCTGATGCAGCTGCAGGCGCGCGTGCTGTCGATGAAGTTCAACGGCCTGCGGACCATGACGGACGACACAGCCGGCCTGGCGCGCCTCGTCGTGAAGCTGCAGGGCTGCGAGCTGAACCATCAGGTGGCGGCGCTCGCCATCGACGCCCTGGGCGAGCTGGGCATCCTTTACCAGGACGGGCCGCACCTGCGGGCCAAGGGCCGATGGCAGTGGAACTACATGTTCGACCTGGGCCTGATCATCGGCGGCGGCACCGCCCAGATCCAGAAGAACATCATCTCGGAGCGCGGGCTGGGCATGCCGCGCGAACCCAAGACCGTGGAGGCCTGAATGCGGTTCGCGCTCTCCGAAGACCAGACGATGCTGCAGGACAGCCTGAACCGGGCGCTCGGCGATCTTTCGCCCCTGGAGCGGGTGCGCCGGTTCGCAGACGAGGGCGAGGCGGCCGCGCCGGACATCTGGGCGGGACTGGCCGAACTGGGACTGCCGGGGCTGACGATCGCCGAGGAGCACGGCGGGCTGGGGCTCGGGATGCTGGAGGCGGCGCTGGCCGCCGAGGCGCTGGGCCGGGTCGTGGCGCCGACTCCCTTCCTGGGCTCTGCGGTGCTGGCGCCGCTGGCGCTGAAGCTGGGCGGGAGCTCTGCGCAACAGGCCCGATGGCTGCCGCAACTGGCGGCCGGCAAGGCGACCGCCGGAGTCGCGATCTCGGAGCCGGTGGCGGGGGCGCGCGACGGCGCGGGCGTGACGGCCTCGGCCGGGCGGCTCAATGGCAAGGCGCTGTTTGCCCTGGACGCCGCCGGCGTCGACCTGCTGGTGGTGGCCGACAGGGCAGGCGGCCTACACCTGGCCCACAGCGCCGAGGCGGCCGAACCCATGCCCGGCATCGACGCCACGCGGCGGCTTACCGAGCTCAATTTCGCGGACACGCCCGCAGAAGCGCTCGCTTCGAACCAGGCGCTCGACCGCCTCCGCGACGCGGCCTGGATCGTCCTGGCCGCCGACACCCTGGGCGCCGCCGAGGCCATGCTCGCGAAGGCCGTGGCCTATGCCAAGGAGCGCAGGCAGTTCGGCCGCACGATCGGCAGCTTCCAGGCCGTGAAACACCTCTGCGCCGAGATGGCGGCGGAACTGGAGCCGGCGCGGGCGCTGGTCTGGTACGCGGCCTACGCCTTCGACCACGCGCCGGACGAGGCGCCGCTGATGGCCGCCCACGCCAAGGCGCATCTGTCGGAAATCGGCCGCTTCATCGCCCGCACCGCGACCGAAGTGCACGGCGGCATCGGCATGACCGACCTGCTGGGCCTGCACTACTGGTTCAAGCGCATCGGGCAGAACCGCCAGCTGCTGGGCGGCCCTGAAAAGGTGCGGGAGATCGCCGCACGGCTTCAGGGGTTGGCGGCCTGAGCTGCGCCGGCGTCAGTGTTTGACGTGCTCGGGCTTACCCTTGCGCTTGGTGTGGGCCATCTTCTCAAGCTCCTTCTCGGACATCGACGTCATCGACTTCGACGCGCCCTGAAGCTTGCTCTTGGGCGTGTCACCCCGCTTGGCCGAAAGCGCGGCGCCGGCGGCCTTTTGCTGGGCGGCGGACTTGGCGGGCATGGTTGTACTCCTTCCAGGCCTGCGCGAGGGTGCGCGGCGGTCTGTTGAACCCGCCGGCGCTTCAAGGGTTCACGGCCAAGGCAGGAGCGCGGGTGGCAGGTTCGACGGTGGAGGATCCGGGAAGACGTCGGGCGTTGCCCAGGCTGCGGGTGCGCCTGCGCGAACTCTACCACGGCAAGTCGCCGGGAGCGGTCCGCTTCCGCCTCTGGATCATTGCGATCGACGTGCTGTTGATCGCCTTCTTCATCGCCTCGCCCTTCTTGCGCGACTATCCCGCCTACCTGGTGGTCGACTACGCCGTAGCGCTGCTCGTCGCGGTGGAGATCGGCGCCCGGGCGCTCGCGGACGCCAGCCTCCGGACCTTCTTCCGGCGCTTCAGCGTCTGGGTGGACCTGTTCGTGCTTCTCACGCTCTTGTTCCCCCTGTGGCTGTTCAACCTGGCCTTCCTGCGGGTGCTGCGGCTCTGGTCGCTGGCCCATAGCGAGCTGTTCTGGACCACGATCGGACGCCGCTACGACGACACGCGGGTGGAGGACGTCACCAAGTCGCTGGCCACCCTTGTGACCTTCGTGTTCGTGACCACCGGGTTCGTGTACGCCGGCTTCGCGCGCACGCACCCCGGCCTGGATGGCTATGTGGACGCGCTGTACTTCACCGTCACGACGCTCACCACCACCGGGTTCGGCGACATCACCCTGCCCGGGACGTGGGGCAAGCTGCTTACCATCGTGATCATGATCAGCGGCATCACCCTGTTCGTCCGGTTCGCCCAGACGCTGATGCGCCCCTACAAGGTGCGCTTCGCCTGCGAGACCTGCGGGCTGATGCGGCACGAGCCCGACGCGGTGCACTGCAAGGCCTGCGGGGCGCTGCTGGCCATTCCGAACGAAGACTAGGACGAAATAGTCCCGCCGCCGGGGGATCGACGTTGACTGACGCCGAGACAGGCGGCCCCGATGGGGGCTGCACAGACACCGTTGGGACGAGGAAACCATGAGCGCCTTCAAGGACAATCTGCTGGCCGGCAAGACGGCCTTCGTGGCGGGCGGCACCAGCGGCATCAATCTGGGGATCGCCAAGCGCTACGCCGAGCTCGGGGCCAAGGTCGCGGTGGCCGGCCGCAACGCCGAGAAGGCCGCCAATGCGGCCGCGGAGATCGGTCGCGGGGCGATCGGCCTGTCGTGCGACGTGCGCGACTACGGCCAGATCCGCGGGGCGCTGGAAGAGGCGGCCGGCCAACTCGGGCCGCTGGACATCGTGGTGTCGGGCGCCGCCGGCAACTTCGTGGCCCCCGCCCTCGGGATGTCGGCCAACGGCTTCAAGACCGTGGTCGACATCGACCTGAACGGCACCTTCAACGTCTTCCGCGCCTGCTACGACCTCCTGAACCGGCCGGGCGCGTCCCTGATCGCCATCACGGCCGGGCAGGCCGTGAACCCCGCGATGATGCAGGCCCATGTTTGCGCGGCGAAGGCGGGCATCAACCAGTTGATCCGCGTGCTGGCCATGGAGTGGGGGCCGGCCGGCGTGCGGGTGAACGGCATCTCGCCCGGCCCCATCGCGGGCACCGAGGGCATGGCGCGGCTCAGCCCGACGCCGGAGAGCGACCGGGCGATCACCGCGCGGATTCCGCTGCGCCGGTTCGGCGAAGTCGGCGAGGTGGCCGAGAGCGCGGTCTTCCTGGTGAGCTCGTCGGCGGCCTATGTGAGCGGGACGATCCTGGACTGCGATGGCGGCTCCCAGCTCGGCGACGCGCGGGACCGCGACATCGGCGGCGGCATGAGCTAGGCCGTCGGGCGCAGCGCGTCGAGGCCGGCCCTCAGGCGCTGCAGCCCCTTATCGAGCGCCTCCGGGTCGCCGCCGAAACCGATCCGGATATGGCCGGGAGCGCCGAAGTATTCCCCGGGCGCCACGAGCACGCCGAACTCGCCGAACAGCCGGCGCGCCAGGGCCCGCGTGTCGTCGGTCCCAACGACCCTCGGAAAGTACATGCAGCCGTGCGCGGGCAGGTCTCCGGACACCAGCCCGCCGCCGACCAGGGCGGCCGCGTGGCGCTCCATCACCGGCCGCGTGGCCGCGAGGGTGCCCTGCCAATGGGCTTCGAACGGGCGCGGGCTCTCCAGCACCAGGGCGGCGACGGCGTGCGAGAGCTTGGAGACGCCGATGTCGCCGTCGGGAGCGCTTGCGCGGATGCGGGCGACCAGGGCGGCATCGCCCGCCAACCAGCCGAACTTGAGCGAGAAGAGGCCGAAGACCTTGGTCAGGCTGGAGACCGTGAGGATGTTGGGCGCCAGTGTTCCAGCCGGCGGCGCCCCGGTGTCCGCGGCGAAGTCGGCATAGACCTCGTCCACCACCAGCACCGCGCCGGCCCTGGCGACCACGGCGGCGATGGCGGCGAGCTCGGCTGGCTCCAGGCGCGCGCCGGTGGGATTGTGCAGATTGGTGATCACCACGGCCCGCGTGCGGGGCGTGAGCCTGGCGGCGAGGTCCTCCAGGTCGATGCGATAGTCGGGCGCCGGACGGGCGACCTCGCCCACCAACAGCCCCGCGGCGCGGGCCTGGTGGGCCAGGACGTCGAACCCCGGCTGCTCGACCAGCACGCGGTCCCCGGGCGCCGCCAGCGCCTTTAGCGCCAGGCCCAGCGCCGAGGTGGCGCCGGTGGTCGTCATGATCCGGTCCGCCGACAGGCCATAGCGGCGCGCGAGCGCCTCGACGGCGAAGCGGTTGCCGTCGGCGAACACGCTCACATAGCGTGACGTCACAGCGGGCGAGAACGCCGCGCGCACCACATCGACCAGGGCCTCGGTCGGCTCGGCGATCGTGCTGTCCCACAGCATGGCCACATCGGCGCCGGACTCGCGGACGCGCACCGCGGCGCGGCCCCAGTCGGCGTAGGACGGCGCGGCGAACAGATCGTCGGGCGCATCTGTCGGCTGTGCGCCGTCCGCGCCTGGCAAGTGGACAGAAGTCAAAGAAGGATCCCTAGCCGCCGCCCTACTTCGGCGAGTGCTCCTAGCTTAGGCGCCCACGCCGGACTTTCTTTGCTATTTCGCCCCTGCGCAGGGCCCATGGCGCTTGGGCTATTCGCGCGGTTCGGTGCGTGCGCATAACTCATGCATGAGCCGTTCCGGGCGCTCTCGCGAGCGGCCCGACGCTCTCCGGCGGGCTTGCACAACGAAAAGAAAATCCGCGCACCCACGGTTAGTCTGCCGCCAGACCCGGGGATGCAGATGACAAGATGGCGTAACGGCGGCCTGGCCGTCCTGGTCTTGGTGACACTGACGGGGGGGCCAGCCTTGGCCCGGACGCCGACGGCGGCCACAGCTGCCGAACTCCGCGCGCCGCGGGTCGCGGTGACGAAACACCGGGGCGTCTTCAACGGACAGGCGCTGCGCTACACGGCGACCGTCACGGAAACGTTCCTGGACGACGCTGCCGGCAAGCCGTCTGCCGCGGCGACGACGATCGCCTACGTCCGGGATGGCGTGAAGGCGCGCGCGAAGCGACCCGTCATGTTCCTGTTCAACGGCGGCCCCGGGGCCTCGTCCTCGCCCCTGCACATGAGCGCGCTGGGCCCGTACAGGCGGACGCCCGGCGCGCCTGGCGACCGGAACGGCGGCGGCTGGGTCGAAAATTCCGCCAGCCCGCTCGATGCCGTCGACCTGGTGTTCATCGACCCCGTCGGCACCGGGTTTTCACGGCCGTTCCCAGGCGCGGACCCCAAGGCGTTCTACAGCACCTCGGGCGACGCTCAGGCGGTGGCGGCCGTGATCCGCGCCTGGCTGAAGGCCAATGGCCGCGAGGCCTCGCCCCGCTATCTGGCGGGCGAGAGCTATGGAACGACCCGCGCGGCGACGATCGTCAGACTTGCCAAGGACCTGCCGTTCGATGGGGTGCTTCTGGTGGCCATGGTGGGCGACACGCCGGGCCGCGAAATGCCGTACGTGGCGAGCCTTCCCACAATGGCGGCGGGCGCCTGGCATCACCGAAAGATCGATCGCGCCGGCCGCACGGTGGACGAGGTCTTCGCCGAGGCCGTGCAGTTCGCGCGCACGGACTACGTCAGCGCCCTGATCCAGGGCGGCGGTCTGCCGGCCGCCGAGCGGCGCCGCATCGCGGAGCGCATGTCGGCCCTCGTGGGCCTGCCTGCCGGCCTGATCGAAGAGAAGAACCTGCGGCTGTCCAAGAACGACTGGATGTTCAACGTCCTCAAGGACCAGGGCCTGCGCACCGGCCTGCTGGACGTGACGGTCACCGCGCCGCTGGAGCCGGGCCAGGACGGGGCCATCGACGATCCGGCCCTGGGCGTCGTCCCCAAGAGGGCGCCGGGCGCGCCGGCCGCTCCGCCGCCCAATCCCGCGGCCATCGGTCCGGTCCCCAGCCCCGTGGTGGGCCGCTACCTGACGGAAGTGCTGAAGTACCCGAGCACGGACACCTACTACGGGGTCAACTTCTCGGTGAACGCCGCCTGGACGCACGAGCGCGGGGCCGCCATCGAGGGGCTGGGCCAGGCGATGCGGGAGAATCCCAGCCTGCGGCTCTTCTGGGCCGCCGGCTACTACGACCTCACCACGCCGGCCTATGCCGGCCGCTACACCCTGGACCAGGCCGGCGTGCCGGCGGGCCAGCTTACCGCGGCCTATTTCGCGGGCCCGCACGGGGTCTACGACGGGGAGGCGAACCTGGCCCGGTTCAGCGCCGCCGTGCGGGCGTTCGTGACCCCTTAGCGGGTGGCGTCGCGGATCAGGGTGCGCACGTCGTCGGCGAACGCGGCCGCGGTGTCGCCCAGATAGAGCATGTGACCCGAGGCGTAGCGGCGGAGCATCATCCGGTCCGCCGGCATCTTGGCCTGTTCGACGGCGTATTCGGCCGGCGCCGCGTGGGTGGTCAGGTCGTAGTAGCCGGAGGCCACCAGCACCCGCAGCTTCTCGTTCCGACGCATGGCCACCGCCAGGTCGGTGGCGAAGCTCTGGCCCGGCGGCACGCCGGTGCGGTTCCAGTTCCAGGACGGCAGCAGATCCTTCCAGACGATGGCGCCGTAGGGCCGGTCCATCTCCACCTTGAGGTCGCCCACGACCATCTGATGGAAGGCCGAAACGAACCCCGGCACGTAGCGGCCCATGGCGGGGTCGTCGCCCACGGGATCGCCGCCGCTGCCGGCGAGAGGCAGGGTGTAACGGCTGTCGTAGGCGCCCACCTGCAGGCCCCGGTCCGCCAGGATCTGACGGCCGAACGCGGCGTCGGAGATCGTCAGGCCGGATCCGAAGGCGGACGCCGGCAGGCCGGTGTAGGCCGAAAGGCGCGCCAGGATCGCCGCGCGCTCGTCGTCGGGCAGCGTGCCGGCCGCGGCCTTTCTGAGGGCCTCCGCATAGTCGTCCCGAGCGAAGGCCACGACCTCCTGGTGGAAGGCCTCGATGTCGCGGCCCTGACGGTCGATCTTGCCGTGGACCCAGGCCGTGTCGGCCAACGCGGGAAGGGCCAGCGCCTGGCGCATCTCCGCGCCCCCAGCCGCGCCCGTGGCGTTGCGCGCGTCCAGCGTCGTCCCCAGCAGGACGACGCCGTTCAGGGTGATGCCGCGCATCACGCCCATGTACAGCGGCCCGCCCATCAGGGCCCGGGGCAGGACGGCGGCGCGCACCGAGCCATAGCTTTCGCCCATGACGAACTTGGGCGCGTTCCAGCGCCGATGCTCGGTCAGCCACAGCTCGATGAACTGGCTGACCGTGTCGGCATCCTCGTCGACGCCCCAGAAGTCGGCGGTCGTTCCCTTGCCGACGACCCGGGACCAGCCCGTGCCCACCGGGTCGATGAACACGAGGTCGACCACATCCAGCAGGCTGTGCGGGTTGTCCGCGACGCCGAACGGGGGGGTGTTGGTGGGGTTCACTTCGCGGTCGAGCACCACCCGACGGGGGCCGACGACGCCCATGTGCAGCCAAAGCGACGACGAGCCGGGCCCGCCGTTGAAGACGAACATCACCGGCCGGTTCGGGTCGGTGGGCCCCTCCTTGAGGTAGGTGAACGAGAAGATCGAGCCGATGGGCTCGGCGGCGCGGTTGTAGAGGTAGGTCTCACCGGCGATGGCCGTGTAGGGGACGCGGACGCCTTTCACGGTGATCGCGCGCTTGGTGACGAAGCGCTTGGGGGCGGGCAGGGGCTCGACCGGGCCGGGCGGCGTCGGCCGGGACATGGGGATGGCGAACGGGCCGGCGTTCGGCGGGGGCGTGGTCGCCGCCGGCGCTTGCGCCTGCGCGGACGAGGCTACGACGGCGGCGATGGCCAGGAGGGCGACGAGCCTCATGCCGGCGGCGCCTTGGGCAGGACGGCCAGCAGCCGATCGACGTCGTTCATGTCGTTGAACACCGAGAGGGACACACGGAAGCGGTTGGCGCTGACCGTCAGGCGCAGGTCGTTCTTCGCCAGCAGCTCGCCCAGCTTGGCCCGGGCGTCCTTGAGGGCGAAGGCGACCAGGGGGGTGCGGCTGTCCTGTGGGGTCATCGGCTGGTAGCCACGGCGGCGCAGTTCGTCCTGGATCGCGTCGATCATGGGTTGGCGCCAAGCCTGGATGTTGGCGACGCCCAGCGTTCGGATGAAGCCCAGGCTGTGCTCGAGCTGGACCACGCCGGTCCAGGACGTCGTGCCCATGGCGAACTTGCCGTTGGCGCCCGGCGCATAGCCGTAGTCGGCGACGGTTTCGCCCGGCGGGTCGAAGGGGAAGACGTGCGTGACGAAGCGCCCGCCCACCTGGTGGTAGCCCCACCAGGGCCTCCGCACCTTCTCCTGCACCTCGCGGCGCACATAGAGGAAGGCCAGGCCGAAGTCCCCCATCAGCCACTTGTAGGAGGAGCAGGCCGCGAAATCGACGCCGGCGGCGCGCAGGTCCAGCGGGGTCGATCCGGCCCCGTGCACGATGTCGGCATAGACGTAGGCCCCGTGCGCGTGGGCCAGGTCGCAGACGGCCTTCAGGTCGTGCTCGAAGCCGTTGGTGGTGGAGACGTGGCTGATGGAGACCAGCCGCGTCCGGTCGTTGATCGCCGCGGCCATGGCGTCCATGTCGATGCGGCCCTCGGGCGTCATGGGCAGGGTGACCACGTCCATGCCGGCCTTGCCCAGTTCGCCGTAGGTGTAGAACGAGCCGAAGAAGTGCAGGGCGTCGGTGACGATCCGGCCGCCGCCTTCGGGCAGGCCCAGGGCCCGCAGGACTAGGTTCTCGCCCATGGTGGTGGACTGGATGACGGTCAGCTCATCCGGCGCCGCGCCGACCAGGGCCCCGAAGCCCTCCACGACCGCCTTCTCCTTGGCGTCCATGCTGTAGCCGGGCCAGTCGCCGTCGCGGGTCTTGTAGCGGAGGTACTCCTCCAGCGCCGCCTTGGCGCCCAGCGGCATCGGGTGGGTCGAGCCGCTGTCCAGATAGACGAACGGCATCCGGGCGAAGGCCGATCGGGCGGGCAGGGCGCCCGCGCCGCCCGCGGGCGCAGGCGCCGCCTGGGCCAGGCCGGGGGCAGCCGCCACGGCGGCCACCAGCGCTCTTCGGGTGAACTTCATCGGACGTCCTGCCTCCCGAGGATGCTAGCGCCCGGCCGCCGAATTGTTCTTTCGTACTTGCCGGCGCGATCGGCGGCGCTTGGATGATTTATCCAAGCGATCAGCGGAATTTCCGGGCGGTCAGCGGCACCGCCATGGTGCTCTTCTGGGCCGACAGGGTGACGATGGAGCGGACGTCGACGACGCCTGGAAGCTTCAGCAGAACCGAGAAGATGAAGTCCTGGTACCAGGTCACGTCCGGGGCCAGGATCTTCATCATGGCGTCCATCTCGCCGAAGACCGTCCAGCATTCCAGGATCTCGGGGATGCTGTTGATCGCCTTGTAGAAGTTGGCCCGCTCCTCTTCGGTCAGCGTGGTCATCTTCACCTGGGCGAAGATCTGCATCTTGAAGCCAACCAACTCGTGGTCGACGATCGCGACGACGGCCTTGATGTAGCCCTCCTCGCGCAGGCGCTGGATCCGTCGCCAGCAGGGCGACTGGGACAGCCCCACCCGCTCGGCCAGTTCGCCGGTGGAAAGCGAAGCGTCGCGCTGCATCAGATCCAGGATCTTGATGTCGATCGCGTCGAGCGCGGCGGGCATAACTTCATCCTTGCGGCGGGCCATGTGCGCATAGCGGATGCGTAAAGCGCCGCTGTCAAGGAACGGGTGGGTCGCGGAAACGGCGGCGCCCGATTTTCGGACGGCTGCATTGGCCATTCGTCGCCGGCGGGGCGGCTGCATTATCAATGTGTGTCGAACGGACAAAGGTTCTAAGAACGAAAAGAAAAACCGGCGCTGCGAACCTACCGTTTCCGAAAGGCAGGAGTTCGGTCGGGGATACGCGGGAAACGCGGCGCCGGCTCAGGCTTCGGACCTGGGGGATCAGAGATGAACGGCAATACCATCCGCGGACGTATGTTGGCCTCGACCGTGCTCGGCGGGCTTGTGCTGATGGGGGCCGCACCGGCCTTCGCGCAGGCCGAGGGCGCCAGCGAGATCGGCGAAATCGTCGTCACCGGTTCGCGCATCAAGCGCGCCGAGACGACCACCGAAGCGCCGGTGTCGGTGCTGACGGCGCAGGCGATCACGGACCGCGGCTTCATCCAGGCCGGCCAGGCGCTCAACGAGCTGACCGCCAACATGCCCCAGTTCGCCCAGGCCTCCGGCAGCGGATCGGCCGCGGGCAATGCCCAGCAGTTTCCGAACCTGTTCGGCCTCGGCGCCGGTCGTACCTTGACCCTGGTGAACGGCCGCCGGTTCGTGACCTCCTCCTCGGGCCTTTCGGTCGCGAACCCGGGTGTGATCGGGGACCGGGCCGTCGACACCAACGTCATCCCCACCGGCCTGATCTCCCGGATCGACGTGGTGCAGGCGGGCGGTGCGGCGGTCTATGGCTCGGACGCTATCGCCGGCGTCGTGAACTACATCCTTCGGGACGATTTCACGGGCCTGGAGCTCGACGCCCAGTACGGCATCTCCTCGCGCGACGACTATCCGACCCAGAGCCTGCGGGCCACGGCGGGCCGCAACTTCCTCGATGACCGCGCCAATGTCGCCGTCAATCTTGAGTGGTCGAAGACCCGGCCGCTGTTCGACTACGACCGCCCGCGTTCGAACCTGGGCCGGGTGACGATCTCGAACCCGCTGAACCGCACCAACTCCGACGGCATTCCTGCGGTCACCGAGAACCTGAACACCCGCTTCGTCAGCTTCAACGCCAACGGCGTGCTGTTCTCGCCGGGCCCGCCGTTCGCCAGCTCGATCTACAAGGTCAATGGCGTGCCGCAACAGTTCGACGCCACGGGTACGTCGCTGATCCCGTACAGCGTCGGCAATCTGCTCAACAACAACGTGCCGCCTTTCACCAGCGGCGGCGACGGCAACCCGTACCAGGAACTGGCCGCCCTCGTGACCGGCGTCGAGCGCTGGAGCGGCACGGTCGTCGGGCACTACGACATCACCGACCGGATCAAGCTGTCTGGCGAGCTCCTGTATGCCCGCGTCGAAGGCCGCGACCCCTATGGCAACCAGGCCAGCAACACCGTGCTGAACAACGCCGCCAGCGGCGCGGGGGCGATCTCGGTCTCCCGGACCAATCCCTACCTCTCGCCGGCGGTCACCGCGATCCTCGGTCCGGCCGGCGCGCCGCTCACGCTGTCGAAGTGGTGGACCGACCTGCTGCCGACGCGCGAGCAGGCCTATCAGACCGATACGGTTCGGGCCCTGGTGGCCCTGGACGGCGACTTCGACGTCGGCGATCGCAATTTCTACTGGAGCCTGTCGTTCAGCCACGCCGAGACCGACGGCGAGACACGCGGGTATCAAGTCTATACCCAGCGCTTCAACAACGCGATCAACGCGGTGCGGAACAGCGCCGGCCAGATCGTGTGCGCCATCAACGCCGACGGCACGACAGCCAACGACGATCCCGCGTGCGCGCCGATCAATCCGTTCGGCGTGGGCAACGTGAGCCAGGACGCCCGCCTCTACGCCACGACTGAGGTCGGCCAGGACTATCTGAACACCCAGGACGACCTGCTGGCGACGTTCGGCGGCGACCTCTTCGCCCTGCCGGCCGGCAAGGTGAAATTCAGCGCGGCCTACGAGCACCGCGAAGAAAAGGCCAAATTCGTGCCGCTGGCCGCCAACCAGCGCGGCCTCGTCGGCTCGCAGGTGCCGACCGCGGCGACGCGCGGCAAGTACAACACGGACGAGCTGTCCGGCGAGCTGCTGGTGCCGGTGCTGGGCGGAGACTTCTCGCTGCCCTTCGCCCGCACGGTCGAGCTCAACGGCGCCTACCGCTATGTCGATAACTCGATCGCGGGCAAGGAAGACGTCTGGGGCGTCGGCGGGCGATGGGAGGTCGTGGAAGGGTTCACCCTGCGCGCCTCGCGCAGCCGCAACTTCCGCGCGCCGACTCTCGACCAGCTGTTCGCGCCGTCCCGGACGGTGCTCGCCAACTCCGGCAACGACCCATGCGACGCCGACCGGATCGCGTCGGGCCCTGCGCCGGCCACGCGTCTCGCCAATTGCCAGGCGCTGTTCGCCGCCAATCCGGGGTACGGCCCCCTGGCGACCTTCCAGGACCAGTCGGAGAACTTCTCGCGCGCGCTCGTCACCTCGGGGGGCAACGCCGAGCTCAAGAACGAGATCTCGAAGACCTGGACCTACGGCTTCGTGTTCCAGCCCACCTTCGTGCCGGGTCTGACCATCGTGGCGGACCGGGTCGAGGTGGACCTGAAGAACGGGCTGTCGCCCTTCACGCCGGCGAGCTTCATGGCCACCTGCTATGATCTGGCGGAGCAGCCGGCCGACATCTGCGGCACCTTCACCCGCGACGCCCAGGGCAACATCGCTACCGCGCGGTCGACGACCTTCAACGCGGGGCGGATGAGGTTCCGCGGCGAGGTCTACAACATCAACTACACCTTCCCAGTCGGGCGCTACTTCGGCGATCGGGACCTGGGTGAGCTGGAGCTGAACCTCGAGGCCACGCGGATCGAGAAGTTCGAAATCTCGGTGACCGGGGTCGACCTCACCCGGGTGGACAACACCGCGGCGACCACCGACTTCGGTCCGTCGCCGGACCTCTCGGCCCGCTTCGACGCCCGCTGGCGGGGCGGCCCGCTGCGGGTGAACTATTCGATCAACTACATGTCGCCGGTGAAGCTCACCTACACCTCGACGATCGAAAACGTTCCGACCCCGACGGTGAAGGAAAACCTGCGGCAGAACGTGTCGGCGTCCTACGACATCGGGAACTACACCATCCGCGGCGGGGTCACGAATATCACCGACGAGGAGCCGTCGTTCCCGACTCGGAACTACGGAGACATCCTCGGGCGCCAGTACTACGTGGGCCTGCGCGCCCGCTTCTAGTCCACCGCGAGCCAGCGTAACGGGTCGCGTGAGCGCGGCGGTGGTCCCCACATCGCCGCCGCGCTCCAGTCATCTAAGGTTCGGCCGCGGGGAGACCGACTGATGCGTTTCATCGATCGGGACGAGGTCCGCGAGCGGCTCACCTACGAGCTCTGCATCCCGCTGGTCCGCCAGGCGATGATCGCCTTCTCCCGCGGGGAGACGCGCCAGCACCTGCGTTCGATCCTGCCGCTCAGCGAGGGGCGGATGTTCGGGATCATGCCGGGGGCGCTGGGCGAGCACGCCATGTTCGGCGCCAAGCTGATCAGCGTCTTCCACGGCAATTTCGCCAAGGGGATCCAGTCGCACCAGGGCGTGGTCGTACTGTTCGACGGCGAGACCGGCGCCCCGGTCTGCATCGCACATGCGGGCGAGATCACCGCGATCCGCACAGCAGCAGCCAGCGCCGTCGCCACTGACGCACTGGCTCGGCCGGACGCGGCGCGCATGGCGATCCTGGGCTATGGGGAGCAGGCCGGAACCCACGCGCGGGCGATCTCCAAGGTCCGCAAGCTAGAAGCGATCACCGTCTGGGGCCGCGATCCTGCCAAGGCCAAGGCGTTCGCCAAGGCGACGGAGTCCGAACTGGGCGTGCCCGTGTTCGCCGCCCCCAGCGTGCGCCAGGCCGTGGCGGGCGTGGATATCGTCACCGCAGTCTCTGGCGCGCGGGAGCCGATCCTGGAAGGCGCTTGGGTCGCCCCGGGGACGCACGTGAATCTGGTGGGCTCCAGCGGCCCGGGGCCGACGGAGGCGGATCACGACCTGGTCGTCCGCTCGCGCTTCATCGCCGACAGCCGCGAGGGCGTCCTCGCCCAGGGTGCGGAGTTCCTCTACGCGAAGGCCGCCGGCCTGATCGACGACAGCCACGTGGTGGGCGAGATCGGCCAGGTGCTGGCGGGCGACCTGGAAGGCCGCCAGTCGCGCGAGCAGATCACCGTCTACAAATCGCTGGGCCACGTGGTCCAGGACCTCGCCGCCGCCAAGGCCCTGTACGAGAGCAAGTGATGCCGCGCCTCCTGTTCGCCCTGGCCGCCGCCGCTGTCGCCACGGCCGCCGCCGCGGAGACCGCGCCGGAGTTTGGGGTGCTCCTGGCGCCCGGGCCGATGGACCGCGCGACTGGCAAGGGCTTCGTCGACGTGACCCTGACCATACCCCAGGCGGACGCTGCCGCCGGCGCGCCGCTGCTCACCCTGCCAGTCGTGATCGCCAACACCGACACCGTCGCCAACACCCTGACCGGGCTTAGGGTGACCGATGCCCTGGGCGAGGTCCCGCTGACGGCCAAGGACGACCCCGTGGCCATCGCTTATGCCCGCCACTGGATGGCGAAGCGCGCCGTGAAGGGCGACCTGACCGTCCGCTACCGCGCGCCTGTGGACAACACGCCGCCGGCTCGCGGCTCAGGCCCACCCTACAGCCTGCGGACCGAGGGCGGCGGGGTCTCGGGCGTAGGCAACACCTTCATCCTGCTGCCCGAGGGCGGGAAGCCGTGTCGCATCTCGCTGCGCTGGGACCTGAAGGCGCTGGGCCCCAAGGCCTCGGCCATGTCCAGTCTGGGGGAGGGCGACGTGCGCCTGGCCGCCGGCCCGGTGGAACGGCTGCACCGCACGCTGTTCATGGCGGGCGAGATGCGGCGCGTGCCCGAACAGGTGAAGCCGACCGGCTTTTCCGCCGCGTGGCTCGGCGACCCGCCCTTCGACCCGCGGCCCCTGATGGGCTGGGCCGAGCGCCTGCACGGTTGGATGAGCGGCTTCTTCCAGGACCCGTCCGAGCCGCCCTACCGGGTGGTCCTGCGTTACAACCCGATCAACGCCGGCGGCGGCGCGGCCCTCAGCAACTCGTTCCTCCTGACCTGGGGCGAGACGGCCAAGGACCCGGAGGGCCTGAAGGGCACCCTGGCGCACGAGATGATCCACACCTGGACCGCCTCCGGCCTCGGCGGCCAGTGGTACGGCGAAGGCATCGCTGTGCACTACCAGGCGCTGCTGCCCCTGCGGGCCGGCATGCTCACCCCGGACCAGTACCTGGAAGACATCAACGACACTGCGCGGCGCTATTACACCAACGCCCTGAACGACACGCCGGACGCTGAGATCGCCGCCCGCTTCTGGGAAGACACACGCATCCGCACGCTGCCCTACGACCGGGGCGCCATGTACTTCGCGGTGCTGGACGAGAAGATCCGGAAGGCCAGCGGCGGCAAGCGCTCGCTGGACGACCTGATCCGCGAGATGGTGCGGCGGCGCGCGGCGGGCGAGACCGTGCCCGAGGCCGGCTGGCTGGACCTCCTGGCCAAGGACCTGGGCGACGAGGGCCGGCGCATCCACGCCGACATGCTGGCCGGCAAGCTGATGCTGCCCGGCAGCGAGGCCTTCGGCCCCTGCTTCATCCGCACGACGGGCCGCTTCCGCCGCTTCGATCTGGGATTCGAGCCCAAGTCCCTCGTCGGCGACGTGAAGACCATCCGCGGCCTGAAGCCGGACTCCGAGGCGGCGAAGGCGGGCCTGAAGGACGGGGACGTCGTCACCTATTCGGTGGCCATGGACAGTGTGCAGGGCGACCAGTCCCGCCTCTTGACCCTGAACGTGACCCGCGAGGGAAAGACCTTCCCGATCACCTACCTGCCGCGCGGCGAGGTCGTGGACGCCTGGCAGTGGGCTCGCGCGCCGGGCGTGCCCGACGATCGCTGCGTCAACTAAGCGGGACGCCCGCCGGTCACCCAGGCGCGGATGTCGTCGGTGAAGGCCTTGTGCGACGGGACGTGGGTGTAGGCCATGTGCCCGCCGACATACTGGCGCTGGAAGACCCGGTCGCGCGGCCAGTTGCTGCGGGTGACGAGGTAGCGCGCCGGGCCCACGGTGGTGGTGAGGTCATAGATGCCGGTGCCGATCATCAACCGGAAATCGGGATTGGCCTTGAAGGCCGGGTCGATGCGGCTGGGATAGTCGTAGTCCAGGAACGGACCGCCCGGCCCCAGGGTGCCGCCCCAGGTCCAGGTGTGGGTGTCGGGGGCGTAGGGCCGGTAGTCGCCGACCGGCCAAGTGACACCCAGGTTCCGCGACAGGTGCTCGCGCATCATCGGCGTGATCGGCTCGATCGTGGCCATGAACGGATCGGCGCCCCGCTCGCCGGGCTTGGCGGCCGGCCCCACGTAGCGGGCATCGTACATGCCCAGCACCTGGCCCTCGGCCTTCAGCAGCTCGCGCAGGAAGGCGATCTTGGTGATGGCGAGGTCGTTGGCCAGATAGTAGTCCGCGCCGATGCCGGTCATGGCCTGTAGCCGCTCAGCCACACGCCGACGTTTGGCCTCCGGCAGGTCGTAGCCCTGCAGCAGGGCCTGAAGGTACTCGCCCATCCCCCAGGCGTAGGACCGGTCGACCACCGCCTCCATCGACTGGCCTTTCCAGGCCGGCGCCTTGCCGTGATAGGCGGCGATCGCACAGAGGGCGGGCAGGTTGGTGGCGTAGGCCAGCGCGTTCTTCGCCCGCTGGCTGGTCTCGATCATGTTCACGGCCTGGCCGAACAGGAACAGCCCGGCCAGCGGCATGACCGGCGCGAGCTGGCCCGCCATGAAGGCGGCCCGCTGGGTGCCGTAGCTTTCGCCCAGAACGTACTTGGGCGAGGCCTCGCGGCCGTTGGCGCGGATCCAGGCGACGATGAAGTCCGACACCGACTGGCTGTCGCCGCCGATGGAATAGAAATAGTCACGCTTGCCGCCGGGCAGGATGCGCGAGAAGCCCGTCTCGGCCGGGTCGATGAAGACGAGGTCGGCGACGTCCAGCACGGTGAGCGGGTTGTCGGACATGGACGCGGGCAAGGGGGGCGCCTTGGGGTCCTGGGCGACGGCGATCCGCTTCGGGCCCAGCGCCACCATGTGCAGGGTGGCGGAGGAGCTGGAGGGGCCGCCGTTGAAGGCGAACAGCACGGGGCGCCTGGCCGGATCGCCACCGGCCTTCATGTAGGACGTGCAGACGAACCGGACGGTCGGCTGGCCGTCGGCGCCGTTCAGCACGGTCTCGCCGACCGTCGCGACATAGTCGACTTTCAGGCCGTTAAAGACACCGGAGTGGCGGGTGACGAACGGGACGCTTTCCGCTGCGTGGGCGAGGCCGGCGGCCAGGGGCAGGAGGGCGCCGGCGCCCAGCAGGGCGCGCTTGGTGATCTCGGTCATCCGTCTCTCCTGACCCGGCCAGGATCGAAGGCTATCGTGGGTACGCCGGATTTTCCTTTCGTTCTGCCGCCACCTGCGAAAACCGGCGGCATAGGCTATGTGACCGTGCGCGAGCGTCTGCATTGAAGTTGTCGCGGCGCCGGCGGTCGGCCCGCACTTCGAATAGAAAATCCCGGCCTCGGAGGTACGATGATCCCATCGTCCAGGGGTGCTTCATGCCGCCAAGAACCGCCGCCGCCGTCGGCGTCCTCCTGTCCCTGTGTCTGTCGGGATCGGCCCTGGCCGAGACCTTCCGGTACGTGGTCATGGCCAATGGCGAGAAGGTCGGCCACCTGGTCGCCGAGGTCCAGGGGCGCAGCACCTCCGTCGACTATGCGGTGAGCAACAACGGCCGCGGCCCCAAGGCCCGCGAGAAGATCGAGGCGGACGCCGCGGGCATCCCCGTGACCTGGACCATCGAGGGCGAGTCCCTGTTCGGAAGCCCGGTGCAGGAGCGCTACTCCTGGCTAGCGGGTCAGGCCGAGTGGGTGAGCCAGGCGGACAGGGGACAGATCCCCGCGGCCAAGCCCTTGCTCTATATCGGCAACGACGTGAGCCCATGGATGCTGAGCGTCTACGTCAAGGCGCTGCTGAAGGCGCCGGACAGGTCCCTGCCGGTGGCGCCGTCCGGTCGGCTGCGCCTGACCGAGGTGCGCAAGATCACCCTAGGCGAAGGCAAGGCCGCGGTCCCGCTGACCGTCTACGAGCTGACGGGGATCGATCTCAATCCGACCTACGTCCTAGTCGACCGCAAGGGGGAACTGTTCGCCTCCGGCGGCTTGATCCGCGAAGGCTACGAGGCCCAGGTCCCAGTCCTGGAAAAGATGCACCGGGAGATCGCCCTGGCCCGCGCCGAAGCGGCGCAGGCGAAGCTGGCGCACAGGTTCGATGGGCCGGTCCGCATCCGCAACGTGCGCATCTTCGACCCTGTCTCCATGACGGTCAGCGGCCTGTCGACGGTGGTGGTCTATGGCGACCGCATCGCCACGGTGGGCGCGAACGATGCGGCGGGTCCGGCGCCTGCCGGCGAAACCGTGATCGACGGGCAGGGCGGCACGCTGCTGCCCGGCCTGCACGATATGCACTCGCACACCAGCCTGTCGTCCAACCTCTTCAACCTGGCGGCCGGCGTCACCGCCACCCGCGACCAGGGCAACGACAACGAAGACCTGCTGGCCATACTGGAGGGCCTTCGCACCGGACGCCTCGCCGGGCCGCGCGTCGTCCGCAATGGCTTCCTGGAGGGCCGCAGCCCCTATTCGGCCCGCCTGGGCTTCGTGGTCGACAGCCTGGACGAGGCGCTGACCAAGGTCCGCTGGTACGCCGATCGCGGCTATTGGCAGGTCAAGCTCTACAACAGCTTCAACCCGGACTGGGTCGCGCCCGTCGCCGCCGAGGCGAACCGGCTGGGGCTGGGCGTTACGGGCCACGTGCCGGCCTTCTCGTCCCCCGACCGGGTGATGCGCGACGGCTACGACGATATCGCTCACATCAATCAACTGATGCTGGGCTGGATCCTCGACCCCAAGGAAGACACCCGCACGCCGTTGCGGCTTACGGGCATGGCGCGGGGCAAGGACCTGGACCTCAACTCGCCGCGCGTGCAGGCCACCGTCGCGCTCATGAAGGAGAAGGGGGTCGCGCTGGACACCACGGCCATGATCCTGGAGCGGCTGATGCTCTCGCGCTCGGGGCAGGTACAGGCGGGCGATGCACCCTATCTCGACCATGTGCCGATCGGCTACCAGCGCTATCGCAAGCGCAACTTCGTGACCATCACGACGCCCCAGGACGACGCCGACTACCAGGCCGGTTTCCGCAAGGTGCTGGAGACGCTGAAGATGCTGGACGACCGCGGGATCCAGCTTCTGCCCGGCACCGACGACGGGACGGGGTTCTCCAGCCAGCGCGAACTGGAAGTGTACGTCATGGCCGGCATCCCGGCCGGCAAGGCCTTGCGCTTGTCCACGCTGGACGCCGAGACATACTTCGGCCGCGACAGCCAGCTGGGCTCCATCGAGCGCGGGAAGCTGGCGGACTTCATCCTGGTGGACGGCGATCCCGTCGCCGACATCTCCAAGATCCGCAATGTGCGCATGACCATGGTCGGCGGGGTCGCCTACTACCCGGCCGAGATCTATGAGCACCTGGCGATCCGGCCCTTTGCGCCGCCGCCGCCCGTGACGCCGGCCCGCTAAGGATGGGGATGCGCAAGCTCGCCTTCGCCGCCGGCGCCCTGCTGGCCTTGGCCGCGCCCGCGGCCGCCCAGACCTTCGACGCGACCCTGAAGCCGGTGCGCGACGCCGCCGGCGAAGTGGCCGCCATCGAGGTCCGCTCGACCCTCACCGACATGCCGGCCGACGCAGGGCCGTTCTCGCTGGCCGCGCCGGTCGTGTACGCCGCCCTGCGCGGGGTGGCCGACCGGGTGACGAACCTCCAGGTCCGCGACAGCCAGGGCCTCGTGCCGCTGACCGCGAAAGACGATCCGCCCGCGCCGGGCGGCTTTCCCTACTTCCGGCACTGGAAGGCGGATCGGCCGGTGAGCTATCCGGTGACGGTCACCTATGCGTCCCAGGTCCAGCCTGCGGGCTCGCCGGGCGGCCCGCCCTTCGGCATCCGTCCTGCCGGCGGGGGCGTGTCCGGCGCCGGCTCGGGTTTTCTGGTGATCCCAGAGCATGTGAAGGGCGGGACTTCGACGGTCCGCTGGGACCTCTCCGGCTTCGCGGCCGGCGCCGCGGGGATCACCTCCTTCGGCGAAGGCCAATTCACCGTCCAGGGGCCGCCGTCGCGCCTGATGCAAGGCTGGTACATGGCCGGCCCGCTGAACCGCTACCCGACGGCCGGCGACGCTGACGGCTACAGCGGCGCCTGGCTGGGCAAGGCGCCGTTCGACGTCGAGCGGGAGATGGCTTGGGCCGCCGAGGTCTACGCTCACCTGGACCGGTCGTTCGGCTACCTGCCGTCGCCGCGCTACCGCGTTTTCATGCGCTTCCTGGACACCCCGCCGTTTGGCGGCGCCACGGCGCTCACCCAGTCGTTCATGCTGTCACGCAGCTCCGGGCCCTTGGATCCGAAGGCGGAAGGACCGCGCCGGACCCTGGTGCATGAGATGACCCACCAATGGACCGGGGGCATCGAGGCGCCGCAGGGCGTATCGAGCTGGTTCTCCGAGGGGCTGACCACCTTCTACACCGCGCTGCTGCCCATGCGCGGCGGGTTCACCTCCATCGAGGCCTACGGCGAAGAGATCAACGAGATGGCCGCCGGCTACTGGGGGAGCCCGGCCCGCGACTGGTCGGCGGACCGGATCGCCCACGCCGGGTTCGGCGACGAGAGCATCCGGCACGTCCCCTACAATCGCTCCAGCCTCTATTTCGCCAGCCTGGACGCGCGGATCCGCGCGAAGTCGGGCGGCAAGCGCAAGCTGGACGACATGCTGAAGCCGATGTTCGTGAGTCGCCAGCAGGGCGTCCGCTTCGACCACGCGGTCTGGAAGGTGATGCTCGCCCGGGAGCTCGGGCCGAAGGCGGTGACGGAATGGGAGAGCGTGATCCTGGGTGGCGAGATGTTCATCCCCGAGAGCAACGCCTTCGGCCCCTGTTTCCGGCGGACGCCGAAGACCTATACCGTCGCGGACAAGCCGGTGGAGGGGTACGCCTGGGTGCGTGTTCCGTCCGTGCCGGACGCGACCTGCCGCACGTGGTGACGGAGCCCGAATGACCGACCAGCTCCGCCACGGAGTCCGCCTGATCGACCTGGTCATGCTGGGCGCCGGCACCGCCATCGGCGCCTCGATCTTCTCGGTCCTCGGGCCGGCCGCCCAGGTGGGCCATGAGGGGATCCTAGTGGCCTGCGTGCTCGCCGCGCTGCCCATGGTGCTGTTCGGCCTCGTGTACGCCTACATGGCCTCGGCCGTGCCCCGCACCGCCGCGTCGTTCGAGTGGCAGCGGCAGTTCACCCATCCGCTCATCGCGTTCGGGATCGTGTGGCTGCGGATCCTGTCCAACGCGGTGGTGATGATCGTGCTGGGCACGGTGCTGGTCAGCTACCTGGGACGGGTGATCGCGGTTCCGGCCAAGCCGGTGATGTTCGGCCTGTTCCTCGCCGTCTTCGCGCTCAACTACCTGGGCGTCGCCATCGCGGCGCGGGCGCAGACGGTGATGATGCTGCTGCTGCTGGCGGTGTTCGCCGTGTTCGTGATCGCCGGGGCGCCGTCGCTGAAACCGCAACTGGTCCAGCAGTCCCTGTCGGTGGGCTGGGTTCCGATCCTGGCGGCCCTGCCGCTGATGATCCAGCTGTTCCTCGGCATCGAAACCACGACGGAGGTGGGCGAGGAGGTGGCCGATCCCAAGCGTGTGGTGCCGCTGGGCCTGGCGTTGGCGTTGGCGCTGACGGTGGTGGTGTACCTGGCCATTGCGTTCACGGCCCTCAGCCTGGTGGGCGCCGACGCCCTGGCCGCCAGCGACGCGCCGCTGCTCACGGCGGCCGAGGCCGCGCTGGGGGGCTGGGCGATGCCGCTGATCGTCACCGCCGCGGTCCTGGCCCTGCTGAAGTCGATGAACGCCGTGTTCCTGGTCTTCGCCCGCTTCCTCTACGCCATGGGACGAGCGGGCGTGCTGCCGGCGCCGCTGGGCCGCATCCATCCGCGCTTCGGCACGCCGCACGTGGCCACGGTCGTGGCCTTCATCGCGTGCTGCCTGGGCCTGTTCCTGCCGTCGAGCCTGTTGTTCCTGCTGCTGGCGGTGAACATCCCGACGATGATGAAGTACCTGGGCTCGTGCCTCGCCGCCTACAACGTCGCGGCGCGGCATCCGGAGGTCCACGCCCAGGCGCGCTTGCGCCTTGGCCGCGGCACGGTGCGCGTGCTGGCCGGGCTGGGCATGGCAGCCGCGGTGGTCATCGCCAGCCTGGGCTTCGGGACGGACTGGAAGCCCTATGCCCTGCTGGCCGGCTGGCTGGCCCTGGGCCTGGCTTACTACGCCTTCGTGTCGCGCAAGACGGCGTCGTAGGCCGCGGCGAATGGGCCGATCGTCTCGGCGCGCAGGCCGGCGATGTTGATGCGGCCGTTGCCCGTCATATAGACGGCGTGGTCGCGCCGCAGGGCCTCCACCTGGGCCGCCGAGAGCGCCAGCATCGAGAACATGCCGCGCTGGCTGCGGATCGGCTCAAAGCGCGGGTCGGCGTCGGCCAGCATCTCGCGCACCGCCTGCAGGCGGGCCCGCTGACCTTCCAGCTCGCCGCGCCACAGCGCCGTCAGGGCCTCGTCCTCCAGGATCACCCGCACCGCGGCCGCGCCATGGTCCGGCGGCATCGACCAGGCGCAGCGGGCGATCTTCAGGATGTTGGTGCGCACGACCTCGGCGTGGGCCCGGGCCCGGACGAAGAGCGCGCCCGTCCGCTCGCGATAGAGGCCGAAGTTCTTGTCGCAGGAGTAGGCCACCATGGCGTTGTCCACGGCCTCGAGGACCAGGCGAAGGCCGGCGGCGTCCTCGTCCAGCCCGACGCCCAGGCCTTGGTAGGCCAGGTCGATCAGGGGCGTCAGGCCGCGTTCCAGGATCACCTCGGTCAGGGCGCGCCACTGGTCGAGGTCGGGGTCGGCGCCGCTGGGGTTGTGGCAGCAGCCGTGCAGCAGGACCACATCGCCGGCCTGGGCGCCCTTGAGCGCCGCCAGGGTCTCGTCAAACGTCAGCGCCTGGGTCTGCGGGTCGAAGTGGCGGAAGGAGATCACTTCCAGGCCCGCCTCGGCGAAGATCGGTGCGTGGATCGGCCAAGACGGCGCGCCCAGCCACACGCGAGCGCCGGGCCGCCCGGCGTGCGCCAGCTCGGCGGCCAGCCGGAGGGCACCCGTGCCCCCGGGCGTCTGGACGCCGAACAAGTCCGCCGCCGCGCCTCGGCCGAAGATGATCGGCGACAGGCGCTCCAGATAGCCGAAGTCGCCCTCCGGCCCCAGGTAGGCCTTGGTCTCCTGGGTCTCCAGCAGGCGGGCCTCGGCGGCCTTCATGGCCGCGAACACCGGGGTGTGGCCGTTCGCGTCGCGATAGACGCCGACACCGACGTCGATCTTCGCAGGGCGGGGGTCCTCGCGGAACATCTTGCTGACCGCCAGCACGGCATCGGGCGGCTGGGGCAGGAGGCCGTCGAAGAGAACGCCGGCGGCGGCGGCGCGGGCGGGCGCGGTGTGGGTGCTGCTCATGCGCCCAATCTACCCGCTGCGGTCCGCATAAGATTCCCGATTTGCGCGCCCACGCGCTGGGTCGCGGATTCGGAATCCAAAAGCGCGGCGTTCCGGGGAAGAACGTTCCTCGCCCCTCGTGCCTGGCCTTGACCCAGCGCAAGGCGCGCGCGGTCGCCTTCGGCTTTCATGGCCATCGAAGGAGGCGCCGATGGCCACGCACCCTGAAGCCGACATTCAAGACATCCTGGCGCTCGGCCAGGACATGACGCTCGCCAGCCTGCTGCCCGACGGGGCGCCGCATGCGAGCACCGTCAGCTACGCCAGCGAGGGCCTGCGCATCTATTTCGGCTGTTCGCCGGCCTCGCAGAAGGCGCAGAACCTCGCACGCGACGACCGGGTAGCGATCACCATCACCCTGCCGTACCGCGACTGGGGCGAGATCCGCGGCCTGACGCTGCAGGGACGCGCCCGCCGCCTGCCGCCCGGCGCCGAGGCCGATCGCGCCGGCCTGCTGTTTCTGCAGAAGTTCAGCGAGATCGCCCAGTACGTCTCCACCGATGGCGGTGATGAGCTGGCCCTGTTCGAGGTGACGCCCACGAACGTTGCGGTGCTCGACTATCGGCAGGGCTTCGGCCACGTGACGCGCACGCGCCTCGGCGCGACGGCGGAGGCGTAAGGGCGATGGCGAAACATCCCCGGCCCGGGCTGGCGCTGTTCGGACTGGTCTGCCTGCTCGCCGGGTTGGCCGGGGTCGCGGGGCTCATGGTGGCCGTCTACGGCGCCTCCGACGCCTGCACCGCCTGGGCGATGAAGCTGGGCCTCGCCGGCAGCCTCCTCGCCTCGGCGTTCGCCCAGGTTCTGGTGCTGCTGGGCGGCTGGTCGCTGTGGCGGGCGCTCCACGGACCGCCCACCGCTTCGACCTAAGAGGCCAAGCCCCATTGCAACATGCGTCGGCGTGCCAGACGGCGCCGCACGGGTTAAGCAGGCGCCGTGGCAGAGGATCGCAACGCCTGGGCGCTCGCCCGCCTCGAATTGGGCTCCGCCAGGCGGGTGCTCGAAATCGGCTTCGGCCCAGGGCGGGCGCTGCGGGCGCTGCTGGAGCGGCATCCTGCGCTGGAGGTGTGCGGCGTGGACCGATCCGAGGTCGCCGTGCGGCGGGCGGAGAGGTGGCGCGCGGCGCTCCCGTCTGCCGCAAAGCTGCACCTGTCCCAGGGGCCGCTCGAGGAACTGTCCCCCGCGCTCGGCCGCTTCGACCGGATCCTGGCGATCAATGTGAACGCCTACTGGCTCCGACCGGACACCGCGTTCCCGCCAACGCTCGCCTGCCTCGCCCCGGGCGGCTTCTTCCTTGCGGCGTTCGATCCGCCCTCGGCGAGGCGAGGCGAGGAGATCGCGGCGGCCCTCAAGGCGGGCGTGTCGAGCTTTGCCGGAATGTCGTTCGCGGTCGAACGCGAGGCGGGCGCCGGGATGACGGCGGTCCGCGTGCGTAGGTCGGCGGACTGACGCCTCAGGCCGCGCTTTCGAGGCGCGGCGGCGTCTCGGCGAGCTGACGACCCACCGCGCGGACCTGCTGCCGCAGCCATTTGGACGCCGGGTCGGAATGCGCGCGAGAGGGGTGAAAAACGAACTCGTCGAACGTGCCTGGGTCGAGCGGCGTCGGCAGGATCTCGAGCCGCAGCGGGCCGGAGAGGGCCTGGGCCAAGCGCCCCGGGACAACGGCCACGACATCGCTGCGCGACACCATGTGCAGGGCCTGCAGGTAGGTTGGCGCCGTTACGGCGATCGTTCGGCGAACGCCCTCGTCGCGCAGCCAGGTGTCGACGGGGTCTTCCGTCTGTCCGTGCCCGGCGACACCCACATGACGCGCTTGCAGGAAACCAGGGAGCTCATCCAGCGCATTGCGGCCTGGATGGCCTAGGCGGACGGCCAGGACGTCGGTGTCGCTGAACAGCCGCTCGCGGTGGAAGCCCGCAAAGTCGTCGCCGACGCAGGCCACGATCAGATCGAGGCCCTGGGCGGCAGGGCTGGCCATGAACGCGCGGCCCCGCCACGGCCTCACATCCAGCGCAACGCTGGGCGCGGCAGCCGCAAGCCGGCTCGCGAGGGGCGGAAGCAGGATGTCGAACACATGGTCGGGGACCATCATCTCGAAGCGGCGGTCACTCGTTTGCGGGTCGAAAGCAGACGGCTCGAGCAGGCCGCGAACCTGTTCCAGGGCCTCGGCCAACGGCTGCTTCAGGGCCAGGGCCCGCGGCGTCAGCTCCATGGTTCCGCCCGCGCGAACGAGAAGCGGGTCGCCGATCAACAGCCGCAGCCGTCGCAGGATATGGCTCATCGCCGGCTGCGACAGGCGCATACGGACCGCGGCGCGACTGACGCTGCCCTCCGCCAGCAGGGCGTCGAGGGCCACGAGCAGATTGAGGTCCACCGCCGCCAGGTTCATCCCGGCGCTAATCCCCGCCGTTCGGAGCGGGCGCAAAGAGGTCGGAAATCTTCGTAGCCTCGACCACGCGCGCCGACGTCCGCAGCCTGCGCAAGGGCGCCACGCGGGCCCGGAAGTCGGCCATGTGCGCGGTCTTGAAATGGGCGTCCAGGGCCGCGCGGTCGGACCATAGTTCGGAGAGGCGCAGCCGCCCCGGTTCGTCGAGGTCCAGGGCGATGGCGTACTCCAGGCATCCCGGCTCCCGCCGGGTGTCCTGCGCCAGCTGCGTCAAAGCCGCGGCCGCCTGCTGCGCGTCCGCAGGCGCGAAGTCCAGCTCGGCCAGGACGACGATCAAGCGGAGGTCTCCGCGAACACGCCGACGGCCTCGACCTCCACCAGCCATTCCGGCCTCACCAGCCGGCTGACGAACACGAACGTGCTTGCCGGAGGCCGTTCGATGTCGACGTAGCGGTCGCGAACCTCCGAGACGTGCCGCAGCAGGGCCGGATCGACGGACCCGACGCAAAAGTAGTTGAGCTTGACGATGTCGCGGCAGGAGCCGCCGGCCGCCCGCGCCGCCAGGTCGAGGTTGGCGAAGACCCGCTCCAGCTGGGCTTTGAAGTCGCCGGGTCCGACGAGGGCGCCCGCAGGATCCAGCGGAACCTGCCCGGCGAAATAGACGACGTCCCCGGTCTTGATGCGCGCGAACTGCGAATAGCCGCGGGTGGGGTGCATGGAGGCGGGGCGCGCGAGTTGAACGTCCGCGGACATAGGCTGGCTCTCTGCTGCGAGGGGAAGCGCAGCCATGGCCCCCGCAGCGCCGACCATCGCCGCTCGACGGCTGATCTGGCCGCGGTCAATCGGAGATGAGGTCATCGCGAGCGCCCTTGCTGCAAACACGCCCGATGTTCGGGCTGCGCGGCGCCCGAGACAAATTCGAGGATTGCATGATGCGCATTCGCGCGGCGATTGCCGAGGCGCGATCTAGTCCGGCGTGTGGCAGCAGACGCAAAGCTTGTTGCCGTCTGGGTCGCGAACGTAAGCGCCGTAGTAGTTGGGGTGGTATTCGGGCCGCAGGCCCGGCGCTCCGTCATCGGTCGCGCCATGGGCCAGGGCGGTGGCGTGGAAGTCGTCGACGGCCTGGCGGGACGGCGCCAGCAGGGCGACCATCTGTCCATTCCCTGGTGCGGCGGGCTCGCCGTCGTACGGCGCGCCGATGAGGAACAGGGGGCGATCCTGCCCCGCCGGCTTCCACCCCG
Source organism: Phenylobacterium sp. RIFCSPHIGHO2_01_FULL_69_31 (assembly GCF_001824475.1). Classification (GTDB taxonomy): domain Bacteria; phylum Pseudomonadota; class Alphaproteobacteria; order Caulobacterales; family Caulobacteraceae; genus Phenylobacterium. The sequence goes on along the minus strand of NZ_MHXN01000003.1, from coordinate 176,126 downwards.
CCCAGGGGCGCTCCGGGCCGACGAACGCCGGACGCCAGCCCAGCGCCGCCAGCACGGCGGCGTAGAACGCCAGCGCCCGGTCGAAGTCGCGGATTCCGATATGCACGTGCGACAGCATTGGCGTCTCCGAACTCCCGGCGCCTAGGCCGGCGCCGCCGCCCAGAGCTTCAGCGCCTCCTCCGCGACGAGGTCCGGGCGCTCCTCGGTGAAGAACAGTTTAGCGCCTTCGACCAGCCGCACGCCCCGCGACCCCGGCAGGGCGCGATCCAGCCATACAGCCCATTCCGCCGCGAAGTGAATATCCCCCGTGCCCCAGAGCATCCGCGCAGGAAGGGTCAGGGCGCGCAACCGGGCCTCGATGGCGGGCAGGGGATTGGGCTCGAACGCGACGCCGTAGGCCTGGAACTGCCGCCGGCGCTCGGGCGAGGCGAGGAGGGGCGGGAAGTAGGCCTGCATGGCGTCCGCGGTCAGGTTCGCGGGGTCGGTGTAGCAGATGCCGCCAAGACCCTCGGGCGAGGCGGCGAACCCCGGCTCGCTCAGGTGGCCTTCGATCATGACGGCGAGCTCACCCGTTGCGGCGGCGTCGAGCGCCGGGCGCAGGGCCTCCGGTGGGCTGTTGGTATGCACGTCGCCATTAGTGAGCAGGAGGCTGCGCACCCGTCCCGGATGGCGCACGGCGAGCAGCTGCGCCACGCCGGTCCCACTGTCGTTGGCGACCACGTCCGCCTGCGCGACGCCCAGGGCGTCCATGACCTGGGCGATCATCTCGGCCTGCGCGCCGGGCGAGAGGTCGGCGCCGGGGGCGGCCGCGCTATGGCCGAGGCCCAGGAAGTCGGGCGCGATGCAGCGCCGGACGCCGGCCAGCCGATGCATCGCGCCGCGCCAATGAAAGCCGTTCAGCGGCCACCCGTGGAGGAAGATGGCAGCGGGGCCCTTGCCCTGCTCGACATAGGCGATACGTCCCGCGGCGGTCTCGACGAAGCGCCGGGCGCGAGCGAAGGCGCGGAGATTCATCTCCGCTGATGCCCCGGCGACACCGGGCGTGGCGGCGGATGCGGCCAGGGCGGCCTTCAGAAGATGGCGGCGATTCACTAGTGTCGGCTCCGGAAACAAGCGCTGGGGCGCGAGCGATAGGCGAGCGCGGCGTTCGTTTCCAAACGGGTAGGAACGTGACCGAAGCCGTGGCGGCGGAAGAGCTCTACGACCGGGCGTTCTTCGAACGCGCCAGCGAGTGCTCGGTCGAGGCTTGGCTCGCCTTCCTGGGGCACAGGTGGAACGCCCTGGTCCTCTATCACCTGGCCCAGGGTCCCAAGCGGTTCGGCGGCCTGGCCACCTGCCTGCCGACCGTCACGGCGAAGGTCCTCGGCGAGCGTCTGGCCGCCTTGGAGCGCCGCGGACTGGTGATGCGCCAAGGGCCCGAGCGGACGGCGGCCTATGCCCTGACGCCGGCCGGGCGGGACCTGATGCCGATCCTGAATGCGCTGGAAGTCTGGTCCCGCCCGCTGACGCCGACGGCTGCGTGATCGACGCTGCGGCCGCTCAAGGCGCGCGGCCCGCCGCGGGCCGGTAGGCGTGAAGCTCGCCCCGAATGGTCGGCACATAGACCATGCCGTCGGGTCCCATAGTGGTGCCGACGGTGAACAACGGCTGGCCAGGCAGGCGCTCGCGATCGAGCTCGCGTCCGGTGTGGGTGTCCACGACGAGGAGGTCGTTCGCGCGCTCGCCGGCGTCGATCACGGCATAGGCCAAGCCGCCCTTCGCCTGGGTCGGCACGCCGCGGTTCACCTGCGCCTCGTTGCGCCAGAGCAGCCGCGCCTTCGCCCCCTCATCCTTGATCGCCATCAGCACGCCGCGGCCCCCGCCGGAGGGCATGACGACCCCGTCCGGTGAGGACGAGGGGCTGCCGCCAGACTCGTGGCCGATGGGGTAGCTCCAGATCGGCTTGCCCGTGGCGGCGTCGAGGGCGTGGAGCGAGCCCTCGTTGTCGGTCAGGTACAGCCTGTCCCCATCAGGCGACAGGTCGGGACTTGAGGCGCTGCCGCCCGGCAGGGTGTCGTTGGTCCAGAGCGGGCGCAGGCGGACGTCGCCCTCCTCGACGATCTGCATGGCGCGGATCCCGGAGACCGGGGCGCCCGGCGCCCAGAAGGTGAAGTAGATCCGCCCCCGGCGCAGGTCGATCGCCGGGGTGTTCGCGCTTGGGCATTCGGGCAGCCCGCGCATGCAGGCCCGCGCGCCCTGACTGGGGTCGAAGGTCGCGCCGGGGATCAGCGCCAGCGTCGGCATCGCCGCCTTCCCGGTTCCGCGGTCCAGGACATGGACGTAGCCGACGTGGGTAATGAAGATCAGGCGCCCGCCGGGCGTGAACTGGGCGGAAAGGGGAATGCCCTGGATCGGCGTCTCCCACAGGTGGGCGCCGTCGGCCGAGAAGGCGTGCATGGCCCGGCCATCGGCGATGAACACCCGCCCCTGATCGTCCAGCAGCGGCGACGAACTCACCGCCAGCCGGTCGAGCTTGTCCGAGCACCAGAGGGTTTCGCCGGTCCGCGCCGCCAGCACGTGGAGGTGGCAGCCCTCGCCCGAGTTGGTCACATAGACCCGGCCGGCGGCATCCGTGGTCGCCCCGAGATTGATCATGCCGCCGAGCTTGCGGCTCCAGGCCAGGGTCAGGTCCCTGGCGCCATCGACCGGCGCGTAGTCCGAATTCGCAGCGTCCGCGTGCGCGGCGGCCCAGCCCGCGCCATAGGGCGGCGCACCGGCGGCTGGTCCGGCCCCGCCGAAGAGGGCCGCGGCGGCGAGCAACCCCGCCGCGCCGCGCTCGGCCCACGAACTCCATCGACCGTTCGCCACGTCCGCCTCTCCTGGTTCAGGGGTGGCCAAAATCCTCAGGCGCGGCGGCTCCGGTCAAGGTCGGGAGCCGGCTTGTTACCCTTCGTCACGGACCGGCGCCTGGCGGTTACAGAGGCCGTGAGGAGGCTTACGTGTCGAAATCCGGATCGGCGTCGGGCTGGAGGGCGGCGAGATCCTCGGGCGTGTTGGCATTGGCGAAGGGGTCGCCTTCGGGACCTGCATCCCAATCCACCGACGTCATGCCGCAGTCGGCGGCAAAGCCTCGCAGCGACGCGCCGGTCGCCAGGTAGGCGGGCAGGCGGCCGGCGCAGTCGGTTCGCCAGAGGGCGCAGGTCGGATGCAACCGCCCGAGGCTGCTGGCCACCGCCGCGCCAGCCCCCCCCAGCGCCGCCTCCAGGCGCTCCAGAAGATCGTCCGGCAGCCGCGGCGCATCGCAGGCCAGGGTCAGGACGCGCGGGGCGTTCACGCTGGCGGCAAAAGCAAAGGCCGAGGCGAGACCGGCCGCCGGGCCGGGGATCGCGGGATCGTCCAGGATAGCCGGCGCGTCGAGCTCGCGGGGGAGCTGATCCCTGGTCCGCACCGCGACGGCCACGATGGGCGACCAGCGTCGGGCGCGGGCGATGGCGTGGCCCACGAGGGTGGTCTGGCCGAATGGCCGCAGCGGCTTGCCGCCCCCCATGCGACGTCCCTCGCCGCCCGCCAGGACAACCACGGCTACCGGAGCCTTCACCGCGTGCGTCCGGGAGCGCGCCGCCGGCGCGGGCTCACGACGGGCGCGGGGTCCTTCGCCAGCGGGCCGTAGAGCAGGCGCTGGGCGGAGCGCGGGCCGTCCACGGTGGTCTCCAGGTCCCGCAGCAGGCCGTCCTCGATGGCGTAGATCCAGCCGTGGATCGCCAGCGGCTGGCCGCGTCGCCAGGCGTCCTGCACGAAGGGGTTGCCGGCCAGGTTCGCGACCTGGGCGAGGACGTTGCGCTCGCAGACGTCGTTCACGCGCGCGTCGAAATCGACGATGGTCTCCAGGGCCTCGGCGTGCCGGCAGCACATCGCCCGCACCGGGTGCAGCCAATGGTCGATCAGCCCGTGGCGCTCTCCGGACAGGGCGGCGCGCACGCCGCCGCATCCATAGTGGCCGCAGACGATGACGTGACGCACCTTCAGCACCTCCAGGGCGAACTGCAGGACCGACAGGAAATTGGCGTCCTGCGGCGGGGCCAGGTTGGCCACGTTGCGGTGGACGAAGAGCTCGCCCGGGTCCAGCCCCACGATCTCGTTGGCCGGAACGCGGCTGTCCGAACACCCGACCCACAGATACTCGGGCGACTGCTGGCTGGCGAGGCGCCGGAAGTACTCGGGGTCCACCCGCGCGCGCGTCGCGGCCCAGCGGATGTTGTTGTCGAACAGGCTCTCGATCACCGGTGCGTCGACTCCAGCACGATGCCGCGGCGCGCCGCGAGCCGCCGGCTCATGCTTTCCAGATCCTGCGGTGACAGCCGTAGCCGCGCGATCGGCAGAATGACGGCGTTCTCCAGCGCCAGGTGACGCAGTTCCTGGGTCGCGAAGCCCTGCAGCACCTTGCGTGATGCGGGATCCATGCCCGGCGCCGCCTGCTTGGCCAGACAATCCTCGAGGCAGTCGCGGACCTGCTGCGCCGCCAGCGCGTCGGCCTTGTGTTCGGCCGACAGCATGCCCAGCGCCTGCTCGACCTCGTCTTCCGGCAGCACCCGCCGGCGCAGGAGCGGGAACAGGTCCTGTTCCTCGTCGATGATGTGCAGCGGCAGGTCGTTGCGCAGGAACTCCACGAGCCGGGTGATCCGCTCGCCGTCGAAGACGTGAGCCACCGCCACCTCGTTCATGAGGCGGCAGAATTGCCGGTGGCGGAAATGCTCGGCGAAGAACCAGTCGAGCGGCTCGGCCATGAGCTCCCGGGGGATGTCTTCGATCTCATCGTGGATCAGCAGCGTTGTCATGGGCGGGCCTCCTTGGCCCGGAAGCGTCAGTAGCGGTACTCCAGCGTCATCCAGACCTTGGTGCGGTCGGCGAAGCCGGGACGGGCGCCGTCGAAGAGGGCGGCTTTCACTTCGGCGCTCAGGGCCTTGGTCAGGGGCGCCCCGACCAGAAGGTCCAGCTCACGGCCATAGCGCCGCGAGCCGTCGTCGTCCGTGAAGTCGTGGGCGGCCACCTGGAGCTTCAGCGGCGTTGCGTTGCGCCCGACGGGCACGGTGGCGCCGGCGCGGAGGTTCAGGTCGCGCACCCCGGCAGGCGGGGTCGTCAGGAAGACATCGGCCCATCCCTGAAACGCATGCAGCGTCGCCAGCGGCGTCTGAAAGCCGCGCCGGCCGTCCCCATCGAGGCGCTCGTAGCCGAGGCTGGCCCAGCGGGTCTTGCTCTTGAGGCCCGCGCCCAGGGCGAGGTAGCCGAGTTCGAAGTCGGTGGGGCTATTGGCGTAGTCCGTCTGGCGGGCCGCCTCGATCTCATAGGTCAGGGCCAGCCCGGCGTGCAGTGGCCGCGAGCCCGCAAGCCTCGCGCCCCAAGTGGCCGACGACTGGGCGGGCGCGTTGCCGAAGTCGAGCAGATAGCCATAGGCGCTGGCCTGGCCCGCGCCCGTCTTCGCTTCGGCCTGCATCAGGTGACTGTCGCCGTCCCATTCGCCCTGGGCGCTGTGGTCGCCGAAGATCCGGTGCACGCGGTCGACGTAGGCGTAGGTGAGGGTCACGTCCTTAGTCGGTCGGAAGGCGGCCTTCGCGGCGTCGAAGGTCTGCTCGTTCTGGCGGAAGCCGACGTTCCCCACGAAGCGCGCGGCGCCCAGGATGATCCGCTGGCGGCCCACGACGACATCGCCCTGCGCGCCGCTCCATGAGACCTGCGCCCGATTGAGCTCCGTCTCCTTCGGATCGGTGACGACTGGATAGCGAACCTTGCCGTTGACCGTGCTGTTGTAGCTGTCGTCCAGGACGGCGACGTTCTCGCCCTCGACCAGGGCCTTGAAGCCGTTCCAGGCGGGCGTCTCGTAGCCCAGCCGCGTGCGCAGCGTCAGGGCGTGGGCGTCCTTCCCGAACCCGTCCTGGTCCACCGTCTCGGATCGCAGGCGCATCTCCAGGATGACCTTGCCGGTCGACGGGCCGGCGGCCGCCAGGCCCGGGACCAGCAGGGTGGCGGCGAAGGCCCCGAGGGCCAGGGCGCAGGATCTACGACGCACTAGCTGGCCCTGCGGATAAGGGTGAAGGCCTGTTTCGCCGGGACCAGCTTCGAACGCAGGACGGCGGCGAGGCAGGCCAGGGCCGGATCCTCGGCGTCACGGGCGGCGGAGATCAGGTTGGTCCACCGCTCGTCGTTGGCGTCGGCCACGAACTCCGCCATCGCCGCACGGGCGTAGCCCTGGGCCGTCTCGCCCTCCGCGTCGGCCGCTGTCGCCAGCCGCTGGCCCAGGTCGGGATCGACCGCGGCCAGCCAGGGAACCAGCCGCTCCGCAACGCCGCCGTCGCCGAGGAAATCCCCCAGGGTGGCGGAGCCCTCGCGCACGCCGCCATCGGGGGTCAAGGTGAGGGCGACCCCCTGGCGACGGGCCTCGGCCGTCAGGTCCGCCACATAGCGGGTGGCGGCCGCGGTCCAGGCCCGGCTTTCGAGGTGGAGGCGGATGCGCTCAACGACCAACTCGAAGGGCAACTGCCGCCCGTCGATCCGGCGGTCGAGGCGCAGGACGTGCCAGCCGAAGCGCGACCGGACGGGCGTGGCCGCGACCTGTCCGGCGGAAAGACCCGCCAGAACGCGCTCGACCTCCGGAACCAGGTCGCCCGGGCCGAGCTGACCCAGCGACCCGCCGGTGGCGCCCGACGGACAATCGGAGTGCTGGCGGGCGAGATCGGCGAAGGCGGCCTGGCCGTCGGTCATCGCGTGGATGAGGGCCGCTGCGGCGTCGTGCGCTGCATGGATTGCGGCGTGGTCTTCGCCGCGGGGCTCGACCAGGATGTGGGACGCCTCGCTCAGCGCGGGCGTGCGGAAGCGGTGCGGCGCGGCGTCGTAAACCCGCCGGCACTCCGCGTCGCTGGGCCCGGCGACGTCGACCTCCGCGTCGAGCAGTTCGCGGATCAACGCCTCCTCCAGGGTCTCCTCGCGGCCCTGGGCGTCGAACTCCGGAGTGGGATCGAGGCCGAGTTCGCGGGCGCGGTGCAGCAGGAGCGCCCGGATCGCGAGGGCGTGACCCGCGGCGGCCCGCGCGTCGGCGGCCGAGGCGCCGGGGTGGTTCTGGACTTCCTGCGCAAGCAGGGCTTCGGGGATCTCGACCCCGTCGACGACGAGCGTGCGCATGCTATTCGGCCGCCTTCAGCGGAACGGTGTCGGCGGCCAGGCGGGCGACCTGCTGCTGGGCGTAGGTGGGCGCCAGGGCCTCGGCCCGGCGGGGCAGGACGCGCCGGGTGCGGACCAGCTGCCAGCCTCGGCGATTGAGATACCAGACCGGGGCCGAGAGCATGTGGACCAGGCGGGTGAACGGGAACACCAGCAGGATGGTCATGCCCAGCGCCAGGTGGGCCTTGAACACCCAGTGCACGTCGGCGACATGCTCGGCCACGCCGGGGCGGAAGGTGAAGACCCCCTGCGCCCAGTTCATGAACTTGACCATCTCGTGGCCGTCGCGGTGCTGCAGCGACAGCGGGATCGTCGAAAGGCCCAGGATCAGCTGGACCATCAGGATCACCAGGATCGCGGTGTCGCCGAAGCTCGAATTGTTGCGGATGCGCGGGTCGAGCAGCCGGCGGTGCAGCAACAGGGCGCCCCCGGCAAGGGCGAACGCGCCGGCTACACCGCCCGCAACGATGGCCAACATCTGCTTGGCGCCATGGCTGACGCCCAGGGTGTCCCAGACCACGATCGGCGTGAGCAGGCCGACGAAGTGGCCAGCGAAGATCATCAGTACGCCCAGGTGGAACAGGATCGAGCCCATGACGAGCTGCTTGCGGCGAAGCAGCTGCGAGGAGCCCGTCCGCCAGGTGTAGGGCTCCCGGTCGAAGCGGATCACCGAGCCCAGGGCCAGGACGGCGAGGGCGACGTACGGATAGACGCCGAAGACGATCTGATTGAGGTCCATGTGGGCGATCCTCAGGCCGCGGCGCCGGCGCGGGTGGGCGCCGGACGCGGGTTGGCGTTCATGGCCTTCACCAGGGCGTCGGCCTTGGGACAGCCGACGTCGGAGGGGCCGAAGGTGACGGCGGTCTCGGCCCACAGGCGGTCCATGGCCTCGAGATCGTCGGGATTGTCGTCCGGCTCGGCCATCAGCGAGGCCAGGGCCTCCGCATCGCCGGAGTCGGCCGCGAGGGCCGTGAGGGCGCCGAACACCGCCCGATAGGGGCTCTGGCGCTTGTGCAGCCGCTCGCCGATGGCGTGGAGCACGTGGGCGCCTTCGCCGAGGAGCGAGGCGGCCTCCTCATCGGGCAGGGTGGAGAGGAATTCGAGGAAGACGGGCAGGTGATCGGGCAACTCGTTGGCCGACAGCTCCAGTCCCTTCGACCGGTAGAGCTCGAGAAGCGCCACCATCGCCTGGCCACGGTCGCGGCTTTCGCCGTGGACGTGTTCGTAGAGGTTCAGCGACAGCGAGCGCGTGCGGTCGAAGAGCCAGACATAGCGCTCCTGCGTCTCGTAGATGTCGGCGGTGGCGATGTCCTCGGCAAGCTTGCCGAGCGCGCGGCGGATCGCCGGGGGAATGCGGGCGTCCGCGACCAGAACCGCCGCCGCGTCCGGAAGCAGCGCTCGCGTGGCCTCGGTTGGATAGCTGAGCAGCAGGGCGAGCGCCCGATAGCTGAGGGACATCACTTGACCTCCATGGGGGTCTTGGCGCGCGAGCGCTTGGCGGGGCCGAACAGGCCCAGTTCCGTCCGGCCGCCGGAGCAGCCGTTGCCGAAGGTGAAGCCGCAGGAGGCCCGCAGGTCGTAGGCGTCCTCCACCGTCTCGCGGTGGGTGGTCGGGATCACGAAGCGATCCTCGTAGTTGGCGATGGCCATGTAGCGGTACATCTCGTCGATGTGGGCCGCGGTCAGGCCGACCCGTTCGGCGATGGCGTGGTCGATGCGGCCGTCGACGGTCTTGGCCCGCATGTAGCTGCGCATGGCCAGCATCCGCTCCAGCGCCTGGACCACCGGCGGCTCGTTGCCGGCGGTGAGCAGGTTGGCGAGGTACTTTACCGGGATGCGCAAGGACTTCACGTCCGGCATCTCGCCGTCCATGGCCAGGGCGCCGGCCGAGGCCGCCGACTGGATCGGCGACAGCGGCGGGACGTACCAGACCATGGGGAGCGTCCGGTATTCCGGGTGCAGGGGGAAGGCCACCTTCCAGTCGATGGCCATCTTGTAGACCGGGCTGCGGCGGGCCGCTTCCAGCCATGCCTCGGGCACGCCATCGCGGCGGGCCTGGTCGATCACGGCCGGATCGAAGGGGTCCAGGAAGACGTCGAGCTGGGCCTGATAGAGGTCCTTCTCATCGGGCTCGGCGGCGGCGGCTTCGATGCGGTCGGCGTCGTAGAGCAGGACGCCGAGGTAGCGGATCCGCCCGACGCAGGTTTCCGAGCAGACCGTGGGCTGGCCCACCTCGATGCGCGGGAAGCAGAACGTGCACTTCTCCGACTTACCGCTCTCCCAGTTGTAGTAGATCTTCTTGTACGGGCAGGCCGAGACGCACATCCGCCAGCCGCGGCACTTGTCCTGGTCGATGAGGACGATGCCGTCTTCCTCGCGCTTGTAGATCGCGCCCGAGGGACAGGCCGCGACGCACGCCGGGTTCAGGCAGTGCTCGCACAGCCTGGGCAGGTACATCATGAAGGTGTTCTCGAACTGACCGTAGATGTCGGTCTCGATGCCTTCGAAGTTGTAGTCGGCCTTACGCTTGGCGAACTCGCCGCCCAGGATTTCCTCCCAGTTCGGCCCCCATTCGATCTTCTCCATCCGCTCGCCGCTGATCTTCGAGCGGGGGCGGGCGGTAGGGAACGCCTTCATCTCGGGCGCCGACTGCAGGTGGCCGTAGTCGAAGTCGAAGGGCTCGTAGTAGTCGTCGATCTCCGGCAGGTCGGGGTTGGCGAAGATCTTGGCCAGGATCCGCCACTTGGCGCCCATCTTCGGCTCGATCTTGCCGTTGGGCTTGCGGACCCAGCCGCCGTTCCAGCGCTTCTGGTTCTCCCAGTCCTTGGGGTAGCCGACGCCGGGCTTGGTCTCGACATTGTTGAACCAGGCGTATTCGACCCCCTGGCGGTTGGTCCACACGTTCTTGCACGTGACGGAGCAGGTGTGACACCCGATGCACTTGTCGAGGTTCAGCACCATGCCGATCTGGGCGCGGACTTTCATTGTGCGAAATCCTTCGAGGTGGCGGTCTCTTCCAGCCAGTCCACCTTGGTCATCTTGCGGACGACGACGAATTCGTCCCGGTTCGAACCCACGGTGCCGTAGTAGTTGAAGCCGTAGGACAGCTGGGCGTAGCCGCCGATCATGTGCGTGGGCTTAGGCACGGTGCGGGTGCAGGAGTTGTGGATCCCGCCGCGCAGACCGGTGATCTGGGACCCCGGCGTGTTCACGATCTTCTCCTGCGCGTGGTACATGAAGGTCGTGCCTTCACGGATGCGCTGGGAGACGACCGCCCGCGCCGTCAGGGCGCCGTTGGCGTTGAAGACCTCGGTCCAGTCGTTGTCCTCGATCCCCGCCGCCTTGGCGTCCACCTCCGACATCCACACGACCGGGCCGCCGCGGTTGAGCGTCAGCATCAGCAGGTTGTCGGAATAGGTGGAGTGGATGCCCCACTTCTGGTGCGGCGTGATGAAGTTGAGGACCACTTCGGTCTGGCCGTTGGGCGTCTTGCCCTTCACCCAGGTGGTCTTCAGGTCTACCGGCGGCTTGTAGACGCAGAGCGCCTCGCCGAAGGCCCGCATCCAGAGGTGGTCCTGATAGAGCTGCTGCCGGCCCGTCAGGGTCCGCCAGGGGATCAGCTCGTGGACGTTGGTGTAGCCGGCGTTGTAGCAGACCTTCTCGCTCTCCAGCCCCGACCAGATCGGCGAGGAGATGATCTTGCGCGGCTGGGCCAGCAGGTCGCGGAAGCGGATCTTCTCGTCTTCCTTCGGCAGCGCCAGGTGCGCATGCTCGCGGCCGGTCTGCTTCTCCAGCGCCTCCCAGGCCTTCACCGCCACCTCGCCATTGGTCTCAGGCGCGAGCATCAGGATGGTCTCGCAGGCGTCGATGTCGGTCTCGATCCGCGGCAACCCTTCGGTCGCGCCTTCCTCCAAGACGTGGCCGTTGAGCTCGCCCAGCAGCGCCACCTCGTGCTCGGTATTCCAGGCCAGACCCTTGCCGCCGTTGCCGGCCTTGGTCATCAGCGGGCCGAGCGAGGTGAAGCGCTTGTAGAGGTTGGGATAGTCGCGCTCGACCACCGTGATCTGCGGCATGGTCTTGCCGGGGATCGGGTCGCACTCGCCCAGGTACCAGTCCTTGACGTCGAACGGCTGGGCCATTTCGCCGGCGCTGTCATGCTGGATCGGCGTGAGGACCACGTCCTTCTCGACGCCCAGAACCTCGGGCGACACGTCGGAGAACTTGCGGGCGATGGCTTTGAAGATCTCCCAGTCCGACTTCGACTCCCAGGCTGGGTCCACGGCCGCCGAAAGCGGGTGGATGAAGGGATGCATGTCGGAGGTGTTGAGGTCGTTCTTCTCGTACCAGGTGGCCGTCGGCAGGACGATGTCGGAGTAGACGGCGGTGGTCGACATCCGGAAGTCCAGCGTGACCAACAGGTCCAGCTTCCCCTCCGGCGCCTCGTCGTGCCAGGCGATGTCGCGGGGCTTCTGCCGGCCCATCTCGCCGAGGTCCTTGCCCTGTACGCCGTGGGCGGCGCCCAGGAGGTGCTTCAGGAAGTATTCGTGGCCCTTGCCGGAGGAGCCCAGGAGGTTCGAGCGCCAGACGAACATGTTGCGCGGCCAGTTCGCCGGATCGTCCGGGTCGTGGCACGACAGTTCGAGGTTGCGGGCTTTCAGCTCCCGGACAGCATAGGCCTTCGGGTCGATCCCCTCGCGCGCCGCCGCCCGGGCGACCTCGAGCGGGTTGGTCTTCAGCGCCGGGGCCGACGGCAGCCAGCCCATGCGTTCGGCGCGGGCGTTGTAGTCGATCAAGGAGGCGTCCCAGGGGCCTTCCGGCGCCGTGGGCGACAGGATCTCGGCGGCGCTGACCGTCTCGTAGCGGTACTGATCGGTGTGGGCGTAGAAGAACGACGTGGAGTTCTGCTGCCGGGGCGGGCGGATCCAGTCCGTGGCGAAGGCCAGGGGCGCCCAGCCGGTCTGCGGACGCAGCTTCTCCTGGCCGACGTAGTGGCTCCAGCCCCCGCCGGACTGGCCCACGCAGCCGCACATCACCAGCATGTTGATGACGCCGCGGTAGTTCATGTCCATGTGGAACCAGTGGTTCATCGCCGCGCCGATGATCACCATCGACTTGCCGCCGGTCTTTTCGGCGTTGGTGGCGAAGCCTCGGGCGACAGCGATGATCTGCTCGGCCGGGACCGTCGTGATCGCCTCCGCCCAGCCCGGGGAATAGGGCTCCAGGCTCTCGTAGCTGTCGGGCATGTGATCGCCGCCGAAGCCCTGGTCGACCCCGTAGTTGGCGAGGAAGAGGTCATAGACGCTGGCGACCAGCGCCTCGCCGTCGGCCAGCTGCAGCCGCTTCACCGGCACGTTGCGCACCAGCACGTCGGGGTGGTCCGTCGAGGCGAAACCGTTGGAGGCGCTGTTGGCGAAGTAGGGAAACCGAACGCCGGCGACCTCGTCGTGGAGGCCCTTCAGGCCGAGGCGCAGCGTGGTCTCGCGGCCCGCGGCGTCCTTCTCCTCAAGGTTCCATTTGCCGTCCTCGCCCCAGCGGAAGCCGATCGAGCCGTTGGGGACGACGATCTCGCCCGTGCTCTCGTCGATCGCGACCGTCTTCCAGTCGGGGTTGTTCGTCTCGCCGAGTGCGCCTGCGAAGTCGGCCGCGCGCAGCAGCCGTTCCGAGACGTAGCCGCCCTCCTGCGGGACCAGGCGGACCAGCATCGGCAGGTCCGAGTACTTGCGCAGATACTCCCGGAAGTAGGGGACCTGCCGGTCGACGTGGAATTCCTTCAGAATCACATGGCCGAATGCCATCGCCAGGGCTGCGTCCGTGCCCTGCTTCACCGGCAGCCACAGGTCCGAGAACTTGGAAGCCTCGGAGTAGTCCGGACAGATCACCACCGACTTGGCGCCGCGGTAGCGGGCCTCGGTGTAGAAGTGCGCGTCCGGGGTCCGGGTCTGCGGGACGTTCGAGCCCCACAGCATCAGGAAGCCCGAGTTGTACCAGTCGGCGCTCTCCGCAACGTCCGTCTGCTCGCCCCAGGTCTGGGGAGAGGAGGGGGGCAGGTCGCAGTACCAGTCGTAGAACGAGCCGCAGACCCCGCCGAGCAGCTGCAGGTAGCGCGCGCCCGCCGCGTAAGAGACCATCGACATCGCCGGGATCGGCGAGAAGCCGAACACGCGGTCCGGGCCCCAGGCCTTCACCGTGTGAGCGTTGGCCGCGGCCACGATCTCGGTGACCTCGTCCCAGGTCGCGCGGACGAAGCCGCCGGAGCCGCGCATGGAGGTGTAGGACTTGCGCTTGGCGGCGTCCGCCTGGATCGAGGCCCAGGCGGCCACCGGGGCCTGCGTGGCGCGCGCCTCGCGCCACAGCTTCAGCAGCCGGCCCCGGACCAGCGGGTACTTCACGCGGTTGGCCGAGTAGAGATACCAGCTGTAGCTGGCGCCCCTGGCGCAGCCGCGCGGCTCGTGGTTCGGCAGCTCGGGCCGCGTGCGCGGGTAGTCGGTCTGCTGGGTCTCCCAGGTGACGATCCCGCCCTTGACGTAGATCTTCCAGGAGCACGAGCCGGTGCAGTTCACGCCGTGGGTTGAGCGGACGATCTTGTCGTGGCGCCAGCGCGAGCGGTAGGCCTCTTCCCACCCACGGTCCTCATCGTTCATGACGCCGTGGCCGTCAGAGAAGAGCTCGGTCTTGCGGGTGAAGAAGGCCAGGCGGTCGAGGGTGTTGCTCATGCCGCGAATTCCATGCCGGGGGTTTTGGGGGGCGCGTGCAGCAGCGAGGTCTTGCGGCCGTAGAAGGCCCAGTTCACCGCGACGCAGCTGAGGTAAAAGCCGAGGAAGACGAACAGCGCCGTACCCGGCCCGCCCGTCGCCTTCATCGAGTTGCCGAAGGCCAGCGGGATGAAGAAGCCGCCGAAGGCCCCGATCGCCGAGCTGAAGCCGACGATAGCCGCCGCCTCCATCTCCGCCGCCTTGAGCCGCGCCGGGGGCTCGGCCCGCGGCATGAGCCTCGGCATGTCGGCCCGGACGATCGCGGGGATCATCTGGAAGGTCGAAGCGTTGCCGACGCCGGTCCAGAAGAACAGCCACATGAAGCTGGCGAAGAAGAGGGCGAAGGAGGGCGCGGCCCCGAAAGCGCCGACGCTCTGCAGGACGCCCATGACGCCGGCCGCCAGGGCCAGGAACACCCAGTGGGTGACCTTCTCACCGCCGAAACGGTCGGAGATCCAGCCGGTCAACGCGCGGGAGGCGGCGCCGACGAGCGGGCCGAGGAACACAAGCTGCATGGCGGGCGCGCTGGGGAACAGGGTCTTCATCAGCAGCGGGAAGGCCGCCGAGAACCCGATGAACGAGCCGAAGGTGCCGAGGTACAGCCAGCAGATGACCCAGTTATGCTTGCGCTTGAAGACGACCGATTGCTCGGCGAACGAGGCGCGGGCGGAGGCGATATCGTTCATGCCGAACCAGGCCGCGGCCGCGGCCGCGATGATGAACGGGATCCAAACGAAGCCGGCGTTCTGCAGCCAGACCTGGCTCTCGACGCCCTTGTCAACGACGGTCTGCGGCGCGCCGACCACCGGGGCGAAGGCGCCCAGGGTGATCACCACGGGCACCAGGAATTGCATGACGCTGACGCCAAGGTTCCCGAAGCCGGCGTTGACCGCCAGGGCGTTGCCCTTCTCGGCCTTGGGGAAGAAGAACGAGATATTCGACATGGAGGAGGCGAAGTTGCCGCCGCCCAGGCCGCAGGCCAGCGAGAGGGCCACGAACACCCAGTAGGGCGTCTCCGGCCGCTGGACGGCGATTCCGATGCCGATCGCCGGGACCAGCAGCGACAGGGTGGAGATCGTCGTCCACAGCCGGCCGCCGACGATGGGGACCAGGAAGCTGTAAAAGATCCGCAGGGTCGCGCCGGACAGCGCCGGCAGGGCGGTCAGCCAGAAGAGCTGCTCGGTGGTGAACGCAAAGCCGATCAGCTTCAGCTTGGCCACCACCATGGACCAGACCATCCAGACCGAGAAGGCCAGCAGCAGGTTGGGCACCGAAATCCACAGGTTGCGGCTCGCGATGGATTTGCCGGCCTCCGCCCAGAATGCCGGATCCTCCGGGCGCCAGTCGCCGAGCACGTGACCAGATCTGGCCATGGCGGGTGATCTCCGTTGAGGGGTCATTCGGCAGCCTGCGCGGCGGCCGAGGCGCGCAGAGGCGCGGGGTTGGGTTGCAGGCCGGCCATTTCGGGCAGCTCCGGCAGGTCGCGCAGGGACGGCGTCCGTTCGCGCTCCATCCGGCGGATGGCGAAGTGCATCCAGGCGAGGGCCGTGGTCACCAGGGCGAACAGCAGCATGAAGCAGCTGGTCCAGACGTGGGTGAGGTCGTTCAGGGCGCCGAAGGCGATGGGCAGGATGAAGCCGCCGAGGCCGCCGATCATGCCGACCAGGCCGCCCACGGACCCGATATGCTCGGGGTAGTAGACGGGGATGTGCTTGTAGACGGCCGCCTTGCCGAGGCTCATCGCAAAGCCGAGGCAGAACAGGATGGCCACGAAGGGAACGAGGCCGGTGGCGAGCCGGAAGGTGATCGGGCCCTCGATGCCGTCGACCACATAGGTGGTGGCGGGGTAGGCCAGCAGGAAGGTGCAGACCACGCTGACGCCGAAGGTGATGTACATCACCTTGCGGGCTCCGATCCGGTCCGACAGCCAGCCGCCGACCACCCGGAACAGCGACCCGGGGATCGAGTAGGCGGCGGCCAGCATGCCGGCCGCGACGATGTCGAGGTGGTAGACTGCGACCAGGTAGTGGGGCAGCCACAGGGCCAGCGCCACGAAGGCGCCGAAGACGAAGAAGTAGTACAGCGCGAAGCGCCAGACCTGCAGCTTCTTCAGCGGCGAGAGCTGCATGAGCGCGGGTGTCGCCTTGGCGCCGGTCCGGCGCCGCTCCAACAGTTCAGGGTCGTCCTTCGTCACGAGGAAGGCGACGACCGCGATCAGCGCCAGGGCTCCCGCCCAGATCTGGGCCACCGCCTGCCAGCCCAAAGCCAGCATGACGAACGGCGCAGCGAACTTGGTGACCGCGGCGCCGACGTTGCCCGCGCCAAAGATGCCCAGGGCGGTGCCCTGCGCCTGCTTCGAGAAGAACTTGGAGACATAGGCGACGCCGACCGAGAAGCAGCCGCCCGCGAGGCCGACGCCCAGGGCCGCGACCAGGAACTGCGGATAGGTCTCGGCGTAGGACAGCAGGAAGGTGGCGAGCGCCGCCGACAGCATCACCAGAAGGCTCACCAGGCGCCCGCCGATCTGGTCGGTCCAGATTCCGAGCGGGACCCGGATGAGCGAGCCGGTCAGGATCGGCGTGCCGGCCAGCAGGCCGAACTCGGCTTCGCTCAGGCCCAGGTCCTGTTTGATGCGGACGCCGATGATCGAGAAGATCGTCCAGACCGCGAAGCACGCCGTGAAGGCGAAGGTGCTCATGCCAAGGGCGGCATTCGCGCCTGGCGCAGCGGATGTGGACTTGGCCGTCATGACGCCCCTCAGGCCTTTGAAGGGACCTTGTCCCTACGTTCGGCATGGTTTTGCTGTACTTGCGCCCCGACAACTTTGACGAACATCAATCGGGCGGGGGAGAGAGCGTGAATTGTCGCCTCCCGCTAAGGAGAAGCGGGGGCGAATTGCCGCGCGTCTATTGTCAGCTAAACATCGGTCAGTTGATCGCTTGATGTCGGTCAAGCCGATCTCCCGCGATCTTCAGCGCGAATTGACGAAGATCAACGCGCAGTACCGCCAGGGCAGGCACCAAGGGTCCCGGGCTGCGGAGGCGCACGAGATGCCGATGAGGGATGGAGACCTGCAACGGGTCAGGGCGTTGCCGCTCTTCTCAGACTGTTCGCCCCAGACCTTCGACGCGGTCACGGCCGGGGCGTTCCTGCAACGCTTCCCAGCCGGCACGACCCTTTTGCTCGAGGGCGACCAGGTCGACTTTCTCTATGTGCTGCTCGACGGGATCGTGGAGCTGGAAGGCACCTGGAACGACAAGGAGACCACGCTCTCCATCCTGAAGCCGGTCTCCACCTTCATCCTGGCCGCCGTGGTGCTGGAAGCCGATGGACTGATGAGCGCCCGCACCCTCGAACGCTCGGACATCCTCATGCTGTCGGGGGAGGCCATCCGCCGGGCCATGCAGGCGGACGCCACGTTCGCGACCGCCGTCGCCCAGGAGCTGGCGGGCTGCTACCGCGGGCTGGTGCGCACGCTGAAGAACCAGAAGCTGCGCGGGGGGATCGAGCGCCTGGCGAACTACCTGATCACCCAACGGCTGCGCCAGGGCGGCGACCCCACGTTCACCCTGCCGCACGAGAAGCGGGTCGTCGCCTCGCTGCTCGGCATGACGCCCGAGAACCTGTCGCGGGCCTTTGCGACCCTTGCGGACTATGGCGTCGAGGTGAACGGGCCGCGGGTCACGATCGCGCGGCCCGTGGTGCTGGAACGCTTGGCCAAGCCGGATCCCCTGATCGACAACCACCAGCCCGTGACCGAGGTGCTGACCGGCAAGGCGCAGCGCGAGCGCTGGCCGCGACCGACCAAGGTCGCTTAGCCCCTATCCGCCGAACTGGGCCAATTGGCGCGTGTCGCCGCTGTTGGCCTCATGCAGCCGGTGCCCGGCGGGCTTTCCGGCGAGGGCGGCTTCGATCCGGGCCCGCAGCCGTTCCGGCTCGTCCGCCTGCAGCAGGTCCCTGAGGTCTACGCCCAGTTCGCCGAACAGGCAGAGCCGCAGTTGGCCGCGAGCCGTCACGCGCAAGCGGTTGCAGCTGTCGCAGAAGCCGGGCGCGTAGGGTGCGATCAGGCCGATCCGTCCAGCGTAGTCGGGATGGGAGAACTCCACCGCCGGACCATCGTCCAGTCCGCGCTCGCGACGGGCCCATCCGCGGGCCGCGAGCCAATCTGTCAGCACCGTGCCGGACACATGGTTCGTCGCGAAGAACTCGGCGTTGTCGCCCGTGCGCATGAGTTCGATGAACCGCACCGCCACGGGCCGGTCGCGCACGAAGGCCGCGAAGTGGTCGAACCCCGCCTGGGCGGTCTCGCGCAGCAGCACGCCGTTCACTTTCACAGCGGGCACGCCCAGCTCCAGCGCGCGGTCGAGGCCCGCGACGACGGAGCCGAGGCGGTCGTGCCCGGTGATGCGGTGGAAGGCCTCGCGATCGAGCGAGTCGATGCTGACGTTGAGGTTCGTCAGGCCGGCGTCGCGCCAGCCGTCGATCTGGCGCTCCAGGTTCCAGCCGTTCGTTGTGATGCAGACCTTGTCGATCCCAGGGGTGGTCGAGACGCGGCCGATGATCTCCGGCAGGTCGCGCCTCACGCTGGGCTCGCCGCCGGTCAGCCGGACCTTTCCGACGCCCAGCTCGGCGAATGCGCGGACCACCTTCTCGGCCTCGGACGGCGAGATGAAGGCGTGCGATCCCGTCTTCTTGTAGCCGTCGGGGAGACAGTAGGTGCAGCGGAAGTTGCAGACCTCGGTGACCGAAAGCCGCAGATAGCGGAATCGGCGGCCGAAGCCGTCGACGAGACGTCCCAACGCGGGCTCCTTTCCAAGCGCGGGAGGCGGCGGGGTTTCCCCCGCAACCCTTGCCGGCGGGCGCCGGCGCGGCGGTCGGCCCTGGCGCCTGACGGCGCTTTAGGACGAGACGCTCGGAGCAATGTCGCCAAACAGCTTGGCGTTCGATCACTCTAGGACGGCAGCCCGCGCCCCGCCTTGACGCGTATCAAGCCCCCTCAGCCGCACTTGGAATGGCCGCAGGACAGGCAGGTGTCGCAGCCTTCCTTGCGTTGCAGTTCGAAGCCGCCGCACTTCGGACAGGCTGCCGGAGGGCGGACCGCCTCCGGCCGGGCGGCCTCCGGCGCGAAAGTGGTCGCCGCTGGCGCGTGGCCGCCCAGATGCCGTTCGAGGACACCGCCGATCGCCGCGAGCAGGGACGGCACATAGCGCCCGCCGAGCCAAGCTCCCCCGCGCGGATCGAAGACGGCCTTGAGTTCCTCGGCCACGAAGCTCACGTCGCCGCCGCGCCGGAAGACGGCGGAGATCATTCGCGTGAGCCCCAGCGTCCAGGCGTAATGCTCCATGTTCTTGGAATTGACGAAGATCTCGAAGGGGCGCTGGCCCGCCGCGTCGACCAGGTCGTTGATGGTCACGTAGGTCGCATGCGCGCTGTCCGGCCAGGCGATCTTGTAGGTGGCGCCCGCTAGGCTCTCGGGCCGAGGCGCGAGTCTGAGTTCGGCCGGCGCCGGCTCGGCCGGGGGCGGGGCGGGTTGTACGGACAGGACCGAGCCGGTCACCGCGTTCGGCCGGTAGGTGGTCAGGCCCTTGCAGCCGCGCTCGTAGGCGTCGCGGTAGACGTCCTGGAAGTCATCGAACGCGATATCTTCCGGACAGTTGATCGTCTTGGAGATCGAGCTGTCGACGTGGGCCTGGGCAGCGGCCTGCATGTGGACGTGGTCGGCAGGACTGAGCGTCTGGGCGCTCACGAAGATGTCGGCCGGGGGTGGCTCGTCTCCCCGCAGGCGTTTCCAGACCGCGAGCGCATAGTCCTCCACAGCCTCCTCGCGCGTCGATCCGTCCGGCTGGCGGACCTTTCGCGTGTAGGCGTACGCGAAGACCGGCTCGATTCCTGAGGACACATTGCCGGCCAACAGGGAGGTCGTCCCAGTCGGGGCGATGGAGGTCAGGCAGCCGTTCCGCAGGCCGTGCTTGGCGATGCGCTCGCGGGTCTCCTCATCCAGGGCCAGCAGGTTCGGGCGGTCCAGGATGGCCGGGTCATACAGCGGGAACGCGCCCTTCTCGGCTGCGAGGTCGGCAGAGGCGCGATAGGCCTCTCGTTGCAGGGCGCCCAGCCAGCGCTGGGTCAGCGCCACCGCCCGCTCCGAACCATAGGGCGCGCCGCAAAACACCAGGGCGTCCGCGAGGCCCGTCACGCCCAGCCCGATCCGCCGCTTGGCCTTGGCCTCGACCTCCTGAGCCTCGAGCGGATAGCGCGAGAGGTCGATGACGTTGTCGAGCATCCGAACCGCGGTGTGGGTCAGCCGGACCAGTTCGTCCTCGTCGAGGGTTGCGTCCGGCTGGAACGGCGCGGACACCAGCCGCGCCAGATTGATCGAGCCGAGCAGGCAGGCCCCGTAGGGCGGCAGCATCTGCTCGCCGCACGGATTGCTGGCGGTGATGGTCTCGCAATAGGCGAGATTGTTGCGGGCGTTGACCCGGTCGATGAAGATCACGCCGGGCTCCGCGGCGTCGTAGGTGGCCTGCATCAGCCGACGCCACAGGTCGGTGGCCGGAACGGTGCGAGCGACGCGGCCGTCGAACTCCAGCGGCCAGTCCGCGCCGGCGGCGAGCGCGGCCATGAAGGCGTCCGGCACGAGGACTGAGAGGTTGAAGTTCCTGAACCGCGCCGGGTCCCGCTTGGCGTCGATGAAGGCTTCGATGTCCGGGTGGTCGATGCGCAGGCAGCCCATCATCGCGCCGCGCCGCTGGCCGGCCGAAAGGATGGTGCGGCACATGGCGTCCCAGACATCCATGAAGCTGAGCGGGCCGGACGCATCGGCGCCGACGCCCAGCACGGCGGCGCCGGCGGGGCGGATGGTGGAGAAGTCCATGCCCACGCCGCCGCCCTGCTGCAGCGTGACGGCGGCCTCGCGCACATGGGCGAAGATCCCGCCAAGGTCGTCCGGCACCCGTCCCATGACGAAGCAGTTGAACAGGGTGACGTTTCGCGCCGTGCCGGCCCCCGCCAGGATTCGGCCCGCCGGCAGGAAGCGGTGCTCGGCCAGGGCGTCGAGGAAGCGCAGCCGGGTGGCGGCCTGCAGCTCGGGCGCCTCGGCGCCTGCCAGGGCCGTGGCCACGCGATCCCAGGTGGCTTCCACCGTATCGTCGCCGGCGCCCGACGACGGGCTGAACCTGTACTTGCTGGCCCAGATCTCGCCAGCCAGCGGATTGTCGAACGCCATGGGCGGCCTCCAGAGGAATAGGGGAGACGCAGGCTCGGCGATTCCCTGCGGCGTCCGGCGCGGCGCGGCGCTGTCGCAGGGTGCGAAAACCGTCAGGCGCGGGCCTGTCGAACATCAAGCCAGCCCTCCGCGGGGTTCAAGGCGCGGAGCGGCCTATCGTCCTAGTCTCGCGGCAAAGGAGTCCCGCCTTGCTGAACGAAACCGGATCCGCCGAGGTTAGCCGCGCCCCGCTCTCCTGCGCGCTCATGAAGCCCTCCCCGGGCGCGCGGCCCGATCCGGATGTCGCGGGCCTGATCGAGCTGATCCTCACCCGGTATCACGCGGTGCACCGGGCCGAATTTCCCGTCGCCATCCGGCTGGCCAGGAAGGTCGAGGCGGTCCATGCGGACGCACCGGACTGCCCGCACGGGCTGGCGGATCACCTGGCGATGATGGCCGACGATCTGGAGAGCCATCAGCATCGGGAGGAAGAGGTGCTGTTTCCCATGATCCTCGGTGGCGGCAGCCCGATGATCCGGTTTCCCGTGCGCCGGATGATGGAGGAGCATGTGGATGTCGAAGACCAGCTGCGCCGCCTCCACGAGCTGATGCGCGGCTATGAGGTGAGGCCGGACGCCTGCGGGACCTGGCGCGCCCTCGCCACCGCGTGCCGCAAGCTGGACTGCGACCTCCGCGAGCACATGCGTCTCGAAAACGAGGTCCTCTTCGCGCCCTATCTGGACTGACGCCGGGCGGCGACGCCTGGCCCGTCTTCAGAACCGCAGCGCCTCGACGGGATCGCCCGCCGCGAGGGCGGGAGCCTGCGGGCGCCGCCGAATGAGCAGGTCGGCCATTCCGAGTTCGGCCTGGCCGCTTGAATCCTGGGCGCCCAGAGCCCTTGCGCCATGCCCGCCGCCGCTCGCACGCAGAAAGCCGTCGCGGTCGCAGCCAGCGGCCGCCGCCACGGCTGCGCGATGAGACTCCCATTCCAGCGCCGTCTCGGGCCGCCGGCCGCCCAGGCCAGCCAGGAGCGGGGCGAGGAACAGCCGCGCCGTCACCATGGCGGCGGCCGGATTCCCGGGCAGCCCGACGGCGAAGCGGCTGCCGACGCGGCCCAGCCACACCGGCTTCCCGGGCTTGATGGCCACTTTCCGGAACAGCGGCTCCACGCCGAACGGCTCGAACATGGCGTAGGAGAAGTCCCGCGCGCCGACCGACGCGCCACCTGTGGCGACGACCACGTCCGCGGTCTCGAGCGCCGCCGCCGCGGCTTGCCGTAGCGCGTCGAGGTCATCGCCCACGCGCACCCGGCCGACAACCTCCGCGCCCCAAGCGCGGGCGAGGGCCGCGACGCCGAAGGAGACGCTCTCGAAGATCGCCCCGGGCGCTGCGGCCGCGCCGGGCTCCACCAGTTCGTCCCCGGTGCTCAGGATGAAGACCCGCGGCTTCCGATAGACCTCGAGGCTCGCGCGGCCGGCGGCCGCTGCCGTGACCAGGGCCTGGGGCGTCAGCAAGACGCCCGCGGGCAGCAGCTCGTCGCCCTGTCTGAAGTCGGAGCCCGCGGCCCGGATGTGGCGCGCGGCGGCGAGAGGGCCTTCGAACCAGGCCTCGCCGGCCTCGGCGCGAACGTGCTCCTGGATCACCACGCGGTCGGCCCCGGGCGGGATTCGGGCGCCGGTGAAGATGCGCACGCAGTCGCCAGGTTCGAGCGGCCGATCATACGCCAGCTGGCCGGCGAACGCCTCGCCCACGACCTTCAGCCGCGCCAGCCCGTCGCGAAGATCGGCGTCGCGCACGGCATATCCGTCCATGGCCGACACGGCGGCCTCCGGCGCGGCGCGGTCGGCCACCACGGCCTCGGCCAGCACGCGGTTCCAGGCCTCGTCGAGGGACACGGTCTCGACGCCCAGGGGACGCGCGGCGGTGGCGACGCAGCCGCAGGCCTCGTCGAACCCGATCACGGGCAGATACCGCGATACCTCGGCACCTGACCCACGAGCGAGCAGGGCCTGAAACGGCTGTCCAGCTCCTCCGCCAGCACCAGGTCCCAAGCGTCGCGGCAGGCGCCGGTGGAGCCGGGCACGCAGAAGATGAACGTCTCGTCGATCTGGCCGGCGATGGCGCGGGACTGGAGGGTGGAGACGCCCACCGTACCGTAGCTGGCGCGGTGGAAGACCGCCGCGAACCCGTCCATCTCGCGGCGAAGCAGGGGGCGCACCGCCTCCGGCGTCACATCCCTCGGGGCGAAGCCGGTGCCGCCGGTGGCCAGGATCACGTCGATGTCCTGGGCTTCGGTCCAGGCTCGCACCTGGAGTCGGATGGCGTCGACCTCGTCGGGCACGATGGCGCGTTGGGCGAGGCGATGCCCGGCGGCGACCAGCCGGTCGGCGAGCAGCCCGCCGGAGGTGTCGGTCTCGAACGTGCGCGTGTCGGAGACGGTCAGCACCGCGATGTTGAGCGGGTAGAACGGCAGCGTCGCGTCGACGCCCGGCCTGCGCGCGGCCTTGGGAGGCGTGGCGGCGTCCATGGTCAGCCTCCCGAGAAGGCGGAGAAGAAGGCGACCTCCTGGCCAGGGCGGACCCAGGCGGTGTCGTCTAGCACGAGCTCCTGGGCGACGGCGGCGCGGACCCCGGACGCGGACAACGCCTGGGCCCCGCCGTCGACCAGGTCCGCTAATGCCGACTTGACGGCCGAGAGCGGGCAACCCTGCGGCGGTATCACCAGATGGAGGGACCGCCCGAACTGGTCGGCGACCTTGCCGAAGAACAGAACGTGCAGCGCGGCCGACGGCAGGCCGGCGGGGCGCGGCGGGGCGCAAGCGGTGGTGGTCATGAGGGAAAGGCTTCCATGGACATGGGCCTCTCCATCTAGCCTGCCGGAGGCGTCGGGCATTTGTCCAAGATCAACCGTGGGACCCATCCGCCGGCGGCAAGACCTTGCCGGGATTGAGCAATTGCGCCGGATCGAGCGCGGCTTTCAGCCGGCGCATCAGGTCCAACTCCTCCGGCGAACGGGAGAGGCCAAGGTGGCCGCGCTTGGAGAGCCCGACCCCATGCTCGGCCGAGATCGATCCGTCGCAGGTGGCGAGCGGACCGTAGACCAGCGCCTCCACCTCGGGGCGGGCCGTGGCGTCGTCGGCAAGGCCGACGATGACGTGCAGGTTGCCGTCGCCGAGGTGACCGAACACGACCACGCTCGCGCCTGGCCAACGGCCGGCGACCGCGGCGCGCAGGCCCGCGACATAGTCCGGCATGGCCGTGATCGGCAGGCTCACGTCGAAGGTGGCCACGGGGCCGTTGCGGGCCACCTGTGCAACGTCGTCGCGCAGGGCCCACATGCGGTCGCGCTCGGCCTGGGACTTGGCGATCACCGCGTCGGTCACGAGTCCGTCCGCCAGGGCCGCCTCCAGCCGCGCCTCCAGCAACGCGCCGCCGTCTTCCGGCCCTAGGGTCTCCACCAGGACGTAGTAGCCGTGACCGTCGGGGAGGATGGGGCGGCCTCTGGCGGGCTCGGTGGTGACCAGCCGGTAGAATTCCGGCCACATGACCTCGAAGGCGGAGAGGCCGGGCAGCCCCGCTTCAAGGGCCCGCAACAGTCGGGGCAGGGCCTCGAACGTATCGACCGCGAGCAGGGCCGTTCCTTGCGCGGGCGGCGTCGGCCTGAGGCGCAGGACCGCCCGCGTGACGATGCCCAGGGTGCCCTCCGAGCCGATGAAGAGCTGCTTCAGGTCGTAGCCGGCGTTGTTCTTGATGAGCCGGTTCAGGCCCGTGACGATCGTTCCGTCCGCGAGGACGACCTCGAGACCCAGCACCATGTCCCGCATCATGCCGTAGCGCAGCACCCGGTTGCCGCCGGCGTTGGTCGAGATCGTCCCGCCGATGGTCGCCGAGCCCCGCGAGCCCAGGTCCAGCGGCAGGAAGAGTCCCTGGGCCGCGGCGGCCTCGCAGGCGGTGGCGAGCACGCAGCCCGCCTGGACGGTCATCGTCTGCCCGACAGGGTCGATGTCTTCCACGGCGGCCATGCGATCGAGCGACAGGGCGACTGCGCCCTCGGCCGCCGTGCCCTCCACCAGGCCGGTCCGCCCACCCCAGGGAACGATGGACCCGCCGGCGGCGGCCACGGTCCGCAGCACCTGGGCGACCTCGGGGGCCGATCGTGGACGCGCGATCGCCAGCGGGGTTGCGGCCCGCGTCCAGGGGCTGAACGCCCGCTCCGCCGCCGCCTCGCCGGTGAGCAGGCCCCCAGGCCCGAGAATAGCCTCCAGCGTCGCCAGCAGCGTGGTCATGGTTGGCTCTCCCTCGGAATGGCGACGGCGCGCAGGCCGGGCGCTCCAGTCAGATAGCCGTTCACCAACCGCGCCGGGGGCGTCGCGTCGAGCACCGCGCGCCGCAGGCCCTCGGGGTCGATTGCCTCGTCCGCAAAGCGTCGGAACGCCTTGGCGATCTCCACCATGTCGCCAGTCTGAGGCGACAGGCGCAAGGCCTGGACACGGGCCTCACGCAGTCGGTTCACGGGCGCGTCGGCCAGATGCACACCGTAGGAGAGGGTCTGTATCCCGTTGACCGCCAGGAACGGCTCGCCGTCGATCGTGCGCACGTCCAGTCCATCTGGATCCTGCTCGCAGACGAACTGGCAGGCGTCCTTGTGCCGGCCGTGGTGGCGGGCGTGATAGCAACGGCTGGAGAGGGCGAGAGGCAGGCGGCCATAGGCGAAGAGCTCAAGCTCGAGGGCCGGGCAGTTCGCGCCGATCACGGCCAGGGCGTCCAGGGACAGTTCCACGTTCCCGCACAACCGGACGCAGCCGCGCCGCGCAAGCTCCGCCGCCGCAGCCTCGTTGTAGACGTTGAGGAAAGGGCCCGCGACAAAAGGGGCTCCGGGCTGGCGCTGGGCGAGGCCGGAGGCATCGTTCAGTTCCACCATCTCCGGTGCACAAGCCAGCTCACCGGAAGCGCGCAACTCCCGAGCCGTCGCCGGCAACGCCAGGGTCGACCAGACGACGGCCTTGCCCGCCGCGTCCAAGCGCTCGGCGGCCTCCGCAAGCGCTGTCGCGACCCGTGGCCCCCGCTTTCCGCAGACCACCTCGCCGAGATAGACACGGTCGATGGGCGCCTCGTCGGCGATCCGAGCGTACAGGTCGCGGACGCGAGCCTCGGGCCAATGGAACAGCAGCGGTCCGAGCGTCAGTTCGATGCGATGGGCCGTCACCGCCAACGCTTCCGATAGGCGCCCGCGGTCTCCCGGCCCCCCTCGGCCAAGTCTGACAGTCGGCGTTCGTACCCGTCGAGCGTCTCCCCCCGGTCCAGCGCATCGATGGCATCGCGGAAGGCCGACGCGACCCGGGAGACGTAGGCCTTGCCCCGCTGCCGCCCCTCGACCTTCACAGCCCTGACGCCGGCGTCGCGCAGCGCTTTGAGCAGTCCCATGGCGTTGAGGCTGACCGGCTCCTCGAACAGATAGGCTGTTTCGCCTGCCGTCTCGAAGCGACCCTTGCACAAGGTGGGGTATCCCGCCGGTTCGCCCGGGGCGAAGCGATCGATGGCGAGGCCCGCCAACCGCGGCGTCAAGGCCGATGACGAGCGCTCGAAGGTCACGGCTTCTGGCGGAGAGCATACGCCGGAGAGGTTGGGCGAACGGCCAGTGGCGTAGGAGGACAGTGCGCACCGCCCCTCGGCCATGACGCAAAGGCCGCCGAAGACGAAGGCCTCGATCTCGACCGGCACGCTGGAGGTGAGAGTGGCGATCTCCGGTGCGGAAAGCACCCGCGGCAGCACCACGCGGCGGACGCCGTAGGCGTCCGCATAGAACGCGATCGCCTCGGGTGAGCCAGCCGCGGCCTGAACGCTCAGATGCACCCGCTGGCCAGGATGGCTGTCGCGCAGGTAGGACAACACGCCGATGTCGGCAGCGATGATCGCATCGGCGCCGGCCGCTACGGCCGTGTCGACGGCGGCCCGCCACGCCTCGACGTGGCCCGCGCGGGCGAAGGTGTTGATCGCGACGAGCACCCGCGCCCCGTGGCCATGCGCCCACTCCACGGCGTCCGCGAGCTCCTCGGGCGAGAAGTTGAGACCGGGGAAGTTGCGAGCGTTGGTTTCATCACGCAGCCCGCAATAGACGGCGTCCGCGCCCGAGGTGACCGCCGCCCGCAGCATGGCCGGGGAGCCGGCAGGGCACACGAGTTCGAGCGACCCCATCCTATGCGCCGAGAGCGGTCCGCGCCCGTGCCAGGGTAAGCAGGGCCGCAAGGCTCGCGTTCAGCCGGGGGCGGAAATGGCGGGGAGCGCCGATGAGATCGCCGACCCCGAGGTCCGCCGCCTCCAGCGCATTGTGCAGCGCCATGATCGCGCTGGTGTCGCCGTCGACCTCAATGCGCCGCGCAAAGAAGGCCGCGTCCGCGTCATAGACGCCGGCAAACAGAGCGATGAGATCGACCAGCGGACCGCGCACACATGCTGCGACCGGCTGCCGATCGTCCGGCTGGACCACGGTCACCCGGCCCTGCCGCCCCGCGGGTTCCAGCCGGAACGCAACCGGCGCGCCATTGGGGATGATGAGAAACGCCGCGTCGCGATAGGCGCCCAGTCGATCGAAGGCCGCCGGGTTCTCCCGCGCCACCCGGCGCAGCGTGGCCCCTAGGACAGCGTCGAGGGGCCCCGCGAGCGCAGAGCGCCGGGGAGGGCGTGGCGCCGCCCCTTTCCTATGGCCGTCGGTCCGGCCCGCTGGTCGTCGCATGGGATCCTCATTGCTGCCGCCGAATACCTAGACGGTGGTGCGCGCGACGCGCTTGAGCGCGATCAAGCCGCGACTTGAGGTCGGCCAATCACCCGCGCGCCCTGGCGTCGTAGGGTGTGTTCTGCGGAGGTGGATGGCCGATGACGTAACCATCACGCTGCCGGATCGGAGCTGATGTCGAAGACCTCGCCCACACTTTGCGGATCTACGGATACCGACCTTCGCTCGCGCCTCGGCTACATCGATCTCGTCCGCCTGATCCTCGCCTATCACCAGGCTCACCTTCGGCGCCTTGGCGCCGCCCTGGCGTTGGCCCGCGCGGTCGAGGGGCGCGAGGCGGAAGGCTTTCCGTCCGCGCTCGCGGATCACCTCGCGCGAATGCTGGCCGAGATGGCGGCCCATCAGGCGCGGGAGGGGCATCTGATGATGCCGCGCGTGCGGCTGGGCGGCGCGCCGTGGCCGACGCTCCGTCAGTTGCAGAGCGAGCACGCTTCGGCAGAGGCGGACATCCGGCGCCTCACAGACCTGACAGGCGGATACGACGCGCCGGCGCAGGCCTGCTCCGACTGGCGCGCGCTATATGCGCTTTGCCGCGAATACGAGCGCGAGTTCCGCGAGCACGTCGAACTGGAGGAAAGCATCGTCTTCGCGCGCTTCTCCGGCCGCCCGGGATTGGCCGCGTGATGGGCGGGCGGCGCAAGGCGCGGATCGCCGCTTCGCGCGCCG
>NZ_MHXN01000003.1:7849-147515 GCF_001824475.1 Phenylobacterium sp. RIFCSPHIGHO2_01_FULL_69_31 | reverse complement strand
GCCACGACGCTGGATCGCAACGCCGGACGAGCTCGCCCGGCTCGCGGCGGGACTCCTCACCGGCGGGGCGTGATCGTTCTCCGTCGTCGGGGGCGCGGGGCCATTGCGCGCAACGCCGCGTCCGCGCGAGGCTGGTTGCGGAGCAACCCAGCAAGGGAGGACCGCCCGTGAGCACACATGAGGTGTTCAACCAGCCGCCGCCGCTGGAGGGCTACGATCTCTTCGGAACGGACGCGCCGCTGGTGGAGGCAGTGCGGCGCGAGGGCGCGGACTGGGGCGTGGAGGACCTGAGCGCCTATGGCCGGACCCTCGGCGCGCCGGAAACCCTTGCGCTGGGCGCCCTCGCCAACCGTGACACGCCACGCCTTCATGGCTTCGATCGCTTCGGCCACCGGGTGGACTGGGTCGAATTCCATCCAGCCTATCATGAACTGATGGCGCTGCAGGTCGGGCAGGGGATCCACGCCTCACCCTGGGCGGACCCGCGGCCGGGCGGTCATGTCCATCGCGCTGCCGGCCTCTATCTGAGCGGCCAGGTGGAGGCGGGCTCCAGCTGTCCGATCTCCATGACCTATGCGGCCGCCCCGGTGCTGGCCGCCGGTCCCGAGGAACTGCGCCACTGGCTGCCGAAGATCTTCTCGCGAACCTATGACCCCGCCCATCGTCCGGTCGGCGAGAAGGCGGGCGCGCTGATCGGCATGGGCATGACGGAGAAGCAGGGCGGCTCCGACGTCCGCGCCAACACGACCGCCGCCCAGCCGCTGGCGGCGCCTGGTCCCGGCCGGCCCTACCGCGTCGCCGGCCACAAGTGGTTCATGTCGGCGCCGATGTGCGATGCGTTCCTGATCCTTGCGCAGGCGCCGGGCGGCCTCTCCTGCTTCTTCCTGCCCCGCTGGACGCCGGACGGACAGCTGAACGGCCTGCGGTTCCAGCGGCTGAAGGACAAGCTGGGCAATCGCTCGAACGCCTCCAGCGAGGTCGAGTTCGACGACGCGACCGGCTGGCTCGTGGGCGAGGAGGGGCGAGGCGTCGCCACGATCATCGAGATGGTCGGCTACACGCGGCTGGACAATGTCGTGGGCTCGGCGGGCGTGCAGCGCCAAGCCCTCGTGCAAGCCTTGCATCACGCCCGCCATCGCACGGCCTTCCAGCGGCGGCTCGTCGACCAGCCCCTGATGACGGCGGTGCTTGCCGACCTGGCGCTGGAGGTGGAGGCGGCGACGGCGCTGGCGTTCCGGCTGGCGCGGGCCTTCGACGGCGAGGATCCGCGGGAGGTCCTTCTGCGGCGGCTGGTGACCCCGGCGGCCAAGTTCTGGGTCTGCAAGCGCGGCCCGGTGGTGGCGGCCGAAGCGCTCGAGGTGCTCGGCGGCAACGGATACATCGAGGACAGCGGCCTGCCGCGCCTCTACCGCGAGCTGCCGGTCTATTCGATCTGGGAAGGCTCGGGGAACATCATGTGCCTCGACACCCTGCGGGCCCTGCATCGCGAGCCGGAAGTCCTCGACGCCCTGGTGGCAGAGATCGACCTGGCGCAGGGCTTCGACCCCAGGCTCGACGCGTTTGCTGCGCGGACCCTGGACGCCGCGCGTGGGGTCAAGGGCGAGGCGGGGCTGCGCCGGCTGTGCCGCGACCTCGTCGTGACCGTCCAGGCGGGCCTCCTGGTGCGCCACGCGCCGGGCTTCGTGGCGGAGGGATTCCTGGCCAGCCGCCTTACCGATTCCGGCGGGGCATTCGGCCTGCTGCCGGACGGCCTCGATCTCCACGCCATCGTCGATCGCGCCTCGCCAAACGCCTGACCGGCTGCAACGCAGGCAGGCCAGGCGAACGGGTCAGGCGGTGAGGGGTTTTCGCATGGTGAGCATGGGCGCGTAGCTCAGCGCGAAGCCGCCGAACGCCAGCGCCCAGAGCGCAGCGGAGGCGCTCAGCAACAGCGGCTGCTGCGCGGTCGGAAACGCGGCGACGAGGCGCAGGACCGCGGCGGCGTTGATCGCCAGATAGATCGCCACGGTCGCCCGATCCGCCGCGAGCGGGCGGCCGGTGTGTCCCCGGGTGGCCCGGGTCATGACCGCCAGTGTCATCACGCCGATGGCGCCCGCGGTGATCGCATGCACGCCCGCGGTCCGGGGGACGATCTCAAGCAGGCGCGATGCGCCGAGCAGCAGCAGGCCCACGCCCAGCCAGCCGTAGCCGGCGTGGAGGATCCACACGAGCGGCTCGCGGGCGGCGGCCCACCCGCGCCAGCGGGCCAGCCGGACGAGGTTTGCCGCCCCGGCGGTGGTCAGCAGGACGCCCGTGACCGGGCTGTCGGGCAACGCCGCCCAGGCCAGCCCGCTGGCCCCGGTCAAGGCGAGCGCGACCTGGTCCACCCGCGAGAAGGTGGCAGGCTCGGGGGCGAGGCGGCGGGCTTTCATCCAGTTGCGGGTGAAGCTGGGCGTGATGCGACCGCCGATCAGGGCCAGCAGCATGGCGATGGCCGCCAGGGCGAGGCGCTCGCCCACGCCGGTGCGCCACACCGCGGCGTCCACGTGGAAAGCCACGTTCGCAAGGGCGAAGACGGTCACCAGTCCGCAGACCGGCAGGTTGCGCCAGTTGCGGCCCTCCAGAACCTCACGCCAGATCACGCCGGCGAAAACGAGGAGGAACAGGGAGTCGACCACGGCGGCCGCCGGGCCAAGCCAGAACTCGCCGAGCATGGCCAGGCGCCCCGCGAACCAGAGGCCGACGAGGCCGGCCAGCGGCGCGCCGATCACGGGCATCCGTCCAGTCCAGTTGGGGACGGCGGTGGTCAGGAAGCCGGCGACGATGGCGCCGAGGACCCCGAACAGCATCTCGTGCACATGCCAGTCGCGGTGGGCTATGGGAGCCGCCCCGCCGAGGAAGCTCCAGACCCAGATCGGCACGGAAAGCGCCGCCCAGGCGGCGCCGAACAGGAAGAACGGGCGGAAGCCGAAGCTGAAGAGGGCGGGTCCGGCGTAGGCGCGGCGCGCAGCGGCGGTAGACATGGCCCAACCCCTACACCTGCGCCCACGTGCGCGCCTTGATGCGGGTCAAGCGACGGGATGGATTGGGAAACTCCCGCTGTCGCAGTCGGCCCCAGGCGTCAAGCCGACGCTTGACCGCCGGCAAATGGATCGGCTGCCGGCGGCCCTAGGCTGCGGTCTCCAATCAAGGAGGCCGACATGTCGGTGAAGTCCAAACCAACCCTTCTCCCGCTGGCGCTCGGCGCCATCGTGCTGGCGCTGGGCGCGCCGGCGTCGGCGCAGAACATCGCCGAGGTCGCCGTCAGTCCCCGCGCGCCGACCCATATGGTCATCAGCGTCGCCGGCAAGGCGCCTGCGACGGTCCGCGGAGAGGTCCATGTGGCGGCGCGAACGGTGTGCCGGAACGCGGTCCGGAACAGCGAACTCGACTTCCAGGACGTGCGCTGGTGCAATCGGAAGAGCGAAGCGAAGGCGATGGCGCGCTATGCGGTCATGCTGGCCGGCGCCCAGCAAACCGCCGGCGCGACCGGGACGATCGTGCTCAGCCTGCGCTGAACAGCGTCGCATCGTTCGATCCTATTTTCGCATGCAGAGGGGGTGCGGTAGAAGGTCCAGATCGGGCGACGCGGGTCGTGAAACGTCGTAGAGGCGGCGCGATCCGCTCGTCGGGCCTGTTGAGTTCTAAGCGCACGTCATTGAAAACACGACACCATCTGCTCTGCCTCGCCCCCATGATGGACTGGACATATAGATCAACAATTACAGATACTTAAGACTGATTGTGAACAAGAATTGCACACGGGCGTTCGCGTAGAATTTCGGGTTCGTTCGCACATTTGGTCGGCTCCGGGATGATCCGGTCCTGTAGGAGATCGCGGTGATCACCCCGCCGAAGCCACACCACGGGATGGGGCACCATCCGCCCACGCGGTCCGGGAATCGGCCGCAACGACGTCCTGACGTCGTGGGGTCGCCAAGACGCGAAGAAAAATCTCAGTGGAGCGTGCCACGCTTCTGCTGCGTCTTAGGAGCTCACCCGTGCGCCGTAATTCCGCGGCGCTTCCGCAGGTCGCAACTAAGAGGGCATCTAGCCGGGGAGTTCTCGCCGGCGGGCAGCCCTCTCTCGCGATGAAGAGTCGGGATATGCCCGCACGTAGTTCACAGCCGTCTCAACCTGATCATGCGTGAGCGCCGGGTATGCCTGCAAAACGCCGTCTAGGCCGCGCGTCTGCATCAGGGAGTCAATAGCGTCTACTCGCGCATTGGTGTCCCTAAGGCACCACGTCCCATCGCGGTTCACTACGGAAGATCGAAGATCGGAAAAGTACTTTACGAGATGTCGATCAGCGGGGCGCTTGAACACTTCCCTGCATCGGCCAGTGAAAGATTTCACGTCTTGATCTAGATCGGAAATTCTCTCGGCAGTATTCTGGAAGTCGTTTGCGGTATACCTGATCATCTTATCGCCTCGCGGCCCCCTCAGAACTAAGTCGTGAGGATGAGACAGACTGGTCGCCCAACGGCCGTGGACTATCGCGTTGCGCTCGCGACTCCGACGGCGGATGTTTGCGGCTAAGGTCTCGAACTCGGCCGCCAGTTCATCACCCGCCCTTGCCCGCAACTTCGCAGTGATCATCGACAAGCGAGCTCGCAGGCTCTCGACAGAGTCGATCACGATCATATGGCTCTCATCGATCGTCACCGACGTGGCGCCGTCGAGATCGCCCTCCCCTGGCCAATGAACGACGTCCGCGTTCGCAAAGACGTACAGTTCGGACAGAGTAGCCTCGAAGTTGGACCACTGAGCCGCGACC
The DNA here is from genome assembly GCF_001824475.1 of Phenylobacterium sp. RIFCSPHIGHO2_01_FULL_69_31. Lineage (GTDB taxonomy): Bacteria > Pseudomonadota > Alphaproteobacteria > Caulobacterales > Caulobacteraceae > Phenylobacterium. Next base: position 142,720 of record NZ_MHXN01000003.1, on the reverse strand, counting down.
AAGCCGATGCCGGCCAGGCACTCTGGCCTTTCGGCGAGCACCTTCAATCCCCAGCTGCAGGTCTTTGCGTTGGTTGGCTGCGGCATCTAAGGCCAAGATAAGGGCCGCGCCACCTTCAGGGCAACCGAGATGGCCGGTCGCGACTGTCAAGCAATCCTGCCAGTCAGCATGCCCTCGTGAGATCAGGATGAATCGCGCTGAAGATGGCGACGAAGCCCGGCGCCACAGGCTTCAGGACCTCAAGCAGCTGCGCAACGGTGTTCGGTTCGCGCTTGAGGCGCGAGGCCTGCGCGATCAGCGCGGCGCGCATGCGGTCGGGATGCTCGACGATGAGCTCTGTGAGGAATTCGTCCGGCGACATGGCCTTGATGCCGTCCGGAAGCTGCCGAAAGTCCTTGAGGTTGCTGGTGACGATGACGCCTGCCCCGGCCTCGGCCGCGCACGCGGCGACATGACGATCCTTCGGGTGGTTGGGCATCTCGTCGATGCGATCCTCGTAGCCCTCGACGAACGCGTCCTCGAAATGCTCCCTCAGCGCGGCGCGCATGCGATCTGCGCTTTCCGGCGTGGAGCGCTTGTCTGACACCAGGTTGCCGATGGCCTCGTCGAGGATCCTCTCACTCCAAAGCGGCCGGAAGCAGCCCTCGACCGCTGCCGACAGCAGTGTGTCGCGTAGCGGCAGCGGGTAGATCACATCGGCGTCGAGGACGGCTTCGATCATTGGGGGCGTGGCGCCTTCAGCTTGCGGCGCGGCTTCTGAGCAGGCGACTTGGAGCGCAACAACGCACGGGCACGAGGCATGTCCTCGTCGTCTTCCGTCTCGTCGGTTGAGCGCGCCCGCTTCGCGACCTTCTGCTGACGCTTCAGCTCCGCCTTGATGTCCCCGCAGTCGATCTCCTGGGCACGCTCGATGAGCGCGTTGTACGTCGAGGCCTGGATGCCCGCGGCCTTCTCTTTCAGCTCGGGATCGCCCTGGGGGGATATCTTCGCTTCGTAGAGGCGCATGATGCGGATGTGCGGGTTGGGCAGGAAGGCGAGGCCTAGGGCCTGGAGTCCGCTGGGGGCCACCTCGACGAAGCCAAGGTCGACCAGGCGTTTCAGACGATCCTGGAAGGTGCGCACCCCGCGCTGGCCGCTGAAGCCTGCCGCGAACGCCAGGTCCGACATCCGCCCGAGCTTCACGAACGCGTTGTCCCAGGTCCAGCACCACAGGGCGAGATAGGTGCTGGAGAGGGGCTGGCCCTTCGACAGCTCGTCCAGGATGCGGCAGACGTAGGGCATGGTCTTGGGGACGGTCGCGAAGCCCGAGAAGCGGCTGCGGTCCCACAGCCGCACGTCGGCGTCCTCGAAGAGGCTGTCGCGGAGCTCGATGTCGCGATCCCGGATCGCCTTGCCTCTGGTGGTGCTCGCCATGCGCTTGTTCCCGTCGAATTTGAACGCAATCCTAAGAGATCAGGCCAGTAATCCCAACAACTTAGATGCGCACTCAAGGGTCGCTAATCGACCGTTTATGGCCGTATCGTGCGGCGAGTTGGACCTGCTTCGGTTGTCTCAAGGGCATGAGTTGGCTCATATTGCGCGTCGTGATCGACTAACCATATGAGTCGTATGGTGAAATCAGGTAGGTATATGTACTCCGGGTGATCGGGTGCTGCGGTGCTCCACCTGTCCTCCTGTGCTGGTTGGGGGATGGAGGAAGGGGGTAAGCCGCGGTTGCGTTTGTAGCGTTTAATCCGCAAGTGAGGTCATGGCCAGTCGTCAAGTCGTCCGTCGCGATACGTCTGAACGTCCGGTCCCGGCCGCGGCGCTGACCGCGGCTGACCGGGAATCGGCGTTGAAGCTCATCTCCCTGATCATGGCACCGGGGTCGGGACGCAAGGGCCTGAGGCTCGCGCGAGCGGACGGCGAGGCCGTGGAGCTTTCGGCGAAGTTCGTGACGGTCCTTGAAGTCGCGGCCGGCATGGTCGCCAGCGGCGCCGGCGTGGCAGTCCTGGCAGCAGACCGCGATCTGACGAGCCAGGAAGCTGCCGACATCCTGGGCGTCTCGCGGCAGTACATGGTCAGGCTCCTCGACCGGGGCGACATTCCTTCCTCAAAGGTAGGGGCGCATCGGCGTGTGAAGGCGGCTGACCTCGCGGAGTACCGGGCGCGTCGGGACCAGGGACGACGGCGCGCGTTGGATATCCTGACGGCGGACGCGGAGGCCGATGGCGGTTACGACGCGCCAGTTACGCCTCGGCCCCGTCGAGCGGCAGCGGGTCGCTAGTCGACCACGCCTTCCGGTACTGCGCGGCGATGGGCGTCGCGCGCGACGCTCAGTCGTCATCGCAACTGCGGAGTTGCACCTTGTCGTAGTTCCGCTCCTGCCACGCCTGCAGGACGCGCGGCAGGATGGCAGGAGTGCGCGTCCACTTGGGATCACCCGCAGTGGCGATCGCGTCTATGGCGACGCGTTCGAAGGTCTTCTCCAGCACCAGTTCCGATGACGCTGCCCCCTTCAGGTTTGCCGCGCGCACCCGCACCGACACGACCGTAGCGGCTTCGATCCGGCTATCGAGCAGTATGACACCGTCGAAGGACCACTCAGCCTCGCTCGCGAAGGCGCCGCAGGCGGCCTTGAACCGGCGTGTCTCCTCCGGCTCCTCCAACCACTGGAACTGGTGACGGCCGACGAACGCCGGTGCGAGCCTGCCAAGGTATGGCGTGATCGGATCCAGCGGGTTGCGCGGTGTCGGCGCGATCAGTCCCTTCGGGGAAACAAAGACGAGGTTCTCGTTCAGCCAGCCGTCTGTGATCGCAACCTCGATGGTCAGGTCCTCGGCTTGCACGGAGCCCGCGTTGCGCACCCGGATACCGATTGGCCGTTGGTTGAACATCACCTCCGCTTGCGACGGCAACTCGGAGGCAAACCGTGGAAGCGTCGTGTCGACGTAGCGTCGCCATCTGTCATTGAACCCGTAGTCTCTGAGTGGATCGATGACAGCGCCATCGCGGCCGTTGTCGGGCTTGGGGTTCGGCTGGATCAGGCTCCGTAGCCAAGTCGTCCGGCCAATTGCGTCCAGAGGTTCCACCTGCAGCAGCGACACAGGGCGCTCGCTCTCGACCTCAATGGAGATGTCGAATTCAGGCTGCGTGCCTCCAGGACGCTGAGGCGTCCTTTGAGGCGCTGGACTTCCTTCTCCATGGGGCTCGGCTCTGGCGGTCGAAGCCAGTGCTCCCCCACGTGGTGCACGCGCAGGCCGTGATCCCTGGCAAGGCCGAGGGGATTCACGTCGTGGCTGACGACCACCTTCTCGGCGTTCCCGACGTCCTTCGCATGCAGCACTTCGGCGATGATGCGGTGGTCGGCCTCATCCGGGTCCAGATCATCGTGGTCGGACCAAGGTATGCGGCTGGCCGTCGATCGGGCCAGCGCTACGTGCGGCCCGCTCTCGCGGATGACCACCGGCTGACCGCTCACCACGGCCTCGCCGAGGACCTTGTTGAAAGCCCGCGCCCGGGACGCCAGCCGTCCATCCCGTTTGCGCATGTCCACCTCCTGGGCGACGCGAGCGGTCACTAGGAGCAGGATGGGGCCTTCGGCATCGACCTCGGCCCACGGCAGTTCAGGAAGGTCTCTGCACTCCAGGACGATGTTCGTGTCGAGAAACGCCTTCGTCTTGAACGGATCGGAGGGTTCCATGCTCACGCCCCCGCAGCGGCCCGGAGCAGCTTCCAGTTGGGCCGCAGCGACGTCATCTGCATCGTCCCGCCGCCGATGGGTCGACCCCGGAACACGATGAAGATCGGCGACCACTCGGCGCGCACCTGGCTGCCGTGGGCGGTGGCCCAGGCATCGACACCCTGGATGTTCTCCTCGGCAAGAAACGCAAGCGCCTGCTGGATGAGGCCCTGGACCTCCCGCAGCTTCGCCTTCGCGGTCGTGAGGTTGGCGTAGACCGCGTCCAAGTCCGCGAGCTTCTCGCGATGCGATCCCAGCCAGCGCCGCGCCTTGGACGGCGAGCCGCGGTCGGCCTGACGCAGCCGGAAGATCGCCTCGTCGAGGCGGCGCAGCGGCGTGAAGCTCGCCTTGAGGAAGTTCAGGCCCGACGGGTTGAAGGTTGTCATGACTCGGCTGTCGCTGACGCCCTCTACGACCTCGCGAAGGAAGATGCGTAGCGAGCCGTCGCCGTCTTTCGCCGCCTTGTTCACCGCAAGGCAGAACGCCTTGCCCTGTGTCTTCAGCTGCAGGCTCAGTTCCTGGGCGTGCCGCACGGCCGGCCGAAGCGCCTCGCAGGCGAGGATGTCTGGGTGCACGGTCGGCAGATGCTCATCCAGGTAGTCGTTGACGACGGCCAGCGTGCTGCGGCGCTTGTAGTCAGCGACCGCTTCCGTCCTGCGCTCGTCCCCGCAGTCGTTGCCCACGACCCGCAACACGCCTTCCGCCGGATACCAGGCGAGGGAGCCGCGCTTGAATTTCTTGCGGGTGGCGCAGGCGGCGCACCGGATGAACTCACCGTCCGGCCGCTTGGAGGGGTCGACCACGAACTCGTCGACCACCAGCAGGAACACCGCGTCCTTTGTCGGCGGCGGGTAATGGGCGAGGCCAGGAAAGGTCTCGGGCTCGTTGGTCTGCTTCACGAGGTCGAGGAACGCGGTCCTGCACGCGACCGCGTCGGGGAAGGCCAGGTAGACCTTGGCCGGGGACTGTTGATCAGCGAGCGGCTGACCCAACTCAGAAGCGCTCGTCTTGCTCACTCGAATTCTCCTTTTCCGAACTGCGTGGGCTCCGTTCCCCTCTGAAGCTGCCGCGAATGCAGTGATGGAAACGGAAGGAGAACTGAGTCGCTAGGGTCGGGCTGTGGATAATCGAGGTGAAGTTGTGGAGCGTCCGTGACTTAAGGGGGCGGAGTGTGTGTGCTCGGCGGCTTGAGCTCGGAATTCTACAATTGCTGAAATTGTCTGCTTGGCGGTGCGGCGAAGTCCAAATGAGGTCTAGGGCAGGATAGCCTTGGCGGCAGCGATGGCGGACGCGGACCGCGTAGGGCTACGCCTAACGCCTGGCGCCCAGGTTGGACGATGATCCGGCATGGCTCGCTTCAGCGTCCGCATTCCTGATGAGCTCGCCGCCCGGTTCGACGCCGCTGCGGGCGGGGCTGGCGGACGCTCTGCGTTGGTGCGTCGACTCATCCGGGATGCGGCGCCGGAAAGCGCGAAGGCGGAGAGCGGGCCCCAGCCTGCTGGTCTGCGGGCGATGGTGCGGCTCACTGCGGCGGAAGCTGAGCGTGTCGACATCGAGGCGGCGGTGATGGGGATGCGGCGAGCGACCTGGATCGCGGCGCTGGTACGGCGCCAAGTGCTCGGCAAGCTGACCTTTGCTCGCGCCGATGCCCTGGCGCTGATGGCGATCCGCGGTGAACTCCGGCGGATCGGCGTGAACGTGAACCAGATCGCCCGGGCCATGAACACAGCTGTCCTCGAGGGGCGGGTGCTGGACGCGGAACTGGCCGGGCTCGAAGACCTGCGCCGCGAGTTGCGGGCCCACTTCGTGGCGCTCGGCGAGGCGTTCGAAGGCAATCTCGACTACTGGGCCGCACCGTGAGCGACTTCCGCACGGTTCCCGGCTTCGATGAGGCGTGGCGGCCGCCGGTTGATCTTCGACGCCGGACACCGAAGGCTGTCCTAACCAAGGGCACGCCTAGCCAGGCCCTGGACGTGCGCGCCCGGCTCGCCCGCGTCGCGGGGCGGGCGCCGGAGGTGATGGTCAAGGTGACGGGGCGCACGCGGGATGCGGCGCATCTGCGGGCGCACCTGGAGTACATCTCCCGGAACGGCCAGCTGGAGATGGAGGACCGCGACGGCAATCGCGTTGTGGATCGCGGCGAGGTCCGCGACCTGGCCGACGACTGGGCAGCCGCAGCACTCATGGACGCCCGGCGCCGCGCCAACACGCCCATGAGCCTATCCGTTGTCCTGTCGATGCCGGCGGGGACGGACGCGATCGTGCTTCGCGACGCGGCGCGGCAGTTCGCGGGGGAGGTCTTCGGAGAGCGGTTCGACTACGCCTTCGCCCTGCACACCGACGCCGACCATCCGCACGTGCACATCGCCGTACGTGCGCTGGGAGACGATGGCGCACGGCTGAACCCGAAGAAGGCGGACCTTGAAGCATGGCGCCAGGCCTTCGCGCAGGCGCTCAGGGATCGCGGGATCGCCGCCGAGGCGACGCCACGCCGGGCGAGAGGCGTGACCCTGAAGGCGGAGCGTACGCCGGTGAGGAAGTTGCGAGAGAGGCGGGAGAAGGGCGTGGGTTCTGCGTCTCGTGTCTACGCCGGCGCCGTCCGGGATGCCGCGAACGCCGCATTCCTGGGGGACATGACGGCACGACCCTGGGAACTGGCGACACTGGCGCGGCAGAAGAGGGTGAGGGCGCTCTACCTCGCGCAGGCCCGCATCCTGATGACTTCGCCCTTCGCCAGCGACCAGGCGCTGGGACGCGCGGTGGAAGCGTTCGTGCAGGGGATGCCGGCGCCGGATTCGCAGCGCCTCGCCTTGGCGCGCCAGCTTCGCGCGGCCAACGAGCAGGCCCGGCAGCGGGATCGCGAGCCCGGCCCCGGACGGTCGCGTTAGGGGCTCCCGGCGGGGAGGGGCGTAGGACTGCGCGTTCGGGCTTCCGCGCGGCTGTGGTTTGATAGACGGCCGACCAGGCGGTTTGGGCGCCACGCGCGGAGCAGCCGATGTCCGAGATGACACCTCTTCCCACCCGTTTCCTCCGGACCCGAGAGGCCGGGGATTTCCTCGGCCTTTCGGGGCGGACGCTTGAGAAGCACCGCACGTTCGGGACCGGGCCCACCTTCCGCAAGATCGGGGGCCGCGTCGTCTACGCCGTCAGCGACCTGCAGGCCTGGGCCGATCTCGGCGCGAAATCGTCGACGGCGGATCCTGGCCGAACCCGGCCGGCGCTTCGTCCCTGAGGCGGACAGCTTTGCAGCGGTCGAGCAAATCACCGACTATCGGACGATGAAGACGGACCTCTCCGGCCTGCCCGCTGGCAAGCAGCGCGAGCTCCGCCATCTGGTGGACATCCTCCTAGAGGAGTTCGGCAAGGTGGTGGCGAGCCGAAAGGCGCCGCGCCTGAAGAATGGCCAGGTCCTGAAGATCATCCTGTTCGGCAGCTACGCCCGCGGTGATTGGGTGGAGGATCCGATCGGCCGCTACTTCTCGGACTACGACCTCCTGATCGTCGTCGACCATGACGATCTCGCCGACACGGTCGAGTTCTGGGACACGGCCGAGGCCCGCATCCTGAAGGAGCTGGCCGACGGCGAGATGTTGCGGACGCCCGTGAACTTCATCGTCCATTCGCTGCAGGACGTGAACGACCAACTCCAACGCGGCCGCTACTTCTTTGCCGACATCCTTCGGGACGGCATCCTGCTCCACAACCTGCAGGGGCACCGGTTGGCTATCCCGGCCGAGCTGTCGCCGAGGACGGCGCTAGACGAGGCGACGACGTACTTCGAGGATGGAATGGAGAGCGCGGAGCGCCGCATCGAGCTTGCAGCGTTCGCTATGGAAAAGGGGTACGGCAAGGAGGCGGCGTTCGAACTCCATCAAGCCGCCGAGTGGCTCTACAACACGCTTCTCCTGACGCTGACGCTCTACACGCCCAAGAGCCACAACTTGGTGCGGCTGCGGAATCTGGCTGAGCCCCTCGACGATCGTCTAACCGCTGTCTGGCCGCACGAGGGCAAGTTCGAGAAGCGGAGCTTTGAGCTGCTGCGCGCAGCGTACATCAAGGCGCGTTATTCAAGGCACTACCGGATCACAGCGGAGGAGCTGGCTTGGTTAGGCGCTCGGGTAAACGTCCTCCGCGAAGTGGTAAGTGCGATATGTAGCGAGCGATTGGGCGAGCTGAACCGCCTCGTCGCCGCCGAATAAGGTCGCCCCGCGGAAGGAATGAAGAGCGCCTGACGTAGTTCTATTGGGGAACGGGAGGCGGCTCCGCTGCAGGTTCCTCGCCCGCTCCATTCTGGAAGTTGTCGCGCCAGGTGCGCAGAGCTTCGGCAGCGCTTTCGATAGCTTGTTGGTGTTCCCCAATCTCTTCAACCGGCAATTGCCGCGCGACGAATTGGCCGCCCACGTCCTGAATAGTGACCATGCGGATCGGAGGGGCGACGCCACCTGAGTTCGTGTCGATCACGTGCTGAACAACCCAAGTTGCGAGGAAGACGGCCTCTCGGACGCTGGGCTGGCCGGCCGTGCAAAACGTATCGACAACGAAGCGTATGAAGGGGTCCGCGGACAGCTTGCCGGAGCCCAGCGCCACGTAGAAGTGGTCGGCGTCGAGAAGGCGAGGCTGCATGGCGCCCTCAAACACGCAGCAGGCGGTGGTGCCGTTATGGCGCCACCCGAGCATGGTGTTCACATTGATCGAACCGTTGATTCCGGTTCGTGTGAACTGCTGGATCACGGCCTCCGAAATTGCGACCGCGTAGTCCATAGGGTGATCGAACGTTGGAATGACGTGGGCATTGCTGTCCGCCAACAGCATCACTCGCGCAGCCTGACCTTGATCTCCGGCGAACGCGAACAACTGATCGCCCGCGAGGACATTCACCTTCACGCCGTGGTGGTGGCCTACGTTGAGATTGCCCATGCTGGGCGTGATCATGCTGTCGGCTGCGAGTACGATGCCGTCGGTACACAGGAAGGCTACGACAACCGTCATTAGCGGAAGACGCTATTCACCTTCATGTCCGGGTACTTGGTGTAGATGCTCGATACCAGTTGTTGGAAGCTGAGCTTCTGCACCCACTGTACGACCTGCGCGGCGTAGACCCGCGCATCTTCCGACCAGGTCGCCAGCACTTGGCAGCCAGCTTCGAACCCTGCCGGCGTCAATGCGTAGCGTCGATAGTTGGAACTCCCAGCCGTGTCGACGAGGCCTCCAAACCTTAGAGCGTCAAGCTCGACGTACACGTCGCGGTCGAATGGGCCGTAATCGTACGGCTGAAAATTGAAGTGCGGACCGGCCACGAGGTGCGAAGCTTCGCGGTCGAGCAGGAAGAAGAGCTTCTGCACCTGCACTGGTGAGAAGCTCCGTCCTTCTCCCGCGGCAGCTAGCGCCGCCAGGACCATGTCTGACCGGGCCATTATGCCTCCAGGCAACGCGCTACCACGGCATGAAGCGCGCAAATCAATAACTGGCGTTTAACCGCATTCGATCCCCTCGTACATGTTCGGGCGCCGGTGCGACGGCGACCCACACAAGAGAGGCCCCGCGGGCCAACCAGCCAAAAAACATAGAACAAATAGGCAACAAAGGCAAGCTTTGCAGCGCTGGACGACGGTTCCAGCGCTGCGCATTGTCTGGCTTAAGCGCGCCGACGGGCCGCAAGTTCGTGGAGGGCTTCGGGCCGAAGGTGCGTGTACCGGCGGAGCATCTTCCAGTCCTTATGGCCGGTGACGAGTGACACCTGCTCGATCGCAAACCCGGCTTCGAACAGCCGGCTGGTGCCCTCGTGGCGGAGATCGTGAAAGTGGAGGTCTTGGATCGCGAGGTCCTGGCAGGCGCGCGTGAATGCGCTGCCGGCGGACCTGTGTAGGTAGGGGAAGATGCGGGTGTCGGCGTTGCTACGGAGAGCACGCTGCTCTTCGATCAATGCGAGGGCGTCGAACCCCGACACCGACAGGAGGGGGATGCGCTGGTCGTTGCCGGCTTTTGTCCGGGGGTCTTTCCGATCCCGGATGGTCAGCATCCTGGTGCGCTCGTTGTAGTCCTCCCAGGTGACGCGGCAGATTTCCTCCTGCCGCATGGCCGTCGCGACCGCGAACTTCACGATCCGGCTCATCGGGATCAGCTGGCGCGGGTTGGCGTCGAAATGGGTGATGAGGCGTTCCAGCTCTTCGTCCGTCGGGCGGCGATCACGCTCGCGGCTCTTGCCGACCAGGCCGAGCCGCTTCAACGCGACCCGGGCCAGGTCGATCGGTTCGACAGTGACCGGTAGGCCGTGCACGGCTGCAGCGTGGGCGAACACCAGCTTGATGGCGCCGATGTCCATGGAGAGCGTGACCGGGCCCGCACCCTGCGCCGCTCGGGCGCGGGCGAACTTCACCAGCCGTTCGCGGTCCAGGTCGCCCATGCCTATGGCGCCAAGCTCGCGCTTGAGCATCTGCAGCGTCGCGTCCTTGGACCGACCCGGCGCCTTGCCGACGTCCTTCATGTCATCGATGTGGAGGTCGATCAGGTCACTGACGGTCTTGAGGCGCGCGATCCGGGAGTTCGTGGGGGTCTGGCCGCGGTCGACCTGACGCTCGGCCTCCAGGGCCCAACGACGCGCATCCTCGCGCCGGAGGAAGGTCTCGCTTACATAGCGTCCCTTGCGACGGACCTGGACACGCCAGGAGCCGGAGCTGAGCTTGGTGAAAGAGGCCATTTCCGTGTGCGCTCCGTGTGCACTGAGCCGTCGAAACGGTGCGAAGCCGGTCGTGCGATAGCGTAGAAGAGCGCAGACGCGGCGGCCGTTAGGTGTTGAATAGTAAGAGAAAAGTGGTGATTTTTCAACCGCATAGATTATCCGTTGCACCTATGATGGACTGGACGGACCGGCACTGTCGGGTCCTGCATCGGCTGCTGACGCGCGAAAGCCTGCTCTATACCGAGATGCTGACGACGGGGGCCGTGCTGCACGGCGATCGGGCGCGGCTGCTGGCGTTCAGCGAGGTGGAGCATCCGGTGGCGCTGCAGCTGGGTGGCTCCGAGCCGGCGGACCTGGCGCAGGCCGCGCGGATCGGCGAGGCTGAAGGCTATGACGAGATCAACCTGAACGTCGGCTGCCCGTCGGACCGGGTGCAGTCCGGGCGCTTCGGGGCGTGCCTGATGCGCGAGCCAGAACTGGTCGCCGACTGCATGGCGGCCATGGCGGCGGCGGTGAAGGTTCCGGTGACGGTGAAGTGCCGGATCGGCGTCGACGACCAGGATCCGGAGGAGAGCCTCTTCGGCCTGGTGGACCTGTGCGCCCGAGCCGGCGTCTCGACCTTCGTCGTCCATGCCCGCAAGGCGTGGCTCAAGGGCCTGTCGCCGAAGGAGAACCGGGACGTCCCGCCGCTGGACTATCCCCTGGTCTGGCGTCTGAAGCGCGAGCGGCCTGACCTGACCATCGTCATCAACGGCGGCATCGGCTCGCTCGACGAGGCCGAAGTGCATCTGGAACATGTGGACGGCGTGATGCTGGGGCGTGCGGCCTACCATACGCCGGCGATCCTGGCGGACGCGGACCGGCGGTTCTTCGGCGCCGACGCGGCGATCGACCCGTTCGCCGCCGTCGAGGCGTACAAGGCCTATGTCGCGTCCGAACTCGCGGCCGGGACGCACCTGGCGGCGATGACGCGGCACATGCTGGGCCTGTTCCACGGCCAGCCGGGCGCGCGCGCCTGGCGGCGCATTCTCACGGTGGAAGGTGTGAAGGCCGGCGCCGGGCTGGAGGTGATCGACCGGGCGCTGGCGGCGGTCTCAGGGCTCGAAGCGCAGCGTGTTCCGCGTGGCCTCGAAGCGGGTGAGGCGGCCTAGGTAGCTCATCCCCAGCAGCGACACGTCCAGGCCGTCGGAGACCACCAGAGCCTGCACGTTCTCGAGCTTCGCTCCGTTGATCGAGATGGAGGCCAGGGTCACGGCGGCGGCGCGGGCCTGGCCGCCGGCGGTGGTGACGTTATGGCCGTACTTCAGGTCGCTGGGGCGGATGCCCAGCTTCTCGGCGTCTTCCTGGGTCAGGGCGACGGCCGTGGCGCCGGTGTCGACCAGGAAGCGGACCTGTTGCTGCTCACCTTGCTGGCCGCTGACCTGGGCGTCGGCCCAGAAATGGCCATCGGCCGCCTTGGCCACCGCGCCGGAGCCCGGCTTTGGCGGGCCGGAGGCGAAGCCCTCGGCCTCCAGCCGCGCGATGCGGAGAGGCTGCGGGTCGATGGCGGTGACGGCGCAGGCGCTCATCAGCGCCGACACGCCCGCCACCATGGCGAGTTTGCCGAAGGAAGACACCCGTTCACACCCGTAGAAGCGGCCGTTCTGGCCTGTCTCGTTGGGGCGAAAGCTACTTCCGGTTGGGTTTTCATCGGGTGAATGCGCAAGGTTTCCGATTTCTCAACCAGCGCCCCGTCGGGTCAGAACATGGCCAGCTTTTCGGGCCGGATCAGGCTGCGCCGTTCGGGCAGTTCGGCCAGGATCGCCTCCCGCTCCGCTTCGGAGAGTCGGGCCCACGCGGCCACCTCGTTCAGCCGCCGGTAGCAGCCCAGGCACAGGCCGCTTTCGCCGTCGACGACGCAGACCTTGATACAGGGGGTCTTGATAGGGGCAGGAGGGCCCGTCCTGTCCGGAGAAACCGTCATCACGGGATAGCGTAGGTCACGTTCGCCTGCGCCGCCAGCCGCTCGGGCGTCTCGGTCCAGATGCGGACGTCGCAGACGGCCAGGCGGCGGCCCAGCCGCAGCATTTCAGCCTCCGCATGGATGTCGCCGGGCTGGGCGCCGCGCAGGAAGCTGATGTTGAGCTGTGACGTCACCGCCATCAGCTGGTCGCCGACGTGCGCCAGGACCAGGGCGTAGGCGGCCGTGTCGGCGAGGGACATGAGGGTGGGGCCGGAGATCACGCCACCGGGACGCAGGAGGCCGTCGCGATAGGGCGACACCACCTGCACCCGTCCGGGCGACACCTCGGTCACCTGTGGGAAGCCGGCCGGCGGCGCGTCGGGGAAGGCGCGGCGGAGGAGGGCGTTGACGCCTTCGGCGCTCAGTTTGGGATCCAGCTTGGCCATAAGGTCTTGTGCCGCGTCCGACGGCTTCATTACAAGATGTTTATGCGCGAGCGTAACATCGGCGTATCATGACCAAATATTAATCGCACAATACTCAACATTGCGTCTTGTTCATTTGAGCTGGAGGCAGCGTGTAGGCAGCATTGGTGCAGGTTCTGAGGGAGAAGTTCTCATGAAAACTGCAATTATCGCCATGGCCGTCACGATGTTCGCCGCCGGCGCCGCTTCGGCCGCCAGCAAGGTCACCGACGTCGACTACCTGAAGGCCAACCGCTGCAAGGGTCTCGCCACCAGCATCGAAGGCGTGGTCGATCCTGCCGCCCTCAACAGCTTCATCAAGGCCGAGCGCGGCGCGCGCGCCTCGTACATCGTCAACCGCGGCGACGAGGAATTCCAACGCGCCCGCCGTGAAGCGAAGAGCTCCGACCGCAGGGAGCGCCTGACCACCGAGCTCACCACCGCTTGCCAGGCCTATGTTGGCCCGAGCACGAACGTCGCCAAACAATAGGTCCCCAGCCCAACTCTAGGCCTCCCAGCCAGCGCGCCAGTCCCCCTGGCGCGCTTCTTTTTTGCGCGAGATGCGCGTTCCTTGCCCGGAACCGGAGCTAGGCCATAAGCTTTGAGCCTGGGCGGCCGCGCGGACCGCGGCGAGGTATCGATGAGCGTGTTCATCCCCGGCGAGACCTGCTGGCGGACCGAAGAGTCCGGGCGGGCCGCCTTCCTGATCGACACCGAGGCCTATTTCACCGCGCTCTACGAGGCCATGCAGAAGGCGCGCCGCTCGATCCTCATCCTGGGATGGGGTTTCGATCCGCGCACACGCCTCTTCCCCGACGGCTACGACGGCCCGAACGACCCTGACGAGGTCGGCCACGTCCTGCTGCGCCTGGCTGAGGAACGGCCGGATCTCGACATCCGGTTGCTGATCTGGAAGTCGGCGCTGCCGATCAGCGCGAGCCAGGAGTTCTTCCCCCACAAGGCGCGCAAGTGGTTCCGCGGCACGCGGGTGAAGTTCCACCTGGACGACCAGGTGCCGTTCGGCGCCTGCCACCATCAGAAGGTGGTGGTGATCGACGACCGGCTGGCCTTTTGCGGCGGCGGCGACATCGGGGTGGATCGCTGGGACACGCCGGGGCACCTCGAGGATGACCAGCGCCGCATCAAGCCCGACCAGGAGTGTCACGCGCCGCGGCACGAGGTGATGATGATGGTGGACGGCGCGGCGGCGCGGGCCCTGGGGGATCATTTCCGCGACCGCTGGCTCTTGGGGACGAAGGAAACGATCGCACCGCCGGAGGACGCCGGCGGCGATCCCTGGCCCGACCACGTGCCGCCGCACCTGATCCATGCCCAGGTGGCGATCCAGCGGACGACGCCGGCCTGGCGCGGGCGGGCCTGCGTGCAGGAAATCCGCGATCTGACGCTCGCCTGCATCGCGGAGGCGCGCGAGACCATCTACCTGGAGAACCAGTATTTCACGTCGCCGGTGGTGACGGAGGCCTTGGCCCAGCGGCTGGCCGAGCCCAACGGTCCGGAAGTGGTGCTGATCACCACCGGCGCATCGCCAAGCTGGTTCGACCAGGCGACCATGGACCGGACGCGCGGCGCCATGGTCTGGCGGCTGCGTTCGGCCGACATCTTCGGGCGGTTCCGCGCGCTCTTTCCCCGGACCTCGGGCGGCTCGAAAATCATCGTCCATTCCAAGACCAGCGTGTTCGACGACCGCATCGTCCGCGTCGGTTCGGCCAACCTCAACAATCGCTCGTTCGGCTTCGACACCGAGATCGAGCTGGGCGTGCAGTGCGAAGGCGAGGACGCTCGCCGCCACGTGGGCGCCTTCCGCGACCGGCTCGTTGGCCACTTCCTGGGCTACACGGGTGATGCGGTGGCCAAGGCGCGGATCGAGCGGGGCAGCCTGGTCAGGGCCATCGACGACCTCAATCGCGACGACCGGTTGCAGCGGATCGATCCCCGGCGACACGGGCCGTTCGAGGAATTCATCACGGCCTACCACGTGGGAGACCCGGCGGACGTCGGCGACTCCTGGCGCCTGGGACGTCGGCGCGAGCGGCTGTTCGCCCAGGCCCGCGCCCTGCGCCGGCGCTAGGTCAGGTCGAAGTCCATCACCAGCGGCAGGTGGTCGGAGGCCACCCGGGTCAGGGGGTCGAAGGGGGCGCTCACCTCGTGCACCTCGATGCCGGGGCTCACGAACAGGTGGTCGATGCGCAGCACCGGCAACGGCGAGGGGAAGGTCGAGGTCGGCTGCTTGCGCGCCGCCAGCCGCCGGGCCGGCTGCAGCCGCTGGGTGAGGGTGCGGTAGACGATCGAGCTGGTCGTGGCGTTGAAGTCCCCCAGCAGGATGCAGGGCGAGTGGCACTTGGGATGCTCCAGCCAGGCCGGTCCCGCGAGGTGGGCCGCCTGGATCTGCTGCTCGCGCGGCACGAGGCCCAGGTGGGTGTTGATGATCTGGAGGGGTCGGCCCTCGATTTCGACCTCGACCCAGAGCGCGCCACGCGGTTCGAGCGCGCGCATCCGCGGGTATCCGGGGAGGGGCCCCACCTTCACCAGCCGCTCGGGCAGCGAGGTCAGGATCGCGTCGCCGTACAGCTCTTCCTCCACCCGGAAGGCGGGGTGGAAGTGGCACGCCATCTCCAGCCGCTCGGCGATCTCGTGCGCCTGGTCCACGTGCCCCGTGCGCCGGCGACCGACGTCCAGCTCCTGCAGGGCGACGATGTCGGGATTGAGGGCGGCCAGCACGGCGGCGACGCGGGCGACGTCGAGGCGTCGGTCGTTCCCGACGCAGCGGTGCACGTTGTAGGTGACGATACGGGGCATGCGGAAAAGGGTCTGGCGGCTCCGTGGGGCGAACGCAAGGCGGCTTGGCTGTTGGCGCGGGTCTTGCTTTAACGCTTAGGTAACCAAAGCGTAGGGACCGAAATGCTCCAAATGATCGCACTGGCCGCCGCGGCCATTTCCTCCGCTTCCGCGATCACGGCGGCTCCGGCCCCTGACCTGACCTCGGTGAACTGGGTGGCCACGCCCACCGGCCAGGACATCGCCAACGTCTATCCCCCCACCGCGGTTCAGGCCGGCAAGAGCGGTGCGGTGCTGCTGGAGTGCAAGGTCGCCACCCAGGGCTCGCTCGAGGGCTGCAACGTCGAGATCGAGGATCCCGTCGGCCTGGAGTTCGGGATCGCCGCGCTGGAACTGGCGCCCCTGTTCAGGATGTCGGCCACCGCCCCGGACGGCTCTGCCGTCGCCGGCCGCACGATCCGCATCCCGATCATGTTCTCGATCATCCAGGGGGACTGACCTCCGGTAGCGGATCGACCGGTATCAATCCTAAGCTTCGCTTTAGGATCGGGGGGCTGGATGCTCTTGCTACTGCTGGCCAGCCTGGCGCTGGGCGCAGAGACCACCTCGTCTGACGTCGCGCGCAAGGCTCAGCTTTCGCCCGCTGACGTGGAATGGGTTCGACGGCCGAACGGTCAGGACATCAATCAGTACTATCCGCTGGCGGCAGCAGAGCGGGAACTGCAGGGCCGCGCCGTGATCGATTGCACCGTCACGGAGACCGGTACGCTGAGCGGTTGCAGAGTTGTCGAGGAGTTTCCGACGGGTGTTGGCTTTGGTGACGCCGCTCTTAAGATGTCGGCGCGATACGAGTTGGCATTGACGACGCGTCGCGGCGCCCCTGTAGCAGGTAACGGCTTGCGGCTTCCCCTGCGCTTCTCATTGCCAGGCCGATGGGATCAACTGTCAGCCATGTATGCTTGCTACGGGGTGACCGCCGTCGCGGCCGAAAATGACCCTGCTGACGCGCTTGCGGGGCGGGCGTTTGGATTCTTTGCCGCTCAAGCCGGCATGTTGGTCGCCCGCGGAAAAGGCACGCCTATGGCTTTTGAAGCTGGACTTCAGGAGGGGCGTGTAAACGCATCGGGGGCGACATCGGGCACCTCGTCCGGCCCGACGCTCAAGGCCTGCCTCGCAATCGCTAATGCAAACCTGAAGTGAACGCTTACGTTGACGTTAGCGTCATCTTTTCTCCTGACGAGGCCGCGCGTATAGGGTCGGGCCAAACCGATACGGCGTAAGCCGCGCCAGGAGGATGGTCCCGATGAACCTCGACTTCACCCCCGAAGAGAACGCCTTCCGCGACGAGGTCCGGGCCTTCATCAAAGAGAATTATCCGGCCGAACTGCGCAAGGCGCAGGACGAGCACCGGCCGCTGACCAAGGACGAGTACCTGCTCTGGCACAAGGTGCTGGCCAAGAAGGGTTGGGTCGCGCCGGGCTGGCCGAAGGAGCTGGGCGGCACGGGCTGGACGCCCACGCAGAAGTACATCTGGTCGGAAGAGACCGCGCGCGCCGACTGCCTGCCGATCCTGCCGTTCGGCATGTCGATGCTGGCGCCGGTGATCTACACGTTCGGCACCGACGAGCAGAAGAAGAAGTTCCTGCCCGACATCTACAACGGCAACGTCTGGTGGTGTCAGGGGTATTCCGAGCCGGGCGCCGGTTCGGACCTCGCCAGCCTCAAGACGAAGGCCGAGCGGATTACGGCCGACGACGGCAAGGAATACTACATCGTCAACGGCCAGAAGACGTGGACGACGCTGGGCCAGTACGCCGACTGGGGCTTTTTCCTGGTGCGCACCGACCCAGACGCCAAGCCGCAGTCGGGCATCTCGTTCCTGCTGATCGACATGAAGACGCCCGGCATCACCGTGCGCCCGATCATCACGCTGGAAGGCGGCCACGAGGTCAACGACGTCTTCCTCGACAATGTGAAGGTGCCGGTCGAGAACCGGATCTTCCACGAGAACCAGGGCTGGACCTGCGCCAAGGCGCTGCTGGCGCACGAGCGCTCGGGCATCGCCGGCGTGGCGCGCTCCAAGCGCAACCTGGAAAAGCTGCGGACCATCGCCAATACCGAGCGCTCGGACACCGGCTCGGCGCTGCTCTCGGACGCCTTCTTCCGCCGCAAGGTGGCGGAGCTGGAGATCGACCTGACGGCGCTGGAGTTCACCGAGCTGCGGACGCTGGCCGGCGAGAGCAGCGGCAAGGGTCCCGGCCCGGAAAGCTCGATCCTCAAGATCAAGGGCACCGAGATCCAGCAGCGCCTGCAGGAGCTGGCGCTGGAGGCGGTGGGCCACTACGGCGCGCCGTTCCTGCGCGACCTGTCGGGCTCGAACGCCACCGTGGGCCCGGACTACGCCCGCGGCCTGGCCGGCGAGATGTTCAACGGCCGCAAGACCTCGATCTACGGCGGCTCGAACGAGATCCAGCGCAACATCATCGCCAAGATGGTGCTGGGGCTCTGACTTTCCCGCATAGCGTGGCTGACAGCCGGCCGTGGCCGGGCTATTCGGTCAGCTGACGAACAACTGTTTGATCCAACCTCTCCCCGGGTAAGGGGAGGGGAACCATTAGCGGAGCCGCCAGGATGGATTTCTCCTTCACCGAAGAACAGTCGATGCTGCGGGACACCGTGGCGGCCTACCTGGCGGACCACTACGACTTCGACAAGCGCCGGGCCGTGGTCTCCAAGGAGCCGGGCTGGCGGCCGGAGGTGTGGAAGGCCTTCGCCGAGGAACTGGGGATTCTCGGCGCGCCGTTCTCGGAGGAGCTGGGCGGCCTGGGCGGCGGCGCCATCGAGAACATGGTCGTGATGGAGGAGTTCGGTAAGGCGCTGGTCGTCGAGCCCTACCTCGGCACAGTGGTGATCGGCGGCGGCTTCCTGAAGCACTCGGGCCATGCCGGCGCGGCCGACCTGATCGGCGGGATCATCGAGGGCAAGACGATCTTCGCCTTCGCCCAGGCCGAGCCGCAGAGCCGCTACAACCTGGCCTCCGTCGCCACCACGGCCAAGAAGGACGGCGCGGGCTGGACCCTGAACGGCCACAAGGCCGTGGTGATCGGCGCGCCGTTCGCCACCCACTTCATCGTCACCGCCCGCACCGCCGGTGGCGAGCGCGACGCCCAGGGCATCTCGGTCTTCCTCGTGGAGAAGGGCGCCAAGGGCGTCACCACCCGCGACTACCCCACCGTCGACGGCTTCCGCGCCTCGGAAGTGTACTTCGAGAATGTCTCGCTGGGCGCCGACGCCCTGATCGGGCCGGCCGACCAGGGTCTGCCGCTGGTGGAGAAGGTGGTGGACGAAGCGATCGCCGCCACCTGCGCCGAGGCGTGTGGCGTGCTGCGCAAGCTGCACGAAGGCACGCTGGAGTACACCAAGCAGCGCAAGCAGTTCGGCCAGCCCATCTCCAGCTTCCAGGTGCTGCAGCACCGGATGGTGGACATGTTCATCAACGTCGAGCAGGCCGTGTCGATGACCTACATGGCCAACATCAAGGTCGTGGACGACGCCGAGCGCGCCAAGGCCGTCTCGGCCGCCAAGGTGCAGATCGGCAAGGCCTGCAAGTTCGTGGGCCAGAACGCGATCCAGCTGCACGGCGGCATGGGCATGACCGACGAGATGGCCATCGGTCACTACTTCAAGCGCGCCACCATGATCGAGAGCGCCTTCGGCTCGGTGGACCACCACCTGGCCCGCTACGAGTTCCTGTCGCTGGGCAAGGCCGCCTAGCTGGGCAAGGAGGCCGAGGTCGGCGCCACCTTCGCGGATGGCGCGGATCGCGGCCGGCTGCAGTACGAGGCGCCCACCCTGGTGTTCCGCGGCGCCACGCGCCGCGTGTGGCCCGCCGAGGCGCTGAGGGGCGTCAGGGTCGAAGGCGAGGACCTGGTCCTGGCCGATGGCGCGCGGTTCGCGCTGGGCGCCGCCCCAGCGGCCCGCTGGGCCGACGCCATCGCCAATCCCAAGAGCCGCCTGCACAAGATCGGCGTGAAGGCGGGGATGCGCACCGCCGTGATCGGCGTCGCCGACGAGACCTTCACCACGGAGCTTGCCGAGCGGGGAGCCCGGCCCGTCGCAGAGCTCGCCGGGCTGGATCTGCTGTTCTATGCGGCCGACAGCGCCGAGGATCTGGCCCGGGTTGAGGGCTTGGCGCCGGCCCTGGCCGAGGGTGGCGCGCTGTGGATTGTCTCGCGCAAGGGCAAGGCCGCCACCGTCAAGTACGTCGACGTCATGGCCGCCGCCAGGGCCGCGGGCCTGGTCGACAGCAAGGTCGTGGGCTTTTCCCCGACCTTGACCGCCTTGCGTTTCACGCGCCGCAAAACCTGAGGTCCCCGCTCTCTCTGCACAGAGAGAAGGCTGCAGCATTACCTGCCGCGTAATCGACCCGCCTCCGGGTCCGGTCTCATCTCCCGCCAGCAAGGGAGATGCCGATGAACCGCCGCGATATCATCACCTCGAGCCTGGCCGCCGGATCGGTGGTCGCCCTCGGCGCGCGCCCTGCCGGAGCGCAGGAACGCCGGCCGGTCGTCGTGCAGGCGCGGGATGGAACCCGTCTCTACTTCCGCGACTGGGGCGAGGGCCAGCCGGTGGTGTTCGTCTCCAGCTGGGCGCTTTCCAGCGAGATGTGGGCCTATCAGGTGGCGCACCTGGCCGAGCGCGGCTTTCGCTGCATCGCCTTCGATCGCCGTGGGCACGGCCGCTCGGACGTTCCGGCCCGCGGGTACGACATGGATACGCTGGCCGATGACCTGGGCTCGGTGATCGAGACGCTGGGCCTGAAGAACGTGATCCTGGTCGGACATTCCATGGGCGGGGCCGAGGTGATCCGCTACCTGGGCCGGCACGGCGCGGCGAAGGTGAAGAAGGTTGCGCTGGTCGCCGCCGTTGGCCCGTATGTGGTTCAGACGGCCGACAACCCCTACGGCGCGCCGATGGCCTACCACCAGGCGACGCTAAAGGCCTACGCCACCGACTTCCCCGGGTGGGCCATGGCCAACCAGGCGCCCTTCTTCACGCCCGAGACCTCGCCAGCGATGAAGGCGTGGCTGACCGACCAGCTGGTCGCGACGCCCGTCCCGGTGGCGGTGGCCGCGTTCAAGGCGCTGATCGGCAAGGACCTGCGGCCGGACCTGGCCAAGATCGACCGGCCCACACTGGTCATCCACGGCGACAAGGACGCCTCGGCGCCGCTCGCCATCACCGGCCAGCGGCTGGCGGCGGGGATCCGGGGCGCGGAACTGAGGGTCTATCCCGGCGCGCCGCATGGGCTTTTCGTCACCCATATGGATCAGTTGAACGCCGACCTAGAAGCCTTCTTCAAGGCTTGAGGTTGCGCCGGGGGGCCATAGCGTCCTAACCCGGGCGCATGGCCCTCCGCGACTTCGGCCTGCTGATGGCCATGTGCGTGGTCTGGGCGGTCAACAACATCATCTCGAAGTACGTGGTGAGCGACCTCGACGTGCCGCCGCTGTTCTACGCGGCCGCGCGCTTCGCCATCGTGGCGGCGATGCTGGTCCCGTTCCTGCGCCCGGCGCCCAAGCCGACCTGGCGTCTGGTGCTGACGGCGTTCCTGATGGGCGGTGGCAACTTCGGGCTGATGTTCGTCGGCCTGAAGTATTCGACCGCTTCCACGGCCGCCGTGGTGCTGCAGCTGGGCATGCCGATCACGCTCATCCTCTCGGTGATCTTCCTGGGCGAGCGGATCCGTTGGCGCCGCGGCCTGGGCATCGCGCTGACCTTTGCCGGGGTGCTGACCGTCATGTGGAACCCCGCCGGTTTCACGCTCTCGGCCGGGCTGCTGCTGGTGGCCGGGGCCACCGTGATGTCGGGGATCGGCGTGATCCTGACCAAGCAGATCGAAGGCATGCGCCCGATCACCTTCCAGGCTTGGGTGGGGCTGGTTTCGGTCCTGCCCATGGCGCTGCTGTCGGCGTGGCTGGAGCCGGGGCAGGTGGACAAGGCGCTCGCGGCTGGCCTGCCGTTCTGGGCCGCCCTGGTCTTCTCCGCGGTGGTCGTCTCGGTAGGCGCACACACCCTCTATGTCACCCTGCTGCAGCGCTATGAGGCCAACCTGATCTCGGCGTTGATCCTGGTGACGCCCCTGGCCACTATCGGACTGGGCGTCGCGGTGCTGGACGAGCCGTTCGGCCCTCGGCTGGCCATCGGCAGCGTCCTGGCGCTTGCCGGCGTGCTGATCATCGCGCTCAGGGCGAACCAAGTGATGTCCATGCTGCTCGCCATGCGGAACCGTCCCGAATGAACGTGATCGAGGCCCCTTCGCCGAACTTCGACCCGCGCACGGTCACGCCCAGCATCCTGGTGCTGCACTACACCGGCATGCGCACGGGCGAGGAGGCGATCGCGCGCTTGCGCGACCCCGAAGCCAAGGTCTCGTCCCACTATGTGGTGGAGGAGGATGGACGCATCTTCCGGCTGGTGCCGGAGGAGCGCCGGGCCTGGCACGCCGGAGTCTCCTACTGGCGTGGCCGCCGCAACGTGAATGGCGACTCCATCGGCATCGAGATCGTCAATCCCGGCCACGAGTTCGGCTACCGGCCGTTCCCCGAGGCGCAGGTGGCGGCGGTGATCGCCCTGACCGCCGACATCCGCACCCGCTGGACGATCGAGGACCGCGACATCGTCGGCCATTCCGACGTGGCGCCCGCCCGCAAGGACGACCCTGGCGAGCTGTTCCCGTGGAAGCGCCTGGCCGAAGCCGGCCATGGCCTGTGGGCGGAGGCGTCGCCCGCGCCGGGGCAGCCGATCGGGGAGGGTGAGACTGGGGCCGCCGTGTTCGCCCTCCAGGCCGGTTTCACGCGCCTGGGCTACGACCTGCCGCCCTCCGGAACCTTTGACGCCGACACAGCGACGGTGGTCCGCGCCTTTCAACGCCACTGGCGGCCGGAGCGCGTGGACGGGATCGCGGATGGGGAGACGCGGGCGCGCCTCATCGCCCTGCTTCGGATGGCGGCGTGAGCGGGATCGAGATCCGTAAGACCGGTCCGCGGGACGCCGAGGCGATCATGGCGCTGCACCGCGCCGCCGCGTCTGGCGTCAGCGGGTTGGCGCGGGAACCGGACGAGATCGAGATCGGCTACATCGCCAAGTTCCTGAGCGAGGCCACGATCACGCTCGGGGCCTGGGCGGGCGACCGCCTCGTGGGGGAGATCCACGCCTACCGGATGGGGCCGCGCCAGTTCCACCACGTGGTGACGGACCTGACGATCGCCGTGCATCCCGAGTTCCAGGGACAGGGCATCGGCGGGCTCCTGTTCGAGGCGCTCTTTAACGAGGCGCGGGCGATGGCGCCGCCGGTCGCGAGGGTCGAGCTGATGGTGCGCGCCGGCAACGCCGGCGCCGTGCGGCTCTACGAGCGCATGGGGTTCGTCGTGGAAGGACGGTTCGCCGACCGGGTGCGGCTCCGCGACGGTACGGTCGAGGACGACCTCGCCATGACCAAATTCCTCTGAAGGTTGACCTTTCGCGCCCCGCCGACCACTTTCCGCGCGGATCAGACGGCCGGGCGGTCGCGGCCTCTCAACGCAAGTTGGTGGGTCGAGGAAAGTCCGGGCTCCACGACGACATGGCGGCGGGTAACGCCCGCCGGGGGCGACCCCAGGGATAGCGCCACAGAGAGCAAACCGCCGGCGCTTCGGCGCCGGTAAGGGTGAAAGGGTGCGGTAAGAGCGCACCGGGCCGCTGGTAACAGAGGTCGCATGGCAAGCCCCGCCAGGAGCAAGACCGAATAGGGATCCCGCGCCCGGCCAAGTCCGCAAGGATACTGGCGGGTAGGAGCGTTGCCGCTCCGAGGGGTCCGGGTAGGTCGCGAGAACCGCTCCGCGAGGAGCGGTCCAGAGGAATGACCGCCGCGTCCCGCAAGGGGCGGCACAGAACCCGGCTTATAGGCCGTCTGATCCGCATTTTCCTTTTCTGCAGCCCCTTCGCCGCCTGTGCGGAAGGAAGAAGCGCTGCTGTTAACTAATAGTTCCGCGTATGTTCTGTGGACAACTTGGGGCGGTCCGGTGTGCGACCAAGAGACACCTTTGTTTCGGCTCAAATAGTCAGTCAGTGTCATTGAAACCCACTCGATCCCATGTTAACCCAATTGCAATTCGTCGGTCAGAGTGGCGGGTCGGGGCGCGAACTCAGGCTGGTCGACGAAGGGCAGGGGGCCGGACGGAGAGATGTTTCTCTCGACCTTCGAGAAGCAGCTGGACGCGAAGCGGCGCATCGTTGTGCCGCAGGAATACCGCGCCGCGCTCTCGGGGCCGGCGGACGGCGTCTTCGTGTTTCCGTCGATCCGCTCCGACTGCATCGAGGGCGGCGGCCAGGCCCTGTTCGATCGCTACGGCGCCATGGCCGACGAGCTGGAATTTGGCGACGAACTGCGCGACTCCATCGAACGCAACGTGTTCGGGGAAATGCAGAAACTGTCGTTCGACACCGCCGGCCGGATCACCCTGCCAGAGCTGCTTTGCGAGCAGTACGGCATCACCGACTGGGTGGCCGTGGTGGGCCTCCGCGACCGCTTCGAAATCTGGGAGCGGGACGCCTACCGGGCCCAGCGCGCCGCCGACCGCGAGCGCGCGCGCAGCGGCCTGGCCGACATGCGGGCCAAGCAACGGGCCGCCCGCCTCGGAGGCGCGGCATGACCGGCGCCCCGCACATTTCTGTCCTCCTCAATGAGGTCGTCGAGCACCTGGCCATCGGGCCGGGCGACGTCGTGGTGGACGGCACTTTCGGCGCGGGTGGCTACAGCCGCGCCTTCCTGGCGACGGGAGCGAAGGTCGTGGCCTTTGACCGCGACCCTACGGTCCGTCGCTTCGCCGCGGGATTTCCGGACGACCGCTTCCGCCTGGTGGAAGCGCGATTCTCGGAGATGGACGCGGTGCTGGGCGAGGGTCACGCTGACGGCGTGGCCCTCGACCTCGGCGTGAGCTCGATGCAGATCGACCAGGCCGAGCGGGGCTTCTCGTTCATGCAGGACGGTCCGCTGGACATGCGGATGGGCGACACCGGCCCGACGGCGGCCGACCTGGTCAACACGCTCGAACAGGAAGAGCTGGCGCGGATCATCTTCGTCTATGGCGAGGAGCGGGAGAGCCGCCGGATCGCCCGGGCCATCATCCGCCGTCGCGAGGAGCAGCCCTTCAGCCGTACGCTGGAGCTGGCCGAGTTCGTGGAGAAGGCGCTGGGCGGCCGCCGCGGCGCCAAGATCCACCCGGCCACCCGCACCTTCCAGGGCCTGCGCATCGCCGTGAACGAGGAGCTGGCCGAGCTGGAGGCTGGTCTCGTGGCCGCCGAGCGCGTGCTGAAGGCCGGCGGGCGCCTCTGCGTCGTCACGTTCCATTCCCTGGAAGACCGGATCGTGAAGACCTTCCTGGGCGAGCGGTCCGGCCGCACGCCCGCGGGGTCGCGCCACGCGCCGCCGGTGGCCAAGGGCGCCGAGCCCAGCTTCCGTCTGCTGTTCAACGGCGCCAAGGCTCCGTCCGAGGCGGAGACGGCCGCCAATCCCCGCGCCCGCTCGGCAAAGCTGAGGGCGGCCGTGCGCACCGATGCGCCGGCGTGGAGGGTCGCGGCATGAGCGTCTTCACGCGCCGCGTGCGCGGCTTCCGCCTTCTGGACCTGGTGGGTGTCGGCCTGCTGGTGGCCGTGATCCTCGGCGTCTACCTGGCCAAGACCATGGCCGGCCGCGAGCGGGCCGAGATCGCCACCATCGAGCGGCAGATCAAGGCCGAGAAGGCCCGCATCCGCCTGCTGCAGGCCGAGGTCGCGCATCTGGAACAGCCCGGCCGGCTCGAGCGCCTGTCGGTCACCTACCTGAAGATGGAGCCGGTCACGGCCCATCGCGAGGCGACGCCCGACCAGATCATCGACCTGGCCCGGGCCGGCCCGCCGAAGAAGGCCAAGGCCGTCTCCGCCGTGGCCGCGATGGTCGACGGCGCCAACGTCATCCCCGGCGTGCCGCCGCCGCCGCCGCCTGAGGCAAACCCGGTGCGCGTGGCCCAGGCGCCGCGTCCGCCCGAGGTTCCGCGATGAGCTTCAGCCAACAGGCATTCGGCCGTACGGGCCTGCCGCGCTGGCTGATCGAACGCGTCTGGGGCCTGGAGCATGCGTTCGAGCGCGCCCGCGCCTCCGGCAAGGCCGAGGACGACACCCGGCTGCGCATCTTCTTCGTGCTGGCGCTGTTCACGCTGGGCTTCATAACGCTGGCCATCGGCGCCACGCGGGCCGCGCTGTTCTCGGACGTGCGGAGCGGCGGGTCCCTGGCGGCGCTGGGCGCCTCGCGCGCCGATCTCGTCGACCGCAACGGCATGCTGTTGGCGGCCGACCTGCTGCACTACGGCCTCTACATCGACCCGCGGGAGATCTGGGAAACCGAGGAGACCCGCCGCAGCCTGCTCCGCACCCTGCCGAACCTGGAGCCCGAGCGCCTGGAGCGGGCGCTCCGCGGCAACCGCCGGATCTTCGTGCTGGGCGCCCTGACGCCCCAGGAGCGCAACCGGGTGCACGAGCTGGGCTTGCCGGGCGTCAGCTTCGAGCCCGAGCAGCGCCGCGTCTATCCCCTGGGCACGTCGGCCGCGCATATCGTGGGCTTCTCCGACGCCGGCGGCGAGGGCATCTCGGGCGCCGAGGCCGCCTTCAACGACGACATCCGCGCCGCGGCCCGCAATGGCGCGCCGGTGCCGCTGTCGATCGATCTGCGGGTCCAGGGCGCCCTGGAGGACGAGCTCTACAAGGCCGTGGCCGAGTTCACGCCCAAGGGCGCGGTGGGCCTGGTCACCGACGTCCATACCGGCGAGATCCTGGGCATGGCCAGCTGGCCGGCGTTCGATCCCAACAAGCCCGGCAAGGCGGGCGTCTACGCCCAGACCAACCGCGCCGCGGCCACGGTCTATGAGATGGGCTCGACGTTCAAAGCCTTCACCGTCGCCATCGGCCTGGACAGCGGCGTCGCGACGCCCGAGAGCACCTTCGACGCCCGCAACCCCTACAAGCTGGGCTACCGCACGATCCACGACTACCACGCCGCCCGGAAGGTGCTGACGCTGGTCGAGGTGTTCCAGCACTCGTCCAACATCGGCACCGCCAAGCTGGCCGAGAGTGTCGGGCCGCAGCAGATGGGCCGCTACTTCGCCGGGCTCGGCCTCACCACGCCGGCCAAGGTGGAGCTGGTCGAGAGCGCCCGTCCGCTGACGCCCAAGGTGTGGAACGACGACGCCGTCGCCTCCACCTCGTTCGGCCACGGCATCAACGTCACGCCGCTGGCGCTGGCGCGCGCCTACGGCACGATCCTGAACGGCGGAAAGTTGATCCCGCTGACCATCCGCAAGCTGGAACCCGGCGCGAAGGTCGATGGTCCCCGTGTCATGTCCGAACGCACCTCCTTGCAGATGCTGTCGATCATGCGGGCCAACGTCAGCGGCGAGAGCGGCAGCGGCCGGTCGGCGAACATGCCGGGCCTGTCTGTGGGCGGTAAGACCGGCACGGGCGAGAAGTACGATCCGGCGATCCGGGGCTACAGCCGCAGCCGCCAGGTGTCGTCGTTCGCGGCGGTCTTCCCCACGACGGGTCCGGTGGACGCCAAGCGCTACTTCGTCCTGATCCTGCTGGACGAGCCCCATGGCACCGCCCGCAGCGCCGGCTACTCCACCGGCGGCTGGGTGGCGGCGCCCGCGGCCGGCCGGGTGATCGAGCGGATCGCGCCGTTCCTGGGCGTCACCCGGCGCGCCGACGTGGGCCAGGCGATCCCGGTGGAGCCGCCCAGCGTCGAACAGATGGGCGAAGGGCAATGACCGTTCGCCTGACCAGCCTCGTGAAGCGCCACCTGGGCGTCGACCCCGAGATCACGGGCGTCACCGCCGACAGCCGCAAGGTGAAGCCGGGCTTCCTGTTCGCGGCGTTGCCGGGCTCGACGGTCGACGGCGCGGCCTTTGCGGCCAAGGCCGTGGAAGCGGGCGCGGCGGCGGTGATCGCCGACCAGGACCTGAACCTCTCCGTGCCGACGGTCGTCTGCCGCGATCCGCGCCGCGGCTACGCCCTGGCCGCCGCGAACTTCTGGGGCCGCCAGCCGCAGACCTGCGTGGCGGTGACGGGCACCAACGGCAAGACCTCGGTGGCCAACTTCTGCCGCCAGATGTTCGCCGGCGCGGGCCACGTCTCCGCCAGCATGGGGACGCTGGGCGTGACCGTCTCGCGGCCCGGCGAGGCCGACCTGCAGGTGACGCCGCCTGGGCTGACGACGCCCGACGCCGGGGACGTGGCCGAACTGCTGATGCACATCAGCCGGCTGGGCGTGACCCATTTCGCCATGGAAGCCTCCTCGCACGGCATCGACCAGCGCCGGCTGGACGGGGTGCGGCTGTCGGCGGCCGGGTTCCTGAACCTCAGCCAGGACCACCTCGACTACCACCTGACCATGGACGCCTACATGAAGGCGAAGCTGCGCTTGTTCGAGCAGCTGATGCCCCGGGGCGCCACGGCGGTGCTGAACGCCGACAACGAGGCCTTCCCGTTCTTCGCCGCCGCCTCGGTGGTGTCGGGCCAGCGCGTGATGAGCGTCGGCGAGACGGGCCAGGCGCTGAAGCTGATGGAACGGTCCCTGCTGCCCGACGGCCAACGGCTGAAGATCCGCGCTGACGGGCGGTTGTGGGACGTGCGGCTGCCACTGGCCGGCGCCTTCCAGGCCTCGAACGCCCTGGTGGCGGCGGGCCTGTGCCGGGCGGCGGGACTGAGCTTCGAAGAGACCTTCGCCGGGCTCGAGCGGTTGAACGGCGCGCCGGGCCGCCTGCAGCGCGTGGGGGCCGGGCCGCGCGGAGGGGAGGCCTATGTTGACTACGCCCACACGCCGGACGGACTGGAAACCGTGCTGAGCGCCCTGCGCCCGCACGTGCGCGGCCGGCTGATCGTGGTGTTCGGCGCCGGCGGCGACCGCGACAAGGGCAAGCGCCCGCTGATGGGCGAGGCGGCCGCGCGGCTGGCCGACATCGCCATCGTCACCGACGACAACCCACGCTCGGAAGTCCCCGCCACGATCCGGGCCGAGGTCCTCGCCGGGGCGAGGGGCGCCAAGGAAATCGGCGACCGGCGCGAGGCGATCCGCGCCGCCGCGGCGATGCTCGAGGACGGTGATATCCTGGTGGTGGCTGGCAAGGGCCATGAGCAGGGCCAGATCGTCGCCGGCGTGACCCATCCCTTCGATGATGTCGAGGAGACGGCCAAAGCCCTGGAGCTTGTCCATGGCTGACCCGCTCTGGACCTCGGCAGACTTAGCGAGGGCGACGGGCGGGGTGGAGGGCGCAGGTTTCACCGCCACCGGAGTCTCGATCGACACCCGCACGCTGGAGCCCGGCGACCTGTTCGTGGCCCTGGCCGGCGTGCGGGACGGCCACGAGTTCGTGGCCCAGGCCATGGCTAAGGGGGCCGCGGGCGCCCTGGTAGCGCAGGACGTCGACGCGCCCTTCGTGAAGACCGCCGACACGCTGGCGGCGCTTGAGAAGCTCGGCGTGGCGGCGCGTGAGCGGGCGACGGGGGCCCGTCGGGGCGCCGTCACCGGCTCGGTCGGCAAGACCAGCGTCACCCAGGCGATTATGGCGGGCTTGAAGCTGGCCGGGCCGGCGCACTCGTCTGTGAAGAGCTACAACAACCACATCGGCGTGCCCCTGACCCTGGCGCGGATGCCGCAGGCCACCCAGCGCGCTGTGTTCGAGATCGGCATGAACCACGCCGACGAGATCCGGCCGCTGACCCACTTCGTTCGCCCGCACGCGGCCCTGGTGACGACCGTGGGGCCGGTGCACACCGAGAACTTCCCGGATGGCGAGGCGGGCGTGGCGCGGGCCAAGGCCGAGGTGTTCGAGGGGCTGGAGCCCGGCGGCGTGGCGGTGCTGAACGCCGACAACCGCTGGTTCGACCTGCTCAAGGCCGAGGCGGTGAAGGCGGGCGCGACGATCCGCACCTTCGGGACCGGTGAGGACTGCGACGCGCGCCTGATCGATTTCCAGGTTCCCGGCGGCCATGCGGTGGTGCAGGCGCGCCTGCACGGCAAGGCGATGGACTTCCCCATCCTGCAGACGGGCCTTCACTGGGGCCTGAACAGCATGGCGGTCCTGCTGATGCTGGACGCGCTGGACGTCGACCTGGACAAGGGGTTGGCCGCGCTTGGCTCGTTCGAGCCGCTGGCGGGGCGGGGCGCGGAGAAGACGGTCCAGGGGCCCCGCGGGGCCTTCACCCTGATCGACGAGAGCTACAACGCCAATCCGATCTCCATGGCCTCGGCCATCCGGACCCTGGGCGCGCGGACGGCGCCCGGCCGGCGGATCGTCGCCCTGACCGACATGCTGGAGCTGGGGCCGGAAGCCAAGGCGTTCCACGGAGGACTGGCCGAGCCGCTGGAGGCTGCGTCAATCGACCTCGTCTTCTGCGCCGGTCCTCTGATGGAATCCCTCTGGAACGCCCTTCCGCCGACTCGGAGAGGCGGCTACGCCGAGAATGCTGCCGCCCTCGCGCCGCAGCTCGCACAGGCCGTAGAGGCCGGCGACGTGGTGATGGTGAAGGGGTCGAACGGGTCGAAGGCCGGGCTGATCGCCCAGAGCCTGGCTGCGCTCGAGTCCGAGGAGCGCGGCTGATGTTCTACTGGCTCTACCTGACGTTCGCCTCGGCCGGCTACGTTCCGATCCTCAACCTGCTGAAGTACCAGACCACCCGGACGGGCCTGGCGATCGTGACCGCCCAGCTGGTGGTCGTGCTGCTGGGCTCGCGGTTCATCCGCTGGATGAAGGCCAAGCAGGGCAAGGGGCAGCCGATCCGCGCCGAGGGTATCGAGCGCCACATCGTCGAGAAGGCCGGCACCCCCACCATGGGCGGGGTGATGATCCTGGCTGGCCTGTTCGCCGGCACTCTGCTGTGGGCCGACCTGTCGAACGTCTACGTCTGGGCCGTGCTGCTGGTCACGGCGGGCTATGGCCTGCTGGGCTTCCTGGACGACTACTCCAAGGTCACAAAGCAGACGACGGCCGGCATCTCGGGGCGCGTGCGCCTGGTGCTGGAGGCGGCCATCGCCATGGCCGCCATCGTCCTGATCATCCTCTTCGCGGCCAAGCCGCCGGAGAGCCCCGAACTGCTGACGTCGGTGACGTTCCCGCTCTTCAAGCAGCTCTTCATCGACATGGGCTGGTTCTACCTGCTGTTCGGCGCCTTCGTGATCGTGGGCGCGGCCAATGCGGTGAACTTCACCGACGGCCTGGACGGTCTCGCCACCGTGCCGGTGATGATCGCCGCCGCCGCCTATGGGCTGATCACCTATCTCGTCGGCAACTACGTCTTCGCCAACTATCTGCAGCTCCACTTCGTCCCGGGCGTCGGCGAGCTTGCGGTGCTGTGCGGGGCGCTGATCGGCGCCGGCCTTGGCTTCCTCTGGTACAACGCCCCGCCGGCCAAGATCTTCATGGGCGACACCGGCTCGCTGGCCCTGGGCGGCGCGGTTGGCGCCATCGCCGTCGCCGCGCGGCACGAGATCGTTCTGGCCATCATCGGCGGCCTGTTCGTCGCCGAACTGTTGTCGGTCGTGGTGCAGGTGGCCTCGTTCAAGCTGACGGGGAAGCGCGTGTTCCGCATGGCGCCGGTGCACCACCATTTCGAGAAGCTGGGCTGGTCGGAATCCACCGTCGTGATCCGGTTCTGGATCGTCGCGGTCATGCTGGCGCTGGTCGGTCTCGCCACCCTGAAGCTCCGGTAGGGAGGTGCGCCCCGCGTCATGATCCCGGTCCGCGGCTTTGAGGGGAAGACCGTCGCCGTCTTCGGGCTGGCCCGCACGGGGCTGGCCGCGGCGCGCGCTCTTGTGGCCGGCGGCGCCAAGGTGGCGCTCTGGGACGACAAGCCCGCCACCCGCGACGCCGCGGTGGCCGACGGCTTCGAGGTCACCGACCTGACGTCGGCCGACTGGTCGGGTTTCGCGGCGCTGATGCTGTCGCCGGGCGTGCCCCTGACCCATCCCAAGCCGCACTGGACCGTGGACAAGGCCCGCGCAAACGGCGTCGAGATCCTGGGCGACATCGAACTCTTCGCGCGCACCGTGAACGCCGCGCCGGAGCACAAGCGGCCGAAGATCGTCGCCATCACCGGCACGAACGGCAAGTCGACCACCACGGCGCTGATCGGCCACATCTGCGCCGAGGCCGGCCGGGACGTGCGGATCGGCGGCAATATCGGCACGGGCGTGCTGAGCCTGGAGGATATGCACGGGGGTGCGGTCTATGTGCTGGAGCTGTCGTCTTATCAGCTTGACCTGACCTCCAGCCTGCACGCCGACGTCGCCTTGATCCTCAATGTCTCGCCCGACCACCTGGAGCGGCACGGCGACATGGAGGGCTATGTCGCGGCCAAGAAGCGGATCCTGGCCAATCAGGACAAGGGCGACACGGCCGTCATCGGCGTGGACGACGCCTGGGGCCAGCGGATCTGCACCGAGATCACCGCCGCCAACCGGCGCACCATCGTGCCGATCTCCGCCAACAAGGCCATGAGCCGCGGCGTCTATGCCCTCGACGGCCTGCTGTACGACGCCGCGGGCGAGCGCGCGACGCAGGTGGCGGACCTAAAGCGCGCGCGATCGCTGCCCGGCCGGCACAACTGGCAGAACGCTGCGGCCGCCTATGCCGCGGCCAAGGGCCTGGGCATCGATTCCGCCGCCGCCGCCCGCGCGTTGATGACCTTCCCGGGCCTGGCTCACCGGATGGAGACCGTCGGGACCCTCGGCAAGGTGCGGTTCGTCAACGACAGCAAGGCCACCAACGCCGACGCCGCGCGTCAGGCGATGTCGAGCTATCCGAAATTCTACTGGATCGCCGGCGGCCAGCCGAAGACGGGCGGCATCGACGATCTGGCCGATCTCTTCCCGCGGGTGATCAAAGCCTACCTCGTGGGCGAGGCCGCGCCGGCCTTCGCCGACGTGCTTCAGGGCAAGGCGGCGGCCGTACAGAGCGGGACCATCGCCGCGGCCGTGGAGGCCGCCTACAGGGACGCCGCCCATTCCGGCAAGGACGCCATCGTCCTGCTGTCGCCGGCCTGCGCCTCCTTCGACCAGTTCGCCGACTTCGAGGCCCGGGGCGAGGCGTTCCGCGCCGCCGTGGCCGCCCTGGCCGCCGGCAAGACAACGGAGGCGTCCGCATGACGACCGCCAGCAACGCGCATGCCTTCCCGCGCTCGGACCGTTCGCCGCTGGGCGTCTGGTGGTGGACGGTCGACCGCTGGATGCTGGGCGTCGTGGGCATCCTGATCGGGATCGGCGTCCTGATGTCGTTCGCCGCAAGCCCGGCGGCGGCGGCCCGGATGAACATCGGCGATCCGTTTCACTTCGCCGTGCGCCAGTGCGTGTTCGCCGCCGCCTCCGCGGTGGTCCTGATCAGCGTCTCGATGCTGGATGTGCGCGGCGTGCGCCGGGCGTCGTTCTTCATCTGGCTGTTCGCCATCGCCGTGATGATCGCGCTGCCGTTCATCGGTCACAACGCCAAGGGCGCCACCCGCTGGCTGGAGTTCGGCGGCTTCACCTTCCAGCCCTCCGAGTACATGAAGCCCGCGCTGATCATCCTGGTCGCCTGGATGTTCGCCGAGGGGCAGAAGGGGCAGGGCGTGCCGGGCGTCTCGGTCGCGTTTGGGCTCTACGCCGTCTCGGTGGGCCTGTTGCTGATCCAGCCGGACGTGGGCCAAACGGTGCTGATCACCGTCGCCTTCGGAGCTGCGTTCTGGATGGCGGGCGTGCCCATGTCATGGGTCATGCTACTGGGGGCCACGGCGATCGCGGGCCTGTCGTCCACCTACTTCCTGTTCCCGCACGTGGCGAGCCGGGTCGACCGGTTCCTGAGCCCCGACAAGGCCGACACCCACCAGGTGGATCGCGCGGCCGAAGCCATCGCCGCTGGCGGCGCGTTCGGGCGCGGCCCGGGCGAAGGGGTGATGAAGCGCCACGTGCCGGACCTCCACACCGACTTCATCTATTCGGTAGGCGCCGAGGAGTACGGCCTAGTGCTCAGCCTGCTGCTGATCTCGCTTTTCGCCTTCGTCGTGGTCCGCGGCCTCTATCGCGCCATGAAACTGAGCGACCCATTCGAACAGGTGGCCGCGGCGGGCCTCTTCGTGCTCGTGGGGCAGCAGGCGATCATCAACGTAGCGGTCAATCTCAACCTCATCCCGACCAAGGGGATGACCCTGCCGTTCATCAGCTACGGCGGCTCGTCCATGCTGGCCATGGGGCTGACCATGGGCCTGGCGCTGGCGCTGACCCGCCGCAGGCCGGGGGCGTACACGCCCAGCGAAGGCCTCGCCAAGGCCGGCGCGTTCGCGTGAGCAGCGGTCCAGGCATGCGCAAGATCGCCGTCGTCGCCGCCGGGGGAACCGGCGGTCACCTGTTCCCCGCCCAGGCCCTGGCCGAGGCCCTGATCGCGCGCGGCTGGGGGATTGTCCTGGCTTCTGATGAGCGGGTCGCGGGCCTGGCCCAGGATTTCCCCGCCGAGCGCCGCATCGGCCTGTCGGCGGCGACCTTCAAGCCGGGCGACCCCATCGGGATGATGCGCGCGGGCGTCGCCGTGCTGCGCGGGGCGCTGCAGGCGCGATCGGTGTTCCGGGAGATCAATCCCAACGTCGTCGTCGGCTTCGGCGGCTATCCGTCGGCGCCGGCCCTGGTGGCCGCGATCATGGACCGCCGACCCACCGTGATCCATGAGCAGAACGCGGTGATGGGCCGGGCGAACCGGTTCCTGGCGCCGCACGTCCAGACCATCGCCTGCGCTTTCCCGACGCTGACCAAGGCTCCCAAGGGCGTGGCGGAGCGGGCGCGTGTCGTCGGCAACCCGGTCAGGCCGCCGATCCGGGCGCTGGCCGAGACTCCCTACATCCCGCCGGAACCCAACGGCCCGCTGCGCCTGCTGGTGACCGGGGGCAGCCAGGGCGCGCGCTTGCTCTCCGAGCTCGTGCCCGAGGCGGTGAAGGCGATGCCGGAGGAGCTGCGCAAGCGGCTGATCGTCCAGCAGCAGACCCGCGCCGAATCCATGAACACCGCTCGCCGGGCCTATCGCGACGCCCTGGTGGACGCCGAGATCGCGCCCTTCTTCCGCGACATCGCCAGCCGCCTGCGCGATGCCCACCTGGTGATCGGCCGCTCGGGCGCGGGCAGCGTCTGCGAGTTCGCCGTGGCGGGAAAGCCGGCCATTCTGGTGCCGCTGGCGATCGCCATCGACGACGACCAGGGCCAGAACGCCAAGCTGCTGGCCGACGCCGGCGGGGCGGAGGTGGCGCGGGAGAACCAGCTCACCGTCGAGTCGCTTTCGGGCGCCCTGACCAAGCTGCTGAACAACCCCGACCGCCTGGCCCGCATGGCCGCGGCGTCGCGGTCCGTCGCCATCCCCGATGCGGCCGAGCGGCTGGCCGACGTGGTCGAGGCCTCCGCGCGCAAGTAGGGCGGATATTCCCCGACGCGGCGCGATGGGCTAGCACGCTGGGATGACGCGACGACCCGTCCCCTTCGAAATCGGCCCCGTGCACTTCATCGGCATCGGTGGCATCGGCATGAGCGGCATCGCCGAGATCATGATGCGCACCGGCTATACGGTGCAGGGGTCTGACGCCAAGGCCAGCGCCAACACCGAGCGGCTGGAGAAACTGGGCGCGAAGATCTTCATCGGTCAGGATCCGGCCAATGTCGAAGGCGCCTATGCCGTCGTCTATTCGACCGCGGTGAAGCATGACAATCCCGAGATGGTGGCCGCGCGCGAGCGGCGGCTGCCGCTGGTGCGCCGGGCCGAGATGCTGGCCGAGCTTATGCGCCTCCAGTTCTCGGTGGCTGTGGGCGGCACGCACGGCAAGACCACCACCACCTCGATGATCGCCTCGCTGCTGGACGCCGGGGGCCTGGACCCCACGGTCGTGAACGGCGGGATCATCAACGCCTACGGCACCAATGCGAAGGTCGGCTCGGGGGACTGGATCGTCGTCGAGGCCGACGAGAGCGACGGCACCTTCCTGAAGCTGAAATCCACCTGCGCGGTGGTCACCAACATCGACCCAGAGCACCTCGACCACTACGGCGAGTTCGAAGCCGTGAAGAAGGCGTTCCGCGACTTCGTGGAGAACATCCCCTTCTACGGCTTCGCGGCGATCTGCACCGACCACGCCGAGGTCCAGGCCATGGCCGCGCGGGTCGAGAACCGCCGGCTGGTGACCTATGGCGTCAATCCGCAAGCCGAGGTGCGCGCCGAGAACATCACCATGGGGCCGGACGGCGCCCGCTACGATGCCGTGATCCGGCCGCACGACGGCCCGCCGATGCGGTTCGACGGCCTGCATCTCCCCATGGCGGGGCACCACAACGTGCTGAACTCGCTGGCGGCCGTCGCCGTGGCGCGCGAACTGGGGATGGACGAGGCGGGGATCCGCAAGGGGCTGGCCGAGTTCGGCGGGGTGAAGCGGCGCTTCACCACCACCGGTGTCGCGAACGGCGTGCGCGTGGTCGACGACTATGGCCACCACCCGGTGGAGATCGCTTCGGTGCTGAAGGCCGCCCGGGCCGTCACCGGCGGCAAGGTCGTCGCAGTGGTTCAGCCGCACCGCTACACCCGCCTGCGCGACCTGTTCGACGAGTTCTGCGCCTGCTTCAACGACGCCGACACCGTGATCGTGGCCGACGTCTATGCAGCCGGCGAGGCGCCCCTGGAGGGCGTCAGCAAGGACAGCCTGGTCGAGGGCATGCGCCGCTATGGCCATCGTCGTGTCCTGCCGCTGGCATCGCCCGCCGCCCTGGCCGGGCTGGTGAAGGGTGAGACAGCGGAGGGGGACTTGGTCGTGCTGCTCGGCGCCGGCGACATCACGAGCTGGGCCTATGCCTTGCCCGGCGAACTGGAAGCGCTGGCGTGACCGATTGGCGCGACGTCCTGCCCGCCGTCCGCGGCAAGCTGCTGCGCGACGAGCGGCTGGGTCCGTTCACCTGGTTCCGGGTCGGCGGCGCGGCCGAGGTGCTCTTCCTGCCGGCCGATCACGAGGATC
Source organism: Phenylobacterium sp. RIFCSPHIGHO2_01_FULL_69_31 (assembly GCF_001824475.1). Lineage (GTDB taxonomy): Bacteria > Pseudomonadota > Alphaproteobacteria > Caulobacterales > Caulobacteraceae > Phenylobacterium. The sequence goes on along the minus strand of NZ_MHXN01000003.1, from coordinate 106,043 downwards.
TGCGCGACTTCCTGCAGGCGCTGCCGGCCAGCGTGCCGGTGACGGTTCTGGGCGTCGGCTCCAATGTCATCATCCGCGACGGGGGGGTGGTGGGCGTTGTTATTCGCCTGGCAGGCCGGGCGTTCGCGGCGGTGGAGGCCGATCCGGCGACCCATCGCGTGGTCGCCGGCTCGGCGGCGCTGGACGCAACCGTCGCGCGGGCGGCGGCCAAGGCCGGCATCGCGGGCCTGGAATTCTATGCCGGCATCCCGGGGACGATCGGCGGGGCCCTGACCATGAACGCCGGCTGCTACGGTTCCGAAACCAAGGACGTGCTGGTATCGGCGTGGGGCTACGATCGCTCTGGAATCCGGCGGGAGCTGGCGTTGCAGGACTTCGGCTACACCTATCGCCACTCAGAGGCGCCCGGCGACATCATCTGGGTCGAGGCGACCTATCAGGGCCGTCCCGACGATCCCGAAGTGGTGCAGGCGCGGATCGCCGAGATTACCGCGCGGCGCGAGACGACCCAGCCCATTCGCGAGAAGACCGGCGGCTCCACGTTCAAGAATCCGCCCGGCCATTCCTCCTGGAAACTCGTCGATGAGGCGGGATGGCGTGGAAAGCCGTATGGTGGGGCGATGTTCTCGACCCTGCATTCGAACTTCATGATCAACACGGGCGAGGCGACGGCGGCCGATCTGGAAGGCCTGGGCGAGGCGGTGCGCGCCGACGTGAAGGCGAAGACCGGGGTCGATCTCCACTGGGAGATCAAGCGGATCGGCAGGCCGGCATGACCACTGCCTCGCTCATTCTGGTGCGTCACGGGCGGCCCGTGATCAACCCCGACATCCCGCCGCCGCAGTGGGGCCTGTGCCCCGAGGGCCGCGACGCGGTGGCCGCCCTGGCCGAGAAGCTGGTTGCGTTCGCGCCCAAGGCGGCGATCTCCAGCCCCGAGCCCAAGGCTCTGCAGACGGCCGAGATCATCGGCCAGCGCCTGGGCCTGGCCGTCGAGGTCGAACACGGCCTGCACGAGCACAAGCGCCAGCACACCTCCTTCGGCACCGAGGAGGACTTCCGCCAGCGGATTGCGCAGGTGTTCGCCAATCCGCACGTCCCGGCGCCGGGCGGCGAGAGCGCGGAGGAAGCCTGCCGGCGGGTCGCCGCCGCGCTGGAGGCCCACCCCGTCCGGCCGTTGGTCGCCGTGACCCACGGGACAGTGTTGAGCCTATACGTGGCCAAGCTTCTGGGCCTCGACGCCCACGACTTGTGGCGAAACCTCCACACGCCCGACGCCTTCGTCTTCGACGCCGAGGGTGGCCTGATCGAGCGTCTGTAACTTCGCTGCCCGAATGGCCTATGCGGCCAGGGCCTTCTCGCTGGGCACCAACCGCGCGGTGGCGGTCGCCCTCGCGATCACCGTTCCCGACAGGTCCATGAGCCGCCCCTCCAGGAAGGCAATGCTCCTGCCCGCCTGGACGACCTGGCCTTCGCCATAGAGCGGGCCGGGGCGCGCCGGGGCCAGGAAGCTCACATGCATTTCGATGGTGGGGGTGAAGAGGCGACCTTCGGAATAGACGAACATGGCCGGTCCCATCGTGTCGTCCAGCATGGCCGCGAGGAAACCGCCCTGGATGTAACCGGCGGGGTTCACGAACTCGGGCCGTCCCTCGAAGCGCAGGCGGATCCAGCCGTCGGCGGGCCGGACTTCCACCACCTCCCAGCCCAGAAGTTCGGCGCAGGGCGGGCGCGGCAGGCCGTCGAGAGCGGTCGGAACAGGCATGGGAACTCCTTTATGCCCTGCCATCCTGCCGACAACCTGCTGACACCATGGTGGCGGGAGCGGCGCTTGACGGGAATCCGCGGGGATGGGACGCGCAGGGCATGCGCATCCTTCCCAAGCTCGCTTTCGCCGCGGCCCTGGTCGCCGCTTCCCCCGCCTTCGCCCAGGACCTCGCCGCCGGCGCGGCCGCCGTCCGGGACAAGGCGCTCGCCGACACCACCGCCTGGGCCATCGCGGAGTCCCTGACCTCCGAGGTCGGCGCGCGGATGGTCGGCTCGCCCGCCATGGAGCGCGCGCGGGACTGGAGCGTGGCGAAGTTCAAGGAACTTGGCTTCGAGAACATCAAGGTCGAGGCGTTCACGACGCCGGCGTGGTCGCGCGGGGCGGAGTCGGCCGAGGTGGTGGGGCCCTGGCCGCACAAGCTGGCGATCCTGGGCCTGGGCAACTCCTCGCCGACGCCCGCGGGCGGCCTGACGGCCCCCATCGTGGTGTTCAAGAGCTACCAGGCCATGCTGGACCAGCCCGCTGGCGCGCTGACCGGCAAGATCGCCGTGGTCACCCAGGCCATGGGCCGCACCCAGGACGGGTCCAGCTACGGCGCCGTGGGCGTCCAGCGCCGGGCGGGCGCCGCCGAGGCCGCCAAGCGCGGGGCGGTGGGCTACCTGATACGCTCGATCTCCACCGACGACACCCGCCTGCCGCACACGGGCGGCGGCGCGCCGGGCGGGATTCCGGCCGCGGCCCTGTCTCCGCCGGATGCCGAGCTGCTGGAGAACCTGGCGGCGCGCGGCAAGCCGGTGATGGTGAAGCTGGACATGCAGTCCTCGACCAATCCCGCCGCCCCGGCCTGGAACATCTCGGGCGAGATCCGCGGCAAGGACAAGCCGGACGAAGTGATCGTGATCGGCGGCCACCTCGACAGTTGGGACCCGGGCACCGGCGCCGTGGACGACGCCGCCGGCATCGCCATCACCACCGCAGCGGCCAAGCTGGCGGCCGCGCCGGGCCGACCCAAGCGGACCATCCGCGTAGTCATGTGGGGATCGGAAGAGCAGGGCGGCTCGTCGGGCGCCTATGCCGCCGCGCACAAGGACGAGGTCGGCAAGATGGTCGTGGCCGGGGAGAGCGACGGCGGCGCCGGCCGCATCTGGAGCGTCAGCACGCCGCGGGCGGCCGCGGGCCATCCGGCGATGGTCGCGTTCCGCAGCGTTCTGCCCAAGCTGAAGGTGGCGGCGAGCAGTGAGGCGCCGCGCTTCGGGGGCGCCGACGTCGCGGGAATTATAGCGGCGGGCGTGCCTTTCGTGGACTTCAGCCAGGACATGAACCGCTACTTCGACCTGCACCACGCGGCGGACGACACCCTGGACAAGATCGACCCGGCCGAGCTGTCGCAGAACGTCGCCGTGTGGGCGGCCTTCCTCTACACGGTGGCCAATTCGGACGTGGACTTCCGCCCTAAGGCTGCGACGCCGGAGTGAGGCAAGGCCGCGCGAATCGCCGCTGCGGCGGCGGAACGCATCGCCTTGCGACCGATCAAGGCTAAGGTGGCGTCCAAACGCGACTGAGTCCCATGCCGGACGGAACCGCCACCTCGAACCTCTATCGGCCGAAGCTCGCCACCACTCTGAAGGAGGGGTACGGCCTCGGCGACCTGCGCGGCGACGCCATGGCGGGCCTGACGGTGGCCATTCTCGCCCTGCCGCTCTCCATGGCGATCGCGGTGGCCTCGGGGGTCTCGCCGGATCGCGGCCTCTACACGGCGATCGTCGGCGGCTTCCTCGTCTCGGCGCTGGGCGGCAGCCGCTACCAGATCGGCGGACCCGCAGGGGCGTTCATCGTCTTGGTCTCGGCCACGGTGGCGAAGTTCGGGATCGAGGGGCTGATCCTCACCGTTCTGCTGTCCGGCGCCATGCTGGCGCTGGTCGGCCTCCTGCGGTTGGGCTCGTTGATCCGCCACATCCCGCACGCGGTGACCGTCGGATTCACCGCCGGCATTGCGGTCACCATCCTGGCCAGCCAGATCAAGGACCTTGCAGGCCTCAAGCTCGCCGGCCCCGAGCCGGGACCGGTCATTCCCAAGCTGGCAGCCCTTGGCCAGGCCCTGGCGACCCTGAATCCGGCGGCCCTTGCGGTGGGTGTGGGCGTGGCCGCGGTCATCCTCGGTCTTCGCCGTCTCAAGCCCAGCCTCCCGGGCATGCTGATCGCGGTCGTGGCCGCGACCCTGGCGGCCACCTTCCTGCACCTGCCGGTCGAAACCATCGGCAGCCGCTTCGGCGGCATCCCGCAGGGCCTGCCCGCGCCGCAACTGCCGCATCTGTCCTGGTCGCTGGTCGTGGCGGTGCTTCCCGCGGCCCTGTCCTTCACGCTCCTCGGTGGCCTCGAGAGCCTGCTATCCGCCAAGGTCGCCGACAGCATGACGGGCCGGGTGCACCGGTCGAACATGGAGCTGGTGGCGCAGGGCCTGGCCAATGTGGGCTCGGCGCTCTTCGGCGGCATCGCCGTCACCGGCACCATCGCCCGTACGGCGGCGAACATCCGGGCCGGCGCGCGCAGCCCCGTCGCTGGGATGCTGCATGCCGTCTTCATCCTGGTGTTCATGCTGGTGGCGGCGCCGCTGGCGTCCTACGTGCCTCTGGCCGCCCTGGCCGGCCTGCTGGTGGTGGTGGCCTGGAACATGGCCGAGCGGCGAGAGTTCGCCAGCCTCATGACCAACTGGCGGGCGGGCGCCGTCCTGCTGGCGACCTTCGGCCTGACGGTCGCGCATGACCTGATGGCGGGGATCATCGCCGGCTGCGGCCTGGCGACCCTGTTCTGGGCCGCCTCGCGGGTGCACCGAAAGCTGAAGCGCCCTTGACCGGGATGGCGCCGTCCGCCACCGGCAGGACACGTTTCCTCCTACGCTACGAGTCGCCATGACCGCCCCCCTTTCCGGCCACCACGTCGCTGTCCTCATGGGCGGTCCCTCGTCTGAACGCGAGGTCAGCCTCGTCTCGGGCCGCGCCTGCGCCGACGCCCTGGAGCGCCTGGGCGCCCGGGTCAGCCGTGTGGACGCCGGCCGCGACGTGGCCCAGGTCCTGACCGACCTGAAGCCCGACGTCTGCTTCAACGCCTTGCATGGCGAGTGGGGCGAGGACGGCTGTGTCCAGGGCGTGCTGGAAACGCTGGGCGTGCCCTACACCCACTGCGGGGTGCTGGCCTCGGCGCTGGCCATGGACAAGGCCAAGGCCAAGGCGGTGCTCGCCGCTGCCGGGGTGATCGTGCCGGGCGGGGGCCTATTCAACCGCTTCGACGTGGCCGCCGGCCACGTCCTGCCGCCACCCTATGTGGTGAAACCGAACGCCGAGGGCTCGTCGGTCGGGGTGTTCATCGTCCGCGACGGCGCGAATCGCCCGCCGCAGGAGGTCGTGGCCCCCTCATGGACCTTCGGCGAGGAGGTGATGGTGGAGCCCTATATCCGCGGAATGGAGCTCGCGGTGGGCGTCATGGATGGCAAGGCCATGACCGTTACCGAAATCGTCCCCAAAACCGAATTCTACGACTACGAGGCCAAGTACGGCGAAGGCGGTTCCGAGCACATCGTTCCAGCCAGGATTTCCCCGCAAGTTGCGGAGAAAGCAAAGAAACTATCCGAGATGGCGCACGCGGCCCTGGGTTGCCGAGGCGTTACCAGGTCGGACCTCCGTTATGACGACATTAACGATGTTTTGGTCCTCTTGGAGGTGAACACCCAGCCGGGGATGACCCCGACCTCGCTCGTACCGGAGCAGGCCGCGGCGGGCGGGGTGGACTTCGACCGGTTGGTGCTGTGGATCACGGAGGACGCTTATGCCCGCAGTGGGGCGGGGGGGATCGCGAGTCGCGGCGAAACCTCGGGCCAAGGCGCCCGCTAGTCCTCAGGCCAAGCGCCCGGCGGCGAAGGCGGAGGGCGCTGTCGCCCCACGCCTGAATCCGAAACAGATCCTGATGATCGCCGGCGGCGTCCTGACGCTGGCGCTCGGCGTCACCCTGGCCACTGGTGGGCGCGGTCAGCAGATCGCCGACGCGGTCGGCGCAGGCGTCAGCGGCAAGTTCGGCGAGGCCGGCTTCCGCCTGGAGACCGTCCACGTCCAGGGCGCCTCGGCCCTCGCCACCCTCGACATCGTTCGCGCGGCCAATGTCCACAAGGACGACCCGCTCCTGGGGCTGGACCTGAACGCCCTGCGCGAACGGGTCGAGAAGGTCGGCTGGGTCGAGGAGGCCCGGGTCGTGCGCCTGCTGCCGGACACCCTGGTCATTGCGGTCAAGGAGCGCCGTCAGCTCGCCGTATGGCAGCATGGCGGCCGCAGCGTGGTGATCGACGACAAGGGCCGGGTGATCCCCGAAGCGGATCCGGCCAGCTTCACCGACCTGCCGCTGGTGGTGGGCGCGGGGGGCGCCAAGCACGCCGGCGAGATCCTGCCGACCCTGGCCCAGCGTCCGAAGCTGATGGCCCGGATGGAGGCCCTCGTGCGGGTGGACGACCGCCGCTGGGACCTGCGCATGAAGGACGGCGCCCTGATCCAGCTCCCCGCCGTCGACGAGGAGCAGGCCCTCATGCAGCTGGAACAGCTCGACCTGCGCTCGCGCATCCTGGAACTGGGCTTCGAGCGCATCGACCTGCGCAATCCCGACGTGGTCGCCGTCCGTCCGCGCGCGCCCCAGCCGACGCCCGACCTCATGACGACCACCACCGCCGCCGTCACCGCGCCCGCCGAGGGCGTGTAATGAAACCGAGCCCGCCCATGCTGAAGACCGCCGAACGCCCCGACGCCAAGACGCCTGCGAAGAAGGCCGATCCCAAGAACGGCCGTGACGGCCTGAAGGCGGCCTTGGCGCCGCCGAAGATCGTCGCCGCTGTGGATCTGGGCGCGGCCAAGGTCGCCTGCTTCATCATGAAGCCCGACGGCGTGCGGCGCGGAGACCGCACCCTGACCACCTGCGGCGTCGGCTATGTCCAGTCGCGCGGCGTGCGCGGCGGGGCGATCGTCAACATGGACGAGGCCTCCGAGGCCATCGCCCAGGCCGTGGAGCGCGCCGAGAACGTGGCCGGGGTGAACGTCCAGGGCGTGACCATCGCGACGGCTGGCGGCCAGCTCAGCTCGTCGCGGGTCCAGGGCCGTGTCTCCATCGGCGCACGGCCGATCGGCGACAACGACCTGGTGCGCGCGATCCAGAACGCCCTGGCGCAGATCAAGCTGCCCGGCCGGCGCGCCATCCACATCCTGCCGGTGGCCTGGGCCGTCGACGGCCAGGGCGGGGTGCGCGATCCCCGCGCCATGTTCGGCAAGACCCTTGGCGTCGAGCTCCTGGTGGTCTCGGTGGCCGAGACGGTCTTCAACACCCTGGGCGCCTGCGTCGAGCGCGCTCACCTGCAGCTGGACGGCGTGGTCGCCGCGCCCTTCGTCTCCGCCCTGGCGGCGCTGGAGGAGGACGAGATGGACCTGGGCTCGGTCTGCATCGACATGGGCGGCGGCTCGACGTCGGCCTCGGTGTTCCGGGGCGGCTCGCTGGTTCACGTGGAGACGGTGCCGGTGGGCGGCCATCACGTGACGCAAGACATCGCCCGCGGCCTGTCCACCTCCATCGCCGGCGCCGAGCGGATCAAGACGCTGCACGGCTCGGCCATCGCCTCGGCGAACGAGGACCGCGAGATGATCGAGGCGCCGCCCCGGGGCGACGACCCCGGCGCGGGCCCCGTCGTGGCGCCGCGCAGCCTGCTGAAGGGCATCATCGCCCCGCGCGTGGAAGAGACTCTGGAACTGCTCCGCGACCGGCTGAAGGCGGCCGGCGCCCCGATCGAACCGGGCGCGGGCCTGGTGCTCACGGGCGGCGCCAGCCAGCTAGCGGGGGTACGGGAAGTGGCGGTGCGCGTGTTCGACCGGCCGGTGCGCCTGGGCCGTCCGCGGCGGGTGCCGCACCTGGCCGACGCCGCCTCGGGGCCGGCGTTCACGGCCGCGGCGGGCATCCTGCACCGCGCCGCCTTCGGCCCGCGCGAGGCGGTGTCGAGCAAGCAGCTCTCCTCGTCGAAGCTGCGTCGCGAGCCCCTGGACCCCCGGGCCAATCCGGTGGCCAAGGCGGCGCAGTGGCTGCGGGAAAATCTCTAGCTAGCCCTCGATCTCGATGAAGACCGGGTTGGCGTAGAACCACAGGTCCGCCCACGGATCCTCGCCCGCCACGTCCGGCTCGGGCTCCGGCTCCGTCCCGCTCGTGCCGCGCACCCGGATGTAGGTCGACTGGGTCACGTTGCGCAGGGTGTAGGCGATGGAGATCCGCTCGCCGTCGCGCGCCCACTGGCCGGGGCCGAACCTAGCCTCGACGCGGGTGCTGGGGTTGCTGTCCACCGTCCGGTCCGGCGCGGGGCCGGTGATGTCGCCCCGGATCAGGTCGACGCGGCGAACGTCGGGCGACCGCCCGCCGAAGTTGGCGCCGGCAGGGTCGCGCAGGCGGATGACCACGGTCACGTCCGAGCCCCGCGGGACCTTGAGGCGGCCGCCGATCTCGGCGCGCGCGCCGCCCGACGCCGGCTGGACCGTCACGTCCAGCTCTGAGACCAGGTCGCCCAGGGTCACGAACACCCGACCGCTGCGCAGGCCATCCAGGACGTCGTCGTAGGTCCGGGCGGCCTTGACGTAGGTCTTGGAGTATTCGCCCGGCCAGAAGTCGTTGCCGCCCTCGGTATAGTGACGATGGGAGTCCGAGGTGGAGGTCACCCACCAGTTGCGGCCTTCGCCCAGCATGGAGTCCCAGAAGCCGCCGAGGCGGGCGGTCATCTGGTCGAAGCCGCCCATGGTGGGCGCGCGGCGGTAGCTGCCGCGGAAGGTATCGTCCGGGTCGGCGGCCTTCCTGGTGTTGAGGCTCGCCGCCTGGTGACCAGGGGCGCCCTCCATCCCGACGGCCACGTGGGGCGCCGCGTCGTTCCAGTTTCGCAACTCGCCCGGCGAGACGACGCCATAGGCGCCCACGGCCGTCGCGGTGCGGGACGGGTGGTTGGCGATCACCACGGGTGGCGTGGCGATCGATCCCATGTGCGTCAGAGCCTCGGTCATGCGGGCCTCGGTGTTCCAGGCGGGATCGGCCGGCCAGGGCTCGCGCCGGCTGTAGCGGCTCTCGATCCCGAAGAGGTCGTCCCGTTCTGCGGACGTGCGCGGCAGGATCACGCTAGCGTGCTCGGCGCCCGGAACGTCCAGCTCCATGCCGAAGAAGTGGATCAGCCCCGGATGCTGGCGCCGGGAGCGGAGCAACTCCGGATAGGCCTGGTCGCGGTTGATCTTGGAATGGTTCGGCCCGCCGTGATCGGTCGAGACCATCCACGACAGGCCGTGCTTCAGGCCCATGGTCGCGTTGGTGGGAATGGGGTTGCTGGCGTCGCCGGCCTTGACCGGGGCCGGCGGCGACTTGCCGTCGGCGGCCGGCGTCCAGCCGACGCTGAACCAGCTGTGGACATGGTGGTCCCCGGCCAGCCAGCGCCGTTTGGCCGGATCGACCTTGGGCGCGCCCGCCCGCGGCGCGGGGGGATCGAAGCGGTGCGGCCCCTCGTGGGCCACCGCGCCGCCGGCCCCGAGGAGGCCGGCGGCGAAGACGAGGCAGGCCATGCGCGACGGGGCCACGGTGCGTGCGACCCTAGAACGTCGCCCGCGCCACGAGTTGGAAGACCGGCCCGGCCTCTTCGCGCTCCAGTTCGTACTCGTCGAAGTCCCGCGCGCGCTGGTCGGCGATGGTCGTGAACTTGTTGAAGGTTTCCTTCTTCTTCGAGTCGAGCAGGTTCGCGCCGGTCAGGCGGACGACGTAGCGCTCGCCGAACCGCTTCTCGACGAAGACCTCGAGGTCGGCGCCATAGGTAGTGGTCACCTCTTCGCCGATGACGCGGCCGAAAGCGCGGCCCTGCTTGCGATAGGTGGCGCCGAAGGCCGCGGCCCAGTTGGGCAGGTCCTGGATGAAGCCGACATTGAACACGTACTTCGCCTGGTCGTTGAACCGGCGCTTGCCGAAGTCGTCCTTCACGTCGCTGTCGAGCCAGGAGTAGTTGAGGAACACCCCGGTGTCGTCGAGGCCGAAGGCCGTCAGCGGCGTCGAGAGGTCGAACTCCACGCCCCAGACCGAGCCGTCGCCGGTGTTGCGCGGCTGCAGGACGAACGTCCCGGGACCCTCGCTGCCCTCCTGGCCGGTGCTGGCCACCTCGATCAGGTTCTTCACGTCGCGATAGAAGACGTTGACGCCGGCGACGCCGCGCGTGCCGAGGCGGCGCTCGAAGCCCAGGTCCACACCCCAGGCCGATTCCGGCTTCAGGTTCGGATTGCCAAGCAGGTCGTTATCGCCCAACTCGGCTTCCATCAGGGCCGGCGAAATGAAGTTGAAGTTCGGCCGCCGCACGGTGCGCGCCACCGACAGCTTGATCCGGTCGTCCGCCGACAGGTTCCAGCGCAGATGCGCCGACGGCAGCAGGAAGCTGTAGTCGTTCTTGACGTTCCGGGCGCCGGCCGGGGCGGTCGCGTCCTTGATCGTGGTGTCGGTGTTCTCCCAGCGGACCCCGGCTTCCCAGCCGAAGGCGCCCGTCTCGCCGGAGAGCATGGCGAACGGGTCGATCCGCTCTTCCTCGATGGTGTTCACGCCGCCCACGACGGGGGCATAGGCGCCGTACGCGCCCAGGTTCGGTCGCGCCGCCGGCGGGTTCGGGATCGTGACCCGGTTGCGCACCGTGGTGATGTCGGTGTCGCGATCCTTCTTGGTGTACTGCACGCCGAACTCGAGCTTTGCGGCGCCGACGTCGCGCTTGTGCGACAGCTCGCCCGAGAACTCCTTGTCCTCCAGCCGGGTGCGGGTCTTGTCGCCGGTGAAGCGGTCGTCGTCCGGGAACGGACGGGTGTCGCGGAGGTATTCGTACTCCTCCTCGATCTCGTCCTGTTTGTCGGAGAGCGCGGCGTAGCCCAGCTTGAAGCGGGTCTTGCCGCCTGCCATGTCGCGCTCGTAGCGCGCCTGCAGGGCCCAGTTGTCGGTCTGAATATCGACGTTGTTGTTGTTGTAGGTCAGGAAGTCCGCCGTTCCGACCCGGCCCCCGGCGTACTCGTAGGAGTCTTCGTCCTCCAGCCGGTCGGTGCGGACGAAGAAGCCCGACAGCTTCAGCGTCGAGTCCTCCATCTGGACGTCGTAGCTGGCGTTCAGCGAATAGTCCTCGCCGTTGCGCGTGTCGGACTGGATCTCGACGTTGTCGAGCGTGCCGCCCGGCTCGTCGAAGCGCTGGCTGAACTTCTGCTTCGGGTTGCGACGGCCCTGATAGTTGGCGCCGATCACCATGCGACCCGGACCCACCGGCGCGGAAAACACGCCGCCGATCGTCTCGCGCACCCGGTCGTCGCTGAACAGCAGGGCGCCGGCGCGCACATAGCCGCCGTCGAAGGTGTAGCCGTCGCGCAGCACGATGTTCAGCGCGCCGGCCATCGCATCGCCGCTGCGGTTGGCCGAGGACGAGCGGACCACCTCCACCCGCTCGATCAGTTCGGCGGGGATGCGATCGACGAAGAACGAGCGGTCGACGCCGGCGCCGGGGACCCGTTCGCCATTGATCAGGATCTGGGTGTAGCCGGGGTCCAGGCCCCGCAAGCGCGCGCCGTCCGACTCCAGGACGTCCGAGAGGAAGGCCACACTGGGCACGCGCTTCAGGGCGTCGCCGGCGGTGAGAGGCTCGAAGCGTTGGAAGTACTCGAGATCGTACGAGAGGGTGGGGGCCGCCTCGTCGGTGCGGTTGCGGAAGGTGATCTCGCCGGTGACCACCAGTTCTTCGACGGTCTTCGTGCGCTCGGCCTCGTCGGCTGCGGCGTCGGCGGACCATGCGGGCGCCCCAGCCAACAGAGGCGCGAGCGAAGCCACGGCGAAAAGCATCGCCTTTTTCATCTGGTCTATCCCCATCATCGGCCGGTTGACGGAAGAACACGGCCACGCCTATTCGGGGGTCGACTTAGTTTCGTGAAATGATGAGGGCCAGTGATGTTTCGGCGGCAATTGCATGACAGATTGATGTCAGTCGCCGTGGCGGCTTTACTTTTGAGTTCCTGCGCTAGACTTGGGCCAGAAGACGTTTCGGATTCCGCAGGTATGACGGTCGGCGAGGGCAAGCCCGTCCCGGCCGCCGCCGAGACCCCAGCCGTGGGTACCGGGGACCGTGACGCCGCCGACGACCCGGAAATCTGGGTTGATCCGAAGGACGCGAGCCGCGGCGTGATCATCGGCACCGACAAACAGGCCGGGCTCTACGTCTACGACCTGACGGGAAAGCAGCTCCAGTACGTCCCGGGCGGCAAGCCCAACAACGTCGATCTGCGCGACGGCTTCCCGACGGCGCAAGGGGCCCGCGTGCTGGTGGCCGCTTCCGATCGCGGCCGGCCCGGAGCAGGGGCGGCCCTCTTCCTTCTCGATCCTGCGACGCTGAAGCTCAGCCTGTGGGGTGAGGTCCCGGTGGACCTGGCCGAGCCCTACGGCCTCTGCCTGGCCCGGCGCGGCGAGACGTTCCTGGTCATCGTCAACGGCACGGACGGGCAAGTGCGCCAGCACACGGTCGCCGCGGGCCCCGATGGGCGGCCGGTGTTCAAGGAGGAGCGTCGGTTCGCGGTGCCCAGCCAGCCTGAGGGCTGCGTGGCCGACGACGCGACGGGCCGTCTCTACCTGGGCGAGGAAGGGGCGGGCGTCTGGCGCTTCGATGTCGGCGCCGGGCCGGCCAAGGGCGAGAAGATCGCCGTCGCGCCGTCCGAAATGCTCACCCCGGACGTAGAGGGCCTGACCTTGCTGCGCGAAGGACCTGTGACCTGGCTTATCGCGTCCAGCCAGGGAGACTCGGCCTTCGCCGTCTGGCGGGTCGACGGACCCAAGCCCGAGTACCGCGGCCGGTTCAGCGTCACGGCCGCGGGCGCCGTCGACGCAGTGACGGGCACCGACGGCGTCGCGGCCCTGGGGGGACCGGTCGGCGCCTTCCCCGAGGGGTTGGTGGTCATGCAGGACGACGAAGACCATGGCCAGGCCGGGGGCGGCGCAAAGCGGGCCCGGCAGAACTTCAAGCTTGTCGACTGGCGCGAGGTGAAGGAGGCGCTGGGTCTTCGGCCCTAAGCCCACCGGCCCGGCCGCGCTCTATGGACCGTGGACAACCGCGGGGTGCGCCTTGACCGACGCGCCGCGATCCCTGAGTCCAGATGCCGCAGCTTTACTGTTGATTCGCCGGCTCTCCTCTTGGGGTTCAGGCGGAAAAACACGTTCAGCCAAGCTCGACGACCTTACGACTCAGAGTATGCGGTTAACACTCGATTAAGGGTGTCGGCGCGTACTTAACGCATCGTTACTCAGGTGCGTCGGCGAAGGGGTGTCTGGCGCGCTAGACCGCAATTTGGGGAAGGACAGGACGTCCCATGGCCATTTCGCTTTCCGCGCCGCGCGCAACCGAACTGAAGCCTCGGATCGTCGTCTTCGGCATCGGCGGGGCCGGCGGCAACGCCGTCAACAACATGATCGAAGCCGGGCTCGAAGGCGTCGAGTTCGTGGTGGGCAACACCGACGCCCAGCAGCTCCAGTTCGCCAAGACCGAGCGCCGCATCCAGCTGGGCGTGCAGGTGACGCAAGGGCTGGGCGCCGGCGCCCACCCCGAGGTCGGCATGAGCGCGGCCGAGGAAAGCATTCCCGAGATCGGTGAGCACCTTGATGGCGCCCACATGGTCTTCATCACCGCCGGCATGGGCGGCGGCACCGGCACCGGCGCGGCCCCGATCATCGCCAAGTGCGCCCGCGAGCGCGGCATCCTCACCGTCGGCGTGGTCACCAAGCCGTTCCACTTCGAGGGCCGTCACCGGATGCGCCTGGCCGACGCCGGGATCAGCGAGCTGCAGCGCTACGTCGACACGCTGATCGTCATCCCGAACCAGAACCTGTTCCGCGTGGCCAACGAGCGGACCACGTTCGCCGAAGCGTTCGGCATGGCCGACCAGGTGCTGCACTCGGGCGTGCGCTCGATCACCGACCTGATGGTGCTGCCCGGCCTGATCAACCTCGACTTCGCCGACGTCCGCACGGTGATGACCGAGATGGGCAAGGCGATGATGGGCACCGGCGAAGCGACCGGTGAGGACCGCGCCCTGATGGCCGCCCAGAACGCCATCCAGAACCCGCTGCTGGACGAGGTTTCGCTGAAGGGCGCGAAGGCGGTGCTGGTCAACGTGACCGGCGGCCTGGACATGACCCTGCTGGAAGTCGACGAGGCGGCCAACGCCATCTCCGAACAGGTGGATCCGGAAGCCAACATTATCTTCGGCGCAGCCTTCGATCCGACGCTGGAAGGCATGATCCGCGTGTCGGTGGTCGCCACCGGCATGGACGGAGCCTCCATCGCGGCCATCGAGCCCAAGATCGAGCGGCGTTCGCTGCAAGCTGAGCCGCTGCGCGCCACCGTGACGCCGCGCGCCGCGGAACCGGCTACGGCCGAGGCTCTCGAGCCGGTGGCCGCCATGGCCGCCGAGCCGGAGCCGGTCCTGGAGGCCCGCGAGGAGGAGCAGCCCGATATCTTCAGCGCTCCCGCCGCCGCGCCTGTCGCGCCGGCGATTGTCCAGCCCGTGACCCGCATCGTGGATCCCGAGGCCGCCGAGCCGGAGGACGAACCGCTTTTCGCCGAACCGGCCTATGAGCCGCGCCGGCCGCGGGGTGGGTTCCTGAGCATCTTCGGCGGTCGTCCGCGCTACGACGCCCCGCAGGCGCCGGCCGCCGCGCCCCAGGCCTCGGCGCCCGCGCCGCGGACCGCGCCGGCGCCGTCGCGCGGCGGCGCCCAGCCGGTGGAAGCTCAGCAGCAGGTCGAGGACCTCGATCAGAACGAGGACCTGGAAATCCCGTCCTTCCTGCGGCGGCTCGCCAACTAGCGCACGGCGCTCGCAACAAAATTCCACGAAATCGTCACGCCGATGAACGGCGGGACTTGGTAGAACCTCCCGGGGGCAACTCCGGGAGGTTTCCCATGAGCGCCAACCGCATCATCTGGGTCTCGCCGCTGGCCGACGGCTGGGCCGTTCTCTGCGCCGGGATCGAGCCGCTGGTCTTCCGTTCGGGCGGTCGCGCCGAGGCCCAGGCCAAGCGCCTGGCGGCCTGCCTGGCCAAGCTGGGCCGGGCGGTGCAGGTGCGGATCCTGGACCGGGCGCGCAACCTGGTCGGGACCCAGCTGTACCCTGCGGTGTGATTCACCTTCGCGCGGCAAAACCGAGCAAAAACAGTGCTGGGTTGACCGCGTCCGTTAACCAATCCTGAAGCGAAACATTGCGAAACACGAAGTGCTTTGCTGCGTTGCATCAACCAGCTTAGCCAGCGCGTTAGGGGCAAAGGTCGGTCGTCGCACCGCGTTCGTTGCAGGAAGGTCCACCTTGGCCGCGTTCCAACACACCGTCAGGTCTCCGGCCCTGTTCGCCGGGATCGGCGTGCACACCGGCGCCTACACCCGCGTCTCGGTGCGGCCGGCGTCGTCGAACGCCGGCATCGTCTTCGTGCGGACCGATGTGAAGGACCGCGACAACGTCGTGCCGGTGAGCGGCGAGGCGGTGTGCAAGACACAGCTGGGCACGGTGATCGGCAACGACGCCGGCGTGACGGTCTCGACCATCGAGCATCTGATGGCCGCCTTCGCCATGCTGGGCGTGGACAACGCCGTGGTCGAGGTCGACGGCCCTGAGATGCCGATCATGGACGGGTCGGCGCTGCCCTTCGTGCGGATCCTGGACCGCGCCGGCCTGCGCCCGCAGGACGCCGCCCGCGGCTATATCGAGATCCTGGACACCGTCGAGGTGGTCGACGGCGACAAGCGCGCGACCCTGAAGCCGGCCGACGGTTTCGAGGTCGCCTTCGAGATCAGCTTCCCCAGCGCCGCCATCGGCCGCCAGGCGATCGACATGGCCATGGACGGCCAGGCCTTCCGCGACGAGCTTGCCGACTGCCGCACCTTCGGCTTCCTGCGCGAGGTCGAAGCCCTGCGCGCCATGGGCCTGGCCCGCGGCGGCTCGATGGAGAACTGCGTGGTGCTGGACGGCGACCGGGTGCTGAACCCCGAGGGCCTGCGCCGGCCGGACGAATTCGTCCGTCACAAGGCGCTGGACGCTATTGGCGATCTCTACGTCCTCGGCGGCCCGCTGCTGGGCCGCTTCGAAGGCGTACTCGCCGGCCACGGCCTGAACAACGCCGTGGTCCGCGCCCTGCTGGCCCGCCCGGACGCCTGGCGCGTCCGCACCCTGGTCGAGGACCTGCGCGAGGCCGTCTAGGTTGCGAGCAATTCGCAACTGAGGCCTAATGCCGGCAGGGAGACCTGCCCATGCCAGACGACGCCACGGCCCAGCTCGACGCGCTCTACAAGCCGCCGCACCCGCTTACGGTCGCGAAGTGCCTGGACCATGTGGACCCGCACGGCCGCCGCTTCATCTCGCTTTCACCGTTCGCCGCCCTGGCGAGCGTCGGTCCGAACGGCGGCGTGGACGTCTCGCCGCGCGGCGGAGGTCCGGGCTTCGTTCGGGTCTCCGAGGACGGGCGGCATCTGTTGCTACCCGACCGGCCCGGCAACAACCGCCTCGATTCTCTGCGCAACATCGCCGAGGGCGCGGGCGAGGTCGGTCTGATGTTCATGATCCCCGGTGTCGACGATATCTACCGGGTAAACGGCGCGGCGAAGCTGCTGGTCGACGACGCGCTCGCCGCGGAGTTCGAGGAGTTCGGCAAGGTTCCGAGGACGCTGCTGCGGATCGAGGTCCGCGAGGCCTATCTGCACTGCCCGAAGGCCCTGATGCGGGCGGATTTATGGGGCGACAGCCACCGGGTGGACCGCGCCAGCCTGCCGACCCTTTCCGAGATGGTCATGGACCAGCTCGGCATGGCCAAGCCCCAGGTGACCCAGGCCCAGGAGGTCGAAGGGCTGAAACAAACCCTCTGACGCGCCACCGCGCCGCCGTTTGCTCGCCACAAGTCGTAGTGTAGAAGCGACTCTCCGCGTGGGGGCGCGCGCGCTGGTCTTGAGGTGAAGGTGTCGTCGGTTCGAAATTCCACCCGTGCTGTGCTCGTGGTGACTGCTTGCGCTCTCGCCCTTTCCGCCTGCGCCGGCAACAAGAAGAGCAAGCCGCGCCTGGCCTATGAAGAGCGCCCGGTGGAACTGCTGTACGCCACTGGCGCCGATCGGCTGGACCGGCGGCAGTGGAACCAGGCGGTCAACTACTTCCAGGAAGTGGAGCGCCAGCACCCCTATTCGGAGTGGTCCCGCCGCGCGATCCTGATGCAGGCCTACGCGCACTACCAGGGCAACGACTACGCCGAGGCGGTGGGCGACGCCGACCGGTTCATCCAGCTCTATCCGGGCAATCCGACGGCGGCCTACGCCCACTACATCAAGGCCATCTGCTACTTCGAGCAGATCGTGGACGTGAACCGCGACCAGGCCGCCACCGGCCAGGCCCTCAGCGCGCTGCGCGACGTGGTGCAGCGCTACCCGCGCACCGAATACGCCGCCGACGCCCGGCTGAAGATCGACATGGTCAACGACCAGCTGGCCGGCAAGGAAATGACCATCGGCCGCTGGTACCTGCGCCAGGGCGACACCCTGGCCGCCACCAACCGTTTCAAGACCGTGGTCGACCGCTACCAGACCACCAGCCACACGCCCGAGGCTCTGTACCGGCTGGTCGAGAGCTACCTGACCCTGGGCCTGATGGAAGAGGCCAAGCGCAATGGCGCGGTGCTGGGCTACAACTATCCGGGCGACCCCTGGTACAGCGACGCCTACCGGCTGCTGACGTCCAAGGGGCTGAAGCCGGCGGTCGAGCCCAAGGCGGGCGGCGGCCGTGGCATCTTCCGGATGCCGTTCCGGCGCGACAAGGACAAGACGATCCAGCCGCCCGAGGCGACCGACCCGAACGCGGCCGTCCAGGCCAGCAAGGGCTCAGACCAGCGCAAGATCTTCTCCCTGCCCCTGGGCAAGAAGGACGAGAAGCTGCCGCCGGTCGAAGCCACGCCCGAGCCGAACTAGGGCCGCGACGTGGCCCCCGGACGGAACAAAAGCCGTCCAGGCCCTTCTTTCCCGGCTGATTCCATACGATCTTCCCAGCGATGCTGATCGGCTTGCAGATCCGCGACGTGGTGCTGATCGAGGCCCTGGACCTGTCCATCGGCCCGGGCCTCACCGCGCTCACCGGTGAGACCGGCGCGGGGAAATCCATCATCCTCGACGCCCTGGGTTTGGCCACGGGCGCGCGCGGCGACGCAGGTCTCGTGCGGCGCGGGGCGGCCCAGGCCGTGGCCACCGCCGCCTTCGCGCCTGCGCCCGACCACCCGGTCTGGGATCTGCTGGAAGAGAAGGGCCTGGCCTATGCCCGGGACGAGGACCTCGTCCTGCGCCGCACGCTCAGCGCCGACGGCCGCAGTCGGGCCTTCGTCAACGACCAGGCGACCGGCGTCGGCGTGCTCAAGGAACTGGGCGAAGCCCTGCTCGAGGTGCACGGCCAGCACGAGACCGTGGGTCTGCTGGACGCCCGCACGCACCGGCCGCTGCTGGACGCCTATGGCGCGCTGGACGGGCAGGCGCGCGCCGTCGCGGACGCCTGGGGCGCGTGGCGGACCGCCCGGGACCAGGTTTCCGCGCTGCGCGAAGACGTGGCGCGGTCCGCGGCCGAGACCGAGGAGCTTACCTTCCGGCTGTCGGAGCTCGACCGCCTGGACCCGCGGGAAGGCGAGGAGACCGAGCTGGCCGAGGCCCGCGCGGTGCTGGGCGCGGCCGAAAAGGCCCTGGCCGACATCGGCTCGGCCCGCGACACCTTCGACGGCCTGGGCGGCAAGGTGGCGGGCGCCATCCGAGCCCTGGAACGGGCGCGCGAGCGGGCGTTGACCGCGGGCGCGGCGGCGGAGGGGCCCGCCGTTTCCCGGCTGGCGGAGGCCGCCGAAGCGCTGGACAGGGTGCTGATGGAGGCTGCGGAGGCCGAGGCCGCCATCGATGCGGCCGCAGCGGCGTTCGATTTCGAACCCGATCGCCTGGAGAAGACCGAGGAGCGGCTGTTCGACCTACGTGGCCTGGCCCGTAAGCTGAACGTGCCGGTGGAAGAGCTCCCGGCGCTCCGGGTCAAGTTCGCCGAACGGCTGCGCGCGGTGGAATCCTCCGAGGAGAGCCTGAAGGCGGCCGAGGCGGCACAGGCGGCAGCGCGCACTGACTATCTAGCCGCGGCCGGGACCCTCACCCAGGCCCGCCGCGCGGCGGGCGACCGGCTGGCCGAGGCGGTGATGGCGGAGCTAGCACCGCTGAAGCTGGAAAAGGCCCGTTTCCGCGTGGCGGTCGAGCCGCTGGCCGAGGATCGCGCCGGTCCGGCCGGGCTGGACCGCGTGGCGTTCGAGATCTCCACCAACCCGGGCGCGCCCTTCGGCGACCTTGGCGCAATCGCTTCGGGCGGCGAACTGGCGCGTTTCGCCCTGGCGCTGAAAGCGGCGCTGGCGGGCCGGGCGGCAGGCGCCCAGCCGCTGATGATCTTCGACGAGGTGGACCAGGGGGTGGGCGGCGCCGTCGCCGACGCGGTGGGCCTGCGCCTGAAGCGCCTCGCCTCGGCGGCGCAGGTCCTGGTCGTCACGCACAGCCCCCAGGTGGCCGCCCGCGCCGAGGCGCACTGGCGGATCGCGAAAGCCGGGGACGCGGAGCGTATCCGCACCGCCGTCGAGGTGCTGTCCCCCGCCGACCGCGAGGAAGAGATCGCCCGCATGCTCGCGGGCGCCCAGATCACCGACGCGGCCCGGGCGGCGGCCCGCGCGCTGATGGACGCCTGATCCGATCACCACGACGGCCGGGCGCGGGGCGGCCCCTTCCGCCCGCGCGGCCCGACGGGTTACAGCTTGCCGATGGATTCCCCGATCCCCGTCGACGCCCTGACCGAAGCCGAAGCCGTCGAGGAGCTGACCCGGCTCGCAGACCAGATTTCGTCGCACGACATCCGCTATCACCAGCAGGACGATCCGACGATTTCGGACGCTGACTACGATGCGCTGAAGCAGCGCAACCTGGCGATCGAGGCCCGCTTCCCGCATCTGGTGCGCGAGAATTCGCCGTCGCTGAAGGTTGGCGCGGCGCGGTCGGAGAAGTTCAAGGCGATCGAGCACGGCGTGCCGATGCTCAGCCTCGACAACGCCTTCGCCGACGACGAGGCGGTGGACTTCGACGCCCGCATCCGCCGGTTCCTGCGCCTCCCGGCCGATGAGGTGGTCGGCTACACGGCCGAGCCCAAGATCGACGGCCTCTCGTGCTCCATCCTCTATCGGAAGGGCGAGCTGGTTCGGGCGGCCACCCGGGGCGATGGGCGGGTGGGCGAGGACGTCACCGCCAACGTCCGCACCATCGCCGAGATCCCCCACCGGCTGTCCGGCGCCGGCTGGCCCGATGAGATCGAGGTGCGTGGCGAGGTCTATCTGGGCCACCAGGAGTTCGCCGACCTCAACGCCGCCGCGGCCGCTGCCGGGCAAAAGACCTATGCCAACCCGCGCAACGCTGCGGCGGGCTCGCTGCGCCAGATCGACGCCACGGTCACCGCCGCCCGCCCGTTGCGCTTCTTTGCCTACGCCTGGGGCGCGCACACCGAACCCTTCGCGCAGACCCAGTGGGAGGCGCTGCAGAAGCTGAACGCGTGGGGCTTCCAGACCACGCCCGAGAGCTGCCGGGTCGAGAACGCCGGGGGCCTGCTGGAGGCCTATGCGGCGATGGAGAAGGTGCGGCCGCGGCTGGGCTACGACATCGACGGCGTCGTCTACAAGGTCGACCGGCTGGACTGGCAGCAGCGGCTAGGCTTCATCACCCGGACCCCGCGCTGGGCGATCGCACGCAAGTTTCCGGCCCAGCAGGCCCGCACGGTCCTGGAGGCCATCGACATCCAGGTGGGCCGCACCGGGGCGATCACGCCGGTCGCCCGCCTTCATCCCGTGACAGTCGGCGGGGTCGTGGTGGTGAACGCGACCCTGCACAACGCCGATGAGATCGAGCGCAAGGACGTGCGCGTCGGCGACACCGTGATCCTGCAGCGGGCCGGCGACGTGATCCCGCAGATCGTGTCGGTGGTGCTGGATGAGCGGCCGCCGGACGCTGAGCCCTTCGCCTTCCCCACCCGGTGCCCGTGCCCGCTGCGTACCGAGATCGTGCGCGAGACCACGGCGTCGGGCGCCGAGACGGTGGTGCGCCGCTGTTCGGGCGAGTTCGCATGCCCGTTCCAGAAGCTGGCTCACCTCCGCCACTTCGTGTCGCGGCGCGCCTTCGACATCGAGGGCCTGGGCGAGAAGCAGCTGACCCTGTTCTCGGAGCGGGGCTGGCTAGACTCTCCTGCCGACATCTTCCGCCTGCATGAGAAGCGGGCCGAACTGCTGGAGACCGAGCGGTTCGGCGAGACCAGCGTGGGCAATCTGCTGGAGAGCATCGAGAGCCGCCGCCGCATCGCCCTCGACCGCTTCATCTACGGCCTGGGCATCCGGCACGTGGGCGAAACCACGTCCCTGGCCCTGGCCCGACATTTCGAGACGGTGGAACGGTTCGTCGAGACCGCGAAGGCGGCGGCCAATCAGATGGCCGGGCCGATGTACGCCGAACTCTCGGACCTGGACGGCCTGGGCCCGACGGCCGTGTCGGCCGTGCTGGACTTCGCGCGAGCCGGCCAGGCGCTGCTGATCCCGCCGGAGATTTCGCTGGACGCCCATCTGCGGGTGGCGATCCCCAAGCTGAACTCGAAGGCCCGGGCGGCGCTCGCCGCGCGCTTCGGCGATTGGGCCAGCTTCGAGGCCGCCGCGCGCCAGGCGGCCGCGGAGACGCCGGGCGACGCCTTCCTCGAAGTGGCTTCGGTGGATGCCGTAGGCGTGGTGGCGGCGCGGATGGTCGCCGAGTTCTTCGGCGAGGACCATAACCGCGCCATGGTCGACAGCCTGCTGGCCCAGCTCACTGTCATCCCGGCCGAGCGGCCGAAGACCGACACGGCGGTGGCCGGCAAGACCATCGTCTTCACCGGCGCCCTGGAGAAGATGACCCGGGACGAGGCCAAGGCCCAGGCCGAGGGCCTGGGGGCGAAGGTCTCAGGTTCGGTGTCGAAGAAGACGGACATCGTGGTCGCCGGACCGGGTGCGGGCTCCAAGCTGAAGCAGGCCACCGAGCTGGGAATCCAGGTGATGACCGAGGACGAGTGGTTGGCGATGGTCGCGGGCTGATGCCGGGCCGGGCGATCCAGCGAAACCCTTGAGAGGAGTTGCGTATGATCCTGTTGGCGTTCTGGCTCGCCGCGTCATCCGCTGCGCTGAACGATCCGCTGGCGCCGGCCTTCGAGGGCAAGGTCCAGTGCTACCAGCCCGACGCCGCGCGGAAGACCTGTGCATCGATCGGCGCTTATGAGAAGGACGCCGACGGGACGATCCAGAACACGGCCACCGTGCTGCTGCGTCCAGAACCGCGGATCGTGATGCGTAGCCGTGCGCCAGTGGTCGTGAAGAACGGCGCAATCTGCGGGGTTATCACCGAGCGGGATTTGCAAGCGGCGGCGTTCTCTATCGACGGCGAGCCTGCCGACGCGGCCAACGCCGAAGCGCTGAGACGGGCGGTCCGGCCGGGCTATGCGCCGCTGCTGAACCGAGAGGTCTGCACGGCCTATGTTCCCAAGGATCAGGAGATGACCGGTCAGGTGAGCATCGACGGCAAGCGCCAGCCGGCTTTGGATCAGCGCGTTCGCTGGGTGTCGCCGGCCGAGGGCTTCAGGGTCGCGCCTTAGCCCGCGGCCTTCTGGGTCTTGAGCTCGGGGCAGGCGTCCGGCTCGGCGGTCCAGATCAGGCTGGCCACCTTCCACTGTCCGTCCACCTTGGCGAGCTCGAACACGTCGATGCCGCAGTGGGTGGACTTGCCCTCGAGCTTGAACTCGTAGGGCGCCGTGACGGTCGCCATCATGCCGCCGCGAATGGAGACCCGCGGCGCCCACATGGCCTCGTGCAGACCAGGTCTTAGGTTCTTCACGAACTCCTCGACGGTCATCCGCGAGACCTTCGCGCCCCCGCCGGGCGCCGGCCGGATGGCCGTGAAGACGCTGGCGGGCAGGGTGATGGCGGTCACGGCGGCGCCGTCGTTGGCGGCCATGGCGTCGAAGAATCGCTGGGCCGTGTTGATGGCGGCGTTCTCGTCGGGTGTGGATGCGGCCATGGCGGGGCCGGCGAGCGCCAGCAGGGCAAGGGCGGTCGGAATCAGCGGCGTCATGGTGTCTCCTCCGCGCGGGAGGAGACACGGGTTCCAAGCTTCACGCTAGCCCACTGGATAGGCGCGCACGGCCTTCATCTTCCAGCCGTCGGCTTCGCGAACGGCCAGCGAGATGTTGTTGAAGCGGCGCACTTCCTTCCAGGTCCCGTCCGGCTGGCGCTCCTCCACCCGCACCCAGAGGTCGGTGAGGACGAGGTCCGGCGCCACCACATCCTGCCCGCGGAATTCGCTGATGTGCCGCATTGTGCCGGCGCGCTGGGCGAAGGCGCGGGTGAAGTAGGCGCGGATGTCCTCGCGGCCCAGCTGAACCGTTCCGCCTCCGCCGACCAACAGGCTCGCATCGGCGGCGTAGTAGCTGGCCATGCGGTCGGCGTCGCGCGCGTCCCAAGCGGCGTCCGCCGCCTCGCCGAGGGCGCGCAGGGCCCGCACGTCGGCGGGGGAGGGCGGCGCGGCCAATGCGGCGCCGGCGGCGGCCCAGGCGAGGGCCGCAACGAGCAGGGTCTTCATCAAAAGTCTCCGAGCGCCGGCATCCGCGCCGGCGACGGGCTGATGGGGCGGAGCTCGGCAAGGTCGCAACGCGGGTTTCGTGGAATCGCGAACGGTTTCGCCAATGGCAGTGGCGATCAGGGGATGAGGCCGGCCTTCCGCGCGGCCTGGCCATAGGTCCGGCTTACCGGCGCGCGCAGTCCGCCGCGGAGCACCAGGACGTGGCGGTCGCCGTCCCGCTCCACCCGCTCCACGGCGTTGCTGGCGACCCACCACGAACGGTGGACCTGGACCCCCGCGTCGCCCATCTCGCGGACCGCATCGGAGAAGCGGTGATGGATCAGGCTGTCGCCGCGGTCGGTATGGACCCGCAGGTAATGGTCCTCCGCCGCAAGCGCGACGACCCCTGTCCCCAGTTCGGTCGGGAGAGCCCTGGTGAAGCTCGCGGCTTCGACGGCGGGCGCGCGCGGACGCCGCTGCTGGATCATGGTCAGCGGCAGGAACAGCCCCACGGCGATAACGGCCACGCTGCCGTAGGTCTCGGCCAAGGAGCGGGGCGTGAGCACGCCGCCGACCCGCAGTAGCCCCTCTACATAGGCGACTTCAAAGGTCGTGGGGACGGCCCCGAGCAGGGCGGCGCTGCCCGCCTGGGCCCACAACGGCCATCCAAGGAAGCTCGGCGCCCGGCGCAGGGCCGCGAAGAAGGCGGCGGTCTGCGCCCACATCAGGAGTGTCAGGCCGATCCAATAGGCATACCGTTCGGCGACCGACAAATCGCCGTAGGTTCCGAAGGGACCGAGCAGGCCTAGCGCCGCCCCGGCCAGGGCCGCGACCAGCCCGCCCTGCGCCCAGGCTCTCACGCCGGCGAGACCGCCGTGACGATCCAGGTGGCCGATCCCAGCTTCACCCCGTCGGGGCCGTCGTACGGCGCCAGCGCGGCGCGAACGGCGGCGATCACCGCATCCCGCTTCGCCGGGTTCTCGCGCAGCAGCGCGCCCAGCGGCCCGACCCGCAGGGCGAGGGCAAGCGTGGTCTCCAGGTCGCCCGGGCCGATGGCCTCGTCGTGCGCGGTGATGGCGACGTTCTCGAAGCCGGCGGCCGCCAGGATGGCCCGCACGCGATCGGGGTCCGCGAAGGCGAAGGGGCCCGGCGCGCCGGGCTCCGGCGGCGCCGGCGGGGCGTCCACATGGGCCAGGGCCGCCTGCATCGGCAGGCTCATGATCGGGTTCTCGGCCGGCGTGCGCCAGCAGACGAAGGCGATCTTGCCGCCGGGTTTCAAGGCCTGGCGGATGTTGGCGAAGGCGGCGGCGGGGTCGGCGAAGAACATCACGCCGAAGCGCGAGAAGACCGCATCGAATGCGCCTGGCGGGAACGGGTGCGTCTGGGCGTCGGCTTCCAGGAACGTCACCTCGGCCCGGCCTTCCGACCGGCTTCTGGCGATCTCCAGCAATGGGCGCGAGATGTCGACGCCCACGGCCTCCGCCCCCGTCTGGGCCAGGGACAGCGTGGTCTCGCCGGCGCCGCAGCCGATGTCGAGGACCCGCCGGCCGGGGCCCAGATCGAGCTCGGACATCGCGCGCCGGCCGAGCGGCGCCAGTTGCCGATCCAGCGGAGCCTGCAGCTCGGCCCAGGTGGGGCCGGCGGACTCGTTCCAATAGGCGACCTGCTGGGCGTTGGCCTCGCTCATCAGATCGGCGCCGTCACATCGGCGAGCCAGCTTCGCACTTCGGGCTCGAGCTGCGGCCCGATCACCTCGCGCACGCGGGCGTGATAGGCGTCGAGCTGGTCGCGCTCGTCCGCCGTCAACAGATCGCGGTCGATCAGGCGCCGGTCGATGGGGGCCAGGGTCAGGGTCTCGAAGCCCAGCATCGGCCGCTCGCCGCCGGGGATCGGCTCGGCTGGCGTCACGACCTGGAGGTTCTCGATCCGGATGCCGTAGCCGCCTTCCTTGTAGTAGCCCGGCTCGTTCGAGAGGATCATGCCGGGCTTCAGGGCGACGGTGTTGGGCGCCTTGGAGATCCGCTGCGGGCCTTCATGGACGCCCAGGTAGCTGCCGACGCCGTGGCCGGTCCCGTGGTCGTAGTCCAGGCCGTGCATCCAGAGGGCATGGCGGGCCAGGACGTCGAGGGCCGAGCCGGTGGTGCCGGCAGGGAAGCGGATCGCGGCCAGGGCCAGGTGACCCTTGAGCACCAGGGTGAAGCGCTGCCGCATCTCGGCGCTGGGCTCGCCGATGGCGACCGTGCGGGTCACGTCGGTGGTCCCGTCCAGGTATTGGGCGCCCGAGTCAACCAGGAACAGCGAGCCGGGCTCGGCGCGCTTGTTGAGCCGCTGGGTGGGCCGGTAGTGGACGATGGCGCCGTTGGCGGCAGCCCCGGCGATGGTGTCGAACGAAAGGTCCTTGAGCTGGCCCGTGGCCTCGCGGAAGGCCTCCAGCTTGCTGACCGCCTCGACCTCGTCCGGCGGGTTGACCTGCCCCTCGGTGGCCAGCCAGTGCAGGAAGCGGGTGAGCGCCGCGCCGTCGCGGGCGTGGGCGTTGCGCGAGCCCTGGATCTCCACCGCGTTCTTCTGGGCGCGGGGCAGGGCGCACGGATCCTCGGCCCGGATCACGGTGGCGCCGGACTGGTCCAGGGCGTCGAAGTACCACGCCGAGGACTGGGCGGGATCGACCACCACGCTCTTGCCCTTCAGCTCGGCGAGGGCGGCCGGCAGGTCGTCCGGCGTCTCGAGCCGCACCTGATTTCCCAGCCAGGCCGGAAGGTCCTGGGTGACCTTGGCCGGGTCGAGGAACAGCCGGGCGGTGCCATCCTTGTTGAGGATCGCTTGGCCCAGGGGCAGGGGCGAGCGGATGACGTCGCCGCCGCGGACGTTGAACAGCCAGGCGATGGAACTGGGGGCGGTCAGGACCGCGGCGTCCCCGCCCTTGGCCTGTACAGCCTTGCCGACCCGGGCGCGCTTGGCGCTGGAGTCCTCGCCGGAGAATTCGGCCGGGTGCGGCAGCACCGGGGCGATCGGCTGCGGCGGACGCGCCTGGCCCCAGGCCTGGTCCAGCGGGTTGTCGTTGACGGCGACCAATTCGGCCCCCGTCTTGGCGGCGGCGGCCTTCAGGTGGCCGAGCGCGTCGGGGCTGTGCAGGCGAGGATCGTAGCCGATCTTCTGGCCCCGTCCCGTCGCGGCCTCAATGTAGGCTGGCACGCCGCCTTCCACGAGGTCGCGGATCTCGAACAGGCCGGCGTCCACCTGGTCGCGGACCTGAAGGGTATAGCGGCCGTCCACGAACACGGCGGCCTTGTCCCTAAGGATCACCGCGGCGCCGGCCGAGCCGGTGAAGCCGGTGGCCCAAGCGAGACGATCGTTGGCAGCGGGCAGGTATTCGTTCTGATGCTCGTCCTCATGCGGCACGAGGAAGCCGTCGAGCCCCTGAGCGGCCATGGCTTGGCGGATCAGCGGCACGTGCCGGGGGCCGAAGGACGGATCGGTGCTTTCGTCGAAGGTCTGGCGCATGACCGGCATGTAAGCGGTTCGGCCGCCGCGGGCAAAGGGACGAGTGTCGCCCTTATTTAATCCGGGTAAAATTGACGACGGGGGGGCGTTCGACTATGCCATCGGCATGGATAAGCAGAGCCGCCGCGAGGCCATTCGCGACTACAAGGAGAGGAAGACCCGGGCCGGTGTCTATGCCGTGCGCTGCGTCGCCACCGGCGACGTCTGGATCGCGGGGGCGGCGAACGTGGAGGGCCAGAAGGCCCGACATTGGTTCGGCCTGCGCATGGGCAGCCACACGAACAAGGCGATCCAGGCCGCCTGGGCCGTCCACGGCGAGGCGGCCATGGCCTTCGAGATCGTTGAAAACATTGAGGCCGAGGAACTCACGCCCCTCGGCCTCGCAGACCTGATCAAGGCGCGCGAACGCCACTGGTTGGCGGCGCTCGGCGCGAAGAAGGCCGTGGGTTAGTTCACCGGCTCGATCGTGGTCGCCTCCTGCGCGGCCTTCGAGGCGTCGTCGATAGCCTGGTCGGTCCGGGCGGCGGCGGCGCTGGCGGCGCTTTCGGTCGCCGAGGCGGCGTTCTCGGCCGCCTGCTGGGCGGATTGGGCGGCGGTCGTGGCGGCCTGTTGGGCGCTCTGGGTCGCGGCGGCCAGGCTGGCCTCGGCGGCCCCCTGATCGCGGGCGGCCTCGAGCTGGTCCGGCGTGGCGCCCGGGTTGTTCATGAAGAAGAAGACGGCCACCAGGGCGACGATGGCCACCAGGGCCGCCACCCACCAGCCGGCGCCGCCGCTGCGTTCGCGGATCACCACACGCTCGGGCTCGGGGGTCACCGTGGTGCGTTCGTATTGTTCGGACATGTTCGCGTCCTTCCTCTCAAGGCCCTGCTTGGACCGGCGGAAGAACGCCACGGCAGAGGTCGGGTTCCGGCGGTCAGGCCCGTCGCAGCACCAGTGTGGCCCAGGCGTCGCGGTGCAGGCGGCGCATGAGGCGGAAGCCCTTCGACATGTAGGCGGCCAGGACCCGCCGCTCCTGGGTGCGCAGCAGCCCGGACAGGATGGCGACGCCGCCGGGCTTCAGGGCCAGCTTTATATCCTGGGACAGCGCTACCAGCGGCGGGGCCAGGATATTGGCGAACACCAAGTCGTAGGGGCCGTCGTTTCGAACCAGCGGGTCGTTCAGCCCGGAAGCGTGGACGAAGCGGGCGTTGGCCCCGTTCAGTGCGGCGTTCTCGTTGGCGATCCGGACGGAGGGCCCGTCGATGTCGGTGCCGACGGCGATGGGCGACCCCGTCCGGGCGGCGGCGATGGCCAGGACGCCGGTGCCACAGCCCACGTCGAGGACCCGCTCGAAACGGCGCGCCTTCAGCAGGTCGTGGAAGGCCTGTAGGCAGCCGACGGTCGTGCCGTGGTGGCCGGTGCCGAACGCGGCGCCTGCCTCAATGCGGAGGTTGACGGTGCTGGCCGGCGCCAGGCCCTTGTCGTGGGCGCCGTAGACGAAGAAGCGGCCCGCGCGCACAGGAGGCAGCCCCGACAGCGCCATGGCAAGCCAGTCGGCGTCGGCCAGCTTTTCGGTCACCACGCGCAGGGTCGGATAGCCGGCCAGAACCTCGCCGATGGCGGCCTGTTCCTCGGGCGCATTCGGGAAGGCGTCTATCCGCCAGATGTCCTTGTCCTCGTCCTCCTCCAGGATCGAGAAGGTCAGGGCCTCCGTCGCGGGCTCGGCCTCGAGGGCGGCGGCGGCGGCCTCTGCGTCGGCGCGGGGCCCACGGGCGATGATCTGGACAGCCTCTGCGGTCATGGGGCGGAGCCTCTAGCGGCAAGGCGGGCGAAAGGCGAGGGGGATCAGGCTCCCGGTGACAATTGCGGGGTTCCGGCGCGGGGGCCGGGGCGCCTATGATGTGGGCGATGCTGTCACGCCCCCAATCCGAACAGGTGCGCGCCTGAAGCGCCTGCTGATCGCCAACCGGGGCGAGATCGCCATCCGGATCGCCCGCGCCGCCGCCGATCTCGGCATCGAGACGGTCGCCGTCCATTCGCAGGACGACGCCACGTCCCTGCATGTGCGCCTGGCGGACCGGGCCGTCCCGCTGGAAGGGATCGGCCCCCGGGCGTACCTCGACGTTGCCGGGATGGTCGCCGCCGCGGTCGGCGCCGGCTGCGATGCGGTGCATCCGGGATACGGTTTCCTCTCCGAGAACGCCGCCTTCGCCCGCGCCTGCGAGGCCGCCGGGTTGGTCTTCGTGGGGGCTGGTCCCGATGCGCTCGACCTGTTCGGCGACAAAGCCCGGGCGCGCGCCTTCGCGGCCGAGCACGGCGTGCCGCTGGCGGCCGGCACGGGGGCCTCCGCCAGCCTGGACGAGGTGCGCGCGCTGCAGGCCACTGTCGGCGCGATCATGATCAAGGCCATCGCCGGTGGCGGCGGACGCGGTATGCGGACCGTGGCCGCGGGCGAGGATCCGGCCGCGGCCTACGAGACCTGCGCCCGCGAAGCCGAGGGCGCGTTCGGGGACGGGCGCCTCTATGCCGAAGCGGTGATCCCACGGGCGCGGCACGTAGAGGTGCAGGTGGCCGGCGACGGCGCCCGGGCCGTGGCGATCCACGACCGCGAGTGCTCCATCCAGCGCCGCCGCCAGAAGCTGGTCGAGGTGGCGCCGGCTATCGGGCTGGCCGATGACGTCCGGGCGATGCTGCAGGAGGCCTCGGTCCGCATGGCGACGGCCGCCGGGCTGCGCGGGCTGGCCACCTTCGAATACCTCCTGGATGCGGGCGACGGGCGGACGGCCGCCTTCATCGAAACCAATCCGCGGCTGCAGGTCGAGCACACGGTCACCGAGGCGGTGACGGGCCTCGATCTCGTCCAGCTTCAGCTTCGCCTGGCGGACGGCGCCAGTCTGGGGGACTGCGGCCTCGATCAAGGGCCGCCGCCGGTGACGGGCGCGGCGATCCAGTTGCGCGTGAACCTGGAGTGGTTGAGCGCCGACGGGCAGGTGACCAGCGGCGCAGGGGACGTCCTGGCGCGCTACGAGCCGCCCAGCGGCCCTGGGGTCCGGGTCGACGGCTATGGCTACGGCGGCTACCGCACCAATCCGACGTTCGACTCCCTGATCGCCAAGGTGATTGTCCAGGCGCCGACCCTGGCCGCTGCCGCCGCCCGCGCCGGTCGCGCGGCCGCCGAATTCCGGATCGAGGGCGCGCCCTCGACCTTGCCGCTGCTGCGCGCGGTGCTCGAGCGCCCTGAGTTCCTGGAGGGCCGCGCCGACACGGGTTTCCTGGAAGCCAACCTTCCCGAACTGCTGGCGCGCGCCGAGGCGCTGTCGCCCGAGCCCCTGGCTGAAGCAACCGAAACCGCGGGTCGCACGCAGGCAGCGACCCCGCCCGGCACGCACCCCGCCGCCGCGCCGCTGCGCGGGACCGTGGTCAGCCTGGAGATCGCGGTTGGCGAGGCCATTGCCGCCGGCCAGCCCGTGGCCGTGCTGGAAGCCATGAAGATGCAGCATGTGGTCACCGCGCCGGTGGCCGGCCTGATCCACGCCCTGGCCGCTGCGGTCGGGGAGACGCTGGACGAAGGCGCGCCGCTCGCCTTCATACAACCCGGCGAGGACGCCCTGCACGCCCTGGCTGACGAACAGATCGACCTGGACCTGGTCCGGCCGGACCTGGCCGAGGTGATCGCGCGCAACGCCCTGACGCTCGACGAGAACCGGCCCGACGCAGTGGCCCGGCGTCGACGCACCGGCCAGCGCACGGCGCGGGAGAACCTGGACGACCTGTTCGATCCCGGCACCTTCAAGGAGTTCGGCGCCCTGGCCATCGCGGCCCAGAAGCGGCGGCGTTCCATCGAGGACCTTCAGGCCAACACGCCGGCCGACGGCATCGTCACCGGCGTGGGCGAGGTGGGCGGCGCGCGCTGCGTGGCCCTGGCCTATGACTTCACCGTCCTGGCGGGCACGCAAGGCCACTTCAGCCACAAGAAGACCGACCGCATCCTGGAATTCGCCGAGCACTGGAAGCTGCCGGTGGTCTGGTACACCGAGGGCGGCGGCGGCCGGCCGGGCGATGTGGACGTGGGCGGACTGTCGGCATCATCGCTGGACACCACCAGCTTTACCACCTTCGCGCGGCTGTCGGGCAATGCGCCGCGGATCGCGATCAACTCCGGCCGCTGCTTTGCGGGCAATGCGGTGTTCTTCGGCTGCGCCGACATCACCATCGCCACTGAATACTCGAACATCGGGCTGGGCGGCCCGGCGATGATCGAGGGGGGTGGTCTGGGCGTGTTCACGCCGGACGAGATCGGCCCCTCGGCCGTGCAGTACGCCAATGGCGCGCTGGACCTGCTTGTGGCGGACGAGGCGGCGGCGACCGCAGCGGCCCGCCAACTGCTGGGAATCTTCCAGGGCGACGTCGCGGAATGGGCCTGCGCCGATCAGCGCATGCTTCGTCACCTGATCCCTGAGAACCGCGTCCGGGCCTATGACGTGCGCCGCATCATCGAGACCCTTGCCGACACAGGATCGTGGATCGAGCTGCGCGGCGGTTATGGCCGGGGGATGATCACCGGCTTCCTGCGGATCGAGGGCCGGCCGCTGGGCCTGATCGCCAACGATCCGCGCCACCTGGGCGGAGCGATCGATTCCGAAGGCGCGGAGAAGGGCGGCCGGTTCCTGCAGCTCTGCGACGCCTTCGGCGTGCCGGTGCTATCCCTGTGCGACACGCCGGGGTTCATGGTCGGCCCCGACAGCGAGGCGACCGGCGCCATCCGCCGGGGCTCGCGCCTGTTCGTGGTGGCGGCGGGGATGAGCGTGCCGCTGTTCGCCGTTGTGCTGCGCAAGGGCTATGGCCTGGGCGCCCAGGCGATGACCGGCGGCGACTTCTCGGCCTCGGCCTTCACCATCGCCTGGCCGACCGCCGAGTTCGGGCCCATGGGCCTGGAGGGCGCCGTGCGCCTGGGCTACCGCAAGGAGCTGGACGCCGAGCCCGATCCGGCCGCGCGCGAGGCGCTCTTCCAGAAGCTTGTCGGACGCATGTACCAGACCGGCAAGGCGATCTCCGTGGCGCAGGTGAACGAGATCGACGCCGTGATCGACCCGGCGGAGACCCGGGACTGGATCGTGCGCGGCGTGAAGTCCTGCCCGCCCCGGTCCCCGGGCGCCAAGACGCGCTCGTTCATCGACGTCTGGTGATCCGGTCTGCGTGAGACCGTCCGCCGCGGGCTATTCTGCCCAAGAAGTCGGCGCCGCCTGATCAGCCGCTAGGCGTCGCTGGCCGCCGTGGCGGGCGCGGCGGGGATCGATGGCGACGCTGGCGGCGGCCGCTGCCTAGTCGGCGGGCATGCGCGTCCTTGTCGTCGATCCCGACCCAGCCCGCGCCGCCCTCGTGGCGGAAGGCCTCGCCGGCGTCGAGCCGCTGGAGGTTCGGCATGCCTCGATCTTCAACGAGGTCGAGGCGGCGGTGTTCGGGCCGGACGTGATCGTCGTGGCGTCCGACAGCCCCGACCGCGACACCATCGAGAGCCTGCGCGAGGCGACGGCGGCCAACCCGCGGCCGGTCGTCATGTTCGTCGACCGATCCGAGCGGGGGCTGGCCGAGCAGGCGGTACTGGCGGGGGTGTCCGCCTATGTGGTCGACGGCCTCTCGGCGGCCCGGGTGCGTTCGGTGCTGGAGGTGGCCATGAGCCGCTTCCAGCTGATGAACGGCCTGCGTCAGGACCTTGAGAAGGCCAAGGCTGACCTTGCTTCGCGCAAGACGGTGGAGCGCGCCAAGGCCCTTCTGATGAAGGAGCGTGGGCTGGAGGAAGAGGCCGCCTATCGCGTGCTGCGCAAGCTTTCCATGGACACCGGCCGTCCCATCGGCGCGGTCGCGGCGGACCTCGTGGCCTTCGCCGGGGTGCTGAAGGGGAACGGGTCATGAGCGGCGAACGGCCTCTGCGCCTCGGCTTCATCGCGCTGAACGACGCCGCCGTGCTGATCGCGGCGAAGGAGAAGGGCTTCTTCGCGGCCGAAGGCCTGGACGTCGAGCTGAGCCGCCAGGTCTCGTGGGCGACGGTGCGCGACAAGATGAGCGTCGGCGCGCTGGACGGCGCCCACATGCTCGCGCCCACCGCCCTGGCGATCAGCCTGGGCGCGGCCGGCGCAGAGGCGACGCCGCTGGCGGCCCCGCTGGCCCTGAACATCAACGGCCCGGCGATCACCGTGGCCTCGCGGCTGATGGCCGTCATCGGCGAGGGCCAGACGGCCGACGGCCTCGCACGTCTTGTGGCGCGGCGGCGGGAGGAGGGGGCGAGCCCCATCACCCTGGCGGTCGTCTTCCCGTTCTCGGTCCACAACTACCTGCTGCGGGACTGGCTGGCCCGGGCAGGCATCGACCCCGACCGCGACGTCCGGCTCACCATCGCGCCGCCGTCGCGGATGACCGAGTTGCTGGTGGGTGGCGTGGTCGAGGGCTTCTGCGTCACCGAGCCTTGGGACACGGCCGCCGTGGCAGCCGGCGCCGGGCAGGTGGTGGTGCGCGGCTCGCAGTTCTGGCCGCGCACGCCGGACAAGGTGTTCACGGTCACGGAGGCCTGGGCGAACGCCCGCCCCGACGAGCTGCAGGCCCTGGCGCGCGCCATGCTGCGCGCCGGCGCCTGGGCCGACGACCCGGCCAACCGCGCGGCGTTGGCCATGATGCTGGCCCAGCCGGACTACGTGGGCGCCGAGGCCCAGGTGATCGAAGCGTCGTTGGCAGACATGATCTTCCACGCGGGCGGCGCCAGCGCGCCGCAGCCCATTCATGCGGCCTGGCTGCTGAGCCAGATGGCAAGGTGGTCCCACATCGATCCCACCATCGACATCGAAGCCGTCGCGCGCCGCGTCTATCGCCCCGACCTCTACGCGATCGCCGCGGCGGCGCTAGGCATGCCGGAAGCGCCGCCGCTGGAGGTGCTAGAGGGTTTCGGAAGCGAGAGGCCATTCCGGCTGGCGACGGCCCAGGCGTATGCCGACGAGGCTCGGAGTCGGCGTGTTTCCGCGGGCTGATACCGTCGCCTAGCCCAATTCGGAGGCGCCGGTCGCAATTCCGGCGCCTGAATTTTGCACTGCAGCGAGATCGGCGGGGCCCGCAGGCTTATCCCCCGTGACCATGGCCTACGACTGCGGTCTCTTAGGTTCACGGCCCAGGACAACGGCGTTCGCGGCTTCCGGATCGGCTCGAGGTTGAGCCTTCCCTTTCCCGGCGACGCCGCCTGTCCACTCCAGCATGGGGCCGAATTCCCAATGGTCAGCCGCTCGTTCCTGAAGTCGGGTCACACGCCGACTCTGCTCTCCGCCTTCCTGTACTTCGACCTGAGCTTCATGACCTGGGTGGTCCTGGGCCCGCTGGGCGTGGCGATCGCCAAGGACTTCGGGCTGACGCCGGCGCAGAAGGGCCTGATGGTGGCCGTGCCGGTGCTGTCGGGCGCGCTGCTCCGCCTGGTGGCGGGCGTCATGGTCGACCACATCGGCCCCAAGAAGACCGGCCTCATCGGCCAGCTCGTCGTGCTGGCGGGGCTGGCGGTGGCCTGGTTCCTGGGCGTGCACAGCTACCATCAGGTCCTGGCCCTGGGCGTGGTCCTGGGGGTGGCTGGCGCCTCGTTCGCCGTGGCCCTGCCGCTGGCCTCGCGCTGGTATCCGCCGGAGCACCAGGGTCTTGCGCTCGGCATCGCCGGGGCCGGGAACTCAGGCACCGCCCTGGCTGCGCTGTTCGCGCCCGGCCTCGCCCAGGTTTTCGGCTGGCAGAACGTGATCGGCCTGGCCGCCCTGCCGCTGCTTGTGGCCTTCGTGGTGTACCTTGTCTTCGCCAAGGATGCGCCGAACCGGCCGCCGCCCAAGACCCTGGCCGAGTACATGAGCGTGCTGGGGACGGGCGACGCTTGGTGGCTGATGGCGCTGTACGGCGTCACCTTCGGCGGCTTCGTCGGTCTCTCGTCGTCGCTGACCATCTACTTCAACGCCGAGTACGGCCTGCCGGCGGTCACCGCGGGCTTCTTCACCGCGGCCTGCGTGTTCGCCGGCTCGTTCGTCCGGCCCGTGGGCGGCGCGCTCGCCGACCGGTTCGGCGGCGTTCGGACGCTGACCGTGGTCTATGTCCTGGCGGCGCTTGGCCTGGCGCTGGTGAGCTTCCAGCAACCCAGCGCCTGGGTGGCTCTAGCCTTGATGATGTTCGCCATGATGGCCCTGGGCGCCGGCAACGGGGCGGTCTTCCAACTCGCCCCGCAGCGGTTCGGCAAGGAGATCGGCGTCGTCACCGGCTTGGTCGGGATGACCGGCGGCATCGGCGGCTTCTACCTGGCCGCCAGCCTGGGCTGGGCCAAGGAGGCGACCGGCTCGTACCAGCTGGGCCTGCTGGCCTTTGGCGGCCTCGCTCTGCTCGCCCTGGTCGGCCTGACCGGCGTGAAGGCCCGGTGGCGCAAGACCTGGCCGGAACTGGCCGGCGCCGCCGCCTCGGCCCTGCGACTCTAAGGGGATCGCCATGACCAAGGAGAGACTGGTCGTCATCGGCAACGGCATGGCCGGCTGCCGCGCGGTGCAAGAAGTTCTGAAGCGCGACCCCGGCCGCTACGACATCACCATCTTCGGCGCCGAGCCCAGGGTGAATTACGACCGGATCATGCTGTCGCCGGTGCTGGCGGGCGAGAAGTCGTTCGCCGACATCGTGATCAACGACGAGGCCTGGTACGCCGACAACGGCATCGACCTGCGCGCCGGCGCCCGGGTCGAGGTGATCGACCGCGAAGCTCGCCTCGTGCGCGCCGCTGACGGGACTGAGGCGCCCTACGACCGGCTCATCCTCGCGACCGGCTCGGATCCGATCCGCCTGCCCCTGCCGGGCGCCGACCTCGCCGGCGTGGTCACTTTCCGCGACCTGGACGATGTCGAAGCCATGATCGCGGCCGCGAAGCCGGGCGCGAAGGCGGTGGTGATCGGCGGCGGCCTGCTGGGGATCGAAGCCGCCTACGGCCTCTCCAAGCGCGGCATGGGCGCCACCGTCGTCCACCTGATGGACGTGCTGATGGAACGCCAGCTGGACGCCTCGGCGGGCTTTCTGCTGACCGAGGCCCTGGCGGAAAAGGGCGTCGAGACTGTGCTGGAGGCGCAGTCGGAAGAGATCCTCGGGGCGAACGGCCGCGTCAGCGGCCTGCGCCTCAAGGACGGCCGGGTGTTGGACTGCGATCTCCTGGTGATGGCGGTCGGCATCCGGCCGAACGGGACCTTGGCCAAGGCGGCCGAGCTGGAGGTTAACCGCGGCGTCGTGGTGGACGACTCCCTGCGGACCTCGGACCCGGCCATCTACGCCATCGGCGAGTGCGTCGAGCACCGGGGCCAGTGCTACGGCCTGGTGGCGCCGATCTGGGAGATGTGCCGCACGCTGGGCGAGGCGCTGACGGACGGTGAGGCCGCCTACGAGGGCTCCAGCCTGTCGACCCGCCTCAAGGTCTCCGGCGTCGACGTGTTCTCGGCGGGCAAGCACCTGGGCGGGCCGGGCTGCGAGGACATCGTGTTCCGCGACGCGGGCCGCGGCGTCTACAAGCGGATCGTCCTGGAAGAGGGCAAGGTCGCCGGGGCGGTGCTGTTCGGCGATGCGTCCGACGGGGGCTGGTACTTCGACCTCATGAAGTCGGGGGAGGACGTCGCGGCCTTCCGCGAGACCCTGGTGTTCGGCCAGGCGGCCACGGAGGGCCTTCGAGGCCTGGACCCTAGCGCGGCCGTTGCGGCCATGGCCGACACCGCCGAGGTGTGCGGCTGCAACGGCGTCTGCAAGGGCGAGATCACCGCCGCCATCACGGATCAGGGCCTGACCACGCTGGAGAGCGTGCGGGCGGTGACCAAGGCGTCCGCCTCGTGCGGGACCTGCACCCCGCTGGTGGAGAAGCTGCTCAAGCTCAGCCTGGGCGCTGCGTTCCAGGTTCAGACCGGTCCCAAACCGGTCTGCGGCTGCACCCACCACGGCCACGACGACGTGCGGCGCCGCATCCTCGCCGAGGAGCTGAAGTCGATCCCGGCCGTCATGCAGGCGCTGGAGTGGACCACGCCCGATGGCTGCGCATCGTGCCGGCCGGCGTTGAACTACTACCTCGTCTGCGCCTGGCCCGGCGACTATCGGGACGACCGGCAATCGCGGTTCGTCAACGAACGGGTCCACGCCAACATCCAGAAGGACGGGACCTATTCCGTCGTGCCGCGGATGTGGGGCGGGGTGACCAGCGCCGACGAACTGCGCGCCATCGCCGACGTGGTCGACAAGTTCGACATCCCGACTGTCAAGGTGACGGGCGGCCAGCGCATCGACCTTCTGGGTGTGAAGAAGGACGATTTGCCCGCCGTCTGGGCCGACCTGAACGCGGCGGGCATGGTCTCGGGCCACGCCTACGCCAAGGGCCTGCGGACCGT
This sequence comes from Phenylobacterium sp. RIFCSPHIGHO2_01_FULL_69_31, assembly GCF_001824475.1. Lineage (GTDB taxonomy): Bacteria > Pseudomonadota > Alphaproteobacteria > Caulobacterales > Caulobacteraceae > Phenylobacterium. The sequence goes on along the minus strand of NZ_MHXN01000003.1, from coordinate 68,656 downwards.
GAAAACCTGCGTCGGGACCGACTGGTGCCGGTTCGGCACCCAGGATTCCACCGGCCTGGGCGTGCGGTTGGAGAAGTTCATGTGGGGGTCCTGGTCACCGGCCAAGGTGAAGCTGGCGGTCTCCGGCTGTCCGCGGAACTGCGCGGAGGCGACCTGCAAGGACATCGGCGTGATCTGCGTCGACAGCGGCTACGAGATTCACGTGGGCGGCGCGGCCGGCCTGCACATCAAGGGAACCGAGGTTCTCGCCAAGGTCGCGACCGAGGACGAGGCGGTCTGGACGATCTGCGCCGTCATGCAGTTCTACCGCGAGGACGCCTGGTACCTGGAGCGGGTCTACAAGTGGATGGAGCGCATCGGCCTGGGTGCGATCAAGGCCGCGGTCGAGGACCCCGAGCGCCGCCGCGCCCTCTACGACCGCTTCTCGTATTCGCAGCGCTTCTACCGCGTCGACCCCTGGGCCGAGCGCGTGGCGGGCCGAGACGCCCACGAATTCAACCCGCTCAGCCGCCGCATGGAGTTCGCATGAACGCGCTCGTCAAGGACCCGATCATGTGGACCGACGTCGGCGCCGTGACCGACGTGCCGTTGCGCGGCTCGCGCCGGGTGCCGACGGCGGATGGCGACATCGCCATCTTCCGGACCGGCGACGGGCGGGTCTTCGCCCTCCGCGACCGGTGCCCGCACAAGGGTGGCCCGCTCAGCCAGGGGATCGTCCACGGCCACGCCGTGACCTGCCCTCTGCACAACTGGTCGATCGAACTCGCCACGGGCGAGGCCATGGGCGCCGACCGTGGGAAGGGCTGCGCGCCGGTCGTGCCGCTGGAAGTGCGCGACGGCCGCCTCCTGCTGGGCCGGATCTGACACGTGAGCGTCCGCACCGCATGCCCCTATTGCGGCGTGGGCTGTGGCGTGCGCGCGGCGCCCGACGGCCGCGCGCTGGCGGTCATGGGCGACGCGGAGCATCCCGCCAACCTCGGCCGGCTCTGCTCGAAGGGAACCGCGCTGGCCAAGACGGTGGGCCTCGAAGGCCGGCTGCTGCATCCGATGATCGGGACCCGCCGCGTCGCCTGGAACGAGGCGATCCAGCGCGTCGCCGGCCGGTTCGCCGAGACCATCGCGCGGCATGGGCCGGACTCTGTGGCCTTCTACGTCTCTGGCCAGCTTCTGACCGAGGACTACTACGCGGCGAACAAGCTGATGAAAGGCTTCATCGGCTCGGGGAACATCGACACCAATTCGCGGCTCTGCATGGCGTCGGCGGTGATCGCGCACAAGCTGGCGTTCGGCGCGGACCTGGTGCCCGGCTGCTACGAGGATCTGGACCTGGCCGACCTGGTGGTCTTCTCGGGTCACAACGCAGCGTGGACCCACCCGGTCCTCTACCGGCGCATGGAGGTCGCCCGGACGCGCGGGCAGCGCCACATGGTCATCGACCCGCGGCGGACGGACACCGCCGAAGCCGCCGATCTGCATCTGGCGCTCGCCCCGCAGAGCGACGTGCGCCTGTGGAACGGCCTGCTCGCCGATCTCATCCGGCGCGGCGCCGTGGACCGCGGATACGTCGCCGCTCACGTGGCCGGCTTCGCCGATGTCGAGGCTGAGCTTGCCCAGGCCGACCAGTCGCCGGCCGCGGTGGCGGCCGATTGCGGCGTGCCGCTCGCCGACCTGGAGACCTTCTTCCGCCTGTTCGCCGAGACACCGCGCACGGTCAGCCTGTTCTCCATGGGCGCCAACCAGTCGGCGCAGGGCGTGGCCAAGGGCTCGGCGATCCTCAACGTCCATCTGGCCACCGGCCGGATCGGCAAGCCCGGCGCCTGTCCGTTCTCGATCACCGGCCAGCCGAACGCCATGGGCGGGCGCGAGACCGGCGGCATGGCCACCACCCTGGCCGGACACATGGACTTCGACGACGCCGGCCGCGCCCGGGTGCAGCGGTTCTGGGGCTCGCCGACCATCGCCCCGGCGGCGGGCCTGAAGGCCATCGACATGTTCGACGCCGTGGCCGACGGGCGGGTCAAGGCGATCTGGATCATGGCCACCAATCCGGCGGTCAGCCTGCCGAACGCCAGCCGGATCCGCGCGGCGCTGGCGGCCTGTCCCTTCGTCGTGGCGTCGGACTGCATGGCCGAGACCGACACGCTCTCGTTCGCGCATGTGAAGCTGCCGGCCCTGGCGTGGGGCGAGAAGGACGGAACGGTCACCAACTCCGAGCGCCGGATCAGCCGCCAGCGGCGTCTGTTCGATCCCCCGGGCGAGGCGCGGGCCGACTGGAAGATCATCGCCGACGTGGCCGCCGCCATGGGCTACGGCGACGGCTTCGGCTGGCGGAACCCCGCCCAGGTCTTCCGCGAATGGGCGCGCCTGACCGCCTACGAGAATGCCGGCCGGGTGCTGAACCTGGGCCCGATGGCAACGATCACGCCGGAGGCCTACGAGGCGCTGGAGCCGGTGCAGTGGCCGGTGACGGCAGCCGGCGGCACGGCGCGACTGTTCACGGACGGCCGATACCAGACCCCTGACGGCCGCGCCCGCATGGTTCCGGTGGCGGCGCGTGGCCCGGCCGAGGCCACATCGGGCGCCTTCCCGCTGTCGCTGAATACGGGCCGCGTTCGCGACCACTGGCACACCATGACCCGCACGGCCCTGGCGCCCGAGCTCTGCCGCCACACGCCCGAGCCATACGTGGAGATGCACCCGGCCGACGCGGAGCCGCTGGGGATCGGGGAAGGGGCGCTGACCCGCGTCCAGACCGCGCGCGGCGAGGCGGTGGCCCTGGCCCGCCTGACCGATCGCCAGCGTCCCGGATCGGTGTTCATGCCGATGCACTGGACCGAGGCCTTCGCGCCGTCCGGCCGCGCCAACCCGCTGGTGGGGCCTCAGGTCGACCCGCGCTCGGGGCAGCCGGAGTTCAAGCACACGCCGGCGCGCGTGCGGGCCTATCGCGAGACCTGGCGCGGCTTCTTCCTGGCGCGCGGCGCCTGGACGGCTCCCAGCGGCCTGGACCTGGTCTGGCGGCGCATTCCGCAGGCGGGCTGCCAACTGCACGAGTTCGCCGGCCGCGGCGACGCGCGAGAGCGGTCGGCGGTCCAGAAGGCGCTGACCCGCAAGGCCGGCGACGTCCTCCGCTACGAGGATCCCGCCGCCGGCAGCCTTCGAGAAGCCTGGATCGACGGCGATCGGCTGGACCGGGTAATCTTCTTCACCACCGTCGGCGCTCTCCCGCCCCGCGAATGGCTGGCCGATCTGTTCGAGGCCGACGCCCTGACCGCGGCCGATCGCATGGCCCTGTTGATGGGCCGCCCATCGGGGCGGGCCGTGGACGCCAGCCCGATCGTCTGCGCCTGCCGCGGTGTGCGCGCCGGGCGCATCGAAACCGCCGTCGCCGCCGGCTGCGCCACCGTGGACGCCGTGGGCGAGGCCACCGGGGCCGGGACCAGCTGCGGCTCGTGCCGCCCCGAGATCGCACGCCTGATCGCCAAGGGAGAGGTTCGCCATGCCGCCTGAACTGGGACGCGTCCGCCTCGTCGGAGCCGGGCCGGGGTCGGCCGACCTGCTGACCGTTCGCGCCTCGCGGGCCGTCGAAGGCGCCCAGGCGCTGCTGTACGACGCCCTGGTCTCGGACGAGGTGCTGGCGCTGGCGCCGGCCGCCTGCCTGAAGATCCAGACCGGCAAGCGCGCGGGTAGGACCAGCATGAAGCAGGAGACGATCAACCGACTGATGCTGCGTCTGGCCCGCCGCGGCTTGGACGTCGTGCGGTTGAAAGGCGGGGACCCATCGATCTTTGGCCGGGTGGGCGAGGAGACCGCGTTCCTGCACGCCCACGGCGTCGAGACCGAGGTCGTGCCCGGCGTCACCGCCGCCAGTGCGGCCGCCGCCCAGTTCGGCTTCCCGCTGACACATCGCGGCGAGGCGCGGCGGCTGCTGATCGCGACGGCCACCACCCAGAACGGGGCGCTGACCGACGGCGGCTGGCGGGCGGCGGCGGATCCGCAGACCACGGTCGCGCTCTACATGGGCCGCGACCGTCTGGAGGCGGCAGCCCAACGCCTGATAGCCGAAGGCCGCGCGCCGGAGACGCCGGCCATCGCGGTCGAGAACGCCGGCCGGCCCGATGCGCGCGCGCTGGCGGGTGTGCTGGCCGACCTCGGCGCGACCCTGGCGGCGGCGCAGGTCGCCGGACCGGTGGTGCTCATCGTCGGCGAGGTCGCGGCCCAGGCCGCCGCGGGTGTGGCCCTGTCGGCCGGCCTGGCCCGGACCGCGTGACCGCAAGCCTTGCCTGACGTTGCGTGCGGGGTGGAAGGGTCCGCGCCCAAGTCTTGGGAGCGACCATGAAACTCGACAACACCATCTCGGCCGTCATCACCGGCGGCGCCTCGGGCCTAGGCGCGGCCACCGCGCGGCGCCTCGCCGGCCATGGCGTCAAGGTGGCGCTGTTCGACCTGAACGCCGACCTCGGCGAGGCGCTGGCGAAAGAGATCGGCGGGGTCTTCTGCAAGGCGAACGTGACCTCCAGCGAGGAGATCGACGCGGCCTTCGCCAAGGCGCGCGCCGCGAACGGCCAGGAACGGATCCTGGTCAACTGCGCCGGCGTCGGCGGCGGGGCCAAGACCGTCTCGCGCGACAAGGAGACGGGCGCCGTCAAGGAGTACCCGCTCGATAACTTCGAGCGGATCGTCCAGATCAACCTGATTGGCACCTTTCGCTGCATCACCAAAAGCGCGGCCGGGATGCTGAGCCTGCCGGTGCTGGAGGACGGCGACCGCGGCGCCATCGTCAACACCGCGAGCGTGGCGGCCGAGGACGGCCAGATTGGCCAAGTCGCCTACACCGCCTCGAAAGCCGGCATCGTTGGCATGACCCTGACCATCGCGCGGGATCTGTCCAGCGAAGCGATCCGGGTGAACACCATCCTGCCCGGCATCTTCGACACGCCCCTGCTGGCACGGGCGGCCGAGCATGTGAAGGCGGGACTGTCCGCCTCGGTGCCGTTCCCCAAGCGGCTAGGCATGGCCGAGGAATACGCCCAGCTGGCCGAGACGATGATCACAAACGGCTACTTCAACGGCGAGGATGTCCGCCTGGACGGCGCCATTCGCATGCAACCCCGCTAATCGCGGTTTCGGGGCCGGCGGCGGCGCTTGCCGCTTGCCTTGTCGACACGGCATGATAATGCGAAGCATTCTTAGCTAAGGCTCCGCATGCGGGGCGCATCCCGTTTCGCCAGTGAGCATGCCGCCGGTTTCCGAACTCGTTGCTGATCCCGCCGCCGAACGTGCGGCGGCTGAACGCGCCAAGGCGAAGAAGCGCGCGGTCGCCCGCGCCGCTTTCCTGCGTCAGACCCTGCGCTGGCACTGGATCAGCGCGGCCATCTGCCTGATCGGCATGTTGTTGTTCGCAATCACCGGCATCACGCTGAACCATGCCGGGGCGATCATGGCCAAGCCCCAGACGGTGGAACGGGAAGGGGAGCTTCCGGCCGACCTGCGCCCGGCCCTGCAGGCGGCGGAGGCGGCCAAGGGCGATCTGCCCGCCGCGACCCGCGCCTGGCTGGCCCGGGACCTGAAGATCAAGGCCCCGGCGGGGCCCGTCGAATGGTCCTCGGGTGAGGCCTATGTGGCGATGCCGGGGCCGGGCTCCGATGCCTGGGTGACCATCGACACCGAGAGCGGCGCCGTGGCCTACGAGCGGACCGATCGGGGCTGGATCGCCTACCTCAACGACCTGCACAAGGGTCGCAACACCGGGCCGGCCTGGAGCTGGTTCATCGACATCTTCGCCGCCGGTTGCGTGGTGTTCTGCGTCACCGGCCTGCTGCTGCTTCAGCTGCATTCCAAGGCGCGGCCGTCCACCTGGCCGCTGGTGGGGATGGGCTTCGTCATACCCCTGCTGCTGGCCCTGTTCCTGATCCATTGAGGAGACCCCGATGCGCGCGATGAAGACCCCGACCCTTTTCGCCGCCGTCACCGGGGTCGCGGCCGTGCCGGCTGCGGCCGACGCGGCCGAACTGACGGTCTCGGTCGAGATCCCCCGGCTGTCGGTGGCCGAGTACCACCGCCCCTACGTCGCGCTGTGGATCGAGCGGCCGGACGAGACCGCCGCCGTGAAGACCCTGGCGGTCTGGTACGACACCAAGCTGGCGAAGGGCGAAGGGGCCACCTGGCTGAAGGACATGCGCCAGTGGTGGCGCAAGGCCGGCCGCAGCATGACCCTGCCGGCCGACGGCGTCAGCGGCCCCACCAAGGCGCCCGGCAAGCACCAGGCGGTCTTCACCGCGGCCCAACTGTCGGGCCTGGCCCCCGGCCAGTACAATCTCGCCATCGAGGCTGCCCGCGAAGTCGGCGGTCGCGAGGTGGTCCGCGTGCCGTTCTCCTGGCCGCCCAAGGCCGGCGCGAGGCCGGCGTCCGCCAAGGGCGCATCCGAACTCGGCGCGATCAGCGTCAGCACCAAGCCCTGAAACCTCCGGAGCCTGCATCATGTCGATCGCTATCCGCACCGCCATCGCCGCGGTCATCGCCCTGGCCGTCGCGCCGGCGGCGCAGGCCCATCGCTCCTGGCTGGCGCCGTCCGCAACGGTGCTCTCGGGCTCCGAACCCTGGGTGACGGTGGACGGCGCCGTCTCGAACACCCTCTTCTATCCCGACCACGTCGCCATGCGCCTGGACGGGCTGACGGCGATCGGGCCCGACGGCGCGCCCGTCCAGATCCAGAACGGCTCGACGGGGAAGTACCGCTCGACCTTCGACCTCCAGCTCAAGACGCCCGGCACCTACAAGATCGCCAATGCGTCGAGCGGTATGATGGCTTCGTACAAGCTGGGCGGCGAGACCAAGCGCTGGCGCGGGCAAGAGGCGGATCTCGCCACGGCCATCCCCAAGGACGCCACCGAGGTCCAGGTCTCGAGGAACTCGCGTCGGGTGGAAACCTTCGTCACCTCGGGCGCGCCCAGCACGGGCGCCCTGAAGATCACCGGCAAGGGCCTGGAGCTTGAGCCGATCACCCATCCCAACGACCTGGTGGCCAGCGAGAAGGCGCGCTTCAAGCTGCTGATGGACGGAAAGCCCGCGCCGGACGTCGAGGTCGAGGTGGTCCTCGGCGCGACGCGCTATCGGAGCAAGGCGCCGGAGTTCAAGGTGAAGACGGGCGCCGACGGGGTGTTCGAGGTCCAGTGGCCGGAACCAGGCCTTTACTGGGTCGAAGCGTCCGTGCGCGGCAAGGACGCCGCGGGCGTCGCCAGCAACGCCGGCTATGCCGCGACCTTCGAGGTCCTCCCGGACTGACGACGATGCGCCGGGTCGCCGTTCCGCTGTCGCTGACCGCCGAGTCGACACGGCCGCGGGACGGGCGGCCCGCGTCGCTTGAGGGACCCACGATGGGGGTGACCTGGAGCCTGCGGGCCTGGGTCCCTCGTGGACTCACCGATGCCGTACTGTCGGCGGCCGTCCAGGGCGCCTGCGACCTCGTGGTGGCGCAGATGAGCACGTGGGAGCCCGGCAGCGACCTTTGCCGCTTCAACGCCGCGCCGGCGGGCGCGTGGGTCGAGGTTCCGCCTCACCTGATGAGCGTGGTCGCGGCCGCGTACGACCTGGCGGAGGAGACCGGCGGCGCGTTCGATCTGACGGTGGGTGCGCTCACCGACCTCTGGGGCTTCGGGCCTGCCGGGCCGGTCGCGGCCGCCCCAGACCGGGCCAGCCGAAACCTGGCGGCGACCGGCTGGCGGAAACTGCGACTGGATCGGCCGGACGGGCGCCTCTTCCAGCCTGGCGGCCTGAGGCTGGATCTCTCCGGCATCGCCAAGGGCTTCGGCGTCGACCTCGCAGCCGAAGCGTTGGAGGCGCTGGGCGTACGCGACTATCTGCTGGAGATCGGCGGCGAGCTTCGCGGCGGCGGCGTGAAGGGCGACGGCGAGCCCTGGTGGGTGGAGATCGAGTCGCCGCCGGGCGGCGAGCTTCCGCAGCCGCGCATCCTCATCGCCCTCCACGGCCTGTCGGTCGCCACCTCGGGCGACTGGCGCCGGACTTGGTCGGACGGTAGTGGCTGCTACAGCCACACGCTGGATCCCATCACGCGGGCGCCCGTCGCCGGGCCGGTCGCGTCAGTGAGCGTGCTGCACGCCTCCTGCATGCAAGCCGACGCGCTCTGCACCGCCCTGACGGTTCTTGGTCCCGCGGGCGAGGCGTTCGCCTGCGAGCATGACATCGCCGCCCGGATCGTCTCGCGCGGGCAGGCGGGACTCACCGAATGGATGTCGCCCGCCTTCGCCCGGCTGGTCGACGAGACCTGAGCGGCTCCGACGCCCCCAGCCGCGCGGGCCGTCGCGATAGTGCCTCCGTTCGTCGCAACACGCGTCTCCTCGGTCTGTTGAGCCTAGTCGCGACGCGATCCGGGGAAGTATGCAAGCCGCGAGGAGCAGGGGCGGGCGGCGCAAGATGACGTCTGACGCAGTGATGCCGGCGCAGACGGTGGGGAGCGCCCCCTTGTCGCGCGACCTGGGCTATCGCGCCGACATCGACGGGCTGCGCGCGCTGGCCGTGATGCTGGTGGTCTTCAACCATGCCGGCGTCGCCTGGCTGCCGGGCGGCTTCGTCGGCGTCGACGTGTTCTTCGTGATCTCCGGCTTTCTGATCACCGGGATCATCGCCGGCCAGCGGGAGCGGGGCGACTTCCGGTTCGGCGACTTCTACCTGCGGCGGGCGAGGCGCCTGCTGCCAGCCCTCTATGTCCTGCTGCTTGTGGTGACGGCGGTAGGCTATGCCTTGCTCACACCCGCCGACTACAGCGTGCTCGCTCAGGGCGCGCTGAGTGCGATCGCCCTGGTTTCGAACATCTTCTTCGCCCGGACCTCCGGCGGCTATTTCGCGCCGGAAGCTGAAGCCCTGCCGCTGCTGCATCTGTGGTCCCTATCGGTCGAGGAGCAGTTCTATCTGGTCTGGCCCGCGGCTCTGCTGCTCCTGCTGAAGCTGAGGTCGCGGGCGATCATGACCATGGCCGTCGGCCTTCTGGCCGCCGCCTCCTTCGCCTACGGCCACTACGAGGCGGGCCGACACCCGGCGGACGCCTACTTCTTCCTGGCGCCGCGGGCGGGTGAATTCCTGGCCGGCGCGCTCGCGTGGCTGCTGTGGCGGCAGGACCGCGCGCCGAACCCCTGGATCGCCAACGCCTTGTCCGGCGGGGGCCTGTTGCTGATCGCGGCTGCGGCGGCAGTGTTCAGCGCGGGTACGCGGTTTCCCGGAATGGCGGCCCTGGTCCCCTGTCTGGGCGCGGCTGCGCTGATCTCGGCCCCGCAGTTCGGCCCGAGCGTGGTCAGCCGCGGCCTCTGCCTGCGGCCGGTCGTGTTTGTCGGGCTGATCTCGTATTCGGTCTACCTCTGGCATTGGCCGATCGTGAGCGTCCTCAGGTACCAGGACATCGCGATCACGCCGGCGGTCAGCGCGGCGATCGTCGCCGGATCGCTGCTCTGCGGCTACCTTTCCTGGCGGCTGCTGGAGACCGGTTTCCGCGGCCTGCTCGAGCGCCGGCCCGCGCAAGGGCTGCCCCTCGCCGCGCTCGGCCTCGCCGTCGCGCTGGCGGCGCCGGCCTATATCCACCTGAAGAGCGGCCTGCCGGAGCGGTTCCCCTACGCCCTCCTGACGCAGGACGAACTCACGGCCGAGCGCAATCGCTACTGGCAGGGGTTCCCGGCCCGCCCGTTCGCCCAGCCCACGCCGGACGGGGGCCGCGTGCTCATCGTGGGCAACTCCCACGGATTCGATCTGGGTTACGCCCTGATCGAAAACGGCTTCGCCGGGCGGCTGGAGATTCTGGAAACCTTCCACCAGTGCTTCAACTTCGGCCACGATCCCGTCGCGCCGGCCGACGCGAAGCTCTGCGAGGAACGCCGCCGGGCGGTGCTGGACAGCTCCCAGCTGAGGGCGGCCGACGTCGTCCTGCTCCACGACAATTGGGGTGGCTATGACGCCAGGGGGCTGGCGGAGATGATCGGGTCCCTACGCGCGGTCTCGGACGCGCCCATCTACGTCGTCGGGCCGAAGATGACCTTCACCGACGACGCCCTTTCGATCTCGAAGAAGGCGCAGGACCAGCGCCACGCGACGGTGGCGGGCGTGAACGCCTTCGCGCTGGACTATCAGGAGGTCGCGAAGATCGATCGAGACAGGGCGCTCAAGGCCTTCTTTGCACGCTCGGGCTGGCGGGACGTCCGCTACGTCTCGATGCTGGACCTCCAGTGCGGCGAGCGGCGGCGGTGCGAGATCCTCGGGCCCGACGGTCGCTATCTCTATTTCGACGCCGGGCACTTCACCTTGGAGGGTTCACGGCGCGTGGGCATGCGCCTGAAACAGGCCTACCCCGAGCTCTTCCGGCGCACGGCGAGCTAGCCGTCCGCGGCGATGACGACGAAAGGCGCCCAGTAGGCGGGGTGGGCCCACTCGGCGCGCCAGCCGGGGAGTGGCGATCCGTCGGATCGGCGGCCTGTGCGGACGGTGCGCATAGCCTGTTGGAGGGCCTGGGCCTTCGAGAGCCGCGGGTTGGCCTTCTGGATCGCCAGGGTCTGGACGGTCAGGGCAGCGGTGGCGTCGTCGAAGACCCGCCAGTGACTGACCAGCAGCGCGCGTGCGCCGGCGTAGAGGAACGCCCGGGCGAGGCCCGACAGGTTGTCCGCGCCTGGGGCCCCGTCGCCGCCCGCGGTGTTGCAGGCCGATAGGATCACCCAGTCGGCCGAGAGGTCGAGGGCGGCCGCCTCGGTCGCCGTCAGCACCCCGTCGTCCTGCGCGCTCGGCTTGCCCGGGGCGGTCAGCACTAGTCCGGGCTCGTCCAGGCCCTTGATCTCGTGACCGAGCAGGCCGTGCGTCGCGATCGCCACGACGCCGGCGCGGGAAATGTCCGAGGACGTCCTGATCGAGGCCTCAGTCGCCTTGCCGCCGAGGCGGACGCTGCTCGCCGGCGCGCCCAGGGTCTTGGCCATTGCACGGAGTTCGTCCGCGGTGCCCGGCAGCGGCGCGAAGACCGCGCCGAGTGCCTTGGAACCCTGGGGGCGGCGCGCGTCGAGCGCGGCGGCGTCGATCGCGGGGTCGCCGTAGCCGACGAAGGCCCAGCGTTGGCCGGCGGGCCGCCGGGCGGGCGCTGCGGTGCGCAGGCTCGCCACGGACGGGAGAGTGGTGAGGGCGTAGCGGTCGCCGAGCCAGGTCGCCTGCGCCAGCGTTCGCACGTTCTCCGTGGGCAGCAGACCCAAAGGCAGGCCGCCGAACGCGCCCGACGTGGTCACGAACAGTCGGTCGACGCCGCCCAGCGCGCCTTCGACGGGGGCGATCAGGTCGCGGTAGAGGCTGTAGGCGGTCTGCAGGTCGAAGGGCGCGATCGGGCTTTCGCCCACCAGTCTAGTCTTGCCGCCGCAGGCGCCGTCGTCCACCTGGCATCGCAGCGCCCGGATGCGCTTCTCCAACTCGGCCTGGCCGCCCTCGATGCGGTGCCACGCCACCTTCGTCCGCGAGAGGGCGAAGACGTGGATGTCTTGGCCGGTCGGGACGATGAAGAGCATGCCCTCGCCGGCGCGGAGTCGCGCCTGCGCCTGGGCGATGGACAGCGCGGGCGGCGCGATGGTCTCCGCGTAACGCGGATTGTCCTTCTGCAGCCGCGCATCGAGACTGGCGAGTTCGCGGCCGACCGCGTCGAGCGCCGCCCCGACCCGCGCGGCCTTGGCGGGATCGTCCTGGGGGAGGGCCTGAGCCAGTTGCCCCTCGATCTGGCGAACCTGACCGGCGAGATCCTGGCGGACCCGCGCGTCGCCCGCCGCCGCCTTGCGGGTGAAGGCGGCGCGGGCCGCGGTCTGGGCCAGGGCGCGCGCGGCGGGTGAGACTTCCAGGTCCTGGGCGGCGGTGAACGCCCGGTCCCGCAGGCGCGGCAACTCGGCCGGCTGCTCGGCCGCGGCCAGCCAAGCCAGGCGCAGATAGCGGCGGAACACCGGCTCGGCGGCTTCGCCGGTCTCGGCGTCTGCCCGGGCGCGACGCAGTGCGACATCCGGATCGGATCCGATGGCGGTCAGGTCCGCCGAACGGCGGGCCCGGACGATGGCCACGGCCTTGGATGACAGCGCCTCGGCCCGCGTATTGGACGCAAGGTGGTGCTGGTTCTCTGCCAGGGCGTCATAGGTCGCCGCGGTGGTCGGGTGACGCTCGCCAAGTGTGGCCTTACGCACGTCCAGGGCGCGGCGCAGCATGGGCTCGGCTTCGGCATAGCGGCCGCGGGCGTTCAGGTCGCCGGCCAGCGCGGCATAGGCCTTGGCGGTCGCGGGATCGGTTTCGCCCCTGGCGGCGCGCAGGATCGCCAGGGCGCGGCGATGCAGCCGCTCGGCTTCGCGCCGCTTGCCCCGGGCCGCTAGGTTGTCGCCAAGGGCGCCATAGCTCACACCGGTATCGGCGTGCTTCTCGCCCAGGAGCGAGCGGCGTAGGGCCAGGGCCTCGCGGAGCAGCGGTTCGGCGTCCCGCGGCCGGTGCTGGGCGTTGAGGTTGGCGCCGAGGGCGGCGGCGTCGGCGGCGGTGGCCGCGTGGTGCGGTCCTCGGACGTCGCGATCGGTGGCGAGCGCCAGCCGCAGCAGCGGCTCCGCCTCCTCGTGCCGGCCCTGGGCGTCCAGGTTCGCTCCCATTCGCGCATAGGCTTGGGCAGTGGCCGCGTCGCGCTCGCCGAACACCTCGCGGCGGATCGCCAGGGAGCGCCGGTGAAGGGGCTCGGCCTCGACGTGCCGGCCGAGCTCGTCGAGCGTGGCCGCCAACGACCCCAGGTCTGCCGCCAGTCCGGGATCCTTCTCGCCCAGCAGGCGGGTGTCGACCTCGACCGCCAGGCGATACAGCGGTTCGGCCTCGCGCGGCCGGGCCTGGGCGCGCAAAACATCGGCCAGGGCGACGGCGGCGGCCGCAAGCTCCGCGCTCCCATCGCCGAACAGGGTTCGGCTCGTGGCCAGAAGTTCGCGCCGTAGGGGTTCGGCCTCCCCGAAGCGGCCGCGGCGCTCCAAGACGCCGGCGAGGTTGGAGATGGCCAGCAGGGTCTGAGGGTCGCGTGGACCCAAGACTTTACGGTCGACCTCGAGGGCGCGCCGGTAGAACGGCTCGGCTTGCGCGTCGCGTCCCTGCCGCACCAGGGCCTGGCCGATCCACGACCACGAGATGGCCGTCACCACCGCGTCCGGGCCGTACGCTCGCTCTTCGATCGCCGCGCGCCGACGGGTGACCTTCTCGAGGTCGGACCATCGGCCAGCGGTTCTCGCCGCCTCGGCCTGGATCACCAGCGCCTGCCACGCGGCGGTTTCCTCCGCCGTCAGGGCACGGGGGATCGGCGCCGCGCCGGCGGCAAAAGCCGACGCGTCAGGACAAGCAATACTGAGCAGCGCAGCAGCCGTCAGGCCCGCGCGCCAAGCTCCGGGACGCATACGCCCGTCCTCTCACGAATCTCCCACGGGGTAACCTTACCCGGTTGGCGCCTGTGACCGCACGGGACCTGACGCCGCACCGGAGCCTCCGGACCCGATGTAGCCCAAGGTTGCGGCACGCTGGATGGCCTGTGACCGCCCGGAAACACCCAGCTTTCGCGCCGCGTTGGTGACATGAAACCGGACCGTGGGCAGGGATATGGCCACAAGGTGACCGATCTCTGCGTCAGTTTTGCCCGCGGCCGCCCATTTCAGGCACTGGATCTCGCGCCGGGTCAGGCGGGCGGGCGGCTGGTTCGAGCCCGCGACGGCCTCTTCGTAGGTGGCGACGAACCGGAGGGCGAGGGCGTGCAGGGCCGCCGCGTGCTCTGCAAAGGTCGCCGCGACGTCGAACGCGGGGTCGGCCGTCGCCCAGACTACGGCGCCGATGACGCCGCCGGGCAGGTAGGCTGGCGCGACGATCGCCGCGCCCACGCCATAGGTGTCGACAGGCCCCTCGGCGGTGATGGCGTCCAGGGCCCGGTTCGGCCGCCAGGAGGCGAACCGGCCGTGCTGGAAATAGAACGGCTCCGAACAGGCGCGCGAGGCGTGGATGAAGGCGGCGCGCAGGGCGAAGCCGTGATCTTCCCAATAGCGCAGCTTGGGGTCGACCCAGCGGAACAGGGTTTCTGCCAGCGGCCGACCGTCGGCGCCGACCGGTGGGGTCGTCGATGAGATGTCGGTGGCCGCCGCGACGAACGGCAGGCCGATGCGGGCGCCCGTCTCGTCGATCTCCCGGGCGAGCGCTTCGGCGTCGGTAAGCAAACGGCCGTCCCCTATCACTTCCGATAGCTTGTTTGGTTGCGCCGCAACCCGCAAGCTTTGAGCCTCGCTCACGTGTAAGAAGCGGGAATAACGAACGCCCATAGGGCGAAGGGGAGGAATGATGAAGTTGCGTAAATGGGCGCCGTCGGCCGCCGTGTTGGCCGCGGTCTGTGTCGCGGGCCAGGTTCAGGCCCAGGAGACCGAAGCGCCCGAAGTCGACGCCGTGATCGTCACGGCCCAGAAGCGGGAACAGAACCTCCAGGACGTGCCGATCGTCGTCAACGTCGTGTCCGGGCAGCAGCTTCAGGACGCCGGCGTGCGCGATGTGAAGGATCTTCAGGTGCTGACGCCGGGCCTGAGCGTCACCTCGTCCACCGGCAGCGCGCAGACCTCCATCCGTATCCGCGGTGTCGGCACCATCGGCGACAACCCGGGCCTCGAATCCTCCGTCGGCACCGTTGTCGACGGCGTCTATCGGGCGCGCAGCGGGGTGGCCTTCGGCGACCTGGGCGAGCTCGAGCGCATCGAGGTGCTGAAGGGTCCGCAGGGCACCGTGTTCGGCAAGAACACCTCAGCCGGCGTCATCAACGTCATCACGAAGGCGCCTGAGTTCGACTTCGGGGCCAACGCGGAGGTCACCTACGGCAACCACGACGCCCGCGGGGCGTCCGCCAGCATCACCGGCCCGATCGGCGAGACCGTGGCCGGCCGCCTGTTCGCGGCCATCCGCAAGCGCGACGGCTTCAACGATGTGCGCAACGGCGCGGGGCCCAGCACCCAGAGCCGGAACGACGACCAGGATGTCGCGACCATCCGCGGCCAGCTGCTGTGGCTGCCCACCGACACCCTGACCATCCGCGCCATGGCGGACTACACCAAGCGCGATGAGCACTGCTGCCTGACGGCCACGACGCTGGTCGGTCCCACGGGCGCCTTGATCGACGCCGTGGCCGCCGACGAGGGTACGCTGCGCCCCGCCGATCCCTTCCGCCGCCTCGTCTATGCAAACCGCGAGTCCAACCAGGAGCTTAAGGACAAGGGCGTCTCCCTCCAGGCGGACTGGGAGATCAATCCCGACCTGACGCTGACCTCGATCACCGCCTGGCGGGACTGGTCCAACGTCCAGGGCGCGGACATCGACTTCTCGTCGGCCGACATCTGGTACCGGCCCAGCGACGGCCGCACCTTCAACAAGTTCGAGACCTTCTCGCAGGAAGTGCGCCTGGCCGGCCAAACCGGGCCGGTCGACTGGATGGTCGGCGGCTACTACTCCGACGAACAGCTCGACAACAGCGCCTTCACCCCGTTCGGCACGTCCTACGAAACCTATTTCAGCCTGTTGCTCTCGGGCGGAACCAATCCGACCGCCGTCTCGGCCCTGACCGGCATCCCGGCGGGCCAGAACTTCATCCCGGGGCAGGGCGCGTACGACCGCTTCGACCACTCCAGCAAGGGCTGGGCGCTGTTCACGAACAACACCTGGCGCGTGACCGAGGCCCTCGAGCTGACCTTCGGGCTGCGTTACAGCGACGACACCAAGGAGGTCTTCGCCCAGTATCGCAACACGGCGCCGGGCTTGGCCTGCGCCGCCGCGATCGCCCGCCCGATCCCGGCCGCGGCCCGTTCGGCGTTGTGCGCGCCTGGCGCCGATCCGGCATTTAACAACGTCGATACGCGCCAGAAGCGCACCGAGGATCGTCTCGGTGGGACGGCGAAGGCCAGCTACCGCTTCTCGCCCACGTTCATGGCGTATGCATCCTACGCCAACAGCCACAAGAGCGGCGGCTTCAACCTCGACCGGGCCCGCTTCGGCGCCGGGGTCATCAACCCCGACACCAGCTTCGACGCCGAGACGGTCGAGAGCTACGAGCTCGGCTTCAAGAGCCAGCTGCTCGAGAACCGCCTGATCCTGAACGCCGCCGCCTTCGACCAGACGTTCAAGGACTTCCAGCTCAACACCTTCACCGGCATCAGCTTCGTGGTCGCCTCGATCCCCAAGGTCACGTCCAAGGGCGTCGATCTGGACCTCGTGTGGCGCACGCCGGTGCGAGGCCTGACGGCGACGGGCGGGGTGACATATGCGGTGACCCAATTCGGCAACTTCGCGCCGACGGCGGGCGTCGGCCCGCGCCTGCCCAGCTCGCGGCTGTCCTACGCGCCCCTGTGGTCGGCGTCCTGGTCCGCGGCCTACGAGAACGAGATCGGGGCGGGCCTCCGGCTGCGGGCCAGCCTCTCGGGCCGCTACACCTCGGCTTACAACACCGGCTCCAACCTCGACCCGCTGAAGAACCAGAAGGAGCTCACGCTCTGGAATGGCCGGATCGGCGTTGGCTCCGAGGACGAGCGCTGGACCGTCGAGCTGTTCGCCCAGAACCTGACCAACGAGGACTACTACCAGGTGGTGGTGGATCAGCCGCTGCAGTCTGGGACCTACGCGGCCTTCCTCGGCGCGCCGCGGACCTGGGGCGTGGCCCTGCGGTCGAAGTTCTAGGGAGCGCCCAACCGTGGATCTGGAGCTCACCGCCGCCGATCTGGCCTTCCGCGACGAGGTGCGCGCCTTCATCGAGGCCAACCTCACCCCGGAGCTGCGGCGCGCCGGCGAGCGCCTGACCAGCGTCTTCTGCGAACCCCGCTACAGCCTGCCTTGGCAGAAGATCCTCCATGCCCGGGGCTGGGCCGCACCGGCCTGGCCGCGGGAGTACGGCGGTCCGGGCTGGAGCGAGGTTCAAAGGGCGATCTTTGCGGCCGAGTGCGCGAGGGCCGGCGCGCCGACGCTGTCGCCCATGGGCCTGAAGATGGTGGGGCCCGTGATCATGGGCTACGGGACGCCCGAGCAGAAGGCGTACTACCTGCCGCGCATCCTGTCCGGCGAGGATTACTGGTGCCAAGGCTACTCCGAGCCTGGCTCAGGCTCGGACCTGGCGTCGCTGCAGCTCCGCGCCGTCAGCGACGGGGACCACTATGTCCTGGACGGTTCGAAGATCTGGACCACCCACGCCCAGTTCGCCAACCGGATGTTCTGCCTCGTGCGCACGTCCACCGAGGGCAAGCCGCAGCAGGGCATCACCTTCCTGCTGCTGGAGATGGACACGCCCGGCATCTCGGTGAAGCCGATCATCACCCTCGCGGGTGAGCATGAGGTGAATCAGGTGTTCTTCGACGGGGTGCGCGTGCCCAAGGCGAACCGGATCGGCGCGGAGAACCAGGGCTGGACGGTGGCCAAGTACCTCCTGGAGTTCGAACGCGGGGGCGGGTCGGCGCCGGGCCTGATGGTGGGGCTGGAGCGGGCCCAGCGGATCGCGGAGGCAGCCAGCGGAGACGATGCGGCCCATCGCCGGCGGCTGGCGGAGGCGCAGATTGCGGTGACCGCCATCGACATGTCCGAGCGCATGGTCCTGGCGGCGCTGGCCGGCGGCAAGAACCCCGGGCCGGCGTCTTCGATGCTGAAGATCAATGGCACCGAGGCCATGCAGCGGATCGACGAGATCTCGGTCGCGGGGCTGGGCGCCTATGCGGGCGTGGACGAGCCGGCGGCGCGCGAGGCCGGCTCGAACATCGAGGCCGTCGGGCCCGAGGAGGGTCTGGTGGCCATGCCGCGCTATCTGAACAACCGGGCCGCCTCGATCTACGGTGGCTCCAACGAGATCCAGAGGGATATCATCGCCCGGCTCGTTCTCGGGCTGTGAGGGAGGAAAGACCGATGTCGACGTTCCTGAACCTGCGCCGTCCGCCCTACCGCACCTATTCGATCACCCAGCTCTGCCGCGAGTTCGGCGCGACGCCCCGTGCGCTGCGGTTCTACGAGGAACAGGGCCTGCTCTCGCCGGGCCGGCGGGACACCAGCCGGGTCTATTCCTACAAGGACCGCGCGCGGCTCCAGCTGATCATGCGCGGCCGGCGCGTCGGGCTGTCCATCGCGGAGATCCGGGACATCCTCGACACCTACGACGAGGAGGGGACCGCGGCGCAGGACGCCGAGGCGCTCCGCATCCACCACCGCCGTGTCGAGCAGCTAGAACAGCAGCGCCAGCATGTGGACGAGGCGATCGACGAACTGAAGAAGGCCGCAGCGCTCATCGAGGCCAAGTACCCGCACCTGAAGGCGGAGCTGGATTCCTGAGCGCGCTCGAAGACTTTGCTCCACAGCCGCGACTGAACGTCATTGGCGGCGGCAAGGTCGACTATAGAGCGCCACCGGGCGACCCGGGCCTGTTCGGTCCCGACTCCATGGCCTGGCGGGTCCACGCAAATCCCGTCGCTCTGGCGATCGGTGGCGTGGCGGCGGTGATCCTGGAACTGGCCGAGCCGCGGGTGCGGACAGGGGTCTGGGAGCATTCCACCTTCCGCACAGATCCGCTGGCGCGCATGCAGCGGACAGGCGAGGCGACGCTTATCACGACCTATGGTCCGACCCGCGCGGCCGAGGCGCGCGTTGCCATGGTCACCCGCATGCACGCCCGCGTGGGCGGCGTGACGCCCGAGGGGCAGGCCTACGAGGCTCTGGAGCCCGAGCTCATGACCTGGGTGCATGTGACGGCGAGCTGGGGTTTCCTGACCGCCTACGACCGGCACGTGGCGCGTCTCGGCGCGGCCGACAAGGACCGCTATTTCGCCGAGGGCGGGCGGCTCGGCCGTCTGTTCGGAGCCCCCGAACCGCCGGACAGCGTGGCGAGCGTCGAGGGGTGGTTCGACCGGATGCGGCCGAAGCTGGTCCCCCATCCGATCATCGACGAGTTTCTGGCTATCGTCTCGACCACCTCGCCGCTGGGCCTGCCCGGGCGGGCGCTGCAGCCGCTGGTGGTGGAGGCGGCCATCGACCTCGTGCCGGCGGACATCCGCGCCAAGCTCGGCCTGAAGGCCCGGCCCTGGCGGCTGGCGGTGGCGCGGCGCGTGCTGGGCCTGATGGCCAAGGCGGCCGAACGGGCGCCTAGCGATATCGTTCGCGACGCCCGCGCCCGGATGGGCCGCGCCGCCTGAGCGGCGTCTATTCCATCCAGGCCTGGAACGAGCGGTCGACCACGGGGGCGGCGCCCGGGATCGGCGCGCGGATCGTAAAGGCGGTTCCGCTGTCGCCCTGGACCGTCAGCGTGCCCTTCAGGTCGCGCACGATGGCTGCGACGATGGACATGCCAAGGCCGCCCTGCCGGCCCATGCCGCCGGACAGGCCCTTGCCCTGATCGGCCACGGTGACGACTAGTTCGCGCCCGTCGCGGCGGCTGGTCACCACTAGGCGGCCGCCCGGCTTGCCGTCATAGGCGTGCTTGGCGGCGTTGATGGCGAATTCGTTGATCGCGATGGCCAGCTGCTGGGCCATGTCGCCCGGCACGCTCGTCGGGTCGGCCTGGATCGTGCAGCTGAGACCGGTGGTGGCCGCGATCGCCTGGCAGAGGCCCGACAGGAAGGGGCTGAGCTCGACCGAGGCGCGGCCGGCGTGCTCGTAGAGATAGCGGTGCAGTTCGCCCACGGCCACCAGGCGCGCCCGGCTGGCCTCCAGCGCCGCGGAGGCCACCGCATCGCGTGAGCGGAGCTGTTCGAACACCAGCATGTCGGCCGCCAGCTGGAGGCTGTTGGCGATGCGGTGGTTCAGTTCCTGGATCTGGCGCTCCTGGCTGGCGAGCTGCGCGCGGGCGGCGGAGAGCTCTCGGGCCAGACCGGGGTCGGATGTCGCGGCGGCGAACATGCGGGGTTATTCCAATACTAGGGCCAAGCCTGTTTTCATACGAGACGTCGCCTTTTGCGCCGCGTAGTTGTTCAACAACTGATTGCGGTCGTCAGTTCCCATGGTTGCAGTCTAAATGGGGCAAAACGACGGCGCCTCTTGATCTGGCTTGAGTCAAAAGGCGCCGCGTTAACTTCTTGGTAAGTATTTAGGTCGGTCAGGCCAGCATTCTGACCTTGGGCTCCCGGTCCCATTGCCGGGTGGACGCCGGGGCGACGAAGGACTTGGCGTCGCCGGTCAGGTCGACCACGCCGGCGTCGGGCTGGACGGCGGCCTTGTCCAGCAGCGGCTGAGCTTCCGGGGTGTGGCCGATGGCCTTCAAGTGTACGAAGGCGTCCGCGACGAAGTCCGTGGCCGCGCTCTCGCCGAGGAGCTGGGCGCAGCCCTCGGCCGAGACCACCAGGGCCACGGCGTCGAACAGGACCGAGGGCATGCCGGCGAGCTGCCCGTCGGCGGGCAGCGCCTTGCCGCCCTTCAGCGTCACGCCGCCGACCTTGGGCGCCACGATCTTCACGCTCGCGCCTTCGGCCACGACGGCGGACCGCACGGCCTCGACGATCGCGCCGTCGGCGCCGTCCGTCACCAGGATGGCGACGGCGCGGCCCATCAGCGTGTCCGGGTACTTGCCGACCAGGCGCAGGGGCGGAGACGGCGCCATGTCCTGCGGCGGCGCGGCGGCCGGATTGGCCGGCGGCAGCGGCATGTTGAGGCCGTTGGCCACCCGGGCGGCGAGGTCGGCGTCCACGTTCTGGAGGTTGCCCATGACGCGGTTGCGCACGTGTTCGAAACTGCACTTCGACAGCTCGAACACCAGGGCGCTGGCCAGGTGGGCCTGCTCGACCGCGGTCAGGGAGTGGAAGAACATCCGGGCGTGGCTGTAGTGGTCGGCGAAGGTCTCGGCGCGGAGCCGGACCTTGGGCCCGTCGAAGGCCACCGGCGCGCTGCGGAAGCCGCCCTTGGGATCCTCACGCGGCCCGCCCACCTCGCCGACCTCGGCCAGGCTGTTGGGCTCGTAGTTGGCGCGGCCCTTGGGGACCAGCATCTGCATGTGGCCGTCGCGCTGCAGGTTCTGGAAGGGGCAGCCCTTGGGCTGGTTGATCGGGATCTGGTGGAAATTCACCGTGCCCAGGCGGGAGAGCTGGGTGTCTTGGTACGAGAACAGCCGACCCTGCAGCAGCGGGTCCTCCGAGACGTCGATGCCGGGGGGCATGTTGGTGGGCAGGAAGGCGGCCTGTTCGGTCTCGGCGAAGAAGTTGTCCGGGTTCCGGTTCAGGACCATCCGGCCGACGATCTGGATCGGGACCAGCTCCTCGGGGATCACCTTGGTGGCGTCCAGGATATCGAAGGGCAGGGCGTCCGCCTCGGCCTGGCTCAGCAGCTGAACGCCGAACTCCCATTCCGGGAAGTTCCCGCTCTCGATGGCCTCGAACAGGTCGCGGCGGTGATAGTCCGGATCGGCGCCGGCGATCTTGACCGCCTCGTCCCAGCAGGTGGACTGCGTGCCCAGCTTCGGCCGCCAGTGGAACTTGACGAAGGTGGCCTCGTCCTTGTCGTTCAGCAGGCGGAAGGTGTTGACCCCGAACCCTTCCATCATCCGCAGGGAGCGCGGGATGGTTCGGTCCGACATGGCCCACATGATCATGTGGGTGGTCTCGGGCATGAGGCCGACGAAATCCCAGAACGTGTCGTGGGCGCTGGCGGCCTGCGGATAGGCGCGGTCCGCCTCCATCTTCACCGCGTGGACGAGGTCGGGGAACTTGATCGCGTCCTGGATGAAGAAGACCGGGATGTTGTTGCCGACGAGATCCCAGTTGCCTTCCTTGGTGTAGAACTTGGTGGCGAAGCCGCGGACGTCGCGGGGCGTATCCACCGAACCGGCGCCGCCCGCCACCGTGGAGAAGCGCACGAAAACCTCGGTCTGTTCGCCGACCTCGGTCAGCACCTTGGCGCGGGTGTACTTCGACAGCGACTTGGTCAGCTCGAAGACGCCGTGGGCCGCCGATCCGCGGGCGTGGACGATCCGCTCAGGGATCCGCTCGTGGTCGAAGTGCTGGATCTTCTCGCGGAGGATGAAGTCCTCCAGAAGCGTCGGCCCGCGGCCGCCGGCCTTCAGGGAGTTCTGGTTGTCGCTGAGCGGCGTGCCGTGGTTCGTCGTCAGGCGCGTGTCCGGCGTCGAGGCGGTCTGGTGGGTCTCCCCGCCATTTCCCACGGTCGAGTTTGCGGCGCGCGTCGGCGCGCCCTTGGAATTGGGCATGGGTGAGCGTCCTGGAAGCTGAGGCGAGATGCGCTGGCTTCGCTAACGCCCGACGGGGCGGTTAGTCGCAGGCGGCCCCTCAGATTCGCGCCGGAGCCCTCAGACGCAGACCACGCCGGCCCTCGCTTCGGTGTAGGCGCCGTTCGCGTAGGCGACCTCGCCGTTCACCAGCACGGTGTCGATTCCGCGCGCGGCGCGGACATAGCGCATGCCATCGCCCGGCATGTCGAAGGTCGGCAGCTCGGCCTCGCGGTCGATGGTCTCGGCGTCGAAGACCACGATGTCGGCGGCGAGGCCGGGCTGGAGGCGGCCGCGGTCCTTCAGGCCCCAGATGTCCGCCGTCTCGCCGGTGATCTTGGCCACGGCCTGCTCCAGGCTGAGGTGGCGCCCCTTCCGGACGAACTCGCTGAACAGGTAGCCGGTGTCGCCGTAGGTGGAGAACGAGGCGATGTGCGCCCCGCCGTCGCTGGCGCCGATATGGACCAGGGGGTGGGCGAGCATCGGGCCGATGCGGTCGGTGGACTGGTGTCCCTGGCTGGCCGACAGGAAGGCGACGTCCAGCCCATGCTCCAGGCTGAGGTCGATCAGGGCCTGGGCCGGGACCTGCCCGCGCGCCTTGGCGATCTCGGACAGGGTCTTGCCGGCCAGTTCAGCCGGGGCGGCGTCGCCGCCGCGCAGGATCAGGCGGCCCATCATCGCCTCGCCGCCATCCGGGCCGGTGTCGGCCACGAGCTTGGCGACGGTGTCGGGGTCGCGCAGGGCGGCCAGCCGCGCCTCCAGCGGCAGGCGCAGGACCCGCACCCAGCGCGGCAGCCGCGCGAAGAACAGGCTGGGCCGCAGCAGGCTGAAGCTGATGTCGATGGGCCGGGTCTGCATCTGCGGCCAGACGCGCGCGCCGCGGGCGAACTGCTCCTCGACCCGGGCGATGGCGCGGGGGGCGTTGTCCGGCACCGCCGAGGTGTCGAAGAGCGGCGAGAAGGTGGTGGGGATGTTGTGCTTCAGGCTGAGCTCGGCGAACTGGTCGATGCGCGCGATGGTGATGTCGGTGGCGTAGAACTCGGGCACGCACTGCAGCATCCGGCCGTACTCGCCGAGCACGGCGGCGAGGGCGTCCAACTCCTCGAACTGGGCGAAGCGGCTGGGCACCGGGCGGCCGTTCTCGTCGATGTCCACGAAGCTGGTGGAGAGGCCCACGGCGCCGGCGTCGAGGCACTGACGCAGCAGGTCCTGCATGGCCGCGATCTCGTCCGGCGTGGCAGCGCGTTCCTGGGCCGCAGGGCCCATGACCCAGAGCCGGATGACGCTGTGGCCGACCAGCGGGGCGACGTTGATCGACAGCGCCTTCTCGATGGCGGCGCGGTAGCCGGCGAAGTCTTCCCAGGTCCAGTCGAAGGCGGTGGTGAAGGCCTCGGGCGGCATTTCCTCGATCTGCTGGAACATCCCCACCACCCGCGGGCGGTCGGCGGCCTTGAGCGGCGCCAGCGACAGGGAGCAGTTGCCGGGCACCACGCAGGTGACCCCGTGCTCCAGCGCCGGCCGGGCCGCGCCGTCCCACAGGAGCTGGACGTCGAAGTGAGTGTGGGGGTCGATGAAGCCCGGCGCGACGACGCGGCCGGCGGCGTCCACCACCTGGCGGGCCTCGCCCTCGACCCGGCCCACGGCGGCGATGCGGCCGTCCTTGACCGCCACGTCGCCCTGGAACCCGGGCTGGCCCGAGCCGTCGACCACCAGGCCGCCCCGCACGATGACGTCGAACATCAGCTTCCCTCCAGGATCCGCCGCCAGGACTGGCCTGCGAGGTCGTCGACGTGCGACGCCCCGCAGTTCCGCATCAGCCTGAGGCCGGCCTCTTCATCCAGCACCAGCGGCGCTTCCGCGCCGTTCGCGTGGCGCAGGCGCACCACCAGTTCGGCCGAGCCGTCATGGCCGGCCACGACCTCGGCGCCGACGATGACGGCCTCGCCCTCGCCGGCCCGCGGACTCATCCGAGCGGCGGCTCCACGAACACCACGTCCGAACCCAACAGCAGTCCCGCCGGCTTGCGCATGGCGAAGATGTGCAGGTTCCAGCTCCGGATGGCGTCCACGGCCGCCTCCACCGGCTGGCCGGGGAGGGCCCGCAGGGCGAGCGCCTCCACCGTCTCGTCCGGCCCGGGCGTCACGAACCGGCGCTGGCGCGACAGTGCAGGCGAGGCGGATATCGTCTCCCCGCCCGGAAGGCTCATCAGACCCGCTCGACGATGATCGCCGGGGCCATGCCGCCCGCCGCGCACATGGTGACGAGGCCGCGCTTGAGGTCGCGGCGCTCCAGCTCGTCGATGATGGTGCCGATCAGGATCGAGCCGGTGGCGCCGATCGGATGGCCCAGGGCCATGGCGCCGCCGTTCACATTGACCTTCTCGCGGTCGAGCTTGAGATCGCGGATGAACTTCTCGGCGACGACGGCGAAGGCCTCGTTGATCTCCCACAGGTCGATGTCGTCGGGGGTGAGGCCCGCCTTCTTCAGCACCTTGTAGGCGGCCGGGACCGGGGCGTTCAGCATCAGGGTCGGGCTGTCGCCGACGTTAGCCATGGCGACCACGCGGGCGCGGGCCTTCAGGCCGTGCTTGGCCGCATATTCCGGCGAGGCCAGCAGCACGGCGGCCGAGCCGTCCACGACGCCGGAGGAGTTCCCCGCGTGGTGGAAGTGCTGGATCTTCAGGTCCGGATAGACCTGGTTGATCAGGCCCGCGAACGTGGTGCCCTTGTCGTCCAGCGGCGCATTGGCCATGGCCTCGAACGAGGGCTTCAGGCTGGCCAGGCCCTCACGGGTGGTTTGCGGACGCGGGAACTCCTCGCGGTCCAGCGCCAGGGTGCCGTCCTCGTGATAGACCGGCACCAGCGAGCGGTCGAAGTGGCCGTTGCGGATGGCGTGGTCCGCGCGCTGTTGGCTGACGTAGGCCAGCTCGTCCAGCGCCTCGCGGCTGATGCCCTCCATGGTCGCGATGGCGTCGGCGCAGATGCCCTGGTGCGACTGGGGGTGCAGCTTGCGCAGGTGGGTGTTGCCGGCGTCCATCAGCGCCGGCCCCTCGAAGAAGGCGGCGTGCTGCGGCGCGCTGGCGGCGGTGTACGACATCATCTCGCAGCCGCCGGCGATGACCAGGTCTTCCATGCCCGACATGATCTGGGCCGCGGCCAGGTTCACGGCGGTGATGCCGGAGCCGCAGAAGCGGTCGAGGGTGACGCCGCTGGCCTTGATGTCGTAGCCGGCGTCCAGGGCGGCCATGCGGCCCATGTCATTGCCCTGCTTGCCGCGCTGGGACGAGGTGCCCCAGATCACGTCGTCGACGTCGGCGGTGTTGAGGTCGTTGCGCTTGGCGATCGCGGCCAGGACCGTGGCGGCGAGACGCTGGGGATGCTCGTCGGCGAGCGCTCCCTTGCCGACCTTGCCGACGCCCCGGGGCGTGCGGGCGGCGTCGATGATCAGGGCTTCGGGCATGGTCTTTCCTCGCGAGGCTAGGCGTTCTTTCCCCGCAGGTTCTTCTCCGTCCGTAAGGTCAGTCTAGGGGGGTTGTGGGGCGCGCGCGTGTCACCGCCGTCGCGGTGAAAACTGACGGATGCGCCAGAAAGGCCGGTGGGTCGTCCGAGCCTCAACCCCGCTGATTCGCCTGCGAGTTGAAAAGGCGCGCAGGTAAAGCCCAGGTATTCGCCTGGCAGGCGTAGAGGGGTGGACCATGTGGCGCGGATGTGATCAGGCTTAACCATAGAGCTGATGAAATTTGGGGCGATCGGCTGCTCAAGCCTCGACCCAAACGATCGTCGCCGCGCCTGGTGGGAAGGCGCAGACGGGAGGCTGACGCCTTTGGGCCGATGCCAAACGCCCTCCCTAGTTAGCACCCGGGGAGGGCGTTTCCGTGTCTGGAGCCTGGATCTGGAGGCTCTTGGGGACTGGCGGGCCGGCTTCCTGGCTCCTTCTCCTCACCCGTAGGGGGAGGGGGACCATGCGCAGCATGGTGGAGGGGGCTTTGCCACGAGCTCGGCGGATGGAGCGTTCCCCCTCCACCGCCCTGCGGGCGGTCCCCCTCCCCCTCCGGGTGAGGAGATGCCAAGGATCGCCTCAGTTCCTGGCAGCCTCTAGGATCGGGCCATGCTGCGGCACGTGAAATTCGCCAATCTGCCGGTGCGCGACCAGGACCGAGCCCTTGAATTCTGGCGCGACAGGCTGGGCCTGACCGTCGCGGCGGACGAGCCCTATGGCGAGGGCTTCCGCTGGATCGAGCTGTCGGTCGGCGAGGCTGAGACGCGGATCGTCTTCACGCGGCGGCCCGACGATCTGCCGTCGGACGAGCCGGACCTGATCCTGATCTCCGATGACGTGGACGACAGCTTCGCCGCGCTGGGCGCCAAGGGCGTGGTGTTCACGCAAGGCCCCCAGGACGCGCCCTGGCGGCCGGGCGAGCGCTATGCCCTGTTCCGCGACAGCGAGGGCAACCTGGTGATGCTGGGGAACGGCTGACGGTCAGGGCAACCTGGCCGGCGACGATCCGCATGTTGGCGGGGGGCAGGTGTGTCGCCGCGGAAGCGGACCTGAGGAATGGCTGCGCGGGGTGGATTGCGGACTCTGAGCCCACTAAGCTGAAGCTCAGTCACTCCGGAAGCCCAGATGGCCCCAGCGCTAAACGGCAAGCTCTTGGCGCTGGTCGCCGTGGCCATCCTTCTGCCCGTCCTGGCTCTCCTCTATCTACAAGACGGATCAGTGCAGACCCGTGTGCCATCTCATCCGGACGAGGTGAGGGCAGTATCCGTCGCACGCGCCTATGCGGAACGCCTGCCTCGCCTTCGGGAAAGAACTGCGCGACCAGCTCGGATCGCTGATGTTCGAGGACAGTGGGAAGTGCACTTCCCTCCGCCGCCCCCTTGGGGAGTGACGGGCACGGGCGGGCCGATCATCACGGTGGACAAGGCCACCGGCAAGGTCGTCCGCGCTCGCGCATCCGACTAGGGAGATTCTAGGAAGGCGGTTGTGGAACCCGACCGCTAAGGGTCGAAGGCGGTCTCTCTTGGTGAGCCAGACAGCGGACGTTCGTCGATGGCCGACAAGCGGGTCTTCCGGGGTCGCAGACGGATGGGTCGCTAACTTTGATTCCTCTCCCCTCTCTCTTCGCGTGGGGGAGAGGAGGGGCGTCCGTGGTCCGTGGCGCCGACGCCGACACGGGCGCCGCGTTCGGGGCATCCCGGGCTTTCGAAATATTGGCGTAATGTTGGGCCCGGAAAGTGACGGGGCGTTCAACTATGCCGGCTGGACCGGCTCAGAAAATTCGTTTGGGGGACAACTCATGAGCACCGCCCGCTATGGCGTCCTGGCCCTCCTGGCCTCCACCGCCCTGCTTTCGAGTTGCGCCACCGACACGACCGCTCCCAGCGCGATGGCGCAGGGGTCGGCGATCAGCGCCTCAGCCTCGGCGCCGGCGAACGTGGACAACTTCATGCTGGTGGACGCGGGCCTGGAGGCGCACGAGCTGTACCGGCTGTCGGACGCGCCCGCGGTGGTGATCGTGACCCAGGCGAACGGCGATGCGGCGATCCGCGCGGCGGCGCCGGCGCTGAAGGCGCTGGCCGCGTCCTACGGCGCCAAGGGCGTGGAGTTCAGGCTGCTGAACTCCAGCCTGAAGGACCGCCGCGAGGCGATCCTGGCCGAGGCGGGGAAGGTGGGTTTCGAGCTGCCGATCCTCATGGACGTGAACCAGCTGGTGGGCGAGGGCCTGGGGGTCACCCGCTCGGCCGAGGCGTTCGTGATCAACCCCAAGACCTGGCAGGTCGTCTATCGCGGTCCGGTGGCCGGCGTGGGCCCGGCGCTGGACGCCCTGGCGGCCGGCCAGCCGATCCCGGCCTCGACCGCGGCGCTGACGGGCGCGCCGATCGCGTTCCCCGAGCGCGGGGCGGGGGCGAAGCTGACCTATGTGAAGGACGTGGCGCCGATCCTGGAGGCCAAGTGCGTGGCCTGCCACCAGGAGGGCGGCATCGGCCCCTTCGCCATGACCAACTACGAGATGGTCAAGGGCTTCTCGCCCATGATCCGCGAGGTGATCCGCACCGACCGGATGCCGCCGTACAACGCCGATCCGCATGTGGGGAAATTCTCGGACGACAAGAACCTGTCGCCGGCGGAGATCAAGACGCTGGTCCACTGGATCGAGGCCGGGGCGCCGCGCGGCGAGGGGACCGACCCGCTGGGCGCGGTGAAGCACGTGGCCGCCGAGTGGCCGCTGGGCAAGCCGGACATGGTGATCGACATCCCGGCGTTCAAAGTGCCGGCCTCCGGCATCGTGGACTATCAGCGGCCGGCGATTGCAAACACCCTGACCGAGGGCAAGTGGATCCGCGCCACGACGGTGAAGCCGGGCGACCGCCAGTCGGTGCACCACGTCCTCACCGGCTGGATGAGCGAGATGCCGGCCAACGGCCAGTCGTCGGAGACCCGGTGGAAGGGCTCGGTGGGCGGCTATGCCGTTGGCGCGGAGTCGAACATCTATGCGTCGAACGTGGGCAGCTATCTGCCGCCGGGCGGGGCCATCGGCTTCCAGATGCACTACACGCCCTATGGCAAGGAGGCGGTCGATAACTCCAAGATCGGGGTCTATTTCTACGACAAGCCGCCGGAGCTGATGATGCGCAGCGTGGTGGTGATCGACCCCACCATCACGATCGCCGCCAACAGCGGCCGCCACAAGGAAGTGGCCTATGTGGAGTTCCCCAACGACGCGCTGCTCTATTCGGCCTTCCCGCACGCCCACTACCGCGCCTACGCCAACGACCTGTGGCTGCAGACGCCGGATGGGAAGAAGACGCTGCTGCTGAGCATGCCGCGCTACGACTTCAACTGGCAGCGGGCCTACACGTTCGAAAAGCCGGTGAAGATCCCGGCGGGCTCGCGGATCATCGCCAACTACGTCTACGACAACTCCAAGCGGAACCCGGCCAACCCCGACCCGACCATCAAGGTCACCTGGGGCGAGCAGAGCCACGAGGAGATGCTGTTCACCCAGCTGTCGTTCCGCTGGCTGGACGAGACGGCGGCGAAGCAGGTGGACAGCGACGCCCGGTTCGCGCCGACCCGCCTGATGGGGATGATGGACGACAACCTGGACGGCAAGCTGCAGAAGGCCGAGGCCAAGGGCCAGCTCGGCTCGATGATCGCCACCTACTTCGACCGCATCGACACCAGCAAGGACGGCGCGCTGGACAAGGCCGAGCTGGCGGCGGCCCAGGCCCTCCTTCCCGGCCGCCGCCGCGGCTCCGCCGAGGCCAGCAACGCGCCGGCCCGGCCGACGGGCGGCCGCTAGCCCTTCGGGCCGAAGGTGAGGGTCAGCATGGCCCTCACCGTGCGCGGCGCGATGGGCCACAGGAGGCTGGAGGGCGAGGCCCAGTAGCCGCCCTCGGCGGTGATGTTCGAGGCCAGGACCCGGAACTGCGCCGGCCGGCCGGCCAGCTCGAAGCGCCGGCGGGCCCCGATGTTGAGCAGGGGCGCGGCGGGGGTCTTGAACGTGTTGCCGCTGTCCGCCCACCGCTCGCCCCAGTAGGTGAACTGGGCGTCCACGGACCAGCCGGCGGCGAGTTCGCGCTCGACGCTGGCGTTGACCACGGTGGTCGAGATGCCGGCGGCGCGCGATCCGACCACGCCGGCGTCCACCAGCGGGCCGGTGACCTCGGGCTCGAACACCACGGCGCCCAGGACGATGCTGGTCTTCTCGTCCAGCTTGCCCGCCAGCGACCCCTCGATCCCGCGATGGCGGACGCGGCCCACCAGGTCGAAGGCGCCGTCGGCGCGGAAGCCGGTGGTGGGCTTGGAGACGTCGAAGACCGCGCCGATGAGCGTCAGGTCCGGGGTCAGGGCGTGGCGCACGCCCAGCTCGAACTGCTCGGCCTCGACGGGGGGCAGCACCTCGTTGCGGTTGGCAGCCGACTGGGGGGCGACGCCGGATTCCTCCAGGCCGGTCACCCAGCTGCCGAACACCGCGGTGCGTGGCGTGATGCTGACGATGGCCGAGGCGTTGTAGAGGGTGGTCTCGCTGACCCCGCGGGTCCGGGCGCCGCTCACCGTGTCGACGGTCTTGTCGTAGCGGGTGCGGTGGGCGCCCAGGCGCAGCTGCAGCCGGTCGCCCCAGGCCAGGCCATAGCCCACCGAGCCGGTGACCTGCTCCACCACGTCCAGGCCCCGGGCGCCGGACCAGCGGGGCTCGGCGCTGGGTGGCGGCTTGCCGGCCAGGGTGTAGGCGCCGATGTCGACGGCGAGGCTGGAGGCCAGGTCCACCTCGCTACGCCGGCCGCGGGCCGAGATGCTGAAGAGGTGGCTGAGCTCGCCCGTGCGGACCACGCGGCTGACCCGCGCCTCGGCGCTGTCGGACACGTTGGTGCGTCCCGGATTGACCAGGGTCTTGCCTCGCACCGAGCCGTCGGCCCGCGTCTCGACCACCGTGAAGTCGGCGCGGTCGTTGTCGAAGATCGAGCGGAAGGCCGACAGGTTCACCGACCAGTCGCCGAACGCGCCGTCGTAGAGGACGCCCAGGTTGGTGTTGGCCGCCTCCACCCGCGCCCAGTCGGGGCCATAGTTGTGCACCGCCCGCGGGTTCGGCGGCACGGCGCCGTCTGCCGCCTTCATGGCGTAGTCGCCGTCGTAGTTCCGCGCGTAGTGGCTGACGAAGGCGCGGATCCTCTGGCCGGGCGAGACCCGCCAGGCGCCGACCACGCCGACATCCACGGCCTCGCCCTCGGTGCCGGGCGCCCAGCGGACCAGGGGCCGGGCGACGAAGCCGCCGGTCAGGCTGAACCGGTCGTCCTCGCTTTTCCAGGAGCCGTTACCCTCGATGGTCCGCGTGCCGAAGTCGCGCAGGCCGGCGCCCAGGCTGAACTGGTTCACCGGGCCCGCCTCGCGCAGGCGATAGTTCACCACGCCCGACGGCGCGGGATAGGCCAGGCGCGCCGCGTTGACCCCCACGCGGACGCCCACGCCCGCCAGCACCGGGTCGTTCAGGGGGGAGGCCCGGCTGAAGTAGGCGTCCTCGATCCGGTAGGCGCCCGAGGCGCCGAGGTCGAAGCCGCGCACCTGACCCTCGCTGTAGAGGCCGAGCTGTTCGATCCCCACGCGCTCGCCGAAGGCGTCGGCGGCGGACTTCACCGCGCTGTCCTGGGCCGCGGCGGGCGTGACGGCCGCCAGGGCGAGGAAGAGCGGACGGGTGATGCGTGACATCGTTGTAATCCCGGCGAACCTGACTGTTCAGACCGGGCGGTTTGTCAGATGTTGCGGCGGGGACGGCGTGGCTGCGGGCGTGATTTCTACGTGATGGTTTCGCGATGAACGAACATGTCGCGCTATGGCCGAAGCTGGCGCTGGCCCGGGAGCTGCCGTTCAGCCTGGCCGGCACCCTGGTGCGTCCCTCGGCCCTGGAGGTCGAGTTCGGCGGGCAGGTCACGACGCTGGAGCCGCGGGTCATGAAGGTCCTGGTGGCGCTGCAGCGGGCCAAGGGCCATCCGGTCAGCCGCGACGAGCTGATCGACCTCTGCTGGGAAGGCCGCATCGTCACTGAGGGCGCCCTGAACCGCTGCGTGGCCCACCTGCGCAAGGCGCTGGGCGACAACCCGCAGATCCGCCTCGATACCATCCCGACGGTGGGCTACCGCCTCCAGGCCGGGGCCGGCGTGCGGCCGGTGGCGGCGAACGAGGCACCGGCGCCGACGTCGGCCCCGCGCGCGCCGCGGCGGCGGCTCGTCATCGCGCTGGGCGTTGCTCTCGTGGCAGCCGTGGGCGTGCTGGTGCTGGCCCTGTCGCCGCGCCCGGTGACCTGGACCACCGCCGCCTACCATCCGCTGACCTCCGAGACAGGGATGGAGACGCACCCGGCGATCTCGCCCAACGGGCAGCAGCTGGTCTATGCGCAGCGGCCGGATTCCACGGTGGGGCGCGACCTCTACATCCGCGGCGTGGACCAGGGCACGCCGGTCCGGATGACCAGCCACCCGCACGACGACCACAGCCCGGCCTGGTCGCCCCGTGGCGACCGGATCGTGTTCGTCCGCAGCCATCCGGACGGGGCGTGCAGCCTGGTGGTGGCCCCGGCGCCGGTGGGGCCGGAACGGGTGGCCGCGCGCTGCCAGTCCTCGACCTACACCCGGGTGGCCTGGCTGGACGACAACACCGTGGCTATCGGTGACCGCCCCGGGCCTGGGCAGCTCTGGCGGATCCGTGCGGTGGACCTGACCACCGGCGCCGCCCGCGACCTGACCGCGCCGCCGGCGGAGACCCTGGGTGACAGCGATCCCAGTACCTCACCGGGCGGCCGTTACATCGCCTTCCGCCGCAGCCTGCTGCACGGGGCCGACGACCTGTTCCTCAAGGACCTGAAGACCGGGCGCGAGCGCGCCCTGACCACCGACGGCTGGAAGGCGGCCGGCTACGTGTGGTCGGCCGACGGGCGGCACCTGTTCTATTCGTCGAACCGAGGCGGGGAGTTCGGCCTGTGGACCGTGGACACGGCCCGCGACCGACCCCCGACGCGCATCAGCCTGGGCGCCGGCCAGCTCAGCTTCAGCCGCATGTCCATCGACCGGCGCAACCGGGTGGTCGTCGAGGCCTCGCGCATCCGCACCAACATCCTGGCGCTGTCGCCGGACGGGACGACCCAGCCGGTGACGAACGCCACCGGCAGCGACTGGGACCCCGTCGGCGCGGCGGACGGGGCGGTGGCCTATGCCTCGAACCGGAACGGCGGATCGGAGCTTTGGGTGACCTATCCGAACGGCCAGTCCGTGCGGCTGACGAACATCGGCGGCAGCTATGTCCACTGCCCGTCGTGGTCGCCGGACGGGCGCAGCCTGGTTTTCGTGGCGGTGAAGGGACGGCGGGCCGAGCTCTACACCGTCCGCCGCGACGGCTCGCAACTGCGGGCGATCACGACGGATGGGCTGGACAAGCTGGACCCCGTCTGGGCGCCGGACGGCAGCATCCGCTACGTCCAGCGGACCGCGGCGGGCTACCGGGTCATGAAGATCGCCGCGGGCGGGGGCCAGCCGCAGGCGACGACGGCCACCGGTGTGCGCGAGCTTCAGATCGCGCCGGACGGGCGGCTGTTCGGCCGGGCGGCGACGGGCGATCAGGTTCGCCCGCTCGACGGCCCGGGGCCGCAGGTCAGCGTCTCCGGCAGCGACTCGTGGACGGTGGGCCGCGACGGCGTCTATGTGCTGCGCGCCCGGCGAGAAGCGCCGCCGGCGGTGTGGCTGCACCCCTGGGAGGGGCCGGCGCGCCGGATCGCCGTGGTTCCCACCGCCTCCAGCGCCCTGGGGCTGGCTCCCGACGGCACGGTCCTCATCTCCCGCTATCTGGACGAGCAGGTGGACTTAGGAATGTTCGACCTGGCGGCGAAGTAGGGCCTACTGCGCCGCCGTCTCCTGGGCGTAGCCGAGCTGTTCGTTCAGGCGGTCCAGGACCGTGATCGCCGCTTCCGGGATCACCGTGCCGGGCGCGAAGACCGCCGCGACGCCCATGTCCTCCAGGGCCTTGAAGTCCTCGGGCGGGATCACGCCACCCACGAACACCAGGATGTCTGGCCGGCCTAGCTTGGCGAGCTCGGCCTTCAGCTCGGGCACCAGGGTCAGGTGGCCGGCGGCCAGGGAGCTGGCGCCCACCGCATGAACGCCGGTCTCCACCGCCTCGGCGGCCGCCTCGGCGGGGGTCTGGAACAGGTCGCCGATCTCCACGTCGAAGCCGAGGTCGGCGAAGCCCGAGGCGATCACCTTCTGGCCGCGGTCGTGGCCGTCCTGGCCCATCTTGGCCACCATGATCCGCGGCTTGCGGCCGTCCGCCTGGACGAAGGCCTCGGTCATGGCCCGCGCCCGGTCCGAGGCGGCGGTGGCGCCGGCCTCGCGCAGGTAGACGCCCTTCACGGCATCGGCGTGCGCCTTGTGGCGGTTGAACACCTTCTCGAGGGCGAAGCTGATCTCGCCGACCGTAGCCTTGGCGCGGGCGGCGTTGACCGCCAGTTCCAGGAGGTTGGCCTTGCCCGCCGCGCCGGCGGTCAGGGCGTCCAGCGCCGCGGCTACGGCCTCGGGGTCGCGCTCGGCTTTCAGGCGGTTCAGCTTGGCGATCTGCGCCGCGCGCACCGCCGAGTTGTCGACCTTGAGCACCGGGATGTCGTCCGGCACGTCGGGGCGGTAGCGGTTCACACCCACGACGCTCTGCTTGCCGCTATCGATCCGCGCCTGGATCCGGGCCGAGGCCTCCTCGATCCGGCGCTTGGGCAGACCTTCCTCGATGGCCTTGGCCATGCCGCCCAGGGCTTCGACCTCGGCGATGTGGGTCAGGGCGCGCTTGGCCAAGTCGGCGGTCAGGCGCTCGACGTAGAAGCTGCCGCCCCACGGATCGACCACCCGCGGCTGGCCGCTCTCCATCTGCAGGAAGAGCTGGGTGTTCCGCGCGATGCGGGCGGAGAAGTCCGTGGGCAGGGCCAGGGCCTCGTCCAGGGAGTTGGTGTGCAGGCTCTGGGTTTGGCCGCCCGTGGCGCCCATGGCCTCGACGGCCGTGCGCGGCACGTTGTTGAAGACGTCCTGGGCTGCGAGGCTCCAGCCGCTGGTCTGGGTGTGGGCGCGCAAGGCCAGCGAGCGGGCGTCCTTGGGGTCGAACTCTTGCTTCATGAGCTTGGCCCAGAGCAGGCGGCTGGCCCGCTGCTTGGCGACTTCCATGAACATGTTCATGCCGGCGCACCAGAAGAACGACAGGCGCGGGGCGAACTGGTCGACCGTCATGCCGGCCGCGACACCTGCGCGGACGTATTCGATCCCGTCGGCCAGGGTGTAGGCGAGCTCCAGGTCCAGCGTCGCCCCGGCTTCCTGCATGTGGTAGCCGCTGATCGAGATCGAGTTGAACCGCGGCATCTCCTTGCTGGTGTAGGCAAAGATGTCCGCGATGATCCGCATCGAGGGGCCGGGCGGATAGATGTAGGTGTTCCGGGTCAGGAACTCCTTCAGGATGTCGTTCTGGATCGTGCCGGCCAGCTTCTCGTGCGGCACGCCCTGTTCTTCCGCCGCCACGATGTAGAGCGCCAGGATCGGCAGAACGGCGCCGTTCATGGTCATCGAGACGGTCATCTTGTCGAGCGGGATGCCGTCGAACAGCGTCCGCATGTCGTAGATGCTGTCGATGGCGACGCCCGCCATGCCGACGTCGCCGGTCACGCGCGGGTGGTCGCTGTCGTAGCCGCGGTGGGTGGCGAGGTCGAACGCGATCGACAGGCCCATCTGCCCGGCCGCCAGGTTGCGGCGGTAGAAGGCGTTGGAGTCCTCGGCCGTGGAGAAGCCCGCGTACTGGCGGATCGTCCACGGGTTCGTCGCGTACATGGTCGGGTAGGGGCCGCGCACGAACGGCGCCAGGCCCGGATAGCCGCCCAGCGCGGCCAGCCCCTCGATGTCGGCGGCGGCGTAGGCCGGGCGCACGTCGATGCCCTCGGGCGTCGCCCAGGCCTCGCCGGCGGGGGCGGGGAAAGGGGCGAACTCGCCGTCGAACGGCAGGGTCGAGAAGTCGGGGAAGCTCACGCCGTCACCTCATGCTTTTCCGACAGCCGAACCGGCTTCAGCGCCACGCACTTGCCGTCCGGGCCGGGGAGCCGCGCCGCTTCGGGATCCAGGGCGGCGGCGGCGCCCGGCTCCACCTCCACAGGCGCAGGGTCGGTCGGGGGGAAGGCGGTGACGCCGAGGATCTTGGGCTCCCCGCGCGCGGCGACCGCCGCCTCGACGTCCTTCGCCACCAAGCCGTTTTCCAGCGCCTTGATGATCCCGCCGGCCGCTTCGATGGCCTGCAGCCGGTCCCAGGCGGCCCGGGCGATCTGGTCGGTGAGGGACTCGACGTAGCCGGAGCCGGCGGCGGGGTCGGCCACCCGGCCGATGCCGGCTTCTTCCATGAGGACGAGCTGGGTGTTGCGGCTCTGGCGGCGGCCGAAGGCGGTGGGCAGTCCGAGGGCGTCGGTGAAGGATCCCAACACCACCGCATCGGCCCCGCCGGCTGCGGCGCCGAAGCCGGCGGCGGTCAGGCGGATCATGTTGGTCCAGGGGTCCTGGGCGGTCAGCATCCGGCGCGAGGTGCGCGCCTCGATGCGGGCCAGGGCGCCGGCGCCCGAGGCCGTCGCGATCCGGGCGTACACGGCGCGCGCGGCGCGCAGCTTTGCCAGCGTCAGGAAGTAGTCGCCGTCGGCGGCCAGCCCCAACGTGATCCGCGCGAAGGCGTCCGCCACCGGCATGCCGGCCCGCACCAGCGCCTTGGCGTAGGCGATGGCGGTCGCGGCGGCCACGGCCACCTCCAGCGCCTCGCCGCCGCCGGCCTCGTGGGCCACCCGGCCCGAGGCGAGGAACAGCTGCGCCTGCGGATAAGTCTGGGCCAGCCGCACGCCCAGGGTCGCGGCGCTGACCAGGTGGCTCTCGATCGGGCCAGGGCTTTTCCCTGTCTCGGCGAAGGCGCTCAAGGGGTCGAGGTTGAGGTTCAGCTTGGCGCCCGGCGAGGACTTCGCCACCGCGTGCAGCGCGTCGGCCGCCTTGGGACCGAGGAATCCGGCGTCAAGGCCGACCGGGGCCAGTTCGACGATCACGTCCTTCAGCGCCCGGCCGAGCGCCTCGGCGGAGGCATGGCCCTTCACGATCACGGATGCTGCGCCGCCCTCCAGGTCCGCCAGCAGCTCCGCGTTTGCACGCGCGGGATCAGCGTGCGCGGAAAGCACGCGGATGTCCCAGGGCCGCTCGCCATCGAAGGGGCGGGCTGGAAAGGCGGCCGGCCGCTCGCTGGCCGCATAGAGTGGAGCGATTTCGAGGCCTTCGACGGTGGACTTGACCAGGCTCTCGAAGGGCTTGTCGCCCAGCGTCTTGGCCACAAGGGCGCGCCAGGCGTCTTCGCCGGCGGGTGGGATTCCAGGGTCGAGAAGGGTCGTGTCGGCCATGCCGGGAATTGCGCCCCCGCACGCGCGGGCGTCAAGTTCACGCAAGGGGAGAGGAGGGCGTGAACGCCTTGGACGTCAGGGCGCCAGCTCCGCCACGAGCCGCCAGCTTCGTTGCTCGGTGATGTACGCCCGGTTGCCGATGCTTTCAGGCGGAGCGCCGCGGAGGACTTCAGTGAGGTCGCGGGCCATGGCTCGGCTGCGGATGTAGTAGCTGTGCAGCACCAGGGGGTCGGCGTCGCCGGCCACGTTGCGGCAGTCCACCAGCACGATCTTCTTGGGGATCATGTCGATCAGCCGCGGCCCGTCCGAGCCCAGGCGGTCGGGATTGGTCTTGGTCTTGTCCGAGATCAGCAGGGCCCGGTCGTTGGGGTTGAAATAGACCGTCACCTGCCGGCCGAGGCGCGGCAGCAGCTTCAGCTTGCTGTCGTGCTCGAAGGTGTCGTCGTCCTCGTCGGGCGCCGCCAGCATGATCTGGTCGAAGAAGCGGTTGAGGGCGGTGGGCTCCTTGGCGATCAGGGCCTGGAGGCCCTGGCGCAGCACATAGGCCCCCATGCTGTGGGCCAGGAGGTGAAGTCGCCGCTGGCAGTATTCCTCGCTGTCCAGCTTCACGAGGTAGTCGCGCAGCTTCAGATAGGTCCGGGCCAGGGCAGGGCCGGTCGCCCGCGCGTCCTCCCGGTCGCTGTAGTAGGACATCAGCGGCACCGCCTGGCCGTCGGACGGCCAGCTGAACAGGACGACGTTCACCTGCCGCCCGTCGATGACCACGTCCTGCGCGAGCCGCGCGGCCGCCTCGAGCGCGCCGGTGAAGCTGACGTTGAAGCCGTGGATGAAGACCAGGGTGTCCGACAGCCCGCCCTTCATCAGGGTGCGCAGGTCTTCGAGGAACCGTTCGGAGCCGCCCTTGATGCCGGTCTGGGTGGTGCGCTCGGGATAGACCGTCACGCCGGCCAGTTGCGGCCCGGCCGCGCCGGCGTTGAACTCCGCATAGCCGAAGCGCAGGGCCGCGACGCCGTCCGGGTTGAACTTGCCCCCGAAGGCCTGGAGCTTGTTGCCCGGCTGGAAGTTGCGGTTGGTGGCAAAGAAGACCTTGATCGCGGCCATGGGACGCCTCCGGAGGTGAAGCCTCCGCATCTTGGCCAACTCAGGGTCGAAGCGGCAATGTTGTTCTATCGCAGCGGGCTTGGCCGCCGTCGGGTCAGGGTGGCAACATCTCCGCGCTGGGTCGGGATATTGCCCGCCGCGTCATGTTTGCGTACAACGTAAATCTAACAACTGGCCTATCTGCCAAACATCGAGGATCGCTCTCATGGCCCTGCCGCCCGTTCTCCGCGACCGCCTCCGCCTGCCGGTGATCGGCAGCCCGCTGTTCATCATCTCGGTCCCCGACCTCGTGATCGCCCAGTGCAAGGCGGGGATCGTCGGCTCGTTCCCGGCGCTGAACGCGCGGCCAGCCTCGCTGCTGGACGAGTGGCTGCACCGCATCACCGAGGAGCTGGCGGCGTGGGATCGCGACCACCCGGACACGCCGTCGGCGCCGTTCGCCGTGAACCACATCGTCCACAAGACCAACGACCGGCTGGAGCATGACCTGGAGGCCTCGACCAAGTGGAAGGCGCCCATCGTCATCACCTCGCTGGGCGCGCGGGAGGACGTGAACGCGGCGGTGCACTCCTATGGCGGCGTGGTCCTGCACGACATCATCAACGACCGTTTCGGCCGCAAGGCCGTGGAGAAGGGGGCCGACGGCCTGATCGCCGTGGCGGCCGGCGCCGGGGGCCATGCCGGCCAGCTCTCGCCCTTCGCCCTGGTGCAGGAACTGCGCGAGTGGTTCGACGGGCCGATCGCCCTGTCGGGCTCGATCGCCAATGGCCACGCCATCCTGGGCGCCCAGGCCATGGGCGCGGACCTGGCCTACATGGGCTCGGCGTTCATCGCCACGCAGGAGGCCGCGGCCGACCCGGCGTACAAGGAGATGATCGTGGCCTCCAGCGGCGACGACATCGTCTACACCAACCTCTTCACCGGCGTGCACGGCAACTATCTGAAGCCGTCGATCATCGCTGCGGGCATGGATCCCAACGACCTGCCGCACTCGGACCCGTCGAAGATGAACTTCGGATCGGGCGGCAACCAGAAGTCCAAGGCCTGGCGCGACATCTGGGGCTGCGGCCAGGGGATCGGCGCCGTGAAGAGCGTGCCGACCGTGGCCGAGCTCGTCGGCCGCCTGTCCGACGAGTACGAGCGGGCCAAGTCCGAACTCGCCACCAAGACCTCCTTCACCGCGGGCCGCGTCCTGATGGCGGCGGAGTAGGCTTTAGGAAATCTGCGGCGAGGCTCAGCTTAATCCCATCTAGTCGATAGGATTAAAGGGTGTAAGGTCTCCCGGACCGCAACCGGGGGATTCGAGATGACGTCACCAGCCCTGCGCGAGATCGCGCCCGCCCTCCTAACCCTGCTGCTCTGCGGGGTCGCGACAGGCGCGATCGCCCAGACGGCCGCGCCGGCGCCTGCGACCGACGCGGCCGCCATCGCGGCGGACCAGGAGGCCGGCGCGACGGTGGGGGAGGTGACCGTCACCGCCCGGCGGCGGCAGGAGACGGTGCAGTCGGTCCCGCTGGCGATCTCGGTGATCGGGGCGGACAAGGTGGACGCGACCGGCGCGTTCAACGTCGGCCGCCTACAGCAGCTCACGCCGACCCTGCAGTACTATTCGTCGAACCCGCGCAACACGGCCGTGAATATCCGCGGCCTGGGCGTGCCGTTCGGCCTGACCAGCGACGGCTTCGAGCAGGGCGTCGGGTTCTATGTGGACGACGTCTATAACGCCCGCGTCGCCACGGCGACGTTCGACTTCCTGGACATCTCGCGGATCGAGGTGCTGCGCGGCCCGCAAGGCACGCTCTACGGCAAGAACACCACCGCCGGGGCGGTGAACATCACCACCAACCAGCCGACCTTCGATTTCGAAGGCAAGGCGGAGGTCTCGGTGGGCAACCTTCAGTTCAAGCAGGCGAAGGCGGCGATCTCGGGCCCGCTGACGGACACCATCGCCGCGCGACTGGCCGTTTCGACCACCACCCGCCGCGGGACGATCTACAATGTCACCAGCCGGCAGTACGTGAACGCCCAGGACAATCTCGGCGTCCGCGGTCAGATCCTCTACAGGCCGAGCGACAATCTGGCGGTGACGTTCGCGGCCGACTACAGCAAGCAGGACGCCGAGTGCTGCGCCCAGATCTATGTGCGGACCGGCGCGACCCAGCGGCCGCTGAACCGCCAGTACGCCGCCCTCGCGGCCGCGCAGGGCTATTCGGTCGTCAGCACCAATCCCTTCGACCGCCTCACCGACGTCGACGCCAATCTCAACGCGGGCAACAAGATCGGCGGGGCTTCGGCGCGGGTGGTCTGGAACGTGGGGCCGGGCACGCTGACGTCGATCACCGCCTGGCGCTTCTGGGACTGGAAGCCGGAGAACGACCGCGACTTCCTGGGGCTGTCGATCGTCTCGAAGTCGCAGAACCCGTCGCAGCAGGACCAGTACTCGCAGGAGCTGCGCTACAACTACGCAAACGAGCGGCTCGATCTCGTGGTGGGCGCCTTCGCCTTCAAGCAACGGGTGGACACCCAGGGCGTGGAGCAGCAGGGACCTGCGTCCAGCCGCTGGAACATCACCCCCAGCAACCCGCTTTCGAACGATCCGACCGTCCTGGACGGCCTGGTGGCGCGCAATACGCAATCGCTCAAGAACACCAGCTTCGCCCTGTTCGGCCAGGCGAGTTGGAAGCTGACTGAGGACCTTACGATCCAGCCGGGCGTGCGGCTGAACTACGACAAGAAGGAGGGGTTCTATCAGCGCCTCGTCTTCGACGGGCAGGGGCTTCCCGTCCTGTTGGGCCAGACGGGCGCCCGCCGGGCCGCGCAGCTTGCCGTCTTCACGCCGCAGCTCAGTGCGCCGGAGTTCAGCGACTGGAACTTCAGCTACGACCTGACGGCCAGCTACCGGTTCGCTCGGGACGTGCTGGGCTACGCCACCTACGCCAAGAGCTTCAAGACCGGCGGGGTGAACCAGAACGGCCTGCCGACCGACGCGGCGGGAAACCCGATCCTGGCGGCGGGCGCCATCAAGCCCGAGGACGTGGACCACTACGAGGCGGGCCTGAAGACCCAGTTCTGGGATCGGCGGGCGACCCTCAACCTCTCGGCCTTCCGCACCGACATCAAGGATTACCAGGCCACGGTCACGAACGGTCAGTTGGGCGTCCTGCGGGGCTACCTGGCCAATGCCGGCAAGGTCCGCAGCCAGGGCTTCGAGTTCGACTTCGCCGTCCGGCCCAGCGAACGGTTCAACGCCTATCTCAACGGCGCCTATACCGACGCCACCTACCGCAAGTTCGTGGACGCCCCGTGCCCGCCGGAACTGTCGGGCGGCACGACGGTCGGCGCCGGGCAGACCCCGAGCGCGCCGGGAACGCCTGGCGGCCTCAGCCCGGCCAATTGCGACATCTCGGGCCAGCGACTTCCGGGCGTGTCCAAGTGGAGCCTCTCGTTCGGCGCCGAAATGAATGCGCCGGCGACGTTGCTCGGCAATGAGGGCGAGCTCTACCTGGGCTACGACGGCAGCTACCGGTCGAACTTCTCGTCCAACGCCTCGCCCTCCGCCTACACCTGGGTCGACGGCTATGCGCTTTCCAACTTCCGGGCCGGCTTCCGGACGCCGGAGGGCTTGAACCTCTACGCCTGGGTCCGCAACGCCTTCCACGAGGACTACTTCGAACAGCTCGCCGTGGGCCCCAGCAACACCGGGTTGATCGCCGGCACGCCGGGCGACCCGCAGACCTTCGGCGTAACGCTGAAGGCAGCGTTCTGACCAGGCGGGCGCAGAAAAACTGCGGTCGCCTTCATCTTATTCCTATTTAATCTATGGGGATGATCTGGCTTAGTTGCTGGACCGCTCCGGGAGCCTGCCATGTCGATCGACGAGATACTGAACCGCCGCCGCCTCATCGCCACCGCAGCCGCCGTGGCGGTGGTTCCCGGCTGGGCCAGCGCCGAGTCGGGCAAGTCGCTGACGCTGCTCAACGTCAGCTACGATCCGACGCGCGAGCTCTACAAGGACGTCAACGCCGCCTTCGCCGCCTATTGGAAGTCGCGGACAGGCCAGACCCTGACCCTCAACCAGAGCCACGGCGGCTCGGGCAAGCAGGCCCGGGCGGTCATCGACGGCCTGGAAGCCGACGTCGTCACCCTGGCCCTGGCCTACGACATCGACGAGATCGCCACGCGCGCCAAGCTGCTGCCCGCGAACTGGCAGAGCCGCCTGCGCAACAACTCTGCGCCTTACACCTCGACCATCGTGTTCCTGGTGCGGAAGGGGAATCCGAAGGGCATCCGGGACTGGGGCGACCTGGTCAAGCCGGGCGTCCAGGTGATCACCCCGAACCCCAAGACCTCGGGCGGCGCGCGCTGGAACTACCTGGCCGCCTACGCCTGGGCGCTGAAGCAGCCGGGGGGGACGCCGGCGAAGGCCGAAGCCTATCTGTCGGCCCTGTTCAAGAACGTGCCCGTCCTCGACACCGGCGCGCGGGGATCCACGACGACCTTCGCCGAGCGCGGCCTGGGCGATGTGCTGCTGGCCTGGGAGAACGAAGCCTATCTGTCGCTGGAGGAGTTCGGGCCGAAGTTCGACATCGTCTATCCCAGCCTCTCGATCCTGGCGGAGCCGACGGCGGCCCTGGTGGACAAGAACGTCCAGCGCCACGGTACGCGGGTGGTCGCCACCGGCTACCTGAACTTCCTCTACAGCCCCCTGGCGCAGGATCTGATCGGCAAGCACCATTTCCGGCCGCGCGACCCCAAGGCGCTGGCCAAGTACGGGGCCAAGTTCCGGAAGCTGCCCATGGTGACCATCGATGGCGAGTTCGGCGGGTGGCGAAAGGCCCAGGCGGCGCACTTCGCCGACGGCGGCGTGTTCGACCGCATCTACAGGCGCTAGCGCCGGATGACCGTCGCCGCACTGGCGTCCCCGCCGCGGACGCCTCGCCGTCGCTGGCTGCAGCCCAGCATCCTCCCAGGCTTCCCCTTGGCCATGGGTTGGACCCTCATGTGGCTGGGCCTCGTGGTGGTTCTGCCGCTCACCGCCCTCGTGCTTCGGCCCTGGGAGGTCGGGCTCTCGGGCATCTGGTCGACCCTGACCGAAGACCGGGTGCTGGCCGCGCTGCGCCTCAGCTTCGGCGTGTCGCTCCTGGCGGCGCTGACCAACATCCCGCTGGGCTTGATGACCGCCTGGACGCTCACCCGATACGAGTTCCCGGGCCGACGGGTCATCGACGCGCTCGTCGACCTGCCGTTCGCTCTGCCGACAGCGGTGGCGGGCATCGCGCTCACGGCCATTTATGGCCCCACCGGCGTCCTCGGCGAGCCCCTGGCGAAGCTGGGGATCAAGGCCGCCTACAATCCCATCGGGATCTACATCGCGCTCCTGTTCATCGGCCTGCCGTTCGTCGTGCGTACGGTCCAGCCGGTGCTGCAGGACCTGGACCGGGAGGTGGAGGAGGCCGCCCAGACCCTCGGCGCCACCAACCTGCAGCGCTTTCGCCTCGTGGTGCTTCCAGCCGTCCTGCCGGCGCTGGTCTCGGGCTTCAGCCTGGCCTTCGCGCGGGCGGTCGGCGAGTACGGCAGCGTGATCTTCATCGCCGGCAACATGCCGCTGAAGTCCGAGATCGCCCCGCTGCTGATCGTCATCAAGCTGGAACAGTACGACTACGCCGGCGCCGCCACGGTGGGGCTGGCCATGCTGCTGATCTCCTTCGGCGCGCTGCTGGCGGTCAATGGCCTGCAGCTCGTCCTGGCCCGGCGAGGCCGCGCATGACCCTGCTTCGCCAAGGCTTCGCAGGGCGGGGCCCCCTCGTTCGTCTGCCGGGGCTTGCGCCCCTGTTCCTGGCCCTGACGCTCCTGGTCCTGGGCGTGCTG
The DNA here is from genome assembly GCF_001824475.1 of Phenylobacterium sp. RIFCSPHIGHO2_01_FULL_69_31. Lineage (GTDB taxonomy): Bacteria > Pseudomonadota > Alphaproteobacteria > Caulobacterales > Caulobacteraceae > Phenylobacterium. Next base: position 24,539 of record NZ_MHXN01000003.1, on the reverse strand, counting down.
ATCGTGCTGCCGCTGGGCGTGGTTTTCCACCAGGCGTTCGCCCGGGGGCTTGAGGCCTATCTGGAGCCGCTGAAGCAGCCCGACGCCCTGGCCGCGATCCGGCTGACCCTGGTCGTGGCGGCGATCTCCGTGCCGCTGAACGCGGTGTTCGGCGTGGCGGCCGCGTGGGCGGTGGCCAGGTTCGAGTTCCGGGGCAAGAGCCTCCTGGTCACTTTCATCGACCTGCCGTTCTCCATGTCGCCGGTGGTCTCGGGCCTGGTCTGGGTGCTGCTGTTCGGCGCCCAGGGGTGGTTCGGCCCCTGGCTGCAGGACCACGGCGTGAAGATCATCTTCGCCACCACGGGCTTGGTCCTGGCGACCACCCTGGTCACGCTCCCATTCGTCGCCCGCGAACTGATCCCGCTGATGCAGGACCAGGGCGCGGACGAAGAGGCCGCCGCGCTCACCCTGGGCGCCGGCGGCTGGACCACCTTCTTTCGGGTGACGCTGCCGAACATCAAGTGGGCGCTGCTCTATGGCGTCCTTTTGTGCAACGCCCGCGCCATGGGCGAGTTCGGCGCGGTCTCCGTCGTCTCCGGCAGCGTCCGTGGCCTGACCACCACTTTGCCGCTCCACGTCGAGGTGCTCTACAATGACTACGAATTCGTCGGCGCCTTCGCGGCGGCCTCAATCCTGGCCGGCCTCGGGCTCCTCACCCTGGTCCTCAAGACCGTCCTCGAATGGCGTCATTCCGGTGAACTTTCGGCAAGCCGACGACATTAGCGCCCCGACCCCGACCGCCCTTGAGATCAAGGGGATCTCGAAGGCCTTCGGCCGCTTTCCGGCGCTGAAGCAGGTGTCGCTCCAGGCCAAGGACAAGGAATTCCTGGCGCTGCTGGGGCCGTCCGGCTCGGGCAAGACGACGCTGCTGCGCGTGCTGGCCGGGCTGGAGACGCCCGACGCCGGCGAAGTGCGCTTCGCGGGTGAGGACTTCCTGGCCCTGCCGGTGCGTCGCCGGAAGGTCGGGATGGTGTTCCAGCACTACGCCCTGTTCCGGCACATGACCGTGGCACAGAATATCGCGTTCGGGCTGACGGTCCGGAAGCGGGCGGAAAAGCCGGGCAAGGCCGAGATCGCCGACCGCGTGGCGCACCTGCTGCAGCTCGTGCAGCTCGAGGGGCTCGACAAGCGCTACCCCTCCCAGCTCTCGGGCGGCCAGCGGCAGCGCGTGGCCCTCGCGCGGGCGCTGGCGATCGAGCCGCGGATGCTGCTGCTGGACGAGCCGTTCGGCGCCCTCGACGCCCAGGTCCGGCGCGAGCTGCGCCGCTGGCTGCGCGAGCTGCACGACCGGGCGGGCGTCACCACCGTCTTCGTCACGCACGATCAGGAGGAGGCGCTGGACCTGGCTGACCGGGTGGCGATCCTGAAGGACGGCGAGCTGATCCAGCTTGGCACGCCCAACGAGGTCTACGAGCATCCCGCGACGCCTTTCGTCTTCGACTTCCTGGGCCAGGCCTGCCGGCTGCCCGGTGTCGTGGACGGGGGGCGGCTGCGGATCGCCGGCTGGGAGGGCGAGGCGCCGGCCGGCGCGCCCCAGGGCCCGGTCGAGGTGTTCTTCCGGCCCGACGAGGTGGCCTTTGCGCCGCCGGGCGGGACGGGCCTTGCGACCCAGGTGCGCGGCGTCGCCCAGCGCGGTCCGGACGTGCGGATCGACTGTCACGTAGAGGGCGCGCCTATGGAGCTGCAAGCCCACGGGCCCAGCCTGCCGCCGGGCGTCGGTCCGGGGCTGTCGGTGCGGATCACCCCCCTCCGTCCACAGGTTTACGCCGCCGCTTGAATCCAAACGGCTGAGTCGTGCGTTGAGGGGACATGAGCGAACTCACCCGCCGCTTCTGTGTCCATGGCGTCGCTGAGTCGGCGTCCCGCGCCCACCTCATTGAAGGCGTCAGTTTCGAGGACGCAGCCCTGAGTTTCCTGGGCGAGCACCACCCCGTGGCCGACGCCGACAACGAGGTCAGCCTCTACGTCGAGGACCTGGACACCGGCGAGCGCCAGTGCTTCCGCATCGACCCCGAGACCGGCGAAACCGCGCCCTGCGACTAGCCGCCGTTTGCGGCCAGCCAGCGGTCCATCTCCGGCACCCGGTCCCTGATCACGCCCAGACGATAACGGACCGCCGCCTCGGCCTTCTCGACCTCGCCGCGGGTTGAGGCCGGCACGGTGGCCTTGAGCTTCGCGAGCTTGTCCAGCATCGCCGGATCGCGCGAGCCGGTGGCCAGTTGCGCGAAATAGGTGATGCGGCTGGTGGGCTCGAGGAACGCCTCAAGCTTCGCGCGGTTGGCCAAGGCGAAGTCGTACGCCTTGTCCGGGAAGGCCCCGGCGACGGCGGCGATGATGCCGGGGACTTCGGTCGGCTGCGGCTCGCCGCTCAGGGCCAGGGCCAGGGTGCGGTCGGCCAGGGCGGCGTCTTCGCTAGAGCCCAGGTAGCCGTAGAGCCGCGCCCGGTCGGTGGGGTCCTTGGACGCCTTGGCCTTTGCATGGATCGCCTCCCAGGCCGCCGCGTCCGCGTTGGCGGCGACGATGGACAGGACGGTGCTGCGGGCCGCGCCCGAGAGGGTGGCGGGATCCTTCAGCCAGGCGTCGAAGCGGCGGCGCGCCTCGGCCACGGTGGCCGCATCGCCCATCTCGCCGAGCTGGCCCAGCACGGCGCGGCGGGTGACCGCGGCGTTGTCGCTCTCGCCGGGCTTGGCGTCCCAGCCCAGCCGCGCGGCGATGGGCGCCAGTCGGCCGCGGGCAAAGGCGCGATAGGCCGGCTGGCTGGCGCGTCCGCCATATAGCCAGTCGAGGGCGCCGAGCTGGCTGGCCAGCGCGTCCAGCACCACGGGGTCCGCGTCGGCCGGGGCGTTGCGGGCCAGGGCCAGGAAGTCGCTCATGGGCGCGAGGCCGGCCTCGCCGAGGGCCCGGCTGTCGTACAGCAGGCCAAGCTGGTCGGCCGCCGGGAGGCGCGCGAAGGTCGGTGCGAGGCTGGTCCAGAGCGCGGGGGAATAGGCGCTGCGGAAGTAGCCGGTCTGTCCCGCGTTGATGACGGCCGGCGTCGCGGCCGGGACCGTCTTCGGCGTATCGGCGCTGACCACCTCCAGCCAGCGGCCGTTGGCGGCCTCCACCGCCACAGGGGTGCGCCAGGTCTGCGGCGTGCGCTGGCTCGCGTCGACGCCGAAGCGCTCCTGGGTCAGCAAGATCCCGCCGGAAGCCTCCTTGGCCCGGATCAGCGGCACGCCGGGCTGCAGCAGGAAGTCGTGCGCCACGTCGACCACCTTCTTGTCGGGCGCGGCCTGATCCAGGGCGCGCCACAGGTCGTCGCTGACCGCGTTCCGGTAGGCATGGTCGCGGATGTAGTTGCGGACGCCGGCCTTGAAGGCGTCCTCGCCCACATAGGCCTCCAGCATCCGGATCACCGCCTGGCCCTTCTGATAGGTGATGGCGTCGAAGGCGTTGGCGGCGGCGAAGACGTCGGGAATGTCGGCGATCACCGGGTGGGTGCCCGCCCGGCTGTCCAACCGCATGGCGCCCTGCTGGCCGGCCTGGGTCGAGAGCCAGACCTTCCACTCGGGGTGGAAGTGGTCGGTGGCCTTGTTCTCCATCCACGAGGCGAAGCCCTCGTTGAGCCAGAGGTCGTCCCACCACCCCATGGTGACCAGGTTACCGAACCACTGGTGCGCCACCTCGTGGGCCACCACGATGAAGACGTTCTGCCGGTCGGCCTCGGTCGACAGCTTCGGGTCGATCAGCAGAGCGTAGTCGAAGTAGAAGATCGCACCCCAGTTCTCCATGGCCGCGAAGAACTGGCTGTTGCCGGGGCCGGCCACCAGGTCGAGCTTGGGCAGCGGGTAGGGGGTTCCGAACCAGTCCTCGTAGTAGGGCAGCAGCTTCACCGCCGCATCCAGCGCGAACTCGCCCTTGGCCGCGTCGCCCTTGCGGACGATCACGCCGACGTCGGTCTTGCCGACCTGGCGATGGATGCGCTCGAAGTCGCCCAGGGCCATGAAGAGCAGGTAGGAGCTCATCTTCGGGCTGTCGGCGAAGGTGACGGTCTTCATCTTGAGGGCAGAGGCGAAAACGGCCTGCTTTACGGGGGAATGCGACCCCACCGTACCATCGCCGCGCTCGTGATCGCTCGTGACGACGGCGTCGTCATTGCGCTCTGGCATGTTGGAGACGGCCATCTGCTCTTGCGGCGCAACCACCGTGAGCGAGAACACCGCCTTAACCCCCGGCTCGTCCCACATGGGCGCGAAGCGGCGGGCGTCGGAGTTCTCGAACTGGGTGAAGAGCGCGCGGCGCTTGGTCCCGTCCTCGTCCTCGTAGTCGAGGGCGAAGAGGCCCGAGGCCTGCTGGTAGATCTTGCCCGCGTAGTCGATGGAGAGCGTGTACCGGCCGGGCGCCAGCGTCTTCGGAAAGACGAAGGCGGCGGTCTGCTGCTGCTCGTCCAGCACGATCTTCGGGGCCGCGGGCTGGCCGGAGAGGCCGACCTTGCCGAAGGTCAGGTCGGCGGCGTTCAGCACGATCCGGTCGGTGGGCCGAACCACCGTCAGCTCGATCCGGGCCTGGCCGGTGAACGTCAGCTTCGCCGCGTCCGGCGCCACGCGGATGTCGTAGCGATCGGGCCGCACGTCGGTCGGCAGGACGATCCGTGTGGACGCCACCGGCTTCGCCGGCGCGGCGCCGGCGAAGGCAGGGGCGGCCGTCGCCAGGAGGACGGCGGCGACGGCGGCAAGAAATTTCATCGGAGGGGACTCGGGCGGCAAGAATGAAGCGCGCACCATAGGGACGGGCGGCGCCCTTTCCTAGGCGACCCGCCGACCGTTCATCTCATCGCCCGCATCCGTCGGCAGACGCGCGAACCAGAACATCGAGATCATGGTCACCAGCCCCACGATCACGAAGGCCGGCGCCACGGTCTCGACGGTCAGCCGGGTCGCGCCGGCCGTGACCATCAGAAGGTGCAGCAGGCTGGCCGAGAGGCCAATGCCGATGGACTGGACGAGCTGTTGCACCATCGAGGCGGTGGTCGCCGCGCGGCTCATCTCGTCGCTCTCGACGTCGGCATAGGCCAGGCCATTGAGGGCCGTGAACTGCAGCGAGCGGAAGAAGCCGCCGACGCCCAGGACCGCCATGATCGCCCAGTGCGGCCAGTCCGGGCGGAAGAGGGCGTAGGCGACGAAGCTGAGCCCCACGATCACGGCGTTGACCAGCAGCACCGTGCGGAAGCCGAAGCGGCGCAGGATCGGCGGGGCGGTGGTCTTCATCACCAGGGCGCCGACCGCCGAGATGAAGGTCATCAGGCCGGCGGCAAAGGCGCTCATCCCGAACGCCACCTGCAGCAGCATGGCCAGCAGGAATGGGTTGGCGCCCATGGCCACGCGCATGAAGCCGCCGCCGATCACCGAGGCGGTGAAGGTGGGCTTGCGGAAGATGCCGAGCTGGATGACCGCGTGGGGCGTGCGGCCGGCGTGCCAAGCGTAGAGGCCCAGACTGGCGAGGCCGAGCGCAAACAGGCCGGCTACCGCCCACGGGCCCAGGGCTTCGCGGCCCAGGTTCTCGAAGCCGAAAATCAGGGCGGCTAGGCCCAGGCCGGTCAGGACGATGCCCGGGAGGTCTACGGGCGATGGCCCCTGTTCCCGCACCTCGGGCACATGGCGCCAGACCAGGATCAGGCCGATCACTGCGATCGGCAGGTTCATGAAAAAGATCCATCGCCAGTCGGCGAAGGTGACGATGGCGCCGCCGATGACGGGGCCCATCACCGGCCCCAGGAGCGCCGGCATGGTCACCACCGACATGGCGCCCACCAGCTCGCGCTTGGGGGTGGTCCGCAGCAGCACCAGGCGGCCGACCGGCATCAGGGTTGCGCCGGCCGCGCCCTGGAGGAAGCGGAAGAGGATCAGCTGCCAGAGGTCGCCCGCGAAGCCGCAGGCTGCAGAGCCGGCGGCGTAGAGGACGATGGAGCACATGAACACGCGCCGGGCGCCGAAACGGTCGGCCAGCCAGCCCGACAGCGGCAGGAAGATCGCCGCCGACAGCATGTAGACCGTGATCGCCGTGTTGAGCCGCAGGGGCTCGACGTCGAAGGCGCGCGCCATGGCGGGCAGGGCGTTGGTGATGACCGTGGCGTTCAGCGTCTGCATCAGCAAGGCCGAGCCGATGATCGCCGGCACCAGCCAGCCGCGCGTCACGACGGACGCGTCCTTGGGGGCCGAGGCTTCGGGCAGGGCTTCGCCGAGCGGCTCGTCGGTGGGGCTCATGCGTCCACCATGCGGAGCAGGGCGCCGGCGGCCGCCTCGAGCAGGGCGCGATCCTCGGGGGACAGACGGCCGAGGCGGGCGGCCAGCCAGTCGTTGCGCTCGCGCCGGATGATCTCGAGCTTGCGCGTGCCCGCGGGCGTGATCGCGAGGCCGGAGCGGCGGCCGTCCTTGGCGTCGTCGCTGCGGGCGATCAGGCCTTCGGCCTCGAGGCGCTTCACATGGGCGCTCATGGTGGGGCGCGAGATCTTCTCGGCTTCGGCCAGGGCGCTGACCCCGATGCCGGGGTTCTTGGTGATGTGGCCCAGCAAGAGGGCGTCCTGCGCGGACAGCCCTACCTTTTGCGCCTCCAGCCGCAGCCGCCGCGACACCCGCAGCAGGGCGGGCCGCAGGGTTTCAGCGAGGGCGACGATGTCAGGCGGCGTGTCGGGCATGATAGTTAGGTCGCCGAACTATCTAGTTTGCGTGGGCGTTGTGTGCAACCGCCGACTTGACTGGTCTCTCAGCTCTTGTATTTAACGCATCCGTTATTTAACGAGTGAGATAAATGACGCCGTCCGCCGATCCGCTCAGCGCCACCTTCGCCGCCCTGGCCGATCCGACGCGCCGGGCGATCCTGGCTCGGCTCAGCGAGGGTGAGGCGACGGTGCGCGAACTGGCGGCGCCTTTCGACATCAGCCTGCCGGCCGTCTCGCGCCACCTGAAGGTGCTGCAGAACGCCGGCCTGATCTCCCAGGGGCGCGAGGCCCAGTGGCGTCCTTGCCGCCTGGAAACGCGGGCGCTGCGCGAGGCGGACGGCTGGATCGGGGCCTATCGGCGTCTCTGGGACGCCGGGTTCGAGCGGATGGACGCCTACCTGGCGCAGATTCAGAAGGAGGAGCGCGATGGCGAGTAGGGCCCTGGCCGACAATGAACTGCTGATCGAGAGGACCTTCGCCGCCCCGGCCCGCCTGGTGTTCGACATGTGGGCGGACCGCAGCCACTTCATGCGCTGGCTGGGGCCGGTCGGCTTCACCTGCACCGCGGCGGAGCTGGACTTCCGGGAGGGCGGCGACTGGAGCGCCACCATGGTCTCCGACCAGTACGGCGAGTCCCGAATGGCCGGCCGCTACCTCGAGATCGAGCCGGGCCGCCGGATCGTGATGACGTTCCGCTGGGTGCACGATGCGTCGCACCCGGAGACGGTCATCACGCTGATCTTCACCGAGAGGGACGGCAAGACCGTCCAGCTCTTCCATCAGACGCCCTTCCGCGACGTTGCGAGCCGCGACAGCCATATCGGAGGCTGGAGCGAGGCCTTCGATCGCGAGCTGGCCTATGCCGAGGGCGTGACACAGGAGCCTCTGCCATGATCACCCTCTATTCGTACCGCTGGGTCCCAGACTTCGCCCGCGGCCTGGTGCGCGACCTGCGCGTGCGCTGGGCGCTGGAAGAGGTGGGGCTGGACTATCAGGAGTGGCTGATCGGGCTGGGCGATGACCAGAACAGCCCCGCCTACCGGGCCTGCCAGCCCTATGGCCAAGTGCCGGCCTACGAGGAGGGGGGGCTGGTGCTGTTCGAGTCCGGCGCCATCGTCCTGCACATCGGCGAGAAGAGCGAGGCGCTGCTGCCCGCGGAACCGAAAGCCCGGGCCCGGGCGATCTGCTGGCTGTTCTCCGCGCTCAATACCATCGAGCCGCCCATCCAGCGGTTGGCGGAGGTCGACCTCTTTCACGCCGAGGAGGCCTGGGCGCAGGCGATGCGGCCGGAGGCGGAGGTGTGGGTGAAGAAGCGGCTCTCCGAACTGGCCGCCGCGCTGGGCGACAAGCCCTATCTGGAGGGCGAGTTCACCATCGGCGACCTGATGATGGCGACGGTGCTGCAGATCCTGCGGCACACCGACCTGGTGGCGGGCGAGCCGCGGCTGCAGGCCTATCTCGAGCGGTGCGAAGCGCGCCCGGCCTTCCAGCGCGCGCTGCGCGACCAACTCGCCAGCTTCGAGGACCAGGCGGCCTGAGCCGCCTGGTCTCCGGGCCTAGAGGACGCCCAGCATCTCGGCCACGAGGGGGTGGCGAACGATGTCGCGGTCGTGCAGGCGCACCACCGAGATGTTGCCGACCTCTTCCAGCTTGCGGGCCACAGGCCCGAGGCCCGAGAACTCCGGCAGCAGGTCCGACTGATCGGGGTCGCCCGTGACCACCATGGTCGAGTGCCAGCCCAGGCGGGTCAGCAGCATCTTGAGCTGGGTGTAGGTGCAGTTCTGCGCCTCGTCGATTACCACGAAGGCGTTGTTCAGCGTCCGCCCGCGCATGAAGCCCACGGGCGCGATCTCGATGGCGCCTTCGCTCATCAGCGCCCGGACCCGCTTCATGGAGAGCCGGTCGGACAGGGCGTCGTAGAGCGGCCGCAGGTAGGGGGCGAGCTTGTCCTCGGCGTCGCCGGGCAGGAAGCCGATGGACTCCCCGGCCTCGACCGCCGGGCGGGACAGCACGATGCGGCCGACGCGGCCCGCTTCCAGGGCTTCCACGGCCTTGGCGATGGCGAGGTAGGTCTTGCCGGTGCCGGCCGGGCCCAGGGCCAGGACCAGGTTCTTGGCGTCGATGGCGTCGATCAGTTCCTGCTGGCCCGGCGACTTGGCCTTGATGGTCTTCAGATAGGCCTGCTCGCGGTCGTCGTTGTGGTGCTGCAACGGCGACCAGCCCCTGTCGACCGGAAGCCTGCGGATTTTATCGTCCCCCTGGAATTGACCGGCGTCGAACGCGCCTTCGCGCACTTGTCGCTTCAGAGCCCGCTTGCTCATAAGGCCTCCTCAGGGGGCAAGAAAAAAGGGCGTCCCACATGGGAGCGCCCTTCGAATGATTGGAAACGTAGGATGCGGCGGCGTGCAGGCCGGGCGCGAAAGGATCCCGGAGGTCCTTCGCCATCTGCGGGTCCGGGCGAAACGGCCCGATGGAACAACAGACTCAGCGCCATCCACCCCGTCCAGCGCGAGAACACGAAGGCGGAAACCTCCGCGGCGATCTCTCGGGGGCTTTCGCCCCTTCGAATCGCATCACTAGAATGATCCTAACGTCCTTTAGGATCCGTTAAACAGCCCCACGGGCCAAGAAATGAGGTGCGGCATTGAGTGTCTACAACTTGGGCAATGTGACACCTGAGCTACCAAACGATGACGAATACTGGATCGCGCCGACCGCCGCCGTTATGGGCAACGTGATTCTCAAGAAGAACGCCTCGGTCTGGTGGGGCGCCACCCTGCGCGGCGACAACGACCCGATCGTCATCGGCGAAGGCTCGAACGTTCAGGACGGCAGCGTCCTGCACACCGACCACGGATCGCCCCTGACGCTCGGCGCCAACGTCACCGTCGGCCACCTCGTCATGCTCCACGGCTGCACCATCGGCGACGGCAGCCTGGTGGGCATCGGCTCCATCGTCCTGAACGGCGCGAAGATCGGGAAGAACTGCCTGATCGGCGCCAACTGCCTGATCACCGAGGGCAAGGAAATCCCGGACAACTCCCTCGTCATGGGCGCGCCGGGCAAGGTGATCCGAGAGCTCAGCCCCGAGCAGGCCGCCCGCGTGGCCCTGGGCGCCGCGCACTACGTGGAGAACTGGAAGCGCTACAAGCGCGAGCTGTCGCTGGTCTCTTGACGTCCCTAGCGTCGCCCTCCGACGGTCCGCGCAAACGGGAGGACGCCATGGCGTACGAATTCATCAAGGTCGACCGCGAAGGTCCGGTGACGATCTTCACCCTGAACCGGCCCGACGTCATGAACGCCATGCACTCGCCGGCGCACTTCGAGATGCACGAGGCGCTGGACGCCTTCGCGGCCGATCCCGACCAATGGGTGGGCATCGTCACCGGCGCGGGCGACCGCGCGTTCTCGGCCGGCAACGACCTGAAATACCAGGCCGGCGGCGGGGCGCTGAAGAGCCCGCCGTCGGGGTTTGCGGGCCTGACCTCCCGCTTCGACCTGACCAAGCCTTTGATCGCGGCCGTCAACGGCGTGGCCATGGGCGGCGGATTCGAGATCGCCCTGGCCTGCGACATCATCGTGGCCTCGGAGGCCGCCGTCTTCGCCCTGCCGGAGCCGCGGGTGGGCCTGGCCGCCCTGGCCGGGGGGCTGCACCGCCTGCCGCGGGCGATCGGGACCAAGCGGGCCATGGGCATGATCCTGACCGCCCGCCGCGTGTCGGCCGCCGAGGGCAAGGAGCTGGGGTTCGTGCACGAGGTGACCGCGCCGCAGGACCTGATGCGCACCGCCCGGGAACTCGCCAAGTCGATCTGCGAGCTCGGCCCGATGTCGATCCGCGCCTCGAAGCAGGCGGTCTACCAAGGCCTGGACGAGCCCAGCCTGGAGGCGGCGCTGAAGGGCCAGAACAAGTACCCGGCCGTGGCGGCGCTCTACACATCGGAGGACTTCAAGGAGGGCCCGCTGGCGTTCGCCCAGAAGCGCCCGCCGCAGTGGAAGGGGCGGTAGGCGGCTAGACTCAACGGCTGTCTCTTATCGCCCCGCAATATTGCCGCTCCCCGGCAATCCCGTCACATTCCGCGCGGGTAACGGGGGCGTATCATGGTGGATCTGGAGGCGGTGGGCGGCGCGGCGACCGGCGGGCTGATCGCCGGCGCGTTCGAGAAGCCGACCGGCAGGGCCGGGGAGCCTCACAATGCCTGCGCCGACTGCGGCACGGTCACGGTCGGAAAGTTCTGCCACAACTGCGGCAACGCCGCTCACGTCCACCGGACGCTGCTGCACCTGGGCGAGGAGCTGCTGCACGGGGTGATGCACTTCGACAGCCGCACCTGGCGCACCTTGCCGCTGCTGGTGTTCCGCCCCGGCCGGCTGACCCGCGGATGGTGCGAAGGCAAGCGGACCCGCTACGTCTCGCCGCTGGCGGTCTTCCTGTTCACGATCTTCGTCATGTTCATGCTGCTGAGCTATGCGCCTAAGCCGGAGGAGGGGAGCACGGTGGGCCGACAGGCGGTGGCTACCGCCGACCTCGCGCGCAGGAACAGCGAGCTCGCCGAGGCCCGCGCCGCGCTGAAAGAGGCGCCACCGGAGGCTCGCGCCGCAGCCGAGGCGGCCGTGACGCTCGCCCAGGCGAACGTCGACGCGGCAAGGTCCCGGATCGGCAACACCCCCAAGGCCGCCGAAGTCGACGGCTGGCAGGAGGAGCTCAGCAAGGACGCGGCCTCCGGCCAGCTGGGTTTTTCCACCGGCAGCAAGAAGCTGGACGAGAAGCTGCAGCACAAGTTCGAGAACCCCGAGCTGGCGCTCTACAAGCTGCAGCAGACCTTCTACAAATTCTCGTTCCTGCTGATCCCGATCTCGATCCCGTTCGTGGCCCTGCTGTTCCTGTGGAAGCGGGGTTTCACGCTCTACGACCACGGGGTCTTCGTTCTCTATTCGCTGACCTTCATGTCGCTGCTGATCATGCTGGTGGCGATCGCCGGCCGCATCGGCGGCCTGACGGCGGCAATCGCCTATGGCGTGACCCCGTTCATCATCCCGGCGCACATGTTCTACCAGCTGAAGGGCGCCTACGGCCTCAGCGGCTTCTCCGCCCTCTGGCGCACCACCTTCCTGCTGATCTTCTGCTCGATCGCGCTGTCGTTCTTCCTCCTGGCCATCCTCTGGCTCAACATGGCCTGAAGTCGCGGCAATGGTGACGCCTGCGTCATCTTTTTGCGCGGGCCACCTTGTGTCCCCCCGCGGCCTTTGCCACGGTGCCGCCAACTAAACACGGTTCAGGGGGAGGGCGGCTGTTGGACCGCTACGATTACATCATCATCGGCGCCGGCTCGGCCGGCTGCGTGCTGGCCAACCGCCTGACCGAGGACGGGACCAAAACGGTCCTGCTGCTGGAGGCCGGCGGCAAGGACGGCTCGCTGATGGTCAAGATGCCGGCCGGGGTCGGCACGCTGATCCAGAAGCAGGGCGCCTACAACTGGGGCTTCTGGACCGAGGCCGAGCCGAACCTGAACGACCGCAAGCTGTGGTGGCCCCGCGGCAAGGGCTGGGGCGGCTCCTCGTCGATCAACGGCATGATCTACATCCGCGGCCACGCCCGCGACTACGATCAGTGGCGCCAGATGGGCCTCGGCGGCTGGGGCTATGCGGACGTGCTGCCGTACTTCAAGCGCTCCGAAAGCCTCGAGGGCGGCGGCGATCCCTGGCACGGCGGCGACGGGCCGCTGAAGGTCTCCAAGGCCTCGTCCCCCAACCCGATCTACAAGGCGACCATCGAGGCCGGCGGCCAGGCCGGCTATCCGCTGACCAGCGACTTCAACGGCTTCCAGCAGGAAGGCTGGGGCCCCTACCAGCTCACCATCCATGACGGCGAACGGTGGAGCGCCGCGCGCGGCTACCTGCACCCGGCGCTGGGGCGGCCCAATCTCACCGCGCTCACCGGCGCCCGCACCACGAAGATCGTCATCGAGAACGGCCGCGCCACGGGCGTGGAGATCCAGGAGGCCAAGGGCGGCCGCCGCGTGATCCATGCCAACGCCGAGGTGATCTTGTCGGCTGGCGCGGTCCAGTCGCCGCACATCCTCCAGCTTTCGGGCATCGGCGATCCGGACGAGCTGACCAAGCACGGCATCCCGGTGGTGCATGAGCTGAAGGGCGTCGGCGCCAACCTGCAGGACCACCTGGACGTCTGCCTGTCGTGGGAGTGCCCCCAGCCGATCACCCTCTATTCCCTGCGCAAGGGCCTGATCAAAACCCTGAGCGTCGGCCTCTCCTACATGCTGTTCAAGAAGGGGGTCGGTCGCTCGCAGTTCCTCGAGTCCGGGGCCTTCCTGCGTTCGCGGCCCGACCTAGACCGGCCGGACCTGCAGATCCACACCGTGCTCGCCATCATGCAGGACCACGGCAAGGTGCAGGTGGCCAAGGACGGCTTCACCTTCCACGTTTGTCAGTTGAGACCCGAGAGCCGCGGCCGCGTCGGCCTGAAGTCCGCCGACCCGATGGACGACCCGGCCATCTTCGCCAACTACCTCGCCACCGAAGAAGACCGCCGCGCGCTGCGCGAGGGTGTGAAGATGATGCGCGAGGTGGCCAAGCAGCCGGCGCTGAAGCCCTACATCTGCGCCGAATACGCCCCCGGCCCAGCGGTCCAGACGGACGCCGAGATCGACGCCTGGATCCGCAAGAGCGCCGAGACCATCTACCACCCGGTCGGCACCTGCCGCATGGGCGCGCCCGGCGACGCCATGGCCGTGGTCGACGGCGACTGCCGCGTGCAGGGGCTGCAGGGGCTTCGCGTGGTCGACGCCTCGGTCATGCCGACCCTGGTGGGCGGCAACACCAACGCCCCCACCATCATGATCGCCGAAAAGATCTCCGACGCCATCCGCGGCAAGGCCTTCCTGCCGCCGGACGACGCGCCGGTCTACGGAGACAACCAGCGGGCGGCATAGGGGGCAACGGCGCCTAAAAGGCGCGCCGCACGCCCAGCGTGATCTGTCGATAGTCGTAGGTGGCGCCTGCGCCGACCGGCGTATTGCTGTAGGCGACGGCCCCCTCCACGCTCCATCCCGCCTTGGCGGGGGGGCTCGAGACCTGAGCGCTGAGCGAACGCGCCGGACGCCACTTTCCAGCGGTCTGACGCTGGGCGCCCAGTCCGGCGGCCACCACGTAGCGCCATCCGCCTGTGCGACGGCGGAGCTGCAGTGTCGGGGTGACCTGCACGAAGTTGCGCGGCGAGAAATAGTCGAATTCGCCAGGGTGCGAACTGTGGAAGTAGCGAGCGCGAAGCTGCGCGGTGAGCCCCCACTCGGGACGAAGCGATCGCACGTAGTTCAGGCGTAAGTGGGTTCGGAGGTTTCTTCCGGTGAACTCCTGCGCTGCCACAACGACGCTAGCGCTGTCGCGCGCGCCCAGCGGAACATCGAACGCTCCGCCGACGAAGGTGTAGTAGACGCCGCGTTCGAGGCCCTGAGGTGTCTCGATGATCTCCCGCTCTAGGAAATACTCTTGGCGGAAGCGGCCCTCGTTGTGGACGGTAAGGGCGCCCAGAGGCTCCGCGCCGTCCGTGCCGACCTGCCCGTTCCAGGTCCAGCCGGCAGCAGCCTCGCCGAACCGATAGTAGATTCGCCAGTCCGTCTGCGCATCCTCGCCCAGAGGCTTGAAGGTCGCCTTCTCGAGTCGCAAGCCCGAGAGATCATCTGGGCCGAAGTTCCGCCAGTCGACACTCACGCCGAGCTTGCGAACTTCCGTGTCCTCGGCGTCCGACGACGCGAAGACATCGACGCCCATGGACGGGGACGGCGACGGTCCTTCGGCCGCCGCCTGGGCACACAACACAAGGCTGGCAGCCAGGCCGAGGGCTGGACGGATCATTTGGTGCCCCATGTCTTGCGGAGCCCCATGACCTCCGACGCATAGCCGAGGACCGACACCGGTTGGACGAGAAGATTGTAGGCGAAGGCGTAGAACAGGAACCCACCGACGTTGCGCCGGACGACCAGGTGCTCATGCGCGAAGGTCCGCCGCTGGATGCGAAAGATGAATAGGTTCCAGGCTGCGGCGAGCGGCAGGATGGCCAGGGTTGCCGGTCCGACAATGTAGAATTGTCCGAAGACGGCGAGGATGAGACCTGGGATGAACACGAAGGTGTAGACCACGTCCATCGGCGGGAAGCACAGGTTCCACCATATGAACACGGTGCGCAGATGCCGCCGGAACAACAGCTCCTTGTGAGCCTTGAACGCCTCCATCAAGCCGCGCGACCACCGCTGTCGCTGCCGCGCGAACTGTCGGAGGCTTGTCGGAGCGTTGGTGAAGCAGAGCGCGTCCTCCGCGTAGCCGATCCGACCTTCACGCTTGAGGATGCCCCACGAGACGACGATGTCCTCGCCGACGCACGGCGGCCATCCTCCGGCAGCCTCCAGGGCCGCGCGGCGATAGATCGAGAAGGCGCCTTGCGCCACGAGCGTGCCATGAAACATGCTCTGCATGCGTTTCACGGCCGCGATGCCGTGGAAGTAGTCCCACTCCTGCGACCTGGTAAGCAGGTTGATCCGCGAGTTGCGGACCATGACGGCGCCGGCTACCGCCTGCGTCTCGGGCGGATCGGACATCAGACGTTCGACAAGGTGTCGCAGACCGTCGGCGTGGATCCAGGAATCGCCATCGACGGTGACGATCAGATCGTGCTTCGCCAATGCCAGTCCGCGGTTGAGCACAGCCGCTTTGCCGGCGTTCTGCGGGTAGCGCACCAACCGGGCAGTACACCGGCCGGGGAAGGCGAGGGTGACGATGGCTTCGCCGACGATCTGCGCCGTAGCGTCCGTCGAGCCGTCGTCCAGCACCAGGATCTCAGTTTCGCCAGGGTAGTCCTGTAGCCTTAGGCTCTTGAGCGTATCGGCGATCGCCCCGGCCTCGTTGAACGCGGCGACCAGAATGCTCACCGGGGGATACTGGGCAGGTTTGATCCGCTCCGGCCGACGGTCGAAGGCCAATGTGGCGAACAGAAACGCATTCATGAAGCCGGGGACGTAGGCGATGAAGGCGATCGAGATGACCGCAAAGGCCGGTGCGGTGGCGGCCGACAGGTCGCGAAGCCAAGGGACCGACAGCCACACGCTTATGCCCGTCCAGCTCACGGCGATCGAAAGCGCGGCGGTGAACTTGATCGGAATCGTGTGGACGCGCCTTGTCCGCTGCGGCGCGTCCCGGCGTACCGCCGCCTGACGGTCCGTTGGTGGTTCCGAGGCAAGGAGCATCGACGCGGCGCCCGGAGTGGGCGGTGCGGCGGTTTCGGTCTTACTCATGTATTAACCAAATAAACTGGGCCCCGGCGAGCGGGGCGGGCGAGCTCTCACGGCCTCACACAACTGACATTGATGACTATCAAATCTGTGAGTCGTCGCACTGTCCGGACCCAAAATGAGTAACGAGGTCCAAAGATCAAAAAACCCCTAGTTGTGACTGGCATCTCTACGCGGGAATTCGCGCAATGCGTAGGCTCGAGGCAAGGCACACTCTCACTCCTGTTGGCATCGACCGTTGCTGCGGGGAACCGGCCTGGGAACGGCCCGTTCGCCAAGCGAGGAGCTAAGCGATGTCGGTGAAAGACGATCTGTTCCAAGTCGAGCAGGGGTTCTGGCTTGCCGGCAAGGACCACTTCCGGCAGCACGTGGACGAGTCCTGCCTGCTGGCCTTTCCGCAGGCGGGCGAGATGCACGGAATCTTCTCCAACCAGCAGGTGGCCGAAACCGTCACCTCGCCGACGCGCTGGCGTGACCTGACCATGAGCAACCGGCTGCTGCTCGAGGTGACCGACGATGTGGCGGTCATCAGCTACCGGGCGGACGTCACCCGCGCGGACGGCGAACCCTATTCAGCCCTGATCAGCTCGGGCTACGTCCGGCGCGACGGCGGCTGGAAGCTGGCTTTTCACCAGCACTCGCCGGTCTAGCGGCG
>NZ_MHXN01000003.1:0-7840 GCF_001824475.1 Phenylobacterium sp. RIFCSPHIGHO2_01_FULL_69_31 | reverse complement strand
GCCACTCACGCAGCGTGAACGGCAGGCGGCGCCGTTCGCGTAGGCGGCGCGTCGCCCCGCGTATCGGCGGATGCGGCGCGAAGGGCGGTCGCTAGCGTCCGGGCATCGACAGCCGGACCCGGAGCCGCCTCAATATGAAAAGCCTACCCACACTCGCCGCCGCCTTCATCCTGGGGTTTGCCGGCGCGGCCGCCCAGGCGGGCGCCGCCAGCGCCGCGGATCTCACGCTCGCCTTCAAAGGACTGCAGAAGCAGACCGGCGCGATCCTATTCGTGCTCGTGAACAGCGAGGCGGCCTATGACGATAAGGCGCCGGCCGTGGCCCAGGACATGCTGGCCGTCTCGGGCAGCGCCGTCACCACGCGGTTCGCCGACCTCGCCCCCGGCCGCTACGCCATCAAGGCGTTCCACGACCTGGACGGCGACGGGAAGATGGCGACGAACCCCTTCGGCATGCCCACCGAGCCGTTCGCCTTTTCCAACAATGCCGAGGGGATGATGGGCCCACCCAAGTGGGAAGCCGCTGCCTTCGAGGTGAAGGCCGGAGCCAATGTCCACGCGATCGATATCGACTGAACCGGCCGCGAAGGAGACACACATGGACCGCCGACACTTCCTACGCGCCCTCGGCGGCGCGACCGTTACCGCCGTCCTGACGCCGGAGGTCGCCCAGGCCGCCGCCCAGATGAGCCAGGCCGGGATCGACTGGCAGGCCGCCTTCGCCGACCTCGAGGCCGACGTGCCGCGAACGGCGATGAAGCGGCTTCACGGCCGCGCGCCCGAGGGCCTGGCCGGCAGCCTCTATCGCAACGGCCCCGGCAAGTTCCGCCGCCCGGGCGGTTCAGTCGAGCACTGGTTCGACGGCGATGGCCTGATGCGCGCCTTCCGGGTCGAGGGCGGCGCCGCGACGATGGAGGCGCGCTTCATCGACACGCCAAAGCGCCGGGCCGACGCCGCCGCCGACGCCGTGGTCACGCCGGGCTTCGGCACCCCCGCCCGGCCGGGCGCCCGGGTGCGCAACAACGACGACGTCAACGCGGCCAACATCTCGGTCATGCCGGCCGGGGGTGAGCTCTGGGCCCTGTGGGAGGGCGGCTCGCCCATCGCCCTGGATCCGGCCGACCTCTCCACGCGGGGCGTCAAGACCCTGCGGCCGGACCTCGCGCATGTCCCGTTCCTGGCCCACCCGCGGCGCGAGCCCGGCGGCGACACCTGGAGCCTGGGCGTCAACGGTAAGCAGGCCCTGGTCTGGCGGCTGGGGCCGGACGGCGCGCTGAAGTCGGCCGAGATGCTGGACCTGCCGGCGGCCAGCTATGTCCACGATTTCAGCGCCACGGCCACGCACCTCATCCTGGTGCTCCAGCCCTGGATCCAGGACCGCTTGGTCACGCCCTTCAACCAGAGCTTCTCCTGGCGACCGGAGCTTGGGACCAAGGTGCTGGTCGTCGAGAAGGCGGACCTCTCCCGGCGGCGGATCTACGAGCTGCCGCCGATGTTCGCTTTCCACTATGGCGCCGCCTGGGAAGAGCGCGACGGCACCATCCGCTTCGACGGCTGCTTCAGCCCGGACCCCAGCTTCGCCACCGAGAATGGCAAGGCCCTGATGCAGGGCGCCTGGACGCGGCAGGAGGCGGCCAAGCTCGGCCTGGTGGCCCTGCACCCCGACGGTCGCGCGACGCTGGACCCCACCGGCCTGGCCGCCGAGTTCCCCCGCATCGACGGCCGATTCGCCGGCCATGCGCGGCGCTACACGATCCACGCCGCCGGCGCCTCGCCGAACGCGCCGCTGTACCGCGGTGTAGCGACCCACGACTGGAAGACGGGTCGGTCCGACGCCTTCGATCTCGGCGCGCACCAGTTGATGGAGGAGGCCGTTTTCGTCGCCCGACCGGACGGGTCGGCGGAGCTGGACGGCTGGCTGCTCGCCCCTTCGGTCAACACCCGGGCCAAGGCCACCGAACTGCACGTGTTCGACGCCCGCCGGATCGCCGAGGGGCCGCTCTGCACCTGGCGCGCCGACCGGGTCCTCCCGGTCAGCCTGCACGGGACGTTCGTGAAAGCCTAGGGAGCTGCGGCGGCGCCGGCCTGCGGGACCACCGTGAGCTTGTAGGCGGCCTCGGGCTTCAGCCAGGTCTGAGCCGCCCGCTTCACGTCCGCCGCGGTGACCCGTTCGGTGCCGGGGATGATCTGGCGGATCACCTCCAGCCGGCGCGGATCGGCCTGGGCGCCGGAGAGCTCGCCCAGCCAGTAGCCGTTGGTGACGCGGGCGCGCTGGATGCCCTCGATCCGCGGCTGCTTGGCCCGCGCCAGTTCGTCCGCGCCGATCTCGGTGGCGGCCAGGTCGGCCGCGATCTTCTGGGCGTCGGCGAAGAAGCCGGGCAGCTTCTCGGGCGGCACCTCGACGCTCGCGGCGATATAGCCCCAGCCGGTCCAAACCAGGCTGTGCTGGGAGTTCACGTCCGGCGAATAGGTCGCCCCCTGCGCCTCGCGCAGCTGGTCGGTGAGCCGCAGCTTCATCACCTCGCGCAGCACCGCCGTGTCGCGGGCCCGCTGGGGGTCGGCGAAGTAGTCCGTGGTCGGCCAGGCGATGAAGCCGATGGCCTGGTCGGCGCGGCCCTTGTGGGTCAGCGTCACCGTTTCGGGCGAGCCTTTGGGGAACGGCGCCGTACGCGCCGAAGCGGGGACCGGCTTTGGCTCGGGTCGCGGGGGCAGGGCGCCGAAGGTCGCCGCCGTGGCCGCGATGGCCTGTTCGACCGTGATGTCGCCCACGATCACCACCTCCACCGGCCCGCTCGCCAGATCCGGCATGATGGCGCCCTTGATGTCCTCCAGCCGGGCGTTGGCCATCTCCTCGCTGCTGGGGAAGGTCCAGCGGCGGTCGCCGGAACGCAGCAGGCCCGGCAGGTCGCGGCTCAGCACGCCGTTGTCGGTGGCCTCGTACTGGTCGTGAATGGTCCGCGCGGCCGCCTTGATCCGCGCCAGCGCCGCCTCCCGCCAGCCGGGCTCGGTCAGGTAGGCGGCCAGCACCTGGAGCTGGGTGGCCACGTCGCCGGTGCGGGTGGCGCCCGACAGGACATAGGCGTCGTCGCTGATGCTGAAGCGGCCGCCATAGACCTTCGAGGCCAGGACCCGTTCCATGTCCTCCACCCCGATCTTGGCCAGCCCGCCCTCGACGAAGGTGTTGGACGCCCAGAACGGGCTCTGGCGGTTGGCGGGCAGGCCCAGCATGCCGCGGCCGGCGTTCACGCGCACCAGCACCTCATCGTCGCGAAACGTCGTCGGCTTTACCGTCAGGCGCACGCCGTTGGCGAAGCGAACGAAGGTGGCGCCGAGGTCGGCGACCTCCCGCCGGTCGGCCACCTTGCCCGGCGATCCGAAGCGCTCGTACGGCCAGGCCACCAGCTGGTTCGCCGCCAGCGGCGCTACAGCCACCTGTTGCGAGGCGGTCAGCGCGGCCAGCAGCGTCGCCTCTCCACCATCGATGGGGGTAGGGGAGGCCATGAAGACCAGCGGTCCCTGGCCTTGGAAGACGTCCTTGAGCGCCGCGTTGACCGTCTCGGCCTTCAGGTCCTTCACCCCGGCTTCGAAGAGGGCGAGGTCGTCGGCGGGAGAGGTCACCACGGTATGGTCGGCCAGGGAGTTCACGATCTCGCCGGCGAGGTCGACGGGCCGCCGCGTGGCGGCGCCGGCCACCGCCGCCTTCAGGTTGGCGCGGATCTCTTCGATCTCACGGTCCAGCTCGTCCTGCCGCACGCCGTACTGGACGATGCGCCGCTGCTCCTGCTCGGCCGCGGCCAGCGCCTCGCGCCAGCGTCCGGACTCGGCGTTGACGCCGATCGTGGCGATCTCGGCGGCGTCGTCCTGCTCACCCTTGTAAGCGCCCGCGCCCAGGAACGGGGGATTGGCGCCGCGGGCGATGGCCGAGTAGCGGCGGTTCAGCACCGACAGCCCGAGGTTCTCGATCAGGTCGCGCCGGCGCTTGGCGGCGGTGTCCAGCGAGGTGTCGGGAGGGGCGATCCACGCAACCTGGAGCGACTGAGTCACGCCGGGGTCGACGACCAGCTTGGCCTCGGCCTTCCGCGGCGCGATCGGCCCCTGATCCGGCTCCGGCAGCGCGGGCGTCTTCGCCGTCCAGCCGGCGAACGAGGCCTTGATCTTGGCCTCCATGACGTCGACGTCGAAATCGCCGACCGCCACGAAGACCGCGCGCTCCGGCCGATACCAATTGCGGTAGTAGTCGGCGATGCGGCTCGCGGGCGCCGTCCGCAGCACGTCCACCTTGCCGATCGGCAGGCGCGTGGGCAGGCGCTGGCCCTTCAGCAGGAAGTTCAGCCGCTGCACCACCACCCGGTAGCCGGGCGTGTCGCGCGCGCGTTCCTCGGAGAGGACGATCCCCCGCTCGCGGTCCACGGCGGCGGGGTCGATGGTCAGGTTGAAGGCCGCTTCCCGGAGCAGCTTCAGCGAGGTGTCCACCGTCTCCGTGTCCGTGCGGGGCAGGTCCAGCTTGTAGATGGTCTCGGAGAAGCCGGTGGAGGCGTTGGTGTCGGCGCCGAACGCGAGGCCCAGGCGCTCGAGGATCTTGACCATCTCGCCTTCCTTGACCTCCTTCGAGCCGTTGAAGGCCATGTGCTCCAGGAAGTGGGCGAGCCCCGCCTGCTCGTCGGTTTCCATCATCGACCCGGTCGCGAACCACAGCCGGAACGCGGCCTGGCCGGCGGGGACGGTCTGCTTGCGGATGGCATAGCGCATGCCATTGGGCAGGGCGCCGAAGCGGACGGCAGGGTCGGGCGTGAGGTCGGACTTCGCCTGGGGCCATTCGCCTGGCGCGAGCCTTGCAGGCGGAGCCGTGGGAAGCTGGGCGGCGGCAGGTTGGGCGAAGGCAAGGACGAGCGCGGCGAAGAGGGCGGGGCCTGCGCCCAGAAGACGGATCATAAAACCTGCCTGGAAAGCACCATGAAACGCCCGCACCATCGCCAAGCCCCGTGGCGGGGGCAAGGCGGCAAAGCGGCCATACGCGTGCGGCTCGCGCACGAGCGCGACACGTCTTACATGGAGTGCAAATGAACGCCGCCTACTTTGAAGCGCCCGCCGACGGCGCGCCGCGACCGCAGCATCCGGGTGATCCGGACTTCCGGCCCGCGCCCGAGCCGATCGTGAACGCCCCGTGGCCGGTGGTGGCCCTGACGGTCAGCATCGTCGTGGCCTATCTGATCCAGAGCCGCTTTCCGCTGCCGCTGGTGAGCGCGGCCTTCGCCTTCTCGCCGTCGCTCATGCTGGAAGGCCACCCCGAGCGGCTGGTCAGCTCGCTGTTCGTCCATGGGAACTGGGCGCATGCGCTGATGAATGCGGCCTTCATCCTGGCCTTCGGCGCCCCGGTCGCTCGCTACTATGGTCCGCGGCTTGGCGGGGTCGTGGCGTTCTTCCTCTTCTATCTCGTGTGCGGCGTGCTCGCCTGCCTGGGATTCGCGGCGTTGCACTGGGGACAGGATGCGGCGCTGGTCGGTGCGTCCGGGGCGGCCTCGGGCCTGATGGGCGGCGCCGCACGGCTGATCGGCGGGCAGGGCCGGCCGGGGCCGATGTTCTCCAAGGCGGTGACGGGGATGGGTCTGGCCTGGATCTTCGTCAACCTGATCATGGCTTTTACCGGCGGCGCGCTCATTCCCGGGGCGGGCGACGCCGGGGTCGGCTGGGAAGCGCACCTGGCCGGCTTCGCCGCGGGCGTGCTGCTGATCGGGCCGTTCGGCTGGCTCGCCGGAAAGCGCTGAGGGAGCCGCGCGGTCACGCGTGCGTGAAGGCCGCCTCATTGTGTCGCGGCTGAAACTGGGGGACGGTGTTCTTCCAGAGAACGGGAACAGGAGGCCTCATGCTGGTCTCGCAAATTCTCCGCGCCAAGGGAGACACGGTCTTCACCATCCGGCCGACCGACACGGTCGGCGAGGTGGCGGAGCTGCTGCATGCCAGGGGCGTCGGCGCCTTGGTGGTCTTGGACGCCGAGCGCGTGGTCGGGATCGTCTCGGAGCGGGACATCGTCCGCGCGGTCGCCTCGCATGGCGATGCGGCGCTGAAGCGTCCCGTCTCGGACTTCATGACCGCGAACGTGCTGTTCGCCGATCCGGGCGCGACGGTCGATTCCCTTCTGTCCAAGATGACCGACCGGCGCATTCGCCACCTGCCGGTCTGCAAGAACGAGCGGCTGGTCGGCATCGTCTCGATCGGCGACCTGGTGAAGTGGAAGATCTCCGAGGTGGAGGCCGAGGCCGACGGCCTGAAGGCCTACATCGCGGCCAGCTAGATTCGGGCGAGACCCCCCTCCCTCGTGGAGGGCTGAAAGCCGGCGGTGCGTCGGCGAAAAGGGCGGGGAAGGGGACGGATCCTTCCCCGCCCGATTTCTATCTGGTCGCGGACCCTATCTCAGAGCGCCGCGGCGGCCGGCATTCCGGAAACGGCGGCGTCGGCCAGGGTGTAGGCCTCCAGGACATCGGCGGTGGCGTCGCGGGCGCGGCGCAGAGCTTCGCGCAGGGTGCACGTCTGCAGGTCGGGGCAGTCGGCGCATTTGCGGAAGCCGAGTCTTGGGCTGACGCAGGGCGCCAGGGCCAGGGGGCCGTCGATGACCCGGATGATCTCGGCGAAGGTGATGGCGGCCGCGGGCCTGGCCAAGACATAGCCCCCGAACTTGCCGCGCCGGCTGAGGACGATCTGGTTGCGCGAGAGTTCGAGCAGAATCGCTTCGAGGAACTTTCGCGGCGCCCCGGCCCGCAGAGAGAGCTCGCCGGCGCTCACCTGGCCGCCGTCGGCGCGCGCCAGTTCGACCAGGGCCCGCAGTCCGTACTTCGCCTTCTGCGACAACATGCTCGTCTCCCCCGCGAACTTGTGGCGGGTGCATGACACGCGCGCAAGGCGGCTCCCGCCTGGAGGGAGTGCGGCATCTCGCCTGGCGCGGCTGCGATCCAGAGGACTGGAAGGACGCAAGACTGTGCCGCCCCGCGGTGCGCGGGCGCGAACCCATTCCCTAATCCCATCGCGACCGGGGCCGCCAGGTGCGCCATGACGACGGTCTGTGAGATTCTTTGCGACAGCCCGTTGACGAGGGGCAGGGGCGCCAATAGATAGCCGCCTCCGCTCGGAACGGGGCGGCGACGAAGGGATCGACGGGGCGCAAGCCCTTGATAATCCTGACGAAGCTGTTGTTGCTCCGAGAGGTCGGCCGCCCGGCCGCAGGCGTCTGCAGAGTTCGCTCCTCAGTCGCCGAGTTGGGCTTCAGCCCGAAGAACCGGAGCTCCCGGGGATCGGCGGAAGGGTCCGAAAGGAGCCGGTTGACACCCAGGGGGACGGCCACTAATTAGCCGCCTCCCGCTCGGGGCGGGGCTCACATCGAAACGGACGGCGGGCGCCGACAAAGCGCTTGATTTTCGCTTCGAAATGAGTAATTTCCCGAGCTCCAATCGAATCGCTACGGACTTTGAGGGAAGCCCCTCGGCAGCCCGCGGTGATTTTTGCGGTCAAATCCGGGGGTTCTCGGAAATGTCGCAAAGGCTCCAAAAGCCCGGTTGACACTAAAGAGGCCGGTCACTAGATAGCCGCCTCCGCCGACCACCGGCGCTAAACAGTGGGCTCGGCGAAAGCCGGTGCGGGTCTTTGACATTGTTGATTTGGAAAGAGAAACGCAGGCGGCGGCGTCCTGGCGATAGTCTTAACCAGGCTATCTCGACGCTGACTGTGACTGCGGTCTCTTGAAGACACCATGAATATGGTCGGACTTCGGTTCGGCCAAGATTTGTGGGAACTCGTCAAGAACTACGCAGACTATAGCCAGCCGATCTCTAGTAGGTCGGTTACGCAGA
>NZ_MHXN01000002.1 GCF_001824475.1 Phenylobacterium sp. RIFCSPHIGHO2_01_FULL_69_31 | reverse complement strand
GGGCCATGGGCCTGACCACGGCCGACATCAACGCCACCCTTTCGACGGCGCTGGGCGGCAGCTACGTGAACGACTTCATGGACCGCGGCCGGGTGAAGAAGGTCTTCGTCCAGGCGGACGCCCCGTTCCGCATGAAGCCTGAGGACCTGGACCGCTGGTACGTCCGCAACGCGGCCGGCCAGATGGCGCCGTTCTCCGCCTTCGCCTCGAGCCACTGGACCATCGGCTCGCCGCGGCTGGAGCGCTACAACGGCCTGCCGGCGGTCAGCATCCAGGGCGCGCCCGCGCCCGGCCAGAGCTCGGGCCAGGCCATGCAGGCCATGGAGGCCATCGCCGCCAAACTGCCGCCGGGCATCGGCTACGAATGGACCGGCCTGTCGCTGCAGGAGCGGGAGGCGGGCGCCCAGGCGCCGGCGCTCTACGCCCTGTCGATCCTGGTGGTCTTCCTGCTGCTGGCGGCGCTCTACGAGAGCTGGACCATCCCGCTGTCGGTGATCCTGGTGATCCCCCTGGGCATCGTCGGCGCGCTGCTGGCGACCGCGGCGCGCGGCCTGTCCAACGACATCTACTTCCAGGTGGGCCTGCTCACGACCATGGGCCTGGCGGCGAAGAACGCCATCCTGATCGTCGAGTTCGCCAAGGACCGCTTCGAGGCGGGCGCCACCCTGATCGATGCGACGCTGGAGGCGGTTCGCATCCGCCTGCGGCCGATCATCATGACGTCGCTGGCGTTCATGTTCGGCGTGCTGCCGCTGGCGATCTCCAACGGCCCCGGCTCGGGCAGCCAGCACGCCATTGGCACGGGCGTGATCGGCGGCATGCTGTCGGCGGTGATCCTGGGGATCTTCTTCGTCCCGCTCTTCTTCGTGCTGGTGCAGCGCTACCTCGGCCGTAAGGCCGGGCCCGAAACGCCGCCCGCCGCCGTTCCCCATGAGGCTGCTTGAGATGTCCGCCAGATCCCTCGTCCTGGCGCTGATGGCGTCGGCCGCGCTCGGCGGCTGCACCCTGGCGCCGCGCTACGAACGGCCCGTCCTGCCGGTAGGCCAGGCCTGGCCGGTGGCGGCCGGAACCGCCGCCTCGACCGTGCCCGGAGCCGACCTGGCCTGGCGCGAGGTCTTCCAGGACCCGCGCCTGCAGTCGGTGATCGCGCTGGCGCTGGAGAAGAACCGCGACCTGCGGGTGGCGGTGGCCAATATCGCCCAGGCCCGGGCTCAGTACCGTATCCAGCGCGCCGACCTGCTCCCGGCCATCGACGCCGCTGCCGCCGGGACCCGCACCCGCACCCCCGGGTCCGTCTCGCAGACCGGCCGTTCGGACGTCACCGACCAGTACGGCGTCAGCGCCGGCTTCTCGGCCTATGAGCTGGACCTGTTCGGCCGGGTGCGGAGCCTGAGCGCCGCGGCGCTGCAATCCTACCTCGCCACCGAGGAGAACCGACGCACGGTGCAGATCAGCCTGATCGCCGAGACCGCCAGGGCCTACCTCACCTTGGCCGCCGACCAGGACCTACTGGCGATCACGCAGGAGACCCTGGCCAGCCGCGAGGCGGGCCTGGACCTCGCCCGTAAGCGCTTCGAGGCTGGGGCGACGTCGGAGCTCGACCTTCGCCAGGCCCAGACCCTGGCCGAACAGGCCCGCAGCGACGCGGCGACAGCCACCGCCCAGGTGGACCGCGACCGCAACGCCCTGCGCCTCCTGGTCGGCGCCGAAGTCCCGGCCGATCTTCTGCCGCAGGGCGGGCTGACGGAGGTGGGTGTCCTGGCCGACATCTCGCCCGGGCTGCCGTCCGACGTCCTGGCCCGCCGTCCCGACGTCCTGGCCGCCGAACACACCCTGCAGGCCCAGAACGCCAATATCGGCGCCGCGCGGGCGGCCTTCTTCCCGCGCATCAGCCTGACGGGCTCGGCCGGAACGATCAGTCCCGAACTCGGCGACCTGTTCGGCGGCGGTACACGGACCTGGACCTTTGCCCCCCAGGTGGTGCTGCCGATCTTCTCCGGCGGGGCCAACATCGCAGGCCTGCGCAGCGCCGAGGCCTCACGCGACGCCGCGGTCGCCCAGTATGAGAAGGCGGTCCAGACCGCTTTTCGCGAGGTCGCCGACGCGCTCGCGACGCGCGCAACCATCGCCGACCGGGTGTCCGCGCAGGACCGGCTGGTCGAAGCCGCGGCGGCCGCCCAGCGCCTCACCCAGGCCCGCTACGAACGCGGCGTCGACAGTTACCTGTCGCTCCTGGACGCCCAGCGGACGCTCTACGCCGCGCGCCAGACCCAGCTCGCCGCGCAATTGGACCAGGCTGCCAACCGGGTCGAGCTCTATCGGGCGCTGGGCGGCGGCGCGCAGAACGGCGCCCGCCCTTCGGATTGAGGCGCGGGGGACGACCGCAGCCTAGCTAACCCCGTGGGGCAGCGGCTCCCAGCGCAGGCACACGGCCACGCAGCGGCGGGCCAGCAGGTCGCCGGGGTCGATCAGCTCGAGCTTAACGTCCTCGTCCTCCAGCACCAGCGGGACCTCGGTGCAGCCGGCGATCAGCACCTCCGCGCCCAGCTTGCGCAGCTCCTCAGCGTAACCCTTCATCTCGCGCGTCACGTCGTCGCCCAGGTCGCCGGCCTTGATCCGGTAGAGGGTGACCATGAACGCTTCCTGCCGCTCGGGCGGCAGGCCGACGAGGCCCATGCCGCGGGCGGCCAGGTATTCGCGGTAGAGCTTGAGCGCGCCCTTGGTGCCCAGCACCCCGGCCCGGATGGCGCCCGACTGGCTGGCGGCTTCCGCCCCCAGGTCGATCATGTCGATCAGCGGCAGGCCCGAGGCCCGTTGGATCAGATCGGCGTGGGCGTGGGCCGTGTTGCACGGCATCGCCAGCACCTCGGCTCCCGCCCCGTGCAGGGCGCCCGCCATCTCGGCCAGCACATTGCCCGCCCCGGAGCCGGGCACGTTGCGGTCCGGCGCCTTGGGATTGATGTCGACGATGACCCGGATGTGGTCCTGGTCCCGCTCGGCCGGCGTGTAGGCCTGGAGCCGGGCCAGAAACTCCAGCGTCGCGGCCGGCCCCATGCCGCCCAGCACGCCCAGCGTCAGCTGATCGTCGCTCACGACAGCTTCCCCTCCAGCTCGCCCTGGTAGCCGAACAGCCCCTGGGCGCCGCCGGTATGCAGGAAGACCACCGTCTCGCCGTCGAACGCGCCCTTGGCCGACAGCGCCAGCAGCCCCTTCATCGCCTTGCCGGTGTAGACCGGGTCCAAAAGGATCGCGTCGGTGCGGGCGATGGTCTTCAGCGCCTCGATGACCGCGTCGTCGATCAGGCCGTAGCCGGCGCCCACATAGTCGCAGTCCGCCACGACCATGTCGCGCGTCACCCGCTCCTCATGGCCCAGCAGGGCGGCGGTCTCGCGGGCCAGCTTGTAGACATTGGCCTCCTGGGCATCCTTCGGCGCGCGCACGCCGATGCCCAGCACCGGGATGTCGGCCCCCATCACCGCCAGGCCCGCCACCAGGCCCGCGTGGGTGCCGGCGCTGCCGGTGGCGGTGACGATCCGGTCGATCTCCAGCCCCGTCTCGTTGGCCTGGGCCACAAGCTCCAGCGCGCACTCCACATAGCCCAGCGCCCCGATGCTGTTCGAGCCGCCGCCGGGGATGACATAGGGCCGCCCGCCGGCGTCCGACACCTCGGCCGCCACCTCAGCGAGCTTCTGGTTCATGTCGGTCCCGCCGGGCACGCTGCGGATCTTCGCCCCCAGCAGGTGGTCCAGCAGGACGTTGCCAGAGCGGGTGTAGTCCACGGCCGTGGAACCGGTCCGCTCCTCGAGGATGATCTGGCACTTCATGCCGAACTTGGCCGCGGCCGCCGCGGTCTGGCGCACGTGGTTCGACTGGACGGCGCCCTGGGTGACCAGGGTGTCGGCGTCGTTGGCAAGCGCGTCGCCCAGCAGGTATTCCAGCTTGCGGGTCTTGTTGCCGCCGCCGGCTAGGCCGGTGCAGTCGTCGCGCTTGATCCACAGGGCCGGCCCGCCACCGCCCGGCCGAACCAGGTGCTCGGTCAGGCCCGGCAGCGGCTCGAACGGCGTCGGCAGGTGGGCGAAGCGGACGGGATTGAAGCGGGCGAGGTGCATGCCCTCGCTGCTAGACCCTTCACGCTACGGCTTCAACTTCCGCGGCAGGGCGGCCACTTCTTCCGGCGCCAGCCGGGCGATGGAATCCACGGCGCAGAGGCCGCTGCGCGCATGGAGGGTCACGTCCCTCGGCTTGCAGATCACGCCGCCGCGGCTGACCTGGCTCATCCCGATGGGGTCGGACGAGATGGCGCTGGCGAGGCAGCCGTTGGTCATGGTGAAGCGATAGAGCCCGCGGTTCTTGCCGACGGCCTCGACCAGCAGGGTGTTCTTGTCGACTACCGTGTGGTTGCCGACGTCGCGCAGGATCATGCACTGGCCCTCGGGCAGGCCCGCGCCGGAGGCGGGCGGCGGCCCCAGGGGCGAGGGGGTGGCGGCGAAGGCGAGCGTCGCCACGCCGGCAGCGCAGGCGGTCAGGGCGATGGTTGCGAACCTCATGGATGGTCTCCCGGCTGTGGCTACGGCTTCAGTTTGCGGGGCAGGGCGGCGACTTCCTCGGGCGTCATCCTCACGATGGAATCTACGATGCACTGGCTGGGGAAGCCGCCCCTCGAGATGGCGATGTCCATGTCGATGGGCTTGCAGATGATGGGCGAGCCGGGCGGGATCCGGGTCACCAGGGGGTCCGAGGCCACGGCGCCGGCCAGGCAGCCGCCCTTCATGGTCACGCGATAGGTGGCCTTGCCGCCTACGTCGATCAGCAACGTGTCCTTGTCGGCGATGGTGTGCCCCCGGATCTCGCTGGAGCGGATGCACTGGCCGCTGGGCAGGCCGGTCCCGGACGGCGGCCGGGGCGTGGTCAAGGGCGAGGGCTTGGCCGCGATCGCGGCGGTGGATGCAGCGGCGGCGATGGCCGCCAGGGCGATGGTCGCCAGTCTCATTCGGCGTGCTCCTTGGTCTCGTCCCTGGATCAGGATACGCGCGGCGACGCTTCCCGTCTTCGCATTTGACGCTGGCGGGCGTCCGGCAACGCGCTTACCCTGCGGCTATCCTCGGGGGGCCGCGCGCAAGCGGCTGAGAGGTGGGTGAGCCCACGACCCGTCGAACCTGATCCGGGTCATGCCGGCGAAGGGAAGGGCCTTTTCACCCCGACTGACGCCCGTGATCCGTCCGCCTACGGAGTCACATGCGATGAACAAGCTCACCGGCAAGCTGGCCGCTGCCGCCATCCCCACCGGCGAACGCCCCGGCTCGAAGAAGGTCTATCAGCCCGGCTTGCTGTGGCCCGACATCCGCGTGCCGTTCCGCGAGGTGGCGGTCCACCCTTCCGCCAACGAGCCGGCGCTGACCCTCTACGATCCTTCCGGCCCCTACACGGACCCGACCGTCGGCATCGACATCGAGAAGGGCCTGGCCAAGACCCGCGAGCCCTGGGTGGTCAGCCGTGGCGACGTGGAGATCGTCGAGACCCCCCGCGCGGTGAAGCCCGAGGACAACGGCTTCGCCCGGGGCCAGCACCTCGCGCCCGAATTCACCGCGCCCCGCCGCGTCTACCGCGCCAAGGCCGGCGCCAATGTCACCCAGCTCGAGTATGCCCGTCGCGGGATCATTACGCCCGAGATGGAATACGTCGCCATCCGCGAGAACCTGCGCCGCCAGCAGGGCGACGCCTTCATTCGCGACGGCGAGGACTTCGGCGCCGAGATCCCGGACTTATGCACGCCGGAGTTCGTGCGCGACGAGATCGCCCGCGGCCGCGCCATCATCCCGGCCAACATCAATCACACCGAGCTCGAGCCGATGATCATCGGCCGCAACTTCCTGGTGAAGATCAACGCCAACATCGGCAACTCCGCCGTCCTCAGCCACGTCTCCGACGAGGTGGACAAGATGGTCTGGTCGATCCGCTGCGGCGCCGACACGGTCATGGACCTTTCCACCGGCCGCAACATCCACAACATCCGCGACTGGATCGTCCGCAACAGCCCCGTGCCCATCGGCACCGTGCCGATCTACCAGGCGCTGGAAAAGGTGAACGGCGTCGCCGAAGACCTGACCTGGGAGGTCTTCCGCGACACCCTGATCGAACAGGCCGAGCAGGGCGTGGACTACTTCACCATCCACGCCGGCGTGCGCCTGGCCTATGTGCCGCTGACCGCCGGCCGGGTCACGGGCATCGTCAGCCGAGGCGGCTCGATCATGGCCAAATGGTGCCTGGCCCACCACCGCGAGAACTTCCTCTACGAGCACTTCGAAGACATCTGCGAGATTATGAAGGCGTACGACGTGTCGTTCAGCCTGGGCGACGGCCTGCGCCCCGGCTCGATCGCCGACGCCAACGACGCGGCCCAGTTCGGCGAGCTGGAGACCCTGGGCGAGCTCACCCAGATCGCGTGGAAGCACAATGTCCAGGTGATGATCGAAGGCCCCGGCCACGTGCCGATGCACAAGATCAAGGCCAACATGGACAAGCAGCTGAAGACCTGCGGCGAGGCGCCGTTCTACACCCTCGGCCCGCTGACGACGGACGTGGCCCCCGGCTACGACCACATCACCTCCGCCATCGGCGCGGCGATGATCGGGTGGTTCGGCACGGCGATGCTCTGCTACGTCACGCCCAAGGAGCACCTGGGCCTGCCGAACCGCGAGGACGTGAAGGTGGGCGTGATGACCTACAAGCTGGCGGCCCACGCGGCCGACCTGGCCAAAGGGCACCCCGGCGCGCGGATGTGGGACGACGCCATCAGCCGCGCGCGGTTCGAGTTCCGCTGGGAAGACCAGTTCAACCTGGGCATCGATCCCGAGACGGCGCGCGAATACCACGACGAGAGCCTGCCGAAGGAGGCGTTCAAGACCGCCCACTTCTGCTCGATGTGCGGCCCCAAGTTCTGTTCGATGAAGATCAGCCAGGACATCCGCGACGCGGCCCGGGCGCAGAACGACGTGGACACCGGCATGGCGCAGATGGCGCAGAAGTTCCGCGACACCGGGGGCGAGATCCTGGTGCCCGTGGCGCCGGCCGAATAGCCCGCTCGCTATGGCTGGGCGGGACGTGCGGGGTCAGGCCGAAACGGCGGCCCGCGGTCGTCCCGCCCAGCCTTCGCGGTACGCGAACTGAACTGAAGCTAGTCTTCGGCCTCGGCGGTGGCCGTCTTGGGCGGCCAGACGCGGACGGCGACCGCAACGGTCACCGAGCCCAGGATGGCGGCGGCGGCGCCGGCCCACTGGACGGCGTTCATGCCGATGGCGGCGTAGTGGCCGGTCATGGCCCCCGACAGGAATACAAGGCTGGCCGAGCTCCACTCGATCAGGTCCTTCTTGGTGATGTCGAGGCTCATGCGGTCACTCCGGGCAGGCGGTCTTGGCGTCGAACCAGGATCGCCAAGGCTGGATGCCAAAACCTTACCGGCGGGGCGATGCGACACTGTTGCGCAGGCCGCGTCTATTCCGACCTGAGCGCCGGGGCTGGCCGTTTCGAAAGCGCCTGGAAAGACGCCAGCAGGCCGCCCGCGCCAGCGAATGCCGAGGCGCCGGCCAGCAGGGCGGCGACGCCGGCCCAGTCCACGCTCCACTTCGCCTCGAACACGTGCACCACCACCGGCCAGGCCGCGGCATAGCCCAGGCCCACGCCCGCGGCCCCGGCGATCAGGCCGACCAGGCCGTACTCGATGACATAGGCCGCCAGCACCTGCGCCCGCGACGCGCCCAGCACCTTCAGCGTCGCCGCCTCACGGGTCCGCTCCTGCGCCCGGGCCGCGATGGCGCCGGCCAGCACCAGCAGGGCCGCCATGAGGGCCACGGCCGCCGCGCCGCGCACGGCCAGGGCGACCCGGTCGAACATCTCAGTGGCCGCTTCCAGCTGCTCGCGCACCGAGATGACGTTCACCTCCGGGAAGTCGGCGCCCAGGGCGCGGACGATCCGCTGCTCTTCGGCGAGGCTCGCCTTGGCGATGGCCACGTGCCGCGGCGTGGCCCCCTCCAGCGCATTGGGCGTCAGCACGATGGGAAAGCCCGCGCCGAAACTGCCGAAGTCGACCCGGCGGATGGCCGCCACCTTGGCGTCGATCTCCGCGCCCAGCACCGACAGCTTGAGCATGTCGCCGACCTTCAGGTTCCCACCCTCGGCCGGGTCCCGTGACACCGCGACCAGCGGCGGTCCCGCATAGTTCGCCGGCCACCATTCGCCCGCGAAGACGCCCGCATTCGGCGGCTCGGCGCCCAGGGCCGAGAGGCTGACGTCGTTGTCATAGGCCCAGCGCGCGCCGGGCGGGATCTTCTCGATGTCCACCGGCACGCCGCGCACCGCCAGGATGCGGCCGGTGAAGAACGGCGCGCGCAGATAGGTGTCAGGCCCCGGCGTGCGGCCGAACGCCCGGGCGACCTCGGCGTCGAAGGCGGCCGTGCGGTCCCCGGGGATCTCGGTGAAGATCAGCGCCGGCGCGGTCTGCGGCGCCACGATGGAGATCTGGCGCAGCAGGCTGGACTGGATCAGCACCACCGCCGCCAGCAGGGCCACGCCCAGACCGATGGCGGGCGCGGCCGTCCGCGCCGCCGAACGCGGGCCCGCCAGGTTCGCCAGGGCGATCCGCACCGCGCCGCGCGTGCCGCCACGCAGCCGCCCGGCCAGCTTCGCCGCGCCCCAGCCGAAGGCCCATAGCACCCCGAACGCGGCGGCGACGCCCGCGATCATGATGCTGGCCGCCAGCGGCGTCGGCGCAGTGACGATGGCCAGGGCGCCCAGGCCCAGGGCCGCCAGGAGGGCGCCCACCAGCTCCGGCCCGAACGTCAGGCGGCCCGACAGGTCGCTGCGGAACAGGCTGGCCGGCGGCGTGCTCCGGGCCCGGGCCAGCGGCGCCAGCGAGAAGGCCGCCGCCGACAGCAGCCCAAAGGCCGCCGCCCGCGCCAGCGGCCAGGGATAGACCGCGAACAGCGCCGGGACGGGCAGCTCGTCCCGGACGAGGGCGCCGAGAAGCAGGGGCGTGACCGCCCCGACGACGAGGCCGATGGCGATGCCGGCCAGGGCCAGGAGCCCGATCTGCGCCAGATAGACGTTGCGGATCAGGCCGCTCTCGGCGCCCAGCGCCTTGAGGGTGGCGATGGCTGGCTTGCGCCCGTCCACGTAGGCGCTGACCGCGCCGAACACCCCCAGGCCTCCGGCCACGAGGGACGCAAGTCCGATGAAGCCCAGGAAGTATTCCAGCTGGTCGATGATCCGGCTGACGCCCGGCGCGGCGTCGTTGCGGTCACGGATGCGGAAGAACCCGCGCATGCTCTTGCGCACGTCGGCCTTGGCCGCCTCCAGCGACAGGTCCGGCCGCAGCGAGATCCGCACCGTCTCGCCGAAGGGCAGGCCGGGCTGCAGGAACCCGCCCTGTTCCAGCGCCCCGGTCCGCGTCAGGACCCGCGGGCCCAGCGAGAATCCACGCGACAGCCGATCGGGCTCCTCCTCCAGCACTGCCCCCACCCGCATCGGCACATTGCCGGCCAGGAAGCGGTCGCCGACCTTGAGGTTCAGGCGGTCCAGCAGGGCCTGCTCCACCGCCGCGCCCCAGACGCCGTCCCGCGTGGCCAGGGCGGCGGCCAGCGATGGCGCGCCCTTGATCTTCACCTCGCCGGCGAGCGGATAGGCCGCATCGACCCCGCGCAGCTCCACCAGACGCCGCTCGCCGCCCGGCGCCTCGGCCATCGCCTGCGACGCGGCCGCATAGGTCGTGCGGCCCAGCCGGTCCAGCCAACCGCGCTCGACCGGGGTGAACCGGCGCTGGCTGGCCGAGACCGCCATGTCGCCGCCCAGGATCTCGCGCGCCTCGGTCGCCAGGCCCCGCCGGAACGCCTCGGCCGTGGAACTCGCCGCGGCGATGGCGGCGACGCCCAGGGCGAGGCACGCCAGGAAGATGCGGAAGCCCTTGACCCCGCTCCGAAGCTCACGCGCGGCGAACCGCAGCCAAAGGGGGATCATGCTGCCTCGACCGGCCGGCCGTCGCGCAGGGTGACCACGCGCTGGGCCCGGGCCGCCAGGCCAGGGTCATGGGTCACCAGCAGCAGCGCCGCGCCGGTGTGCTCCACCAGCTCGAACAGCAGGTCGGCCACATGGCGGGCGTTGTTGGAATCGAGGTTGCCGGTCGGCTCGTCGGCGAACAGCAGGGCCGGGGAGGGGGCGAGCGCCCGCGCCAGGGCCACGCGCTGCTGCTCCCCGCCCGAGAGCTGGTGCGGATAGTGCCGGGCCCGGGCCGCCAGCCCAACCCGATCCAGCCAAGTGCGGGCCTGGTCCATGGCCCCCGGCCGGCGGGCGATCTCCAGCGGCGCGGCCACGTTCTCCTCCGCTGTCATGTTCGGCAGCAGGTGGAAGGACTGGAAGACCAGGCTCACCCGTCCGCGCCGCAGTTTGGCGCGGCCGTCTTCGTCCAGCTTCCCCAGGTCGCGGCCGAAAAGGCTGACCTTGCCGGCGCTGGGCCGCTCCAGCCCGGCGGCCACGGCGATCAGCGACGACTTGCCCGAGCCCGATGGCCCCACCAGCGCCACACGTTCGCCCTCGGCCAGGGTTAGATCGAGGTTCCGCAGGATCTCCACGGGTCCAGCCGCGGACGGCAAGGTCAGGCCCACGTCCTCGAGGACCAGCGGCGGTGTGTCGTTCAAGCGGAACCTCAGACGTTGAGCAGCGTACCGTTTCTCTTACATAGGACGTTCATGGCCGAGCCAAGACCCACTCGACGCGCGCTTTTCGCCTTGCCGCTGATTGCGGTGGCCGCACCGGCCGTCGCCGCGCCCCCCAGGGTCGTGACGGTGCTGGGCGATTCCATCACCGCCGGCTTCGGACTGCCCGCCGCCCAGGCGGTGCCGGCCCAGCTCCAGCTTGCGCTCCGCAAGCTGGGCCTCGCGGTCCAGGTCCGCGCGGCGGGGGTCAGCGGCGACACCACCGCCGGCGGCCTCGCCCGGGTGGACTTCAGCGTCCGCAAGGACACCGACCTCGCCGTCGTCGCCCTGGGCGCCAACGACCTCCTGCAGGGCCAGGATCCCAAGCGCACGCGCGCCAATCTCGACGGCATCATCCGCAAGCTGAAGGCCCGCCGCATCGGTGTCGTCCTCACCGGCATTTCGGCGCCCATCGAGATCGGAGGCGGCTACGCGCGCGACTTCAACGCCATCTTCCCGGGCCTCGCGCGCACCCATGGCGTGCCGCTCTACCCCAACCTCCTGGATGGCGTGGCGCGGCGCCCCGCCCTGAACCAGCCCGACGGCATCCACCCCAACGCCCGCGGCGCCCAGATCATCGCCGCCCGCCTCGCCCCGGTGGTCGCCAAGGCCCTGGCCGCCAAGGGCTAACCGACCGACTGGCGCACCGTGCGGCTGAGGTCGTCGATGCTCACCGGCTTGCGCAGCACCACGGCGTCCGCGATCTCGTCCAGGGCCAGCGAGTCGGCATAGCCGCTGCAGAACACGATCGGCAGGTGCGGGTGGCGCGCCCGCATCCGGTGGGCCACCTCGGCGCCGGTCATGCCCGGCATGGCGTAGTCCAGCACGACCGCGTCGGGCGGGCTTGCGTCCACCATGGCCAGGCCCGAAGCGCCGTCCGGCGCGCCGCGCACGGCATAGCCCTCGCTGTGCAGGCCGTCGCACAGGATCTGCCGCACCTGGTCGTCGTCGTCGATCACTACCACGCTGAGGTTGCGTCCGGGCGCCGGGGTCGCCTGCGAAGGCTGCGGGGCGGCCTCGACGCCGGGCGGCGCCGTCCGGGGCAAGGTGATCCGCACGCTCGTCCCTCGACCGGGCGCGCTGTCGATCTCACAGGTCCCGCCGCACTGTCGCGCGAAGGCCGCCACCTGCGCCAGGCCCAGGCCGGAGCCCTGGTGGGTCTTGGTGGTGAAGAAGGGCTCGGTCGCCCGGGCCAGCACCTCGGGCGTCATCCCGGCGCCGGCATCGCGCACCTCGATGCACACCGACGCTGCTTCGGCCCATGTGCTGAGACGCACCACTCCGCCGTCCGGCATGGCGTCCCGTGCGTTCACCACCAGGTTCAGGACCGCCAGCTCCAGCTGCGTGGGGTCGGACCGCGACCACGCCGGGCCGGCGCGCAGGTCGGCTAGGAGCTGGACGTCGGCGTCCAGGGCGTGGCGCATCAGGCTGTCGCTCTGGGCCAAGGTCTCGTCCACCGCCACCGGCCGCAGGGTCAGCCGCTGGGTCCGCGAGAAGGCCAGGAGGTGGGCCACCACCTTGGCGCCCCGCTGGGCCGCGTCCAGGGCCGTGTCCACGTACCGCCGCCGTGGCTCGCCTTCCTCAATCGTTCGCTGGAGAAGTTCGAGGTAGCCGATGATCGGCGTCAGCAGGTTGTTGAAGTCGTGCGCCACGCCGCCGGTCAGCCGGCCGATCGCCTCGACCTTCTGCACCTGCACCAGCGCCTGTTCGGCCCGCAGCCGCTCGGCCACCTGGTGGTCGACCTCGGCCAGGGCCCGTTCCAGTTCGGCTGTCCGCGCGCGCAGGCCCCGCTCCAGCTCGGCGTTCTGGCGGCGCAGCTCGCGCACGGTCAGCGCCCGCTTGATCGCCGGCAGTAGGGTCGAGAGCTTCAGCGGCTTCAGCACATAGTCCTGCGCGCCGTCGCGCATGGCCGCCACCGCCGAGCCGATGCTGCCCTCGCCGGTCATGATCACCGCCGCCAGGTCGGGGTCGCGCGCCTGCAGCTCGCGCATGAGAGCCAGGCCGTCGATGCCCGGCATCATCAGGTCGGTCAGCAGCAGGTCGAACGCCCCGGGCGAGAAGGCCTCTAACGCGGCGCCTGGATCGACGAAGCCGGCGATCTCGTAGCCCTGGCCGCCCAGGGTCGCCTCCAGCGCCTGCAGGTTTGCCGCCTCGTCGTCGACGATCAGCAGGCGGGCCCGGCCGCCGTCGGGGCTCTCCGCGCCGCTCACTCGGCCGCCTTCCGCGCCTGCCGGGCCAGGGCTGCCCGCACCTCGCGCAGTTTCGGCGGCTTGCTCAGCACGAGGTCGATGTTCGGGATGCCCTCCACGCCGGACAGCATCCCCTGGCCCCAGCCGGTCAGCAGGATCACCGGCGTCTCCGGCGAGGCGGCCTTCACCGCGGCGGCCACCTGCCGGCCGTTCACGTAAGGCATGCCCAGGTCGGTGATCACCGCGTCGAACGGGTGGCCGTCCTGCCCGCGGGCGAAACTGTCGATGCCTTCCTGGCCGGCATTGGCCGGGGTGATCTGGTGGCCGTCGTTGCTCAGGGCGTCGCTCAAGGCCTTCAGCAGGACAGGGTCGTCGTCCACCAGCAAGAGGCGCATGGGCGGCGGCGTCTCCAGCTCGGCCGGACCGCCCCTGGCGTTGCGGGTGGCCGCGGGGAAGATCAGCGAGAACATGGTCCCCGCGCCCGGCGTGGACCGGATGTCCACCTCGGCGCCGTGCCGCTGCGCCACCCCATAGACCATGGCCAGCCCCAGGCCCGTGCCGCGTTCGCCCTTAGTCGTGAAGAACGGCTCCATGCAGCGCCGGCGGGCTTCGTCGTCCATGCCGACGCCGGTGTCGACGATGTCGATCCGCACCCAGCCGGGCTCGTCCGCGACGCTGGTGCGCACGGTCAGCGTCCCGCCCTCGGGCATGGCGTCGATGGCGTTGAACACCAGGTTGGTCAGGGCCTCGCGGATCTCGCTCTCGGCGCCCAGCACCAGGGGCAGGCCCTGGGCCAGGTCGGTCTCCACCCGCACCATGGCGCCGCGATGCATGGTCATGTCGGCCCAGCGCGGCCGCGTCAGGTCCAGCACCTGCCGCGCCAGTTCGTTGAGCTGCAGCGGCGCCCCCGGGAGCTGCGGCTCGCGCTGGCGGTAGAACTCGCGCATCCGCCCGATCGTGTGGCCCACGTCCTCCACCGCCCGCCGGATCACCTCCAGCTGGCTGCGCGCCGCCGGGCTCAGGCCCTTCTCGGTTTCCAGCATCGCCTCGGTGTAGAGCGCCACGGGCGACAGGGCGTTGTTTATGTCGTGGGCGATGCCGCTGGCCATCTGGCCCAGGGCGCGCAGCCGGTCCTGCTGCATCAC
Source organism: Phenylobacterium sp. RIFCSPHIGHO2_01_FULL_69_31 (assembly GCF_001824475.1). GTDB lineage: Bacteria > Pseudomonadota > Alphaproteobacteria > Caulobacterales > Caulobacteraceae > Phenylobacterium. Next base: position 33,516 of record NZ_MHXN01000002.1, on the reverse strand, counting down.
CACCTGTTGCGACTGGCGCAGGTCGTCGTAGGCCCGCTGCAGGGCGCCGTACAGCTGGGCCTGATGCGCCGCCAGCGCCACATGCTCGCTGAGCTGGCGCAGGAACTCGCAGTCCTCGCTCTGGAAGCTGTCCGGCTCCAGCCGTCCGGCGAGGAAGCAGCCGAAGACCTTGCTCTCCACCTGCAGCGGCGCGGCCACCAGCGCATGGATCCCCGCCAGCGACAGCTGCGCCTGCAGCGGGAACGGCATGCTGGAGATGTCAGGCTCGTAGGTGAGCTCGCCTTCGATGCAGCGGGTCAGGGCGCTTTCGCCCACCGGAAAGGCCATCGGCTCGGGGGCGGCCAGCGACAGCCCCAGTTCCCGCGACTTGGCCCCGACCGAGACCACGGTCAGGATCCGGGTCGGCTCGTCGTATTCGCACAGGCAGGCGAAATCGACGGGCAGCTGCTGCTCGACGCTGCGCACCGCCACCTGGAAGATGCTCTCCAGGTCCTGGCGATCGCCGATGGCGCGGGTGATCTGATGCAGCAGGTTCAGCCGCTCCAGCTGGGCGCGCGCCTTGGCGTCCGCCCGCTGGCGCTCGGCCGCCTCGCGGTCCAGGCGCTCCTGCGCCGAGGCCAGCTCGCGGGCGCGCACCTCCACCTCGCGCGCCAGCGTTGCCTCGGCGGCGAAGCGCTCCCGCATGTCCTCGGCGATGGTCCGCACGACCCACAGCAGGATGACGAGATAGCCGGCGATCTTGCCCAGGTGGGCGATCATGCTCGGGCTGTCCGCCGGGGCCGCGGAATACAGCATCGCCACGTGCCCCAACGCCATCACGGCGGCGCCCCAGGCGGTCGGCCCGGCGATCCGGTGCCGGCCGCGAAGCCGCCAGGCCCAGACCGCCGCCGCCATCCACAGCAGCGGGACGCCGATCAGCGAGGGCCGGGTGAACCCCAGCGCGGTGGGCTCCACATAAGGGGATATGTTGCGGAAGAGGACGAACAGCCCCGCGCTGGCCAGGCCGGCGAGCGCGAGGAAGACCGCCACGTTCCCTTGGCCGCGCTGGAGCCGCCAAAGCGCGCCGCAGACGGTCAGGGGCAGCAGATAGGCCGACGGGGACCAGGTGGTGGGCCGCAGGTAGGCGCGCGCCTCCGTCACCCAGGCCAGCGGCCCCGCCCAGTCGATGCTGACGACGACGTGCAGCATTTCCAGCGCGAAGGTCAGGCCGAAGCCGATCGACAGCCAGCGCACGAAGGGGCTGTCGGTTTGCTGCGCCATGTCCCACAGCAGCAGCGCCAGAATGCCGGAGAGGACGGTCACGCTGGCGTCGAGGATCGTGTGAAGCTCGTAGAAATCGGAACGTCCGGCGCTGAGCGTGACCGCGCCAGCGCCGAACGCCAGCAGCACGGCTAGCGACGCCCGCGGCAATCCCCATGCGCCAGTGAACGCGGCCATGTCCGACCCCTCGACGCTCACAACGACCCTGAAGGGCCGCGCCGCCTCGATACAATCAGGCGGTGTGGAAACGACTCCTAACCCAATGGATAAGCTGCGCAACCCCGCTAAGGTTGCGCTGGACGCCACCCGCGGCGCTCACGTCGCGCGAAACCGCAACGGCATGGCGCGCGGACCCGAGATGAAGTTCGACGCCAGCCACTCCACCGGTGCGGCCAGCTCGAAGGCCGTCATCCGGGTCAGCACCTCGCGCAGCATGGCGTCGATCTCGATCCGGGCGATGTGCTGGCCCAGGCACCCGTGCGGTCCGGTGCCGAAGGCGATGTGCGGATTCTCGGGTCGGCTCAGGTCCAAGACATCGGGGCGGTCGAACACCGCCGGGTCGCGGTTGGCGGCGCCGAAGTACATGACGACCTTGTCGCCCTCGCGGATCTGCTGGCCGGCCAGTTCGGCGTCGCGCCGGGCCGTGCGGCGCATGTAGATCACCGGGCTGGTCCAGCGTAGCAGTTCCTCGCGCGCGGTCGGCAGCCGCCCTTCCAGGTCCGCCATCAGCCAGGCGTACTGGTCCGGATGCTCCATCAGGGCGAGCAGCCCGCCGGACAGCAGGTTGCGGGTCGTGTCCCCGCCCGCGTCCACCAGCAGCAGGAAGAACAGCAGGAACTCCATGTCCTCCAGCTTCCGGCCGTCGACTTCGCAGGCCAGCAGCCGTGAGGCGAGGTCGTCGCCGGGGCGGGCCCGCTTCTCGGCCATCACCTTCGAGCCGTACTCGAACATCTTCATCACCGCCTGGCCGCCGGCGCCGGGCGGCAGCGCCTCGGGGGCGGTGTGGATGATCTCGGTCAGCTTGTAGAGCTCGCGGCCGTCCTCCAGCGGCAGGCCCATCAGCTCGGCGATGACGAACGACGGCATCTCGCCCGCGACGTCGTTCACGAAATCGCACTCGCCCTTGTCGATCACGGCATCGACGATCTGCTTGGCCAAGGCCTGGATCCGCGCCTGCCGCAGCCGCGCGGACGGCTCGGTGAACTCCGAGCGGATCAGCTTGCGGAACGCCGTGTGCTCCGGCGGATCCATCATCAGCATCATCTTGTACGGCCCAAACCCGCCAGCTTCGGCGAGGGGGTCGCTGATCATGATCGTCGGCTCCGACGAATAGGTCTGGAAATCGCGGTCCACCGCCCAGACGTCGGCGTGCCGGGTCACCGCCCAGAAGCCCTTACCACCCGGCTCTTCGTGCCACCGCACGGGCGCGTTCTCGCGCAGCCAGTCGTACTGCCCATGCGGCTGTCCGCCGGCAAAACTGGCCGGCGACAGGAGGTCGATCTTCATGGCCCGGCGTCCTCCCACGGTTTTCCGCAGAGGACGCCCCCTTCCCGCGGGTCAGGCAAGCGTGGCTAGAAGACCTCGACCCAGCTGTCGGAGCCCGCGTACGAGCTGGCCTTGCCGTTGCAGAACAGCCCCGGGCGCTCGGCCTTGGACTGCGCCTTCTTCAGCTCCCACTTGAGCTGTTTGCAGGGCCAGCCGTTGACCGGCTCCTCGCTCACCACGGTGATCGAGCCGGTGGACGCCGAGCCCTTCCAGGTGATGGCCTCGCCCAGCGCCAGGCCCCCGACCTTCTTCTCCCAGGCGCCGTAGGATCCATCCAGGCGGATGAAGTGCCGCACCCAGGCGTCGTAGCTGTAGCCGCCCTCGCAGTCGTTGCATGAGACCTTGCTGAACTCGACGAAGGCCTTCTTCTGCGCCTCCAGCTCGGCCGAGAAGTCGAGGTCCGAGGGGTACTTCACAGACCGGGCGCCGACGTTGACCGGCCACGGCGCCGGGCCCGACGTCTGGGCTGCCGTTGCGGTTTCGGCGTCCTGCGCCGGCTGCGCGTCGGCCTGTCCTGGGGCCTCGCCCTCCGCGCTTGCCGCCGGCTGCTGCGGCTGGGCGGCGTTCTGGATCGCGGCGGCCGCAGCCTGACGGGCCAGGTTCTTCAGGAAGCCGCTCTGCGCGGCGGCCGGGCCGGCCAGGGCCAGCGACAGGCCGGCGGCGGCGAGGGCGGCAAAAATCGATTTCGACATGCACACTCCAGGTTTGCAGGCCGTGCGGAAGGCTGATCCGCCGCTCCCGCGCCAGCGCCTTGCGGCAAACGCGGCTCCAGTCGCGACGAGTGCTGGCGCTGAGGGGACGAAACCGTCTGGCAGCGGCCGCGCGCGTGCCCCCCCCCCGGCCAGTTCCGCGCGTACCTGCGCCGGGACCGAATGGGCCGCCCGCTGTGCCCAGCTACCCAATTTGGGGGGCGCGCCGGGGACTTTACCGAATGTTTCGATCTGGCTGGGAAATTCCCATCCGATTCCCACAGTTGGGAAGCAATGGAAGAGCCCCGAGCGCGCGCGCCGATGAGCCTGGCCGAAATGTCCCTTGCGAACCTCGGCTCGCGCATCGACCTCAGGAAGGCGTCGATCCTGCTGGTCGAGCCGAACAACCAGGCGATGGACGTGCTGACGTCGATCTTCCTGGGCTTCGGCGCGACCCATTGCCTGAAGGCCTCGTCGTTCGAAGAAGCCCAGCAAGTCGCCCACAGCGCCCCGCTCGACCTCATCGCCTGCGAGGCCACGCTGCAGCCCGAACAGCCCGACGGCTACGAGTTCGTCCACTGGCTCCGCCGTTCCAACCTCGAGCCCAACGCCTTCGCCCCGGTGATCCTGATTTCGTCCCACACCAGCAACCGCAACGTCTCGCGGGCCCGCGACTGCGGCGCCCACTTCATGATCACCAAGCCGCTGGCCCCCACGGTGCTGCTGCAGCGCATCCTTTGGATCGCCCAGAACAACCGCACCTTCGTCGAGTGCGCCTCGTACAAGGGCCCCGACCGCCGCTTCCAGAATCTCGGCCCGCCCGACGGCGTGGGCCGCCGCCACAACGATCTCTCCGCCGAACTCGGGGATGCGGTGGAACGCAACATGGACCAGGACGAGATCGACAGCCTGCTCAGCCCCAAGAAGGTCGTCCGATGAGCTCGGTCAGCTACATCCGCCGCCCGAACCGCCTGGGCAAGCTCATCTCCACCCCCGGCGGGCGCAAGCTGGCCGAGGCCGTGGCGCAGGCCGAGGCCAATATCGAATCCATGCGCCCGGGCATGCTGGCCGAGGTGGACGGGGCCCTGGACCGGCTGCGCCAGGCCGCCGCCCGCCAGGACGCGGCCGCCCACGCCGATGTCTACGCCTGCGCCAGCGCCATCGTGGGTTTCGCGGGCCTGTGCCATCTCAAACGCCTGGGTGAGGTGGCCTACAATCTCTGCGAACTCTCGGACCGCTACATCGAGGCCGGCGCCTGGAACACCGCCGCCATCGCCGCGCACATCCAGACCATGGGCGTGCTGCGCATGGCCAACCTGCCCGAGGATTCGCCGGAGGCCGAAGCGGTGATGGAGGGTCTCAAGACCCTGGTCCGCCGAGCCGAGGAAAAGGCCGCGGCCGAAGCGTCCCAGGGCTAGAGATTCGTTCCTAAAGCCCCTTGCTGGGGTTGATCAGGTACTTCTCGCCGGTGGTCTTCTTGTTGTAGGCGGCGATCACGTCCGGCTGCAGCGCCTCGGCCAGCGAGATCTCGGCCGTGTAGTGGCTGGCGAAGGTGGTCTTGAGCTCGTCCGCGACCCGCTTGCGCAGCCGCGCCACGCCCTCCGCGCCCAGCTTGCCCAGGAACGGCGTCAGCAGCCAGCCGCCGACCGCCCACGACAGGCCGTAGTTGCGCGCCAGTTCCGACGGTCGCGGGTCGAGCGAGCCGTAGATATAGACCTGCTTGAACACGCTGGAGCCGTAGCGGCTGTAGGCGCCGCCGCGCGAATTGGCAGCCGCCTCCATGCCCGACAGGATCTGGCTGGCCAGCTTGCCCCCGCCGATGGCGTCGAAGGCGATGGTGGCCCCCGTCGCGATCAGCGCCGCGGTCAGGTCGTCCTGGAAGGTGGGCGAGGTCGAATCCACGACATACTTCGCGCCGATGTCCGTCAGGATCTTCGCCTGCTCGGCGCTGCGGACGATGTTGACCAGATCGATGCCGTCCTTCAGGCAGATCTTGTTCAGCATCTGCCCCAGGTTCGAGGCCGCGGCGGTGTGGACCAGGGCGGTGTGCCCCTCGGCGCGCATGGTCTCGGTCATGCCCAGCGCGGTCAGCGGGTTCACGAAGCAGGAGGCGCCATCGGCCGCCGTGGCGCCCTCGGGCAGCACCAGCACGTCGGCGGCCTTCGCCGTCCGGTACTGGGCGTACATGGCCCCGCCCAGCAGGGCGACCGTCTTGCCGATCAGGGCCTGGGCGGCCGGGTCGGGCCCGGCGGCGATCACCACGCCCGCCCCCTCGTTGCCCACCGGCATGGACTCGTCGATCCGCGCGGCCATGGCCTTCAGGAACTTCTCCGGCACCTGGGCCTTCGTCACCCCGCCCGCGCTCTTCAGCGTCGACAGGTCGGCCGGTCCCAGCAGCAGGCCGAGGTCCGAGGGGTTCAGCGGCGAGGCCTCTACCCGCACCAGCACCTCGTCGCCGGCGGGCGGTGCGACCGGGGTATCCACCAGGCTCAGTTCCAGCTCGCCGCTGCTCTTGATGATGGACCGCAACTGCAGCCCCTTGTCCGGCACGCCGGCCATGGTCGCCTCCCTTTGGCTTTACATTGTCAGGGCAGCGACATGGAGGCTCGGCCGCGCTTCGCCAAGGCCTGAAAAGCAAGAAGGCGGGGCTTTCGGGCCGCCCCAGGGCTACAAAGCAAGAAGGCGGCTCTTTCGAGCCGCCTCTGCCGCTTCTTGTGATCCGCACGGGATCCGAAGATCCCGGAAGCGCTGCGGGGGCCCCACGCCCCGGCGGCTGGAGAGACCGGCCGCCGTTGCGAAAGGTCTTCCTCCAACCACGGCCCGGCGACAAGTCCCCCGTGCGCCTCCGCCGCATTTCGCCGACCGCCTGTGGCGGCGTCGACACGCCCCGAAATGGTCTTATTCCCGACCAGAGCCGGACACAGGCCGCCCGTTTATTGGATACGTCGGCTGGCCCGCTTCCGGTCCGGATCCTGAACAGCCCCCCCAGCCCCCCTGATCGGGCGCTTGGTCAGCCGACGACCCTCCCCACATTCCAGGCAAAGTCGCGCAGTTGGCCGGGCGGCCTTCAGCGGACCGCCATCACCTCGACCTCGGCCTCGCCCAGGGCGACCGCATCGCCGACGCCCTTGCCCAGCAGGGCCCGAGCCAGCGGCGCCACATAGCTGATGCGCCCCTGCGCCGGGTCGGCTTCGTCCTCGCCCACGATGCGGAAGGTCTGCCGCCGGCCGTCGTCGCGCTCGATCTCCACGGTGCGGCCGAACTGCACTGTGTTGGCCTCGAGCTCGGGTTCGGTCAGTTGCGCGCTCGCCCGCCGCGCCGACCAGTAGCGCAGATCGCGCGTCGCCCGCGCCATGGCGGTTCGGTCCGCCGCCACGCCGCCCTCGGCCTGGGCTTGGGAATAGGCCGCCCGCGCTGCCGCCAACTCCGCCTCGATGGCGGCCAGTCCGCTGGCGGTGACCAGGTTCGGGTGCGCCGAGATCGGCCGGTCCGGCAGGTCCGCCGCCTGCGCCTCGTAGTCTTCCTCACGGGTGAATGCGACCGCCATGACCCAGTCTAGGCCGCCCTGGCCGCCGCGGCCAGCTTGCCCGCGACGCCGCGTCTTCGCGGCGCTAGGTTCCTCCACCGATACGGAGGACTCACATGGCCGGTCTCAAGGACAAGCGCGGCTTCATCGACAAGGACCGCCTGGACCTCTCGGAGCGGAAGGCCGTCGAGTACTGGATGAAGCGCTGGGGCGTCACCCAGGATCAGATCGTCTCCGCCCACCGCAAGGTCGGCCGCCTGACCAAAGACATCGCGGCCGAACTCGGGAAGAAGCGCTAGCTACTTCTTCGGCGCAGCCTGCTCGGGCTTGGCCGCGTCCATGTGGGCCGAGCACTTTTCGTGCATCTTCTTCATCTCGGCCTCGGTGGGCGGCGTGGCGCGCGGCGCGTGACCTAGCTTGTCGGCCGAATGGTCGTGCGCGGGCCGGCCCTGCATCTTGCCGCCCATCATGGCCTTGCAGTGCTCGTGCATCTGCGCCGGCGTCATCTTGTCCATGTCCATGTCCATGGGCTTGTCGCCGGCGGGGTGGTGGTGCGCGGTGTGATCCTGGGCGAGCGCCGGACCGGCCAGCAGGGCGGCGGCGGCCAGGGTGGTGAGCAGAAGTTTCATGGGGAAGCGTCCTTATGATCCGCTGTCGGATCGGCGTCGGACACTGGCGCCGATCGCCGGCCGGCGCCTTGATGGTCATCAAGCGCAAAGGCCCCGGCGTCGCCGCCGGGGCCCAGCGTGTCGCTCCGATCTCGTGGTCTAGGCGAGCGCGAGGGCGCTCCGGCGGCGGCGGAGCAGGGCGCCCGTGCCGCCAAAGCCCATGATCATCAGCGCCCAGGCGCCCGGCTCGGGAACCACGCCGGCGGCGAAGGTCGCCGTTCCGGCATAGACGGCTTCCGAACCGCCGAAGCCGGTGATCGTCAGCACCTGCGGCCCACCGGCCACGACCGGCAGCGGACCATCCGAACCCAGCACCGTGTTGCCGCCGTCGCCCGTCGGCGTGTTGGTGAACGCCAGGTCCACGCCGTTGAAGGTGAACGACGAGACGGTCAGCGAGCTGTTCGCCAGGAAGCCGATCGAGCTCAGGGTGAAGCCGACGATGCCGTCCGGAAGTTCGAAGCTGAACGTGTTGGTGAAGGCCCCGGTGGCGTCGTCGTAGACGTGGGTCGAGGTGGTCTCGCCCGGGATGGTCTCGGCGCCTGGAATGCCCAGGCCGTCGTTGCCGAAGGCGACCGAGATGCCGCCGACCGGCGTGGTCGTCCAGGGTTCCACGAAGGTCGCGGCCGATGCGCCGCCGGCAGCCGCGGCGAGGCTCAGCGCCGCCGCAGCGCTCACAAAAAAGTTAGTACGCACAGACATTTAAGGCCCCTTTACAGCCAGAAGAGCATGACGGCTCTCAGTGCCGACATGCAGCCCGGGACCAGAACCGGGAAAGGCTCGCAATGTTCCCGGCGGCGTCAAAAAAATGCGGCGGCCCTGTGGCGAAACCGCCGCGGAACCGCCGCATTTGCCTCAAATGTAAAAACCCCCGATCCAGTTGGACCGGGGGTTTCAAGTCGCTCGCGGCCGCGCCGGTGCAGCCACTCAGGTGGCCCGGCCGCGGCGGCTCGGCTCCGTTACTTCGACGGGCTGGTGTCCGGCGTGTTGGCCGTGGTGGCGCCGCCATCGGCGTTGCCGGCCTGCTGCTCGACGGCGTCCGCCTGAGCGTTGAGGGCCTTTTCCTGCGCTTCGTTCGGCGTCGCGGCGGCTTGCGACTCCAGCGAGTCGGCCGTGGCTTCGGCTTGTTTGTCGGCGGGGCTGCTGCAAGCGGCGAGGCTGGCGGCGGCACAGGCGGCGAGGGCCGCGGTCAGGATGCGCATCGAGAAAGTCTCCATTTGTTAGTACCCCGAGACAGCTTGAGCGCACGGAACGCGATTTGGTTTCGTTGGCCGCCCGTTTCTCGGCCGTGGCCGTCTAGGCGCTGGCCGCGAAAACGTCGTACCAACCGCTCCAAACACCACCCCTCGGACCTGTCATGCGCCTGATCGCCGCCGCCGCCTCCGCACTCTTCGTCGCCGCCTGCGCTACCGCCGCCCCGCCCGCGAAGCCCGTCGCCTACACCGGCACGCCGCAGGAACAGTGGGAGCAGGGGCAGAAGGCGTACGAGGCCTGGTCCAAGGCCCGTCCCGGCTGGATCGTCACGCCCTCGGGGCTGCAGGCCCATCGCGTCAAGGCGGCCAAGGCGTCCGCGCCCCGTCCGGTTCCCACCGACACGGTGACGATCCACTACGTGGGCCGCTTCATCGACGGCCGCGTGTTCGACAGTTCCCGCGCCCGCGGCGAGCCGGCGACCTTCCCGCTGCCGCGCCTGATCCAGGGCTGGCAGGAAGGCGTGCCGATGATGCGCGTGGGCGAAACCTGGGAATTCGTCATCCCCGGCCCCATCGCCTACGGCGACCGCCACCGCGAACCGATCCCCGCCAACAGCACCCTGCTGTTCGAGATCGAACTCCTCGGCATCGGGGGTGAATAGTCAGGCTCCGCCGGCCGTCACCAGGAAGCCCTCGTAGCCCTTGGCCGCCACCTCGGCGCACTTCTCGCGATAGGCCGGGAAGCCGCCGATGTAGGGCATGAAGACCCGGGGCTTTCCGGGCACGTTGGCGCCCAGGTACCAGGAGTTGGCCTGCGGATAGAGCGTCAGGTCGGCCACCTCGTTCACGTGCGCAACCCAGGCCTCCTGCGCCGCCTCGCTGGCCTCGATGGCGTCGGCCTGCCGCTCGCCCATCCAGGCGATGCAGTCCGAGATCCATTCCACGTGCTGCTCGATGGACACCGCCATGTTGGACAGCACCGAGGGGCTGCCCGGCCCGGTCACGATGAACAGGTTGGGGAAGCCGGCCACCATCAGGCCCAGGTAGCTCTTCGGTCCCTCTGCCCAGCGGTCCCTCAGCGCCGCGCCGCCCTTGCCGCGGATGTCGATCTTCGAGAGCGCGCCGGTCATGGCGTCGAACCCGATGGCGTAGACGATTGCGTCGAAGCGTTCCTCGCCCGCCGTGGTCCGCACGCCGGCCGGGGTGATGGCCTCGATCGGCGTCTCGATCAGGTCGACCAGCGAGACGTTGGGCCGGTTGAAGGTCTGGTAGTAGCCGGTGTCGACGCAGATCCGCTTCGACCCGATGGGATAGGTCTTGGGGATCAGCTTCTCGGCGGTGGCCGGGTCCTCGACCAGGCTGCGGATCTTGTCCGCGACGAACGCCACGGCCGTATCGTTGGCCGCCTTGTCGAAGATCAGGTCGCTGTAGGCGCCCAGCAGGCAGAACCCGCCGTGGGCCCAGCGGGCTTCGAAGGCGGCGGCGCGCTCCTCAGGCGAGACCGCCAGGGCGGTCTCTTCCGCTTGCCGTACCGCCCGGATGGCGAAGCCGGCGTCCCGCGCCTCCTGCCGGTACTGCGCCCGGTTGGCGGCCCAGTCGGCGGCGACGGCGGGGTCCGTCGGCCCGTTGTGCGCCGGGACGCTGAAGTTCGGCGTCCGCTGGTAGACAGTCAGGTGCGCCGCCTGCGCCGCGATCTGCGGGATCGCCTGGATGGCGGATGAGCCGGTTCCGATCACCGCCACCCGCTTCCCGGTGAAGTCGACGCCGCCATCCGGCCACCGGTGGGTGTGGTAGCTGGCGCCCGCGAAGCTGTCCGCGCCCGGCATGTCCGGCTCCTTGGCCACGGACAGGCAGCCGGTGGCCATGACCACGTGCCGGGCCGTCACCCGCTCGCCGCGGTCGGTGGTCACCATCCAGCGCCGGGCCGCCTCAGCGTAGTGGGCGGCGGTGACCCGGGTCTCGAGCTGGATGTCGGGACGCAGGTCAAAGCGGTCGGCCACGTGGTTCAGATAGGCCAGCAACTCCGGCTGTGCGGCGTAGCGCTCGCTCCACGTCCATTCCGCGTCCAACTCCGGCGAGAACGAGTAGCAGTACTCCTGACTCTCGATATCGACCCGCGCGCCAGGATAACGGTTCCAGTACCAGGTGCCGCCCACGCTGGGTCCCGCCTCGAAGACCCGGGCCGAGAGGCCCAGCTCCCGCAAACGGTGCAGCATGTAGAGCCCGGAGAAGCCTGCGCCCACGATCGCAACATCGTAGGCGCCGCCTTGCGCGCCGTCGGCCATCGTCTTCCTCCCGCGGTCTTCTTTTGCGGACAGGATACCGGAGTTCCGCGGGGAGAGGGAAATGCAGAAGGGCGCAGCCTCTCAGCTGCGCCCTTCCCCAACGGTCGAGGTCGCCGCTTACTGCGGCGGGGACTCGGTCGGCGGCGTGGCCTCCGGCGTGGTGGTCGGCTCCGGCGCCGCCGTGGGCGGCGTCTGCGGGATGGCCGCCGGCGCCTCGCCGGCGGGCGGCAGGGTCACCAGGGGCGGATTCACCTGCGTCGGCGCCGTCGCGCCCGGGCTCACGCTCGAATAGGGCTGCGGACCATCGGGTAGGGCGGCGGTGGTGCTCGCGTTGACGCCTTCAGAGCCGGCGCTCGGCGCCGTGGCGGCCGGGCGGGCGCGGCCGGTGCGAACCGGGGCAGACGTGCGCGGCGTCTCGGCGGCGCGGGGCTCGGCCGCGGGCGGCGGCGCGACCGGCGGCGGGACAGCCGTGTTCATCGCCATCTGCGCCGGCGGATCGGTCGGCGTCAGCGGGGCGGCGGCGACCTGGCTGGTGGTCGAGCCGGGGGTCAGCTCCGGGACGCCGTCGGCGGTGTCGCGGCTCATGTACCAGCCGGTCGCGCCCAGGGCGCCCAGCGCCACCACGCCGGCCGCGATCGCCGCGGGGGCGACGCCATTGGACTTGGCCACACGGGTGGACCGCGACGTGCTGCGGCCGACGCCGATGGGCGCCACGAGGCCCGTGTCAGCCTCCCGCTCGCGGATCGGCTCGCTCGCCAGAGTCGAGGGCGTCGTGGTGTTCATCGTCGCATATTCCGAGCGCACGTAGTCCCGGTCGGACAGAGGGCGGTCCATCGAGGCGCGGTCCACGGGCGAGTCCAGGATCATCGGCTCCTCGTCGTCCCGCTCGGCGGCGAAGCTGCGCGGCTCGGGCGCCACGGGCGTGGCGGCGGCGGGAGCGGCTGCCCGGCGGGCCCCGAAACCCTTGCGCTTGCGGCTGCGTTCCCACACCGGCTGGGCGACGAACATCACGCCTTCCTGGTCGGTGATCGGCTTGTCGGACTCGCGTCCGTTGAAGTCCATCGACATTTCGTCCCTCCAAGGATGTGTCGGAGGTAACAAACGCTGTTATTGCGGTCAGGTTCCATGGAAAGCTATGCCGTGGGGAAGTCATGCTTTCAAGGTTGCCATCTATACATGCGACAACTTGACGAATTCTCGACCTGATCTCGCCAATCCGTCGCCACATTCAGAGCGCGCCCGCGGCGCCGCGACCGTTGACCCGGGCCCTGGCGTTCGGCGGCGCTTGACCGGTCCTACCGGCGCTCGCCAAGGTCCGGGGGACTGGAGGTGCGGATGCGGCTCAATGCCAGGCTCAAGCGCGACTGGCGGTTCTGGAAAGGACTCAGCAGGACCCTGAAGCGGGTCAAGACCATCGCCCGGGATTCGGACAACCTGATCTGCGACGACCTGGAGTCCGCCGTGGCCCAGTGGCGCGATCGGCCGGCCATGACCTTCGAGGGTCGCACGGTCACCTACGGCGAGCTGGACGGCATCGCCAACCGCTACGCGCACTGGGCCAAGGGCCTGAACCTGCGCCGCGGCCAGACGGTGGCCCTCTTCATGCCCAATCGGCTGGAGTACTTCGCCATCTGGTACGGCCTGTCGAAGGTCGGCGTGGTCACCGCCCTGATCAACAACCAGCTCTCCGGCCTGCCGCTGGCGCACTGCCTCAGCATCTCGGGCGCGGGCCACATCATCGTCGACGGCGAGACCTCGCCGGTCTTCGAACAGGCCAAGCCCCTGGTCGAGCGGCCCATGCAACAATGGGTGCTGGGGCCCGCGCACGGCGACCAGCGCGACCTGGTCCAGGCGCTGAAGAGCTGCAGCCAGCTGGCGCCCGACCGCGCCGTGCGCGAGGGCATGACCGCCAGCGACACCGCGCTCCTGCTCTACACCTCGGGCACCACGGGCCTGCCCAAGGCGGCGCGGATCACCCACATGCGGGCCCAGCTCTACATGCGTGGCTTCGCGGGCTCGACGGGCGCCACCGACAAGGACCGCGTCTACGTCGCTCTGCCGCTCTATCACGCCACCGGCGGACTCTGCGCCCTGGGCGCGGCCCTGCTCAACGGCGGCTCGGTCGTCCTGCGGCGCAAGTTCTCGGCCAGCCACTTCTGGAGCGAGATCGCCGAAGAGCGCTGCACCATGTTCGTCTACATCGGCGAGCTCTGCCGCTACCTGGTCAACCACGAGCCGGTAGACGATGAGACCCGGCACAAGATCCGCATGGCGTTCGGCAACGGCCTGCGCCCGGACGTCTGGCCGACCCTTAAGCAGCGCTTCCGTATTCCCGAGATCCTGGAGTTCTACGGCTCCACCGAGGGCAATGTGTCGATGTTCAACTTCGACGGCCGCGAGGGCGCCATCGGCCGGATCCCCAAGTGGCTTCGCAAGCGCTTCAACGTCCGCCTCGTACAGTACGATGTGGAGGCCGAGCAGGTGATCCGCGGGCCAGACGGCCTGTGCATCGAATGCGGCCCCGGCCAGGTGGGCCAGTGCGTCGGCCTAATCGGCGGCGCCGACGCGCGCAGCGAGTTCTCCGGCTACCTGGACAAGGCCGCCTCCGAGAAGAAGGTGCTGCAGAACGTCTTCGCCCGGGGCGACGCCTGGTTCGCCACCGGCGACCTGATGAAGATGGACGCCGACGGCTACTTCTACTTCGTCGACCGCATCGGCGACACCTTCCGCTGGAAGGGCGAGAACGTGTCCACCAACGAGGTGGCCGAGCGGCTCCAGGCGTTCCCGGGCATCGCCCAGGCCAATGTCTACGGCGTGGCGGTGGACGGCGCCGACGGACGGGCCGGGATGGCGGCCCTGGTGGTTGACGGGGCCTTCGACGCCAAGGCGTTCGGGGAGCACGTGACCCGCGAGCTGCCGATCTACGCCCAACCGCTGTTCGTCCGCATCTTGCCCGCGCTGGACACCACCGGCACCTTCAAGATCCGCAAAGTCGACCTGGTCGCCGACGGCTATGATCCGGCCAAGATCAAGGGCCCGCTGTTCTTCCACGACCCCAAGAAGGGCTATGTGAAGCTGACCAAGTCCGTCTGGGACCGGTTGGCCGCCGGGGCGATCAGGATCTAGCCGCGGCCCCTGCCAGCGGCAGCTCGATGTGGCAGATCAGGCCCCCGGGCGCGAAGTCCAGCCGCGCCGACCCGCCCAGGTTGCCCGCCAGGCTGCGCTCGATCAGACGCGAGCCGAAGCCGACCCGCGTGGGCGGCGCCACGGGCGGCCCGCCGCGCTCCCGCCAGACCAGGCTGAGCCGTCCGTCCTCGACGCTCCAGCGCGCCTCGACGCAGCCCTCGCCCTCCGACAGCGCCCCGTACTTGGCCGCATTGGTGGCCAGCTCGTGCACCACCAGGCCCAGGGCCAGCGCCTCGCTGGGCGCCAGGTCCACGTCCCCGCCCTCCAGCACGTAGCGGTTCGGCGCATAGGGCCGAAGTTCCACCAAAAGCACGTCCCGCAGCTCCGCCCCTCGCCAGCTCGTGGCCGTCAAGAGATCGTGGGTGGCCGACAGGGCGATGAGCCGCGCCTCGAACGCATCGCGGAACGCCCGCGGCTCCGGCGTCGAGCGCAGGGTCTGGCTGGCGATCGCCTGCACGGTGGCGAGGCTGTTCTTCACCCGGTGGTTCAGCTCGTCGACCAGCAGCTTCTGCTGCCGCTCGGCCAGCACCCGGTCGGTCACGTCGCTACCCTCGACGAACACCCCCGAGACCGTCCCGTCGGGCAGCAGCAGCGGCTGGTAGATGAAGTCGACGAACCGCTCCTCCAGCGGTGCGTCCTCCGTGCGCCGCAGCTTCACGCTCAGCGCCTTGCCTATATAGGGCTCGCGCCGGTCCATCACGCCGTGCAGCAGTTCCACGAACCCCTGCTCGCGCACCTCCGGCAGGGCCTCATCGATGGTCCGCCCGATCACCTGCCGGTGGCCGATCAGCTGCTGGTAAGCGTTGTTCACCAGGGCGAAGCGCAGCTCTTGCCCCGCCAGCACCGCCATGAACCCCGGCGCCTGCATGAACAGGTCGCGCAGGTCCTGGGTCTCGCGCATCAGGCTGAGGTTCGCCGCCTCGACCTCGCGCGCCCGCTGCAGCAGGTCCGACTCGCCCGGCGCGGGCGGCGGCGGCCCGCCCGGGCCGAACGCCATGGCCTTAAGCTGCTGCAGCTCGGTGACGTCCACGGTGTTCTGGACGACGAACGCCACCTGGCCGTCAGGCCCCGGCAGCGGCACGTGCGCCGCCGACCAGTAGCGCATCTCGAACCCGCCGCCGCGGCTGGCGGGCCGCTCGATGGCGTAGGGGATCAGGGGCAGGGAGTCCGGCCGCCCGGTGTCCAGCACCCGCTGGAACGAGGCCCGCAGCCGCCGCCCGCTCTCACCCGCGTCCGGAAACGCCTCGAACAGGTTGCGCCCGATCAGATCCTCGCGACGGCGCTCCAGCACCGCGCAATAGGCCGCGTTGACCTCCACATACCGGAAGTCGCGATCAATGATCATGTAGGGGCTGGGCAGCACGCGGAACAGCGCGGCGAAGTCCGGCTGTAACTCGGCTATCCGGGGCGCCGGCAGATTCTCGATGCTGGCGTCCATGCCGTCCGTTTCCCCCTTCGGCGCACAACGCGCCAAGGCCAAGCCTGTTCCACGCGCGCGCACCGCCCCTGCCGGACCGTCCGGACTCGCCTATATTGACGCCATGCTCGAAGGCCCGCCGTCACTCATAAATGAGCCCCCGCCCCTGAAAGGCGCGGCCCTCATCAAGGACGAGGTCCGGCGGCTGCCCGACAAGCCCGGCGTCTATCGCATGATCGGCGAAGACGGCGAGGTTCTCTATGTGGGCAAAGCGCGCAGCCTGAAGAAGCGCGTGATCCAGTACGCCCAGGGCCGCTTCCACACCCAGCGCATCGCCCACATGGTCGACGCCACTCGGTCGATGGAGTTCGTCACCACCCGGACCGAGACCGACGCCCTGCTGCTCGAGATCAACCTGATCAAGCAGCTCAAGCCCCGCTTCAACGTCCTGCTGCGCGACGACAAGTCCTTCCCCGAGATCGTCATCCGCCGCGAGCACCCGGCCGCCCAGCTGCGCAAGCACCGCGGCGCCCACACCATCAAGGGCGACTACTTCGGCCCCTTCGCCAGCGCCAACGCGGTCAACAAGACGCTCAACACCCTGCAGAAGGCCTTCCTCCTGCGCTCCTGCTCCGACAGCGTGTACGAGACCCGCACGCGCCCGTGCATGCTGCACCAGATCAAGCGCTGCGCCGCCCCCTGCACGGGGCTAGTCAGCCTCGAGGACTATGCCGGCCTGGTCGCCGAGGCCGAGGCCTTCCTGCGCGGCAAGAGCCGGGCGGTTATGGCGCGGATGGCGCAGGAGATGACCGCCGCCGCCGAGGAGATGGAGTTCGAGCGCGCCGCCCGCCTGCGCGACCGCATCCGCGCCCTGGCCTCCGTCGCCCAGGAACAGCAGATCAACCCCGAGACCCTGGAGGAGGGCGACGTCTTCGCCCTCCACGCCGAGGGCGGCCAGGCCTGCGTCCAGGTCTTCTTCTTCCGCGCCGGCCAGAACTGGGGCAACCGCGCCTATTTCCCCCGGGTCGACAAGTCCGACGAGGACGCCGACATCATGGGCGCCTTCCTGGGCCAGTTCTACGACGACAAGCCGATCCCCAGGGCGATCCTGGTCAATGTCGAGCCGGCCGAGCGCGACCTCCTCTGCGAGGCCTTCGCCCAGAAGTCGGGCCGCAAGGTCGAGATGCAGCGCCCCCAGCGCGGCGAGAAGAGACAGCTCGTCGAGCACGCCTTCACCAACGCCCGCGAGGCCCTGGGCCGCAAGATGGCCGAGAGCTCGGCCCAGTCCAAGCTGCTGGCCGGGGTCTGCGAAGCCTTCGGGCTGGAGGCCATGCCCGAGCGGATCGAGGTCTACGACAACAGCCACATCATGGGCACGAACGCCGTCGGCGGCATGATCGTGGCCGGTCCCGACGGCTTCCAGAAGAGCCAGTACCGCAAGTTCAACATCAAGAGCACGGACATCACCCCCGGCGACGACTTCGGCATGATGAAGGAGGTGCTGCGCCGCCGCTTCTCGCGCCTGGTCAAGGAAGAGGAGGAGGGGGAGGGCGCCGTCCGCCCCGACCTCGTCCTGCTCGACGGCGGCGCCGGCCAGCTCGCCGCGGCGCTGGAGATCATGGCCGACCTCGGCGTCGACGACATCCCGGTGGTCGGCGTCGCCAAGGGCCTGGACCGCGACGCCGGCATGGAACGCTTCTTCGTCCCCGGCAAGGAGCCCTTCCGGTTCGACCACAAGTCGCCGGTACTCTACTACCTCCAGCGCCTCCGCGACGAAGCTCACCGCTTCGCCATCGGCAGCCACCGCACCCGCCGGGCCATCGACATGAAGCGCAATCCCCTCGACGAGATCGACGGGGTCGGTCCCGGCCGCAAGCGCGCCCTCCTCCACGCCTTCGGCTCGGCCCGCGGCGTCAGCCGCGCCAGCGTCGACGACCTCGCCAAGGTGGAAGGCGTCAGCCAGCAGCTGGCCGAGCGGATCTACGGGTATTTTCGGAAGGAGTAGGGGGCTCTAGGCCTGCCCAACCCGGCGGCGCGCGCCCTCGAACGCGGCCACGAAGTCCAGGAAGGCGCGGATGCGCGGCTCGTGGCGGATACGCTCGTGCGTGGCGAGCCAGGTCTCCACCTCCATGCCAGGCGCCTCCAGGCACAGCGACAGGTCCCGCTCCCGGTCGGGGGTGAAGAACGCCGCCGGCAGCAGCACCAGCCCCAGTCCGTGGCGCGCATTCGCCACCATGTTCGACACTGTCGACGACCGGTATTCGAACCGCGCCCGGGGGGCGAACTGCCGGATGATGGGCTCGACCAGCGCATACGGCCCCTCGCCGCAGACGAAGACGTGGTCGTTTAGGTCCTCCATGCAGCGCGGTCGCCCGTGCGCCGCGAAATAAGCCTCCGCGCCGAATATCCCGACGGCCGATGACATCAACCG
Source organism: Phenylobacterium sp. RIFCSPHIGHO2_01_FULL_69_31 (assembly GCF_001824475.1). Lineage (GTDB taxonomy): Bacteria > Pseudomonadota > Alphaproteobacteria > Caulobacterales > Caulobacteraceae > Phenylobacterium. The sequence goes on along the minus strand of NZ_MHXN01000002.1, from coordinate 15,319 downwards.
CCGCGCCACCACGCCGGCCTCCGCCGGCCGCCCGCCGCCGCGGATGGCCACGTCCGCCTCGCCGCGCGCCAGGTCCAGCATGGCGTCGGTCACGATGACTTCGACCCGCACGTGCGGGTACTGGGCGCTAAACTCCCGCAGGGCCGGGGCCAGACCGTAGTTTGCGATGATTTCGTTGGTGGTCACCCTGAGCGTGCCCGAGACCCGCCGCGCCTCGGCCCGCGCCGCGGACTGCAGGTCGCGGGCGGCGGCCTCCACCGCCTCGAACTGCGCCATCAGCGCCCGGCCCTGGTCGGTGAGGTGCAGGCCTGCCGCGCTGCGCTCGAACAGGCACGCGCCCAGCGCCTCTTCCAGCGCCGCGATGCGGCGGCCGACGGTCGGCTGGCTCACCTTCAGCGCCCGCGCCGCCGCCAGGGCGCTGCCGCTGCGGACCGCGGCCAGCACGAAGCGCACATCGTTCCAGTCGAACTCGGCCATGCTCAACATTTCTGTAGAGCCTAGGCTCAAGCTTGTCGATTGAGCGCTAACGGTCCCGCAACTATTGGACGCCGCGACGAAGGACTTGCGACGTGAAACTCTACTACGACCCCATCTCGACCACCTCGCGGCCGGTCATGCTGTTCCTCGCCGAACACGACCTGCCGGCAGAGCTCGTGCGGGTGGAGATCCTGGCCGGCGAGACCCGCAGCGAGGCCTTCGCCGCGCTCAACCCCAACTGCGCCGTGCCGGTGCTGGACCACGACGGCTTCGTCCTGACCGAGGGCTCGGCCATCCTCAAGTATCTGGCCGACCTCGCCGGCTCGAAGACCTACCCGGCCGAGTTGCGCGCCCGCGCCCGGGTCAACGCCGCCATGGACTGGTTCAACACCGGCCTCTCCAAGGACCTGAACGGCGACTACGTCTATCCGCGCCTGCTGCCCGAGGCCGCTCTGCCGCCCGCCATGCAGGCCGAGGTCTCCCGCCGCGGCCTGGAGCGGGCGCAGCACTGGCTCTCCGTCCTCGACCGCCACATGCTGGGCGATAGCCCGTACGTCTGCGGCGCCGAGCTCTCCATCGCCGACTACCTGGGCGCGGTCTACGTCGGCCTGTCGCAGGCCGTCGCCTTCGACCTGACGCCCTGGCCCAAGGTGGCCGGGTGGATGGACCGGATGCGCGCCCGGCCCGCCTGGGACGAGGTCCACGCCGCCTTCTACGGCTTCGCCGCCTCCCGCCGGGAGCTCCGCGAGGCCGGCTGAGCCGACCCATCCTTCACCGCGCCCGCTCCCCCGCCGGTCCCCCGGGCCCGCGCGGCGAGGCTCTGCGCCCGCCTTCCATCGCAACCCAGAGGCATCTTCTCCATGTCCGGAACCCTTCGAACCCTCGCCGCCACCGCCGCGCTCGCCGCGGGTCTGGCCGCCGGCGCCGCCCAGGCCACGGTGCTCACCTTCGACGTCGACAACAGCAAGCCCAATGTCAGCGTCGCCATGCCCCAGGCCTACGGCGACCGCGTCACCGCCGCCGTCCAGGGCGGCGCGAGCTATGGCGTCGGCGCCGAAGGTTTCACCGGCAACGTGGTGGTGGACTACGCGGGCAGCCCCCAGACCTCGCTGATCCGCTGGCCCAACGCCTACGGCGACCTGACCAACGTGCTGGAGAACGAGACCGACGGGGCCACCTACATCGACCTGACCTTCACGGCCGACGCCGGGTTCCAGGTGGTGCTGTTCGGCTTCGACCTCGCCGGCTGGCCGTCGAAGGACTACCTCCTGCCTGGCGGCGTGCGGGTGACGAGCGGCGCCGACAGCCTGTTCTCCGAGGCGAACGTCCTGGTCCAGGGCGACACGACCGGCCCCCGCCACACCAGCTTCGATTTCGGCTCGGGCCTCGCGGGCCAGGCTCTCACCCTGCGCATCGACCTCGCGGGCCTGGCGAACAACAGCGACAACATCGGCCTCGACAACGTCCGCTTCGGCCAGCTGGCGCTCCCCACCACCGCCGTGCCGGAGCCGGCCACCTGGGCCCTGATGATCCTCGGCATGGCCGGCGCGGGCGCGGCCCTCCGCCAGCGGCGGCGCTGGGCGTCCGCGGGCTGACGGGGCAGGGCGGGGGGCTGCGCGCGGTCGGAGGGGACGCCCGAACCTTAGCGGCCCCTTCACCACCCCCGGTCGAAACTCGGGGTTGCAGCATCCGCCGAGCCCCAGCATGCTCCACGCGACCTTCCGGACCTCGGAGGCCGACTTCGTCGCCGCCCAGACCTTCGCCTTTCGCGCCCAGCGCTGGACGGTGCGGATGGTTCAGGTCGGCCTCGCCGGCGCCGCGATCCTGCTCGCCTACGCCGGCTTCCGGCTGGCGTCGGGGGAGCGGCCCGGCGAGTTGACGATCGAGCTGTCCCTCATGTTCGCGGTCGCCGCGCTCTAGGGGGCCTATAAGCGGCGCTGGGGATGGTCCCGCCACGCCCGGCGCCTCTACCGCCAGTCGCCCAACGCGGGCGGCGAGATCGCCGTGGCCTGGTCCGACGAGGTCGTGACCTTCAGCGACTCCCAGGCCTCCCAGTCGCACCCCTGGTCCGCCATCCGGGCCTGGCGCGACGACGGCGCCCGCCTCCTCCTCTGGCTCGCCGACGGCGCCGCCATCGCCATCCCGGTTGCAGCGCTGGACGGGGCGGACATGGCGGACTTGAGGGCTCGCCTGGGGACCGCGTCTCGCGGCGCTTAGGCGTGACCAGCCGTCGGTCGGGAGACCTACGCGCGTTTTCGGCAGGCAGGGGGCGGCGTCTGCCTCGGTGCTTCCTACCTCGCGGATGCGCCGCGGGCAGCGCACCGGCTCCCGCTGGGACGCTGGCGCTCACGCTAGGCGCAGGCTAATCGGGACCGATGGCTGCCGACTTCACCCCCTACACTTCCGAGCAGCGCGAGGCCTGCCTCGCGGTGTTCGATGAGAACTGTCCGGAGTTTTTCGCGCCCAACGAGCGCGCTGACTACGCCCGGTTCCTCGACGCCGTTGGCCCGGCCTATCGCCTGTGCCGCCGCGATGGACAGGTCGTCGGGGCCTTCGGCCTCATGCCCGGCTCAACGCCCGACGAAGCCCACCTGAACTGGATCCTGCTGTCGCCCAGCGCCCAAGGCGCCGGCCTGGGCCGTGCGATCATGACCGAAGCGGCCGCCCAGGCGGCGGCCCGGGGCATTGTCCGGGTCGCGATCGCCGCAAGTCACCGCTCGGCGCCGTTCTTCGCCCGCTTCGGCGCCGAAGAACACATCCGCACCGAAGACGGCTGGGGCCCGGGTACGCACCGCGTCGACATGGTTTGGCGGCCGTAGGGCCTCATCAGGCTCCCCACCGCCAGCTATGCAAATCCGCACACCTGCACCGCAAACACGCTGATTTCGCGCGGGCGGCATGTCGCATATCCACCGTCTGGCGCGTCCTTGGGGCGTATCACACCGGCCAGGAGGACAGGCGATGACCGCGACGACCCCAGACATCATCGAAGGCGCCTATCGGGTGGTGTCGATCACCGACCTGCCGGCCGCCCGACCCTCGCCCAACCGGCGGCGGGCGGCGGTGCGGATCGTGTTCTGGAACCTCGCGGCCCTGGTCGCCGTGGTGGTCCTGCCGCTCCTGGCCTGACGCAGCTCGGCCTCGGTCGCCCTTCTGCGTTTTCTGCGGTTCGCAACACCCGCCTGCGCCTTCGTCGCGCCTCAGGCGAACTGCGCCGAATCTCCATGCCCGGCCGCACGCGAAGCAGCTAAGGTTGGAACGAAGCTTAAGCCTTGGACGCTCGTTCCCGCATGAAGTCCCTGCCGAACATCCTCACCGGATCGCGCCTGGTCATGGCGCTGTTCATGTTCGTGGCCTTCGCGGCCGCGGCCGGCGCCGTGCCCTATTTCTCCAACCGCCTGGAGCCGGACGCCCAGTTCGCTCTGCAGCGGTGGGCCGTCTATGCCTTCGTCCTGGCGGCGGTGACCGACTTCTTCGACGGCTGGCTGGCCCGCAAGCTGGACGCCGAGACCGTCTGGGGCGCCATCCTCGATCCCATCGGCGACAAGGTGCTGGTCTGCGGCGCCATCCTTGGCCTGCTGTCGCTCGGCCCCCAGCCGATGGTGGTGCTGCCCGCCGGCCTCATCTTGTTCCGCGAGTTCACCGTCAGCGCCCTGCGCGAAGTGGGCGCCGGCAAGGGGGTGAAGCTGCCGGTCACCCTGCTCGCCAAGTGGAAGACCACGCTCCAGCTCACGGCCCTGGCCATGGAGCTTGTCCTGGCCGCCTGGGGCGCCTTCGGCCTGCCGCAGGAGGGCGCCTTCCGTCCTAGCTTCGAGGTCGCCGCCCACAGCCTCTTCTGGATCGCCACCGTCGTGACCCTCATCACCGGCGCCCAGTACTGGACCCAGACCCGCAAGGCGTTGGCGGGATGAAAGGGGCGGCTTAAGCCGCCGCCCCATACGCATCCCGCTGGAAATCCCCGTGGACCGGCGGCGGCTCGGGGCTGTCGAACACCCGCTGCGTCAGGAGGATGCCGGTCAGCCCCTTGCCCGGGTCGTTGAACCACGAGGTGCCGAAGCCGCCGTCCCAGCCATAGGCGCCGGGCTGCACGCCGCTCGGGCTCGTCGCCACCTGCACGCCCAGGCCCAGGCCCCAGCCGCGGCCGGGCCCCAGGATCATCTCGCCGTCCTTCATCTGGGCGGGGGTCAGGCGGTTGGTGGTCATGGCTTTCAGCGACTCGGCCGAGAGCAGTCGTCGCCCGTCGGGGGCCAGGCCCGTGAACATGAACCGGGCGAAGGCGCCGTAGTCGGCCGCCGTGCCCACCAGCCCGCTGTCGCCGGCGGGGAAAGCCGGGGGCTTGGCGTACATGCCGTTGTACGGCTCGAACGGGACCAGCTTGCCGTCCTGGTTCATGTAGCCGGTGATGAGCCGGTCCATCTTGTCGGCCGGCACGTGGAAGCCGGTGTCGACCATGCCGAGCGGCCCTAGGATCCGTTCTTGGAAGAAGGTCTCCAGCGGCTGGCCGGCGGCCCGCGCCACCAGCACGCCCAGCACGTTGGACCCGGCCGTGTAGAGCCACCGCTCGCCCGGCTGGGCCTGCAGGGGCAGCGCCCCCATGGCCTTCATCCAGGCGTCCGGGGTGTAGGGCGCTGCGGGATTCGGCATCCCGAAGCCGGGCAGCTCGGCGCTGGCCTTCACGAACGGCGCCTCGGGGTTGAAGTCAATGCCCCAGCCCAGCCGGAAGGACAGCACGTCCTCCAGGGTGATCGGCCGCTTCGCCGGGGCCGTGTCGTCCAGCGGGCCGTCCGGCCGCTTCAGCACCCGGCGGTTAGCGAGCTCGGGGGCCAGCCGGTCGATCGGCTCGTCCAGCCTGAGCTTTCCGGCCTCCACCAGCATCATGGCCGCCACCGCCGTGATCGGCTTGGTCATGGAGGCCAGGCGGAAGATCGTGTCGGCCCGCACCGGCGCCGTCCCGCCGAGGGTCATGGCGCCGGCCGGGATGATCCGGACCTGGTCGCCGCGTACGACGTAGGCCACCAGACCCGGCGGCTGGCCCTTGGCCACGTGGCCCTTCAGGTCGGCCTCCAGCCTGGCCATGCCCGTCTCGTCCAGTCCCATCCTGCGCGCCTCCGGCAACTTGCGGTCACAGGCCGCCAGTCCGGCGAGGGCGCCGCCGCCCGCCAGGGCGTGACGGCGGCTGATCCAGGCGAATTCGGACATGTCGGCTCCCTTGGTTTCTCACAAGGACGAACGAGGCCCAGCCCTTCCGACAATCCCGCTCAGCACTCCGCCAGATTGACGGCCAGGCCGCCCAGGGAGGTCTCTTTGTAGATGGCGCTCATGTCTTCGCCGGTTCGCTTCATGGTGGCGATGACCTTGTCCAGGCTCACCGAATGCTGGCCGTCACCCAGCATGGCCAGCCGCGCCGCGTCGATGGCCTTCACCGCGCCCATGGCGTTCCGCTCGATGCAGGGGATCTGCACCAGCCCGCCGATCGGGTCGCACGTCAGGCCCAGATTGTGTTCCATGGCGATCTCGGCGGCATTCTCGATCTGGGCGTTGGACGCCCCCAGCGCCGCCGCCAGCCCCGCCGCCGCCATCGAGCAGGCCACGCCCACCTCGCCCTGGCATCCCACCTCCGCGCCGGAGATCGAGGCGTTGGTCTTGTAGAGCGCCCCGATGGCGCCGGCCGTCAGCAGGAAGGTGTGCCGCCCTGCCGCCGTTCCCTGGTGGAACCGGTCGTAGTAGCGCAGCACCGCCGGGAGCAGTCCGGCCGCGCCGTTGGTCGGCGCCGTCACGACGCGCCCGCCCGCGGCGTTCTCCTCGTTCACCGCCAGGGCCCAGAGGTTGACCCAGTCCAGGGCCGACAGTGGGTCGGCGATCTGCCGGTCGGCGTTCTCGACCAGGTTGCGCCAGATGGCGTGCGCCCGCCGCGTCACCTGCAACGACCCCGGCAGCACCCCGTCCGTTCGCATCCCCCGCTCGATGCAGGCGTACATGGCCGCCGTGATCTCATCGAGGCCGGCCACGATCTCGGCCTCGGAGCGGATCACCAGCTCGTTGGCGGTCATCAGGGCCGCGATGCTGAGCCCCGCCGCTTCGGCCTGCGCCAGCAGCTCGGCGCCGGAGTCGAACGGGAACGGCGCCGGCAGGGCCCGCTCGGGCGCGGTGTTCTGCCCGATCTCGTCCTCGTCCCGCACGAACCCGCCGCCGATGGAGAAGTAGGTCCGCGCCGTCAACGAGGAGCCGGCGGCGTCGAACGCCTCGAACCGCATGGCGTTCGGATGCGGCGGCAGCCGCGTGCGGCCTTCCCAGAGCAGGTCCCGCGCCTCGTCGAAGCCGATCTCGTGGACGCCGCCCAGCTTGATCCGCGCCGCGGCCCGCACTGTCTCGACCACGACGTCGGCGGCGTCGGGGTCCAGGGTGCGCGGCTCGAATCCGGCCAGGCCCAGGATCACGGCCCGGTCGGTGGCGTGTCCCCGGCCGGTCAGCGCCAGCGAAGCGTAGAGGGTCGCCTGCACCCGGGCGGTGCGCGAAAGGTCTGGCCCCAGCCGCTCCAGGAACCGGCCCGCCGCCGTCATCGGGCCCATGGTGTGCGAGCTCGACGGCCCCACGCCCAGCTTGAAGAGGTCGAAGACGCTGACGTTCATGCCGCCGTGTGTGGACGGGTCCGCCGCGGGGTTCAAGGCCGGCCTTGACGTCACGGCGCCTGCAACCTGCGCCGTTGATCGCGCCCGCGGTTTCGGGCGAGATGCGCGCGGGGCGTGCAGCCTCGCGTTCCGAAACCTGGTGATGGGCGTCGCCACGTGCTCCTGCCGACCTTCGCCTTCGACGCCAGCGACCTGCCGGACGACGAGCAGTTCGCGGCCTTCGCCGCCCACGTGGCCAACTCGCGCTGCACCCGGCCCGTCGACAGCGGCCCGTTCCTGGCCAAGGTCCGGTTCTGGATGATGGACCCGCTGCTGATCTCGGACCACCAGCTGGGCGCCTTCTCGTTCGAGCGCGACGAGACCATGGTCCGCGCCACCCCCGCCGACCACTATTCCCTGGTGGTCTTGCTGGAGGGGACCATGCGGTTTCCCCGGCCGGGCGGCGACCTGCTGGTGGAGGCCGGCGGCGCCAGCCTGACCGACCTCACCCGGCCGGAAACCATGCACGCGACGGACAACCACACGATCCAGATCCAGATCGCCCGCTGGTTCCTGGACGAAGCGCTGCCGCCCGTCGACGTTCACGGGCCTCTGCCCCAGACGCCCGCGGTCAAGGTCCTGGTCGACTTCGTGGCGGCCCTCGCCAAGCAGCTTCCCGAGATGCCGGCGAGCAGCGCCTTGCCCATGGCTCGGGTGGTCCGCGACCTCCTGGCCGCCGCCCTGGCCGGCATGCCGCGACGGCCCGATCCCACCGACGGCCGCCAACCGGTGCGCCAGAGGGTGTGCCGCTACATCGAGAGGCAGCCCATGGGCCAGCTCGACCTGGACCGGCTCTGCCAAACGCTGGGCCTCAGTCGCGCCTCGCTGGGCCGGGCTTTCAAGGGCGACGGCGGCGTGCTGGCCTACGACCGCCGACGGCGTCTGGTCGCTCTGCACGGCCGCCTCTCCGACACCACGGAGACCCGAAGCATCGCCGACCTGGGCTATGCCTATGGCTTCCCCGACAAGGCGCACCTCAGCCGCGTGTTCCGGGACACCTTCGGCTACGCGCCGTCCGAGGTCCGCCGCCAGGTGGCGGGCGTCGCGCCGCACGTGGCCGAGCCCGGCAGCCTGGCCGACGTCTACAAGACCGCGCTCCGCAACCTCTCCTGAGGTTTGACGCTGGCCGACAACTCTTTGACGCGCCCACACAACCGCCCGTTGCGCGCCCGCTGCTAGCCTCCCGCGCAGGGTTGTCTGCTCAAGGCGTGGGGTTTGGTCATGCGTTTGTCGCTTGCGGTTGCCGGGGCCATCGCCGCCTCGGCCTGTCTGACGTCTCAGGCCTCGGCGGCGCTGTTCGCGCGCCCCGGCGGCTTCTTCTACGACAGCGTGCTGGACATCACCTGGATGGCCGACGCCAACTACGGGAAGACCTCGGGCTTCGCGTCCGACGGTCTCGTCACCCAGGCCGGCGCCGAGTTCCTCGCGGACGGATATCTCTACTTCAACAGCGCCACCGGCATCCTGCACCAGGACTGGCGCCTGCCGACCCTGGGTCCCGACGTCGGCGACTTCCACCCCAACCTGCCCGGCTCGGGCGGCCAGCTTCCCAACGGCCAGGGCGCCACCGGCACGGGCTGGGGCACGCCGGACGACAGCGGCATCTATTCCGAACTCGGCTGGATGTACTACGCGAACCTCGGCGGCCGTGCGGCTTGCGAGGCCGTGGGCGCAGAGCCTTGCGAGTACAATCCGAACTACGGGTTGCCCAACTACGGCTCGGGCCCCGATCGAGGCCCGTTCGCCAACCTGGAGCTCGCCTTCTACTGGACCAACGTCCGCGCTGAATACCCGGACGGCGACTACAACGCCTTCTGGGCCTTCACCTTCGAGGACGGCAACCAGAACCCGCGCGCGGCCCAGCAGGGGCGGGAGCCGCTGTCCTACGTCTGGCTGGTCCACGACGGCGACATCGCGGCGGCCGGCGTGCCGGAACCCTCGACCTGGGCCCTGTTGCTCGGGGGCTTCGGCGTGATGGGGGCGGCGCTGCGCCGGCGCGCCCGCGTCAGCTCATGGGGTTCGCGGGCGGGGGCGGTTCCGGCAGGGGGATGAATTCCTGGTCGTCGGCGTCGGGCAGCTTCATGCGGCCCGCGCGCCAGTCGGCCTTGGCCTGCTCGAGGCGCTCCTTCGACGAGGAGACGAAGTTCCACTCGATGAAGCGCGGGCCCACGGGCTCGCCGCCCAGCAGCATCACGATGGCGTCGGTGGTGGCGGTGAACAGCACGGGCTGCCCCGGCGCGAACACCATCATCTGACCGGCGTGGAACGCGCGGCCATCCACCTCGACCACGCCCTCGGCCACGTAGGCCGCGCGCTCGGGATACTCCGCGGGCAGTTCGGCCTTGGCGCCGGCGTCCAGCCGCCAGTGGACATAGAACATCGGCGACAGCGTCTTGACCTTGGACTCGGCCCCGAAGGCCTTGCCGGCAATCAGGCGCGCCCACATCCCGCCGCCTTCGTAAGTGGGCAGGTCTGCCGGGCCGTGGTTGGCGAAGCTGGGGTCGGCCTCCTCCAGCTCGGTGGGCAGGGCGACCCAGGCCTGGATGCCGTGCATCTTGCCGCCGTTGGCGCGCAAGGTCTCGAACCGTTCGGAATGGGTGATCCCGCGGCCGGCGGTCATCCAGTTGACCTCGCCGGGGTTGATCTCCTGGATCGCGCCCACGCTGTCGCGGTGGGTGATATGGCCGTCGAACAGATAGGTCACGGTCGACAGGCCGATGTGCGGGTGGGGGCGGACGTCGACGTTGCGGCCGAAGCCGGGCTGGAACTCCACCGGGCCCATGTGATCGAAGAAGACGAACGGCCCCACCATCCGCCGCTTGGCGAACGGCAGCACGCGGCCGACCTCGAAGCCGCCGAGGTCCTTGCGGCGCTGGTCGATGACGAGTTCGATCATGGAAGGTCTCCGGGGTGGAGACCTAGCTTTGCGCACTCACATAGGGGCTGACCAGCCCGAGCGGCGCGGCGGTGGTGTTCTTGACCGAGCGGATGACGATGCGGCTCTCGATATTCGACACCAGGCCTAGGCTGAGGATCTTGTCGCGCAGGAAATCGTCGAAGGCGTGCATGTCGCGGGTCACGATGCGCAACTCATAGTCGGCGGCGCCGGTGACGGTGGCGCACTGCACCACCTCCGCCAGCTTGCCGATGGCCTGCTCGAAGGCGTCGAGGTTGTCCTTGGTCGGGAGCGACAGCTTGACGGTGCAATAGACTTCGAAGCCGAGGCCGAGTTTGTCGCGGTCGAGGATGGTTACCCGGCGCTGGATGACGCCCGCGTCCTCGAGCCGCTTGATCCGCCGCCAGCACGGGCTGGACGACAGTCCGACACGGTCCGCGATCTCGGCGACGGACAATCCGGCGTCGTGCTGGATCAGATCCAGGATCTTGGCATCGACCGCGTCGAGGGCCTCGGACAACTTTTCCTCCTTTAATCGACATAAGAGCATGTTCTTCTTGCCCCGGAACCACCGTCCAGGGGCATGCTTTTGGCAAGCAATTGCGGCGCTCTTATATGATCTTGCAATCCGTTAGGGGAGGCCCGAAAGGAAAAAAATTGCGATGCGCCACCAGGAAGTGACGCTCGACGACAAATTTCTGCTCACGGATGGCCGAGTGTTCATCACCGGCGTCCAGACGCTGCTCCGTGTCCTGATGGATCAGCACCGGCTGGACCGCGCGGCCGGTCTCAACACGGCAGGGTTCGTTTCGGGATATCGCGGCTCGCCCCTGGGCGGCCTCGACCAGCAGGCCGCGCGTGCGGCCAAGTATCTGAAATCCGCCGAGGTGGTGTTCAAGGAAGGCCTCAACGAGGATCTCGCCGCCACCGCCGTCTGGGGCAGCCAGCAGGCCAACCTGTTCCCGGGCGCCCGCTACGACGGCGTGTTCGGCATGTGGTACGGGAAGGCGCCTGGCGTCGACCGTACGGGCGACGTCTTCAAGCACGCCAACTTCGCCGGCGTGCACCCCAAGGGCGGCGTGCTGGCGGTGGCCGGCGACGACCACACCTGCAAGTCCTCCACCCTGCCGTCGCAGTCGGAATACGCCTTCCAGGACTTCGAGATGCCGGTGCTGTCGCCGGCCGATGTGCAGGAAGTGCTGGACTACGGCCTGATGGGCATCGCCCTGTCGCGCTTCTCCGGCCTGTGGGTCGGGATGATCGCCCTGGCCGACACCATGGATTCGGGGGCGACCATCGACGTCTCCCTCTCGCGCCACCAGTTCACGACGCCCGAGAACTTCCGCCTGCCCGCCGGCGGCCTGGGAATCCGGCTCAAGGACCAGCCGCTCGACAAGGAGCGGCGCCTGCGCACCCAGAAGATCCCGGCGGCGCTGGCCTTCGCGCGCGCCAACCGGATCGACCGGATCATGCTGGGCGCGGCCCGGCCGCGCCTGGGCATCGTCTGCCAGGGGCAGGCCTACAAGGACGTGATCGAGGCCTTCTCCGCCATGGGGATCACCCAGGCCGAGGCCGCGGCCCTGGGCGTCGCCATCTACAAGGTCGGCATGCCCTGGCCGTTGGAGCCGACCGGCATCCGCGCCTTCGCGGCCGGGCTCGAGACCCTGATGGTCATCGAGCACAAGCGGCCGCTGATCGAGGTCCAGGCCCGGGCCGCGCTCTACGACCTGCCGGCTCATGCGCGGCCGGTGATCATCGGCAAGACCGATGAGAAGGGCGCGCCCCTGCTGTCGGAGCTGACCTCGCTGTCGGTGGCCGAAATCGCCCTGGCCATCGCCGACCGCCTGCCGGCCGGCCGGCACATGGACCGGGTGTACGACTATCTGAACCGCGTCTCGGCCGCCTCGATGGCCGCGGTGACGCTCTCCAGCGACCAGCAGCGCAAGCCCTTCTTCTGCTCGGGCTGCCCCCACAACACCTCGACCCGCCTGCCGGAGGGCAGCCGCGCCCTGGCCGGTATCGGCTGCCACTACATGGCGAGCTTCAACGATCCCTCGACCGACCTGAACAGCCATATGGGCGGCGAGGGTCTTTCCTGGGTCGGCGCCTCGCCCTTCACCGACGAGAAGCACGTCTTCGTCAACCTGGGCGATGGCACCTACAATCACTCCGGTTCGCTGGCGATCCGGGCCGCCGTCGCGGCCGGGTCGAACATGACCTACAAGCTGCTGTTCAACGACGCCGTCGCCATGACCGGCGGCCAGGCGGCGGAAAGCGGATTCACCGTTCCCCAGATCACCCGCCAGCTCGCCTCTGAGGGCGTGAAGAAGGTGGTGGTCGTGGCGGCCGAGCCCGAGCGCTACCAGGGTGTCACCGACCTGGCGCCCGGCGTCGAGGTGCGGCCCCGCATCGAGCTGATGAAGGTGCAGCGCGAGCTGCGCGACACGCCTGGCGTCAGCGTCCTGATCTACGACCAGGTCTGCGCCACAGAGAAGCGCCGGCGGCGCAAGCGCGGCAAGATGGCCGCGGCGCCGATGCGGGTGATGATCAACCCGCTGGTCTGCGAAGGCTGCGGCGACTGTTCGGCGAAGTCCCACTGCGTGTCGGTGGAGCCGCTGAACACCGAGTTTGGCCGCAAGCGGCGGATCAACCAGTCGACCTGCAACCAGGACTATTCGTGCCTGGACGGCTTCTGTCCGTCGTTCGTCACTCTGGAGGGCGCCGAGAACGCCCACCGCGAGACGATGGCGGCGCTGACGGCGGACTCCACCCCGCTGCCGGCGTTCCCGGAGCTGAAGGGCGTCCAGAACATCGTCTTCACGGGGGTCGGCGGCACGGGCGTGACCACCGTCGCCTCGATCCTGGCCATGGCCGCGCACGTGGACGGCCGCGCCGCCTCGGTGGTGGACATGACAGGCCTGGCGCAAAAGGGCGGGGCGGTGTTCAGCCACGTCCGGATCGGCGAGACTGAGACCACGACGATCGGCGGCCGGGTGCCCGCCGCGTCGGCCAATGTGCTCATCGCCTGCGACCTGCTGTCGGCCGCCGGCCCGGACGCCTTGGCGCTCTACGCCAAGGACCGGACGGTGGCGGTCGGAAACGCCGACTTCGCCCCCACCGCCGACTTCGTGACGGACCGGGACGTCCGCTTCGACGCCGACGAACAGGGCCGGCGGATCGCCGCGGCGACCAAGAGCTACGACGCCGCGCCGGCCAGCCACCTGGCCGAGACCGGCCTGGGCGACGCCATCTACGCCAACATGATCATGCTGGGCTTCGCTTGGCAGAAGGGCGTGATCCCCGTCTCCAGCCGCGCGCTTTACCGCGCCATCCGGCTGAACGGCGTCGAGGCGGAGGCCAACCTCCAGGCCTTCGAACTGGGCCGCAAGGCCGCCTTCGACCCCACCGCCCGGGGCAAGCGCGAGGACGACGTCCCGACCCCTGAGACCATGCCGCTCGACGAGCTGATCGCCCACCGCGCCCGCGAGCTCACGGCCTATCAGAACAAGGCCTACGCCGACCGCTACCTGGCGAAGGTGGAGCGCGTCCGCGCCGCCGAAGCGTCCCTGGGCTCGACCGACCTGACGCGAGCGGTCGCGGTCAGCCTCTACAAGCTGATGGCCTACAAGGACGAGTACGAGGTCGCGCGCCTCTACTCGGACGGACGCTTCGCCGACTACCGGGCCCAGACGTTCAAGGGCGGCAAGGCCAAGGTCTGGCTGGCGCCGCCGCTGCTGGCCCGCAAAGGGCCCGACGGCAAGCCGAAGAAGATGGCCTTCTCGCCCTGGATGCTGGACCTGGCGTTCCCGACGCTGGCCAAGCTGAAGGGCCTGCGCGGCGGACCGCTGGACGTCTTCGGACGCACGGCGGAGCGGCGGATGGAGCGCGGCCTGATCGCCGACTTCGAAGCCGACCTCGACCGCCTGGTCGCCGGCCTCGACGCCGACCGGCACCACATTGCGGTGAAGCTTGCCCAGGTCCCCCAACAGATCCGCGGCTTCGGCCATGTGAAGGACGCGTCGGTCGGACCTGCGAAGGCCGAGGCGAAGCGGCTGTGGAAGGAGTGGGACGGGGTGAAAGCGCCGGCGGCAGCCTAGTAGCTCTGCGAGATCGTCACGGTCTGTGAGAAGTCGCCCTTCAGGGCGTCCTTCTCGCGGATGAAGACATAGAGCCGGCCGCCGTCGCCCCAGTTCATCTTGAGCGCCGGATCGGAGTCGATCTGCAGCAACATCCGCCACTGCTTCGAGGCCCGCTCGATCGCAGGGGTGATTTCCGTGCCCTCGTATTCAGGCGGCAAGCCACGACGCATCAACTCGCAGGAAATCGCCATCTGCTCGTCCTGGATCTCCGACGGATAGCCCCCGATCCGATGCTGGATCTCGTCGTCCAAAGGCGCGTCGGCCAGTTCGTCGAGTTCGTCCTCTGAGAGATCCGCCTCTGTGAGGTCGATGCCCAGCCAATCCAGGCTGGGGACGGAGGTGCGACTCTCGAAGGTCACGCGCCGCTCCGGGAACGACGCAGCCAAACGTCTGTCTTCGCGGTTGCGCACCGCCGTGGGAGGGGTGACCGGCGGTCCGGCCGGCAGGTCGGTGCTGATGATGCGGACCAGATCGGCAAGTCCGTAGCGGGTCTCATCGACAAAGGCGTACAGGTGTCCTGCGGCCGGGAGCCACTTCGGCGGATCGAAATCCTGGGCGCTGGCGAGGTCGACCTGAGCGACAAAGGTTCGAGGCCGCCCGTCCTCATGGGGCCAGGCCAGATCAGGCGGAAGTTCCGGATCTCCGCCAAGCTTCGAAAACCCCGGCTTCGTCGCCGGCGTCAACAGCAAGGTTGGCTGAGCCAGCCGCGTCATCCTGCCTTTAATACGAGGCGCGTCAGACGAAAGCCGCGGTCCTGCCCTGCGTCGCTTGCGGACGTACATCCAATGTTGGGCCAGGGAGACCAACGCGACGACGGCGACGATGGCGACCAGATAGAGTATACCTGCGCCAAGGCCGATTGCGATCTGACGGGCGACATCCAGCAAATCCATGCCCTACCACTGACTCATGGTTGCGCTTCAAAGACGCACGCCGATGGCGCGGCCGTCAAGAACAAATAAGGAACTATATGGTCTTTGGCGCGGCGACTTCGACCCTGACACACCGGTCTGCCCCCTTGTTTGTTGGCTGGCTGCTACAGTGGCGACGTCTTCCGGGACGCCCGCCTGGCGTAGCCGCGCCAGGCGGGCTGTCGGTGGAGGGGCGTAGCCGCGCCAGGCGGGCTGTCGGTGGAGGGG
>NZ_MHXN01000001.1 GCF_001824475.1 Phenylobacterium sp. RIFCSPHIGHO2_01_FULL_69_31 | reverse complement strand
ATGGCCATGCTCAATCAGCATTTCAACAAAGCGGCCTGATCCCAACAAAGGCGCGGTGCCGCTCGGCGGTCCCGAATGTTTGCAACAGAGCCCATTTTTTGCATATGTGGCACCGCGATTTCTGACGCATACTGCCGGGTCGGAGATCAACGGAAAGGGTCGAAACATATGAAGCATCGCACCGGCGTCGCCGCCCTTGTCACTTGCCTGCTGATGGGTGCCTCGGCCGGATCGGCCCAAACGGCGGCGCCCAGCCCGCCGGATTCACAGGCGGACCTCGTTCCGGTGCTCAATGGCGGCGGCAGCGAGTTGCGCTTCGATTGGCCCGCGCTCAAGATCGGCAGCGCCTCCTATCGTGAGGGCCCCACCGGGGTGACGGTCTTCAGCTTCGACAAGAAGGTGCTGGCGGCGGTGGACGTGCGCGGCGGGGCGCCGGCCACCATCAATACCGACCTCGTCCGCCTCGGATATTCGAGCTACGACATCGACACCGTCGTGTTCGCGGGCGGCGCGGCCTATGGGCTCGAAGCGACGACCGCCGTCGCGACCGCGCTCAAGGACGATGGCCGCAATACCGGGCGATGGGATTCGATCGCGGTGGCGGTCGGGGCGGTCATCTTCGATTATGGCGATCGCCGACTGAACGAGATATACCCCGACAAGAAGCTCGCCCAGGCGGCCTATCGCGCTCGGATCCCGGGCGTGTTCCGCAATGGCGCCGCCGGAGCCGGGAGCATGACCCGCACCGGCGATTTCTTCGGCTGCAAGGCGCATTCGGGCCAGGGCGGCGCGTTCAAGCAGATCGGCGCGCTCAAGATCGCCGTCTTCTCGGTGGTCAACGCCTATGGGCTGGTGACCGATCGGGAAGGCCGCCCCGCCGCCTGTTACCGTGATCCGAGCTGGCCCAAGGATGTTCGCGTCGACGATCTGCTGCGCAACCTTCCCGACAGCCGCAAGGCCGGCTGGGGCGCCGAGAGCGGCAGGATGCGCAACACCACGGTCACGCTGGTCGCAATCAACCAGAAGATGGAGCCGGCCGAACTCCAGCGGCTGGCGATCCAGGTCCATACCGCGATGGGGCGCAGTATCCAGCCTTTCGCCACGGCATCGGACGGCGATACGCTCTATGCCATCACCACCGGCGAAATCGATGCGCCCGATCCGAGCACGCCGGGCGCGCTCAACGGCGTCGAGATCGGCTCGATCGCCAGCGAACTGGCCTGGGACGCGGTGCTCGCATCTGTGCCGCCGCAGCCGGCCTTGCCGGTGATGTCGCCGCAGCCGGCGGTGCCCGCCAGAACGCTGGCATCCTATGCAGGCAAGTATCGCTTCTCGAATTTCGTGACGGTGAACATCACCGCGCAGGACGGCAAGCTGTTCGGCCAGGCGGTCGGGCGCAACGCTTTCAACGTGCCGATGGACAAGCCGGTCGAGCTGCTTCCCTATGATGGCGGCCGGTTCGCCGTGCCGGGGCGCTACCCGATGGTCCTCGACTTTGCGACGAAGGGCAAGCTGGTGATCAACCCCGGGGAGTGGGCGCAGACCGGCATCAAACAGGCCGGACGCTGATCGCGCGACGCCGCCGTCCGCCATGGTGCGTCCCGCGCACCACGGCGGACCCTCTACGCGCCTTTTCACCTTCCGGAGCGCGCAACAGTCTCCGTACTGCAACAGAGCTTGGGGGATTTGCGATGAGACTGAACAATCTGGGTCGCCGCCTTTGTACCGTGTCCAGCCTTGCGTTGGCGATCGCCGCGGCCCCGGCCTTCGCCCAGGAGGCGGGCGCATTGGCTGGCGGTGCACGGCGTCTATGACGATCTCGACCTGACCGGGCCGCGGCTGTCGCAGGGCCACCTGACCCTTGATGCCGCGCTGCACGGACGCGGGGTTGCGCTGGTCAACGGGCTGGTCGGACAGGCCTTTCTCGATTCGGGCGAGCTGGTCGAGATCGGGCGAGGCGAACCGGCGTTCCAGCCCTATAGTTTCGGCAAATATTATGTACTGGTCGGTGCCGACCGGAAGGATACCCCGCTGGTGCGCCGCTACCTGCGCTGGTTTACCGCCGAACTCGCGCGCGACGTGGCGAAGCCGCACGTCGCGGGTCGCGTCCTCCTTGCCGGCAAATAGCCGATCGCAAAGGATATTTCCGATCGGCGCGGGGCTGGTGCGCGAGGCGCAACACCCCTCCCATCCTTGGCACCTTAGCTGGCGCGCCGTGGCGGATTAGCTCTTTGGCCGAACAACAAAAGGGTTAGGGGGCTTGGTTGAACGTCTCTGATGCACCGGCTGCAGAGCCGCTGGGCCTGACGTCGGGGTTCGCCGGTTCGAGCGGCTATGCGGACCGCATGACGCCGCTCTATGCGGGCAAGCTGATGCCCGGCGCGCAGGTAGAAGCGTTGCGCAACACGCACCGCGCGTTTCCGGTGCGGACCATCCGTCGCGGCGATACGGTCGCGCCCTTCGTCTATGCGCAGGCGCCGGTCGAGGATTTCACGATCCGGGCCAATGGCCGCGAATATGATCTCTATGATTATGTCTTCCGCAACCGGGTGGCCGGCCTGTTCATCCAGCGGCGCGGTGAAGTGATTCACGAGCGCTACGAACTCGGATTGCAGCCCGATACGCGCTGGGTGTCGATGTCGATGGCCAAGTCGATCGCGACCACGCTTGTCGGGGCCGCAATCCAGGACGGGCATATCGGCGGCGTGGAGGACATGCTGACCGATTACCTGCCCGAGTTGAAGGGCGGCGGCTATGACGGCGTCTCGATCCGCCACCTGCTGCAGATGACCTCGGGGGTCCGCTGGGACGACGAGCATGTCGATCCCCAGTCCGAGCGGCGGCACATGCTGAAGCTGCAGATCGCCCAGCAGCCGGGCGCGATCCTGCGCTACATGGCCGGGCTGCCGCGCGTTGCCGAGCCTGGCACCCGCTGGAATTATTCGACGGGAGAAACCCATGTCGTCGGCGCGCTCGTTCGCGCGGCGACGGGCAAGTGGCTGTCGGACTATCTTTCCGAACGACTCTGGTCCCGTCTCGGCATGGAGCAGGATGCCTGCTGGTGGCTCGAATCCCCCGGCGGACTCGAAGTCGCCGGCAGCGGTATCAGCGCGACGCTGCGCGACTACGCCCGCTTCGGGCGGTTCGCGATGGGAGACGGCACGATCGCGGGGGAACGCATCCTTCCCGAGGGCTGGATGGCCGAAGCGGGTAGCGCGCGCATCGTCGGCGGCGAACGGCGCGATTATGGCTATATGTGGTGGATCGTACCCGATGCGTCGGGCTCGCTCGCCGACGGCGCCTTCTCCGCGCGCGGCATCTTCGGCCAGTATGTGTACATCAATCCGAAGCGCGACCTGCTGATCGCCGTGCTGAGCTCGCGCGCCAAGCCGCGCGGATCCGAGGTGATCCTCGACAACGACTTCTTCAATTCCGCGGTGGAGGCCCTGACCGCCCATGACTGAGATCAAGATGAACAGCACGGCGCAATGGCAGGCACGCGATGCCCGCCATCACCTTCACTCCTTCACCGATCCCGGGCTGATCCTCGAACAGGGCTCGCGCATCATCGTGCGGGGCGAGGGCTCGCATGTCTGGGACAGCGACGGCCGCAAGATCCTGGACGGCATGGCCGGGCTGTGGTGCGTCAACATCGGCTATGGCCGCACCGAACTGTCCGACGCCGCCAAGGCGCAGATGGACAGGCTTCCCTATTACAACAATCACTTCCAGAGCGCGGTGCCGGCGATGATCGAGCTGGCCGAGCGGCTGGCCGGCCTCACCCCGGCGGGGCTCGATCATTTCACCTTCGCCAATTCGGGCTCCGAGGCGAATGACGTGATCGTCCGTCTCGCGCGTTACTATTGGAAGCTGCTGGGCAAGCCGGGCAAGCGCACGATCATCAGCCGCACGCTCGCCTATCACGGCTCCACCGTCGCGGGCGTCAGCCTGGGCGGTATGCCGGCGATGCACGGCATGGACAACGGCACCTTGCCCGAATTCGCGCATGTCGAGCATCCCCACTGGTATGTGAACGGCGGGGATCTCGCGCCCGCCGACTATGGCCTCAAGGCGGCCCGCGCGATCGAGGAGAAGATCCTCGAACTCGGGCCGGACAATGTCGCCGCGTTCATCGCGGAGCCCGTGCAGGGCGCAGGCGGCGTGATCGTGCCGCCCGAGACCTATTGGCCCGAAGTGCAGCGTATCTGCCGCGCGTACGACGTGCTGCTGATCGCCGACGAAGTGATCTGTGGCTTCGGACGTACCGGCGCCTGGTTCGGTTCGCAGACCTTCGGCATCGAGCCCGACTTCATGCCGATGGCGAAGGGCATTTCCTCCGGTTACCTGCCGATTGCGGCGGTGGCGCTGCACGACCGAATCTTCGACGTGATCGCCAAGGGCGGCCTATGGCCGCACGGCTATACCTATTCGGGGCATCCGGTCTCCTGCGCCGTGGCGCTCGCCAATATCGAGATCATCGCCGGCGAAGGGCTGGTCGAGCGGGTGCGCGACGATATCGGGCCCTATTTCCAGGCGAGCCTTCAGGCGCTGGCCGATCGGCATCCGCTGGTCGGCGAGCGGCGCGGGGTGGGGCTGATGGCTGCACTACAGCTCGTCCGCGACAAGGCGACACGCACCGTCTGCACGATGGAAGACAATGCCGCGATCCTGACGCGCGAGGCCTGTTACGCCGATGGGCTGATCGCCCGGGCGGTCGGCCAGTCGATGGTGTTGAGCCCGCCTTTGGTGATCACCCGCGGCGAAGTGGACGAACTGATGGAAATCCTCACGCGCGCACTCGACGGCACGGCGCGGACGCTGGGGTTGATGTGAGATGACGATGCACCCCGATCTTTCTCCCGCGGGCAACGCGCTGCTCGCCCGCACCCTGGCCTATGGCAAGCGGGCCGATGTCGCCGCCACCTTCGCGGTCCACAATCCCGCTGACGGGAGCTTCATCGGCGACGTGGCCGATATGGGCGCCCCGGAGACCCAGCGGGCGATCGACGCGGCCAAGGCGGCATTCCCGGCCTGGGCGGCGCGGACGGCACGCGAGCGCGCGGACATATTGCGCGCGTGGTTCCGGCTGATCCTGGAGAACCAGGAGGCGCTGGCGGAGATCCTGACGCTCGAACAGGGCAAGCCGCGCGCTGAGGCGCTGGGCGAGATCGTGTTCGGCGCCAATTTCATCGAATGGTTCGCCGAAGAGGGCAAGCGCCTCTATGGCGACATCGTGCCCACCCATGCGCCGGACAAGCGCTGCCTGGTGCTCAAGCAGCCGATCGGCGTCGTCGGCGCGATCACCCCGTGGAACTTCCCGAGTTCGATGATCACGCGCAAGGTCTCGCCCGCGCTCGCGGCGGGCTGCACGATCGTCGTCAAGCCGGCCGAGGACACACCGCTTTCGGCGATCGCGCTTCAGCTGCTGGCCGAGGAGGCGGGTTTCCCGGAAGGCGTGATGAACATCGTCACCGCGAAGCGCGCCGAAGCCGTTGCCGGAGTGCTCACCGCGAGCCCGGACGTGCGAAAGCTTTCCTTCACCGGCTCGACCCGGGTCGGCAAGATCCTGATGCGGCAATGTGCGGATACGGTGAAGAAGCTGTCGCTCGAACTGGGCGGGAATTCGCCGTTCATCGTGTTCGACGATGCCGATCTCGATGCGGCGGTGGCGGGCGCGATGGCGACCAAGTTCCGCAACGCCGGCCAGGCCTGCGTCGCCACCAACCGCATCTATGTGCAGTCCGGCGTGCGCGCCGCCTTCGTCGAGAAGCTCCGGGCGGCGATGGAGGATCTGCCGGTCGGGCCCGGGCTGGAAGCCGACACCAGGATCGGCCCGCTGATCAACCCGGCGGCGGTTGCCAAGGTCCAGGAACTGGTCGGGGATGCGCTCGGCAAGGGGGCCGAGGCGGTGCTCGGCGGCACGCCGCATCCGCGCGGCGGCCTGTTCTTCGCGCCGACCCTGCTCGTCGACGTGCGGGCGGACATGGCGATCGCCAGCACGGAGATCTTCGGCCCGGTCGCCGCCGTCTATGGCTTCGAGACCGAGGCCGAGGTGATCGCCGCGGCGAACGACACGCCTTACGGCCTGGCGGCATTCCTCTGGACCCGCGACATCGGCCGCGTCTTCCGTGTCGGCGAGGCGCTCGAATATGGCATGGTGGCGGTCAACGAGACGCTGACCTCGAACCCGGCGACTCCGTTCGGCGGGGTCAAGGAATCCGGCCTGGGCCGCGAAGGCTCGCGCTACGGCCTCGAGGATTTCGTGGAAATCAAATATCTTGCCCTGGGAGGCATCTGATGGCGACCGCATCTCTCCATGCCTCGGAGCTTGCGTCCGACAATGCCGGTCTCGCGGTCCGGCGGGCTGCTGCGGTGCCGAACGGTATCGTCAGCGCAACGCCGGCCTATGCCGCCCGCGCGCGCAATGCCGAAGTCTGGGACGTCGACGGCAATCGCTATATCGATTTCGTCGCCGGCATCGCCGTGTGCAGCACCGGCCACTGCCATCCCAGGGTGATCGCCGCTGTGCAGGACCAGCTGGAGCGCTTCACCCACACCTCCTTCCAGGTGCTGCCCTATGCGCCCTATGTCGCGCTCGCCGAACGGCTGAACGCGCTGGTGCCGATCGACGGAGCGGCGAAGACCCTCTTTTTCAACAGCGGCGCGGAGGCAGTTGAGAATGCCGTCAAGATCGCCCGCCACGCCACCGCCCGTAGCGGCGTAGTGGCCTTTGCCGGCGCGTTTCACGGCCGCACGCTGATGACGACGGCGCTCACCGGCAAGGCGATGCCCTACAAGCGCGGCTTCGGCACCCTGCCCGGAGATGTCTGGCGGGTCCCATTCCCGATCGCTCACTATGGCGTTTCCGTGCAGGACAGCCTCGATGCCCTCCACACCCTGTTTCGCACCGATGCCGATCCTGGCTCGATTGCCGCGATCATCATCGAGCCGGTGCAGGGGGAAGGCGGCTTCCACGTCACGCCGCCCGAACTGCTGCGGGCGCTACGCGCGATCTGCTCCGAGCATGGCATCCTGCTGATCTGCGACGAGGTGCAGACTGGCTTCGCCCGTACAGGCAAGCTGTTCGCGGTCGAGCATAGCGGTATCGCGCCGGATATCGTGACCATGGCCAAGGCGCTGGGCGGCGGCTTCCCGATCGCGGCGGTTACCGGCCGGGCGGACCTGATGGACAGCGTGCACGGCGGTGGGCTCGGTTCGACGTTCGGCGGTGCGCCGACCAGCTGCGCGGCCGCTCTCGCCGTGCTCGATGTCATCGAGGAGGAAGGGCTGATCGAGCGTGCCAACGCGATCGGCGGAAAGCTGCGCGCGCGTTTCGAGGCATGGACTGGCCGAGAAGACCTGATGCCGATCGGCCATGTGCGGGGGCTCGGCGCGATGATGGCGTTCGACCTCGTCAAGGCCCGTGGATCCGATGCGCCGGACCCGGAGGCGGCGCGCAACGTGGTCGCCCGGGCATTCCAGCTTGGCCTGGTGGTTATATCCTGTGGCATCCATGGCGAGACTGTGCGGCTGTTGATGCCCTTGACCGTTTCGGACGACGTGCTGCTGGAAGGGTTGGACCGGCTTGAACAGGCGCTGGCTGTGCACTGATCCGCGCCGACGCAGCCGTGGCCACTGACAAGGACACGCGGCTTGGACAAGAAGACCGGCCTAGAGCATGCTGTTGTTTGGTGGAATCGGGATTCCCTTGTTTGGACTGATATGATTCAACGTCCGTGCTGGAGGCGCGGATGACACGACCTTATTCGGAAGATTTGCGGAAGCGTGCGCTGGCGCGTTCGGACGCGGGTGAGGCGGACCGGTCGATTGCCGAGGCGCTTCAGATAGGGGGCGCCTCAAGGTTTGTTACACGGACGGCGCTAAGCCGGACAGAGCGTGAACACCCGATCAGGCGACAGAGCTGAGCCGCTCGTTCAGCCGTAATGGCAGGAAGTCCTCGGAACCGGCAGCAGGCTCGCGCCACAGGTAGTCTCCCGTGAGGCTGATATGCGTCCAGCCGAGCGGCGCGACGTGGGCCAGGAGGTGGTCGGGAGCGGGATGGCCGGAGGCGCGCAAGCGCTCGACGGCGCGGCCCATATAGAGAGTGTTCCAGTAGACGATGGCGGCCGTCACCAGGTTCAGGGCCGACGCCCGGAACTCCTGGCTTTCGACGGTGCGATCGGTCAAGCGGCCCTGGCGTTGGGTGAACACCGCGGCGGCCAGCGCGTGGCGGGACTCGCTCTTGTTCAGCCCGGCAAGGCACCGTTGACGAAGCGTTTTGCTCTCCAACCAGTCCAGCGTGAACAGCGCCCGTTCGATGCGACCGATCTCCTGCAGAGCGAAGTCGAGACGGTTCTGACGCTTGTAAGCGGAGAGCTTCTTCAGCATCACCGAGGGCGCGACCGTTTTGGCCTTCAGCGAGGCCGCGAGCCGCACCACTTCGTCCCAGCACTCGTGGATGATGGCCGTGTTGATCGGTCGGCCGATCAAGGGCTCCAGCTCCTTGTAGCGGCCCGCAGCCTCGAACGTGCCGAGCCGGCGATCGGCCAGGTCGCGGATGCGGGGGACGAACCGATAGCCAAGCAGATGACTGAGGGCGAACACGTGGTCGGTCGCCCCGCCGGTGTCGGTGTAGTGCTCGTGGATATCGAGGCTGCTTGCGTTGTGAAGCAGGCCGTCGAGCACGTGCGGCGCTTCGGCCGCCGTCGCCGAGATCAGCTGGCTGTGGAAGGGCGCGTACTGATCGGAGACGTGAGTGTAGATCTTCTGCCCCGGATCGGCGCCGTACTTGGCGTTGATCGCGCCGGCGGCACCGCGGCGGCCGCTGCGGAAGAACTGGCCGTCGGAACTGGACGTGGTTCCGTCGCCCCAGACCCGGCTGAGCGGCAGCGCGGCTTGCGCATCGACGATGCAGGCCAGGGCGCCGGCGTAGGTCTCCTCGGACAGATACCAGGCCTGGGTCCAGGCAAGCTGGGCATAGGTCACGCCTTGGCTGCTGTCGGCCATCCGCTCCAGGCCGAGGTTGGTCCCGTCGGCCAACACCGCGGCCAGTAAGGCCTGCGGGTTGGGATGGGTCTTGCCCGAGCGCAGTTCCGTGAACCGGTCGGTGAAACCGGTGCGCCGCGCGACCTCTGACAGGAGCCGGGTGATGCGCACCTTGGGAAGAAGCCGATCGACGATGGCGTCCAGTCGCGCCGCTTCGGGCGGGACGTCCGCCGACAGTGGCGTGACCTTGAGCTTACCGCTTCGGATTTCCACGTCCTCGATCGCGTTCCGCCGTAGCGCGCTAGAAAATCGGCGCAGACGCCAGTCCAGCTGCCGCGCCCGATCGGCCAGGTATGCGCCGGCCGTCGCGGGCAGACCGAGACTCGCGGCAGCGGCCGGGACCTCGGCGCGCGGCAGGAGATAGGCGTCGAACCGGCGGTAGTTGCGTGAGCCGTCCACCCAGATATCGCCGGAGCGGAGGCGGTCACGAAGTGTGGCGAAGGCCGCTGTCTCGTAAAGCCGCCGATCGATGTTTTCGCCCTCGCCGACGAGCGCCTTCCAGGCGCGAGAGAACGGCAGCGGTGCGTCTGCCGGTACGTCCCGCCGCCCGGAGCGGTTCAGGTCCTGCACCAGCTTGACCGCGGCGAGCGCGCTGTCGCGCCCTCCCGCCGCCCGGAAACGGAAGGCTTCTAGGAACGCCGGGCCGAAGCGACGCAGTGTCATATACCTCGCTGCGGCGCCCACCAGCGGATCCGGGTCGGCGGAGGCGGCGAGCGCCTCAACTTGCGGCCGGGCCTCCTGCAACCGCGCCCATCCAACCGCCTGATCGACGGCTTCGATCGCGTCGATGCCGTCCTCCCGCGCGGTAGCCAGGGCGTCGAGGGTGGCGTCGAACAGGCGCATCAGACGCCCAACGTCGCGCGCGGAAGCCACGTTATGGCGCTTCTGGGCGGCGCGGGCCTTGGTGAACAGTTCGCCAACCTGCTTGTCGAACATCTGCACGGCGGCGTCCGACAGTCGCGCCTCCAGGTCGATCATCTGGGCGGCCAGGGTCGCTCGGCGGCGACGGACCGAGTAGTCCGACAGCAGAAACGCTGGCGCGACCGCACCCTCGCGCACCAGCTGCCGGAACCGGCGCTCGTGGATGTTGTCTGCGACGGCGGGGTCGAGCCCGATCCGACGCACATAAGCCAGACGAGACAGAAGCCCCGACAGATTCCGCGCCGAAGGAGAGCCGGCGATGTCGCGGAGCCAGGCGATCGGCGTCACTCCGGTCGTGGGATCTGGAACCAGCAAGGCGTCGAGGGCCGTGGCCTGTTCGGCTGTGACGGCGCCAGCCACGGCGTCCAGCGCGCGCTTGCGAGCACGCGCACGCCCGGCCAGGCCGATCCGTTCGATACGGGCGGACGCGGGAAGGATCACGCCCCGTTCTCGGAGGCCTTCGACGACAGCGTGGACAATCGGAAGTCCCTGGTCGGTCGCCCAGGCGGCTTGGGCCGCCCGGTCCAGGGCGAAGGCGACGTCGCCGGCCTCGAATCCGCGTACGCTGAGGTGGGTCGCGACATCCCACCCGTGCTCCAGGCGCGTTTTGGCCCGTCCGCCATAGGCGCCGAACAACGTCTCAGACAGGCCGAGCTGGTCGGCCAGGTAGGCGAGGAGTTCTCGCGGCGGCGTCTCATCGTGCCGGAGTCCGAAGCCTGGGTGGCGCAGCAGCGCCATCCAGGTCGCGGCGCCCAAACGGTTGGCGTCACCCCTCCGGGCCGCCAGAAAGTCGAGGTCATCGGGCCCGAGCGTGTAGTGGCGCGCCAAGGCGGCGCGCTCGGTCGGGACGCCGAACAGCGACGCCCGTTCCTCTTCTGTCAGCAGCTCGCGTCGGGCCATCGGCGGGGTCTCCGCTCGGAAGCCTACGCCGGTGTGGGGCGGGTCGCGAGTCGCAGAACTCGAAACTTGTGCGACACCTGCGCCGACCCTTGATCCGGCTCAGCTTCGTCTGTCGCAAAAGTCGCTTGCAGAAGTCGGGCAAATCGAAGCACTTTTGCGACATGCTGATCGGCTACGCCCGCGTCTCGACCGACGATCAAGACCTCACGCTACAGCGCGCGGCCCTTAAGGCGGCCGGCTGCCGCCGGCTCTACGAAGAGAAGGTCTCCGGCGCCAAGCGGGACCGCCCCGAGCTCGTGCGCATGCTCGATGCGCTTCGCGACGAGGATGTGGTCGTCGTCACCCGGCTCGACCGCCTGGCGCGCTCGACCAAGGACCTGCTCGAGGTGGCCGAACTCCTCAACGGGATCGGAGCGGGCCTGCGTTCACTCGCCGAGCCCTGGGCCGACACCACATCGCCCGCCGGCCGGATGATCCTGACCGTGTTCGCCGGCATCGCCGAGTTCGAGCGATCTCTCATCCATCAGCGGACCAGCACGGGGCGCGAAGCCGCCAAGAAACGAGGTGTCCGCTTCGGCCGCCCACCCAAGCTTACGGCCGACCAAGTCGCTCTCGGGCATCGCCTCATAGACGAGGGAACGTCTGTCCGCGACGCGGCTGCCCTCCTGAAGTGTCACCACGCAACGCTCTACCGAGCCCTTCAGCCCCAAAGCAGACCTACCGAATGACTGCAGGGGTGGAAGGCCGACCTATTCTCTCCCGTCCTCATCTCACGGCGCCCAGCGTCAGCGCCGACCGGATCAGCGGCAGGCCGACAGCGTCTGGGCTCGTCATCAGCGACTCCGGATGGAACTGCACCGCGGCGATTGGCAGTGAGCGATGCTCGATTGCCATGATGATCCCGTCCTCGGTCTCCGCGGTCGCCTCCAGCTCCGCCGGCAATACAGCGCGGCGAGCGTGCAAGGAGTGGTAGCGGCCAACGGTGAAGCGCTTTGGCAGGCCGGCCAGTAAGCGTCCGCCATGATTGGCGATCACAGAGGGCTTCCCGTGCATAGGCAGAGCCAGCACGTCCAGCGCGCCGCCGAAATACTCCACGATGCCCTGCAAGCCGAGGCAAACGCCGAAGGCTGGGATTTTCCGCCGCAGGATTAGGTCCAACGTTTCCGACATGGCGAAGTCGGCAGGCCGGCCGGGGCCTGGGGATAGCAGCACGAGGTCAAATGCGAGCTCGCCACGCAGAGTCTCGCGAGCCAGCTCGGGACGCATTGTGGTGACCTCCGCCCCGGCGACACGGACGTAGCCGCCGAGCGTATGGACGAAACTATCTTCGTGATCGACCAGCAGCACTCGGGGCGTGACTGCCAACGGTGGCAGCGCCGTGGCGGTCCAGGCGAGGCTCGTCTCGCCGCGGATGGCGGCGAACATAGCGCTGGCCTTGAGCCGGCATTCCTCCTCCTCCGCCTCTGGGTCGCTGTCATGAAGCAGCGTGGCGCCAGCGCGCACCTCCGCAACGCCGGATTGCAGTCGGATGGTGCGCAGAGTCAGACCGGTATTCATGTTGCCGTCGAAGGTGAAGCGGCCAATGGCGCCGCCGTACCAGCGACGGGCGGAGCGCTCCTCTGCCTCAACATGCCGGATCGCCCACGCCTTGGGGGCACCTGTGACCGTCACCGCCCAGGCGTGGGAGAGAAAGCCGTCCAGCGCGTCGAATTGAGGGGCAAGCTGGCCTTCGACATGATCCACAGTATGGATTAGCCGCGAAGACATCTCGATCTGCCGGCGGCCGATAACTTGCACGGAGCCGGGAAGGCAGACCCGCGACTTGTCGTTGCGGTCGACATCCGTGCACATCGTGAGTTCGGATTCGTCCTTGATAGAGTTCAGCAGCTCGCGAATGTGTGCGGCGTCCTCCAGCGCATCGCGACCGCGCCTGATGGTGCCACTGATCGGGCAGGTCTCGATGCGGCTGCCCTCGACTCGGACGAACATCTCCGGACTAGCGGCGATCAGAAACTCGCCCTGACCAAGATTCATCAGCGCGCCATAGGGACTGGGATTGGCCTGCCGGAGCCGCCGGAAGACATCCGAAGGCGCGTCAGCGCAGAGGGTGGAGAAGGTTTGGCCGAGCACCACCTCGAAGAGGTCCCCGGCGGCGAAGCGGGCGCGGGCGCGCTCGACCATGGCGGCGTATTCGCCCTGGCTGTAGTCGCTTTCCCGCGGCGCCGCGCCGGGGGCGGCGGAGCGGTAAGGATCCGGCGCGGTCCCGCGTGGTATGCCCGCCGTGGTGGCGGCCCCGCCAGCGAAGTCGTAGCGATGGGTCAACACCCGCTGGCGCTGATGGTCGACGATTATGATTTCATCCGGCAGGTAAAGTACCAAGTCGCGCTGGTCCGTGGCGCGGGGTAGGCGCATCGCCATGGGCTCGAACTGGAAGACCAGATCGTAGCCGAACGCGCCGTAGAGGCCGAGATGTGGGTCCTCCGGCGAGCTGAATAGGTCGGTCATTGCTCGCAGCACCGAGAAGGTGGAGGGCTGGCGGCTGCGCTGCTCCTCAGAGAAGGGGCGCTCAGGCTGGCGGATATCCAGGGTCAGCTGTGCGGCTGAGGATTCCGAAGCGGCGATCTCCGGCAGGGCGCTCAATGCGGAGGCGATGATTGCCAGCAACGCCTCGCCGCGAGCATTGAGGGCTTGTAGCGTGACGCGGCGGTCGCGAGACGTGAGGACGAGCGGTGGGTCGCTGAACCCCATGTCCCAGCGGGTATAGCGGCCCGGAACTTCGAATGAGGAGCAGAGCAGCACCCCGCGATGCCGGTCCAGTCGTCGCGCGAGGGCATCAAGGCTGGGCTGGTAGGGGCCTTCGATCGACTCGCGTCGGACGCGGATACCGGACTGGGTTTGATAGTCGTGGGAAGCACTCATCGGGGAACTCCGGGGCTTGAAGCTGCGCCGCCACGAGGTCCGAGAGGGATAGAGTAGGCCGCCCGGAGTTCCCGTGGCGGCATGTGTCATGTGAACGCAGGCCGCCTTTTAAAGGGGCCACCACCAGCGGGCGGACGGGCTGCGCGTGATCATGAGGCGATCCTAGCCGCCGCGAACCGGCCCGTCGAGAGTCTGCGACGGGTCGCCTCCTGCCGCCAGCCTGGTTCCCGAAAGCCGCCGTTCAAGCGGAGCCAAGCCCGCGGCCTGGAAGTGGATGCGTTCGCCGGCCGGAAGGGGTCGACTATTGGCCCGAGGAAGCCACCCGGACACGGGCATTGGGTCTGTTCACCGTCTGTCCGGCTTAGCGCCGGCCGTGTAACAAACCCTGAGG